>NZ_JBWKOC010000001.1:0-1068943 GCF_059415885.1 Caulobacter sp. GW821-FHT09H08
GCCGCCGTTTTGGGCCGGATCCAAACGCCCTCCCCCGCGACGGGGATGGCTATGATTGTGCGGCGGTTCTGGACGCGCATGATTGGCGAGGGCGTAAAAGTAAGAAGCGATTGATTTCGTTGGGTTCGAGATCGCGAATTCCGGGGATAGGCACCGGCCAATCCCCATAAGTCGCCGTCATTCCCGCTCGTGTGGCGGGTGTCATCCGGCCAGACAATTGCTTGCGGGCCAGATCTAAGCCGACACGCACAACGTCAGCTATGGGTGGAGAGCGGACATTCGATGCGGCGCTGTGGTCTACTGAAGCGGGTCAGCCTGGAACCAAAATGATGCAGAGCGATCTTGGTGCGCCTCCTCGAACAGGCTGGGCAAATGTCGTGTCGGAACTCTTGGTGTCCGACATCGGCCAGAGCATCGCATTTTGGCGCGACGTGCTGGGGTTTGCGATCGCGTACGAGCGGCCGGATGAAGGGTTCGCGTACCTAGAGAGGAACGACGGACCACAAATCATGCTTCACGAGCGCTGTGGTGTTTGGGAAACGGGACCACTGGAGCGACCGTTCGGACGAGGGGTCATGTTCCAAGTCTATGTCGAGAGCCTGGAGCCGGTGCTGCAGGCCATCGCCGGCTGCGACTATCGGATCCACCACGGGCCTAGAGAAGTATGGAGGCGCCATGGAGATAGGCTGGGCGGGCAACGCGAGGTCTTCGTCCTGGATCCCGATGGTTACCTAGTGATGCTGGCCGAACGGCTAGGACATAGACCGCTTGACGAGCCCAGCTGAGTGCGAGGTGGGGTCAGGGCGCCTTCGCATCCTGCCCACCAGCAGACGTTCCAGGCGTCGGCACAGCGTCGAAAGCCGACCTTGCCGGTAGCGGCGCCTTCCCCCACAAGGGCGGGAAATGACGGGCGTTAGGGGTGGTCTTCCGGTCAACTTCATAACCACTCCCCTTCCTTCGCCGAGGACAAAGCGCGCCCAATCCCCGTGCTTTCGCGGACTTCGCAAGCCTCCGGTGCGCGAGCACTTGTCCTTGGGGCTTTTCGCAACCTAGGGTGCCATGCGCTCGTCGGGGAGCGCAGCCTTGCTGGGAAGGTTCTGATGAAGTTGTTCGCGTCGGCCGCCATCGCGGCCCTCCTGGTCGCGTCGCCGACCTTGGCCGCCGCTCAGGCCAAGCCCGCACCCCAAGCCACCGCGAAGCCGGCCGCCAAGGTCACGGGCGCCATGGCCGCCCTCCCGACGGTCGACATCCCCCACACGACCTTCAAGCTGTCGAACGGCCTGACGGTGATCGTGCACGAGGACCACAAGGCCCCGATCGTGGCGGTGAACGTCTGGTACCACGTCGGCTCCAAGAACGAGCCCACGGGCAAGACCGGGTTCGCCCACCTGTTCGAGCACCTGATGTTCAACGGCTCGGAACACTTCAACGACGACTGGTTCAAGGCGCTGGAGAAGCTTGGCGCCACCGACATGAACGGGACGACCAACAAGGACCGGACCAACTATTTCGAGAACGTCCCGACCGCGGCGCTGGACCAGGTCCTGTGGCTCGAGAGCGACCGCATGGGCTGGCTGGTCAACGCCATCGACAAGGCCAAGCTGGATGAGCAGCGCGGCGTCGTCCAGAACGAGAAGCGGCAAGGCGAGAACCAGCCCTATGGCCAAGCCTTCAACCTGATCACCGAGAGCACCTATCCACGCGACCACCCCTATGGGCACACCGTGATCGGCTCGATGGCGGACCTGGACGCTGCCTCGCTGGACGACGTGAAGACCTGGTTCAAGAGCTATTACGGCCCGGCCAACGCCACGATCGTCCTGGCCGGCGACATCACCGTGGCCGAGGCCAAGGCCAAGGCCGAGAAGTATTTCGGCGATATTCCGTCGGGTCCGCCGGTCGCCCGCCAGAAGGCGTGGGTTGCCAAACGCACCGGCTCGCAACGCGCCGAGATGCAGGATCGGGTGCCCCAGGCCCGGATCTACAAGGTCTGGAACGTGCCGGAGTACGGATCGGCCGATGCAGACTATCTGGAGTTGCTGTCCGACGTGATGATGTCGGACAAGACCTCGCGTCTCTACAAGCGCCTGGTCTTCACCGACCAAACCGTCACCTCGGCCGGCGCGGCCATCTACACCAGCGAGATCGGCAGCCAGTTCGTCGTGACCCTGACGGTCAAGGCCGGCGGCGATCCGGCCCTGGTCGAAAAGGCGTTCGAGGAGGAGTTCCAGCGCCTGCTGCGTGACGGCCCGACGCCGGAGGAGGTGGCCAAGGTGCGCACCAACAACCTGGCCCAGTTCGTGCGGGGCGCCGAGCGTATCGGCGGCTTCGGCGGCAAGTCGGACATCCTGGCTCAGAACCAGGTTTTCCGCGGTAGCGCCGACGCCTACAAGGAGACGCTGGAGCGCTATCGCAGCGCCAAGCCGGCGGACCTCACGGCAGCGGGCCGCAAGTGGCTGACCGACGGCGACCTGACCCTGACGGTCACGCCGTTCCCGAATTACAAGCCCGCCGCGACGGGCGCCGATCGCAAGCAGATGCCCGAGGTCGGGGCGATCAAGGCCCCAGCCTTCGTGAAGCTGCAGCGCGGAACGTTGTCGAACGGCCTGAAGGTGATCGTCGCCGAGCGCCACGAGACCCCGCAGGTGCAGTTCAACCTGATGTTCGATGCGGGCCAGGCGGCCGAGGCGGGCGGCAAGGCCGGGGTGTCCGGCCTTGCGGTCGGGATGCTGACCGAAGGGACGACCAATCGTGACAACCTTACGCTCAGCCGCGAGCTGGCCCAGCTGGCCGCCAATCTGGGCACGTTCAACAGCCTCGACACCTCGGGACTGACCCTGAACACTCTGACCGCGACCCTGGACCCCGCGCTGGCGATCTACGCCGATGTCCTGCGCAACCCGGCCTACACCCCCGCCGACCTGGATCGCCGCAAGCGTCTGTCGATCGCCGGCATCCAGCAGGCCAAGCAGAACCCGAACGCCATGGCCTCGCGTATCCTGCCGGTCCTGACCTACGGTCCGGGCAGCGCCTATGGCGTGCTGTCCACCGAAGCCAGCGTCGGCGCCATCACCCGCGAGGATCTGGTTAGCTTCCAGAAGAGCTGGCTGCAGCCCAAGGACGCCACCCTGATCGTCGTGGGCGACACGACCCTGGCGCAGATCATGCCCAAGCTGGAAGCCCAGCTGGGCGGCTGGACGGGCGCTCAGGCCAAGGCCAAGGCGCCGGTCGTCGCGCCTTCGGCCAAGGGCGCGGTCTATCTGATCGACAAGCCCGGCGCGCAGCAGTCGATGATCATGGTCGGCAACCTGGTCCCGCCGCGCGATCCGGCCGACGAGGCCGCGGTCGACGTAATGAACTCGCTGTTCGGCGGCGACTTCGTCTCGCGCCTGAACATGAACCTGCGCGAGGACAAGCACTGGTCCTATGGCGCGGGCAGCTTTGTCCGGGCCGCGCGCGGCACGCGGATGTTCGTGGCCTACGCGCCGGTCCAGACCGACAAGACCGCCGAGTCGTTCGCCGAGGCCCGCAAGGAGTTGACGGGCATCATCGGCGACAAGCCGGTCACCGCCGCCGAGCTGGCCAAGGCCCAGAACAGCCTGACCCTGTCGCTGCCGGGGTATTGGGAGACCGGCGCGGGCGTGGCGGGGTCGATCTCGGAGCTGGTGAATTTCAAGCTGCCTGACGGCTATTTCGACGCCTATCCCAGCGAAGTGCGCGCGGTGACCGTCGAGACGGCCACGGCGGCGGCCAAGAAGGCGATCAAGCCGGACGAGCTGACCTGGGTCGTGGTCGGCGACCGCGCGGTCATCGAGCCCAAGCTGAAGGGCCTGGGGCTGGACCTCAAGGTGATCGACGCCGACGGCAAGCCCGTCCAGTAGGGACGCGCGAACCCGGGTGGACTTCAGAGGGCTCCCGTCTCCGTGGCGGGAGCCTTCTTCGTGCCTGACCCTGCCTCGCGAGGCCCAGGGTTGGCCAGGCGACCCTGGAGGACGTGCTGGCCCAGGGGCATCGGGAAAATCGGGGATCACAAAGCGATCGCCGCCGCCTACAAGCTGAAGCGGCAAAGATCGTCGCCGGCGTGGCCGTGTCGCCAGGATTCGAGATGCAGGACTGTCCAGAACTTCAGCGCGTCACCACCGAATATGTCGCCATGGAGGATCGCGTCCGGATTTCGGGCGCGGTGAGCGGCGACGAGACCGTGGTGCTGTGGCTGACCCAGCGCATGCTCAACCGGCTCGTGCCGCGCCTGACGCAATGGCTGGAGCAGCAAGGCGTGGCCGGCGCCACGGCGGGGGTCGTGGACAACGAGATGCTGCAGGGCTTCGCCCAGGAGGCCGCCCGCGCCATCGCGCCGCCGCTGCCGGCCGTACAGGCCGATTCGTCCTCGGCGTCCTCGCTGGTGGATTCGGTCGACATCGCCAACGGCGCCACCGCCGTCGGCCTCATCTTCAAGGCCGGTGAGGCCAAGACAGCGCGCCTGACCTTGGTGACCCACGCCCTGCGCCAATGGCTGGGCATCGTCCACGACCAGTATGTGAAGGCGCAATGGCCGACGGCGATCTGGCCGGCCTGGATCGAGGAGACGAGCCCAGCGGCGGCCAAGACCGGTCCCGTGGCGATGCACTAGGGCGGCCATGCCCCAGGGGAGGAAACTCTGGAAGGGAGCCTAGCGCTCCTCGTCGAACCGGTTCTCGACCAGTTCGCACAGCGCCTCGACGGCGGCGTGGGCTTCGGGGCCTTCGGCGGTGATGTCGATGGTCGAGCCGATGCCGGCGGCCAGCATCATCAGGCCCATGATCGAGCGGGCGTCGACGGACGACCCTTCGCGGCTGACGGTCACCTCGGCGTCGAAACCGGACGCCATCTTCACGAACTTGGCCGAGGCCCGGGCGTGCAAGCCCCGCTCGTTGATGATCTCGACCGTCCTTGAAGTCATGCCCGTCACTTTTCTCCGGCGAGCACGTAGGAGGCCACGGAGATGTACTTGCGTCCAGCCTCCTGGGCGTGGGCGACGCAGGCCTGCAGGGTCTCGCGCTGGCGCACGCTGGCCAGCTTGATCAGCATGGGCAGGTTCAGGCCGGCGATGACCTCGGCCTTGGTCTGCTCCATGACCGAGATGGCCAGGTTGCTGGGTGTGCCGCCGAACATGTCGGTCAGCAGGATAACGCCCTCGCCGTCGACATCGACCTCGGCGCAGGCTTTCAGAATATCCGAACGGCGACGTTCCATGTCGTCTTCGGGGCCGATGCAGATCGCCTTCACGGCGGCCTGCGGGCCCACGACATGCTCCATGGCGGAGACGAATTCTTCCGCCAGACGCCCGTGCGTCACGATCACGAGCCCGATCATGCCTTGTGTCTCAAACGGGATCCCCAATACCCGGCGCAACGGGAGAGCGTCGCGCGGGCGGCCTTGATACGCCCGTTAGAGAGCGACTCCAAGAGACTGCATCATGCGTCGGATTTTCGCGGGGGCGGCGGGTTCTCGCGGCCACAGGTCGAAGACAGGGACGGAAACGCCCGCAATCGTCTCCAAACGGGGCTCGGGCAGGCGCTCGACCGCTTCGGGCGTGGAAACGCAGCGGATGACGAGGACGATCTCGGCGAAGGGCAGGGTGGCCGCGTCGACCACGCCCAGGCCCCGCACCTCGATCAGGCCGGCCAGGGTTTCGTGCGCCTTGCCATAGAGGCGGCCGCCGCTGGCGAAGGTGACGACGCGGTCGTCGGCCACCAGGCGGAAGCCCTGGTCGAGCGCGCGGAGGGCCAGGTCGCTCTTGCCGATCCCCGAGGGACCCTCGATCAGGGCGCCGCGCCAGAGGCCGTCCTGGCGCTGGGCGATCAGGCCGCCGTGCCGGATCCCTGGACCGCTCATTCGCGGTCGTCCGGCAGCTCGACGATGAAGCGCGCGCCGGCGATGACGCCCGCGATGTCGAGGCGGTTCTCCGCACGAATCGTTCCGCTGTGAGCCTCGACGATCTGGCGGGCGATGGAGAGGCCCAGGCCCGAATTGCCGCCGAACGCCCGGCCCTTGGGGCGCGAGGTGTAGAAGCGCTCGAAGATGGTCTCGAGATTGTCCGGCGGGATGCCGGGGCCGTCGTCGTCGATCATCACCAACAGGTGGCCGCGCGTGCGGGCCAGCCTGATGCGCACCTCGCCGTCGGGCGGGCTGAAGGAGCGGGCGTTGTCGATCAGGTTGCGGAACACCTGGCCGATCGGGGTCTCGCGGCCGACGATCATCGAGGGCGGCGCAGGATCGGCGATCTGCAGGCTGACGCGCACGCTGCCCGGCGCTTCACCGGGCCGCAGCTGGGCTTCGTAGAGGTTGGCCACCTCGGTGAGCAGCCGGCCCAGGTCCAGCGCCTTGGGGTGTTCGCGCGACAGCTCTGCGTCCAGGCGCGAGGCGTTGGAGATGTCGGTGACCAGGCGATCCAGGCGGTTGACGTCGTTCTGCAGGATGGCCAGCAGCCGGGCCCGCGCCGCGGGGTCCGAGACCAGGTCCAGGGTCTCGATGGCCGAACGGATCGAGGTCAGCGGGTTCTTGATCTCGTGGGCCACGTCGGCGGCGAAGCGCTCGATGGCGTCCATCCGCTCCGAGAGCGAGTGCGTCATGTCCTCGAGCGAGCGGGACAGGTCGCCCAGCTCGTCGCGGCGCTCGGAAAGGTCGGGGAGCGAGATGGCGCGCGCGCCCTGCAGGCGCACATGGTCGGCGGCGCGGGCCAGACGCAGGACGGGGACGGCGATCAGGCGGTGCAGCAGGACGCTGGACATCAGGATGGCGGTCATGGCCACGATGATGAACGGCAGCAGGGCCTTGCGCTCGGCCGAGATGATCTCGTCGACGTCGCCGGCTTCCAGGGTCAGGACGCCCAGCACCGCGCGGACATGCTGGATCGGGATCGAGACCGACACCACGCGCTCGCCGTCCTCGGAGATGCGCGTGCCGGCCACGGTGCGGCCCTTCATGGCCTGGGCGATCTCGTTGGCGAGATCCTGTTTCGCCCGCTCGGCCCGGGCGGCGGCGGCGGGGCTGAGGCGCGGCTCCTCGGCCTTCTGGCCCGGCTTGCGCGCGGGGGGCAGGACCTTCCAGTCGACGCGGTCGGCCACCACGAATGAGTCCGCCAGAGCCTTGCCGCGAGCATCGAACAGACGGGCCCGCTGGTTGCGCGGGATGAACAGCACCTGCATCAGCTGGCTGGCCACATAGGGGTCCAGCGCCGGTTCAGGATCGCCGACGGTCGCCAGCTGGTCGACGACCTTGGCGATCAGCTGGCCCTGGGTCGTCAGACTGTCGATGCGCGCATTGACGAGGCCGCTGCGTAGCTCGTTCAGCACCAAGGCCCCGACGATCACGATCGCCAGGGCCAGGACGTTGAGGGTGACGATCAGCCGGCCAAGCCGCGACCCGCGCGGCCAGGAGAAGCGACGCCTCGGCTCGCTTGCCCCTTGAGGCGCGGGATCAGGCTTCGCGGTAACGGTAGCCAACGCCGTACAGGGTCTCGATGGAGTCGAACTCGGGATCGACCTGACGGAACTTCTTGCGCATGCGCTTGATGTGGCTGTCGATCGTGCGGTCATCGACATAGACCTGATCGTCGTAGGCCGCGTCCATCAGGTTGTCGCGGCTCTTCACGAAGCCAGGACGCTGGGCCAGGGCCTGCAGGAGCAGGAACTCGGTGACGGTCAGGCGCACGGGACGACCGTCCCACAGGCTGTCGTGGCGCGCCGGGTCGAGGGTGAGCTTGCCGCGCTTCATGACCTTGGAGCCGGCGGCTCCGGCCGCGCCCGCGCTGGCGGGATCTTCCTCGTCCGGACGCGCGCGGCGCAGCACGGCCTTCACCCGCTCCAGCAGCAGGCGCTGGCTGAACGGCTTGTGCATGTAGTCGTCGGCGCCGAGGTTGAAGCCGAGGATCTCGTCGATCTCGTCGTCCTTGGACGTCAGCATGATCACCGGGATCTCGGACGTCTGGCGCAGGCGGCGCAGCACTTCCATGCCGTCCATACGGGGCATCTTCACGTCGAGGATGACCAGGTCCGGCGGGCTGGCCTCGACGGCCTCGAGGCCCGAGGCGCCGTCGTAGTAAGCCTTCACCGCGTGGCCATGGCTTTCCAGCGCCAGGGAGACCGAGGCGACGATGTTCTCGTCGTCGTCAATGAGCGTGATCGCGGCCATCTGGTCGTTCTAGTCCTTAGCCTATTCTTGCGTCGGCCGATCCTATCGACCGCGTGTCCCGGCTTCAACGCATGGCGCGGCAAAGCTTTCCCTGCTTCTTCCTGGGCTTTGCGGCCCGAGAAAGGCGCCGATGCGGCCTGATTGTCGCCAAACCGACGGTCTTCAACCTCACCTTAAGGTCTGAGGCGTCATGGTGAAGGCTACTGGAGCCTATCCAAATGAGCCAAGTCCATTACGAGCTGTTTGTCCGGCGGAAAGCCGGCGCGCAATGGACGCTCGAGATCGCCTCGGAAAACCGCGCCCATGCGCTGCAGGTCGCCGAAGACGTTCTGACCCAGGGCCGCGCCGTCGCCGTGCGCGTCAGCAAGGAAACCCTCGACGCCGCGACGGGCGAATACAAGTCGATCGCCATCTTCACCAAGGGCATGGTCGACGGCGGCAAGCCGAAGAAGGAAGTCGAGGATCGCGATCCGCTGTGCGTGCAGCCCGCCGACCTCTACACCTCCCACGCCCGCGACCGCATCGGCCGCCTGCTGGAAGGCTTCCTGGCCCGCAACAAGGCCACCCCGTTCGAACTGCTGCACCGGCCCGATCTGGTCGAGAAGCTGGAAGCTTCCGGCACCGACCTGCAGCACGCCCTGCAGAAGATCGCCATTCCGGAAGCCGAGGCGCGCGGCCAGACCGTGCACGAGGTCATCCGTCACTTCTCGAGCCTGGTCGAGCGCACCGTCGCCAACCTGATGAAGGCCTTCAAGAAGGGGGACCTGCCGGACCTCGACAAGGAAGGTTTCGCCAAGGCCGCCGAGCGCCTGGCCGCCGATCCCGACCGCGCCTTCCTGCTGGGCGCCGGCGTCGCGGCCTCGATCGCCCCGGCCACCAGCTGGTCCGACAAGATCGCCCGCCTGCTCGACCTGGCCGAGGCCGCGCCGCAAGAGCCCCGCGCGCGCCAGGCCGCCCTGCAGGCCATCGAACAGCCGCTGGCCGAGATCATCGGCTCCAAGGCCGGCATGGCCGACCTGCTGGATACGACCAAGGAAGACCTGGGCGCCACGTTGGCGGCCATGACCCGTATGACCGGCGGCCTCGCCGTCGAGGCGCTGATCAAGATCGAGGCCAGCGTCCGCAACTGCATGCCCGAACTGTCCGGCACCGCCCGCCGTCTCGGCGAGTGGCTGGCCAAGGACGAGTTCCCCAGCGTGCGCAAGTCGATCGCCCAGCGCGTCCTGGAGGAGCTGAACGGCGTGCGTCGCCTGAAGCCCAACGACGCCGAGGCCGAGATCGAATATCTGCGCGCCCTGGCCATGGGCCTGACCGCCGCCGCCGGCCGCATCCTGCAGGCCGAGGATATCCAGGTCGCCTTCACGACCCGCTCCAAGACCCTGCTGAACGGCGACTTCATCGATTCCCTGCTCGGGCGCGACCGCTCGGCGCTGGAAGAGATCAAGATGCTGATCCGCCTGGCCGAGAACGTCATGGGCGCGGTCAACAAACGCAACGCCGCCCGCTGGCTGAACGCCAATATCAGCGCCATGCGCTTCGAGAAGGAAATGCGCCAGGGGCCGGACTCCCCCGTCGCCAAGCTCGCCGGCCTGGCCGCGTTGCAGCGGCAGCTGGCCCGCTCGGGCCTGGTGCGCGAGGACTTCGATCCGCTGTGCGCCAAGCTGGGCGAGATCGGCGCTCTGATCGAGGGCGACTCGCGTCTGCTGGCCATGCTGGTCCGCGCGCCCGCGCCGCTGCCGCATCGCCTGCAGCTGCTGGCCAAGCTGGCCATGGGCGAGGCGGGACCGACCGGACCCGTGGCCGAGAAGGCCCGTGTCGAGGCGCTGAAGCTGGCCAAGGATCCGGCGTCACGCGATCAGCTCGCCAACTCGCCCCAGACCATGGACCTGATCAAGACCCTGGTCGGCCAGGCGGCGTAGGCCGGATCGACATTCAAAATAGGTAGCCACGCAATTTCGCGGCCTGTCATTCTCGCCCTTGTGGCGGGGAATGCACGGCTGCTGGAAGAGTCGGGTTTCGACCCTAGTCAGGCGTTCGGATGGTCCGCTGGGCCAGGAGACTTTCAAGAGCTAGGTTGACGCCATGACTTGGCGCTATCTGACAACCCGCGACCCTATTCGTCTGAAGGGGGGCAATGACGCTCCACATTGGCTTCCGGCGACTAGGGAAATCGATGCTCGTGTCGTTGCGATTTTGGGTGAAGAAGGTGATGCGCCCATCGTCGTCCAATTGCACACGCCGTCCACTGTGGGGCTCGATGGAGGCTTTGGTCTCCACCTCACTCTCTCTGAAGCCGGAGCGGAGTGGCAGGAAGCTGGTGTTGTAGAAGCGAGGCGCTTTCAATTCCCCCTGAACTCCCCAGCATTGCATGAAGGGAGCACAAGCTCTTTTGTCGAAGGTCGGCTGACTTATGAACGGCGGCCATTCGATCTTGCGGAAGTCTTCGCCGAAGCCGACGACGGCGGCGGCTCAAGAATGATCAATAGCGCGGAGCTGTCGCAGTTCGTCGAGTACGCCGGTACGCGCGATGCGGCAGTAACATCCGTCGAGACCTATGAACTGAGAGGTGCTCTAGAAATTCCCCGGATCGACCTTGGCATCTATGGCCTCGATGGAAACGACGAGGGATTGACGGACACTCAGCGCATCGACCTGGCCACTGGATATGTGCGGGAGATGCTGGCTTTGGCCGAGGAAGAGGGCCACCGGTTCGGCTATCGAGTTTGGATTTGGCCGAACGCAGACCGCTAGTGTCCGACATCCACCCTTTCCGGACGTTGCGCGTGTCGGCTCAAATGCTGACCGCAGGTATTTGTCGGCCTCGGGAGACATCCGTTCTTGTGGCGGGAATGACGGTAGAATTCAGGGCGGGTCGACGGAATATCGGCCCGGCCCTAGGGCTGCTTGCATCGCCTCTTGCTCCTTCCCCGACGGCGCCCGCTAGGGTGGCGTCCGCGCGGCCATTGGGGACCGCCGGAGCAAGTCGCCATGGCCGTGTTCACCGTTCTTTATCCCGCCCGTGACGGCGCGAAGTTCGATCTCGACTACTACGAGGCGACCCATATTCCGCTGGTGAAGGAGGCCTTCATGGCGACCGGCCTGACGGGCGTCCAGGTGCTGAAGGGCCTGGCCGGCGCCGGCGGGACACCCACCCCCTACGTGGTGATCGTCAACCTGACATTCTGCGACGCAGAGGCGCTGCAGGCTTCGCTGGGCGGCCCGCGCGCGGCCGAGGTCATGGCCGACGTCGCCAACTTCACCGACATCCAGCCGGTCGCCCAGATCAGCGCTGAAGGGTAGCTAGCCGAGAATCTTGGCCAACGCGTCGACGACTCGTTCCACGTCGCCGTCGGTCATCGTCGGATAGAGCGGCAGGGTCAGGCAGCGCGCGTACCAGGCGTCGGCCCCCGGCAGGATGGCCAGGCCCTGGCGCTTCACATAGTACGGCTGGCGATGGACCGGGATGTAGTGGACCTGGCTGCCGACACCGCTGGCCTTGAGGCTGTCGACCACGGTCCGGCGCGAGAGCCCCTCGGCCTCGAAGTCGATCAGCACGGTCAGCAGGTGCAGGGCCGGGTTCGAGTGCGCCGGGCTCGCGGCCAGGCGCACGCGCGGCGTCCGCTCGGCCAGCAGCCTGGCGTACAGCGCCGTCAGCTCGCGACGGCGGGCGACGAAGCGGTCCAGCTTGTTCAGCTGTGACAGGCCCAGGGCGCAGAGCACGTCGGGGATGCGATAGTTGAAGCCCAGCTCCGGCATCTCGTACCACCAGGGATCGCCGCCGGCAGTGCGGACCATGCCGTGCGAGCGCAGCAGCCGGGCCTTGGCGGCCAGCTCGGCGTCGTTGGTGGTCAGCATGCCGCCCTCGCCGGTGGCCAGCGTCTTGACCGGATGGAACGAGAAGCTGGCGAAGGCCGAATATGTCCCGTCGCCGACGGGGTGCTCCACGCCGCCGAAGGTCCCTATGGAGCCCAGGGCGTGCGGCGCGTCCTCGACCAGGACCGCGCCCGAGGCCGAAGCCATGGCCTTCATCGCCGGCAGGTCGCAGACATCGCCGCGCAGATGGACGGGCAAGACGGCCTTGATCCGCTTGCCGGGCGCGCCGTTCAGCGCCTTGGCCAGGGTGTCCGGGGTCATCAGGCCGCTGGTGGGATCGACGTCCGCGAACAGCACCTCGGCCCCGACGTAGCGGGCGCAGTTGGCGGTGGCCAGGAAGGTGACGGACGGCGCGACGCAGACATCGCCTTCGCCGACCCCCAGGGCCATCATCGCCAGGTGCAGAGTGGCCGTGCCGTTCGAGACGGCGATGGCGTGCTGGGCTCCCACCTTCCGTGCGAAGGCGGTCTCGAAAGCCTCGACCGTCGGCCCGGTGGTCAGGAAGTCGCCGCGCAGGGCCTCGGCCACGGCGGCGATGTCATCGTCCTCGATCGTCTGCCGGCCGTAGGGGAGGAACCCGCTCATCGCGCGGCCTTCTCCTCCAGCATGGCCAGCAGGCCCTCGGGCGAGAGCCAGTCGTGGTTGTTGTCGCTGCTGTACGAGAAGTCCTCGGCCACGCGCTGGGCGCCGTCGGCCTCGGAATAGGGCTTGCGACCGAACTCGGCGAAGTTGGGTTCGATGGCGTAGCGGTCCTCGAACTCGACGGTCGAGCGCGAGTCGTCGGCGCTGATCATGATTTCGTGCAGCTTCTCGCCGGGGCGGATGCCGATGACCTTCATCTGGGCGTCCGGCGACATGGCCTTCACCAGGTCGGGCATGGCCATGGACGGGATCTTGGGCACGAAGATTTCGCCGCCGCGCATCATGGTCAGGGACGAGAGCACGAAGTCGACGCCCTCGTTCAGCGTGATCCAGAAGCGGGTCATGCGCGGGTCGGTGACCGGCAGTTCGGTCGCGCCATTGCTCAGCATGCGACGATAGAGGGGCACCACGCTGCCGCGCGAGCCCACGACATTGCCGTAGCGCACGACGCAGAACCGCGTGCCGATGTCGCCCGACAGGTTGTTGGCGGCCACGAAAGTCTTGTCCGAGGCCAGCTTGGTCGCGCCGTAGAGGTTGGTCGGGTTGCAGGCCTTGTCGGTCGACAGGGCCACGACCTGCTTCACGTGGTTGGCCAGGCTGGCCCAGACCACGTTCTCGGCGCCCAGCACGTTGGTGTGGATGCATTCGGAAGGATTGTACTCGGCCGCCGGCACCTGCTTCAGGGCGGCGGCGTGGATGACGATGTCGACGCCGCGCAGGGCCAGGGTCAGGCGCTCGCGGTCACGCACGTCGCCGAGGAAGAAGCGCGTCTTGGCGACGGTCGCCTCGTCGAACTGCTCGCGCAGCTCGATCTGCATGTCGCTCTGCTTCAATTCGTCGCGGGAGTAGACGATGACCTTTCGGGGGTCATAGCGGCGCAGCACGGTCTCGATGAACCGCCGACCGAAAGATCCGGTGCCGCCGGTGACCAGGATCACCTTGCCGTTCAGGTCGAGGGATTTGGGGGAAAAACGGCCCAAGTTCAGCCTCCTGCGACGCTGCCGACCTCCAGAAGGGTCCGGGGGCGCGGCGACGATTCGTGGTTAACGCCCTTTACTGCCCTGTCAGGCGTAAAGAGGACGTCAACCACGTTGCGGTAGCAAGGCGTCATGCGCCGTCGCCAGATCCTCGCTTCGCTCTTCTCAATCGCCGCCCTTGGCGCCGCGCCGGGCGTCGCCTCGGCCAACGAGGGCAAGAAGGAAGAAAAGCCCGTCACCTATTTCCAGATGGACCCGATCAACGCGATCGTCCTGCGCCGCGATGGTCGGCGTGGGGTGATGACGCTGGAGACGGGGCTGGAAGTGCGCGACCCGGTGCTGATGAAGAAGGCCCAGGCCTCGACGCCGCGCCTGCGGGCGGCCTTCGCCCAGGTGCTGATGATCTACGCCGCCGGCCTGCGTGGCGGGGCGCCGCCGGACATCGACTATATCAGCCGCGAACTGCAGAAGGCCGCCGACCAGGTGCTGGGCAAGCCCGGCTCCAAGGTGATGCTGGGCTCGGCCCTGATCAGTTAGGTTTCTCTGGTGGCGCGTGACGGGCGCCAAAACCGGCGTCCACTCTTGGCTGTCACGCTTTCGGCGCTTTCCGGCGCGCCCGGAAGAACCCCCGCAGCAGTTCCGCGCTTTCCTCGGCCAGCACGCCGCCCGTCACGTCCGGCCGCCAGTGGCAGGTCGGCTGGGCGAAGAACTTCGGGCCGTGCACGACCGCGCCGCCTTTCGGGTCCTCGGCTCCGAACACCACCCGCCCGATCCGCGCATGGCTGATCGCGCCGGCGCACATGGCGCAGGGCTCGAGCGTCACCACCAGGGTCAGGTCGGTCAGGCGATAGTTTTCCAGCTTGGCGGCCGCCGCCCGCATGACGGCGATCTCGGCATGGGCCGTAGGGTCGTGGGCGGCGATCGGACCGTTGCCGGCGGTGGCGATCACTTCGCCGGTCTTGGGATCCAGGATCACCGCGCCGACCGGCGTCTCGCCCGCCTCGGCCGCCGCGCGGGCGGCGTCCAGCGCCAGGCGCATCATGCGGTGGTCTTGATCGTCGGCCGGATCGGTGTGCATTAGCTCAAATAGCCCATCGAGAGATGCGCCCAGCCCGAGAAGGACGCCGAAAATGACCAAGCCACACGATCCCCTGTACGAGCCTGAACTCGACGGTCAAGACGGTGAACTCGACGGCGGCCCCGGCGAGCGGGTCGCCAAGGCCCTGGCGCGGGCCGGCGTGGCCTCGCGGCGCGAGGTCGAGCGGCTGATCGAGGCCGGTCGCGTGGCGATCAATGGCAAGGTGCTGACCACCCCGGCGGTCAAGGTCCAGCCCGGCGACTTCCTCACGGTCGATGGCCAGCTGGTGGCCGAGCGCGAGCCGACGCGGATCTTCCGCTACCACAAGCCCACCGGGCTGATGACCACCCACAACGATCCCAAGGGCCGGCCGACGGTGTTCGGCTCGCTGCCCAAGGACCTGCCGCGCCTGATCTCGGTCGGCCGCCTGGACTTGAACTCCGAAGGCCTGCTGCTGCTGACCAATGACGGCGAGCTGTCGCGCGCCCTGGAGACGCCCAGCAACGCCTGGGTTCGCCGCTATCGCGCCCGCGCCTTCGGCGACACGACGCAGGCCAAGCTGGACACCCTGAAGAACGGCATCACCGTCGAGGGCGTCACCTACGGGGCCATCGACGCCAAGATCGACAAGGCCCACGACAAGGCCGGCGGCGGCAAGAACATCTGGATCACGGTCAGCCTGTCGGAAGGCAAGAACCGCGAAGTCCGCAAGGTGCTGGAAGCCCTGGGCCTGAAGGTCAACCGCCTGATCCGCATGTCCTACGGCCCGTTCGCCCTGGGTCCCTTGGAAGCCGGCCAGATCGAGGAGGTCGGCCCCCGGGTGATCCGCGAGCTGCTGGAAGGCATCGTCTCCGAAGAGAACATGCCCACCGGCGATCGTCCGAAGTTTGGAGGCATCGCGGCCGCCGTGAAGGCCCCGGGCACCCCGGGCGGTGGCGACCTGCAGCGCCGGGGCGCGCCGCGCGCCGACCGGGCGGTGATCCTCGACACGCCGGAAAAGCCCGAGAAGCCCGTCTACAAGGCCGGCTGGGCCAAGCCGAAGAAGAAGGTCTCGCCGCACGGCCCGTCGAAGGGGCCCAGCAAGGGGGCGAGCAAGGGCGCCGCGAAGGGTCCGGCCAAGCCCAAGCGGGCTCCGAAGTCGATAGAGAGCAAGTTCATCGACATCGGCAAACCCGCCGTGCGCGGCAAGCCCGCGGCGGCGCGTCCGGGCGCCAAGCCGGCTGACGGCGCCGCGCGGCGGGTTTCGGAGAAGCCGGGCAAGCCGGGCGGTCGTCCGGGGCCGCGTCCGTCGGGCGCGCCGACCTCGCGCGGTCCGGCGCCGCGCGGCAACGCCCCGCGCGGTGGCCCCAAGCGGTAGGAGATGGGTTTGGACGTCAAGGTCGTCACGGTCGTCGGCGCTTCGGGAACCCTGGGCGGGGACATCGTCAGGGCGCTTCTGGCCAAGGGCGCGAAGGTCCGGGCGATGGTGCGGGCGACCAGCAACCGCGCCAGGCTTGAGGCGCTGGGCGTCACCGACTTCGTGGTGGCCGATCTCAACGACCCGGCGTCGTTGGCTGAGGCCCTGTCGGCCGAGCCGCGCGCCGACGCCGTCGTCGCCAGCGCGGCGGGCTTCACGGCCCATTCGGCCCTCACCAAGGCCGACAATTCCCGGACCGACACCGAGGGCTATCGCAACCTCATCGACGCGACGAAGAGCGCGGGCGTCCCGCGCTTCATCCTGATCTCGATCCTCGGCTGCGACCGGGCGCCTGGCGTCCCGCATTTCCGCCAGAAGTTCGAGGCCGAGACCTATCTGGCCAAGACGGGGCAGCCCTATCTGGCCCTGCGCGCCGGGGCGTTCCTCGACCGTGCCCGGGACATCGTGCCCGAGCGCCTGGCCAAGGGGATCTTCCCGGACATCCTTCCTGGCGTGCCGATGGCGCTGGTCTATTCGCGGGACCTGGCGCGCTACGCCGCCGAGGCCGCCCTCGACCTTCCTGCGTCGGCGATGAACCAGAGCGTCGATATCGGCGGCGATGTTCCGGCCACGGGCGTTATGGTCGCCGCCGCCTTCGCCCGCGTGCTGGGACGGCCGATTGTCGCCAAGCCCGTCTTTTCGCGTCTGGTGTTCGCGCTCGCGCCGCTGGCCGCGCCGTTCATGCCGCGACTGCGCGACAACCTCTCGGTCCTGAAGTGGCTGCGGAAGGGCGGCTATGTCAGCCAGGAGCCGCAGAAGCAGAAGCTGTTGTTCGGCGATCTGCCGACCGTCGACGAGGCGGTGGCGCGTTATGTTCGCGACAAGGGCCTCACATAGGGCCTCGCCTAGGGGCGAGCGTCAGGCCGCCGCCGGCGCCCGGGCGCCGGTCCAACGGCGCAGGGCCGGCCAGCGCAGCGACAGTTCGGCCACGCCGATGAAGCCGGCCAGCACGACCAGGGCGCTGGCGATCAGCCCGGCCTTGAACTCGTGCGGCGCGTCGGGGCGGGTGGTCATCGGCCGGATCAGCAGCAGGATCACGGCGTTGTTGGCCGCGTGGGCGCCGATGCCCAGCTCGATCCCGCCGAGCCGCAAGGCCATCCAGGTCAGACCGGCGCCCATCGCCGCCCGGACCAGGAAAGCGTCGATGTTCGGGTCCAGGTGGATGGCGGCGAACAGCAGGCCGTTCAGGGCCATCAGCAGAACCGGATTTTGGATGTAGGCGGCGCTCTGCTTGAGCAGCCAACCTCGGAACACCAGCTCCTCGGCCGCGGCGGCCAGCACCAGCAGGCCGACGGCGATGACGGCGTAGAGCGTGCGGCCCACCAGGTTGGGCGAGACCTTCCAAAGCGGCGCCTGCAAGGGCTCGCCGGACAGGACCGCCGCGCCGGCGATGGCGCTCATCACCAGCCCGACCAGCACCAGGCCGCCCAGCAGCAGTCGCCAGCGCACGGCTTCGCCTTGGTTGACGTAGTCGGTGATCTTGCGGTGGTGGATCGCGCCGGCGGCGAAGACGAAGCCGACCGCGGCGCCCAGGTTCACGCCGGCCAGCACGGCCAGGATGAACAGCGACTGCCGCCCGGTCGGCTCGGCAAGGTTCGGATCGGAGAAGACGGCGAACAGGTCGCCGGCGGCGGGCGCGCCGTCCAGGCCGCTGACGACCAGCATCGAGATCAGGATCGCCGAGGCGCCGCCCGCCAACGCCGCTACGGCGCCGGCCAGCACCCCGACCGGCACCGCGAAAGCGGTCCGCCACGGGTCGCGGTCGAAGGGCGACAGGTCGGCCAGAAAGCGCGAGCGCTTCGCCGCCTCCAGGATCTCTCCCCCTCGCAGCCACGCCATGCGCATCGCCCGGTCGCCCTTGCCCTTCGTCTCTTGCTTCGGCGCGACTAAGAGGGGGCGGGGCCGATCTTGTAAAGCACGTGCTTGCCCGTAGGCGCGGACGACGGCACACATCCGGTTACGAGTTGTAAGGGGCGATCATGAGCGACAAGGATTTGAGCGGCGGAGAGACGGGCGCCGGACATCTGCACCGGCTGATCCTGTTCTCGGACGCGGTGTTCGCGATCGCCATCACCCTGCTGGCCATCGAGATTCACCCGCCGCACCACTGGACGACCATCGCCGACCTGTTCACCCAGATGAGCGACAAGCTGATCGCCTACGCCGTCAGTTTCGCCGTGATCGGCGTCTGCTGGATCAGCCACCGCCGGGTCCACGGCCGCCTGGTCAAGGCCGACGGCGGACTGGACGTGCTGAACTTCCTGGTCCTGGGCCTGGTCGCCCTGCTGCCGCTGGGCACCGAGCTCTTGTGGGAGCAGCACGGCAAGGCGCTGGTGGTCTATGTCTCGCAGGTGGCGCTGATCGGCGTCTTCATGGGCGTGCTGTGGACCTACGCCGCCTTCATCGGCGGCCTGACCGAGCCGATGCCCGTGGCGGAAAAGCTGTTCGTGCTGCTGCGCGTGGCCCTGCTGCCGGGGCTGATGTGCACCCTGACCTTCCTCAGCATGGCCAAGCCGATCTTCGCCCTGCTGTTCATTCCGCTGATGGCGGGCCTGTCGTTCCTGGGCCGCAAGATCAAGACGCCGGAAGTGGCCGAGACCGCCGAAGAGGCCGCCGCCTGATGCGCATCGTCTCGGGCCAGTATCGCGGCAAGGCTATCGTCGCGCCGCCGGGCGACGCCACGCGCCCGACCTCGGACCGCGCCCGCCAGGCCGTGTTCAACATCCTGGAGCACGCCGCGTGGGCGCCGGAACTGCATGGCGCGCGGGTGATCGACGTCTTCGCCGGTTCGGGCGCCCTGGGCCTGGAAGCCCTGTCGCGCGGGGCCGGCTTCTGCCTGTTCGTCGAGACCGACGATGCGGCGCGCGGGGCGATCCGCGAGAACATCGACGCCATGCACCTGTTCGGCGTCACTCGCGTGCACCGGCGCGACGCCACCGACCTGGGACCGCGTCCCGCCAGCGCCGGCGCGCCGTTCGATATCGCCTTCCTGGATCCGCCCTACGCCAAGGGCCTGGGCGAGAAGGCGGTCGCCGAGCTGAAGGCCCACGACTGGCTGGCTCCCGGCGCGATCCTGATGTTCGAGCGCGGCCGGGGCGAGATCGACCCGGTCCTGGAAGGCTTCGAGCAGATCGACGCGCGCGACTACGGCGCCGCGCGGGTGCTGTTTTATAAGCTGACCTAGGGTGCTGGAACCTCGCCCTTCGACAAGCTCAGGGTGAGGTTCCAACTTCAGCATCTCAGCAAGCAGCCCTCATCCTGAGCTTGTCGAAGGACGAGGGCGGGCCCGCTGAATCACCACGCCTTCGCCCCCACCCGGTTGTCGAGTTGGGCGCGGAGACTGCCCAGCCCCAGCCGGGTGATCCGGTAGGGGCCGCCGTCCTGGCTGGCGATCAGCCGCTTGCGCTTCAGCGACTGGAAGACGCCGACCGTGCAGTCGGTCAGCGACCAGCCGTCGCGGGTCAGGCAGTCGGCCGCGACGACCTTGCCGTTGTCGTCGCGTTCGAGTTCGATCCGGCCGCCTTGGGCCAGAGCATGCAGCGTCCGTTGCTGCGGTTTGGAGATGTTCAAGGGATTGTCCGAGAGATCGAGGCATACGATCGCGTAACCGGCCAGCGGAACACGCGGGCGGAGCGGGCCTAAATCGACTTTCGAACCGAGGTTCGGAGCCTGTTAGGCCCGGACCTCACGCACAATCTCGGACATGAACCACACAAGAAGGGTTGGTGGCGGGAAGATGGAGCAGCGCGGGGCGAAGCTCAAGCGCCCGACCGCTAGATCAAGGTGCGCTGTGCCGGTTCGGCCACGGTCGGCGCGGCCGCTTCGCCTCGGCGGCGTAGTTCCGTCTCGGCGCTGAAGCGGACGGCCTCGTCGCGATCCCGGGCCAGGGCCTGCAGGGCGTCCGCGCCGAGCCTGTCCCAGCTCTTGCCGCGCTCGGGGCCGGCGGGCACGCGCGGTAGCAGGCCCGGCTCCTGGCTCCAGGTGAGCAGTTGCTCCAGCGAGGCCGCGTTCAGCATGTCGCGCAGATGGTGGGCGGTGACATAGGCGTCCGGCAGGGCGCGATGCGCCGGCAGACCCAGCTCGCGCACCAGGCCCTCGGGCATGCGCTGATAGCGCAGCATCTGGTTGGAGAAGCTGGTCAGGTGCGGCCACAGACGCAGGGCGCATTTCCAGGTGCAGATCCAGGGCGCGCCGCCGGTGAATTTCGGCGTGCAGAACCGCTGCTCGAAGGCCGCGCGATGGGCGGCCAGGGCTTGGACGCCGCCTTCCGGCCTCAGCACCGCCGACGCCGCGTCCTTCCAGAACGGTGCGCCGGCGACATCGGCGTCGATGATGTGATGGATCGACATGGTCTCGGGCGAGATCGGCCGGCCGGGATTGATCAGCAGCGCGCCACGTTCGTCGGCGACCCGCCAGCGGCCGTCCGGTCCGACATCGACGTCCTGCCAGCCGATCTCGCAGACATCGTGCGGGCCGGAGCCGGCGGTCTCCAGGTCGATGACGCGGACGCGGTGCATGGGGCGATAGTGGTCCTCGAGCGCCCCGCGATCAAATCTACTTCTTGGTCTTGGCCGGGGTGGTCTGGCTGGTCTTCACCGGTGCGCCCTGCTGGCGCGCCTCGCTGACCAGGCCGGCGCAGTCGGCGTCCTTGGCCTCGCCGGTGGTGACGAAGGGCAGGAGGGCGGCGATCGGGTTGACGATCGAGCCGAGCACCGCGGCGATGCCGCCCTGGCCGACGGCCTTGCTGGGGTCGAGCCCGATCTTGGGGGCCATGAACGGGCCCTTGATGGTGATCGGGATGAACAGGCGCACGAGGCGAGGCTTCTTGCTGTCGCCCTCGATGCGGAAATCCATGCGCTCGGTCTCGAGATTGATCGTGCCCCGGCCCTTGGCCAGCACCACGCCTGTGTCGGCGACCAGGTGGTTGGTGGTCATCACGCCGTTCTTCACCGAGAAGTCGGCGACGGCGCAGCGCACGGGCGTTTCCTTGTCGCTCTTGGACAGCAGCAGGATCAGGCCCTTGGAGGCGTTGACGCCCAAGAGCTCGGCGAAGGCCTGGCGGATCTCGCCGCGCGGCGCGACCAGGGTCACCGAGCCGTCGGCGGTGGAAGCCGCGCGGTGGACACTGTTGCCGACACCGCTCAGCTTGGCGCGGGCCATGACCGGGCCCTCGATGGCGCGCTTGCCGTCGCTCATGATCGGGATGAAGTCCTCGAGCCGGGCGTTGGTCAGGCGCACGTCCAGATCGGTGCGCGGGACCGCCGGGCGGGCATCCAGGCGGACCTTCCCCTTTAGGTCGCCGCGCGAGAAGGTCAGGGCGATAGGATCGACGGTCAGTACGCCCTTCTCCAGGACGACGTCGGCGCTGACCTTGCGCAGGGGCAGGTTCGGGGCGTTCACCGTCTCGGCGCGGTAGCGGACCTTGGCGTCCATGGCGCGGACGCGGTCGACCTGCAGGGTGGCGTCGGGCAGCAGGCGCTGGGTGGCGTCGCGCTGGGCGGCCTCGATCTTCTGGCCAGCCGAGGCGGTCTCGCCGCGACCGGTGGCCGGGGCGGCGCCGAACAGGCTGCCCAGGTCATCGAAGTCCAGGCGACGCGAGCGCAGATCTGCTTCCAGATAGGGGCGCTCGCGACCGGTCAGCACGAAGAGATCGCCCGAGATATCGCTGTCGCCCACGCGGCCCGACAGCTTCTCGAAGTCGTAGCGCAGGCCCTTGCGGACCAGGTGGCCCGAGACCTTGTACGGTGGGGTGTTGGGCAGGGTGAGGCCCGTGAGGTCGTGCAGCCGGTTGAGGTCGGCGCCCGAGATGCTGAGCTGGGTCTCGAAGCGGCCCAGGTCGAACGGCTTGGTGACATTGCCCTTGGCCAGGATGTGGGTGCCGCCAGCCTTGATCTCGGCGTCGAACGGATAGGGCCGGTCGGGCGAGATGTTCAGCAGCGGGCCGCCGGTGACCTGGGCCAGGAAGGCGGCCTTGTTCAGGCTGCCCTTGCCCTCCAGCACGAACCGGCCGCCGCGATCGCCGGCCCGTTCCTGGGCGTTGACCGTGCCGACGAACAGCGCGCCGCGCTGGCGGTCGTCGACCCGCAGCTGGCCTTCATTGATCACGAAGCGCTGGATGGCCGGCAGCTTCAGCGGCTTGTCGGTCTTGGGGCCGAAGGTCCAGTTGGCCTTGCCGTCCTTGTCCCGCAGCAGGCGGACCTCCGGCTTGTCGACGGCGAGGTACGGCAAGACGGTCCGACCGCGCAGCAGCGGCAGAACCTTCACCTGGATGGCGATGCGCTGGACCTGGGCCATCTGGCCCGCGTCGGGATCCACGGACTTGGCCCAGGCCGGCTGGCCGATGCGCACGCCATAGGCCTCGGCCTTTGGTGAGAACGACCAGGGATGGACTCGGAGGTCGCCGGTGATCGCCACCTCGCGCTGCAGCTGGGCCGAGGCGTAGCGGCCGATCGGGCCGCGCAGCCAGTTCCAGTCGAAGATCACCAGGAAGGCGATGACCGCCGCGACCAGCGTCAGGGCCGAGCCGATGCCGATCAGGGCGCGCCGCGACGGCCTGCGGAAGGGCTTCCGAGGCGGTCTGGGTTCGAGAATGACATCGGCGGTCGACAGGATCGTGGCTCCGGTTGATCCCTCGTAACGCGCGAGGCCGGCGATCCTGTTCCATATTGAAGCGACAGCGAGGTCGCTTGGGCGTCTTAGTAGATCAGGCCCATTCGGCCGATGGCCGCGGCCGCGACCACGAAAATCCCGATGGCCACGAGTTCATAGGCCTTGAAAAGCGGCTTGCTCGGCGTACGCATTTTTATCGTTCCCCCGTCCCAATTTGGCGCGTGTCGCCGTCCGATGCGCAAGAGCGGCGCCACCCGGTTCGGGTCAGGGAAGCTTGCCCGGCCACACGAGGTAGCCGGCGCGGTCGCGACCGGCGGCGCCGCCATAGCCGTAGTCGACATAGGCCGGAGCAGGGCCGTAGCGGTCTTCGCGGCGACCGCCAGAGGCATAGCCGTCGCCATAGGCGTAGCCGCCCTGGACGTATCCGCCGCTCGCATAGCCGCCGCCGACATAGCCGCTGTCATAGGCGCGGGATTGCTCGTGCTCGTATTCGTCGACCCGGCGCTCGTAGAGGGCCTGGCGACGATCGCCGTAGCGGTCGCCATAGGCGCGGTGGTCGCAGTCGCAGCCGCCCAGCAGCGGCGGTCGGCTGTCGCGGGTCTCGATCTCGAGACGTCGGTCGCCGTAGCCCCATTGGTCGCGACCGCCCCAGCTCTGCTGGGTCTCGCACTCGATCCGTTCCCAGCGATAGGCGCCGCCCGGTCCGGTGACGCGGCGGACGACGCAGTCGCCGGGAGCCGAGTTCGGCGGCAGCAGTTCCGGGTCCAGCGGCAGGCCCGGACGCGAGATCGGCGGGCCGCCGCGGTGGTCCGAACCGGCGAAGGCGGGCTGGGCGAGGCCGGCGACGGCGGCCAGGGCCAGGACGGGGAGCAGGCGGGAAATGGTCATGGGCGACTCCGAAGAGGTTAACAGAACCACTTCCGGCGGCGATGCGAGTGGGGTTTCTCCCGAGGCGCGAGCGTGGCCGTGGATCGCTTGCCGCTCGGCCTGCATACGGCTAGCGTCGCGTCAAACATCTGTTTGAGGCGACCATGGCGATCGAGGCGGTGATCTGGGATTTCGGCGGGGTGTTCACGACCTCGCCCTTCGAGGCCTTCCGTCGCTACGAGACCGAGCGGGGCCTGCCCGACAACTTCATCCGCACGGTCAACGCCACCGATCCCGACGCCAATGCCTGGGCCAGGTTCGAGCGGGCCGAGATCGACGCGGCGGCCTTCGACGGCCTCTTCCTGGAGGAAGCCACCCGCATGGGCCACGCCGTGCGCGGCGCCGAGGTGCTGCCGCTGCTCTATGGCGACCTGCGGCCTCGGGTGTTGGACGCTCTGAAGGCCTGCCAGGCGCGGTTCAAGGTCGGCTGCATCACCAACAACGTCCCGACCGGCCACGGACCCGGCATGGCCCAGAGCGCCGAAAAGGCCCTGGCGGTGGCTGAGATCATGGCCCTGTTCGACGCGGTGATCGAAAGCTCCAAGGCCGGGGTGCGCAAGCCTGATCCGCGCATCTACCAGATGATGTGCGAGCGCCTGGACGTCGCGCCGGAGGCCTGCATCTACCTCGACGACCTGGGCATCAACTGCAAGCCGGCGGCGGCCCTGGGCATGAAGGCGATCAAGGTCTCGACCGAGGCGCAATTGCTCGCCGACCTTGCCGAAGCGACCGGATTGGCGTTCTGAGGGGGCAAAGCTCTTTCGGAGGAAGCCATGTCCCGTCCCAAGATCGGCGCTAGCGCCGCGATCGCCCAGCTGAACGGCTGGAGCGTCGCGCCGGATCATGCGGACGCCATCGCCAAGACCTTCAAGTTCGCCGACTTCAACGCGGCCTTCGGCTTCATGACCCGCGTGGCGATTATGGCCGACAAGCTCGACCATCACCCCGAGTGGTTCAATGTCTACAACCGCGTCGAGGTGCTGCTGACCACGCATGACGCCGACGGCGTGACGGAACTGGACGTGACCCTCGCGAAGTTCATGGACAGCGCCGCCTGAAGAATTCAAACTCCCGTTTGAAAATTACGGGAGGACGCCGCAATGGCGCAGACGACGGGCCGGGTCGCCGGCAAGAAGGCCTTCATCACGGGCGGCGCCCAGGGTCTTGGCGCGGCGGCGGGGCGGATGCTGGCCAGCGAAGGCGCCAAGGTCGCCCTGGCGGATATCAATCTGGCCGGCGCTCAAGCCGTGGCGGACGAGATCAACGCCGCCCACGGCGCGGGGACCGCGTTCGCCTTCCAACTGGACGTCACTCAGGAAGATGAGTGGATCGAGGTCTTGGAAAAGGCCTCCGAGGCCATGGGCGGCCTGTCGGTGCTGGTCAACAACGCCGGCATCGGCGGCGACGGCCCAATCGAGAGCCTGGATTTCGACCTCTGGAAGAAGGTGATGTCGGTCAATGTCGACAGCGTCTTCCTGGGCGCCAAGCACGCCCTGACCCACATGCGGGCCCACCAGCCGGGCTCGATCATCAATCTGAGCTCGATCGCCGGCCTGATCGCCAACGGCAACTCGCCGGCCTACAACGCCTCGAAGGCGGCGGTCTGGCTGCTGAGCAAGAACATCGCGCTCTACTGCGCCAAGATGAAGCTCGACATCCGCTCGAACTCGATCCACCCGACCTTCATCGACACCCCGATCCTGGATGGTTTCTCGGCTCGGTTCGGCAAGGAAGAGGCCTTCGCCAAGCTGGCCCGCCAGGTGCCGCTGGGTCGGATCGGCGAGCCGAACGACATCGCCAACGCGGTGCTCTACCTGGCTAGCGACGAGAGCAAGTTCATGACCGGGGCCGAGATCAAGGTCGACGGCGGTATTTCGGCGATGTGATGCCGTGATGGTCTCTCCTCCCCCGTTGGGGGAGGTGGCCCAGAGGGCCGGAGGGGGCTAGCTCGGCATATGTCCAGCTGGCCCCCTCAGTCGCTCCGCGACAGCTCCCCCAACGGGGGAGCAGAAACATCGACCTACCGAGGCGCGCGCTTCGCCAGGATCCGCTGCAGCGTCCGCCGGTGCATGTTCAGCCGCCGGGCCGTTTCCGACACGTTGTGGCCGCACATCTCGTAGACCCGCTGGATGTGTTCCCAACGGACACGATCGGCGCTCATCGGGTTTTCCGGCGGAGCGGGAGCCGCGTCCTTGGCCGCCAGCAGCGCCCGGGCCACGTCGTCGGCGTCGGCGGGCTTGGAGAGGTAGTCGACCACCCCCGCCTTCACCGCCGCCACCGCCGTGGCGATGTTGCCGTAGCCGGTCAGCATGATGACCTTGGCGTCGGCGCGGGCGTCGCGCACCGCCTCGACCACCTTCAGGCCCGAGCCGTCCTCCAGTCGCATGTCCAGCACCGCGTGGGCCGGAGCCGCGCTACGCAGGATCGTCAGGGCCTCGGCCACCGAGGCGGCGAGGGTCACTTCGAAACCTCGCTGCTCCAGGGCTCGACCGAGCCGAGTGCGCAGGGGTCCGTCATCGTCCAGCAGCAGAAGGGTCTTGTCCGGCAGCGCCGAAACCAGCTCTCCGATGTCCGCCATGAAGTCCGCGCCTCCCCAGCGCCAATACTCAATAGCCCAAATAACAACCCATACTTTCGTGCTTCCGCGTCGTACTCAAGCCCCGATAAATCCGGGCGCTTCCAACGCGGGTCTCGGCCACCTCGCGGAGACCACGGCGCCGCCCCGGCGACCATTGCGGAAATCCACGGTGGCGCCGGTTCGTTCCAGCAGGGTCTTGGCGATAAAGAAGCCCAGACCCATGCCGATATGCCCCGTTCGCGAGCCTTCTGCCCCCGGACGGGTGGTGACGTAGGGCTCGCCCAGCTTGGCCAGCACCTCGGGCGAGAAGCCGGGGCCGTCGTCGCGGGCCTCGATGACCACGTAGCGGGCGTCGAAGCGGGCGATGACGATCACCTCGCTGCGGGCGAAATCGACCGCGTTCTCGACGATCGAGGTCATGGCGTGGATGATTTCCGGGCGCCGCCAGATGTCGGGCGCGGTCTCGCCCGAGGGGCCGTTGACGACCGCCTCGACGCGGACGCCGTGCACCAGGTGCGGCTCGATCACGTCCTGGACTAGCTGGACCAGGCTCATGCGCTCGTGCACCGCGTCCTGGGCCTCGGGCATTTCGGTCAGGCGCTGCAGGATCTCGCGGCAGCGGGCGGCCTGGCCGATCAGCAGTTCGGCGTCCTCGCGTACCTCTTCACTGGTGGCGTTGCGGGCCATTTCGCGAGAGACGACCGAGATGGTGGCCAGCGGCGTGCCCAGCTCGTGGGCGGCGGCGGCGGCCAGGGCGCCCAGGGCCGACAGGCGCTGCTCGCGGGCCAGCACCGTCTCGGTGACGTTGAGGGCCAGCTCCATCCGGGCGGACTCGCTGGCCGCCTGCCAGGCATAGGCAGCGGTGATGACGATGCCGAAGATCCGCGCCGAGACGATGGTCCACAGCATCAGCGGACTGGGGTCCGGCGAGGGCGGCGCACCCGCCACGGTCGGCACGGGCCAGGCGAAGAGCGCCAGGGCCAGGGACGAGAGGATGGCCAGCACCCCGAGGCCCAGGGCGTAGCGGGCCGGCAAGGTCGCCGCCGCCAGGGTCACGGGCGCGATCAGCAGCAGCGAGAACGGGTTCAGCGCCCCGCCCGTCAGGTAGAGCAGGCCGGACAGCTGCAGGATGTCGAAGGCGATCTGGGCGGTGGCCTCGCCGTCGCGGGCCAGGCGCTGGCCGCTGGACGCCAGGCCCAGCAGGACGTTCAGCCAGGCCGACAGGGCGATCAGGGTGAAGCACAGCGCCCAGGGCACCTGCAGTTTCAGAACGAGACCGGCGACCAGCAGGATGGCGGTCTGGCCGACGACCGACAGCCAGCGTTGCGCCAGAAGGGTGCGTACCCTTAAGCGTCCACGACGAAGCCCAGGCGCGGTCCAGGACCAGGCGTCGTCTTGCGCCGGTTCTTCGCCCGGCTTATCGAGCCCCTTATGACGTTGGTCGTCGGGCGCTCTCGCGAACGAAACGTCAGCCATGTCCGCACAATTGTCCAGAATTGCGCGGGTGGCGAGAGTAAAAGGGAGAAACGCTCATGCCTCGTCACCGCCTGGTCCTGATTCTGGCCTGTCTCGTGGGTCTCGTCGTCACGGCGGGCCTGGCCTGGCGCGCCGGCGTCTTCAAGTCCGAGCCCCCCGTGGCGGTCGGCGGGCCGTTCCAGCTGGTCGACCAGAATGGCGCTCCCGCGACGGAAAAGGCGCTGAAGGGCAAGTGGAGCGCGGTGTTCTTTGGTTTCACCTATTGCCCCGACGTCTGCCCCGGGACGCTGCAGGGCCTGGCGGCCGCGACCGAGCAACTGGGACCGAAAGCGGACGATCTCCAAATCGTCTTCATCTCGATCGATCCCGAGCGCGACACGCCCCAGCAGATGAAGACCTACCTGTCGGCGCCGTACGTGCCGAAGTCGACGATCGGCCTGACGGGGACGCAGGCGCAGGTCCAGGCCGCGGCCAAGGCCTACAAGGTCTATTACGCCAAGGTCGGCGACGGGCCGGGCTACACCATGGACCACTCGACGGCGATCTACCTGATGGACAGGAAGGGCCGCTTCAAGACGGTAATCCCCTACAACCTGCCGCCGGAAGACATCGCCCGCCGGATCAAGGACGCGATGCGCGAGGGCTAGGCGGCTTCAAGGGAACCGTTCCATGGTCTTCGCCAAGAGGCTGCGCGAGGCCGTCATGCGGGGTGAGATCACGTCCAGCGTCCGCATCTGGCAGCGGCCGCGCGTGAAAGTCGGCGGGCGCTATCCGCTGGGGGCGGGCGCCGTCGTCGTGACGTCGATCCGCGAGATCGGCTTTGCGGGCGTCACGCCTGAGCTGGCGCGGGAGACGGGTTTCGAAGGCGTGGTCGACTTGCTGAAGGTCGCAAAGCACGGGCCGGGCGAGACGGTGTACCTGGTGGAGTTCGAGTACGAGGCGGGGTGAGGCTGCGTCATGAAGCGCCCCCTCCGTCTCGTCGCGTATCCGCGCCGATCCACCTTCCTCGCAAGCGGGGCAGGAAGAAGAGCCGCATTCTCCTCACCCGTGAAACGGGGGATGTGGCGCGCTGCGGATACGCAGCGTGACGGAGGGGGCGCTACAGACCTATCGTCGGCTGCGCGGACGTCTCCATGGCAAAGGCCCCCAGACCATGAACAACCTCACCATCTGGACTCTCGACTGGGTGCCCGACGGCCCGCGCGGCTTCGTGCGGGACTTGCGGCTGCGGTGGGCGTGCGAGGAGGCCGAGCTCGACTACGCGGTCCGGACGGTGCCGTTCGAGGACCGCGCGACCAATCACCTGGACCGCCAGCCGTTCGGTCAGGTCCCTTACCTGGATGACGGCGGGCTGAAGATCTTCGAAAGCGGCGCTGGCCTGCTGCATCTGGCGCGAAAAGCCGAGGCGCTGATGCCGCGCGATGCGGTCGGCGAGGCGCAGACGCTAGAGTGGACCATCGCCGCGCTGAACTCCATCGAGATGGTGACCGTGCCGTGGTGGTTCCTGCGGATGAGCGGCGATACGGATAATCCACTGACCGGATGGGTGAGCCAGCGCCTTGACCATCTCGAGCGGATCTTCGGCGAGCGGGAATGGCTGGCGGCCGACCGCTTCACGGTGGCGGACCTCTTGATGGCCGATGTCCTGCGCGTCTCGGACGTGCGCGCGTTCGGCGACCGGCCCGCGACCGAGGCCTATGTGGCCCGCGTGACGGCGCGCCCGGGGTTCAGGAAGGCCCAGGCCGACCAGATCGCGCTGTTCGAGGCGGCGGACGCCAAGCGGGCCGGCTAGGCCGGCGCGCGCAGGATCTTCGCCATCGCCTTGCCCTTGGCCAACTCGTCGATGAGCTTGTCCAAATAGCGGATCTCGCGCATCAGCGGGTCGGCGACCTCCTCGACGCGAACGCCACAGACCACGCCCTTGATCTCGGCGCGGGCGGGGTTCAGGCGCGGCGCCTGGGCGAAGAAAGCCTCGAAGTCGGTCTTGGCCGCGAGATGGGCCTCGAACGCCGCAGGGGTCAGGCCGGTGAGCCACAGGATGATCTCGTCGACCTCGGCCTGGGTGCGCCCCTTCCGCTCGGCCTTGGCGACATAGGCCGGATAGACGCTGGCGAAGGGCATCTTGTAGATGCGATGCGGGGTCATGGCGTCGTCCGGGTCCGTGGCGGCTCTGAGGCTAGGCTTGCATACCGTTAGCACCCGACGCGGACGACGCCAGCCCGGCCGCGAACGCGCGCCGAGCGCCACCTCCGCGCGAACAAGCTGACACCGGGCGCATAAGCGACTCGATGACGCGGCGCAAAAGTCGTTAATGGGTAGACTTTCTTAGGTGATGGCGTGTTATGTTGCATTGCAACATCGCGAGTGCGCCATGCTCTACGCCCTTCATGAAGCGGCCTATTACGCCTCCACCCCGATGCGCCAGATGGCGCTGGCGGCCCGTGACTTCTGGGGATCGCCGCTGAATCCGGTCGCCGACTCGGCGTTCGGACGGCGCATGCACGCCGGCGCGGACCTGTTCGCCAACGTCACCCGCCGCTACGGCAAGCCGAAGTGGAACATCGACAAGATCAAGGTCGGTCAGGTCGACGTCCGCGTCCGCCCGACCGTGGTCTGGGAGAGCCCGTGGGCGCGCCTCGTCCAGTTCGACCGCGACATGGCCGACATGCGCCGGGCCGGCAAGTTCAGCCTCGATCCGGCCGTGCTGATCGTCGCGCCCCTTTCTGGTCACTACGCGACCCTGCTGCGCGGCACCGTCGAGGCCTTCCTGCCCGACCACGCGGTGTTCATCGTCGACTGGGTCAACGCCCGCGAGGTCTCGGTCCTGGAGGGTCGCTTCGACTTCCACGACTATATCGACCATATCGTCCAGATGCTGTCGGTGCTGGGCCCGCGCCCGAACGTCGTGGCCGTTTGCCAACCCGGTCCGCCGGTCCTGGCCGCCGCCGCGATCATGGCCGAGCAGAACCATCCCTCGCGTCCGGCCAGCATGACCTTCATGGGCTCGCCGATCGACGCGCGCCTGTCGCCGACCGTGACCAACCAGCTGGCCGAGGAAAAGCCGTTCACCTGGTTCCAGTCGAACATGATCTACACCGTGCCGCCGCCCTATGCGGGCGCAGGAAGGCGCGTCTATCCGGGCTTCGTGCAGCTGGCCAGCTTCATGAGCATGAACGCCGAGCGCCACCAGGAGGCCCACCGCCGCTACTTCCAGAGCCTGGTGAAGGGCGATGGCGACAGCGCGGACAAGCACCTGGAATTCTACGACGAATATCTGTCGGTCCTGGACATGACCGAGGAGTTCTACCTCCAGACCATCGACATCGTGTTCCAGCAGTACCTGCTGCCCAAGGGCGAGTTGATGCACCGCGGCGCCAAGGTGAAGCCCGAGGCGATCACCGACATCGGCCTGATGACGGTCGAGGGCGAGGACGACGACATCTCCGGCGTCGGCCAGACCCAGGCCGCCCACGGCCTGTGCTCGAGCCTGCCCGAGGACCTGAAGCTGGACTACGTGCAGCCCGGCGTCGGCCACTACGGCGTGTTCAACGGTCGCCGGTTTCGCGAGGAGATCTATCCGCGCGTCCGCAGCTTCATCCGGAAGTGCGATCCGAACTTCGGGGAAGAGGCCTGAGGCTTGCGGGATAGGTCGGCGCACGCGATCTAAGGGATATGTTCGCGCGCTCGGCCCAACGCTTTTCCGACGGTGACCGCCTGGAGATCGGCGGCTGGCCGGTCCGCCTGAAGGTGGACGGCCGGGCGCGGCGCATCTCGCTGCGCGTCGATCGGGCCAGGTCCGAGATCGTTGCCCTGTCGCCCAGCCCCCGCCGCCTGAACGAGGCCGTGGCCTTCGCCCAGGAGAAGTCCGGCTGGATCGCCAAGCAGCTGGCGGCCCTTCCCGAGCGGATGAATCTCGCGCCGGGCGGCATCCTGCGCCTCAACGACAAGCCTTATCGGCTGGAGGTCGGCCCCGGGCGCGCCAAGATCGACGGCGACCGTATCGTCGCGCCTGACGACGCCAACTGGGGGCTGAAGGTTGTTCGCCTGGCCAAGCGCGAGGCGCTGACCGTCCTGACCGAACGCACCGCCATTCACGCCGCCGCTCTGGGGCGTCCGATGCCGACGGTGGCCATCGCCGATCCGAAGGCGCGCTGGGGCTCGTGCCGCCCGGCCACGGCGCGGACGCCGGCGGCGATCCGCTATAGCTGGCGGCTGATCCTGGCCCCGGCGGTGGTGGCCGACTATGTCGCCGCTCACGAGTGCGCCCACCTGATCGAAGCCAATCACGGCCCCAAGTTCTGGGCGCTGTGCGAGCGGCTGGCCGGCGACCCGGCGCCCCACCGCGCGTGGCTACGCGCTCATGCGGCGGAGCTGCACGCGATCGGGGCCTAGTAAGGCAGCTGATCGGCCGGCGGCGGCGCGCCGGCCGGGACTTCGGCCGTGGGGCCTTCCGGAGGCGCGGTCGGGACGATCAGGTCGCCGATGGGATCGGTGACCTCGGGCGGAGGCGGTTCGACCACGCCGCCCGGGATCGGGGTGGCCTTCAGGCGCGGCAGGGCCGCCGACATGAAGGTGCGCCAGATCTCGGCCGGAGCGCCGCCGCCCGTGACCCGCTTCATCGGCGTGTTGTCGTCCTTGCCGGTCCAGACGGCGGTGACGAAGCCGCCCGTATAGCCGACGAACCAGGCGTCCTTGTAGTCGCTGGTCGTGCCGGTCTTGCCGGCGATGTCGTAGCCCGCGACCTTGGCGCGCGTACCGGTGCCGGCGGCGACGACCTGGCGCATCATCTGGTTCATGTACTGCAGGCCCGGCGAGCCGATCACGGCCGAGCGGGCCTGGCGGTCGACGCTGTGGTCGTACAGCACCTTGCCGCTGGCGGTGCGGATGCGCTCGATGCCGTAGCCCTTGGCCAGGAAGCCGCCGTTCGAGAACGGAGCATAGGCCTGGGCCATTTCCATCGGCGAGACCTCGACCGCGCCCAGGGCCATCGACGGGTCCAGCTGGATCTTGCTGGTGATGCCGAGGCGACGGGCCGTGGCGGCGACGTTGCTGGTGCCGACCTCATTGGCCAGGCGCGCGGCGACCGTGTTGATCGACTGGGCAAGGGCCGTCTGCAGGGTCATCGGACCCAGGTACTTGTTGGTGTAGTTCTTCGGCTCCCAATTGCCGATCTTGACCGGCTCGTCGACGACCATGACCGACGGGTTGCGGCCCTGCTCCATGGCGGTCAGGTAGACGAACGGCTTGAAGGCCGAGCCGGCCTGGCGGCGGGCGGTGGTGGCGCGGTCGAACTGGGTCTCGGCGTAATCAGCGCCGCCGACATAGGCGCGGATGCGGCCTTCGCCGTCGATGGCGACGAGAGCCGCCTGCTGCACGCCTTGGGCCCCGTGGCCCTCGACGCCCAGCTTCACGGCGCGCTCGGCCGAGACCTGGATCGGCAGGTCCATGGTGGTCTCGACCACCAGGTCCTCGGTCGGTTCGCCGACCAGCGAGCGGACCTGGGCGTCGATATAATCGGTGAAGTATTGGGCGCGCTGGTTGGCCAGGGTGGCCGACACCTGAACGGGCGTGCGGAACGCCTCGTCGCGCTCCTCGGCGGTGATGGCCTTGATGCGCACCATCTCGTCTAGGACGATCGTGGCGCGGCGGGCGGCGCGTTCCTTGGCCGAGACCGGCGAGTAGCGGGCCGGGCCCTTCATCATGCCGGCCAGCAAAGCCGACTCGCCGATGGTCAGCTCCTTGGCGGGCTTGTTGAAATAGCGCTGCGAGGCGGCCTCGATGCCGTAGGCGCCCGCGCCGAAATAGACCCGGTTCATATAGAGGGCCAGGATCTGCTTCTTGCTGAACTTCAGCTCCAGCCAGATGGCCAGGATCAGCTCCTGGGCCTTGCGGCGATAGTTCTGGGCCGGGCTCAGGAACAGGTTGCGCGCCAGCTGCTGGGTGATGGTCGAGCCGCCGCGCTGGGGGCCGTCATGGGTGGCGTTCCACGCCAGCGACCGCATGATGCCCCAGGGGTTGAAGCCGAAGTGGTGGTAGAACTGGCGGTCCTCGATCGCCACGAAGGCGGCCGGCACGTACTTGGGCAGGGCGTCGATATCGACCGGCGGCGCATATTGGCTGCCGCGCACGGCCAGGAGTGCGCCCGAGCGGTCCAGATAGTTGATCGAGGGCTGGCGCTTGACGTCATAGAGCTTGGACGTGTCGGGCAGGTCGGTGGCGAACACGGCGAAGAAGGCGACGCAGAAGATCAGGCCCCAGACGCCAACGACGGTCCCCCAATACAGCAGGGCCTGGAGCGGGGTGCGCTGAGGCTTCGCCGGCTTGTTTCCGCCGAAGGGGCCGTTCGCCATGATCGTATCGTTCCTGCGCGCATCAAGCTCTTGAGCGCGTTCCGTTTAACCGAAGCCCACAGAACGCGCGACAAGATTGACGAGATATGAACGGGGCGGTTTTCAGGCCCCGGCGCGCAGAAACAGCCGTGACTTCGCTTGGCGTGGCGGCGGCGGGCCGTCATAACATCCCGCGTGTACGTTCCTCCCGAATCCCCAGCCCTGAACCACGCGCGCGACGTGCTGCGCCGGACGTTCGGCCACGCCGACTTCCGTGGGATGCAGGCCGGGGTGATCAACGAGATCCTGTCCGGCTACAGCGCCATGGCCGTGCTGCCGACCGGCGGTGGCAAGTCGCTCTGCTACCAGATCCCGTCGCTGATCCGCCCGGGCGTGGGCCTGGTGGTCTCGCCGCTGATCGCCCTGATGGCCGACCAGGTCCAGGGCCTGCGCCAGGCGGGCGTGGCGGCCGAGCGGCTGGACAGTAACATCTCGATGGACGAGCGGTCCGACATCTGGCGGCGCATCGACGCCGGCGAGGTCGACATGCTGTACCTCTCGCCCGAAGGCCTGATGCAGCCGTGGATGCTGGATCGCCTGGGCCGCACGCCGCTGGCTTTGATCGCCGTCGACGAGGCCCACTGCGTCAGCCAGTGGGGCCACGACTTCCGGCCCGAATACCGGATGCTGGGCCGTCTGGCCGAGCTGTTCCCCGACGTGCCGCGCCTGGCCGTCACCGCCACGGCTGACGCCCGGACCCGCGACGACATTCGCGCCGAGCTGCGCCTGGAAGGCGCGGCCGAGTTCGTCGACAGCTTCGCCCGTCCCGAGCTGGCGCTCAGCGCCGAGCGCAAGCGGGGCAAGGGCCACGACCGCGTGGTCGAGCTCGTCCTGGAGCGCCCTGGCCGGGCCGGCGTCGTCTATGCCGGCAGCCGGGACTCGACCGAGAAGCTGGCCGAGAAGCTCAATGCCGAGGGCGTGCCGGCCGTGGCCTATCACGCAGGCCTCGACAAGGCGGTCCGGGCCAAGCGGCTGGAGGATTTCCTCGAAGCCGACGCCGCGGTGATGGTGGCGACGATCGCCTTCGGCATGGGCGTCGACAAGCCCGACGTCCGCTTCGTGATCCATGCCGATCCGCCGGCCGCCATCGAGGCCTATTGGCAGGAGGTCGGCCGCGCCGGCCGCGACGGCCAGCCGGCCGAGGGCATCACCCTCTACGGCTCGGCCGACCTGGCCTGGGCCGGTCGCCGGATCGAGACTAAGGACGCGCCCGACGACGTCAAGCAGGTGCAGTCGCGCAAGCTGCGTCAGTTCTATTCGATGCTGGAGGGCGTCACCTGCCGCGCCGCCGCCGTCCGTCGCTATTTCGGCGAGGAGGGCGTGGCCCGTTGCGGCGTGTGCGACGTCTGCGTCTCGCCGCCGACCGGCATCGACGCCACCGAGGCGGCGCAGAAGGCCCTGTCGGCCGTCCACCGCATGGGCGGGCGCTACGGGCGGGGACGGCTGATCGAGCACCTGATGGGCAAGACCAAGGACGTCACGCCGCAGGAGGCCCAGCTACCGACCTTCGGCATCGGCCGTGAGTTCAGCCAGCCGGTCTGGCGCGACCTGTTCGACACCCTGATCTTCGAGGGGCTGCTGCGCGAGGACCCCAATGACGGCCGGCCGCTAATCGGCCTGGGCGACGTCGAGGGCGTGCGGCAGGTCTATCGCAGCGAGCGCCGCGTGGCCTTGCGGCAGATGGCCGAGGCGCCGGAGACGGGCGGTCGCGCCGGCAGCAGCGCCCGCAAACGGCGCGAGGGCAAGGCCCTGACCATCCCGCTTGAGAACCAGCTATTGTTCGAGGCGCTGCGCTCGTGGCGCAAGGAGCAGGCCCAGCTGCAGCACGTGCCGCCCTACGTCATCTTCCACGACGCCACCCTGGCCGAGATCGCCGCCGCGCGCCCCGGCAGCCTGGCGGCGCTGGGCAAGGCGGGCGGGGTCGGCCAGGGCAAGCTGGACCGTTACGGCGAGGCGGTTTTGAAGGTGGTGCGCGAGAACTAAAAGGGGGCTGGAGCGTTCCATCGGATCAAGCCGAGGAGCCTCCCCATGACCGACGTATCCAGCTTCACCCCGCCTGACGTCCAGTCCGCCGCCGATGGCGTGAAGTCCGCCGCCGCCGAGAAGACCAAGCGCGCCAAGGAAGCCGTCAGCAAGGCGGTGAAATCGGCCCGCGAGACCGCCACCGAAGTGGCCCAGCAGACCCGCACCTTCGCCTCCGAAAAGGCCAGGGTCGGCGCCGCCTACGCCAGCGAAAAGGCCAAGGTCGCCCACCATGTCGCCGAGGAACACCCGGTCGGCGTGGCGCTCGGCGCGTTCGCGATCGGCCTGGGGGTGGGCTTCCTGATCGCGCGGAATTTGGATTAGGGGCTGTCCTCGCCCTTCGACAAGCTCAGGGTGAGGACGACTTCCGGCATCGCAGTAGAAACCTCACCCTGAGCCTGCCGAAGGGCGAGGTTTCGCTAAACCGCCAACCGCTCCGCCTGCACCCCTGCCGCCCGCAGCGCCGCCAGCCGCGCGAACGCCAGGGTCAGCGCCTTGCGGCGCGCCGGCGCCAGGGGCGTGAGCGGCGCTTCGCGCACGACCGCTCCGCCGAAGCCGTCGGCGACGATCATGCCCGGCTCGTCCGGCAGGATCCCCTCCGGAAAGCTGGGCGCGACGGCGAAGTAGAAGGCGTCGCAATAGGGCGCGTACTCGCCCCACTTCCGGTCGACCCGGAAATCCTCCAGTCCCGACTTCACCTCGACGATCAGCACATCGCCCTTGGGGCCCAGCGCCATCAGGTCGGCGCGTCGGCCGTTCGGCAATGTGACCTCGGCCAGCGGCGCGTAGCCCAGGTCGACGAGCAGCCGCGCGGCGCCCCGCGTCACGGTCAGGGTGGTCTCGGGGCGGCTCTGGAGTTCGATGATCACGTCCACGGCGCGATCATGTTCCAGCTTTGTTCGCGGATCAAGATGGGCGCGAAGACCCGCCAGGGCTATTTCTTGGCGTCCTTGACGGCGTCCTTGAGGTCGCCCTGCTTCAGATTACCCGCGACCTTGTCCTTCTTGCCCTCGGACTTCAGGTCCTTGTCGCCGACGATCTTGCCGACCCCGGACTCGACCTTGCCCACGGTTTCCTGCTTGCGGCCGGCTTCCTTGTCGCAGGCGCTCAGGCCCGCCACCGCGACGATCAGCGTGAGGGCGAGAAAAGGTCGGTGCATGCGAAACTCCGTGCGTTGTCGAGCGGCGCGGCGAGCGTCGGTCGCCACAGATCAACAACGCAAACTGAGCCGTTCGCGATCCACGCGCGATGCTAGCCGCCGGGCTGCTTCGTCGGCCGCAGCAGGCTGGTGTCGTAGCCCAGCGCCTTGGCCCGCGCCGTCAGGGCCGTGCGGTCGGCCTCGGTCGGGACCTTCCGCGACAGCAGCCACAGATAGCGGCCCGAGCCTTCGCCGACGATCGACCAGCTGTAGTCGTCGGCATGGTCCAGCACCCAGTAGTCGCCGAAGAAGAACGGGCCGAAGAAGCTGACCTTCAGCTTGGCGTTCGTGGACGTGTCCGCGATCTCGGCCTTGCCCTCGGACACCTTGACCGGCCCGTCTACCGCGCCCCGGCGACAGGTGTTGAGCACGCGGATCAGGCCGTCGGGGCGCTTGGAATACTTGGCGGTGACGCCTTCGCAGCCCTTCTCGAAGGACATGTCGTAGCGGGCGACCTCGTACCAGCGGCCGGCATAGCGTTCGAGATCGACGCTCTTGGCCGGTTGCGGCGGATGCGGGTTGCCGACCGGGCCAGCGACGCAGGCGGTGAGGGCGAAGGCCGAGGCGGCGAGGGCGAGAACGGGTTTCATGCGGGGGGATGCTCCGGGTACTCGAGTTTCGCGTAGCCCAGGTCCTTCACCCGCTCGAGCGCGACCGCCTTGGTGGCCGCGGCCATCTCCGGGGTGCGTGAGATCAGCCAGACATAGTTGCCGCCCGGCGTGCCCATGATCGCCCAAGAGCGGTCGTTGGCGCAGTCCAGCACCCAGTATTCCTGCTGCTTCAGACCGCCCAGGAAGCTCATGGTGAAGCGGGTGTTCTGGCTGCCGGCGATGATCCGGCCGTTGGTGGTGAACACCTTCTCGTCGCCGCGCGGCGAGCCGCGATGGCAGACCTGGCGAACCTTGAAGGCCGCGCCCTCAGCCGTGAACTCCGTGGTCGGGGCCTCGCAGTCGCGCTGGCCGAAGTTCGGGGTGCGGGCGATCTCGTACCAGCGGCCCGAATAGAAGTCCGCCGAGACCGCCTTGGCGGGCGGCTGGGCGCCGGCTTGGGCGACGCCGACCAGGAGGGCGGCGGCCAAGGGGGCGGCCAGCAGGGCGAGGGCGGTGGTTCTGATCGGGCTCATGGCCAACCTTGCTACAGGTTGGCCGAAACGCGAACCGCCCCGCCGGTGTTCCAGCGGGGCGGTCGAATTTGCAGGAGTCTCGTGTTACTCGGCGGCGATGCTGACCGCGCCGATCTCTTTGCATTACTCGGCCGCGATATTGATCGCGGTCGTTGGACGATCCTTGAAGTTGATGGCCTGGAGGTAGCGGATGCCCTCCTCGGCGATGTCGTCGCCGACCATGCGGTCGCCTTCGCTCTTCAGCTCGTTGATGTCGACATACATGGCGTAGAACGCCTTGGTGCGGTCGGTGATGATGCCGGCGTTGAGCAGGGTCTTCACCAGCACCCGGAAGATGTTGGTCTGCTCCTTCATGTTCTCCCGACGGACCTCGTCGGTCATGATCTTCCCGTACTCCTCGACCACCTTGTCGGGATCCAGGCCGAACTCGCGGTAGAGGTCCAGTTGCTGGTGCGGCGAGACCAGATTGAACAGCAGGGTCTGGAAGCAGTGCGCGGCCCAGTCCTCGATGATGGCGTGCTCTTCGGCGGTCAGCTTGGGCACGGTGCGGTCGGCCCAGATCTTCCCGAACTTGTGGTGGAAGGCCTCGTCGGTCATGACCAGCTGCAGCAGCTTCTTGCCGACCGGGTCGTTGATATTGTTGAAGAAGGTCGCGAAGGCGCCCATGGCCAGACCTTCGACCAGCATCTGCATGCCGATGATCTTCTTGTAGACCTCGGGCGCGCCGATGATCTCGACCAGCAGGGTCTTCAGGGCCGGACCGCACTCGACGGGCTTGCCCCAGCGGGCCTTGATGTACTTGGCGAAGGCCGTGACGTGGCGGGCCTCTTCGCGGGTCTGGTTGGCGGCGTATTCCTGCGCGCCCTGGTCCTTCAGCACGTGGCACAGGCTGGCCGACAGGTTCAGCGCGCCCTGCTCGCCGTGCAGGATCGACGAGAAGCTGCGCAGCACCGACTGGTTGATGAAGCGGATGCGCGTCTTCGGGTCGGACAGGTGGTTGGAGACGTAGTCGGTCGACAGGGCGATGACCATGTCCTCGGGAACCAGGGCCTGGTTCTCCATGTCGAACGGCTCGTCGAAGTCGATATAGGCCTTGTCCAGCGGATCCCAGAAGTGGTCGTGGGTCGCGGAAATGATCTTGTCGAAGGCGCTGGAGCGGTTGCCGTAGCGGTCGAGTTCGAGCATCGACTCGAAGTCGTCCGGCGCCACCGCGTCGTACATGGCGTCCTTGGTGATGTTCTTGTCCGTCATGTCGGCGCTCCCTATTCGGCCAATCGACAGTGCGTCATGAGGTGATGGGCATCATGAGATAGCCGGGACCGTCTTGCGCGGGCCTCCAGCCTATCTGAACACTGTCAACTCAAGAGCGCGGGCGGGTCAAATGAAAAATGACGGCGGCGTCAAGTTCGCGCCTCACGCTCGTCAGGAGACGGAATGAAGATCTTCGTGCTGACCGGAGCCGGGATTTCCGCCGAGAGCGGCCTGGGCACCTTTCGCGACAAGGACGGGGTGTGGACCAAGTACGACCTCTCCGAGGTCGCGACGCCCGAGGGCTTCGCCAGGAATCCGGCCAAGGTCCGCGAGTTCTACAACGCCCGTCGCGAGAACCTGGCGGGCGCGACGCCCAACGCCGCCCACTACGCCCTGGCCAGGCTGGAGGCGGAACTCGCGGCGCGCGGCGGCGAGCTCTGGCTCTGCACCCAGAACGTCGACGACCTGCACGAGAAGGCCGGGTCCCAGCGCGTGGTCCACATGCACGGCGAGCTGGCCGTCACCCGCTGCCATCACTGCGCGGCGACGCGGCCCGATCCCGGTTCCCTGACCGCCGAGGCGGTCTGCGAGGCCTGCGGGCGGGACAAGGGCGCGCGGCCGCACGTCGTCTGGTTCGGCGAGATGCCGCTCTACATGGACGAGATCGAGGACGCGCTGTCGGGCGCCGACCTCTTCGTCTCGATCGGCACCTCGGGCTCGGTCTATCCGGCGGCGGGTTTCGTGACCGAGGCGCGGGCGATGGGGATCGCGACCTGCGAGATCAATCTGGAGCCCTCGGCCAACGCCTATGTCTTCGACGAGAAGGCGTACGGGCCCGCCACCGAGGCTGTGCCGGCCTGGGTCGAGCGGGTGCTGAAGGGGCTCTAGGCCGGTCGCGCCGAGCCCCACTCGCACCAGCCCAAGGGACGCGGCGTCTTCGGCAGGTACTGCCGCTGGGCTTCGTCCAGGACAAAGCCGGCCGCCTCGACCGAGGCCGCGATGGGGCGGGTCAGGTGGCAGCCGCCGGCGATGCGCTTCCACAGCGGCTCCAGCCGCCGCTGCCAGCCCGCGACGCCGGCGTCGGGCGACAGACCGTGCTCGCAGAACAGGAACCGGCCCTGCGGCCGCAGCACGCGCCGCGCTTCGGCCAGTACGGCCGGCGGCGAGCGGACCGAGCACAGGGTGAAGGTGCAGAGCACGGTGTCGAAGCTGGCGTCCTCGAACGGCAGGGCCTCGGCCTCGCCCGGCTGGACGTCGACGGCCAGGCCCTCGGGGCGCGGGGCGGCCTCGGCGATGGCGCGCAGCTCGGCGGAGGGATCGACGCCCGTGACGCTGGTCGCGACCCTGGGATCGTAGAAAGCCAGGTTCAGCCCGCCGCCGATGCCCAGCTCCAGCACCCGGCCCTTGGCCTGGGGCACGACCCTGGACCGCTGCTTGGCGATCGCCGGCGCGCCGCAGGCGCAGCACAGGAGTTTCGGCAGGATGTTGCGCTCGTACCAGGTCGCCATGATGGGAGCCTCCCTGGCAGCAGGAAGCGATGACGGGGCGAGGCGGTCAAGCGCGGGCTCCTGACAGGAACCGGGGCGATGAGGTTTATTCGGAATCGACCAGCCGCGCCGGAGACCCCATGGCCAAGACCTTGAAGCCGCCCGCCGAAGAGGCCGAAGGCGCCTGCGCCTGCGGGGCCGTGCGGATCGCGATCGGCGTGCCGGCGCGGTGGGCGTTCCACGATCATTCCGAAGCCAGCCGCCGCGCCCAGGGCTGCGCCTATGTCACCTACGTCGGCAGCTATCGCAGCCGGTTCCGGGTCGTGGAGGGCGAGACGGCCGTCACCCGCTACGAGCACGAGGGGACGACGCGGGGGTTCTGCGGGCGCTGCGGCACGCCGCTGTTCATGGAGCGCAAGCGGGCGCCGACCATGATCAACCTGCCGCGAGCCTTGTTCGCGGGGCGCACGGGGCGCGAGGCGCGTTACCACACCTCGCTCGATGAGGCGCCGGACTGGGCCTATGGCGGTGGCAAGCTCGTTCCGCTGAAGGGCTATCCGGGGGTGATGTGGGAGCGGCCGAAGCCGAAGGCCAGGCGCAAGGCGATCGACGACTTCCTGTGAGGATGCCGGAATCTCTCTCTCTCTCTCTCTCTCATGGAGAGAGGGCGGGCCCCGCCGCGTAGCGGTGGGAGGGTGAGAGGTTACGCTGTTGGCCAGTAACCCGAATTCTCACTCGCGAAAGCGGGCATTGGCGGCGGGAAATGGTGGATTGTGGGCAGATGAAAGCCAGGACTAGGCTGAACCTATGTCCCTAGCACCCAAGATCATTCTGCATTCGCCGCTGTCAGATGAGGCGTTGCTGGACGACTTCGTGGAGCGATGCCTTCGTGACGGCGTGTCGCTCGTGGCTGTCGTCGGGCCGGGCTGCCAAAGGATCGAAGACATGATCGACGAAATTGTCGTCGGCGATGGTTCCGATCCTGAGCGCTTCCTGACCACGACCTCTCATCCGGATGAGCCGCTCGACGATGTCGTGAACATGGCCGAGGTGTGGGAAATGGAACTTGGCGGCGCAATCGCCCAAGTGCGGCTGTAGCTGAGGTCCGCAACGGGAGGGAAGCGGGCATTGAACCGGCCGCCGCATTTGGACACCCTGGGCGCCACCCGGAGGCTGGTATGGCTGATGAGCTGATCAAGACCCTGACCAACGAAGCGGGCGATGAACGGGTCCTCGTCGTGCGTAGAAATAACGGCGCCTGCACCTATCGGCGACAATGGAAAGATGGCGGCGGCTGGGGTGCGCCAGGGCCCGATGCCGGTCTGTACGATTCCGTCGAAGCTGCCGAGAACGAAGCTCGCGCACGGGTATCCTGGCTGGCGACGTTGTTTCACTAGTTAGGTCGGAGGAAGGTCGTTAGCCGACCGTGGTCGGTGCGATCCTTAGATCTCTTGGAGGCTGCAGCGTGCAGGGCGGCTCAGGTCAGTCAAGGACCGCCTCCGGCGGCCGCGTCGTCCTTGAGTGACCTGAGCCGCCCTGCGATCGTCTCGCCGTGAGATGTAAGGAGGGCTCCTTCCCCGGGCGGGAAGCTGCTTTCACGGGTCCGGCTGTAACCTCTCACCCTCCCACCGCTGCGCGGCGGACCCCGCCCTCTCTCTATGAGAGAGGGATTCTGGCTTACCGCCCTTCCAGCGCCGCCAGCACGGCCGGCTGAACCCGGGCCAGTTCGGCCAGGCGTTCGATCAGGGCGTCCTTGGTGTCCAGGGCCAGGCCGTCGCGCAGCTTCGCCATGCGTTCGCGGACCTTGGCGAGGTCTGCCGCGTTCGCCGCCGTCACTACAGCCGCCTGGTGCTTGCAGGCGCCGAACTTCTCGAAGCCGGGGCAGGTGCAAACGCCTTCGCCGGCCGGAGCCCACAGCTGCACGACATAGAGGTCGCCGACGCTGCCGGTGACATGGGCCGTGACCTTCTCGTCCTCGATCGAGACGAGGTCGACAGCGCCCGCCTCGGCCATGGCCGCGCCGGTGTCGAACCAGCGCTCGTCCATGCGCTCGCGCCAGGCTTCAGTGTCGAAGAAGCTCATTCCTCGTCCTCGATGCGGTGGATGTCGTCGTCCGACAGGCCGAAATGGTGGCCAATCTCGTGGACCAGCACGTGGGCGATCAGGTCGCCCAGGGTCACGTCCCCGCGCTCGGCCCACTCGTCCAGGATCGGGCGGCGGTACAGGAAGACCCGCGACGGCTCGGTTCCGTAGTCCAGCACCGAGCGACGGCCGAGGTCCACGCCCTGGTAGAGGCCGGTCAGCTCGAAGGGGTCCTCGATGCCGAGGCTGTCCAGGACCTCCTCGGACGGGAAGTCGTCGACGCGGATCACGACGTCGCCCGACAGCTTGCGGAAGTCGTCGGGCAGGGCGTCGAAAGCCTGCTTGGCCAGCGCGGCGAAGTCGTCCAGCGATGGGGGCAGCGACGGGGCTGAGCGGTCGGACCAGGTCATGGGCTTCCAAATAGAGCGATTGGGAGCGGGCGCCATAGCCAACATCCGATCTTCCCGGCCTTCATCGCGTTCTGGTCACGGCCGGACTAATCTGAAATTCTGATTCGAAGACCCGCTGGGGTAGCGACGCGCCTGATGACTTCGTACGACCTGATCCTCGCGGCGGCGGCTGGCGCGGTTTGTCTGGCCATTTGCGTCACCTTGTGGTCGCTGGGCCAGCGCCGGAGCTTTGAAGCCCGCATCGCCGCGCTGAAGTCGCGCTTGATCCAGCAGGACGGCGTGTCCCTGGACGCGCCTGCCTGGGTCGACGCGTTCGACACCGCAGTGGTCGCCGTCGAGGGCGGCCGCGCCAGCCTGGTGGCCGGTGGCGAGAGCCTGGCCGCCTGCGCCAAGGCCCTGGGCGTCGCGACCGAGGTCGAGGCGGTGGTCGCCGCGCTCGGCGCCACCGATCCGGACCTGGCCCAGAAGCTCGCGGCCCTGATCGAGCAGGGCGAGCCCTGCGTATTCGAGGCGCGCGGCGCCAACGGTTCCGTCTCCGTCGAAGGCCGCGCCGCCGGCGCCCTGGCCTGGCTGCGTCTGGCGGCGGTGAGCGGCGATGATTCCGGTCTGCCCTCGGCCGGCCGTTTCGCCACCTTCGTCGATGGCGTCGTCGAGCCCTGCTGGATCGTGGGCGCCGACGCCCAGCCGGTTTGGGGCAACGAGGCTTTCATCCGCGCCGTGGGCGCGACCTCGAGCTCGGCCGCAGCCCTGGCCGGCAAGAGTTTCGACCGCAGCGCCGACACGCTGGTCGCCGAGGCCATCGAGAAGGGCGAGCGCCGCGAAGCCCTGCGCTGGATCAATCTGGAGGGCCGCCGCCGCGCGTTCCGCCTGTCGGCCCAGCCGCTGGAAGGCGGCGGGGTGGGCGTGTTCTGCGCGGACGTCACCGAGATCGAAGACGTCCGCGACGCCTTCAAGAAGCACGTCGAGGCCCACGACGAGACCCTGAACCACATCGCCGAGGCCGTGGCGATCTTCAGCCAGACGCGGCGCCTGTCGTACCACAACACCGCCTTCGCCGAGCTGTGGGGCCTGGAGCCGGCCTGGCTGGCCGAGCGTCCGACCCATGGCGAGGTGCTGGACCGCCTGCGCCAGCGCCGCCGCCTGCCCGAGAGCATCGACTATTCGGGCTGGAAGGCCGCCGAACTGGCCCGCTACGAGGACCTGGGTCCGCAGGCTGACGATCTGTGGCACCTGCCCGACGGTCGGACGCTGAAGGTGGTGCGCCAGCCCCACCCGCTGGGCGGCATGCTGCTGATCTATTCCGACATCACCGGCGAACTGCGGCTGAAGGCCCAGTACAACGCCCTGATCCAGGTGCAGCAGGCCACGCTGGACAAGCTGAACGACGCCGTCGCGGTGTTCGGTTCGGACGGGCGCCTGCGCCTGCACAACGAGGCCTTCGAGACCTTCTGGAACGTCACCCCGCACGCCCTGGAGGCGGCCGGCGACTTCGAGGGCGTGGTCGAGCTGTGCGTGCCGCGCCTGCACGACCTGGCCTTCTGGCGCGAGCTGAAGGGACGGGTGGCTGATCCCGATCCGCAGATGCGCGCCCCGACCTCGGGCGAGGTGCGGACCTCGGACGACCGCATCGTCGTCTACCAGAGCCGGCCGCTGCCGGACGGCGCGACCCTGATCGCCTTCGCCGACGTCACCGACACCCGCGACCTGCAGAACGCGCTCTCCGACCGTTCCGCCGCCCTGGCCGAGGCCGAGCGGCTGAAGCGCGATTTCGTCGGCAATGTCAGCTACGAGCTGCGCACGCCGCTGACGACGATCATCGGTTATTCCGAGCTGCTGGAGCGCGCCGACGGCATTTCCGAGCGCGGCCGCAATCATGTCGCCGCCGTCCGCGCCGCCGCCACCCAGCTGGCCCGCTCGATCGACGACGTGCTGGACATGGCCCAGATCGACGCCGGTGAGATGGCGCTGGAAATCGAGGACATCCGGGTCTCGGACCTGATGCTCAACGCCCAGGAGCGCGCCCTGAAGGACGCCCAGCTGGGCGCGGTCACCCTGGCGGTCGAGTGCGAGGAGGAGGTCGGCCTGATCCGCGGCGACGCCAAGCGCTTGGCCCAGACCCTGGACCACCTGGTAGAGAACGCCCTGCGCCAGACCCCGCCTGGCGGCCGCGTCACGCTGCAGGCCCGCCGGGCGCTGGGCGAGGTGCGCCTGGACGTCTCCGACACCGGCCGGGGCGTACCGTTCCACGTCCAGGCCCACATCTTCGACCGGTTCGTTGGCCGCGATCGTGGAGGTCCGGGCCTGGGCCTGGCCCTGGTCAAGGCGCTGGTCGAGCTGCACGGCGGCTGGGTGGCGCTGGAGAGCGAGCCGGGCGCCGGTTCGACCTTCACCTGCCACCTGCCCGAGACGCAGCAGCCGGGGGCCATGCAGCCCGAGCTGGGCTTCTAGCCGCCATGCGGTACGGGGCGGTCCTGCTGGGCCTCGCGGGGCTGCTGGCCTGCGCCCAACCCGCTGCCGCCTCGGACGCCGACCAGGAATTCAAGGACTGGTGGGCGGCCTGCGACAACGTCCGGGTCTGCACCGCCTACGGGTTCCCGCCCGACCTCGTCGACGGCGCGATCCTGCGGGTGCGGCGCGAGGCGGAAGGTCCCGCCGCACCGGTGCTGGACGTCAGTATCGCCGCCGAGGAGAGCAAGGGCGTGGCCGGGCCGTTGGCCCTGTTTGTCGACGGCAAGCTCGTCACCCGCACCGCTTCGCCCGAGGGGCCTGACGACGACTATCGCAGCTGGGCCGTGCCCGACGCTTCGGTTCCGGCGCTGCTGGCCGCGATGACGCGGGGCGAGACGGTCGAGCTCAAGGCCGGCGCGCGGGTCGTCGCCACGGTCTCGCTGTCCGGCGTCTCGGCGGCCCTGCGCTGGATGGACGACCGCCAGAAGCGCGTCGGCGGGGTCACCGCTCTTATCGCCAAGGGGCCGGCGCCAGCCTCCGCCGTTCCCGCGCCGCCAGCCTTGCCGTTGGTCCGCGCCGCCAAGCCGGTCGCGCAGAACGGCCTTACCGACACGCCGCCGGCGAGCGTGCGGCTGGCCGTGAAGTCGCTGGATTGCGAGGCCGAGCCGCCGGAGGGGCCCAGTTCCAACCGCCTGGCGCCGGGTGTGGTGCTGTGGGTGATCCCGTGCTGGGTCGGGGCCTATCAGATCAGCTCGGCCCTGGTGCTGACGGACGAGAAGGGCGGCCACGCGCGCCTCGCCGACCTGGGCGGTCCTGGCGCGCCGGACGAGCGAGGCATGGCCACCAACGCCAGCTACGACACCGACCATCAGAAGCTCTACGCCTACGCCAAGGGGCGCGGCATCGCCGACTGCGGCGTCAGCCACACCTATGCCTGGACCGGCAAGGGCTTCGTCCTGGCCGAGCGCAGCGAGCTGTCGGCCTGTCGCGGCCTGCCCGAACAGTTCTGGGTCGAGACCTACCGTTCGCGCTAGTCGGCGGTCGCCGGCGCGCGGGGCCAGGAAGCCAGGACCTCGTTGCCGCGCAGGACGGTGACCTTGTCGATCCGCGCCGTGACGAAGCACTGCTTGGCGCGGACGCCCAACAGCAGCGAACCGGTCAGCGACGTCGATTGCAGCCCGCCGTTGAAGCCGCCGCAGAACATCGCTGGTTTCTGGCCGAGATCCGTGGTCTCGCCCTCGAGCACCAGGGTCATCTGGCTGACATAGCGATGCAGCTCCCGTACCGGCAGCTGTTCGACCTTGTAGATGCTCAGCGGCCTGAAGCCCTGCGGAAGGCCCGAGGCGCCCTTTTCCGCATAGGGGGCAGCGAGCGCGAAGCTGTAGACCGTGCTGGCCTTGCCGAATTCCTTGGTCACGCCGCGACCATTGTCCTGGCCCCCAGGGCGGGTGTCCCGACCACGCGTGTTGTTGGGCACGGTGAAGTCCTGCTGGTAGGTCACCTCGCGGGAGTCGAACACGAAGCTCTGCAACGCCGGCAGCTTCTCCAGCCCCTGGGCGCTGAACTGGTCGTAGTTGGCGGGCGTGATCTCGCCGGGGCCGATGATCAGGTCCAGCTGGTTGTGTTTGTAGTCGTAGACCCAGCGCGCGGGGCTTTGGAACGTCGGCATGTTGCGCTTGCGGCCGTCGACGAACGGGATGGTGATCTTGAACGCGCGGCCCACCGGCGCGGCGGCGGGGGCTTGCTTGGCCTCCTGCATCGCCGCCTTCAGCGTGACGGCGTCCAGGGGCGCGTCGCTGGCGGCGAGCGCGGCCGCGAAAGCAAGACTACCCAGCATGGTAAGCCCTCCATGGATCGCGTTAAAGGAAGCGCCCGCGCCCCTTGCCTGTCAAGCGCTCCAGCCCCGCCGCAGCTGGGATTTCGCCATCGCATAAAGATATCTTTATGCGTTAATTGCTCGGAAGGGCTCGCGGTTGTATAAGCCCGCCCCAAGAGACCTTATTCTCACGACATCACCGACCGCAGGAGCCGACCGTGGCCGACTACATCGTCAAGGACATCTCGCTCGCCGATTACGGCCGCAAGGAAATCGCCATCGCCGAGACGGAAATGCCGGGCCTGATGGCCACGCGCGCCGAGTACGGCCCGGCCCAGGTCCTGAAGGGCGCCCGCATCGCCGGCAGCCTGCACATGACCATCCAGACCGCCGTGCTGATCGAGACGCTGACGGCCCTGGGCGCCGAAGTCCGCTGGGCCTCGTGCAACATCTTCTCGACCCAGGACCACGCCGCGGCCGCCATCGCTGCCGCCGACATCCCGGTCTTCGCCTTCAAGGGCGAGAACCTGGTCGAGTACTGGGAATACGCCCACAAGATCTTCGAGTGGCACGACGGCGGCTACCCGAACCTGATCCTCGATGACGGCGGCGACGCCACCCTGCTCTGCGTGCTCGGTCCGAAGGCCGAGAAGGATCCCTCGATCCTGAACAACCCGCAGAACGAAGAAGAAGAAGCCCTCTACGCCGTGATGAAGAAGTACCTGGCCGAGAAGCCGGGCTTCTATTCGGCCATTCGCGCGGCCATCGGCGGCGTGTCGGAAGAGACCACCACGGGCGTGCACCGCCTGTACCAGATGGCCGCCAAGGGCGACCTGCCGTTCCCGGCCATCAACGTCAACGACAGCGTCACCAAGAGCAAGTTCGACAACCTGTACGGCTGCCGTGAATCGCTGGTCGACGCGATCCGTCGCGGCACCGACGTCATGCTGTCGGGCAAGGTCGCGGTGGTCTGCGGCTACGGCGACGTGGGCAAGGGCTCGGCCGCTTCGCTGCGCCAAGGCGGCGCCCGCGTGATCGTCACCGAAGTCGACCCGATCTGCGCCCTGCAGGCGGCGATGGAAGGCTATGAGGTCCAGACCCTGAACGACGTCGCCGACAAGGCCGACATCTTCGTGACGGCGACGGGCAATAAGGATGTCATCACCGTCGAAGACATGCGGAAGATGAAAAACAACGCCATCGTCTGCAACATCGGCCACTTCGACAGCGAAATTCAGATCGCCGGCCTGCGCAACTTCAAGTGGGACGAGATCAAGCCGCAGGTCCACCACGTGGAATTCCCGGACGGCAAGAAGCTGATCGTGCTGTCGGAAGGCCGCCTGGTGAACCTGGGCAACGCCACGGGCCACCCCTCGTTCGTGATGTCGGCCTCGTTCACCAACCAGACGCTGGCCCAGATCGAACTTTGGACCAACAAGGCCAAGTACGAGAACAACGTCTACACCCTGCCCAAGCACCTGGACGAGAAGGTCGCCTTCCTGCACCTGGAAAAGCTGGGCGCGAAGCTGACGACCCTGCGCAAGGACCAGGCCGACTATATCGGCGTGCCGGAAGCCGGTCCGTTCAAGCCGGACCACTACCGCTACTAAGCGCTTCGGGATTGTCGATACTCGGAAAGGCCCGCCGGCGACGGCGGGCCTTTTTCGTGGGCGCCGGGTGACGCTGCGTCGCTTCGTCGACAATCCACAGCTTGCACGATCGCGCCCTATTCAAGTCCGCATTGCTCGGCTAATCGCTTGGGTATGCCGCTTGCCTTGATCCTTTCCAGCCATGTCGCCGGCAGCCAGGTGGGCGGGACGGCCCAGGCCGCCGCCCTGGCGCAGTTCAAGATCGACACGATGGTCGTGCCGACCGTGCTGTACGGCCGCCATCCCGGCTGGGGCATTCCCGGCGGCGCGCCGGTGCCGATCGAGGTGTTCGAGGGCATGCTGGACGGCATCGAGGCCAACGGCCTGTTCGGCCTCGTCGACCTGGTGATCACCGGCTATTTCGCCAACGCCGCCCAGGCCCGGGCCACCGCGCGGGTCATCGACGCCGTGCGCGAGGCGCCCCGCCAGGGCGCGGCCACCCGCAAGCCGGTGGTGGTGGTCGACCCGACCATGGGCGACGCCGGCAAGGGGCTCTACATTCCGGCCGAGACGGCCGACGAGATCATCGCCGACCTGATCCCGCGCGCCGACGTCGTGGCCTGCAACGCCTGGGAGCTGCAGAAGCTGACCGGCCAGGACGCCCGCGACCCGCTGTCGGCCATGCGCGCCGCCCGCCTGCTGGGCAAGACGACCCTGGTCTCGTCGGTGCATCGCGGGGCCGAGATCGGCGCTGTGCTTGCAGACAAGAAGGAAGCCTGGCTGGCCGCCCACGCCAAGGCCGAGCGCTCGCCCAACGGCACCGGCGACCTGCTGACGGCGCTGTACGCCGCCTCGATCCTGGAAGGGCAGACCTTCTCGTACGGCCTGGCCCGCGCGGTCGGCGGCGTGGCCGAGACGGTCACCTCGGCCAACATCTACAACGCCCCGGAACTGCCGATCGTGGCCATGGGCGCGCGCATCAAGCAGACCTCGCCCACCGTGCGCATCGAGCGCCTCGCCTAGCGGGATTGGCTGAGACATGACCGTCGAGATCACCGGCTTCTGCCCCGACCGCTTCGCCCGCGTCCGCGACGTCTTCGAAGCGAACTTCGACAGCAACGGCGAGCTGGGCGCGCGCTTCGCCTTCGCCATCGACGGCGAGATCGTCCTCGACCTGATGGGCGGCTTCGCCGACCGCAAGCGCGAGGTCCCGTTCGGTCCCGACACCCTGACGGCGCTGTTCTCGACCACCAAGGCCGTGGCGGCCCTGCTGATCGCGCGCCTCGTGGACGAGGGACGCTTGGCCTACGACCAGCCCGTCGCCGACGTCTGGCCGGAGTTCGCGCAGGCCGGCAAGCAGGACGTCACCGTCGAGCAGGCCCTGTCGCACCAGGCCGGCCTGTCGGGCTTCCCGGACGAGACCGATCCGGCCCTGTGGTTCGACTGGGACGCCACCTGCGCCAAGCTGGCGGCCATGGCCCCGCTGTTCCCGATCGGCTCGGCCAGCGGCTACCACCCGGTGACCTACGGCTACATCGCCGGCGAAATCTTCCGTCGCGTCGATGGCCGGACCATGGGAACGGCGCTGCGCGAGGACATCGCCGGACCGCTGGGCCTGGACCTCTGGATCGGCCTGCCCGACAGCGAGCACGGCCGCGTCGCCGACCTGATGCGCCCGACCGCCATGCCGCAGTTCGGCGAGTTGAACGCTGCGGTGCAGGCGGCCTTCATGAAGCCCTGGTCCTCGCCGGGCGGACGCAGCGCGGCCGAGTGGCGGCGAGTCGAGATCCCTTCGGCCAATGGTCACGCCACCGCGCCGGCTCTCGCGCGCCTGATGGGCGCCCTGGCCAGCGGCGGGAGCCTGGACGGGCGCTCGATCCTGACCCCGGCCGGCATCAAGGCCGCCAGCGCCGAGCGCATCCGGGGCCGCGACCTCGTCCTGCCCTACGAGATCAGCTGGGGCGCGGGCTTCATGCGCAACGCGCCCAACCTGTACTACGGCCCCACCGCCGAAGCATTCGGTCACTCGGGCTGGGGCGGCTCGTGCGCCTTCGCCGATCCGACGCGCGGGGTCTCGGGGTCGTACGTGATGAACAAGCAGGGCAACGCGCTGATCGGCGATCCGCGCGCCGTGCGCCTGATCGAGACGGCGTACGCGAGCCTCTAGGCTGGCGCCAGCACCCGCGTCTTCTTCCAGGCCCCGTAGGCGAAGGTCGCCACGCCCAGCCAGATGAACAGGAACGACAGCGCCCGCAGCGGCGTGAAGGCCTCGCCGAACGCCACCCCCAGCAGGAACTGGATAGTCGGGGCGATGAACTGCAGGAAGCCGACGGCGCTGAGCGGCAGGCGGCGGGCCGACCAGGCGAACAGGGCCAGCGGCACGACGGTGGCCGGACCAGCCAGGGCCAGCAGGGCGCTGACGCCCGCGCCGCCGCCGAAGTGGCCTTGGCCGCTCGACTGCAGGAACCACACGTAGGCCAGGCCCGGCAGAGCCAGGTAAGCGCACTCGATGAAGAGCCCCGTCTGGGCGTCGGCCTTCACCTGCTTTCGTAGGATGGCGTAGACGCAGAACGTGAAGGCCAGGCCCAGCGAGACGATCGGCAGGTGGCCGAGCGCCAGGGTCTGGATGGCCACGCCGACGGCGGCCAGGCCGATGGCGATCTTGCCCTCGGTCGACATGCGCTCGCGGAACAGCAGGGCGCCGGCGGCCATGTTCATCAGCGGGTTGATGTAATAGCCGAGACTGGCTTCGATCACGTGGCCGGCGTTCACCGCGAAGACGTAGATCGTCCAGTTGCTGAAGATCGCCAGGGTCGACAGGGCCAGCACGCCGAGGGTCTTTGGTTGGCGCAGGACCGCAGCGACCTGGCCGCCTTGCTTGGCCAGCAGCACCAGGCCCCCGGCCCACAGCACCGACCACAGCGAGCGGTGGGCGATCATCTCCCAGGAAGTGACGCCGAGGTTCGACAGCAGGTGGAAATAGAGGGGCAGGAAGCCCCACAGCAGGTAGCAGCCGATACCGGCGGCATAGGCCGAGCGGCCTTCAGCTTGTGTACTCGGTGGCATGAACCAAACCCCTCCGGGAGCTTCTCGCAAATAGGAAGCCCGCCGCCCGCCCGCATCTTGCGGAGGCTTGGGAAATTCTGGCTCCGGGGCCAGGAAATCCGTCGTCCTCCGCCTGCTGGCCGAGGACGACGGTTAGATCGTCTTAGGCCGGGGTCTTCTGCTTGATCAGGCCCTTGTCGTGCAGGAGCTGGGCGATCTGCACGGCGTTCAGCGCCGCGCCCTTGCGCAGGTTGTCGGCCACGCACCAGAGCGCGATGCCGTTCTCGACCGTCGGGTCGGTGCGGATGCGCGAGACATAGACCGGGAACTCGCCGGCGCTTTCCTTCGGCGTCATGTAGCCGCCGTCCTCGCGCTTATCGATGACTTCCACGCCGTCGGCGTCGCGCAGGATCTCGCGGACGTCGTCCTCGTCCAGCGGGGTCTCGAACTCGATGTTCACCGACTCGGCGTGGCCTACCATGACCGGCACGCGCACGGCGGTGGCGGTCAGCTTGATCGACGGATCCAAGATCTTCTTGGTCTCCGCCATCATCTTCCACTCTTCCTTCGTGTAGCCGTCTTCCATGAACACATCGATGTGCGGGATGACGTTGAAGGCGATCTGCTTGGTGAACTTCTTGGGCGGCGGGGCGCCCAGGACGAACACGCCCTTGGTCTGCTCCCACAGCTCGTCCATGCCTTCCTTGCCCGCGCCGGAAACCGACTGGTAGGTCGAGACGACCACCCGCTTGATCTTGGCTTCGGCGTGCAGCGGGGCCAGCACCACGACCAGCTGCGCGGTCGAGCAGTTGGGGTTGGCGATGATGTTCTTGGGCAGCTTGTCGACGGCGTTCGGGTTCACTTCCGGCACGACCAGCGGCACGTCCGGGTCCATCCGGAAGTGGCTGCTGTTGTCGATGACGATCGGGCCGGCGGCGCCGATCTTCTCGCCCCAGGCGGCCGAGATCGACCCGCCGGCGCTCATCAGCACGATGTCGACGGTCGAGAAGTCGAACTGCTCCAGGTCCTCGCAGCGCAGGATCTGCGCGCCGAACGAGACTTCCACGCCGATGGACTTGCGGCTGGCGATGGCGTGCATCTTGTCGACCGGGAATTTGACTTCCTCGAGGATGTTGAACATCTCGCGGCCCACATTGCCCGTGGCGCCGACCACGGCGACCCGGTAACCCATCGCGCTCTCCTGAATGCTGTCTTGCCCGCGTCCCGCGCGGAGCGTGGTTCCCGTACGCCTCATGCCCCCCGCGTGCAAGGCAAGGAAAGCTGGCGGGGCGATCAGCCGGGCTTGCGAGGGCGGTAGGTGAAGTCGAAGCTGGCGGTCCAGGTCTTACCGCCGTCGCTCGAAGCCTGGCCGAACTGGCGCACCGCGCCGCCGGCTTCGGGGGTGAAGGTCATGCGGGTCAGCTTGCCCTCGCCGGGCGCCGAACCGGGCGCGTCGCCGGTCAGGATCATGGCCGCGCCGGACAGGCCGCCCGTGAACTCGACCCGCTCGCCGCCGGAGCCGACCCAGGTCTGCCGCCAGCCCTTCTCGCGCGGCACGTAGCTGTTCAGGCTGCCGCCGCCGGTTCCCTTCAGCGGCATCCAGTTCTCGCGGATGCCGCAGCCGCCGTAGAGGTTCTCGATCCTGGAGTGGGCTACCAGCACGTCCTTGCCGGTCGGATAGACGTCCCAGTCGCCGACCCAGAAATCGAACTGCCGGCGCTCGGGCTCTTGGCACGGCCTGGCGGAGGGCGTCTGGGCGTGGTCGGCGCCGGCTAACAGCAGGGCGGACACGAGGATCAGCGGCTTCATGGGCTCCCTCCGGAAGCCGTCAGTCTAGACCCGTCGGGTCGCCTGGCGAGTGAATAATCGGTCAGGTCTAGGGCTGGCCGCTCGGCTTGGCCGGCGCCAGGTCGTCCTCCAGGGTGAACTGGATCGGGATGGTGATGACCAGGCCGTCGACCGTGTCGCCCTCCGTGGTCCAGGGGTTCATGCGCATGACCTTGACCGCCGCGACCGCCGCCGCGCCGAAGTCGAGGCCGGCGGGACTTTCGCGCGCGGCCTTGCAGTCGGTGAGCTCGCCCGTGGCGGTGACGGTGCAGGTCGCCGAGGCGTTTCCCGACTTGACCCCGGCCTTCACCGCCGCCTCGGGATAGACGTTGGCCATGCCCTCGGCCGACAGGGTGCGGATCCAGCGCGGTTTGGTCAGCTTGCGCGCGTCGGGCGCGGCCGGGTCGCGGAAGCGGAACGGCAGGTCGACCTTGTAGTCCTTGACGGTCTTGGCCTCGGCCGGATCGACATTGACCTGGAACAGCTTGGAAAGGTCCTGGGCGGCGCGACCGAAGCCCTTGCCGCGCGGGTTCTCGTTGATCACGTCGCAGCTGCGCAACTGGCCGGTCTTCATCAGCACGCAACGCAGAGCGGCCTGGCCGGACGACAGGCCGGCCGCGCCCTTGGGCCAGGCGGCGGCGAGTTCGGCCTGGGTGGGGACGCGGCTCCACGGCGGATCCAGCACGATGGGCGTGGTGTTCAGCGGCGCGGAACCGCGCGGCTCCTCCCAGACGATGGGGATGGTGACGTCGCCGCCCGGCACGGCCTTGCCGCCGCGGATCTTGGGCGACATGCGAAACTGCGGGGCCAGCTGCAGGCCGGCGCGGCCGAAGTCCATGCCCTCCGGCGATTCATGGACGACCTTGCAGCCGTCGAGGAACCCCTCCGCCGTCACCTTGCACTTGATGGTGGCGCGACCGCCCTCGCGTTTCTCCAGCGCCGTCTTCGGGAACACATTGGCGATCTCGCGCCCGTCGGGCTTGCGGATCCAGTCCGGATTGGCGTCGCCGGGGGCCAGGAACTCGAAGCCCGTGCGGACGGGGCGGCCCTCGACCGAGTCGCCCTGGGCGTCCTTGGTCGCGATCCGCTCGTAGCCGACCACCGACAGCGCCGCCTCGCCGAAGCCCTGGCCGACAGGGTCCTCGCGCAGCACCTTGCAGTCGTTGAGGCGTCCGTCCTTGCCGGCGACGCATCCCAGCAGGGCCTTGCCGGTGACGGTCGCGCCCTTCGGAAAGGCGGCCTTCATCTTGGAATCGGGAACCCGGCCGACGAAGTTCGGCCGCCAGCCGCTGGGCGGTGGCTCGTCGTCGATCTGGGCGAGGGCGTTGGTGGAGAAGCCAGCCGTGAGCAGGGCCAGCAGGAGGGCCAAGGAAGCGGTACGCGACAGCACGGGAAACCCCAGGAACCGGCCAGCGCACGACCCTTCGTCGCTCGACCTTAAGTCGAGTTTAGGCCATCCTTTTGCGGCTCGCCAGAGGGTTCCCGACGCACGTCCGGCCCCCTATGTTGCCCGCCATGACCGACGTCGCCGCGCCTCCGCTTCCGAACGCTTCCGAACTGACCCAGGACGGCCCGACCGTCCGGCTCTTCCTCGTGGACGGCTCGGCCTATCTGTTCCGCGCCTATCACGCGCTGCCGCCGCTGACCCGCAAGAGCGACGGCCTGCCGGTGGGCGCCGTCCAGGGCTTCTGCAACATGCTGTGGAAGCTGCTGCGCGACATGCAGGGCGACACGCCCACGCACCTTGCGGTGATCTGGGATCACTCCGAGAAGACGTTCCGCAACCAGCTCTACGACAAGTACAAGGCCCACCGTCCGCCGCCGCCCGAGGACCTGATCCCGCAGTTCCCGCTGGTGCGCGAGGCGACCCTGGCCTTCGGCGTGCCGGCCATCGAGCTGCCGGGCTACGAGGCCGACGACCTGATCGCCGCCTATGCCTGCAAGGCCCGCGACGTCGGCGGCGAGGCGATCATCGTCTCGTCCGACAAGGACCTGATGCAGCTGGTCGGCGACGGCGTCTCGATGTTCGACCCCATGAAGGGCCTGCGCATCGAGCGCGAGCAGGTGTTCGAGAAGTTCGGCGTCTATCCCGACAAGGTCGTCGACGTTCAGGCCCTGTGCGGCGACAGCGTCGACAACGTTCCGGGCGCCCCCGGCATCGGTATCAAGACCGCCGCCCAGCTAATCACCGAGTATGGCGATCTCGACACGTTGCTGGCCCGGGCCGGCGAGATCAAGCAGCCCAAGCGTCGCGAGACGCTGATCGAGTTCGCCGACCAGATCCGCCTGTCGCGGGCCCTGGTGAAGCTGGATTGCGACACCCCGCTGCCCCAGCCGCTGGACGAACTGAAGGTGCGCGAGCCGGACAAGGAGGTCCTGGCGGCGTTCCTGGAGCAGATGGAGTTCCGCACCCTGGCCCGCCGGGTTGGCGACGGCTCGGCGGCCATGGCGCCCGGCACGCTGGGCGGTCCGGCCGGTGAGCGCGCGCCGCCTCCGCCGAAGGCTCCCGTCACAAGCGTCTCCTACATGGGCGCGGCCGCCCGCGCCGCCGCCAATCCGGTGGCGGAGCCGGTCAGCATCGACCACGCGGCCTATACGTGCGTCCGCGACCTCGACACCCTGAGGGCCTGGGTCGCCAAGGCCACGGCCAAGGGTGTGGTGGCCTTCGATACCGAGACCGACGCCCTGGGCTCGGCCACCGCCGGCCTGTGCGGCGTCTCCCTGGCCGTGGCGGCCGGCGAGGCCTGCTACATCCCGGTCGGTCACTGCGAGAAGGCCGACGGCCTGGCCTTCGAAGCGCCCGCCGATATCGAGATGATCCCGTTGGCCGACGTGATCGCGACCCTCAAGCCGCTGCTGGAAGATCCGGCGGTGCTGAAGGTGGCGCAGAACGCCAAGTACGACATCGCCGTGCTCTCGCGGCACGGTATCCAGGTCGCGCCGATCGAGGACACCATGCTGATCAGCTACGTGCTGGAGGCGGGTCTGCACGGTCACGGCATGGACGAGCTGTCGGAGCTGTGGCTGGGCCACAAGCCGATCCCGTTCAAGCAGGTCTGCGGCACGGGCAAGAGCCAGATCAGCTTCAAGCACGTGGCCCTGCCTGAGGCGACGGCCTATGCCGCCGAGGACGCCGACGTCACCCTGCGGCTCTACAATGTGCTCAAACCCCGCCTGGCGCGCGAGGGGCTGTCGACGGTCTACGAGACCCTGGAGCGTCCGCTGCCGGCCGTGCTGGCCATGATGGAGAACAACGGCGTCCGCGTGGACCCAGAAGCCCTGCGCCTGCTCTCCAACGAGTTCTCACTGCGCATGGCCAAGTTCGAGGAGCGCGCCCAGGAGCTGGTCGGTCGCCCGTTCAACCTGGGCAGCCCCAAGCAGATCGGCGACGTGCTGTTCGGCGAGATGAACATGAAGGGCGGCAAGAAGACCGCCACCGGCCAGTGGTCGACCGACAGCGACGTGCTGGAGAGCCTGGCCCTGGAGCACGAGCTGCCGCGCGTCCTGCTGGACTGGCGTCAGCTGTCCAAGCTGAAGGGCACCTATACCGAGAACCTGATCGCGGCGATCTACGAAGGCACGGGCCGGGTCCACACCTCCTATGCCCTGGCCGCGACGACGACGGGGCGTCTGTCCTCGTCCGATCCGAACCTGCAGAACATCCCGGTCCGCACCGAGGAAGGCCGCAAGATCCGCAAGGCCTTCATCGCCGCCCCGGGCAATGTGCTGATCAGCGCCGACTACAGCCAGATCGAGCTGCGCCTGCTGGCCCACATCGGCGACATCCCGCAGCTGAAGCGCGCCTTCCAGGAGGGCCTGGACATCCACGCCATGACGGCCTCGGAGATGTTCGACACGCCGATCGAGGGCATGGACCCGATGATCCGCCGCCGGGCTAAGGCCATCAATTTCGGCATCGTCTACGGCATCTCGGCCTTCGGTCTGGCCAACCAGCTGGGCATCGGCCAGGGCGAGGCCGGGGCCTATATCAAGACCTATTTCGAGCGCTTCCCCGGCATCCAGGCCTATATGGACAAGACCAAGGCCTTCGTGCGCGAGCACGGCTATGTCACCACCATCTTCGGCCGGAAGATTAACATCCCCGACATCGAGGCCAAGTCGGCCGCGCATCGGCAGTTCGCCGAGCGCGCGGCGATCAACGCCCCGATCCAGGGCGCGGCGGCGGACGTTATGCGCCGGGCCATGATCCGCATGCCCGCCGCCCTGACGGCCGCCGGGCTCGGGGCCAAGATGCTGCTGCAGGTGCACGACGAACTGGTCTTCGAAGTCCCGGCGGCCGAGGCCGATCGGACCTGCGAAGTGGTTCGCAGCGTCATGGAAAAGGCCGCCGATCCGGCTGTGGCCCTGTCGGTGCCGCTCACGGTCGAGGCCCGCGCGGCGCTCAACTGGGATGAGGCCCACTGACCAAAAAAGTGGCGGGATAGTTGGATCTGCGACATCCCGCCACATCACGGTTAATGCCCCGGCAACAGTTGCGGGCGCACTTGGTCGGGTAACGCCCGCGAACCGTACTCAGTCAAATAGTAGTGTTATCTGAGGTTTAGCGGCCGCAACCCTTTACAAGGAGCCGGCCAGTGTCCTTTGGCGACCTGAAAATCCCCCACAAGCTCATGGCGGTGTTCGCCGTCATGCTCGCCACGATCATGCTCATGGGCGTGGCGCTGTATGCTAACAAAGTGGGCTTGTCCCACTCCGTGGAGCGGACCGAGCGCGCCTATGAGATGCTGCGTCAGGCGGACACGGCGGCCTTCCGCCTGACCCGCCAGGAGAATTCGCTGCGCGGCTTCCTGCTGTCGGGCGACAACTATTACGTCAAGCGCCTGGAAGAGGCCCACAAGCCGAAGTTCCTGAAGGCCCTGGACGAACTGCGCACCCTGGCCAACGGCGACGAGGAAGACCTGGCGCGCATCGCCGCCGTCGACGCCGCCTATGCCGAGTACCGCAAGCAAGCCATCGAGCCGGGCGAGAGCCTGGGCGCCGATCCGGCCACCCGTCCGCAGGCCGTCGAGCTGGTCAAGCACGACGGTGTCGCCGACAAGGCCGTCGAGCCGGTCGAGAACGCCATCGAGGCCATCACCAAGAACGCCGAGGAAGAGCTGGCGACGGAAGCCGCCGCCCAGAAGAAGGCCTCGGTCGAGTCGACCCTGGCGCTGGCCATCGGCATCCTGATCACCGCCGGCATCGCCATCGCGGGCGGCCTGCTGCTGACCGGCGCCATCGCCAAGCCGGTGACCGCCATGACCAACGCCATGCGCCGTCTGGCCTCGGGCGACAGCAGCGTCGCCGTGCCGGCCCAGGGCCGCAAGGACGAGATCGGCGACATGGCCGCCGCCGTCGCCTACTTCAAGGATTCCGAAGCCGAGAAGGTCCGCATCGAGGCCGCCGCCGTGGCCCAACGCCAGGCCGCTGACACCGAGCGCGCCGCCAACGAAGCCGAGAAGGCCGAGGTCGCCCGCAACGACGCCATCGCCATCTCGGCCCTCAACGAGGCCCTGGACCACCTGGCCTCGGGTGACCTGACGCACCGGATCACCACGACCTTCGCGCCGAAGGCCGAGAGCTTGAAGACCAACTTCAACGCCGCCGCCGAGCGGATGCAGGAAGCCATCCAGGCCATCGGTTCAGCCACTGGCGGGGTCAACAGCGGCTCGGACGAGATCGCCGAGGCCTCCGACAACCTGTCGCGTCGCACCGAGCAACAGGCCGCCAGCCTGGAAGAGACCGCCGCCGCGCTGGACGAGATCACCGCGACCGTCCGCAAGACCGCCTCGGGCGCCAAGGAAGCCTCGCAGGTCGTGGCCACCGCCCGCGCCGACGCCGAGAAGTCCGGCCGCATCGTCAGCCAGGCTGTTTCGGCCATGACCGAGATCGAGACCTCCTCGAGCCAGGTCAGCCAGATCATCGGCGTGATCGACGAGATCGCCTTCCAGACCAACCTCCTGGCCTTGAACGCCGGTGTCGAAGCCGCCCGGGCTGGTGAAGCCGGCCGTGGTTTCGCCGTCGTCGCCCAGGAAGTCCGCGCTCTGGCCCAGCGCTCGGCCGACGCCGCCAAGGAGATCAAGACCCTGATCTCGACCTCGACCGCCCAGGTCGAGACCGGCGTGGATCTGGTCGGCCAGACCGGCGAGGCCCTGAACCGCATCGTCGAACAGGTCGCCTCGATCGACGCCCTGGTGAAGGAAATCTCGGCCTCGGCCAGCGAACAGGCCACCGGCCTGAACGAGGTCAACACGGCCGTGAACCAGATGGACCAGGTCGTCCAGCAGAACGCCGCCATGGTGGAAGAGGCCACGGCCGCGACCCACTCGCTGAAGAGCGAAGCCAAGTCGCTGGCCGACATGGTCTCGCGCTTCCGCGTGGCCGAGAGCGCCGCCGCCGCGCCGGCCGCCCGTCCGGCGCGCACGACCTATCGCCCGCCGGCCGCCTCGGCGCCGTCGGCTCCCGGCCGTCCGACCGTCTCGGCCCGTCCGGGCCGTGGCTCGGCCGCGGCCGCGGTCGCGGTCAGCGAGGACTGGGAAGAGTTCTGATCGTCCTGACGGTCACGTGAACCGACGAGGGCTCTCCGGGCGACCGGGGAGCCCTTTTCCGTTCGGGCTCAGCCCTTGTTCAGGGCGATCGTCTCGAACGACGACTTGGTCGGCGGGGGCGCGTGGTTCGCGTTCGGGGTCGGGAGCGCCAGGCCGATGGCGGCGGCGATCAGGAGGGCGACGGCGAAGAAGGCCTTGCTGGCCATGGTCCTATCTCTGGTCTGCGTCGTGGGGCGACAATCGCGGGCGCTGACGGACGCTGAAATGGCCCCGTCCGCGCTGGGTTCAAGACCCGCGCCCGGGGGGGCGAGACGTCTCGATCCCATAGAAAGGCCGGAAACCGCCTTGACGGTTCCCGGCCTTTTTTGACGCGTTCAGTGGAACTTTTGGCCTAGAAGATTTCGAACAGACCGGCCGCGCCCATGCCACCGCCGATGCACATGGTGACGACGCCCAGCTTGGCCTTGCGGCGCTTGCCTTCCAGCAGCAGGTGGCCGGCGCAACGGGCGCCGGTCATGCCGAAGGGGTGGCCGATGGCGATCGAGCCGCCGTTGACGTTGTACTTCTCCGGATCGATGCCCAGGCGGTCGCGGCTGTAGAGGCACTGCGAGGCGAAGGCTTCGTTCAGCTCCCAGATGTCGATATCGTCGACCTTCAGGCCATGGCGTTCCAGCAGGCGCGGCACGGCGAAGACGGGACCGATGCCCATCTCGTCGGGCTCGCAGCCGGCGACGGCGAAGCCCTTGAACAGGCCCAGCGGCTCCAGGCCGCGCTTGGCGGCTTCCTTGGCTTCCATCACGACCACGGCGGCGGCGCCGTCCGACAGCTGGCTGGCGTTGCCGGCGGTGACGAAGTTGCCCGGACCCTTGACGGGTTCGAGCTTGGCCAGGCCTTCCAGGGTCGTTTCCGGACGATTGCACTCGTCCTTGGTGACCACGTAGTCGACCAGGCTCTCTTCCTTGGTCTCCTTGTTGACCACCTTCATCTTGGTGGCCATCGGCACGATCTCGTCGTCGAACAGGCCGGCGGCCTGGGCGGCGGCGATGCGCTGCTGGCTGCGCAGCGAGTACTCGTCCTGGTACTCGCGGCTGATGTTGTAGCGCTTGGCGACGATGTCGGCGGTGTCGATCATCGCCATCCACAGGGCCGGATGGGTCTTGAGCAGCTTCTCTTCGGTGATGTGGTAGCGGTTCATGTGACCGCCGGCGTTGACCAGCGAGATCGACTCGACACCGCCGCCGATGGCGACGCCCGCGCCGTCGTTGCGGACATAGTTGGCGGCCGTGGCGATGGCCTGCAGGCCCGACGAGCAGAAGCGGTTGACGGTCTGGCCCGAGGTGGTGATCGGCAGGCCGGCCCACATGGCCGCGTTGCGGGCCACGTTCATGCCGGTGGCGCCTTCGGGACCGCCGCAGCCCAGGACCACGTCCTCGACCTCGGCCCCGTCAAGGCCGGCGCGCGATACGGCGTGCTGGATGGCGTGGCCGGCCATCGCCGCGCCGTGCGTGTTGTTGAAGCCGCCACGAACTGACTTGGCCAGGCCCGTGCGGGCGTAAGAGACGATGACCGCTTCGCGCATTGAGGCGCACTCCCCGTTAAAACATTAGTTTGAATTGCCGCCACCCTAGACCGACTTTTTGCGGTGCGAAAGATCACGCGTGCGTAAAGGAAAATCGTGCCCCGAAGGGGCCGAGCGTGACATTGTGATCACAGTGTCACCGGTGTCTAAATCCCTGATTCTGCTGACCTTCGTTTCGCGTTGACTTCCCTCGATTCCGTGATGAACGCTGCAGTTGCGTCGGGAGCACGACTCCAAGAACGCCAAAAACATACGGGAGGTATCCATGACCAACGCCATGTCGCGCCGTCGCGCGCGCGCGCTGCTGGGCGCCAGCGCGCTTGTAAGCATTCTTGCCGTTCCGGCCTTCGCGGCCGCCCAGCAGGCCGACCAGAACGCCATCGACGAGATCATCGTCACCGCGACCAAGCGCGACGCGACGATCCAGGACATCCCCTTCTCGATCAACGCCCAGACGGAAAAGGACATCCAGCGTTCGGGCGCCGTGACCCTGGAAGACCTGTCGCGCAACGTCGCCGGTCTGACGATCCAGAACCTCGGCCCCGGCCAGAGCCAAGTGTCGGTGCGCGGCGTCTCCGCCGGCCAGGTCGTGCGCGACCAGCCGGGCGTGAAGGAGCAGGTCGGCGTCTATCTCGACGAGTCCGTGATCTCGCTGTCGCTGTTCACCCCGGACATCGACCTCTTCGACCTGAACCGCGTCGAGACCCTGCGCGGTCCGCAAGGCACGCTGTTCGGCTCGGGTTCGGTGGGCGGCACGATTCGCTACATCACCAACCAGCCCAAGCTGGGCGTCAAGGAAGGCACCTTCGAAGCCAGCGCCAACCTGGTGGGCGGCGGCGACTTCGGCGGCCACGTGAAGGGCGCGGTCAACATTCCGATTTCCGACAAGGTCGCCATGCGCGCCGTCGGCTATCTGACCGAGTACGGCGGCTTCATCGACGCCCGCAAGGAAGGCGGCAAGGTCGACAAGAACGTCAACGGCGGCACGCGCCGCGGCGGGCGCCTGTCGTTCTACATCGAGCCGAACGAGCAGGTGAACTTCACCCCGCGCATCGTCTATCAGGAGATACGGGCCGGCGGCTTCAATCGCCAGGAGGTGTTCAACCTCTTCGCCAACAACAACACCACGACCCGTCCGAAGATCGCCCTGGGCGAGCGCGAGCAGTACCTGCTGTTGGACGAAAGCTTCGCCGACAACACGAGTGTGGCCGACCTGACGGCCAATGTGAACTTCGACGGCGCGACCCTGACCAGCGTCACCAGCCTGATCAACCGCGACATCGCCGTGAACCGCGACGCCAGCGCCCTGACGGGCAGCGTCTCGGTCGATCTCGGCTTCCCGGCCGCGGCGGTGACCCTGCCGTCGAAGCTGGTGGACACCACCGACCTCGAACAATTCACCCAGGAACTGCGCCTGGCCTCGACGGGCGAAGGTCCGTTCCAGTGGGTGATCGGCGGCTTCTATTCGAAGGTCGACCGCGTCTACAACCAGCGCCTGCCGACCCCGGGCTACGACGCCTACACCAACGCCGTGCTGGGCGCGGGCACCTCGGCCGCCGTGGCCAACGGCTTCCCAGCCAATTCGCCCTACAACGCTTACCTGCCCTACGACATCAAGCAGAAGGCCCTGTTCGGTGAAGTGAACTACACCATGGGCAAGCTGACCGCGACGGCGGGCGGCCGCTACTACGACTTCAGCGAAACCCGCCAGTTCAAGTCGGGCGGCCTGTTCGCCAACGGCGACAACCGCACCGACACGACTTCGTCGGACGGCTTCACGCCGCGCTTCCTGTTGAGCTACGAGGCGTCGGACACCGTCACCTTCAACGCCCAGGCCTCGAAGGGCTTCCGCCTCGGCGGCGTCAACGATCCGCTGAACCTCCCGCTCTGCTCGGCGCAGGACAAGGCGATCTTCGGCGGCTACCAGAACTATGACGACGAGACGCTGTGGAACTACGAAGGCGGCGTGAAGTCTCGCTTCGGCGGGGTCCGCCTAAACGCCGCGGCCTTCTACACCGACATCAAGAACCTGCAGACGACGCTGGACGCCGGTTCGTGCTCGTCGCGCGTCGTGTTCAACGTGGCCAAGGCCCACACCATGGGCGTCGAGGCCGAGCTGACCGCGCGCCTGGCCTCGGGTCTCGACATAGGCTTCTCGGGCAGCCTGCTGGAAGCCGAGTTCGACTCGACCGTGAAGGACGGGACGGGCGCGGTGATCGGCGGCATCCGGGACGGCAATCGCCTGCCGTCGGTGCCGAAGTTCCAGGTCTCGTTCGACGTCACCTACAGCCACGAGGTCCGCGAGGGCGTCAACGGCTACCTGAAGGCGTCGCTCCAGCACGTGGGCACCCGCTTCACCCAGGCCAGCGACCAGGAGAACAACCCGCGCTCGTTCGTGTCGGGCCTGCCGTTCGGCGGGGCGACGGGCACGGTCCCGACGGTCGTCAACCTCAAGCTGCCCAGCTACGAGATCGTCAATCTGAGCGCCGGCCTGGAGATGCAGGACGGGGTCGACCTGACCCTCTACGTCAACAATCTGTTCGACGAGAACGCCCTGCTGTCGTTCGACCGCGAACGGGGCGGCCGCGCTCGCCTCGGCTACTCGGTCGGCCAGCCGCGCACCATGGGCGTGACGGTCCGCAAGTCGTTCTAGGGGGTAGACACCTTCGACGAACGGAGACGGGCGGTCGCTTCGGCGGCCGCCCGTTTTCTATTCCCCGAAGCCTTCGCCCGGCGTCAGGGGCGACAGGCGGATCAGGCGGGAGTCCTCGACCCCGGCGGTGCGGTGCTGGACGAAGCCTCGGTAGTCAGGGTTCGTGACCATGGCCAGGAAGGCGCCGGCGTTGGGATACTCGGCGATGAAGGCCAGGTCCCAGCGCTCGTCGGTCGGGCCGGTGACCACGACCTCGGGTCGGCCCGCCCAGACCTGGCGGCCGCCCAGGCCCTGGAACAGGGCGGCGGTGGTGCGGCCGTATTCGCGATAGGCGTCCAGGCCGCTCATCCCCTTGCCGTGGTTGGGGTGGCCTTCGGGATAGTCGGCCAGCGCCCTCAGCCTGACGAGGTTCAGCATCTGGATCGGCGTGTCGCGCGGCAGGGCCTTGAAGGCGTCGAACTGCTCGCGGGTCGGGTCGATGCTGGCCATGGGCTTCCTCCTCAGGGCTCTTGTTCTGCCCGTATGGGAGGCCAGACGCTGACCAAGGCCAAGCTCAATATCGCCCGTGCTTTTCTATTCCGCCTTCGCCTCGGCCAGGGGATCGGCGTGGCGGTGGACCAGCTTCCACGCGCCGTCCTCGCGCCGGAACAGCTCGGTGATCCGCAGGTGCATCTCGACCGGCTCGTCATGGCCGGCCAGCCGCACCGTCGCGTGCTGCAGGCCGGTCCAGTAGGCGAGGTCGCCCGTCGAGTCGCTGTGCAGGATCTCCAGCGTGGTCTCGCCGCCCTCGGCGAAGGCTCCGGCGTCGCGCGCATAGATGCTGGCCACCCAGTCGGCGCCTTCCTCGTGTCCGCCGCGCGGCGGGAAGAAGCTGGCCGGACAGGCCGTGGCGACCAGCTGGTCCAGCGGGCCGGCGTTGCCGTTCACATAGGCCCGGGCCGCCTGGCGGCGGATTTCGAGAAAGGTGTCGAAATCGGACATGGCGAACTCCCGGAAGCCTCACCTTAAGAAGCGCGCGAGCCGGCGTTCGTATCCCGCGCCGGAGCGTGGAGAGGTCAGCTGGGGCGCGGGCGGGCTGGCCAGAAGCCGAACAAGGCCAGGCTCACGATCGCCAATGCCACGGCCTCGGCCGGGCGTGTGGCCCAGGCGCCGGTCGCGCCCATGGCGTTGATGATCGCGTGGGGGATCAGGCCGGCGACCAGCAGGCTGCCGCGTCCTTTCACGTGCAGCCAGGTCATCAGCAGCGACAGGGCGACGGTGCCCAGCGCGTACCAGCCGATGTCCGACAGCGGCGTCACGACGATGCCCGAGAACAGGAAGGCCGGCACGTGCCAGAGCGTCCAGGCCAGGCCCAGGATCGTCCCGGCCGTCAGCGGCGACCAGCGCTCCAGCATCCGGGGCAGGGCATAGCCGCGCCAGCCGAACTCCTCGCCTAGCGGACCGACATTGCGGACGACCTGGGCGGTGGTCAGCAGAAGCAGCGGCGAGGCGACGAGGACGGCGTGCGGCTTCACCGGCCAGGGCGCCGGCACGGCCAGGCTGAGCGCCAGGGCGATGGCGGGCAGAGCCAGGACGGCGACCGCGAAGGTGAGCGCCGTTCCGGGAACCAGGCGACGGAGCAAGGCGACCAGTCCGGCGCGTCCGCCCTCGGCCAGTGTCAGGGCCAGGCCCGCCAGGCTGGGACCGCACGCGGCGACCAGATAGGCCGGGGAGCCATAGGCGAATGGGCCAAGCAACGCGGTCAGCGGCTTGGGGAACAGGAGCCACAGCCCGCCGACGCCCCAGGTGATCGCGAAGGTCAGGACGAAGAACAGGCCCAGATGACGCCCCCCACACGCCATCTCAGCTCAGCCCCTGCCGCCGTTTGTAGCGGGCGTCCAGCACGCTCTCGATCAGCGCGCCCACCATCTCGAACCCGACCTCCAGGGCGAACTCGACGAGGGCGGACATCAGCGCCTCGGCAGGATAGTCAGGCTGTCGGGCAGTTCGTTGCGGTCGTCGCCGCGCGGTGGGACGTGGGCGGCGAGGATCGCGCCCGCGCGGCCGACAGCGGCGACGAAGCCGTCGGCGACCTTGCCTTGCCTGAGGCCGCCGACCAGGTCGGCCACGACCTCGTCCCAGGCCGTGTCGGGCGCGGCCTTGTAGATGCCTTCGTCGGCGATGACCTCGACCCGGTGCTCGGCCAGGGCGGCGAAGATCAGCACCCCGGTGCGGTCGCGGGTGACGTGCAGGCCGTGGCTGAGGAACTGTTCCATGGCCGCGCGCTTGACCCGGGCGGCCTTCAGCGAGCCGGGCGTCAGGGCGCGGCGGACCGGCGGGATCGAGACCACCAGGGCCGCGACAACGAACACCGTCAGCTGCAGGATCACATAGGTGGACAGCGCCGACAGGATCGCCCCGTCCATGGCCGCGTGATGGCCGACGCTCCAGCCGCCGAACAGGCGGGTCAGCATCTCGGGCCGGAACCCCGCGAACAGGGCGGCCGCCGGGAGGACCAGCGCCGCAGCCGCCGCCCACACCAGGGGCGTCTCGCGATAGTCCGACACCTCGGGCGCCAGGACGCAGAAGATCTCGCCGGCCGTGGTCTTTTCGGCCTCGGCGACCGCGCCGGCGATGCGGTCGAGGTCCTGTGGGGTCATGCGTGTCGCCATCTCACCAGCTCCCCGAACTGCCGCCGCCGCCGAACGATCCGCCGCCGCCGGAGAACCCGCCGCCGCCGCCTCCGCCGCTCCAGCCGCCGCCTCCGCCCCAGCTTCCGCCGCCTCGGCCGCCGTTGTTCAGCGCGCCCAGGATGATCCAGGGCAGGGCCGAGCCCAGGCCGCCGCGATGGCGTCGGCGTCGGAAAAGGTTCGAGAACAGGAAGATGATGAAGAGCAGGATGAGGAAGCCAACGATCGGCGAGCCCTTGGCCTTGTGGTGGACGGGCTTTTCGGCCTCTTCGATCCGGATCTGGGCTGCGCTGACCGGGGCGGCCAGCTGGTCGATGATCGCATTGGTCCCGGCGACCACGCCGCCTTCCAGGTCGCCGGCCTTGAACTTGGGCAGGATGGCGCTCTGGATGATCACGCTGGACAGGGCGTCGGTCAGCACCGGCTCCAGGCCGTAGCCGACCTCGATCCGCACCTTCCGGTCGTTGGGCGCGACCAGCAGGATCGCGCCGTCGTCCTTGTCCTTGTCGCCGATGCCCCAGGTGCGGCCCAGCTTGTAGCCGTAGTCCTCGATCTCGTAGCCCTGCAACGAGGGCACGGTGGCCACGACCAGCTGGCGGCCGGTCGTGGCTTCGAGGTTCTCAAGCTTGGTCGTCAGGTCGCGCTCGGCGTCCGGCGACAGGATCTGGGCCTCGTCGACCACCCGGCCGGTCAGGGACGGGAACTTAGGATCGGCGAGGGCGGGGAGGGCGACCACTAGGGTCACCACCAACATCACCAAGAACCCGCTCATCCCTGCCCACGGGTCGCGCGAAGCGCGCGCCCGAGGATAAACTCCAGCGGGGACCCAAGCGGTCTTGGCCGCGCTGACGTCGCGCGAAACCGTCAGGCTCGGCTTGGGTCCCCGCGTTCGCGGGGATGAGCGGAAGATGTGCACTTACTGCGCCTTCGGCGGGGCCGCCGACGGCGGCGCGCTGAAGTCGACGGCCGGGGCGCTCTGCGCCGCCGCCGAGGCCTGGAACAGCTGGGCCGGCTTCTGGCCGCTGTACATCGTCTTGGCCCAGAACACGCTGGGGAAGGTCCGCAGGGTCGTGTTGTACTTCTGGGCGGTCTCGTTGTAGTCGCGCCGCGCGATCGTGATGCGGTTCTCGGTGCCTTCCAGCTGGCTTTGCAGGGCCATGAAGTTCTGGTTCGACTTCAGGTCCGGATACTGCTCCTGGATCACCATCAGGCGACCCAGCACGCCGGACAGCTGGTCCTGGGCGGCGGCGTATTTCTCGAAGGCAGCCGGGTCGCTGATGGTCGAGGCGTCGACCTTGACCTGGGTGGCGCTGGCGCGGGCCTGGGTCACCTCGACCAGCACGCTCTTCTCCTGAGCCGCGTAGCCCTTCACCGTGGCGACCAGGTTCGGCACCAGGTCGGCGCGGCGCTGGTACTGGTTCTGGACCTCGGCCCAGGCGGTCTTGGTCGCCTCGTCCTGGGTGGGGATGGTGTTGATCCCGCAGCCGGCGAGGGTCGCGGGAATGGCGACGATCAGAGCGGCGCGCGCGGCGTTACGAGCCAGACGGTTCATCAAGTCCCTCCATGCGAACATGTATGCTCGCGTACCGATGTTAGATAGCGCGGCGATGACACTACGTCAGGTGGCGCAGGATTAAACCTTCGACATGTGGAGGGCTGGAACTCAGAGCTCCGCGAACGCCTGCTTGCGGGGGCCGATGTAGCCGAACAGCCAGGCGGCGACCTTGCGCATCTGGATCTCCTCGCTGCCCTCGGTGATCCGGTAGCGGCGGTGGTGGCGATAGATGTGCTCGAACGGCTTGTGGCGGGAATAGCCCAGCCCGCCGTGGATCTGCATGGCCCGGTCGGCGGCCTCGCAGCACAGGCGATTGGCCCAGTAGTTACACATCGAGACCTTGTCGGAGAGGCGCTTCTCGACCTCGACCTTGGTCATCTGGTCCATGTCCCAGGCGGTCTTGCGGATCAGCAGGCGCAGCATTTCGGCCTGGGTGGAGAGCTCGACGATCGGGAACTGGATGGCCTGGTTCTCGGCCAGGGCCTTGCCGAACGGCTTGCGCGCGCGCGCGTACTTGATGCTCTCCTCGATGCAGTAGGTCGCCGCGCCCAGGCTGGAAGCCGCCTGACGGATGCGGTTCTCGTGCACGAAGTGTTGGGCGAGCGCGAGGCCCCCGCCCTCGGGACCGAACATCGCGCTCTCGGGAACCCAGACATTGGTGAAGCTGACGCGCGGATGGTCGGTCGGCATGTTGAAGGTCCAGAGGTACTCCTCGACCTTCACCCCCGGCGCATGGGCCGGGACTAGGAAGCAGGTGATGCCGCGCGCGTCGCCGTCCTCGCCGCTGGTGCGGGCGAAGAGGCAGCAGTGGGTGGCCGCGTGCATGCCCGTGGTCCACATCTTCTGGCCGTTGATCCGCCAGCCGGCCTCGCCGTGGTGCTCCTCGCGGACGGCGCGCGTCTCCATGAAGGTGGCGTCCGAGCCGTGCTCGGGCTCGGTCAGGCCGAAGGTCGGGCGGAAGGCGCCCTTGTCCAGCATGTCGGTGATCAGATGCTGCTGGTCGGGCCGGCCGAAGTCGCGGACCATCAGCACGAACGGGTTGTTGCCGACGATCGAGTGCTCGTTCTGCAGGTCGTTGAACAGGCCCAGGCCCTTGGCGGCCAGGTGTTCGCGGATCACCGCCATCCAGAGGTTGGAGCCGTCCTTGCCGCCGTAGGCTGATGGCAAGGCGAAGCGGTAGTGGCCGGCCTGGTCGGCCAGCTTGCGGGCCTTGGCCAGCAGCTCTTCCCACTCATGCTTGGGCAGGCCGCCGCCGTCCCAGTCGGTGCGGGCCCATTCGCGGCGGTGGTCGAAGAAGCGCTCGTTGTCGTCGCGCGCCTGCAAGGGCGCGATCTCTTTCTCGATGAAGGCGTCGAGCTCGGCGAGATAGGCCGTCAGCTCCGGTGGCAATTGGAAGTCCATGGCAAAGCCTCCCTGCGCTCGTCTTCTGGTTATGGAGGAGACTAAGCGCGGCAAGCTGTCGCGGCCAACCGTGCCCTTTGGGAACGCAGAACGGAGCGGGCTTAACGGGTCCTTGACCGCGCCGGGCGTAGGGTTTCCGCCATGATCACCATGGCCGCCTTCGCGATCCTTGGCGCCGCGCTCGGAATGTTCCTCCGGCCGCGGATCCTTGGCGTGGTCATTCCGGTGCTGATCGCCGTCACCATCGAGGGCGGCGTGCTCTGGATGGTCCAGGTGATGGAGAAACAGGTCAATCGCGAGCTGCTGATCGAGCGCCTGCAGGCCATCTTCGGCGAAGGCTGGATCGGCGCCGTCGGCCCGGTGGCCGCCGCCCTGATCGGTTCGGTGATGGCCGTGGTGATGGGCTCCTTTACGGACTCCAAGAAGGACCTGGTCCTCAGCGCCGAGGGCATCAAGCGCCGCGTCGGCAAGGACGGCCGCTACGCCCGCGCCGAAGGCATGGTCGAGGATCGCGCCATCCACGCCAAGGCCGAGAGCCGGATCGACTCGATCCTGGGGCTGTAGGCGCCGGGCTTCGGAGCTCTCCATACCATTCCGTCATTCCCGCCCTTGTGGCGGGTTTTTTGCGAAGGGGCCGACGCGTCAGCCACCCCTTGAACCTCGCCGTTTCCGACCCCAACTCGTCAACTTCGGAAGCAAACCGCTGTTTTCCGAAAAATCGGTGCGCGTACGAAATTCCGCTTGCGCAATTTCTTATCACTGATATCTAAGCGGTGCTTAGTTCGGACCCGAAGCACCGGTGGGGATACCGGCGCTGACGCCCCAGGCGGGGTGAGAGGGCTGAGCGGCCAGTACATAGCTTATCGCCGATCAACGATCTTTCCAACTTCCCCAACGTCGGAGGGCTTTCCCATGAAGCTCCGTTCGCTGGCGGCTGTCGCCGCCCTCACCACCGTCATGTTCGCTGGCTCGGCCTTCGCCGATGGCCGTATCGCCGTCGCCCTGGACTCGCCGCTGGCGGCCAAGACCAAGGTCGTCGCCGGTGGCGCCGTCTTCGTTTGCGAAGGCGCCGAGTGCGTCTCGACCCAAGCCCCCTCGCGGGCTCTCACCGCGGTGGCCTGCAAGGCCCTCGCCAAGGAAGTGGGCCGCGTCTCGGCCTTCGGCGGCGAAACCAAGTCGCTGGACGCTGAAGACCTGACCCGCTGCAACGCCTCGGCCAAGGGCGGTTCCGCCCTGGCCTCGGCTAAGTAAGAACACGTACTGCGCTTTATCTGAGTACCAGACGCTTTGGGGTCGCCGTTTCTCCGGCCCTGTCTGGCTGTTTCCTCGAGCATTCGCCTAAACGGGGCGGCGGGATCTTTCCGCCGCCTCTTTTCTTTTCCGGCGGGAGGACTAGTTGAAAGCCATGGACACAAGCCTCTCAGCCCAGCTGGAATCCGTGCTGCGCAAGGCCGCGGGCGAGGGAACCAGCCTGACGTCGATGACAGTCGACTATGGCGTCCCGGCGTCCACGGACGACCTAGCCCCCAAGGCCTGGGTCGAGCGCGCCACGCGCAGCCTGGTCTTCGCCCAGGCCGAACTGCGTCGTCAGGACGGCGCTCTGGCGGCCTCCGCATCGGCCGTGTTCCGTCGCGCCGAGGCCTGACCGCCCGCTTGGTCGCGCCCGCTTGGTTGCGACTGCGAAAGGCCCGTGTTATCAGGCGCGCGGCTTCGGACAGGGCGATGCGGACGCGTCGGCCTTCCATGTGCTTTTCATAAGCGCGCTCAAGTCTTTAAGCCGTGATGAGAGTTCACCTTCTTGTCGGCGGCCATTGCAACGCACCGGGCGGATACCAAGTGGCGGACGAAACCAAGGCGACGGATGCGGGTCAGCGCTATGCGCAGTCCCTCTTCGAACTGACGATCGAGAACGGCAACCTGGCCAAGGTCGAGAGCGACCTTAAGAGCCTGAAGGCGATGATCGCCGACAGCGCCGACCTGCGCCGCCTGATCGACTCGCCGGCCTTCTCGGCCGAGGACAAGGGCAAGGGTCTCGTCGCCGTGGCCGTGAAGGCCCGCTTCGACATGCTGACCACGAAGTTCCTGGGTCTGGTGGCCTCGAACGGCCGCACCGGCGACCTGCTGGGCGCCATCACCGCCTTCTCCGAGCTGTCGGCCAAGCACCGCGGCGTCGTCACGGCCGAAGTCGTCTCGGCCGCCGCCCTCTCGCCCGCCCAGCTGAAGGGCGTGCAAGCCGCCCTGGCCTCGGCCCTGGGCAAGACCCCCGAAGTTTCCACGCGCGTCGATCCGTCCCTGCTGGGCGGTCTGAAGGTGCGCGTCGGTTCGCGTCTCTTCGACGCTTCGCTCCGTTCGAAGCTCGATTCCCTGAAATTCGCCCTGAAGCGCGCTTAAGCCTTTAATTTAAGCGCCCCGAAAAAATTAGATCGCAGAGAGCCCAGAAGACCATGGACATCCGCGCCGCCGAGATTTCGGCCATCCTCAAGTCGCAGATCGCCAACTTCGGCGAAGAAGCCGCCGTTTCGGACGTCGGCCAGGTGCTGTCCGTCGGTGACGGCATCGCCCGCATCTACGGCCTGGACAACGTCCAAGCCGGTGAAATGCTGGAATTCCCGAAGGCCGGCGTGAAGGGCATGGCCCTGAACCTCGAGCGCGACAATGTCGGCGCCGTGATCTTCGGCCAGGACCAGGCCATCAAGGAAGGCGACGAAGTCCGTCGCCTGGGCGAAATCGTCGACGTTCCGGTCGGCCGTGGCCTGCTGGGCCGCGTCGTCAACCCGCTGGGCGAGCCGATCGACGGCAAGGGCCCGATCCAATATACCGAGCGTCGCCGCGTCGACGTGAAGGCTCCGGGCATCATCCCGCGCAAGTCGGTGCACGAGCCCGTGCAGACCGGCCTGAAGTCGATCGACACCCTGATCCCGGTCGGCCGTGGCCAGCGCGAGCTGATCATCGGTGACCGTCAGACCGGCAAGACCGCCGTCGCCATCGACACCATCCTGAACCAGAAGGCCGCCAACGCCGGCAAGGACGAGAGCGCCAAGCTCTACTGCGTCTACGTCGCCATCGGCCAGAAGCGTTCGACCGTCGCCCAGATCGTCAAGACGCTCGAAGAGCACGGCGCCCTGGAATACACGACCGTCGTCGTCGCCTCGGCCTCGGAGCCGGCCCCGCTGCAGTACCTGGCCCCGTTCTCGGGCTGCGCCATGGGCGAGTGGTTCCGCGACAACGGCCTGCACGGCCTGATCATCTATGACGATCTGTCGAAGCAAGCCGTCGCCTACCGTCAGATGTCGCTGCTGCTGCGTCGCCCGCCGGGCCGCGAAGCCTATCCGGGCGACGTGTTCTATCTGCACTCGCGCCTGCTGGAACGCGCCGCGAAGCTGAACGAAGACAACGGTTCGGGCTCGCTGACGGCTCTGCCGATCATCGAAACCCAAGCCAACGACGTGTCGGCCTACATCCCGACCAACGTGATCTCGATCACCGACGGCCAGATCTTCCTGGAAACCGACCTGTTCTACCAGGGCATCCGCCCGGCCGTGAACGTCGGCATCTCGGTGTCGCGCGTCGGTTCGTCGGCCCAGATCAAGGCCATGAAGCAAGTCGCCGGTCCGATTAAGGGCGAACTCGCCCAGTATCGTGAAATGGCCGCCTTCGCGAAGTTCGGCTCGGACCTGGACGCCTCGACCCAGAAGATGCTGGCTCGCGGCGAGCGCCTGACCGAGCTGCTGAAGCAGCCGCAATACGCGCCGCAGTCGGTCGAAGAGCAGGTCTGCGTGATCTACGCCGGCACGCGCGGCTATCTGGACAAGATCCCGACCTCGTCGGTTCGCCGTTTCGAGACCGAGTTCCTGGCCCGCCTGCACAGCGCCCACAAGGACCTGCTGGACGGCATCCGCACGAAGAAGGCCCTCGACAAGGATCTGGAGAACACGCTGAAGAGCGCGCTCGACAGCTTCTCGGCGACCTTCGCCTAAGCCCCCTCGGAACGCTCGGAGAGAGTAGCGCCGAATGGCCAGCTTGAAGGAAATGCGCAATCGGATCTCGAGCGTCAAAGCGACGCAAAAGATCACGAAAGCGATGCAGATGGTGGCGGCGGCGAAGCTGCGCCGGAGCCAGGACGCGGCCGAGGCCGCTCGTCCCTACGCTCGGCGCCTGGCTTCGGTCATCGCCAATCTCGCGGCCGGCGTGTCGGGCGACGGGGCTCCGGCCCTGCTCACCGGCACGGGTCGTGACGATCGTCACCTGATCGTCGTCGCGGCGGCCGATCGCGGCCTCGCCGGCGGCTTCACCTCGTCGATCGTGCGGGCCGCGCGCCAGCACATCGACGGCCTGATCGCCCAGGGCAAGGACGTCAAGATCGTCTGCGTCGGCAAGAAGGTCACCGCCCAGCTGCGGCGCCTGTACGCCAGCCAGATCGTCGAGAACTTCGACCTGTCGGCCTACCGCCAGTTCACGCTGTCGGTGGCCCAGCCGATCGCCGACGTCGTCACGCGCCTCTACGAGGCCGGCGACATCGACGTGGTCACGCTGTTCTACAGCCGCTTCAAGTCGGTGGTCATCCAGACCCCGACGGCGCTGCAGCTGATCCCGGCGACCGTGGAAGGCGTCGAAGCCCCGACCGGTCCGACGGCGGTCTACGAGTACGAGCCCTCGGAAGAGGCCATCCTCGAGACCCTGCTGCCGCGCAACCTGACGGTTCAGATCCTGTCGGCCCTGCTGGACAACATGGCCGGCTTCTATGCCAGCCAGATGACCGCCATGGACAACGCCACGCGCAACGCCGGCGACATGATCAAGCGCTACACCCTCGAGTACAATCGTTCCCGCCAGGCCCAGATCACCAAGGAGCTGATCGAGATCATCTCCGGCGCCGAAGCCGTCTGATCCAAGCCTAACGACACAAGCACGCAGAGACCGAAAGACCGCACGCCATGGCCAAGACCCCCGCTGAAAAGCCGGCCGCCGCCGCCGCCAAGAAGCCCGCCGCCCCCAAGGCCGCTGCTGCTCCGAAGGCTGCCGCCGCCGCTAAGGCTCCCGCCGCTGCTAAGACTCCGGCCGCCAAGAAGCCGGCCGCTCCGAAAGCCGCCGCTCCGGCCAACGCCGCCGTGAACCTGGATGGCGCCACCGGCCGCCTCGTCCAGATCATCGGCGCCGTCGTCGACATCGAGTTCGACGGCGCTCTGCCGGCGATCCTGAACGCCGTCGAGACGACCAACACCGCCACCGGCCAGCGCCTGGTGTTCGAAGTCGCCCAGCACCTGGGCCAGAACACCGTCCGCGCCATCGCCATGGACGCCACCGAAGGCCTGGTCCGCGGCCAGCCCGTCCGTGACACCGGCGAGTCGATCCGCGTTCCGGTCGGTCCGGGCACGCTGGGCCGCATCATGAACGTCATCGGCGAGCCGATCGACGAGCAGGGCCCGATCCAGTCGGACCTGTCGCGCCCCATCCACCGCGACGCCCCGACCTTCGCTGAACAAACCAACACCGCTGAAGTGCTGGTCACGGGCATCAAGGTCATCGACCTGATGTGCCCCTACACCAAGGGCGGCAAGATCGGCCTGTTCGGCGGCGCCGGCGTCGGCAAGACCGTGACGATGCAGGAACTGATCAACAACATCGCCAAGGCTTACGGCGGTTACTCGGTTCTGGCCGGCGTGGGTGAACGCACCCGCGAAGGCAACGACCTCTATCACGAGATGATCGAGTCGAACGTCAACGTCGACCCGAAGGCCAACAACGGCTCGACCGAAGGTTCGCGCTGCGCCCTGGTCTACGGCCAGATGAACGAACCCCCGGGCGCCCGCGCCCGCGTCGCCCTGACCGGCCTGTCGATCGCGGAATACTTCCGCGACGAAGAAGGCAAGGACGTGCTGCTGTTCGTCGACAACATCTTCCGCTTCACCCAAGCCGGCGCCGAAGTGTCGGCTCTGCTGGGCCGCATCCCCTCGGCCGTGGGCTATCAGCCCACCCTGGCCACCGAGATGGGCAACCTGCAGGAGCGCATCACCTCGACGAACAAGGGCTCGATCACCTCGGTCCAGGCCATCTACGTCCCGGCCGATGACTTGACCGACCCGGCGCCCGCCGCCTCGTTCGCCCACTTGGACGCCACCACCGTTCTGTCGCGCGACATCGCCGCCCAGGCCATCTTCCCGGCCGTCGATCCGCTGGACTCGACCTCGCGGATCATGGACCCGCTGGTCATCGGCGAAGAGCACTACACGGTCGCCCGTCGCGTCCAGGAAGTCCTGCAGCAATACAAGTCGCTGAAGGACATCATCGCCATCCTGGGCATGGACGAGCTGTCGGAAGACGACAAGCTGGTCGTCTCGCGCGCCCGCAAGATCTCGCGCTTCCTGTCGCAGCCGTTCCACGTCGCCGAGCAGTTCACCAACACGCCGGGCGCCTTCGTCCAGCTGAAGGACACGATCCGCTCGTTCAAGGGCATCGTGGACGGTGAGTACGACCACCTGCCGGAAGGCGCCTTCTACATGGTCGGCGCGATCGAGGAAGCCGTGGCCAAGGCCGAAAAGATGGCGGCTGAAGTCTGATGACCGAAGACGCCGATCTGGGCCAATTCTGCTGCGAAGAGCTGGCGGAGGCGGTGTCCCCGGACACCAACGCCGGTCTCATCGAGCATGACAGCGGTCTGATCCTGCTGAACCTCGGTGAGCGGGAAGAAGAGGGCGAGACCGGCTTGATGCTGGCCACGATCCACTTCTGCCCGTTCTGCGGGACCGAGATCCAGACCGACGAAGACATCGAAGCCGCCTTGGGCGACGTCGAGGAGACCTTCAACTGATGGCCAAGCTGCACTTTTCCCTGGTCGCCCCCGAGCGCGAACTCTTCTCCGGCGACGTGGACATGGTCCAGGCCCCCGGCGCGGAAGGCGACTTCGGCGTCCTGGCCAACCACGCTCCGTTCATGACCACGCTGCGCGAAGGCAAGGTGACCGTGAAGGACGGCGCGACGACCAAGGTGTTCGACATCCAGGGCGGTTTTGCCGACGTCGGTCCGGAAGGCCTGACGATCCTGGCCGAGCACGCCGTCGAAGCGGCCTGATTCAGGCTCGCGATACGCTTTGAATGCGCCCTCGATTCCTTTGGATCGGGGGCGTTTTCATGTCCGGAGTGACCATCCGCCGCGCCATAAGTAAGAAAATTACATTTGTGGCCTAATCTTGGTCTCAATCCGTAGCCATAAGGGTTGCGAGGGACCGCCTGTCGGTTTTAATGCCGACCTCTGTCTTGTTGGGGATAACCAGCCTATGCGCCTTGCGCTCGCCAGCCTGATCGCCTTCGGCGCGGTCACCACCGCCGTCGCCCAGGAACAAACCGCCGCGCCGACTCCGGCCGCCGCGCCCGCTCAGGCTCCCGCCGCTGCTCCGGCTCCGGCCGATCAAACCGCTCCGGCTCCGGCTGACCAGGCTGCTCCGCCGGTGGCCGCGCCCGCCGCGACCGCGGCTCCGGCCGAGACCTATACGGCTCCGGTTCGCGGTCCGCGCACCACCGACCCGCTGTCGGTCCGCCTGATGGACGTGCTGGACAAGATCTGCAAGCCGTCGGTCGCCGGCGGCGACTTCGCGCAGTTGGTCAAGGACTACGGCTTCAAGAAGAAGAAGGAGCAGTGGGTCCTGGCGCTCGAGAAGCCCTACAACATCACCCTGGATAACCCGGGCTCGAACAAGAACGTCTGCACGATCACCATCGACTACGCGCAGACCCCCGAGCAGGCCCAGGAACTGGCCAACGCCCTGCACGACTACGCGACCTGGGAAAACAGCCCGCAGCTGCGCCTGATCCGCAACGACCAGACGATCGGCAGCGACTTCCGCCGCTTCACCGTCTCGTGGGACGACGCTTGGGCCAACGGCCACGCCGGCCTCGTGTACATGCGCCTGAAGAAGCTGGACGAGACCTCGGTCGGCAAGAACTTCGAGCGCGCCCAGGTCCTGTACAGCACGACCAGCCGCTAAGGCTCGCCTTGCCCCTCGAGGGCTCTGGACCTATTTAAGCGAGGCGCGGGGGACGACCCCCGCGCCTTTTGCTTTGTCTGGGGACGACCCCACCTGAAAAGGGGCTCGTCATGGCCTGGATCATTCTCCTTATCGCCGGTGTCTTCGAAGTGGGTTGGGCCGTCGGCCTGAAGTTCACCGAAGGCTTCACCAAACCCATCCCGATCGCGCTCACCGCGGTCAGCCTGGTGCTGTCCATGGGTCTGCTGGGCTGGGCCGTGAAGACCCTGCCGCTGGGCACGGCCTACGCCATCTGGACCGGCGTGGGCGCGGTCGGCACGGCCATCGTCGGCATCGTGCTGTTCAAGGAGCCTGCGACGGCCGCCCGGCTGGTGTGCCTGGGCCTGATCGTGGCGGGGATCCTGGGGCTGAAGGTGTTTTCGCCGACGGTCTAGCGTCGACGTAGCGGGCCCGTCCTCGCCCTTCGACACGCTCAGGGTGAGGACTACTTTTGAGGCCTCTCAGTAGAAACCTCACCCTGAGCCTGTCGAAGGGTGGGGTTTCGGCGCCTAGGCCGCTTGGCGCCCCTCGGCGCCGATAAAATCAAGGCACCGCTCCGCCACCGCTTCCCAACCCGGTTCCCCAGGCAGCCAGTGGCTCATCTTCGGGAACACTTCGACCGCGCCGCCCAGGCGGGCGGCGGTCTGGCGGACGGTGGCTGGCGGGTGGATGACGTCCTGCCCGCCGGCGATGGCCAGCACGGGGCAGCCGGGGGGCGAGACCGAGGTGGTCATGAACGGATCCAGCCACCAGTTCAGCGTTTCCCACAGCGCCCGGCCGCTTTCGGCCGTCATGCGGGCGAAGATCGCCTTGCGCTCGGGGCGGGCCAGCTTGTCGACGCTGTAGCGGCGCACGACGCCATAGTCCGGCGGGATCGCCTGCAGCCAGTAGGGACCGAGGGCGTAGAGGCTCATGGCCGAGGCCGCCTCTTCCAGGCTCGCGCCCGAGACGCCCCAGGGCGCGGACGGGGCCAGCAGGATCAGCTTGGAGGCCTTGGCCCGGCTGGCGGCCATCTGGGCGACCAGGCCGCCCATCGAGTGGCCGATCAGGATCGGCGGCGTCTCGCACGCATCGACCAACCGCGCGATCTGGCGGGCGTAGTCGGTCATGGAGACCCCGGCCGCGCTGCTCGCGCCATCGTGGCCAATCAGGTCGGGCGTCAAAACGCTATGACCCGCCGCCTCGAAAGGCTGACGGAACGCGTCGAAGGTCCAGCCGCCACAGAAGGCGCCGTGGACCATGATCACCGGTGCGCGCATGAACCCCGACAGTAAACCCCGCCGACGAAGCAGTCGGCGGGGATCAGCCTACACCTACTTCTTCGGCTTGGCAGGGGCTTTGGCGGGCGCCTTTGTCGCAGGCTTGGCGGCGGCCTTGGGCGCGGCGGCTTTGGCGGCGGGCGCCTTCGGAGCAGCGGCCTTCGGAGCAGCAGCTTTCGCGGCGGGCTTAGCGGCGGGAGCCTTGGCAGCCGGCGCCTTGGGCGCGGCTTCGGCCTTGGGCTTCGCAGCCGCCTTCGGAGCGGCGGGCGCGGCCTTGGCGGCCGGGGCCTTCGCGGCGGCGGCGGGCTTCGCAGCCGGAGCCGCCTTAGCCTTCGGCGCGGCCTTGGCCGGAGCGGCCGGCTTGGCTTCAGCCTTGGGCGCGGCCTTGGCCGGAGCAGCCTTGGCGGCGGCGGGCTTGGCGGCGGCCTTCGGCGCAGCGGCTTTGGCGGCCGGCGCCTTGGCCGGAGCGGCTTCGGCCTTCTTCGGCGCGGCCTTGGCGACGGGAGCCTTCGCCGCCGGAGCGGGCTTGGCGGCCGGAGCGGCCTTGGGCTTCGGAGCCGCCTTCGGCTTGGCCTCGGCCTTCGGCTTGGCGGGCGCCTTGGCGGCCGGAGCCTTCTTCGGCGCGGGCGCGGCGGCGGGCGCCGGAGCCGCAGCAGCCGGGGCGGGTGTCGGCTCGGGAGCCTTCACCGGTTCCGGAGCGGGCGCAGGCGCGGGCTCGGCGGCCTTCGGGGCCGGCGCAGGGGTCGGAGCCGGCGCTGGGGCGGGAGCCGCATCGGCGGCCGGGGTCAGTTTCTTGCCCGTCAGCCAGGCGATCACATCGGAGAGGATCTTCATCGTGTTCGGCTCATCTATGAGATAGTGGGCGTTGTTGGGATATTCGATGTAGTCGGCGCCGGCGTACTTCTTGCCGACGAGGCGAACGTCTTCGGCCGGGGTGGTTCGATCCTGGGCGCCGGCCAGCACCAGCACGGGCACGGTGACCTTGGATGCGTCGACATGGGCGGCCCGGTTCGGGTCCTTGTGCGGCCAGGCGAGGTCAGCGAGCACCTGCCCGCTGTCGAACACCATGGTGGCGTAAAGCGCGTCGTGACGCGAGGGCGGCACGAGGTTCATCACCCCGAACTTGAAGCCCGTCTTCCACATCTTGCCCACCCGGGTCTCGGGCTTGGACTGCAGGGCCATGTTGAGGAAGGTGAAGACGGGCGTGAGCCTGGTTCTTCCGCGTGCGTCGGCCGGCGAGGCCGGGGCGAACAGGACGAGGCCAGCGGCATGGCCGGCCTCGGCGATCTTCTGGGCGATCAGGCCGCCCATCGAGTGGCCGATGACGAGCGGCTTCTTGCCGGTCTCCTTGGCCAGGGTCTGGGCCAGGGCGCTCATCTCGGCGACATAGTCGGCCAGGGTCAGGCCGGCGAGACCCGCGCGCGGGCCGTCGACAGTCCGCACCGCCGACCGGATCGTCGGCGTCTCGACGCGAAAGCCCTCAGCTCTCAGGTGTGCGGCGACAGGGCCCCAGACGTCCCCCGCGCAGCCGTAGCCGTGTATCAGCAGAACCGTGTCCGCCATGCCATTCTCCCCACCACGCGGGCCGAAAATCAGCCGCCCCGCGCGAACCCTTCAAACGCGGCGACCACCGCTTCGTACACCCCGCGCTTGAAGGGTACGATCAGTTCGGGCGCTTCGTCGAGCCTGCCCCATTTCCAGGCGTCGAACTCGACGTGTTCGTCCGCTTCCAGATCGATCTCGGCCTCGTCGCCGGTGAAGCGATAAGCGAACCAGACCTGCTTCTGACCAAGCCAGCCGCGCGAATGTTTCTTGTCGGCCAGGACCTCGGGCGGGAAGTCGTACGTGATCCACCCTTCGGTGCGGCCGAGCCGTTCGACGGAGGTGACGCCGGTCTCCTCGGCCAGTTCGCGACGGGCGGCGACCTCCAGGTCCTCGCCCTCGTCGACGCCGCCTTGCGGGAACTGCCAGTTGTGGGGCGGGGCCTGTTTGTTGCGACGACCCAGCCAGACACGGCCGTCCTGGTGGAACAGGACGACGCCGACGTTCGGGCGATGCTTAGGGTAGTCCGGCTCGGTCATGGCGAGCGTTGTTCCACGAGTTCTCGCGGCGCGCCAGTATGCCGAAGGTTATATGCTTATCGGTGGGCGAGGGCCGAGGCGGGCGCCAGCTGCAGGCCGCGCGCCTGCAGGCCAGCGGCCCAGATGCGCACCTGGTTGATCGTCACCGGATAGGCGAAGCCCGAGCCCAGCGACTGGCCACGACCGGCCGCGCCGTTTTCCAGCGCCCGCAGCTGGGTGTCGATGGCGTTGGCCGACAGTTCGTCGTCGATCACCCGGTCGGCCGAGGCGCGCGGGATCGGGCCGGCGCGACGCGAAGCCAGGCCGTCGTCGACGAACGCCAGGCCGCGCGCCTTAAGCACGGCGTTGAAGGTGGTCATCGCCTGGTCGCTCTCGACGAAGCGGGCGCCCAGATAGTTCGACAGGCCGAAATAGCCGGTGGCGCGCGACATCAGCCATTCCAGCTTGCGCACGGTGTCTTCCGGTCGGTTGGCGGCGATCAGGGTGTAGGGGCCGGGGTCGTTGGACGGGTAGTCCGCCGGTTCCATCGGGGTCTCGAGCAGGACCTCGTGGCCGTGGGCGCGGGCCAGGTCGATCCAGCCTTGCAGGCCCTCGGCATAGGGGGCGAACGACAGGGTCACCTCGCCGGGCAGGGTCTCGATGGCCGCGCGGGTGGTCTGGGCGTTGAGGCCCAGGCCGCCGATGACGACAGACACCTTGGGGCGGCCGTTCGGCTTGAAGGGGCGGGCATAGGCTTCGGCGGCGGTGCGGCCATCGGCGCCGATGATCGGCAGCGGACCGCCGCCGGGGCCCGGCGCGGTCAGGCCGGCGATCGGCGCCTGGGCCAGGCCCGGGCCCTGCTGGATCGGCGGCAGGTTCTCGAGGCCCTCTGGTGCGCCCTCGGCGCCGACCTCGGCCTTGTGGGCCGCGAACGGATCGCGCGACAGGCCCAGCTGGCCGGGGACGAGTTCGGCCTCGTGGGCCGGATCGCCGCCCAGGGCTTCGCGCCAGCCGTCGGGGGCGTTCTTGGTCGCGCCGATCTCGGTCAGCGGCAGGCGAATCACCGGCGAGCCGGCGTGCGGGTCGCTGGTCACCAGGACCAGCGTCGCCAGCGAGACCAGGAACAGGCAGGCCGCGCCGCTGGCGCTGATGTAGGGATTGCTGACGGCCGCCATCAGCTTGGCGCGCAGGTCGCCGGACGCGGCCGGAGCAGGCGCGGCGGCGGCATAGGCGGGTTTGCGCGAGAACGAGACGGCCATGACCCTGCCAGGCTAGCGGGGAAGCTTCGAATATATGGTTAACGAGATGTGGCCGGTCGAGGATCGGGCTGCGACGCGGCGACGCGGGCGCCGCTGGAATTGGCGTTTTCTGCAAGCGAGGCAGGCGTTGAAGGCGGAGGGTGTTTCGTGACGGGGCGGACCGGTTGACGGGCGCGGCCCAGGCCCTTTTCTGGAAAGCCTCTCGCGGGAGAGATCGGGCCCCGGCCCGGCGCTGAAGGCGAAACCGCCCCGGAAACGCTCAAGCAGAAGGACCGCGTGAGACGCTAAACGCTGGAAAGCAGGGCATGCGCCCTCGCCGAAGGAGCAAGGCGACCGCCCGTCCGCCAGAGACGGGGCGCTGAATCTCTCAGGCCCAAGGACAGCGGGGGTGCGAAGGCGAGCCGTCCTGGCCCGCCCAGACCCACGCGTGCGCCCATGCCGATCTAACGGATCCCATATGTCGATAAGGTCAAATACAATGAACGCGATCGTCATATATGACTTTCGTGGCATACCCATTGAGTGTTGAGGTTAGTACATTTTCAATGTTCACAAATGAAGCACGATTGGTCAGTGTTTTCACTTTGTGAATATATTCTTATATCCAGAATGTTTTCGGATTTACCGATGATGACGGGTTGATGACGCTGCCCTGGTCAAAATGATTGGGGATAGTCATGACCACTCGCAGACCTGCACACGCCGCCGTTCGCCTTAGGGCGCTGCTTCTCGCCGCCTCCGTTCTGGGAAGCGCGACGCCGGTTCTGGCTCAGGAAGCCGAAAAGGCCGCCGAACTGGACACGGTCGTTGTGACGGGCAAGCGCCTGTCGGAAGCCAGCGTCGCCATCGGCACCGACCATGCCACGGCGACCGTCTCCATCACCCGCGAGGCGCTGCTGTCGGCGCCGGCGGGGATCACCGGCCTGAAGATGCTGGAGAGCCTGCCGGGCTTCAACGTCCAGGCCAACGACGCCCTGGGCATGTACGAGTTCGGCAACTCGGTCTCGGTGCGGGCCTTCAACTTCCAGCAGATCGGCTTCCTGCTGGACGGCATCCCGATGGGGCGCAGCGACCAGTTCGGCGGCAGCCCGATCTATCGCTATGTCGACAACGAGAACCTGCTGCGGGTGACCGCCTCGGCCGGGGCCGGCGACGTGGCCCTGCCCAGCTACGCCTCGCTTGGTCCTATCGTCGACTACTTCACCCAGGCTCCGTCCAAGGAGGCCGGCGGCGCGATCAGCCAGACCTTCGGCAGCGACCAACTGCGCCGCACGTTCCTGCGCCTGGAGATGGGGCAGGTCGGGCCGCTGACGGGGTATGTCAGCGGGTCGTGGATCAAGGGCGACCTGTGGCGCGGCCCGGGTACGATCGATCGCAAGCACTACGAGGGCAAGCTGAAGTACGACCTGCCCAACGGCGGCGACATCAGCTTCCAGACCGTCCACAACGACTATTTCGACTATGACAGTCCGTCGATCACCCTGGCGCAGTACGCCGGAACGGCGGGCGACGTGTTCGGCCGCAAGGGGCGCTATTTCGCCTATCTGGGCGTGGTGCCGACCTCGGTTCCGTTCGGCACGGCGCTGTCGATCCCGACCGGCAGCCTGCCCGAGGCCGTGGCCGGGGTGCCGTACTCGAACGCCAACTACGCCCAGTACTACAAGTTCGCGGTCAACAAGCGGAAGGACCACCTCTACGGCCTGACGCTGAACACGCCGATCACCGACGACCTCGATCTGACCACGACGGCCTATTACGAGGACAAGGGCGGCTACGGCGTCTCGCCCGAGGCGTATGCGACCTCGCTGGCCAGCTACAACGCCGAGCGTCTGATCGTACCGGGCCTGTTCGCGCCCAGGGGCATCCAGTACGGCCTGTCGGGCATCGACGGCATCCGGCAGGGCGTCACGGCCAAGGTCGCTTGGCATGTCGGCTTCAACAAGATCGAGGCCGGCCTCTGGCTGGAGAACGACGACTATCACCGCACTCAGAACCGCTACAACGTCGAGAACGGCAATCCCGACGGCAAGCCGCTGTTCAACGAGCGCGTCCACGCCCAGCGGGACTACAAGTCGCTGCGCGAGACCCAGCAGTTCTTCGTCAAGGACACCCTGACTCTGCTGGAGGCCAAGCTGAAGCTGGAGTTGGGCTTCAAGGCCACCGACATCGACTACAAGATCGCCGGCTATCGCAACCCCAACGACTACATCAACAGGCGCCACCCGATCCTGAAGGCCAACTGGAAGGACAGCTTCCTGCCGCAAGTTGGCGCGGTCTACAGCGTGACCGGCCGCGACCAGGTGTTCGCGTCGTACTCGGAAAACATGGCCCTGCCGCGCGGCGCGGACGACATCTTCTCGGCGGCCAGCCCGACGGTCACGGCGCCCGAGCCCGAAACCTCGACCAACTGGGAACTGGGCTATCGCGCCAACCACAAGACGTTCAACGCCTCGGTCGTGGCGTACCAGACCGAGTTCAAGAACCGGCTCCAGGCCTTCGCGGCCCTGGTGCCCGGCGGCGGCGGCATTACCGAGACCTTCTACCAGAACGTCGGGGCGGTGAAGGCCAAGGGCGTCGAGTTCAGCGGCCAGTGGAAGCCGGAGATCTTCGCCGGCAAAGCCTATTTCAACGCCAACGTCTCGTACAACAGCGCCAAGTTCCAGGATGACGTCCTGAACTACCGCGCCAGCACCACGGCCGCCCCGATCACCCTGGCGGTCGCCGGCAAGAAGGTGCCGGATTTCCCCGACTGGGTGTTCCAGGGCGGCGTGACGCTGGAACCGTTCGACGGCCTTCTGATGAACGTCTCGGCCCGCCACCTGGAGAGCCGCTTCACCAACTTCGTCAACAGCGAGAAGGTAGGCGGCTACACCATCGTCAATGCCTATATCGACATCGGCGACGGCTTCTCGGCCGGGCCGCTCAGCCAGATCAAGGCGCGGGTCAACGTCGATAACCTGTTCGACAAGGACTATCTGGGCACGATCAGCACCACGGTGAACACGGCGGCCAGCTTCCGCCCGGCGCCGCCGCGCACGATCCAGTTCACGATCTCCGCCGACTTCTAGTCCCCGCTGTCCGGTCGGCCGCTGCAACGGCCGGCCGGGCCCTTTGCGAGCGTACCCATGACCCGTCTTCTCCTCGCCACGACTGCCGCCCTGGCCCTGGTCGCCGGCGCCGCTCACGCGGCGGATCCCGCCGCCGCCCGCAAGCTGCACGAGGGCCTGCTGACCCTCGACACCCACCTGGACACGCCCGCCAATTTCGGCCGGCCGGGCTGGGACATCCTGGACCGCCATTCGGCCGACAAGGACGGCTCGCAGATCGACTATCCGCGCATGGTCGAGGGCGGCCTGGATGGCGGCTTCTTCGCCATCTTCACGACGCAGGGGCCCCGGACGCCCGAGGCGACGCGGGCGGCGCGCGACGCGGCGCTGATAAGGGGTGTCGAGATCCACGAGATGGTCGCCAGGCATGGCGACAAGTTCGCCCTGGCGCTGAAGGCCGACGACGCCGAACGGATCGTCGCCCAAGGCAAGCGCGTGGTCTTCATGAGCGTCGAGAACAGCTATCCGATGGATGGCGACGTCAGCCTGCTCTCGACCTTCTACGCGCTGGGCGTGCGGATCTCGGGCCTGGCCCACTTCAAGAACAACGACATGGCCGACAGCTCGACCGACACGCCCGAGTGGCATGGCCTGTCGCCGCTGGGGAAACAGTTTGTCGCCGAGGCCAACCGGCTGGGCGTGGTGCTGGACGGCTCACACTCGTCCGACGACGTGCTGGATCAGTTGATCGCGCTCTCCAAGACGCCGGTGATCCTGACTCACTCGGGCTGCAAGGCGGTGTTCGCCCATCCGCGCAATGTCGACGACGCCCGCATCAAGGCCCTGGCGGCGAGCGGCGGCGTTATCCAGGTCGATGCCTATTCCAGCTATCTGATCGAGACGCCCAAGAACGGCGAGCGCGACGCGGCGGTGGCCGCGCTGCGGGCCAAGGCCGGGGCGCGCGCCAAGATGAGCGAGGCCGAGCGCGCCGGCTTCATGACCGAGATGAAGGCGATCGACGCCAAGTACCCGGTCCCTAAGGCCACCTTCGAGGACTTCATGAACCACCTGAACCACGCCCTGAAGGTGGCCGGGGTCGATCACGTCGGGATCGGCATCGACTTCGACGGCGGCGGGGGGGTGATCGGCCTGAACGACGCCTCGGACTACTGGAAGATCAGCGAACGCTTGCTGGCCGAGGGCTACACCCGCGAGGATCTGGCGAAGATCTGGGGCGGCAACGTGCTGCGCCTGCTGCGCGCGGCGGAGGCGGCCAAGGCCGTTTAGGGGCAAACGAAAAGCGCCGCCCCGGTCTCCCGAGGCGGCGCTGATCTTGTCGAAGGCGTGGAAGCCTTACTTGTTCTCGCTGACCGGCGCCTTGCCGCCGCCCGCCGCCGCGGCGGCCTTGGCGGTCACCTCGGCGACCTTGGCCGCCGGCTTGGGCAGCTTGGGCGTATTGGCGACGCCGCCGGCCTTCAGCACGGCGATGGCGCGCTGCAGCTGGAAGTCGTCCTTCTTGTCGTCGAAGCCCGTCGGCGGCGCTTCGGCCGGCGTGTGGGCGCCGATGCGGGCCTTGCCCTCGTCGGCGTTCAGGGCGTTCTTGAAGCTGGCTTCGCTGAACCAGACGCGGTTGGCGATGTCCTGGGCCTGGTCGCGGGTCTGGGCGACCTCGAGGTCCGGGGCGATGCCGGTCTTCTGGATCGAGCGGCCCGACGGCGTGAAGTACTTGGCCGTGGTCAGCTTCAGGGCGCCGTCGGCCCCGCCGCGCAGCGGGATCACGGTCTGCACCGAGCCCTTGCCGAAGCTGGTCAGGCCGACCAGCTCGGCGCGGTGGCGATCCTGCAGGGCGCCGGCGACGATTTCAGCGGCCGAGGCCGAGCCCTGGTTGACCAGCACCACCATCGGCAGGCCGTTCAGCAGGTCGCCGCTGCGGGCGTTGTAGCGCTGGATGTTGCGCGGATCGCGGCCGCGCTGGCTGACCACCTCGCCGCCGTCCAGGAACACGTCGGCGACGCCGACGGCTTGGTCCAGCAGGCCGCCCGGATTGTTCCGGAGGTCGAAGATCAGGCCCTTCATGTGCGGGTTCTTGGTCTTCAGGTCGTTGATCGAGCTGACGACCGCGTCGGTGGCCTTCTCGTTGAAGCCGGGCAGGCGGATGTAGCCGTAGTCGCCTTCCATGCGGGCGATGGCGGCCTTCGGCTTGATCACTTCGCGGATCAGCTTCACGTCGAACGGATCGGTCTTGTCGCGGGCGATGGTCAGGGTGACCGCCTCGCCCGGCTGGCCGCGCATCTGCTTGACCGCTTCGGTGACCGTCAGGCCCAGCACGCTCTGGCCGTTGACCGAGGTGATGTAGTCGCCCGCCTGGACGCCGGCGCGCGCGGCCGGGGTGCCGTCCATCGGCGAGATGACCTTCACGACGCCTTCTTCGCTGGTGACTTCGAGGCCGAGGCCGCCGTACTCACCGCGCGTGGTGTCCTGCATGTCTTCGTAGCTGTCGGGCGACAGGTAGCCCGAGTGCGGGTCCAGGCTGGTCAGCATGCCGTCCAGGGCCGCTTCGATCAGCTTCTTGTCGTCGACCTCGGTGACGTACTGGTCCTCGACCGTGCCCAGCACGTCGCCGAAGAGCTCCAGCATCTTGTAGGTCTTGGTCTTGGGGGCGTTGTTCGCCTGGGCGATGGGACTGACATAGGCCATGGCGCCAGCGCCAAGGACGAAGGCGGAAACGCCGATGAGCAGGTACTTGCGCATTAGGCCCAGAAGGCTCCCTGGCGACGCGCGGCGTCGCGAACTGATTTTAGCCCCGTCCAACCACTATCAGCAGCCGGCGGTATAATTGCGGCCACCATTACTGAAAAAGCCGTCTACCGCGACTCCTGTTTGAGCCAGCGTTCCGGGTCCGCCGGTTCGCCGTTCTCACGGACCTCCAGATAGAGTTCCGGCTCGGAAGATACATGATCCGGCATCTTCCCGATGGGGGCGCCTGCCGCGACAGATTGTCCGGGTGACGCCGTTATCTGGTCCAGGCCCGCCAGGACCAGGTGATAGGCCCCTTGCGAGCGCAGGATCAGCACCGCGCCCCAACCGTTCAGCGCGCCGGCGTACTCGACGGTTCCGGCGGCCGGGGCGGTGATCGTCTGGCCCTTCTCGGTGCGCAGGGTCATGCCCGGCGACTTGCCGCCGGCCGGCATCTCCTGGCCGAAGCGGCGGACGACGGCGCCGGCGGGGGGGCGCAGGACCAGCGGGCCCGTGGCCTCGACGCGGCCGAGGCCGTCTGTCAGGGCGCCGAGGGTCTTGCGCTCGTTCTCCTGGGCCAGGGCTTCCTGGGCGTAGGCGCGCTCCAGCTGGGTCTTCTCGATGATCAGCCGCTCGATCTCGCCCTTGCGGTCGGCGACGGCGCTTTCGGCGGTGAAGAGCTCGGCCGAGGCGGCGGCGGCCTCGCGGCGCAGGGTTCCGATCGCCGTGGCCTGACGACCATAGACGTCGGCGCGGTGCTGCAGGTCGGGCGTCATGGCCTGGATCAGGATGGCGGCCCGCACCGCGTCGCGGGCGTTGCCCGGCGAGACCAGCAGGGCCGGCGGCGGATCGCGGCGGAACAGCTGCAACGCCGACAGCAGCAGCGACAGCCGCTGCCGGTTACGGCCGAGATCGGCCAGGATGGCGTTCTCGCGGGCGTTCAGGGCCTCCAGCCGCGCGCGCTTGGCGTCGACATCGACCCCGGCGGCGATGCGGGCGTGGTCCAGGCGGTCCAGCTCGCCGCGCAGGTCCTCGATCTCGCGGCGGGTGTCGGCGGCCTGCTGGCGGTCCTTGGCGCGCTGGGCTTCCACCGCGCGGTCGGCGCGCTGCCAGCCAACCACGGCCGTGGGGACGGCGAGGGTCAGGATCACGAGGCCGATGACGAGTCGCGAGCGGAGCATCGCGGAGTCTCTTGCCTCAATCGCGGTGATAGGGCGAGCCCGACAGGATGGTGGCGGCGCGATAGATCTGCTCGGCCAGCATCGCCCGGGCCAGGGCGTGCGGCCAGGTCTGCGGGCCGAAGGCCATGGTTTCGTTGGCCGTGGCGAGGATCGAGGGATCGAGGCCATCGGCGCCGCCGATCAGGAACACCACCCGGCGCGTCCCATCGTCGCGCAGGCGACCCAGGTGCTCGGCGAAGGCGCGGCTGGGCCGGACCTTGCCGTGCTCGTCGCAGGCGATGACGTGGGCGCCCTCCAGGTGTGGACGCAGCACCTCGGCCTCGGCGGCCTTGCCCGGCTTGCGGGCCTCGACCTCGAGGATATCGACCGGTCCCAGCGCCAGGGCGCGGCCGGAGGCGGTGGCGCGGGACGCATAGTCCAAGGCCAGCTGCGCCTCGACCATGCGGCCGAGCTTTCCGACGGTGAGGATGGTGATCTTCATGGGGAGGGTGCGTTGAAACCCTCGCCCTTCGACAGGCTCAGGGTGAGGGTTTCAAGAGCATGCACGTAGACCTCACCCTGAGCTTGTCGAAGGGCGAGGTCGCTAGACGCCGTCAGTTCGCCGCCGTGCGGTGCGGGGCGTCGACCGCCCAGATCTTCTCGATGTTGTAGAAGGTGCGCACTTCTGGACGGAACAGATGGACGACGACGTCACCGGCGTCGATCAGCACCCAGTCGCAATGCGGCAGGCCTTCGACCCGCGCCTTGCCGTAACCGTTTTCCTTCAGGGCGCGCAGGATGTGATCGGCCAGAGCGCCGACGTGACGGTGCGAACGGCCCGACGCCACGATCAGGCTGTCAGCGACCGAGCTCTTGTCCGTCAGGTCGATGTGGACGATGTCCTGCGCCTTGTCGTCGTCGAGGCGGGTCAGGATCAGGCGCTCCAGCGCCTTGATGTCCAGGGGCAGACTCAGGCCCGGGGATTCGTTCGAGGACTCGGCGCCGGCCGAGCCTTCGTGCGCATTGAGCGCGGGGTCGCTACGCAGCGTATTGCTCCTTATGGGGTCGCTGTGGATATCTCCCATAGCATGGAATTGGGCGAAACGTGAGGGGGCGCGTTCCGCGCGTCGATTCGCCCGGTCGATAGAGGCGTTCGCGCAACGCTTCTAAAGCCTGGCTTTCAGCCCTTTTGGCGCGATCGCATCGCGGTCGAGGACGCAAAATTCAGCGGGCCGGTGAGGTAGACCCAGGCCGGCGACTTGGCGTCCGGCAGCTTGGCGGCGGCGCTGGCGGGCCAGCGGGCGAAGGCGAAACGGCGGGCGGCGGGCGAGGTGCGAGCCTTCAGCGCGATCCAGGGACGGGAGATCACCGCCACTGGAACCTCGCGCATGATCTGGGTCCAGCCGCGCCAGCGGTGGAAGGTGGCGAGGCTGTCGGCGCCCATCACCCAGACGAACTTCACGCCCGGATAGCGAGCCCGCAGCACGCGCAAGGTGTCGATCGTGTACTGCGAGCCCAGCCGCGTCTCGGCGTCGGAGACGATCATGCCCGAGCCGCGCGCCCAACGCTTGGCCTCGGCCACGCGCTCGGCCAAGGGCCGCGTCTCGTGCGACGACTTCAGCGGATTCTGCGGCGACACCAGCCAGATGACGCGGTCCAGCTCCAGCTTGCGCATGGCCGTTTCGGCCACGTGGGCATGGCCCTCGTGCGCCGGGTTGAAGCTGCCGCCGAACAGGCCGACGCGCATCCCGGGCTCCAGGTGGAACCCGAGGCGCTGGGCGTTGGGCCGGCCGGCCTCAGGGACGAGTCTGGCCGGTCCCGCGAACCACATACTTGAACGTCGTCAGTTGCTCGGCCCCGACCGGGCCGCGGGCATGAAGCTTGTCGGTGGCGATTCCGATCTCGGCCCCGAAGCCGAACTCGCCGCCGTCGGCGAACTGGGTCGAGGCGTTGACCAGCACGATGGCGCTGTCGACCGCCGCCACGAAGGCGTCGGCGGCGCCGGCGTCCTCGGTGACGATCGCGTCGGTGTGTCCCGAGCCGTAGGCGGCGATGTGCCGGGCCGCGCCCTCGACGCCGTCGACCACGGCCACGGCCAGGATCGGGGCGAGATACTCGGTGGTCCAGTCTTCGGTCGTCGCCTTCTTCATCGTCGGCTCGATGGCGCGGGCCGCGGCGTCGCCGCGCAGCTCGCAGCCGGCCTTGATCAGGGCGTCGGCGATCGAGGGCAGCAGCTTTTCGGCGGCGGCCTTGTCGACCAGCAGAGTCTCGGCCGCGCCGCAGACCGACACCCGGCGCAGCTTGGCGTTGACGACGATGTCGACGGCCTTCTTCGCGTCCGCGCCCGCATGGACGAAGACGTGGTTGAGGCCTTCCAGGTGGCCCAGCACCGGGGCGCGGGCCTCGGCCTGGACGCGGGCGACCAGGCTCTTGCCGCCGCGCGGGATGATCAGGTCGATCGACTTGTCGAGGCCCGACAGGATCGCGCCGACGGCGGCGCGGTCAGAGGTCTTCACCGCCTGGACGGCGGCGGCGGGAAGGCCGGCGGCCTTCAGGCCGCGCTCAATGGCCGCGTGGATGGCGAGGTTGGAGTGGATGCACTCCGACCCGCCGCGCAGGATCACCGCATTGCCCGAGCGCACGGACAGCGCGGCCGCGTCGGCGGTCACGTTGGGGCGGCTCTCGTAGATCATGGCGATCACGCCGATGGGCGTGCGCACGCGGCTGATGTCCAGGCCGTTGGGCCGGGTCCAGCGCGAGGTGGCGACGCCGATGGGGTCGGGAATGGCCGCGACGGCCTCGACGCCGGCGGCGACGCCTTCCAGGCGCGCCTCGTCCAGCAGCAGGCGCTCCTGCATCGGCGCGGTCAGGCCGTTGGCGCTGGCGCGGGCCAGGTCCTTGGCGTTGGCGGCCAGGATCGCGGCGGCGTCCTCGCGGATCGCGGCGGCCATGGCCTGGATGGCGGCGGTGCGCTGCTCTGGCGTGGCAAGGCGAAGCGCACGCGCGCCCTCGCGAGCCGTCCGGCCCATCCCCGCCATCGTCGCCTGGAGGCTCGCGCCCACGTCGTCCATTGTCCCGGTCCTAATCCTCGTGGCCCTGGTAAGTTATGCTCAGGTTGAGGCTTACCTAGGCGCTTTCAGGGCAGGATGAAACCGGCTTCGTCTGAAAACGGATCGAGTTTCGCTGGCGCCTAGACGGGAACCCCGTGCTTGGCGGCGAAGCGCTCGAGCGCCTGTCCGTGGCTCGGCATCCGCTCCACCGCCTGCCGGCAGGTCCCGCGCAGCTGCTGGAGCTGGGTCATCAGCGAGCGCTCGTCCATCAGGTCGGCGAGGGGGTCGTAGCCCTCGGGCTCCGCGCTCTGGCCCAGCATGACCGCCAGCCAGTTCGACTCCTGGAAGATCGACGGGTTGGGGAAGATCGTCATGCCCCGGGTGCGGAACAGCTCCATCTTGTGGCGTAGGGAATCCGGGACCTCCATGTGGCGCATCCGGTCCCACAGCGGCTCACCGACGCGCCGGTTGGCGTGGTAGTGGAAGATCAGGAAGTCCCGGATCTGCTCCATCTCCTGGGTCATCATGTCATTGTAGAGTTCGGCCACGGCCGGGTCGTTCCTGGCGCGCGGGAAGCTGCCGGCCAGCTTGATCAGGCCGTGCTGGATCAGGTGGATCGAGGTCGACTCCAGGGGCTCCATGAAGCCGCTGGACAGGCCGATGGCCGCGCAGTTGCGGAAGCGCGACTTGCGTCGGCGGCCGGTCGTGAACCGCAGGAAGCGCGGGTCGGCCAGCGCCTTGTTGTCGGGATGCTCGGCGGCCAGGCTCTTGAGCAGCGTGTCGGCGGCCTCGTCGTCGCCGATGTGGTCGCTGACATAGACGTAGCCGTTGCCGGTGCGGTGCTGCAGCGGGATCCGCCAGCGCCAGCCGGCCTTGTCGGCGATGGCGCGCGTATAGGGCGTGGGGTCCTCGTAGCGCGCCGAGGGTACGGCGACGGCGCGGTCGGCGGGCAGGAAGGACGACCAGTCGTCGTAGCCGACACCCAGCGCCTTGCCGATCACCAGGCCCCGGAACCCCGAGCAGTCGATGAAGAAGTCGCCCGCCAGCGACTGGCCGTCGTCCAGGGCCAGCGAGGCGACGGTTCCGTCGAGCGGGTCCAGGTCGACACCGCGGATGGTGCGTTCGACGCGTTGCACGCCGCGCCCCTCGGCGACCTGCCGCAACAGCGCCGCATAGAGCGCCGCGTCGAAGTGATAGGCGTGGGCCAGGGTCGAGCGCGGGTCGCGCGGATCCTCGACCCGCCAGTCGAACTTGCCGGCCTTGGCCGCCATGGCGCTCATCGAGAATTCGGAGAGGTCGGCCTCGTAGCCCAGCTTGCGCGCCCGCAGCCAGTAGCCGTGGAACGACACCCCGCCCATCGGCGCGCCGAAGTCGCCGAACGGATGCATGTAGCGCTCGCCCGGATCGCCCCAGCCGACGAACTCGATCCCCAGCTTGAACGAGCCCTCCGTGGCCGACAGCATCCGGCCTTCGTCGACGCCGACGATCCGGTTGAAGAAGGTGATGGGCGGGATCGTCGCCTCGCCGACCCCGACCGTGCCGATCTCGGCCGACTCGACGACGGTGATCCGCATCTGCTGCGGCGTGAAGATCTTGGAAAAGAAGGCGGCGGACATCCACCCGGCCGTGCCGCCCCCGACGATCACGAGGTGCGAGATCTTCCCAGGATTTTCCATGCCGTGTTCGTCGCCGTGCGCAGGAGGCTCCAGCCGGCCCCCCGCCGGTGGAGTGCGGGATCGATGAGATCCCGCGGACGTCGAACGAAACATTCCCCGCGACGGGCGTCCAGTCGGGTTTCCAGCCTCGGCGGACGTAGAGGTCTCGACCGCGCGGGCGTCGCGAGCCTAGGCGGGGCCGTCGACCAGGATGAGTTTGCTCGTGGTTGTCCGATGCCGGATGGCGAACAGCGCCTGGGCGTCAGGGTCGTCCAGGAACGCCTTGGCCGCTTCCCGAGAGGGGAACTCCAGGACGACGACTCGCTCGGGCGACCAGTCCCCCTCCATGACCGTGGGTTGGGCGCCTTGAACGATGTAGCGACCGCCGTGTTTCTCGATGAAGGCGGGGATCGCCTCGATGTAGGGACGAAAGCCCGCGAAGTCGTGGATCGCGAAATCCAGCACCAGATAGGCGGTCATTCGTCCCTCCCGAGCTTTTGACCGCTATTCAGCGTCCCAGGCATAGGCCTTGTCCAGCCAGTCGCCCAGCCGCCCATCGGGGCGCGCCAGGCCGTGGATGCTGGCCATCTCGGCTTCGGTCAGGCTGAAGTCGAGGATGTCGAAGTTCTCCTCGATACGCTTGGGATTGCTGGTGCGCGGGATGGCGATGACGCCCTGCTGGACCAGCCAGCGCAGGGTGACCTGGCCCGGCGTCTTGCCGTGGGCGCGGCCGATCTCGACCAGCACCGGATCGTCGGCGACCTTGCCCTGGGCCAAGGGCGACCAGGCGGTGATCGAGGTTCCGAGCGCGTCGGCCTTGGCCTTCAGGGTCTTGAGCGACAGGTAGGGGTGGTACTCGACCTGGTCGGTGGCGATCGGGGCTTCGGAGAGCTTGGAGGCTTCCTCCAGCAGGGTCGAGGGGAAGTTCGACAGGCCGATGGCACGGGTCCAGCCGCGCGAACGCACCTCGTTCAAGGCCTTCAGGGTCTCGGCCAGCGGCACGTCGGGCTTGGGCCAGTGCAGCAGCAGCAGGTCGACATGATCGACGCCCAGGCGCTCCAGGCTCTTCTCCGCCGAGCGCTGCAAATCACCGTCGTGGAACTTGTCGATCCAGACCTTGGTGGTCAGGAAGATCTCGTCGCGCTTGACCCCGCTGTTCTTGATGCCTGCGCCGACGTCGCGCTCGTTGCCGTAGATCTGGGCGGTGTCGATGTGGCGGTAGCCGACCTCCAGGGCCTTCTCCACCAGCGGCACGGCCGTGCCGTTCTCCAGCTGCCAGGTGCCAAAGCCCAGGGCGGGCATCAGGACGTCGCCCGAGCGGACGGTGGGGACGAGCTTGGACATCGAGAACTCCGAGAAAGGCGTCAGGCCGATATAGGCGCGGGTTTCCCGAGCGCCACCTTGGCTCGAACGCGCGAGAGGGCGATGAAGACCAAGGCGACGGCGGCGAAGGCCAGGCTCATCTCGACCATGGTCAGCACCACGGCCGGATAGCCGCGCTTGGCGACGTTCATGAACGGATATGGGTAGAAGCCCGACAGCGCCCCGTGGACCAGGGTCCAGGCGCCGAACAGGGCCGGGAAGGCCATGGCCTTGGCCGCCGCGATCCACCGCGCCTCGCCCTGGCCGCCGCGCAAGGCGAGGTCGAGCAGGAAGGCGGCCGGCGTCACCGTGTGCAGCAGGGTGTCGGCGAAGAGGCGCAGGCCCTGCGGATGCCACTGCCAAGCCAGCATGGTGTGATAGACCGCGGCGGTGATGGTCAGGTACGTCGCGATCGAAGCGCGCGGCCCGCTCTGTTCGGCCCAGACGGCGAAGCGGCTGCTCGGCGCGACCAGGGGCGCCGTCAGGGCGGCGGCCGCCAGCATGTTCGACAGGATCGTGAAGTAGCTGAAGAACTCGACCGACTTCACGGCGGCCGAGACCAGGGTCTCGTCGTAGACCATCAGGCCGTACTGCAGGGCCGGACCCAGGCAAGCGACGGCGGCGATCAGGATGCGCCAGATGGCGAGCGGGCCTTTCAAGGCAGGGTCTCCAGCGGATGGGCCTCGTCCCAGGCCTTGAGCACCTTCTTCGGCGCGGTGGCCCGCCACTGGCGCAGGATCATGCGCTCGACCGTGCCCGGATGGGCCCCACCCAGGCGGATCAGGACGTAGCGGTAGTTCCTGAAGTGGTCGGTGAAGTGGAAGGTCTCCGGCTCGGCCTCGATCAGCATGTCGCGCTCGTCGAACGGCACGGCGGGGCAGACCAGGCTTTCGCCATCCTCGAACAGGCGGGTCAGGAACTTGCCGTGCGCCTTCAGGCAGGGCCGGCCATAGGCGGTTCCGTCCTCGACGCAGGGCAATTTGAACGCGAATGCTCTGACGTCATCGTAGGTCATGGCCGCCCTTTCGGAGCGCGACTATATGAGGGGAATGGACGCTGAGAACACCCTGAAGACGCCGGTCCTGGTGCTGGGGGCCACGAGCCTGATCGGCGGCCACCTGCTGGCGCGGCTGAAGGCCGAGGACCTGGAGCCGGTCGCCGTCAGCCGCCGGCCGCCGACCGACGATGCCTGCTGGCTGGACGGCGACTTGAAGGACCCGCACCTGGCCGATCACCTGCCGGCCGTGGCCACGGTGTTCTCTCTGTCGCCGATCTGGTTGCTGCCGGCCGCCCTGCCGGGGCTGAAGGCGCGGGGCATGCGGCGGCTGATCGCCTTCTCCTCGACCAGCCGCTTCACCAAGGTCGACTCCCCGGACGAGGGCGAGCGGGCCGTGGCGCTGGAGCTGGCCGGGGCCGAGGCGGCGGTCGAGACATGGTGCGCCGAGCACGGCGTCGCCTGGACCATCCTGCGGCCGACTTTGATCTATGACGAAGGCCGCGACGAGAACGTCAGCCGCATCGCGCGGCTGGTGAAACGCTTCCACGTCATGCCGCTGTCGGGCGCGGGCGAGGGCCTTCGTCAGCCGGTGCATGCCGAGGACCTTGCGGTCGGTGCGCTGGCGGCGGCCCATGCGGCGGTGACCAAGGACAAGGCCTATAATCTAGTGGGCGGGGAGACCGTGACCTATCGGACGATGGTCGACCGGGTGTTCGAGGGGCTGGGCAAGCGGCCTCTGACATTGGCGATGCCGGAGTGGCTGTTCGGGCTGCTGATGCGCCTGGCCAAGCCGTTCTATCCCGGCGCGACCGTGGCCATGGGCACGCGGATGGGGCGGGACCTGACGTTCGATTCAGCCGAGGCGGTCCGGGACTTCGCGTGGGCGCCGCGGTCGTTCCATCCCAAGTTCTAGTCCCTCTCCCCTTGCGGGAGGGGGGCACACGAAGTGGGTCGGGTGAGGGGTCTCGCTCCGCTATCCGGACAGGCCTTTCGACCCCTCATCCGTCAGCGTCGCTGACACCTTCTCCCGCAAGGGGAGAAGGAAACTCCTCCGCGTCCGCCAGCACCATCGCGAACGGCGTCAGCGCGCCGTCCTGTTCGACATAGCCGCTGACCAGCTTGCGATCGGGCGAGAGGACGCCCAGGTCGATCTCCTCGGTCGGGAACACCACGATGCGGCGGTCGCCGACGCAGACCACCAGCTCGTAACCTTCCAGGGCCCGGCGGGACATCGACTTGATGTAGGAATAGTACGGCTCGCGCTTCCAGGCGGCGGGCTTGCCGGGGTCGACGACCACGTTCAGGCGCTTGCCGTCGCGGTCGGGGTACATGACGAAGCCGGACTTGTCGGGGCGCCACTCGGCGCCGAGCTTCTCCGAAGTCAGCCACAGGCACAGGAACGCCCGGCAAGCGGTGGGGCGCAGCTCGTAATTGCCGCAGCCGCCGCCCTTCTTGAAGTGACCGCACCAGACGCCGTCCTTCTTCTCCAGGGCCTCGATCGCCAGCACCTTGCAGCACAGGCCGCACGAACCGCAGCTCTTGCCGGCGGCGGGCGCGGGGAGGGTCAGAGTGTCGGTCATGCCGTGAAGCTCCGCACAACGCCCAGATCGACATCGCGGTCGGGGCGGATTTCGAAGCCGCGCTGGCCGACCAGCACGTTCAAGGTCAGGCCGTCGGCGGCGCCGCGCTGGGCCCAGGCGCGCAAGGTGGCGTGGTAGGGGGCCTTGCGCCAGGCCTCGGGGCTGGCGGGGTCGACCTCGACCACCATGCGGCGGCCCTGGTCCTCGCGATGCAGGATGAACCGCGCCCGGTCAGGCCGCCATTCCTCGCCCAGACCCTCGCTCTTGAGCCAGTAGCAGGCGAAGTCGGCGCAGGCGGTGGGGCGGTCGACATAGATCGCGCAGCCCGCGCCCTTGCGGAAATGGCCGCACCAGGCGTGGGGCGGCTTGGCCAGCGCCTCCACGCCCATCAGCTTGCAGCACATGCCGCAACCGCCGCAGCTCTTGTTGCTCATCTCGCCCCTGCCCCGTCGGGCTTAATCGTCAGGAGGCGGACATTAGCCAGGGTGTGTGACGGTTTGATGGGGAAGGGAGACCAACCTGCCACCCCCAAATCTCCCATCATTCCCGCCCTCGTGGCGGGAACCCCTCTATCCGCCGCAGGTGCGTGAGAGGCGGATCGCCAGCGATCCGCTTGCATCTCACGTGTCAGCTGAACCAGGGGTTCCCGCCACAAGGGCGGGAATGACGGTGGGTATTTTGGGCTTGAGGGCTACTCGACCCCCGTCGCACTCCACACGCCCAGCTCGTTGCCAGACGGATCGGTGAAGTGGAACCGCCGCCCGCCCGGGAACTCGAAGATCGGGGCGGTGACCACGCCACCGGCCTTCACGACCTTGTCCAGCATGGCCTCGAGATCATGTGCGTAGAGCACCACCAGCGGCCGGTCGGTCGCGCCTTCCTGCGGCTTGGTGAACCCGCCGTCCGTCCCCTGGCCTTCGAAGGCCACATAGTCGGGACCGTAGTCGACGAAGCTCCAGCCGAAGGCGGCCGAATAGAAGCTCTTGGTGGCCGGGAGGTCGCCGCCGGGCCACTCGATATAGTCGATCTTGCCGTCTTCCCGCATGGCGGTCTCCTCGAGTTTTGTTCTTGAAATGTTCTATTTCGCGGTCACGGCAGAGTCCAGACGCTCGTGCGCTTCACGGCGAAATCCTCGAGCTCGCGTGTGGTCTCGACCTGGTACTCGGCCAGTTTCAGCAGGTCATCCTTGCGGAAGTAGGTCCGGCCCGGATCGCCGATCAGCACCGCCGCCCCGGCCGCTCGCCCTTGGCGCAGCCAGTCCATCACCGCCTCGGCCATGGGCTTCTCGTAGCAGATGTCGCCGGCCAGCAGGACGTCGGCTTCCGGCGGCGGGGCGTCGAGCAGATTGACGTCGGTGAAGGCGACCTCGACGCCGTTGGCCTCGGCGTTCAGGCCGACGGCCGCCTCACAGAAGACGTCGATGTCGGCCGCCAGCACACTGGTCGCGCCGGCCTTCATCGCCGCGATGGCGACGATGCCCGAGCCGGTGGCGAAGTCGATCACGCGCTTGCCGGCGACGATCTCGGGATGGTCGAGGATGTAGCGCGCCAGGGCCTGGCCGCCCGCCCAGGCGAAGGCCCAGAAGGGCGGCGGCAGGCCGATCTCCTGCAGGGCTTCCTCGGTCAGTCTCCAGATCGGGGTGATCTCGTCGGCCAGATGCAGCGACACCTCCGGCGCGTGCGGCGTCGGCTGGAAGCGGGTGTTGTCGCGGATGAAGGCGCGGCGGCCTTCCAGGGTCTGGACGATCATGCCGGCCTTAGAGCACGGGCAGGGTTAGGCGGCGACCGCCGGTTTGCTCGAAGCCGCCTTCAGCACGTCGATATAGCCCGGCGCGGTCAGCATGCCGCCGGTCAGGCCCTTCTTCTCCAGCACCCGGTGAGCCATCGGCAGGTTCCAGCACGGGGTGTGCATGAACATGTGATGCTCGGAGTGGAAGTTCACATAGTAGGGCGCGATCAGGGCGCGCTCGAGCCAGTTGGCGTGGGTCGTGCGAGCGTGGCGGAACGGGTCGGGCTCGTCCTTGGCCACCAGGGCGTGCTCGGCGATGTTGCGCAGGCGAGTGACCAGCGGGAACCAGGTCGCCATCGGCAGGATCCACAGCGCCAGCCAGGCCCACCAGAGGCCCATCGCCGACAGCACGACCAGGATGCCGAGGTTCCACAGCAGGAACGGCTTCTGCCGCGCCACTTCGCCGGCGAAGATCGCGCCCTTGGGCTGGTCGCCGCCGGCCTTCATCTTTCCGAACAGCGGGCCGAAGCGCTGCTTGAAAAAGGTCTGGCCCGTCAGGTCGCGGATGATCTTTCGCTGCAGCGAGGCGCGCGTGGTCGGGAACGGCGCGGACAGGATCAGGTCCGGATCCTCGGCCTGTTGGGCGTATTTGTGGTGGGTCAGGTGATAGGGGCGATAGCTGGCGAGGGACGCGCCGGTGGGGGCGGCGCACAGCCTCTCGCCCAGCCAGTCGTTGACCTTGAGGTTCGGATGCAGTCCGCCGTGCGCGGCCTCGTGCATCAGGATCGCCAGGCCCAGCTGCCGCGCGCCGATCAGCATCACGGCCAGCACGTAGGTCAGCGGATTGGGAAAGAAGACGAACAGCGCCCCGGCGGCGACGATCACGCCCCAGGCGTGGGCCACCATCCAGATGCCGCGCCAGGACGAGCGCGCGGAGATGCGCGTCCATTCGTCGGGCGTGAACAGGTCCTGCGGTTTGACGCGGGGGGCTACGGCCATGGAACGATCATGTCACATTCAGCTTAGGGCTCACAGCATGACCCGACGTCACACTCCGGAGCCCAAGATGCGCCGCCTGCTTTCTGCCGTTGTCCTCGCTTCCGCCTTCGCCATGCCGGCAGCCGCCGCCAGCTTCGACTGCGCCAAGGCCCGCAAGGCCGACGAGAAGGCCATCTGCGCCAATCGCGACCTCAACGACCAGGACGTGCGGGTGGACCAGCTCTACGCCATCACCCGCCACCTCGTGCCGATGGGCGGGCGTGGGGCGATCATGGACGACCAGCGGGCCTGGCTGGCGGCGCGCGGGCGCTGCGGGGCGAACCGGGCATGCCTGGTCCGCAGCTACGACCAGCGGCTGCGCGAGCTGAACAAGGTCATGGACCGTGTGTACAGCCAGGGGCCGTTCTAGAAGCTCACACCCGGCTTCCACAGTCCCGCTACCAGGGCCACGAACACGATCAGCCCCGCGATGGCGTTGGACTTGAAGAGCTTCAGCGCCGCCGGGCCGTCGTCGACCCGCACAGCCGCCGCCTGACGCGACAGGTGCAGGGCGAACAGCGCCGCCAGCGGCAGGAACAGCGGTCCGATGTCCCCGGCCCAGCCGGCCAGCACCATCAGGACGAAGCTCGTCAGATAGAACCCCGCCACGCCGATCTGGACGTGCTGGCCGAGGCGCCGGGTCGAGGACTTGATGCCCGCCAGGGCGTCGTCCTCGATGTCCTGGATCGCGTAGATCGTGTCGTAGCCCAGGGTCCAGAAGATCCCCGAGCCGTAGAGCAGGGCGGCCGACCACGACAGGTGGTGGGTGGCGGCGGCGTAGCCCAGCAGGGCGCCCCAGTTGAAGGTCAGGCCGAGCCACGCCTGCGGCCACCAGGTAATCCGCTTCATGAACGGATAGCCCGCCACCAGGCCCAGCGACAGCACGCCCAGCCCGATCGCCACCCAGCCTAGGCACAGCAGGATCAACAGGCTGACCAGGCTGCAGCCGATCAGGAACATCCAGGCCTGCTTGACGGTGATCAGCCCGGCCGGGATCGGACGCATCGCCGTGCGGGCCACCTGGGCGTCGAAGTCGCGGTCGACGATGTCGTTGAAGGCGCAGCCGGCGGCGCGCATCAGGGCCGCGCCGACGAACACGGCCAGCAGCAGCAGCGGATTGGGCCAGCGGCCCTGCTCGGCCGACGCCAGGGCGATTCCCTGCCAGCCGGGCAGCATCAGCAGCCAGATCCCCGCCGGCCGATCGAACCGGCCCAGCTTCAGCCAGGGCCGCAGGCGCTCGGGCGCATGGCGGTCGACCCAGTTGGTCGCGACGGCGTCGGGCAGGATGCCAGAAGGGTTTCGAGTGGCGGTCATGCGGCGAGGCTTAACCCGCGAGCTCGAACGCGTCCCATAGGGAAGATCGATCTTCTCGCGAAAAACGATCAATTGGATTTATCCGGTCGGCGCGGCGAAGGTCCCTTGCAACACGCAGCCAGGAGACGCCGCCATGACCACCACCGCCATTCGCCTGTCGGGCTGGAGTCTGCTGCTGGCCGGCGTCGGGGCGGGGATCGTCCTGCCGCATCCGGTGACCACGGCGTTCTGGACGGCCGCCGCCAAGCTGTTCGCCTATGTCGGCGATCACGGGATGGTCGCTCGGCTGACCGCCGCGACCAAGTTCGGGCCTAGGGTCAGGCGCGGCCTGGACCGTCGTCCGACGCGCCGCATCGGCGGGGTGGCGGAGGCGTTCTGAGCGACGAAACTCGCCCTTCGACAGGCTCAGGGTGAGGTTTCTACTGCGGTCGTCTCTGATCCTCACCCTGAGCTTGTCGACGGGCGGGGATCACGCAAGGTCGGTCAATTCAGCGAGCTAAGCGCCTCGACCACCTCCGCGCTACTCACGATCGCATGGGCATAGGTCGGGCCGTTGATGTCGTGCGCCGCGTGCAGCGCCTCGTCGCTGAAGGCCGCCGTAGCGTCGCGGACCAGGGTCACGTGATAGCCCAGCTCCGAGGCCGAGCGGCCGGTGCCCTCGACGCAGGTGTTGGCCGCGAGGCCGATCAGGATCACGTGGGTGGTCTTGCGCTGCTTCAGGTGCATGTCGAGATCGGTGCCGGAAAAGCCACTGGACCAGTGCTCGGTCACGATTACGTCGCCGGGCTCCGGCGCGAAGTCGGGATGCCATTCGCCGCCCCAGCCGTCCTTCTCGAAGACCAGGCCCCGGGCGCTGGCCTGGATGTAGGGGCTGGGATGGTCCCAATGGTCGAGATCGCCGGGCGCATAGCGGTGGTGCGGGACGATGAACACCGCGACCCCGGCCGCGCGGGCGGCGGCGATCACCGCCTTCATGTGGTCGTGCAGGCCTTCCGCGCCTTTCGTGCCGGCCACCCGCCGCCACAGCTTGCCCTCGTCGGCCAGGAAGTCGTTGTAGGGATCGATCAGCAAAAGGGCCGTGCGGCCTTTCGGAAAGGCAAGGTCGCTCATACGTGCCTCCTGCGGGGTTTGAACGATCCTCCGCTCGCGCTAGCGTCGAGTCTTGAACCTGCATGATCCCGCCGCATGACCGTTGAACCCGCCCGCAAGAAGCGCCGCGACCTGACCCGGGCCGAGCGCTGGATGCTGGACGGCATCGGCGGCGCATTGCTGGCTACCGGGGCGGTGGGCATCGTCACGCCGGGCCTGCCGACGACGGTGTTCTGGATCGGCGCGGTGCTGTGCTTCCTGAAGACCCGCCCCCACACCGTACGGCCCATGCTGCGCGTGCCGGTGGTCGGGCCGGCGATCGTCTGGTTCCTGCGCTGGCGGCCTTTCGGTGGACGGAAGCGTCGGAAGTAGGTCTTGCACCTCGAGGTTGATCTTGGTGAAGTCGGGACGATTTCGCGAGGGAGGCGGCCATGCGGCGATGGATGTGGGGCGCGATGGTCGTGGCGATATTGGGCGCCGTCTCGGCGGCCCAGGCGCGGCAGGCCTCGGCCGAGGCGGGATCGTTCCGGATCGTCCAGGTCGCCACCGGCGACGTCGAGAAATTCCTGGCCGATTGGGCCAAGCCCGCCGAAACGGCGCGACTGGAGACCCGGTCCAGCGCGCGGCGTGGCGAAACCCTCGACACGTTCATCGTCTTCGCGGGATGCAGGGCCGATGTGGCCGGCAACTGCCAGGTGACGGCGGACTTCCAGATCCTCAAGCCGGACGGCGGCGTCTATGCCGAACCCAAGGATGTCCCGATCTATCGCGGCAAGCCGGCCCCGCCGGCCAACACCTTTTTCCTGTCGGATGCGAGCGTGGGTCTAGGTTTTGAGCCTCGGGACCCGCTAGGCGGCTACACGGTCAAGGCCGCGGTGACGGACCACGTCGCCGGGGTCACGGTTCGCACACAGCAGGTGTTGACCGCCACGGATTGAGCATGACGCCGTGACGGAGGGGTCAGAAATCCCTATCTAGCCCCACTATGACCGACGCCCTCGAGGACGAAGACGAAATCGGCGCCCGCAAGCGCGCGCTGTCGAACCGCCAGGTGCTGGGCTTTGTCGCTCGGTTCTGGAAGCGGCGGCCGGTGCTGTTCGGCTTCGGGGTCGGCCTGACGCTGGTGGCGGTCGCCTTCGACCTGGCCCTGCCCTACGCCTCGGGACACCTGGTGGACACCGTCGCCACCAAGCCGCGCGGCGACGCCGGGGCGTGGTCGGCGCTGGCCATGTTCATCGGCGTCTATTTCGCCTTCGCGGTGGTGCGCAACATCGCCCACCGGTTCTGGATCCCGCTGGCGGCCCGGAACATGGAGGAGATGACCAACGAGAGCTTCGCCAAGGTGCAAGCCTTCTCGTCGGACTGGCACGCCGACAGCTTCGCCGGCGCGACGGTGCGCAAGCTGACCCGGGCCATGTGGGGCTATGACAGCGTCACCGACGCGGTGACCATCTGGCTGGGACCGGGGGTCATCGTGCTGGTCGGCCTGTCGATCGCCATGCTGATCCGCCAGCCGCTGGCCGGCGGCATCTCGCTCGTCGTGGTCGTCGCCTATCTGGGCGTGAACCTGTGGATCACCGAGCGTTATGTGCGGCCCAGCAACCTGAAGTCCAACGCCCTGGACTCCAAGATCGGCGGGGCCCTGGCCGACGCCGTGACCTCGAACCCGACCGTGAAGAGCTTCGGCGCCGAGACCCGCGAGGCCGAGCGTCTGGCGCAGGTGACGGCGCAATGGCGCGACGCGGTGATGGTCACCTGGAGCCGCTTCACCGACGTCTGGCTGGGCCAGAACCTGCTGCTGGTCGTGCTGCAGGCGGGCCTGACCGGGGCCATGGTCTGGGGTTGGACGCAGGGCACGGCCACGGCCGGCGACGTCGCCTTCGCCATCACCGCCTTCATGCTGATGAGCGGCTACCTGCGGAACCTGGGCGAGAACATCCGCATGCTGCAGAAGGGCCTGGACGACGCCGAGGACGTCGCCGCCTGGACGCGCCTGACGCCGCAGATCGCCGACGACCCCAACGCCCCGGACTTCAAGCCCGGCCCCGGCGCGATCGCGTTCGACGACGTGACCTTCCGCTACAAGGCCGCGGGCGCGCCGCTGTACGACCACTTCAGCCTGAAGATCGCTCCGGGCGAGCGGGTGGCCCTGGTCGGGCCGACGGGCTCGGGCAAGTCGACCTTCGTCAAGCTGGTCCAGCGCCTGCACGACCTGCAGGACGGCGCCGTGCTGATCGACGGCCAGGACGTGTCGAAGGTGAAGCAGGCCTCCCTGCGCCGCGCCATCGCGGTGGTGCCGCAGGACCCGGCTCTGTTCCACCGGACGCTGTTTGAGAACATCGCCTACGGCAAGCCGGACGCCACCCGCGAGGAGGTCGAGGACGCCGCCATCAAGGCCCGCGCCCACGAGTTCATCCTGCGCCTGCCCAAGGGCTACGATACCCTGGTCGGCGAGCGGGGCGTCAAGCTGTCGGGCGGCGAGCGCCAGCGCGTGGCCATCGCCCGCGCCTTCCTGGCCGACGCGCCGATCCTCGTCCTGGACGAGGCGACCTCGTCGCTGGATGTCGAGACCGAAGGCCACGTCCAGGCCGCCGCCGAGGCGCTGATGGAGGGCCGGACCACGATCGTCATCGCCCACCGCCTGTCGACCGTGCGCGGCGCCGACCGCATCCTGGTGTTCCAGGGCGGGCGGGTGGTCGAGGAAGGCCGCCATGCCGAACTGACGGCCAGGGGCGGGGTCTATGCGCGGCTGAATGCGATCAGCGAGGGCGTGATCTAGGTCATTCCTTATCGAGAGTGACGATCCCGGCCGTCAACGGCGGGGCGGACGTGGGGCAGTTGTCAGATAACGGGCGCATCAGCAGGCGCTGATCGCCGACCATCAGGTCCTGGCGCAGGGTCGGCGCGTCCAGTCGCACCGATCCGGACTTCAGCGCGGCGCCGATATCGACGTTTCCGCAGGAAGGGGTCGCCATAGCGACCCTACGCCAGCGGCCGTCCTTCAGCTTCATCACGTCGAACGCCGCGCCTGTGGTCATCAGCACTTCGTCCTGGCCGTCCCCGTCGACGTCGAGCAGCAGGATCGAACAGTTGGTTTCCGCAAACGCGCAGACCGAGCCGGTGTCATGGGACGCCGGATCCTGGCTCAGGAAGCTCGCGGGCAAGGCCTTGCCGGCTGGATAGACGGGCGCCTTCAAAAGGTCCGGACCCGACCGAGCGAAGACCGGAGCCTTCTCCTTTGCCGCGCTCGCTTCGTGCGCTCGCCGAGCCACGCCTCTGTCGGCGCTGGCTTTCAGCCGCTCGAGCGCGTCCCGCCCGTAACGCTGGCTGTCAAAGCGCAGGAACTGGAAGTCGAACTTCTCGGCCGCGATCTTGCCGATCTCCAGGCGTTTCACCTGACTGTCGACCGACAATCGCGCCGGGTCGGCGATGGGCGTGAAGAGCAGGATTAGCAGCAGCACCGACACCGCCGCCATGATCAGGTTCGTGCGCTCCAGTGGCTTCATCCATGGGCCGGGCTTCAGAGCCGCGATGGCGTAGCCGGCGGTGAAGCCGATCGCGACCACCAGGTAGGCCGTGGCGAACACCCGGTCGGGTGTCAGGCCGTACTGGTCGATCCGCAGCCACAGGGCGTAGGCGGCCAGGATCACGACGGGGATCAGCAGCAGGCTGGCGATCCGCGCCGCCCAGCGAGGGATGAAGTGCGGCGGCTCGGCGCCGTCCTGATAGGCGGCGTTGATCAGGATGATCAGGGCCGCGGCGGCGGCCAACAGCAGGGCGGTGGCGGCCTTGGTGCCCCACAGCGGCGCCAGGCCCGTGAAGGGCAGGGTGGCCAGGAAGCCGCCGGCGATCAGCACCATCAGCGGCGACAGCCAGGCCAGCAGGGTCAGGCCCACGGTCCGCGCCCCGCGCACCAGGCCGGCGCGGGCCTCGGTCAGTTGCACGGCCATGTGCACGGCGGCGGCGAACATCAGGCCGGTGGCTGGGAAGGCGAAGGCGGTCTCCTGGGTCAGCTTCTCGATGGCGTTGACGCCGATCAGCTTGAACAGGGCGCCGGCCAGGAACAGCAGCAGCCAGAAGGCCCCCGTGAAGGCCAGCGACAGGAAGAGCCGCACCCCGTTCGTCCAGGCCAGATCGAAATAGTCCGCATAGGGCGCGACCGGGCGACGGACGGCCTCGGCGGGTTGGATAAGGTGGTGGGCGATGAACAGCAGGGCGGCGACGGCAATGAACAGCGGCGGCGACAGCGGGCCGGCGCCCAGGCGCTGGGGCTCGGCCCCCGCCCAGGCGGCGTGGACGGCCAGGATCGCAGCCAGCGCGGCGGCGATGGCGGTCCAGGCGATGAGGGCGGTCCGGCGCATCGCTGACAGCGCGGCCAGCGGCAGCAACGGGACCATCAGGGCGCAGACCAGCAGCGGCGCGTAGAGCATCGGCGCCGTCGCCGGCCAGGCCTTCGACTCGTCGGCCTTCTGCAGCAGGAAGAGGGCGATCCCCTGGATCAGGCCAATGGCCAGCCGGATGAAGGCGGTGGTCCGAACCGACTTGGCGTCCGTCACGGGCGTCTCCCTTTACTGACCGCACAGCACCACGCTCGCACGCGGTTGTGAAGCTGCGCCGGTTCGCTTAGCAATTTCACCCTCAGTTCAGGGGCGATCATGAAACAGTCTTTCAAGGTGGGCGTCGCGGCCCTCTGCATCGTTGCGGCGATGGGCGGTCCGGCCGCCTTCGCTCAAGAGAAAAGCGACAAGCCGGCCGCCGAGAAATCGAATAGCGACCTGCCGCCGCTGCCGGCCGACAAGTCGGTCAAGCAGACGGCCGTGATCGGCGGCAAGACCATCGCCTATACCGCCACGGTCGGTGTGCTGCCGGTGCGCGACGAGAAGGGCAAGAAGGTCGGCGAGGTGGTCTACACGTCCTACGTCTTGGACGGTCCGCGCGACCCGGCCCGGCCGATCACCGTGGCCTTCAACGGCGGTCCCGGCGCGGCCTCGGTCTATCTGAACTTCGCCATCGGCCCCAAGCGCGTGCAGTTCGGCGCGGAAGGCGACAGCCCCTCGGCCTTCACCAAGCTGGAGGACAACCCGGCCAGCTGGCTGGACTTCACCGACATGGTGTTCATCGACCCCGTCGGCACCGGCTTCTCGCGCTCGCTGGTCAGCGAGGAAGAGAGCAAGCGGCGCTTCTTCGGCGTGAAGCAGGACATCGACTACCTGTCGCGGATCGTCTTCGACTACATGGTCAAGACCGAGCGCCTGGCCTCGCCCAAGTACCTGGTCGGCGAGAGCTACGGCGGCTTCCGTGGGCCGCGCCTGGCCTACACCCTGCAGACCGATCTCGGCGTGGCCGTGAAGGGCGTCGTCTTGGTCTCGCCGCTGCTGTCCAGCGCCGGCCGCGCTTCTGGTGAGATTTCACCGCTTCCGGCCATGTGGACCCTGCCCTCGATCGCCGCCGCCAAGCTGGAGCGCGACGGCAAGCTTTCGGTCGACAGCATCAAGGCGGTCGAGGACTACACGCGCGGCGAGTACATGGTCGACCTGATGAAGGGCTCCGACCCCGCCGCCCTGGATCGCCTGACGGCCAAGGTCTCGGCCATGACGGGCCTGGATCCGGCCTATGTCCGTCGCGCGGGCGGCAAGCTGGAGACCCAGTCGTTCCTGCGCGAGGTGTTCCGTGACAAGGGGCGCCTCGGCAGCCGCTACGACAGCAACGTCACCTCGCTGGACCCCTTCCCGAACGCGCCGACCCAGGAGGTCAACGACCCGATCCTGGACGCAATCATCGCCCCGACGACCAGCGCCATCGTCGACTTCACCACCCGCATCGTCGGCTGGAAGCCGGACGCCCGCTACGAGGCGCTGTCGGGCGACGTCAACCGCATGTGGGATCGCGGCCGGGGCGCCGACACCGAGTCGGTCACCGACTTGCGCAAGTCCGTGTCGGTGGATCCGAAGCTGAAGGTGCTAATCGTCCACGGCTACAACGACCTGTCGTGCCCGTTCTTCGCCTCGCGCCTGGTGGTCGACGCCATGCCGGCCACCGCAGGCGGCCGGGTGACCCTGTCCAACTATCCGGGCGGCCACATGTTCTACAGCCGTCCCGACAGCGGGGCGGCGTTCCGCAAGGACGTCATGGCGCTGTACGGGGCGAAATAATCGAGAGCGATGTCGGCGGCGGGACTTCCCGGACGTCCTGGTTTGGCGGCTAGATCGGTCGCTCGCTGGAGGACCAACCGATGATGAAGCCCCCCGCCGCGTCCGTCGACGACTACCTCTCCAAGCTGCCCGCCGATCAGAAGGCCGCCCTGGAGCTGCTGCGTGGTCAGATCCACGCCGTCGCTCCGGAGGCCGTGGAGGCGATCAGCTATGGCCTGCCGACCTTCAAGCTGCACGGCAACCTCGTGCACTTCGGCGCGGCCGCCAAGCACTGCGCCTTCTATCCGGGCGCGGTGATCGAGACGTTCGCCGATCGGCTGGCCGGCTTCGAGACCAGCAAGGGCACGATCCGCTTCCAGCCCGACGCGCCGCTGTCGCCGGACCTGGTGCGCGAGATCGTCGAGCACTGCGTGGCGCGCAACCGCGAAGTCGCGGCGGGGCGGGCGGCGCGGCGGAAGCGGTGAGACGAAACCTCGCCCTTTGACAAGCTCAGGGTGAGGTTTCACTGCGGCGCTCAGAGTAGCCCTCACCCTGAGCCTGTCGAAGGGCGAGGGCGGCGCTAACGCGCCAGCCGCCCGTCCTCCAGCGCCGCTGGCTCAAACGAGAAGATTACGCTGGGATCGGGCTTGGCGACGCCCTTGATCAGCTTCTTGTCGCCGGCCGCGTGCAGCAGCCAGCGGATGACATTGAGGCGGGCGGCCTTCTTGTGGTCGGCGCGGACGCAGATCCACGGCGCGACGTCGTTGGAGGTGCGCATCAGCATCTCGTCGCGGGCCTTGGTGTAGTCGTCCCACTTGTCCTGGGCGACCTTGTCGAGATCGCTGGTCTTGAAGGCCTTCAGCGGGTCCTCGCGGCGGGCCTTCAGGCGCTCGGCCTGTTCGTCGCGGCTGATGTCGAGCCAGAACTTCACGTAGCGCAGGCCGTTCTCGACCAGCATCCGCTCGAAGGCCGGCACGTCCTTGAGGAACTGCTCCTGCTGCTCCGGCGTCGAGAAGCCCATGACCCGCTCGACCCCGGCCCGGTTGTACCAGGAGCGGTTGAAGATCACCGCCTCGCCGCAGGCCGGCAGGTATTCGACATAGCGCTGGAAGTACCACTCGCTGCGCTCGCGCTCGGTCGGCTTGGGCAGGGCCACGACGGTGGTGGCGCGCTTGGACAGGTGCTCGGTCACCCGGGCGATCGTGCCGTCCTTGCCCGCCGAGTCGCGGCCCTCGAAGATGACGAGGATCTTGTCCCCGTCCTTGATGGCTTTCTTCTGCAGCTCGATCAGGGCCAGCTGCAGCTGCATGAGTTCGTTGTCGTAGTCGTCGGACTTGCTCATGAGCAGAGCCTACCCCCTCAAAGTCGAGTTAGGCTAGAAGGACGAAATGATCCGTCTTTTCGTTCCCAACGATCTCTCCTCCGGCGTCGGCGTCGTGCCGACCGTCGACCAGTCGCGCTACTTGACCCAGGTCATGCGCCTGGCCGTCGGGGCTGAGCTCCTGCTGTTCAACGGCCGCGACGGCGAGTGGCGCGCGACCATCGTCGAGGCGACCAAGCGCGGCTGCCTGCTGAAGGCCGAGGAACAGACGCGGCCGATGCACCTGGGGCCGGACCTGGATCTGATCGTCGCCATGGTCAAGCGCGGCCGGGTCGAGACCATCGTTGAGAAGGCCGCCGAGCTGGGCGCGCGTCGGGTGCGTCTGACGATCACGCGGCGGACGAACGTCGACTTCGTCAAGCTGGGCCGCCTGGACGCCATCGCCATGGAGGCGGCAGAGCAGACCGGTCGCCTGGATGTGCCGGAAATCCCGGACCCCGAGAAGCTGGACAAGATCCTCGACGAGTGGGACCCGCATCGCCGCCTCGTCTTCTGCGACGAGGGCGGCGATGCGAAACCGGCCATCGAGGCGCTGGCGGGGACGGGCGGTCCGGCGGCTATCCTGATCGGCCCCGAAGGCGGCTTCGCCCCCGAGGAACGCGAGCGTCTGCGGGGACTTTCCTTCGTCACGCCGGTGTCTTTGGGTCCCCGCATCCTGCGCGCCGACACGGCCGCGATCTCGGCCATGACCTTGTGGCAAGCGGCGGCCGGAGACTGGCGTTAGGGAGCCACCCCGAGCCAGAAGCCAAGCTTGGGGCCAACAAACGGCGCCATCAAGTCAGCGGCGCCTTCGACATTGAATGTGTCGGCGATTCCAAGGCGGATCATGTCCGTCGCTATCTGATCGCCCACCAGAGCAGCCTCGATCAGACTAGCCATCGCTTTCAGTGTCTTGTGTCCGCCGTCACCCAAGCAGGCCAACTCGATCATTCGACGGGCTGCCGTCGCCAGGAAAATGGAAGCTAGTATCTCGCCGAACTCGGCCTTGTGTTCCGCCAGCTCAATGTTCAAGCCCTCATCAACGTCGGCAAGTGCCTGCGCCAGCTGGATTTCGGGCGGAAGTGAATGGACCATGGCTTAGCCTAGCGCCCGTAGAGCGCTGGGCAATGGTCGCCTAAAAGGAATTCGACCTGTTGCAAAAGGCGAAGGTCGCCTCTTGAGGTTCGCAAAGAAAACGCCCAACTGGGCGAGACCGAGTAGTATCGCCGTCGGCGGAGAGAATGGGCCCTCTTCTCCCTCAGCATCGCAAACCCTGGGGAGGGACGGCTTGCATGGCCGACACCGCTAGCGTCCAAGAGCGTCAACTGACGCTCGCCGATCTGACCGAATATTTCGCCCAAGGCAGCAAGCCCAGGGAGCGCTTCCGCGTCGGCGCCGAGCACGAGAAGTTCGGCTTCTATCTGGGCTCGCACGAACCCGTTCCGTACGACGGCGGCAAGGGCGTCCACGCCCTGCTGACGGGGCTGCAGCGTTTCGGCTGGAAGCCCGTCATGGAAGGCGAAGTCATCATCGGCCTCGAGCGCAACGGCGCCAATGTCAGCCTGGAGCCGGGTGGTCAGTTCGAGCTGTCGGGCGCGCCGCTGGCGACCATGCACGACATCTGCGAGGAGACCGGCCAGCACCTGGACGAGGTCAAGACCGTCGCCGACGAACTGGGCCTGGGCTTCGTGGGTCTCGGCTTCTCGCCGCTGTGGAAGCGCGCCGAAGTGCCGATCATGCCCAAGGGCCGGTACGTGATCATGCGCAACTACATGCCCAAGGTCGGCAATCTCGGCCTCGACATGATGCTGCGCACATGCACGGTGCAGGCCAATCTCGACTTCTCCAGCGAAGCCGACATGGTCGCCAAGTTCCGCATGAGCCTGGCCCTGCAGCCGATCGCCACGGCCCTGTTCGCCAATTCCCCGTTCACGGAAGGCAAGCCGAACGGCTTCCTGTCGGCCCGCGCCAACGTCTGGACCGACACCGATCCGAACCGCACGGGCCTCCTGGACTTCGTGTTCGAGGACGGCTTCGATTTCGAGCGCTACGCCCGCTACGCGCTCGACGTGCCGATGTATTTCGTCAAGCGCGGCGACAAGTATATCGACGTCGCCGGCCGGTCTTTCCGCGACTTCATCGAGGGCCAGTTGCCCGAACTGCCGGGCGAGATCGCCACGATGAAGGACTGGGCCGACCACACGACCACGGCCTTCCCGGAAGTGCGCCTGAAGACCTATCTGGAAATGCGCGGCGCGGATGCTGGGCCCTGGAGCCGTCTCTGCGCCCTGCCGGCGTTGTGGACCGGCGTGTTCTACGACGATGCCGCCCTGGCCGCCGCCTGGGACCTCTGCAAGGACTGGACGCTGGAGGACCGCGAGGGCCTGCGCCGCGACGTGCCGAAGCTGGGCCTCAAGGCCAAGGTCGCCGGCCGCACCGCCCGGGACGTCGCCAAGGACTTCGTGGCCATCGCTCGCTCGGGCCTGAAGAACCGCGCCGAGCTGAACGGCGGCTTCCTCGACGAGACCATCTATCTCGGCGAACTGGAGCAGATCGCCGACAGCGGGATCACCCCGGCTGATCGTCTGCTGTCGCTCTACAACGGCGAATGGCAGGGCGATATCAGCCGCGTGTTCACCGACTGCGCCTACTGATTTTCCGCACCTTTTCTTGTCATCCCGGCCGGAGCGCAGCGTAGAGCCGGGACCCAGGGGGTGACGAAGCGCGGTGCGCGCCGCCCCTGGGTCCCGGACAGCCTCTACGAGGCTTCCGGGATGACAAGGATTTTGCACGTCGGCGTTCTCTCGAAACACCCGACGTTTCAGGTCGCGCGCCGTGATGAGTCTCGTTATGTAGCTCGAATACATAACGAGGTTTTCGATGCTGTTCCGATCCGTCCTGCTCGCCGGTTCCCTCCTGGCCGGAACCGCCCACGCTCAAGCCAGCGACGTTTACGCGCTGGGCGAGGTGCGGGTGACCGCGCGGGCCAGCGACGGTGGCCTGGTCGGCGGTTCGGTGATCAAGGGCGAGGACCTGCGCAGGTTCGACAAGGTCAGCGTCGACCAGGCGCTGGACCTGATCCCCGGCGCCAACGCCGGCAACAGCGGCGGCTCGCGCAACGAGCGGCTGGTATTCATCCGGGGCTTCGACCGCTTCCAGACGACCCTGTCGATCGACGGCGTGCGGGTGTTCCTGCCGGCCGACAACCGCATCGACTTCGCGCGCTTCCTGACGGCGGACCTGTCCGAAGTGCAGGTCTCGAAGGGTTACGTCTCGGTGCTCGACGGGCCGGGCGGCATCGGCGGGGCGATCAACCTCGTCACCCGCACGCCCTCGGCCCCGTTCGAAGGCGAAGTGCGGCTGGGCGGCGGCTTCGATGCCGACGGCTCGCTGAACAGCACGGCCGTCTCGGGCCGGATCGGCGGGCGGACCGACCGCTTCTACGCCCAGCTCAGCGGCGCGCGGAACGAGCGGACCCACTGGACCCTGCCGGACAGCTATCGCCCGACCTCGCTGGAGAATGGCGGCTACCGCGACCACTCCGACAGCGAGGACTGGCGGGTCAACGCCAAGGTCGGCTTCACCCCGCGCGAGGGTGACGACTATTCGCTGACCTTCACTCGCCAGGAGGGTTCGAAGAACGCGCCGTTCCACGTCACCGACACGGCCAGCACGCGCTACTGGACCTGGCCCTATTGGAACATCGACAGCCTGGCCCTGCTGACCCGCACCCAGATCGCCGAGCACGCCTATCTGAAGACCCGCTTCTATCGGAACACCTTCGAGAACGGCCTGTTCTCGTACGACAGCGCCCGGCAGAACACCCAGACCCTGGGGCGGGCCTTCCGCTCCTACTATGACGACGTCGCCTACGGCGGAAACGTCGAGCTGGACCTGGCGCTGACGCCGAGCAACACCCTGAAGGTCGCCGCCTTCTATCGCCGCGACGAGCATGTCGAGTGGCAGCAGACCTTCGCCCCGGCCCTGGTCGAGCCGCGCCAGACCACGACCGAGGACACCACCTCGATCGCCCTGGAGGACACCCAGGAGTTCGGCCCGAACGTCGATCTGGTGGTCGGTGTCTCGCGAGACCATCGCGACCTGTCGATGGCCCAGGACTTCAACACCAACGTCCTGGTGGCCTATCCCCTGACCGACGACAGCGCCTGGAACGGCCAGGGCGCGCTGATCTGGCGGCCCACGGCGACGAGCCAGCTGCACGCCAGCGTCTCGTCGCGCACCCGCTTCCCGACCCTGTTCGAGCGCTTCTCCTCGCGCTTCGGCACGGCGATCCCGAACCCGAACATCAAGGCCGAGCGCGCCGTGAACCTGGAGCTGGGCGGCAAGACCGATCTCGCGCCGGGCGTCAGCGTCGAGGGCGCTGTCTTCCATAGCGACGTCAAGGACGCCCTGATCGCCATCCCGGTCGCCCTCGGCGCGCCGTTCGGCACGGTCAGCCAGACCCGCAATGTCGGCGACGGCGAGTACTACGGCGCCGAGACCTCGGTGACGGCGGCGCTGTCGCCGGCCCTGACGGTCGGCGGCAACTACACCTACCTGCACCGCGACTTCACCGACCCGACCAACGCCGCGTTCCGGCCGCAGGGCGTGCCGACCCACAAGGTCTTCGCCTATGCCGACTGGAAGGCGCTGGATCGCCTGACCCTGACGCCCAGCGTCGAGGCGACCTCCAAGCGCTGGACCGTGACATCGAGCAGCCTGATCACCCCGGTTCGCTACTACCGCACCGGCGCCTACGTCCTGCTCGGCCTGACCGCGCGGATCGAGGTGACGCCGAAGATCGACGTGGTGGTCGGCGCCCGCAACCTGCTGGACCAGAAGTACCAGCTGGTCGATGGCTTCCCCGAGGAAGGCCGCAACTTCCGCACCGACCTGCGGGTCAAGTTCTAGGAGATGACCGCCATGCGTCTCGCCCTCCTCGCCGCCGTCGCCGTGCTGGCGGCTCCGTTCGCGGCCGTCGCCCAGATGGCGCCCGCCGCGCCGGCTTCCGCCTGCGCCGCCATGGACAAGGACCTGCCGGCCGAGCTGGCCGGCTGGACCAGCAAGGCGTCGCTGACCGCCGCCACCTCGACCGCTGGCTTGCCCAAGGCCGCCCTGGTTCCGGGGCAGGCCTATGCGGCCACCCTGGCGCCGACGCCGGACGTCGCCTACGCGATCCAGCCCGAGAAGCCGGGCGGCACGGTCAGCAAGGGCGGCCTGTTCTCGCTGACTATCGATAAGCCCGGCGCCTATGTGATCGCCTTGGGTACGGGCGCGTGGATCGATGTGCTGAAGGACGGCGAGGGCGCGCGGTCGATCGCCCACGGGCGCGGCCCGGCCTGCACCACCCTGCGCAAGATGGTGACCTTCGACCTGACCCCTGGCGCCTATGTCGTGCAGATCTCGGCCAATGCCGAGGCCAGCCTGGCGATCATGGTCGCGGCCAAGCCGTAGACAGGACCGGGACGTGCGGCTGGAGGTCTGGAGCAGGGTAGCGGGCCTCGTTGGAGCCCTGTGCCTGGTGCTGGTCTTCACGGCGGGCCTGGCCCAGCGCACCACCTCGGACGCCCGTGTCGAGCTGGGTCGGCGGCTGTTCTACGACGCCGACCTGTCGATCGACGGGACGATGGCCTGCGCCACTTGCCACGGGCAGCGGCATGGCTTCGCCGAGACCAATGCCACCCGGCCGGGCGTGCACGGCGAGCCGGGGCGACGCAACGCCATGACCCTGGCTAATGTCGGCGCCTTCGCCAGCCTGACCTGGGGCGATCCCGGTGTGACGCGTCTGGAAGACCAGGCCCTGATCCCGATCACGGGGACCAAGCCCGTGGAGATGGGCTTCCATGGCCAGGAGGCGGTGCTGACCGCCCGCCTGGGCGGCCAGGCCTGCTATCGCAAGCTGTTCGCCGCCGCCTTCCCCGAGACAGGCGGCGCGGTCGACATGGCCGCCATCGCTCGGGCCTTGGCCGCCTTCCAGCGCACCCTGGTGTCGCGCGACGCGCCCTACGACCGGGCCAGGCGCGGCGAGGCCGTGGCGATCCCGATCGAGGCGCAGCGCGGAGAGCGCCTGTTCTCCGGCAAGGCCCGCTGCGCGAGCTGCCATGCCGGAGACCTGTTCACGGACGCGGCGGGCGGCAAGCCGGAAGCGGCCTTCCACCGCATCGACCTGCCGTTCTCGGGCGACCAGGGCCTGGGCGACATCACCGGCAGGACGGCCGACAATGGCAAGTTCCGCACCCCGTCACTGCGCAATGTGGGGGTCAGCGCGCCTTACCTGCACGACGGTTCGGCCCGCACGTTGGAGAGCACGATCCGCCGCCATCGCGCGGCGATGACGCTGAGCGACAACGAGGTCAGCGACATCGTCGCCTTCCTGCGCACCCTGACGGACGAGCGCTTCCTGACCGATCCGCGCTTCTCGCTGCCCAAGGCCTCGTGCGCGCAGGCGGCGGCCGCTCTCGACTAGAGCGAGCCCACGCCCTTGTAGGGCTGGTCGACGTCGTGCTCGATCCGGTCGGGGTCGGGCATGGAGACGTTGGGCTTCCAGTGCTCGGCCTGGCTGGTTCCCGAGCCGCTGTCGGTGTGGCGGACCACCTCGTCGACATTGAAGGCGGCCTCGGTTTCGGCAGCGGTCAGGTCGCCGAGCTGGAACTCGACATGTTCGGGATAGAAGGCCACCCGGCCGGCGATCCGGTCGACGGCCGGATAGGGCGCCTCGTAGGACCACACCGCGTTCTCGATGATCTTGGCGTCGCGATAGATCGTGAAATAGCTGGCGTCGCCCTTGTAGGGGCAGTGGCTGACCTTGTCGGTCTTGCGCAGGAACAGCATTTGAACGTCGTCGCGCGGGAAATAGTAGACCGGCGGGTAGTTGGCTTCGACCAGCACCAGGGCGTCGTCGCTGTCGGCGATCTCGTGACCTTCGAACAGGACCCGCACGGTCGTCGGGGCGCGGGTGAGGGTGATGGGGTGGTTTTCGTCGGGGATTTTCATGGTGGGGCTCCCGTCCGTCATGAGGTTCGTCATGCAAACGCGCGACGCGCCCGCAAGGCTTCACGCCAACATTGGAAGCCGAAACCCGCCCGGCAAGCCGTTGCTTGTGAAACCGTCAGCCGCGTGATCTTCTCCCCGCCAAATTGGGGTCGGCGGGGATGATTTGACCGGAGCGCGTCGGGCGAAAGTGTTTACGGTTTCGCCCGTCAGACGCGCTCCAAACCCTTGAAACAACGGCCTTCCGCAAAGCGGAAGGCCGTTGGGGGGTCGGTCCCTGCCTCTCGTCACGTTTCAAGGCTAGCGTATGAACATCGTTATCGCCGCGGGCATTCTGGTCACGCTCGTGACCGGCATTCCCGTCGTTCTTCAGATTCTGAAAGGCCATCCGCGCGGCCTGATCATCTGCTTCCTGGCCGAGATGTGGGAGCGCTTCTCCTACTACGGCATGCGGGGCCTGCTGATCTTCTACCTGACCCAGCACTTCCTGTTCGATCCCAAGGTCGCCAGCGGTCACTACGGCTCCTATACCTCGCTGGTCTATATCGTGCCCCTGCTGGGCGGCTTCCTGGCCGACCGCTACCTGGGCACCCGCAAGGCCGTGGCGTTCGGCGCCATCCTGCTGGTCGCCGGCCACCTGGCCATGGCGGTCGAGGGCAAGCCGGCGGTCCAGACCCTGACCTATGCGGGCCACACCTACGAGTTCCAGGCCGACGGCCGGGGCGACAACCGTGTGGCCAAGATGATCGTGGCGGGCAAGCCCTACGACGTCACCGCGACCGAGAAGGGCGATTTCGCGATCAAGAACCTGCCGGCCGACGCGGGCCTGCCCGCCGTGCTGCCGAAGGGCGCGTACAAGCTGGACGTCGCCGGTCGCGACCCGATGTACCTGAACATCTTCTGGCTGGCCCTGTCGCTGATCATCGTCGGCGTGGGCTTCATGAAGTCAAACGTCGCCGCCCTGGTGGGCCAGCTCTATCCGCAGGGCGATCCGCGCCGCGACCCGGGCTTCACCCTCTACTATTTCGGCATCAACCTGGGCTCGTTCTGGGCCTCGATCCTGTGCGGCATCCTGGGCGTGAACGTGGGCTGGTGGGCCGGCTTCGGCGCGGCCGGTCTGGGCATGCTGGCCGGCTTCATCGTCTTCGTGCTGGGCAAGCCCTGGCTGCTGGGCCGTGGCGAGCCGCCGGAGGGCGCGAACCTGAAGGAGAAGGTCGCAGGGCCGATCACCCGCGAACTGGTCATCTACGGCGTCTCGATGCTGGCCGTCGTGGCCGTGTTCCTGGTCGTCCAGCACACGCCGGTGGTCAATGTCACCCTGCTGGCCGGCATGTTCGGCTCGCTGGGCTACATCCTATGGTTCGCCTTTGTGAAATGCGACAAGGTCGATCGCGAGCGCCTGCTGCTGGCCACGGTGCTGGTGCTGGGCGCAGTGGTGTTCTGGACCCTGTTCGAGCAGGCCGGGTCGTCGCTGAACCTGTTCGCGGCCACCAATGTCGATCTGAAGCTGCTGTCCAAGCCGGTCGAGTGGTTCGGCGGTTCGGTGGTGCTGGGCGCGCCCGACCAACTGGCGGCCGCCGGCATCTCCACGGTCGGCAAGTTCTGGGTCAACACCGACTTCAACGCCGCCCAGACCCAGGCGATCAACGCCGGCTGGATCCTGATCTTCGCCCCGGTCTTCGCCGCCCTCTGGACGGTGCTGACCGCGCGCGGGATCAACCCCAACCCGATGATCAAGTTCGGCCTGTCGTTGATCCAGGTCGGCGGCGGCTTCCTGATCCTGCTGATCGGCGCGAAATTCGCCGGCGGCGCGTTCAAGATGCCGCTGATCTTCCTGGTGCTGATGTACATGCTGCACACGGGCGGCGAGATGTGCATGTCGCCGGTCGGCCTGTCGCAGATGACCAAGCTGTCGCCGGTCCAGATGGTCTCGTTCGTGATGGCCGTCTGGTACATGGCCCTGGCCATGGCCAACCTGTTCGGCAGCTGGATCGCGGCCATCGCCTCGACCGAGACCATCGGCGGCCAGGTCCTCGATCCCGCCGCCGCCATGACCCAGTCGCTGCTGGTCTTCAAGATCATCGGCCTGATCGCCATCGGCCTGGGCGTGCTGTTCCTGGCCCTGTCGCCGATCCTCAAGAAGTGGTCGCACGGCGCGGACGACACCGACACTACGCCGGTCGCGGACTCCTCGGTTTCGGCCTAACCCAGGCCGGAAGCAAAGAAGGGCCCCGGCGACGATCCGGGGCCCTTCACGGAGGCGCGGAGGGGCCGCGCCTCACCTACGGGTGGGAACGGCCTTCGCGGTGGCTCAAACCGCGGAGGCCGCTTTCCGCTCCTACCCGAAGCTCTTGCGCACCTTGATCCAGAGATAGGGCTCGAACGGCGTCTCGCGCTTCTCTGTCTGGGTGACGATTCCCGAGGCCCGGCTGCCCGCGTACAGGACGCGTGTGCGGGTCTTGTGACGGCTGGCCCAGTTGGCCAGGATGGTCTCGATGGTCAGGTCCTTGCGCGGCCGCCACGCGACGAAACCTTCCACCCACTGTTCGAAGGTGAACGTGCGCACCTCGCCGATCCGGTAGTTGCGCTGCTCGTTGGGGCAGAAGGTCGTGGCGCCCCAGCTCCACTTGCCACCCGGCATGTCGCGGGTGAAGCGCACGTCGCAGGTGAAGGGCGTCTGGCCCGAGATGCGGCGCTTGAGCTGGGTGACCGGGTCGGTGACCTCGCTATTGGCCCACGAGAATCGCGTCCGCAACTGGCCGCCGCTGATCCCCAGCTTGTCGGTCGGGAGCGTCAGGTTGACCTGGTAGAAGTCGTTGGTCCCGTCGCCGATATTGCCCGGCGCCTCGAAGGTCTTGTTGATCGGGATGACGTCGACGACGTCCTGGATCTCCGAATGGCGCCATAGCAGGACCAGCGCGCCGCCGCCCCAGAAGCGCTTCTCCCAGGCCGTCTCGATCGTCCAGCGACGGTCGGGCTCAAGGTCCGGATTGCCAGCGTCCACCGTGCCGGTTTCGGTGCCGGCCGACGAGACGAAGTCGCCGAAGTCCAGCTGACCGACCTCGCGCTCCAGGCGGATGCGCAGCTGGTCGGTCTTGGTCGGCGACCAGGTCGCGAGCAGGCGGGGCTTGGGATAGAAGAACGACTTGGAGAGGTCGGTGTCGCCGCTCTGGCTGATGCGCGAGACTTCCAGGCGCGCGCCGGCCTCCAGGTTTAGCTTCGGCGTCACGCGCCAGATCGCCTTGCCCGAGGCCTCGCCGCGCAGCTCCTCGACCTTCACCTGGGCCGCCGGCAACGGGATCAGCTTGCTGTTCTCGAAGTAGCGGGTGTCGCCTTCCAGGAAGTTGTAGGCGCCCTCGAGATTGGCCTCGAACGACAGCTTGTCCGACCGCCGGTGCTTCAGCTCGGACCGCAGAATGGTCTCGCCGGTGTCGGTGCGCGACTGGTAGTCGACGAACAGGCTCGGGACCTCGAAGGTCGAGACATAGGTCTCGCGGCCCAGGTTCTGCAGCGCCACCAGCTGCAGGTCGGTGGCGGGCGAGAGCTTGCGGTCGTAGCGGGCGCCGAACTCGCCGGACCAGTTCTTCAGGTTCTCGCCGGTCAGCTCGCGCGCGGGGGCGGGGAAGACGCGGGTGGCGGTGACGTCGCGGTCGAAGCCGAAATATTCCAGCTTGGCGTTGACCCGCGTCTTGCCGCCCAGCATCGGGCGCTGGACCGCGCCGCGCAGGACGTAGTTGTAGATGGTGTCGTAGCCCTTCAGGGCGTCCTTCGAGGTCGGGACGCCCTTGCCGTCGGTGCGCAGGCGCACGCCGCCGTCGAAGGTGTTGTCGGTGCGGTCGCGGGTGGCCTTCAGCGAGCCTTCCAGGGCGTTGTCGCCCTCGCGGCGCGAGCCCTCGAGCTCGATGATCGGGCCGAAGAAGCCGTCCGGATAGACGTAGGTCTGGAGGTTGACGACCTTCTGAACCTGCACCGTGCGCTTCAGGATGATGTTGGCCATCACCGTGCGGCCCTGCATGTCGATGCCGGGGGCGCCGCCACGGATCAGGTCGATGCGCTCCACGGTCGAGGCCGAGATCCGCCGCAGCATGTCCTCCAGCGATTCGTTCTTGGTGGTCGGCCGTTCGCCGTTGATCAGGAAGTTGCCGGACGTGCCGGCGAAGCCGCGCGCGTTGTCGCCCTGCTCCAGCGAGAAGCCGGGCAGGCGGCTGATCATGTCCAGCGCCGTGCTGGGCTGGGCGGCGGCGAAGAACTCGGGCGCATAGGGGATCACGCCGCGCTGGGTCGGCTCGACGTCCTGGGCCGCGACGGCGGGTGCGGAGGCCTCGGCCGTCGCGATGGCCTGGTCGTCGTCAAGCGGCGACACGCCCGCAAGGGCGATCAACAGCGCGGTCGCAAGCATTGGCGTTTGTCCCTCAACAGCCCTCCCCAGGGCCCGCCTCGGGTCGCACCGTGGGCGGCGCGGAGGGGCGATGGAAGTTACAAGCGTGAAATGTGGATTAAACCTTTGAAAGGTTGTCGTTGATCAGCGATGCGGAGCGCCTTGCGGCCGGCCTTGCGAACCCATAGGTGCGAGCAGGAATGGAGGGGCCGATGACCGACATCGTGACGCCGCTGACGGTGGCGGACCTAGCCGAAAACGACGGCGCGGCGCTGCTGGCGCTGAACAACGCCCATGCGGTGGAGCTGTCGTGGCTGGAGCCCGAAAGGCTGACGCACCTGGTCGCCGAGGCCTTCGCCGCGCGACGGGTCGGTGTCGCCGACGCCCTGCTGCTGACCTTCGACCAGGCCGCCGACTACGACAGCGTCAATTTCCTGTGGTTCTGCGAGCGCTATCCGAGCTTCGTCTATGTCGACCGGGTGGTGGTGGCCGACAGCGCACGGGGCAGGGGCCTGGCGCGGGCCCTCTATGACGACCTGTTCGCGGCGGCGCGCGCGGCGGGGCATGAGCGCATCGTCTGCGAGGTCAATTCCGATCCGCCCAATCCGGCGTCGGACAGGTTCCACGCCGCGCTCGGGTTCGTGACCGTGGGGACGGCCGAGATCCACGGCGGGAAGAAGACGGTGACGTACCTGGAGCGGGTGCTTTAGGCGGACGAGAGCGCCCCCTCCGTCTCGCTGCGTATCCGCAGCGATCCACCTCCCCCGTTTCACGGGGGAGGAGAAAGGGGGCTCATCTCCTGCCCCGCTTGCGGGGGAGGTGGCGCGCGGCGCAGCCGCGTGACGGAGGGGGCGCTTAGCGACCTAAACCGCTGTCCCGCCCACCGTCAGGCCCGTGATCTTCAGGCTCGGCTGGCCCACGCCCACAGGTACGCCCTGGCCGGACTTGCCGCAGACGCCGATGCCGGGGTCGAAATCGAAGTCGTTGCCGATCATGGTCACGCGGGTCAGGGCCGACGGACCGTCGCCGATCAGGGTCGCGCCCTTGACCGGGGCGGTGATCTTGCCGTCCTCGACCAGATAGGCCTCGGTGCACTGGAAGACGAACTTGCCGTTGGTGATGTCGACCTGGCCGCCGCCGAAATTGGCGCAGTAGAGGCCGCGCTTCATCGAGGCGATCATCTCCTTCGGATCGTCGTTGCCCGCCAGCATGCCGGTGTTGGTCATGCGCGGCATCGGCATATGGGCGTAGGACTGGCGACGGCCGTTGCCGGTGGCCTTCATGCCCATCAGGCGCGCGCTCATGCGGTCGTGCATGTAGCCGACGAGGATGCCGTCCTCGATCAGGATGGTGCGCTCGGTGGGCGTGCCCTCGTCGTCGACGGTCAAGGAGCCTCTGCGGCCGGCGATCGAGCCGTCGTCGAAGACGGTGACGCCCTTGGCGGCCACGCGCTCGCCGATGCGGCCCGAGAAGGCGCTGATGCCCTTGCGGTTGAAGTCGCCTTCCAGGCCGTGGCCGACGGCCTCGTGCAGCAGCACGCCGTTCCAGCCCGGGCCCAGGACCACGTCCATCTCGCCGGCCGGGCAGGCGACGGCGTCGAGGTTCACCAGCGCCATGCGCAGAGCCTCGTCGACCTGGTCCTGCCACTTGTCCGGAGAGATCCAGGCGGCGAAGCCGGCGCGGCCGCCGGCGCCGGCGCTGCCGCTTTCGCGGCGGCCGTCCTTCTCGACGGTGACCTGGACATTGACCCGCACCAGCGGACGGACGTCGCGGATCAGCTTGCCGTCGGCGCGCAGGATCTCGACCACGCGGCGCTCGCCGGCCATCGAGGCCATCACCTGGACAACGCGCGGATCGCGGGCGCGGGCGAAGGCGTCGATCTCCTGGAGCAGGCTGACCTTGTCGGAGAAGTCCGGTGCGCTGACCGGATTGTCCTCGCCGTAGAGCTTTTCGTTGGTCGAGCGAGGCCCCTCGGCCGAGACGCCGGCGTGGCCGCGCTTGGCGAGGCTGGCGCTGGAGGCGGCGCGGCCGATGGCGGCTTCGCTGATCTCGGCGGCGTGGGCGTAGCCCGCCGTCTCGCCGGCCACGACGCGCAGGCCGAAGCCCTCGCCGCTGTCGTAGGAGGCGCTCTTGAGGCGTCCGTCGTCGAAGACGAAGGCCTCGCTCTCGGAGCGCTCGAGGAACAGCTCGCCGTCATCGGCGCCGGCCAGGGCCTCGCCCAGGATCGAACGGGCGCGGTCGGGATCGACGCCGGCGGCGTCCAGGATCGAAAGGGAAGAGGCGGGGAGAGGAGCGTTCATGGGCCTACAGGTAGGCTTTCCGAACGCGTCCGTCACCCCGCCCCTTCTTCACAAGCTCTGCTGAGGGGCTTGTGAAACGGATCAGTATTCGCGGCGGACCTCGCCCGAGCCGGTGATCTCGCTGCTGATCGTCTTGGGCTCGGTGCGCAGTTCGACGTCGCCGCTGCCGGAGATGTCGAGCTTGACCTTCTCGGTGGCGAACACCGCGCCGCCGCCGCTGCCCGAGACGTCGACGACCGCGTCCTTGGCCTTCAGGTTGGTCAGGTTGATGTAGCCCGAACCCGAATTGTCGATCGTCACGGCCTGCACCCGGCCCTGGGCGTCGACGTCGCCGCTGCCGCTGACGTTCACCGCGAAGCTCGGGTGGTCGTACTTGCGGATGTCGATGTCGCCGGAGCCCCGGACCTCGAACTTGGTGACGTCCGGCGCGATGACGGTGATCTTCACGCGGTCGGAGTCGCTTTCGACGCGCACCCCGAACGAGTCGATGGTCAACCGGTCGTGGTCGATGTCGTCGCTGTCGGCCAGGGTGATCTTGCCCCCCTCGACGCGAAGGCGGTCGACATAGTCCTTGGGGCCCGACACGACGATCTTGGCCTCGGCGCCCTGGACGAAGACGACGTCGACCGGCAGGTCGATGATCAGCTCGTCCTTGCCCGTCCAGGCGAAGGTGCGGTCGATGGCCGGGACGGGGCGCTCGCCCTGGACCCGGACGTGCCGACCGGTCCGGATCACGTGGCCGCCGTCACGGATGACGATGGTGTCGCCGTCGCGGTTGAACGGCATGGTCCAGCCGTTCTTCATGATTTCCGGGCCGGCGATGGCCGCCACTCCGGCGAAGCAGCCGACGGACAGCGCGAAACTGGCCGCGGCGATGATGAGCGTATTGCGGATCAACATGGTCCCCTCCTCTCCGCTCAGACTTGTTCGATGGCCGGCTTCAGCAGCCGGTAGTGAAGGCGGGCGTACCAGACGACCGCGTTGAAGACCCCGACCGTCACCAGCGTCAGCAGGGCGCCGAGGCAGGTGGCCAGGCCCATGAAGCCCAGGCCGATCAGGAAGGCCGTGATCGGGCCACCGGGCGGTGCGCTCAGCGGGCCGACGGCGAAGATGAACCCGCCGCAGATGAACATGGTCACCACGGCGACCAGGAACCCGAACAGCGCGGCCAGCACCCCCATCAGCAGGGGCAGCAGGAACATGATGTCGAGGGCGCCCAGGCCCAGAAGGGCGATGACGGCGGCCAGGGCGTTGGAAGGATTCTTCTTTTCCTCCCACTGCTTCAGACCGGCCTCGGCGCGCACTTCGCGGGCCAGGCGATCGGGATCGCCCAGGGCGGCGGCGACTTCGGCCTCGGTGCGGCCGGCGGCTTGGCCGTCGGCGAAATAGGCCTCGTGGTCGGCGACGACGTCGGCGATCATGGTCACCGGTAGGCCGGCCAGGCCGCGACGCAGGCGGGTGATGAACTCGGCGCGGGTCATGCGGCGGCTCCCACGATGTCGTTCACCGCATTGGCGAACGTGGTCCAATCGGCCTTCTGCTGTTCCAGGCTTTGGCGCCCGGTCGCAGTCAGGCGGTAGTATTTACGAGGCGGACCGCTCTGGCTTTCCACCAGGTAGGTCTCGACCAGCCCATCCGACTGCATGCGGCGCATCAGCGGATAGATCGTCCCTTCCCCCATATCGATGTCCCTCGTGAGCCTGCTGGCGATCTCGTAGGCGTAGCTGTCGGCGTGCGAGAGCAGGGCCAGCACACAGAGCGCCAGCACGCCTTTCTTCAGTTGGATTTCAATTGTTTCCGGCACGGCGTCCTTGCCTCCGTTGATGCTCTCTTCTATCGCCAGGTACTGAGTAACGCAAGGTACCTACTCATGAATGATACGTAATGATGCGGACGGCTGTTTTTGGGCTTGATGAGAGGGGTTCGCAACTGGAGGTCCCGTAGCCGGGGATAACCGGGCAATCCCATGTCGCACGCGTGGTCTCTGGCGCTTGGCAACCGCTGGCGATGCGCGTATGCAGCGACCGGACCGGTCCTTGGGGCGGACCCGCTTTCGGCGCGCGACTCACTGTCCGCGAAGTCGATTGCGGAGCGCTGGAACAGGGGCCGTAATGTGCAAGTCGGCGCGGCGCGGCTCTTTTCAAGAGCCAAATCGCCGCCGAAACGGGCCGTGAGGGATATGAAGGCGCAATTTTCGGGGATTCAGCGGTTCATGACGGGCGCGTCCGCCCTCGCCGCTAGCATCGTGTTCTCTGGGATGTTCGCGGGGAACGCCCTCGCCGAGGATCTGCTGGGCCAGCCGACGCCGGGGGCCATCGACCTCCAGCCGGCCGCTTCGGTGCTGAAGCACGACGCCATCTGGTTCCACAATGTCATCCTGATGCCGATCATCACGGCCATCACCTTGCTGGTGCTGGGCCTGCTGATCTGGATCGTGGTGCGCTATAACAAGAAGGCGAACCCGGTCCCGGCCAAGTTCAGCCACAACACCACCGTCGAGATCATCTGGACCGTCGTTCCGGTCCTGATCCTGATGCTGATCGCGATCTTCTCGTTCCGACTGCTGTTCGGCTACAACAACATGCCGACGCCCTACATGACCGTGAAGGCCACGGGCTATCAGTGGTACTGGGGCTACGAGTACCCGGACCAGAAGATCAGCGAAATCGTCTCGCTGCCCCTCACCAAGGAACAGGCCGACGCCAAGAAGGTCCCGTACCTGCTGGCCGCCGACAAGGCGATGGTCGTTCCCGTCAACCAGGTCGTCCGCGTCCAGGTCACCGGCGCCGACGTGATCCACGCCTTCGCCCTGCCGGCCTTCGGTCTGAAGACCGACGCCATTCCGGGCCGCCTGAACGAAACCTGGTTCAAGGCCGAGAAGACCGGCGTCTATTACGGCCAGTGCTCGGAACTCTGCGGCGTCGATCACTCGAACATGCCGATCGAGATCCACGTGGTCTCGCAAGCCGAGTTCGACGCTTGGGTTAAGGAAAAGGTCGCTCCGCCGGCTCCGGCCGCCGCGCCGGCCGCTCCGGCTGACGCCGCCGCGACCCCCGCTTCGGCTCCGGCCGCCGCCCCCGCTTCCGCTCCGGCCGCGGCTCCCGCCGCGCCGGCGGCCTAAGAATACGATCGTAGGATAGAAGTCCGATGGCTCACGCCGCAGACACTCACGACGCTCACGGCGGTCACGACGACGCCGACCACAAGCCGCCCTTCTTCGCCCGCTGGTTCTTCTCGACGAACCACAAGGACATCGGCACGCTCTACATCCTGTTCGCCATCATGGCGGGCCTCGTCGGCGGCGCCCTGTCGGGCCTGATCCGCTGGGAGCTGATGGAGCCGGGCATCCAGGTGTTCACCGACACTGGCCTGCTGGCTCAACTCGGTGTCTTCAAGGGCAAGCACGGCTTCAACGCGGTCGTCACCGCCCACGCCCTGATCATGATCTTCTTCATGGTCATGCCCGCCATGATCGGCGGCTTCGGCAACTGGTTCGTTCCGATCATGATCGGCGCGCCGGACATGGCCTTCCCGCGGATGAACAACATCTCGTTCTGGCTGCTGGTCGCCGCGTGGGTCCTGCTGGTCAGCTCGATGTTCGTCGACGGCGGCCCGGGCCACGGCTTCGGCGGCGGCTGGACGATCTATCCGCCGCTCTCGACCATCGGTCACAAGGGTCCGGCCATGGACCTGGCGATCCTGTCGCTCCACCTGGCCGGCGCTAGCTCGATCCTGGGCGCGATCAACTTCATCACCACGATCTTCAACATGCGCGCGCCGGGCATGACCCTGCACCGCATGCCGCTGTTCGCCTGGTCGGTGCTGATCACCGCCTTCCTGCTGCTGCTGTCGCTGCCCGTCCTGGCCGGCGCCATCACCATGCTGCTGACCGACCGTAACTTCGGCACCCACTTCTTCGACCCGGCCGCCGGCGGCGACCCCGTCATGTTCCAGCACCTGTTCTGGTTCTTCGGTCACCCGGAAGTGTACATCCTGATCCTGCCGGGCTTCGGCATCGTCAGCCACATCGTCTCGACCTTCTCCAAGAAGCCGGTCTTCGGCTACCTGGCGATGGCCTACGCGATGGTCGCCATCGGCTTCGTCGGCTTCGTCGTGTGGGCGCACCACATGTACACGGTCGGCATGAGCATCAACCTGCGCGCCTACTTCGTGGCCGCCACGATGATCATCGCCGTCCCGACGGGCGTGAAGATCTTCAGCTGGATCGCCACGATGTGGGGCGGTTCGCTGGACTTCAAGACGCCGATGCTGTGGGCGATCGGCTTCATCTTCCTCTTCACCGTCGGTGGTGTGACGGGCGTCGTCCTGTCGAACGCCGGCATCGACTACAGCCTGCACGACACCTACTACGTGGTGGCCCACTTCCACTACGTGCTGTCGCTGGGCGCCGTCTTCGCCATCTTCGCCGGCTTCTACTACTGGTTCGAGAAGATGTGGGGCGTGAAGTACAACGAGTTCCTCGGCTGCGCCCACTTCTGGGTGATGTTCGTCGGCGTGAACCTGGTGTTCTTCCCGCAGCACTTCCTGGGCCTGCAAGGCATGCCGCGTCGCTACGTCGACTATCCGGAAGCCTTCGCGAAGTGGAACTACGTCTCGTCGGTCGGCTACATGATCACCGTCGTCGGCGTGGGCATCTTCCTGCTGGTGCTGATCGAAGCCGCGATCCGTCGCCGCAAGGCCGAGGCCAACCCGTGGGGCGAAGGCGCCACCACGCTGGAATGGACCCTGTCCTCGCCGCCGCCGTTCCACCAGTTCAGCGAACCGCCGGTGATCAAGGAAGACAGCCACCACTAAGGTGTTCTGTCGTCCGTAACCGGACCAAGACGCGGGGGCGCGGTCGGGACCTTAAGGGTCCGGGCCGCGCCCTTCGCCCATTCAAGACCGATATATTCCCCTCGATGTCGAAGACCCTCGCCATGACCCCGGAAACCGCCCAGGCCGACACGTCGCAGCCGGATCTTTCCCAGGCCGCGCGTTGGCAGGACTATTTCCAGCTGATGAAGCCGCGCGTCATGTCGCTGGTGGTGTTCACGGGCCTGACGGGCCTGCTGGCCGCCCGCGCGCCGATCCACCCGTTCCTGGGCGCGATCGCGGTGCTGTGCATCGCCGTCGGGGCCGGCGCCTCGGGCGCCCTGAACATGTGGTACGACGCCGACATCGACCAGCAGATGCGCCGCACGCGCGGCCGCCCGGTCCCGGCCGGCAAGGTCAAGGGCGAGGAGGCCGCCTCGCTGGGCGTCGTCCTGTCGATCCTGTCAGTGATGTTCCTGGGGTTTGCGATCAACTGGTTCGCGGCGGCCCTGCTGGCCTTCACCATCGTCTTCTACGCCGTCGTCTACACGATGTGGCTCAAGCGCTGGACGGCGCAGAACATCGTCATCGGCGGCCTGGCCGGCGCCCTGCCGCCCGCCATCGGCTGGGCCGCGGCCACGGGCTCGGCCCCGCTGAACGCCTGGCTGATGGTGGCCATCATCTTCTTCTGGACCCCGCCGCACTTCTGGGCGCTGTCGCTGTATGTCACCACCGACTACGCCAAGGCCGGCGTGCCGATGCTGCCGGTGGTCAAGGGCGCCAAGGAGACGCGCAAGCAGATCCTGATCTACAGCCTGATCCTGATCCCGATCTGCCTGTCGCCGGTGCTGACCGGCCTGGGCGGCCCGGTCTATCTGGCGGTGGCGGGCCTGGGCGGCCTGGTGTTCCTGCTGCTGGCCTGGCGCGTCTTCGCCAGCAAGGCCGGCGACGCGGCCGACCCGCGCGTGGCCGACCGGGCCCTCTACGACGTCACCGAGGACGAAAAGGCCGCCGGCGCCAAGGCCGCGCGCAATCTCTTCGCGTTCTCGATCCTCTATCTCTTCGCCATGTTCGCCGCCCTGCTGGGCGAGGCCGTGGTGGGTGTGCATGCCCTGGAGCTGCTGAAGTGAACCAACCCGTCGAAGTAAAGCCCCCTGGGGACGCGGCCAAGAAGGCCAGGGACGGGCGCAACATCGCGCTCGGCCTGGGTCTCGTGGCCTTCGTCATCATGGTTTTCGTGGTCACCCTCGTGAGGCTCGGCGCCAATGTCGCGCATCCCCACCCCTAAGGCGCCGCTGACCCAGCAGGAGCAGATGGCTCGCCGCAACGGCCGGGTCGCGCTGTTCTGCGGCCTGGCCTTCTTCGGCATGGTCGGCGCGGCCTATGCCGCCGTGCCGCTGTACAAGCTGTTCTGCCAGGTCACCGGCTTCGACGGCACGGTCCGCAAGGCCGAGGTGGCGCCGAGCAAGATCCTGGACCGCAAGGTCAAGATCCGCTTCGACGCCAACATCCGCGAGCTGCCGTGGAAGTTCCAGACGCTGCAGGCCAGCCAGGACATCCGCATCGGCGATACGGGCCTGGCCTTCTTCAAGGTCACCAACCCGACCGACAAGCCGCAGACGGGCCGCGCGCTCTACAACGTGGTGCCTGAGTCGGCGGGGCCGTACTTCCAGAAGCTGGAGTGCTTCTGCTTCTCGAACCAGACGATCCAGCCTCACCAGACGGTGGAGTTCCCGGTCGTCTATTTCGTGGATCCCCAATTCGCGGACGATCCCGAGACCAAGGGAAAGAACGAGATCACGCTCTCGTACACGTTCTTCCCGGCGGTCGAAGATAACAAAGCGGGCAAAGTCGCGGCCGCGACGACGCCTCGTATCGTTGAACCCCTTGGCGGCGCACCGTCGAGAGGGCTATAGCGTTCACAACGACCACGGCGCGGGGGGACCAGCGACCGTGCTCAGAGGGATATAAGGGTTAGCAGCAACATGGCCGGCGCCGTCAAACACGACTACCACATCCTTCCGCCCAGCCCGTGGCCCTTCGTGGGTTCGGCCGCGGCCACCGTCATGGCGATCGGCCTCATCGGCTGGATCAAGGGCGGCGTGTTCGGCATCGAGAAGGGCAACTGGGCCATCTTCGCCGCCGGCATCGCGGGCGTGCTCTACACCATGTTCGGCTGGTGGTCGGACGTGGCCAAGGAAGCCAAGGCCGGCGACCACACCCCGGTCGTCTCGATCGGCCTGCGCTACGGCATGATCCTGTTCATCGCCTCGGAAGTCATGTTCTTCGTGGCGTGGTTCTGGATGTTCTTCGAGATGGCGCTGTTCCATCATCACCGCACCCTGTCGGCGATCGAGGAAGTCCGCACCGCCTGGGCCACCTGGCCGCCCGCTGGCGTCGAGACCGTCTCGGCCTGGCACCTGCCGCTGGTCAACACCCTGACCCTGCTGCTCTCGGGCACGACCGTGACCTGGGCTCACCACGCCCTGCAGGTCGGCGACCGCAAGGGCGCCAAGTGGGGTCTGATCCTGACCGTGCTGCTGGGCGCGCTGTTCACCGCCATCCAGATCTACGAGTACAGCCACATCAACCACGAGCAGCTGTTCTACTCGGAAGCCGCCGTGAACTCGGGCCTGTACGGTTCGACCTTCTTCCTGGCCACCGGCTTCCACGGCTTCCACGTGTTCGTCGGCACGCTGTTCCTGATCGTCTGCCTGATCCGCCTGCTGAACGGCGCCTTCACGCCCAAGCAGCACTTCGGCTTCGAAGCGGCCGCCTGGTACTGGCACTTCGTCGACGTGGTCTGGCTGTTCCTGTTCGCGTTCATCTACGTGATCTTCGGGGGCACGCCCCACTAAGATCGGAAGATCAGAGGGGCCCGGAACGCCAACCAGCGTTCCGGGCCTTTTTCGTTTCAGAGTCCCGCATGACCAAGACCAACCCCTACGCCGCCGGCGCGCGCGGCCTGTGCCCCCACTGCGGCGAGGGCTACCTGTTCGAGGGCTTCCTGAAGGTGGCCCCGGCTTGCGAGGCCTGCGGCTTCGAACTGGGCAAGTTCGAGACCGGCGACGGCGCGGCGACCTTCGTGATCCTGATCGCCGGCGCGGTCTGCGCGTTCGGGGCGCTGTTCTCGATGTTCGCCTGGAACTGGCCGGTGTGGCTGCTGCTGATCGTCTGGCTGCCGGCGGTGCTGGCGCTGACCCTGGGTCTCATGCGTCCGGCCAAGGGCCTCATGGTGGCCGCCCAGATCGCCCAGAAGGCTTCGGAGGCCGGTCGTGACCATGTCTGAGGCTTCCACCCAGAAACCCCGCTTCCCGGTCGGCCTGACGGTCGCCACGGCGATCGCGTTCGCCATCCTCTGTGGCCTCGGCGGCTGGCAACTGCAGCGCCTGCACTGGAAGGAAGGCGTCCTCGCCCGGATCGAAAAGCTGAAGACCGCCCCGGCCGCGCCGCTGAGCCAGGTCCTGACCGCCCAGGCCAAGGGCGACGACGTCGCCTGGACCCGCGTGTCTGTCGACTGCGCGCCGGTCGAGGCCGCGCCCCTGCCGCTGGCCTATGGCGTGCGCGACGGCGACATGGTCTGGCGCGCCCAGGCCCCGTGCGGCGTCGAGGAGGGTCCCTACGACCTGATCCTGGTCGATCGGGGCGTGGTCGCTGGCCTGACGGGCGCGGTGAGCGCGCCGATCAAGGCTTTCCCGGCGCCCAAGCACGTCGTCGGCGTGCTGACGCCGATCGCCCAGCTGGGCGGCGACCGCGCCAAGGTGCTGACCCGCTTCCCCGAACGCCAGGCCGCACCGCTGGTGCTGATGGCCGAGAGCGAGGCCCCCGCGCCGACCGGAATCACGCCCGCGCCGCTTCCGGCAGAAATTTCCAATCGGCACCTGGAATACGCCCTGACGTGGTTCGGTCTTGCCGTAACCCTGCTGTTTATCTATGCCGCCATGCTCTGGCGGAGATTGAGACCCTGATGCGCTACGTGTCGACCCGCGGCCAGGCCGCGTCCATCGGCTTCCTGGATGCGGTGCTGGCCGGCCTGGCCCCCGACGGCGGCCTGTACGTGCCCTCCGAGTGGCCGACCTTCACCCCGAAGGAGATCGCGGCCTTCGCGGGCAAGCCCTACGCTCAGGTGGCGGCGGCCGTGGTCGGCAAGTTCGTCGGCGACGACATCCCCGCCGACGACCTGGCCCACATGTGCGAGGAGGCCTATGCCAGCTTCGCCCACACGGCCGTCGTCCCGGTGAAGCAGCTCGCCTCGAACCGCTACCTGCTGGAGCTGTTCCACGGCCCGACCCTGGCGTTCAAGGACGTCGCGATGCAGCTGCTGGGCCGTCTCTACGACTACGTGCTCGAGCGCCAGTCGCGGAAGATGACCATCATCTGCGCCACCTCGGGCGACACCGGCGGCGCGGCCGTCGAGGCGTTCCGGGGCCGCAAGAACGCCCGCATCGTCGCACTCTTCCCGGAAGGCCGCATCAGCGAGGTGCAGCGCCGGTTCATGACCACGGCCGTCGACGGCAACGTGGCCTGCATCTCGGTGCTGGGTTCGTTCGACGACTGCCAGGCCATCGTCAAGCAGGCCTTCCAGGACGACCAGTTCCGCCACGCGGTGGATCTGTCGGGCGTCAACTCGATCAACTGGGCCCGGATCGCCGCCCAGAGCGTCTACTACTTTACTTCGGCGGTGGCGCTGGGCGCGCCGCAGCGGGAAGTGGCCTTCGTGGTGCCGACCGGCAATTTCGGCGACGCCTATGCCGCCTTCGTGGCCAAGAAGCTGGGCCTGCCGATCCATTCGGTGACCGCCGCCACCAACTCCAACGACATCCTGGCCCGCGCCATCGAGACCGGCCGCTATTCACGTGGCGCGGTGGCCGCGACCCAGAGCCCGGCCATGGACATCCAGGTCGCGTCGAACTTCGAGCGCCTGTACTTCGAGGCCGTCCGTCGCGACGGCACCGAAACCGGTCGCGCCTTCCGCGCCTTCGCCGATACGGGCCTGCTGGACATCCCGCCGGGCGCCCATGCCTGGATGCGCGAGCTGTTCCGTGGCGCCTCGGTCAGCGAGGCCGACACGGCCAAGACCATGCTGGCCACGCTGAACGAGACCGGCGAGGTCGTCGATCCGCACACCGCTGTCGGCCTGGCCGCCGCGCAAGGCGTCCGCGTCGATCCGTCGATCCCGGTGGTGGTGCTCTCGACCGCCCACCCGGCCAAGTTCCCCGAAGCCGTCCAGGCGGCCACGGGCCTGCTGCCGAGCACGCCGCGCGCGACGCCGGACCTCTCCAAGAAGCCAGAGAAGTTCGAACGCCTGCCCGCCGACGGCGCGGCGATCAAGGCCTACGTGCGGACCTTCGCGGCCAATACTTGAGGCTGGACTGGTGTTTAGGCCCGCGAGGGCCTAGATACCGCGGCTCATGACCACGATCCTCCGCACCCTGCCCAATGGCGTCCGCGTCGTCTGTGACCCGATGCCGGGCCTTGAAACCCTGGCCCTTTCGGTCGTGGCGGGACGGGGAGCAGCCTACGAGGACCCGGCGCGGTCGGGCTGGTCGCACCTGCTCGAGCACATGGTGTTCAAGGGCGCGGGCAGCCGTTCGGCTCGCGACATTGTCGAAGTCATCGAGAACCAGGGCGGCTCGATCAACGCCGCCACCGGCTATGAGCGCACCAGCTTCCAGGTCCGCGCCCTGAAGGGCGGCCTGGATCTGGGCATGGACGTCATTGCCGACCTGGTGCGCCGCCCGACCCTGGATACCGGCGACCTGACGCGCGAGAAGCAGGTGGTCGCCCAGGAGATCGCCGAGGCCGCCGACGCGCCCGACGACTACGTCTTCGACCTGATCCAACGCTCGGCCTGGGGCGACCACCCGGTGGGTCGTCCGATCCTGGGCAGCGACGAGACGGTCAACGCCGCCAGCGTCGAGGCCCTGTCGGACTGGCGCGCCTCGCTCTACGCCGCCGATCGCCTGGTGGTCAGCGCCACGGGCGCGGTCGACGAGGCCGAGCTGATGGCCGCCGCCGAGCGCGCCTTCGGCGACCTGCCCGCCACGCTCGGCGCGACCGTGCCCGAGCCGGCGACCTTCATCGGCGGTCCGGAGGCCGAGGCCCGCAAGCTGGAGCAGGCGCATCTGGTCTTCATGCTGCCGGCCTGCGGTTCGCGCGAGCAGGACTATTTCGCCCTGCGGATCTTCGCCGAGTGCCTGGGCGGCGGCATGTCCTCGCGCCTGTTCCAGGAAGCCCGCGAGAAGCGCGGCCTCGCCTACAATATCGACGCCTATGCCGACACCTATGCCGATCATGGGGCGCTGGGCGTCTATGCCGGCTGCGCGGCGGGTGACGCGGTCGAGACCGCCAAGGTCTGCGCCGAGGAAATCGCCAAGCTGGCCGAGCGCATTGAGGACGCCGAGCTGGCCCGCGCCAAGGCCCAGTTGAAGGCCCACATGTTCATGGCCCGCGAACAGCCGCTGTCGCGCGCCGAGCAGGGGGCGGGGCAGGTGCTGCTGTTCGACCGTCTCTATCCGACCGCCGAGCTGGCCGCCGAGGTCGATGCGGTGACCCCCGCCGATGTCGCGCGCCTGGGCCGCCGGCTGATGTCCGCCGGCAAGGCCGCGACCGCCGTGCTCGGGGCCAAGTCGGCGCTGAAGGCTGGCGAGGCGTTCGACAAGGCGTTGTTCTCGTCCGGCGCGCGTTAAGCGCGCCAGACGTTCCTTGTTCGCCGGAGCCAGATATTCATCTGGACCCGGTGGCGCCTAAGGTTGGAAAGTGGCGGCGTCGACTGATCCAGAGCTTCGTACGTGTCCGCCTTGCTGCCGTTCCTGAAATCCCGGCCCCGTCTCCAGCTGGAAGGCCGCGCCGTCTATCTTAGGCCGCCGCGCCCGCACGACCATCGCGCCTGGGCCGCGCTGCGCGCCAAGTCCCGCAACTTCCTGGAGCCCTGGGAGCCGACCTGGCCCGAGCATGACCTGACTCGCGCGGCCTTCCGGGCCCGCCTGGGCGCCTATGCCCGCGAGCTGGAGTCGGGCGAGGCCTATCCGTTCTTCGTCTTCCGTCGCGCCGACAACGCCCTGGTCGGCGCTATCCGGCTTTTCCACGTGCGGCGTGGCGTCGCTCAGACCGGCACGATCGGCTACTGGATCGGCCAGCCCTATATCCGCCAGGGCCACATGCGCGACGCCGTCGACACGCTGATCCGCTTTGCCTTCAAGGGCTTGAGTCTCCACCGGCTGGAGGCCGCATGCATGCCCGAAAACCACGCTTCAGCGGCTTTGCTGCAGAAATGCGGGTTTTCAGAGGAAGGATACGCCCGCGCTTATTTGAAAATTAACGGCGGTTGGCGAGATCATCGTCTGTTCGGCTTGGTGGCGCCCGAGTAGCGCCGGGACCAGGACCGAAGAGTTTGGGACGGGCATGCAGTTTCGCACCGGTGAGCGACGGATCTGGGATGCGACCGCGACGCTTGAAGCGTTGGGCGGGGCCGACGTCACGCTGTGGATCTGGGAACCGGAGGCCGACCGCCTTCGCCTGAACGGCGCGGCTCGCGCGCTCGGCCTGGGGCCGCTGGCCCCCGAATGCTCCTCCGCCGCCCTCCGCGCCCTGGCCCTGCCGCAAGACCGCGCCCAGGCCGAAGAGATCCTGAAGGTCCGCGAACCCGGCTCGGAAGTCGTCGCCCGTTTCCGCATGCGCGGCGGTGAGACCTGCATCTGGCGGGGCGTCTGGCTGGAAGAGGGCGTCCGCGCCGCCGGCGTCGTCGCCCCGGAAACGAAATTCTCGGCCTCCGAGCGCTGCGACCTGACGGGTCTGCTCGATCGCCGCAGCTTCATCGCCCGCGCCCGTGAGCGCCTCTCCCAGGACGGCATGCACGAGATGGTCGTCGCCGACCTGGATCGCCTGCGCCGCCTGAACGAGGCCCTGGGCCACGAACGCGCCGACCTGGTGCTGGCCGCCCTGGGCTCGCGCCTCGCCGCCGCCTTCCCGGCCGACGCCATCCTGGGCCGTATCGGCGAGGACGAGTTCGCCGTGCTGTGCGAACCCAAGGGCTACGAGCCGGCCGAGATCCTGCGCTCGGCGCTGGAGCAGCCGCTGCGCGTCGCCGGCTTCGACATCCACCCGACCCTGTCCATCGGCGCCGTCTCGGCCGAGGGCGGGATCGACGCGCCGGACGCCGCCGAGCTGCTGCGCCGCGCTGAACTGGCCGTCGAGGCCGCCGCCGCCGCCGGTCGCGGCGGGGCCGCCGCCTATGGTCGCTCGATGGAGACCGACGGCCTCTCGCGCCTGGCCCTGGAGGCCGACCTGCGCGGCGCCATCGCCCGTGGCGAGATCATGCCCTACTTCCAGCCCGTCGTGCGCCTGTCGACGGGCGCCCTGTCGGGCTTCGAGGCCCTGGCCCGCTGGATCCACCCGCGCCGGGGCATGCTGCCGCCGGACGAGTTCCTCCCCCTGATCGAAGAGATGGGGCTGATGAGCGATCTGGGTGCGCACATGATGCACACCGCCGCCAAGCAGCTGGCCGTCTGGCGCGACGCGCATCCGGCGATGGGCAATCTGACCGTCAGCGTGAACCTCTCGACCGGCGAGATCGATCGCCCGGGCCTGGTGGCCGACGTCGCCGAGACCCTGCGCGTCAACCGCCTGCCGCGCGGCGCCCTGAAGCTGGAAGTCACCGAAAGCGACATCATGCGCGACCCCGAGCGGGCCGCGGTGATCCTGCGCACCCTGCGCGACGCCGGCGCCGGCCTGGCGCTGGACGACTTCGGCACGGGCTTCTCGTCGCTGTCGTACCTGACGCGCCTGCCGTTCGACACGCTGAAGATCGACCGCTACTTCGTCCGCACCATGGGCGGCAATGCCGGCTCGGCCAAGATCGTGCGTTCGGTCGTCAAGCTGGGCCAGGATCTGGACCTCGAAGTCGTCGCCGAGGGCGTCGAGAACGCCGAGATGGCGCGCGCCCTGCAGTCGCTGGGCTGCGACTACGGTCAGGGCTTCGGCTACGCGCCGGCTCTGTCGCCGCAGGAAGCCGAGGTCTATCTGAACGAGGCCTATGTGGATGGGGCCGCCCCGGTGAAGGCGCGGGGCTAGCTAGGCCCGACCCGCCTGCGACGACAGGTGATCGGCCGAAATCCCCAGCTTGGCCAGGGCCCGCGTCCACTTATGCTCGTGGTCCTCGTCGAAGAGGATGCCCTCGTCGGCGTCGGCGATCAGCCAGATGTTGTCGCGCAGTTCCTGCTCCAACTGCCCGGGACCCCAGCCGGCATAGCCCAGCGCCAGCATCGCCTTGCGCGGGCGGCGGATGCGGCTGGCCATGGCGTCCAGCACGTCGCGGGTAGCAGTCAGGCCCAGGCCGTCGGCCACCGGCAGAGTCGAGTCCGGCGAGTTGAAGTCGTCGGTATGCAGGACGAAGCCGCGCTCGCGCTCGATCGGCCCGCCTAGCAGGACCAGATCGCTGGGCGCCTGGATCTCGGATTTCACGCCCAGGCGCTGCAGCAGTTCGAACACCGTCAGGCCCTCGACCGGCCGGTTGATGGCCAGGCCCATGGCCTGCTCCTCGTCGTGGGCGCAGAGGTACAGCACGGTCCGCTCGAACCGGGGATCATCGATGCCCGGCATCGACACCAGGAGCCGTCCCGTCAGGAACTCGCCGTCTTCCTCGCCATCGGGGTCTTCGATCAAGCTGGCCATGATCCGAGGATTGGCCCGAGGCGTGACGCTTTCAAGTCCGATCGTGATCGAAACCGCGATTGTCTTGGCGAGTTCTCGTTCGGCGCCTTGGCGATGGGCCTTCCGAGGGATATCTCCAGGCGCGACGACAAACTCACACGAGGAAACACGGCCCATGGCGATCAAGGTTGGCGACACGCTGCCCGCGGCGACTTTCATGACCAGCACGGCCGAAGGGCCGGCGCCGATCAGCACCGACGACATCTTCAAGGGCAAGACCGTCGCCCTGTTCGCCGTTCCCGGCGCCTTCACCCCGACCTGCTCGGCCAAGCACCTGCCGGGCTTCAAGGAGAAGGCCGACGAACTGAAGGCCAAGGGCGTCGACACGATCGCCTGCGTCTCGGTCAACGACGTCTTCGTGATGAAGGCCTGGGGCAAGGATCAAGGCATCGACGCCGAGGTTCTGCTGCTGGCCGACGGCAACGGCGACTTCACGCGTTCCATCGGCCTGGACTTCGACGGCAGCAAGTTCGGCATGGGCGCGCGCTCGCAGCGCTATTCGCTGGTCGCCAAGGACGGCGTCGTGACCCAGCTGCACGTCGAGGAAGCCGGCCAGTTCAAGGTCTCGTCGGCCGAGTACCTGCTCGAGCAGCTGTAGGCGCTTCGAGACATCCGTTTCGACGGAGGAGGGCGGTCCGGCATGTCCGGGCCGCCCTTTTTCATGCCTGATTGCAATGGGCGTGATTTTGGAAACAATAGGTTTCGATCATTTCCATATCTGTCCGAAACGATCCCGGGCAAGGTCCTCTCATCGGCGGCGGGGAACAGCCTCACGCCTTACTAGGCAAGGGATTGAGGGACATGAGCAGCGGCTTCATCATCACCAACGACGACACCCAGATCTTCTACAAGGACTGGGGCTCGAAGACCGCTCAGCCCGTCGTCTTCCACCACGGCTGGCCCCTGTCGTCGGACGACTGGGACGCCCAGATGATGTTCTTCTTGGGCCAGGGCTATCGCGTCGTCGCCTTCGACCGTCGCGGCCACGGTCGCTCAAGCCAGACCGACACCGGCAACGACATGGACACCTACGCCGCCGACACCTCGGCCCTGGTGAAGGCTCTGGATCTGAAGAACGCCATCCACGTCGGCCACTCGACCGGCGGCGGCGTCGTCACCCGCTATGTGGCGCGCTTCAGCGCCGAGGACGGGGTCGCCAAGGCCGTGCTGATCGGCGCGGTGCCGCCGATCATGATCAAGACGGAAGCCAATCCGGGCGGTCTGCCGATCGAGGTGTTCGACGGCTTCCGCGCCGCCCTGGTCGCCAACCGCGCCCAGTTCTTCCGCGACATTCCGGAAGGCCCCTTCTACGGCTTCAACCGCCCCGGCGCGAAGGTCAGCCAGGGCTTGGTCGACAATTGGTGGCGCCAGGGGATGATGGGCGGCGCCAAGGCCCACTACGACAGCATCCAGGGCTTCTCGGAGACCGACTTCACTGAAGACCTGAAGGCTATCGACGTCCCGGTGCTGATCCTGCATGGCGAGGACGACCAGATCGTCCCGATCGCCGACAGCGCTCAACTGGCCATCAAGCTGGTGAAGAACGGCAAGCTGATCACCTATCCGGGCCTGCCGCACGGCATGGCGACGACCCACCCGGAGGTGATCAACGCGGATCTGCTGGCGTTTTTCCGGGGGTAAGCTGAGCCGAAACCTCGCCCTTCGACAGGCTCAGGGTGAGGTTTCTACTGAACCGGCATTCGAAGTCGTCCTCACCCTGAGCTTGTCGAAGGGCGGGGGCGGCTTCGTCGCGTTTAGGCCCCCAGAACCTCAGGCGTCATCGCCTCGAAGTCCGCCGCGCCGACCATCACCCCGGCCGCCGCGCCAGGAACCTGCGCCAGCACCGCCTCGGCAAACACCCGGGCCAGGGCTCGCTTGCTCTCGGCCCAGGCCGTATCGGCCTCGCCGTCCGCCGCCAGGGCCCCTTTGGCCAGCATCCAGCCGCCGACGGTGTCGCCCAGCAGCTTCTGATAGGCCGTCGCGCCGGACAGGGCGTCCGGCATCGACTTGGTCCGGCGCTCGATCAGCCAGGCGGTGGCCGAGGCGGCGGCGTTCAGGGCCGCCTCCAGGCGTAGGCCCACGGCCTTGAGTTCACCGGCCAGCAGCAGCTCGATGGTGTCGCGAATGTCGTCCATCAGGTCGCCGACGGCCTGGCCCTCGCCCAGCATCAGCTTGCGGCCGACCAGGTCGATGGCCTGGATGCCGTTGGTCCCTTCGTAGATCGGGGCGATGCGGGCGTCGCGATAGTGCTGGGCAGCGCCCGTCTCTTCGATGAAGCCCATGCCGCCGTGGATCTGCACGCCCTGCGAGGCGACCCAGACGCCCACGTCGGTCGACCAGGATTTCGCGATGGGGGTCAGCAACTCCTCGCGCAGCTTGGCGGCGGTGCGGGTGGCCTCGTCGGGCGCGGCGCGCGACAGGTCGGCGGCGACGGCGGTCGACAGGCAGATGCCGCGCGCGGCCTCGATATGGGCTTTCATCAGCACCAGGGTGCGGCGGATGTCGGGGTGATCGAACAGGCGCGAGGGGTAGGCGCCGGTCCAGGCCGAGCGGCCCTGGGCGCGCTCCTGGCTGAAGTTCAGCGCCTGCTGATAGGCGCGTTCGGCGATGGCCGTCCCTTGCGTCCCGACCTGCAGGCGGGCGGCGTTCATCATCACGAACATGTTGGGCAGGCCCTGGCCCAGACCCCCGACCAGCTCGGCCTTGGCGTCCTCGAACAGCATGACGCAGGTGGGCGAGCCGTGGATGCCCAGCTTGTGCTCCAGCCCGCCGACGCGAACGCCGTTGGCCTCGCCCAGCGCGCCGTCGTCGCCGACCAGCACCTTGGGCGCCAGGAACAGCGAGATGCCCTTCACCCCGGGCGGCGCGTCGGGCGTGCGGGCCAGGACGAGGTGGATGATGTTGTCCGTGGCGTCGTGGTCGCCCCAGGTGATGAAGATCTTCTGGCCGGTGATCTTCCAGCCGCCTTCGCCGTCCGGGGTCGCCATGGTCGTCAGGGCCGCCAGGTCCGACCCGGCCTGGGGCTCGGTCAGGTTCATGGTGCCGGTCCATTCGCCGGAGACCAGCTTGGCCAGGTACTTGTGCTTCTGGTCGTCCGAGCCGCACAGTTCCAGCGCCTCGATGGCGCCCAGGCTCAGCATGGGGCAGAGGCCGAAGGCCATGTTGGCGGCCTGGACCATCTCCAGCACCGCGACCTCCAGCGTCTTGGGCAGGCCCTGGCCGCCGTGCTCGACCGGCGCGGCCAGGCTGGCCCAGCCGCCTTCGGCGAATTGCTTGTAGGCATCGGCGAAGCCGGGCGCGCAGCGGACCACGCCGTTCTCGAGTCTTGCGCCGACCAGGTCGCCCTGGCGGTTCAGCGGGGCCAGCACGTCGGCCGCGAAGGCCCCAGCCGCTTCCAGCACCGCCGCCACCGTATCGGTGTCCGCCTCGGGGAAGGCGTCGGCCAGCCGCCCGAAATCCGCCGCGTGACGGAGCGAGAAAGCAAGATCGCGAACAGGGGCGCGGTAGGTCATGGCCTGGGAAGCTCCAAATCTCGGCCAACTGTTTAGGCGGGGTGACGTGACGTCACCAAGCCACCCCCGGTTTTGTGCCGCCGATCACGGCCTCGTGATCAGCCGGGCCTTTCATGGCGTGATCGAGTTCCTAATTGGAAAACCGTAACTGATACTGTTTTAGTTTGGAGTTCCTCCCCCGATGTTCCGCCCCTTCGCTGCTTCCAAGCTCGCCTATGGCGCGCTCGCCGTCGTCCTCCTGACGGCTCCCGCCGCCCTGGCCGCGCCGGGCGTCTCGTCGGTCAAGCCGGCCGACCTGCCCGCCGGCCACTACGTGCTCGACAAGACCCATGCTTCGCTGACCGCGAAGCTCAAGCACATGGGTTTCTCGAACTACACCCTGCGCTTCACCAAGCTGGACGCCGACTTCCACTACGATCCGAAGTCGCCGGAAGCCACCAAGCTCAACGTCACGATCGACCCGGCCTCGCTGGACACCGCCACGGGCGGCGATGCGTTCGGCGTGAAGTTCAACAAGGAACTGACCGGCGACGGCTGGCTGGAAACGGCCAAGTATCCGACCATCACCTTCGCCTCGACCGCCATCAATGTCGGCGACGGCCAGCACGGCACGGTGACCGGCGACCTGACGGTTCACGGCGTGACGAAACCCGTGACCTTGGAGGTCATTTTCAATGGTGTCGGTTCGGGCATGATTCCGCTCACCACCCGCACCGGCTTCTCGGCTACGACCACCATCAAGCGTTCGGAGTTCGGCGTTTCCAAATACGCTCCGCTGATCGCCGACGACGTGACGCTGAACATCGAAGTCGAGTTCGAAAAGAAGTAAGCCGAACGCTCTTCGCGTTTTTGGGGGATCTGGGAGATTTGCATGGCGCAGAGCCGTACGCGTTACACGACGGTGGCGATCCTCATTCACTGGCTGATCGCCGCGGCCATCATCTTCCAGATCATCCTGGGCTGGCGGATGGGCGACGGTCCCAAGGGGCCGACGACCTACGCCCTGTTCCAGCTGCACAAGTCGATCGGCATCACCATCCTGCTGCTCAGCCTGCTGAGGCTGGCCTGGAAGCTGACCCACAAGTCGCCTCCGCCGCCCGAAGGTCAGCCGGCCTGGGAGCGGACCGCTTCGCACCTGGTGCACGGGAGCTTCTATCTGATCATGATCGGCCTGCCGCTGACGGGCTGGGTCATGGTCTCGGCCAGCCGGGTGAACATCCCGACCCTGCTTTACGGAACCGTTCCGTGGCCGCACATCCCGCTGCTGCCGGAGCTGGCCGAAAGCGCCAAGCACGTGTGGCGCGAGGCCGGTGAGCTGGGTCACGGCGTGCTGGTCAAGCTGACCTATGTCCTGCTGGCCCTGCACCTGGGCGCGGTGGCCAAGCACCAGATCCTCGACCGTGACGAAGTGCTGAGCCACATGGCCCCCGGCGCGCGTCCGGGCTTCAAGGAGCCCCGCGCCTGGCTGGCCGCCGCCGGCCTGGCCGTCGTGATCGCCGCCGGCTTCCTGTACATGCCGGCCGTGAAGACCGCCGCGCCCGCGCCATCCGAGCCTGTCGAGGCTCCGGCGCCGACCCCCGCGCCGACCGCGCCCGCCCTGGCCGGCGAAGCGCCGGCGACGACCCCGGAAGCCACGACCGTCGTTCCTGAAGCCGCGCTGAAGGACCCGGTCGCCTGGACCGTCCAGAAGGGTTCGACCCTGGGCTTCGCCGCCTCGTGGTCCGACAGCACCATCGAGGGGCGGTTCAAGACCTGGACCGCCGACATCCTGTTCTCGCCCGACGCCCTGGACCGCTCGAAGGTCACCGTGGCCGTCGACATGGGCTCGGCCGCCACCGGCGACGACCAGCGCGACCAGAGCCTGCCCAGCGGCGACTTCTTCGACACCGCCGAGCACCCGAAGGCCATCTTCACGGCCAAGGGTTTCCGCCGGACAGGCGAGGACAAGTACGTCGCCGACGGGACCCTGGACCTGCGTGGCGTGAAAAAGCCCCTCAGCCTGCCGTTCACCCTGAAGATCGACGGCGACACGGCGACCGCCCACGGTGTAACCACCCTGGATCGGACGACATTCGGAGTTGGACAGGGCGAATGGGCGTCGACGGACGAAATCGCGGCGAAGGTGAAGGTCAGCTTCAGCCTGACCGCCAAGCGGAAGTAGCGGCCGCCGCTGCTGCCCTGCGCGCTGGCGGGCTGGTCCTGCTGCCGACCGAGACGGTCTACGGGCTCGGGGCCGACGCCTCGAACCCGGCGGCCGTGGCGGCGATCTTCGAGGCCAAGGGCCGGCCGCGCTTCAACCCGCTGATCGCCCACGTCGCCGACCTGGAGACCGCCGCGCGGATCGCCCACCTGGACGACCGCGCCTACGCCCTGGCCCGTGAATTCTGGCCAGGCCCGCTGACCATCGTCGCGCCGATCAAGGACACGAGCGCCGTCTGCGACCTAGCCCGCGCCGGCCTCGACACCGTGGCGATCCGCGTGCCGGGACATCCGGTCTCGCACGCGGTGCTGGAGGCGTTCGGCGGCGCGGTCGTCGCGCCCTCGGCCAACCGCTCGGGCAGGCCCAGCCCGACTACCTATGCCGACGCGGTCTCGGAGACCGGCGACAAGGCCGCCGCCGCCCTGGATGGCGGACCGTGCGCGGTGGGCCTGGAGTCCACGGTCGTCTCCGTGCTGGAAGGCGAGGCCCGCCTGCTGCGCCCCGGCGCCGTGACCCGTGTCCAGCTGCAGCAGATCGTCGGCCCGCTGGCCGAGGCCGAGGACGACGCCAAGCGCTCGCCCGGCCGTCTGGCCCTGCACTACGCTCCCGACGCGCCGGTGCGGATCAACGCCAAGACACCTGAGGCTGGAGAGGCCTATCTCGCGTTTGGAGACTGGCCGGAGAGCCCGCGCGTTTTCAATCTGAGTCCCGCTGGCGACCTGGCCGAAGCCGCCGCCAACCTGTTCGCTTTCCTGCGCGCCGCAGACCGCATCCGGCCCTCGGCCATCGCCGTCGCGCCGATCCCCGAGGACGGCCTTGGCGAAGCCATCAATGACCGGCTGCGTCGCGCCGCCGGTTTCATAGGATAGACCGATGAAGTCGAAGACCCGGATCATGTACGTCGAGGACAAGTCCAAGGGCATCAACGGGCCGGCGCGGATCGGGCGGGTCGTCTCGTCCAAGAGCGGCGAGACCCTGCACTATGCCGGCCAGACGTTCTTTGCGCTGCGCCACTCGGGCCTGAAGGCCAACTTCCAGGACAGCGTCACCGGCCATCCGTACTGGATCGCCCGGGCGCGCAAGGACGGCGCCGACCGGCTCTTCAAGGGCGCGGGCGATCCGGCCGTGATCGACGAGGATGTGCGCGAGGAATACTGGCGCGACATCCGGGGCCTTCCAGACCCGGCCGTGGGCTAGACCAGCGCCGAGCGGATATCGGTCCGGCTGAAGGCGTCACCCTTATAGAGCAGAGGCGCGTCGAGCGCCTTGGCCAGGGCGTAGGCGAAGCAGTCGCCGAGGTTCAGTCGGGCTGGATGCCGGCCTTTTCCATACAGCAGATAGGCGTCGAGCGCGGCGGCGTCGATGACCGGCTCCCGGGCGAGCTCGATCCGATAGATGGCCAGCCATTCCTCCAACACATGGCGGGAGGGGAAATGGTCGCGCCCGATCAGCACGCTGCCGAGTTCGACATAGGTCATCGGCGAGATGAGCAGGTCGGCCGCCGTTTCCAGAACCTGGATAAATGCATCGCCCTCCGGCTCTTCGAGAGCGACGGCGACCAGGGCGGAAGTGTCGACGACGATCGTGCTCACGAGTCGATGTCAGTGACGCCGGGGGTTTCCCACAGTTCGTCGAAATCAGCCTTGGTGATCGGCGGCAAAAGCCCGGCTCGCGCCTTGGGGGTGAAGAGGTGGCGCGTGAGGGCCTTCATTTCCGCGGGGCTGCGCGGCACATGCTTCGGCTTCTCCTGGCGCTTGGCCGCCAGGCGCTCCTTCACCGCGACTTCCACCGCCGTGGTCAGGCTCTCGCCCGTCAGCTCGGCCAGTTCGCGCACCGCGCGTTCGGCCTCGGGGTTCTTGATCAGGATGCCCATCAACGCCTCTGTATATATCGCAGTATATACTGACAGCGTCCCTCTCGAAAGCGTATCCTCCGCCACATGACCAAGCCCGTTCCCGCAGATGTCGTCTCCCGCTTGAAGGCCGTGCTCGGCGAGGGCGGCTGGAGCCAGGATCCGGACGTGCTGGCGCCGCACCTCGTCGAATGGCGCGGTCGCTGGCAGGGTGAGACGCCGCTGCTGGTCACCCCGCGCACGACGGCCGAGGTCGCCGCCGTGGTCGGCATCTGCGCGGCCGACGGCGTGGCGATCACGCCCCAGGGCGGCAATACCGGCCTCGTCGCCGGCCAGATTCCGCGCGGTGAGATCCTGCTCTCGACCCAGAAGCTGAAGGCCGTGCGCGACGTCGACTCGATCGACGACGCCATGGTGCTGGAGGCGGGGGTCACGCTCTACGAGGCTCACCAACAGGCCGCCAAGGTCGGCCGCCGCTTTACCGTGGGCGTGGCCTCGGAAGGCTCGTGCACCATCGGCGGCCTGATCTCGACCAACGCCGGCGGCACGGCCGTCCTGCGCTACGGCATGATGCGCGAGCAGGTGCTGGGCATCGAGGCGGTGCTGCCCAACGGCGAGATCTGGAACGGGCTGAAGCGCCTGCGCAAGGACAACACCGGCTATGATCTCAAGCAGCTGCTGATCGGCGCCGAGGGCACGCTGGGGATCGTCACGGCGGCCTCGCTGAAGCTGCACGCGCCCCTGGCTTCGCGGGCCGTGGCCATCGTCGGCCTGGCCTCGCCGGCCGACGCCATCCAGCTCCTGGCCCGCGCCAAGGACGAGACCGGCGGCGCGGTCGAGGCCTTCGAGCTGATGGGGCGGCTGGGCTTCGAGCTGACGGTCCGCAACGTGCCGGGCCTGCGCGATCCGCTGCCCGAGGCGCACCCCTGGTACGTGCTCATCGAGATCGCCAGCGGCGAGCCGGGCGCGGCCGATGCGGCGCTGGAGCGCCTGCTGGCCGGGGCCTTCGAGCGCGGCCTGATCGCCGACGCGGCCGTGGCCCAGACCGAGACCCAGATGAAGGCCTTCTGGCATATCCGCGAAGGACACTCGGCGGGGCAGAAGCCCGAGGGCGCGGTGTGGAAGCATGACGTCTCGGTGCCGGTCTCGAAGATCCCGGACCTGATCGCGCAGGCCAACGCGGCTATCGAACAGGCCTTCCCGGGCACGCGGATCGTCGCCTTCGGCCACGTCGGCGACGGCAATGTCCACTACGACGTGCTGCAGCCGGTCGGCGGCGACGGCGACGCCCACGAAGCGCGGCGCGAGGCGGGAGCCAAGATCGTCCACGACATCACCGCGACCTTCTCGGGTTCGATCAGCGCCGAGCACGGCCTGGGGGCGATGAAGACGGGCGAGGCCCTGACCTACAAGGACCCCATCGAGGTCGCGGCCCTGCGGGCGATCCGAGGGGCGCTGGACCCTAAGCGGATCATGAACCCCCGAGTTCTCTTCTAGAGAGCGTGCTGTTCTAGAGACCTAGGCCTTGCCAGCCTGCGCCCGCTTGCGGGCGCGCAGCCACAGTAGAAGCATCACCACGAAGGCGCCGGCCGGCACGGTCGCCTTGTAGAACCCGGCCTGGAAGCCGGGGCCCAGGATGTTGATCGCCACGGGGATGAAGCCCCACTTGCCGGTCGAGCCTTCCATCCAGAAGGCGCCGACGCCGACGAAGCACATCAGCGCCCACATGACGCGGAACCGCAGGCCCCGCTCGCGGACGGTCAGCAGCAGGGCGAGGATCATGGGCAGCGGCCACAGGAGGGCCGCGGCAAGGCCAAGGGTGTTCATACCCGGCTGGATAGCCTTGCCGCTCGCCGAGGTCGAGGCGTCTTAGACCTCGGGCACCCCCGCCATCATCGCCTTGAGAGCGGCGAGGTGACCTTTCAGCGCCTTGCGACCGGCGGTGCTCAGCGACAGCCAGGTGCGCTGGCGGCCCTCGGAAGCGGCCTTGCGGACCTTGACGTAGCCGGCCTCTTCCAAGGTCTTCACGTGCTTGCTGAGCACCGACTCCGAGACGTCCAGCGCCTCGCGGACGGTGGCGAAGTCGATGGTGTCGACGGCGGCCAGCATGCAGCACATCTGCAGGCGGTTGGGAGCGTGGATGACCGTGTCGAGTTCAGCGCTCACTGTTTGCCGCCCTGGCGCAGATCGGCCCGGAAGGCGGCCTGCCAGAGGTAGCCCGCGAGGGTGACGAGGATCGCCAGCAGGACGCCGGTGGCCAGCGGGGCCCAGGTCACGTGCTTCTCCCGGAACTGCCAGGCCGAGTTCAGCATCAGCACGCCGGTGACGATGGCCAGCAAGACCGCCACGATCCGCGTCCGGCCGGCGCGATAGCCGTAGACCCACATCCCGGTCTTGCGCTTGTAGCCCCTGACCAGGAGCGCCACGCCCAACGCGAAGACGACGTAGTAGGCCAGCATCCCCGCGATCGGCGCGGCCTGGACGGCGGCCATACCGCCCATCAGCACGCCCAGCGTCGGATGGTACCAGACCGGCGCCCTGGCGCGTTCGGCCATGGCGGTGTTGGCGGCCTGGACCTCGGCCAGCATGCGCAGGGCGTCTTCGTCTCTCGTCATGGCGAACTCCTTACTTTCCATTGCGGAAAGTCATATCGATTCACTTTCCAAGTTGGCAAGTGAAAACTTTCCGAGATGGAAAGTTATACGCCTCTCGACAACCCGGCTGCAGAGGTCACTCTCCACCGCATGAGCGAACTCTTCCGGCTCACCGGCGCCGTTGAGCGCGATCCGACCGTCGAGGCGTGGTTCTCCGGCGGCGACGGCGCCCTGCGCCGGATGGTCCAGCCTTGGTTCGAGCTGCTGCGCGACTGCGGCGAGGACGTGCGGGAACTGCTGCACGACGGTCATCCGACGGCTTGCGTCGGCGACGCGGCCTTCGCCTATGTCGACGCCTTCAGCGCCCACGCCAATGTCGGCTTCTTCCATGGCGCGGCGCTGGCCGATCCGGCCGGTCTGCTGGAGGGCGGCGGCAAGCGCATGCGGCACGTGAAGCTGCGCTGGGGCGCCCAGCTCGACGCCGCCGCGCTGCACGATCTGGTGTCGGCCGCTTACCGCGATATCCGGCTGCGCCTGGAAACAGGAATGTGAGCGTTCCGTTGTCGAACCTTCGCTAGCGAAGCCGGATCGAACCCTCTATCTCCCCGACCATGTTGATGGTCATCTCGCCCGCCAAGTCGCTGGACTTCACCGCCGCCAAGGAGGTGCTGCCGCTCACGACGCCTGAGCTCAAGAGCCAGATCGTCGAGTTGGCCAAGGTGACGCGCAAGCTGACGGCCGCCGACCTGAAGCGTCTGATGCACATCTCCGACGCCCTGGCCAAGCTGAACCGCGAGCGGTTCCAAGCCTTCGACAGCGAGCTGGAAGACGGCCTGCAGGCGGTGATCGCCTTTAACGGCGACGTCTATGGCGGCCTCAACGCCCGCGAACTGGACCGGCCGGCCCTGGAGTGGGCGCAGGACCACCTGCGGATCCTGTCTGGCCTCTACGGCGTGCTGCGCCCGTTCGACGCCCTGCAGCCCTACCGCCTGGAGATGGGCACGCGCCTGAAGACCAAGCGCGGTTCGAACCTCTACGACTTCTGGGGCGAGACGATCTCCAAGACGCTGAACAGCGTCGCCGAGGGCCACGCCGATCCGACCCTGGTGAACCTGGCCAGCCAGGAATATTTCGGCGCCGTCGACGCCAAGGCCCTGAAGCTGCCGGTCGTGACCTGCCACTTCAAGGAAGAGAAGGGCGGCGAGCTGCGCGTGCTGGGCTTCTTTGCCAAGAAGGCGCGGGGGCGGATGGCGCGCTACATCATCGATAATCGCATCGATCGGGCCGAGGGGCTGAAGAGCTTCGACCTCGACGGCTACCGCTTCCAGCCGTCGCTTTCGACGCCGGCCGACTGGGTTTTCGCTCGCCCGCAACCCTGAATTCATCTACTGGTGAATTTATAAACACTCGCCCTTCGCAACGGCGAGCTATATGCTGCATTGCAGCACATTAGGGCATTGATCTCAGGAGCGCGCCGCATGGCCGTCGATTTCGGTTTGCAGGGGCAGGTCGCCATCGTCACCGGCTCGACCAGCGGCATCGGCCACGCCATGGCCGACGCGCTCGCCGCCCAGGGCTGCAACATCGTCATGAACGGCCTGGGCGAGATGAACGCCATCGAGCGCGCCCGCGCCGAAATGGCCGAAACCCACGGCGTCGAGGTGCTGTACCACGGCGCCGACATGACCAAGCCCGATCAGATCGCCGACATGGTGCGCGCCGCCAAGGCCGAGTTCGGTGAGCTGGACATCCTGGTCAACAACGCCGGCGTCCAGCACGTGGCCCCGGTCGAGGAGTTCCCGGACGACAAGTGGGACCTGATCATCGCGATCAACCTGTCCTCGTCGTTCCACGCCATCAAGGCGGCCGTGCCGATCATGAAGGAGCAGGGTCGCGGGCGGATCGTCAACATCGCCTCGGCCCACGGCCTGGTCGCCTCGCCATTCAAGTCGGCCTACGTGGCCGCCAAGCACGGCGTCATCGGCCTGACCAAGACGGTGGCGCTCGAGGTCGCCCAGCATGGCGTCACCTGCAACGCCATCTGCCCCGGCTTCGTGAAGACCCCGCTGGTCGAGGCGCAGATCGCCGACCAGGCCAAGGCGCGCGGCATCTCGGAAGAGGCCGTGATGAAGGATGTCATCCTGGCCAGCCAGCCGACCAAGCAGTTCGTCACCTTCGACCAGCTGAACGGCATGCTGCTGTACCTGGTGTCCGACGCCGGGGCCTCGGCCAATGGCGCGGCGTTCCAGATCGACGGCGGCTGGGTCGCTCAATAACTCACGACAAGTTCGGAGGAAGCGCTACTGATCGGGGGCTCGTCCCTCGGGAGTTCGCATGCCGATTCCGCCGTTCAAGAAGAAGTCCGGGCCCCGGACGCTGAGCCTCGCCCTGCAGGGCGGCGGCTCGCATGGGGCGTTCGAGTGGGGGATCCTGGATCGCCTGCTCGAGGAGAATGATCTCGAAATCCGCGCTGTGACCGCCGCCTCGGCGGGCGCGATGAACGCCGTGGCCCTGGCCCAGGGGCTGATCGACGACGGCAAGGCCGGCGCCCGCAAGCGGCTGGACTCGTTCTGGCGGCAGGTGAACCGCCAGGGCGGCCGCAACGTCTTCGGCGACACCTCGATCTGGACCAACGCCTTCGGGGGCGGAGCTGACTGGCTGAAGAACACGCCCGGCTGGCGGATGGCCGAGACCCTGGCCCTGTCGTTCAGCCCCTACGAGTTCAACCCGTTCAACCTGAACCCGCTGCACGACACGCTGGAGGCCGAGATCACCTTCAGCCAGATCCGCGAGAAGAGCTCGCTCAAGCTCTACATCGCCGCGACGGCGGTGCGGACCAGCAAGTCGGTGATCTTCCGCGAGGGCGAGCTGACCGCCCGCCACATCATGGCCAGCGCCTGCCTGCCGCAGGTGTTCCAGGCCGTGGAGATCGACGGCGAACCGTACTGGGATGGCGGCTTCCTGGCCAACCCGCCGCTGTGGCCGCTCTTCTATGACGACACGCCAGACGACATCCTGATCGTCAGCCTCAATCCGTTCGTCCGCGAAGAGACGCCCAAGACGCCGGGCGAGATCATGGACCGGCTGAACGAGATCACCTTCAACGCCTCGCTGGCCTCGGAGCTGCGGGCCATCGGCTTCGTCCAGAAGCTGCTGGACGAAGGGCTCCTGAAGGACACCGCCCGAGGCCGCTACCGCCGGATGCTGGTCCACGCCATCACCGCCGACAAGCCACTGGCCGACCTGTCGCTGGCCACCAAGTTCGACACCGAGTGGAGCTTCTTGACCGACCTGAAGGAACGCGGGCGGACGGCGGCGGAGCAGTGGCTGAAGGACTGCGGGGCCTTCGTCGGAGTAAAGTCCAGCGTCGACCTGAAGGTGGGCTTTCCATGAACCATCCCGTCCCGACCGTCGGGGTCGTCTGCCTGCGTGGCGACGAGGTGCTGCTGATCCGACGCGGCACGCCGCCTCGACTGAACCAGTGGAGCCTGCCGGGCGGTCGCCTGGAGTGGGGCGAGACCCTGGAGGTCGCGGCGCTGCGCGAGCTGAGGGAAGAAACCGGCGTCGACGCCGAGCTGCTGGGCCTGATCGACGTGGTCGACGGCGTCTTTCCTGCTCGGCCCGGCGGAGAGATCACCCGCCACTACGTGCTGATCGACTACGCGGCGCGCTGGATAGGTGGCGAGCCTGTCGGCGGCGACGACGCGGCCGAGGCTCGGTTCGTCTCGCGGGAAGAGGCCATGGCGCTCGTGGAATGGGACGAGACGCGGCGGGTGATCGTGGAGACGTACGAGCGGTTCGGGTCGTAGGCTCGATCTAAGCCAATCAAACACCGCTCATCCCCGCGAAAGCGGGGATGAGCGGATGGAGGGCGCGGACGATCGGCTCTAGCGTAACGGGGTGCGGCTATGCTCAATCCCGCCCATGACCGTCATCGAAACGCCCGCGCCACCCCGCGCCCCGATCAGCCCAAACGCCCTGATCCTGATCGCCGCTTGCGTCGGCCTCGGCTGGGCCGTGGCGAGCGCGGTCCCGCCGCTGGGCCTCTTCACCTTCGCCTTCGTCGCGGCGACCTGGATCCTCAGCGTCGGCATTCACGAGTTCGGCCACGCCTTCACCGCCCACAAGGCCGGCGACACGACCATCGTCGAGAAGGGCTACCTGACCCTCGACCCGCTGAAGTATTCCGACCTGGCCACCACTATCGTCTTCCCGCTGATCGCCCTGGCCCTGGGCGGCATCGGCTTTCCGGGCGGGGCGGTCTATCTGCGCGAGGACCTGATGCGGTCCAAGGGCTGGCGGTCGCTGGCCTCGCTGGCGGGGCCGCTGGGGACGCTGATCGTCCTGATCGCCCTGGCCATGGCCCTGCCGTTCGTGACCTCGCCGCCGCTGCGCAACGCCCTGTCGATGCTGGCCTTCCTGCAGGCCAGCGCCTTGATCCTGAACCTGCTGCCCGTGCCTGGACTGGACGGCTATGGCGTCATCCGGCCGTTCCTGCCCGACGGCGTCCGCGAGGGGATGCGCAAGGTCGAGCGGGTCGGCTTCCTGATCCTGTTCGCCCTGATCTTCTGGGTTCCCGGCGTCAGCGAGTTCATCTTCAAGGTCGCCCTGACGATCACCGACATCCTGGCCATTTCCCGCCCGGCCATCGGCGCGGGCTGGGAGACCTTCCACTTCTGGGGCGGCTGATCCCTGGACGCTTGACCGCCCGCGCCTGACCCGCTCTTCTTCAAACAACTGTTTCAAGAAGAATGAGGGAGGGCTGACCATGGCCTACGCGCCGTTCAATCTGTCGGGCAAGGTCGCCCTGGTCACCGGCGGCAATCGCGGCATCGGTTTTGGCATGGCCAAGGCGATGGCGCAGGCCGGGGCGGACATCGTGATCTGGGGCTCCAACCCCGAGCGCAATCTCGAGGCCGAACAGCAGCTGACCACCCTGGGCGTCCGGGTGAAGGCCCAGACCGTCGACGTCTCCGACGAAGACCAGGTCCGCGAGGGCATGGAAGAGGCCGTCGCCGCCATGGGCCGGGTCGACAGCGTCTTCGCCAATGCCGGCATTGGCTACGGCTCGCCCTCTTTCGTCGACATGAAGACCGAGACCTACCGCAAGGTGCTGTCGGTCAATCTGGACGGCGTCTTCTTCACCCTGCGCGAGGCCTGCCGCCACATGGTCGAGCGGGCCAAGACCGGCGACGCCGGCGGCTCGCTGGTCGGCATCGCCTCGCTGGCCGCCATCGAGGGCGCGGCGCGGAACGAGGCCTATGCCGCGACCAAGGGCGCGGTGATCTCGATGATCAAGTCGGTGGCCGTCGAGCACGCTCGCTACGGCGTGCGCGCCAACGCCATCCTGCCGGGCTGGATCGCCACCGACATGACCGCCGGCGCCCAGGGCAATTCGGCCTTTGCCGAGAAGGTCATCCCGCGCGTCCCCGCCCGCCGCTGGGGCGAGCCCGAGGACTTCGGCGGTATGGCCGTCTACCTGGCCTCGGACGCGTCCAGCTACCACTCGGGCACGACCATCGTCATCGATGGCGGGTACTCGATCTTCTAGGTTTCCGGTTTCTTGGACTCTGAAGTCCAATAAAAAGCCATGTAAAACATGGGCTTGCGAAGCCCGCGGCGTGATGCAACTCTTCCTCTCACGGCAGCCTGGACATCAGATCGGGGCGTCGTGAGAGGAAACGAAAAGAGATGACGCCCCAAGACGTCGTCAGCCTGGCCCCGCCGCGCGGCTTCCTGACGCTGATCGCCCTGATCCTGACCGCCATGGCCAGCTGCTTCTGGACCTGCGAGTCGGATGTCGAAGCCGAGCTGGTGAAACACCGCTAGGGCTTCCCGGACTGACGCTGACCTCGCGGCAGGCTTGCCGCGCCGGTCGCCGACGGAAATCCTTCCTGAAAATAGGGGAGGATAGCCCATGGGGCTGCGCACGCCGCTCTGCGATCTTCTGGACATCGAGCACCCGATCCTGCTGGCCGGCATGGGTGGGGTGTCGTACGCGCCGTTGGCGGCGGCCGTGTCGAACGCCGGCGGCTATGGCGTGCTGGGCATGGCCGGGACCTCGCCAGACTTCATCCGCGCCCAGATGCGCGAGGTCCGCGATCTCACCGACAAGCCGTTCGGCGTCGACCTTTTGGCCGCCACGCCCGATGCGCTCACCGCCAGCGTCGAGGTGATCATCGAGGAGGGGGCCTCTTCCTTCATCGCCGGCCTCGGCGTGCCCCTGCCGATCATCGCGCGCCTGAAGGCGGCCGGCTTGAAGGTGATGGTCGTCTGCGGGGCGGTGAAGCACGCGGTGAAGGCCGAGCAGGCCGGCTGCGACGCGGTCATCTGCCAGGGCGGCGAGGGCGGGGGGCACACAGGCCTTGTGGGCACCCTGCCGCTGGTCGCCCAAGCCGTCGAGGCCGTGAAGATCCCCGTGGTCGCCGCCGGGGGCCTGCACGACGGGCGAGGCCTGGCGGCGGCGCTGGCCCTGGGCGCTCAAGGCGTCTGGATGGGCACCCGCTTCATTGCTTCGCACGAAGCGCATGCCGGCGACCTCTATCGCCAGGCGGTGGTCGAGGCGGCCGATGAGGATACGATCCGCACCCGCTGCTATTCGGGCAAGCCGATGCGGGTGCGCAAGAACCCCTATGTCGGCGACTGGGAGGCACGGCCGGCCGACATCCAGCCCTTCCCGCAGCAGGCCGTGGTCTCGATCCGGGCCGGGGCCATGGGCGGCATCGGCGGCCAGATCGAGGGACTGGACCCGGACAAGTCCTGCTTCGCCATGGGCCAGAGCGCCGGCGGTGTCCGCGAGGTGCTGCCGGCCGGCGAGATCGTGGCGCGGCTGATGAGCGAAGCCGAGGCGGCGCTGACCAGGGCCAGCGCCTTCCGAGTCTAGAGCTCCACCTTCGGCAGGATGCGCTTGAAATGGGCCTCGACCGCGCTGTGGCATTCGCAGGCGCGCCTTTCCAGCCCCGGCCTGTCGAGCACCTCCACCCGGCCGCGGCCGATGTGGATGATGGCGGCGTCCTGCAGGGTGCGGGCGACGGCGCTGACCGTCGTGCGCTGGACGCCCAGCATCTGGGCCAGGGTCTCCTGGGTCAGGCGGATCGGCTCGGCGCCAGAGCGGTCATGAGCGAACAGCAGCCAGCGGCAGACGCGCTGCTCGATGGGGTGCAGGGCGTTGCAGGCCACCAGCTGCATCATCTGGGCGATGAACACGTCGGCGGCGCGATCGAAGAGGTCGGCCACGATGGCGTGACGCGTCTTCACCTCTTCGAGACGATGGGTGGAGATGCAGAAGGCGTGGCCGGGCACGCGCACCACGGCGCGGCCATAGGCGGGCTTGAACCCCGCGCTGACGACCCCGCCGATGGCGCCTTCGAAGCCGATGCTGGCGGCCTCGATCTCCTGGCCGTCGGCGGTGACGACCAGCAGCGACACCTGGGTCGGGCCGCAGGGCAGGTAGGTGGCTTCGACATCGTCGCCGGCGTCGAACAGGACGGCGTCCGCGCCCAGGTCGACAAGCGTCAGGTGCGGGGCCAGCTCAGCCAGCGCGTCGGCGCGAAGCGCGGCGAGCAGCCGATTGGCCGAAAAGGTCGTAGCGGCCTCGCCGTCGGCGGAGGACCTGGCGAAGCGGGCGATGGCGGTCATGCGAACCTCCCGTGGTAGCGCCCCGTAGAAGCGCGCAGCTCACGGCTTAGTTTCGCGATGACGACGAGAGTCTTCCGAACACGCCCCAACCTGGGGGCGCGTCTCAGCTAAGAGGCCGGGGGCCTGAGAGGATCCAGTCCTCTTCCTGCTCGTGCAGCATGACCGGCAAGCCGAGACCGGCCGGATGTTCCGCCAGGCGGCGGGCGGCGGCGCTGGCTTCGCCGCGCGTTTCGTAGGCGCCAAATCGCAGATTATCGCCGATGATCGACCAGCGGTCACCGACACGCACGACGCCGTAATGCACCTCAGTCATGGGTAGACCTCCTTGCAGTATCCACAGGGAACGCCTCATCTGTGGCGATCGCAAGGCCTTTTAAGCTCAAGCTTTTTTGACACCGGGGGACATTTTGTCCCCAGGCGGTCGCGGGGCGGATTCGCCCTGTTGGGGCGGCCTCGTGACAGCGCGCCCGGCATTGGCGATAACGGGCGTCATGTCGCGTCCGTTCCTGATCGGCGTCCTCCTGAGCGCCCTCATCGTTACGCCGGTTCTCGCTCCAATGGCCCTCGCTCAAGACCGCGAGGCGGGCGAGCGCCAGCGCCTGCTGGACCTGGCCTATACGCTGGGCGAGAGCCACGCCCTGCGCCAGGCCTGCGAGGGCGAAGGCGACCAGTACTGGCGCGCGCGCATGGTGCGGCTGACCGAGGTCGAGCAGGCCGACCAGGCCTTCGACGTCCAGCTGCGCGAACGGTTCAACACCGGTTTCGCCTCGCGCCGCAGCGAATACCCGACCTGCGACGCCGACAGCCGCAAGGCCGAGCAGCAGGCCGCCCGCAAGGGGCAGGCCCTGGCCCGCAAGCTTTCGCAGTCGATGCTGCAGGTTCGCCCGGTCACGCGGGATTCCATGGCGGACGACGAGGGTGCGCGCTAAGCTCCACCTCAAGTTAGGTTTGGGAGCACCATCGTGGGCGGCATCGTCGTACTGATCTTCCTGGGTTTCGCGTTCGTCCTGCTGTTCGGCGCGATCAAGATCGTGCCCCAGGGGCGGGAGTTCACGGTCGAGCGCTTCGGCCGCTATGTCCGCACGCTGAAGCCAGGCATCACCATCCTGACGCCGTTCTTCGAAACCATCGGCCGCAAGGTCAACATGATGGAGCAGGTCCTGGAGGTGCCTCAGCAGGAGGTCATCACCAAGGACAACGTGTCGGTGAAGGTCGACGCCATCGTCTTCATCCAGGTGATGGACGCCGCCGCCGCCGCCTATCGGGTCGACAACCTGATCTACGCCATCACCCAGCTGGCCCAGACCAACCTGCGCACCGTCGTCGGTTCGCTGGAACTGGACGAGGTGCTGAGCCAGCGCGACTCGATCAACACGCGCCTGCTGTCGACCATCGACCATGCGACCGGTCCGTGGGGCGTGAAGGTGGCGCGGATCGAGATCAAGGACCTGACCCCGCCGCAGGACATCACCAACGCCATGGCCCGCCAGATGAAGGCCGAGCGCGAGCGCCGCGCGGTGATCACCGAGGCCGAGGGCGAGAAGCAGTCGGCCATCACCCGGGCCGAGGGCTCCAAGCAGTCGGCGATCCTGCAGGCCGAGGGCCGCCGTGAGGCCGCCTTCCGCGACGCCGAGGCGCGCGAACGGGAAGCCGAGGCCGAGGCCAAGGCGACGGCCTTCGTCTCGGAAGCCATCGCAAAGGGCGACGTCAACGCCATCAACTACTTCATCGCCCAGAAGTACGTGGAAGCCTTCGGCGAGCTGGCCCGCAGCCCGCAGCAGAAGACGGTCATCGTCCCCGCCGACTTCGCCGGCCTGACCGGCACGGTCGCGGGCGTCAGCGAGCTGGTCAAGACCCTTGGCTCCGACACCCAGCGGGCCAGCTCGCCGCAGGCGCGCTCGGCCTCTTCCGCCGCGACGTCGAGCACCTCGACGCCGACCGGCGGCAAGCGCGGAGCCTAAGGCCATGGGTGCGATCGCGGGTTTCTACGCGCTGCATCCGTTCTGGCTGTGGCTGGCCGTGGCGGCGATCTTCCTGGCGGTCGAGGTCGCCACGGGGACCGGCTGGCTGCTGTGGCCCGCTGCCAGCGCCTTCGTGGTCGGGGTGTTCTCCCAGTTCGTGCACCTGGGGCCGGTGATCGAGGTCGGCCTCTTCGCGGCCCTGACCATCGCCACGACCCTGCTGGCCAAGCGCTACCTGCGGCCGGTGCTGGAGCCCAAGAGCCCAGACCTCAACGACCCGTTGCAACGGCTGGTCGGCCAGCGCGGCCAAGTGCTGTCGACCTTCGAGCAGGGCCGGGGGCGGGTCTTCATCGACGGCAAGGACTGGGCCGCCGAGACCGACGAGCCGATCCCCGAGATCAGCCAGGAAGTGGTGGTCACCGGCGTCGACGGCGGGGTGCTGAAGGTGCGCAAGATCCCGACTTGAGGACGGTCTGCTGACAGATCGCGACGCTTCCCCTGTTATGTCCGCCGTAAGACACCATTTGAGGCCGCAATAGCCTCAGGCTGGCAGGGACGCGCGATGCTGCATCGTCGCGCTAGGGGAGAAGGCGTGACTTCCATCATATCGGTATCAGGTCTGACCAAGACCTATGCGTCCGGCCATCAGGCCCTGAAGACGATCGACCTCGACATCCGCCAGGGCGAGATCTTCGCCCTGCTCGGTCCGAACGGGGCGGGCAAGACAACCCTGATCAGCATCATCTGCGGGATCGTGAACCCCAGCCAGGGTACGATCCTGGCCGACGGTCACGATGTGGTGCGCGATTACCGCGCCGCCCGCACCAAGATCGGCCTGGTGCCGCAGGAGCTGCACACCGACGCCTTCGAGACTGTCTGGGCTACGGTCAGTTTCTCGCGCGGCCTCTTCGGCAAACCGCGCAACGACGCCCTGGTCGAGAAGATCCTTCGCGACCTCTCCCTGTGGGACAAGAAGGACAGCAAGATCATGGCGCTGTCGGGCGGCATGAAGCGCCGGGTGATGATCGCCAAGGCGCTGAGCCACGAACCGACCATCCTGTTCCTGGACGAGCCCACCGCCGGCGTCGACGTCGAGCTGCGCCGCGACATGTGGGAGATGGTCCGCAAGCTGCGTGAGAGCGGCGTCACCATCATCCTGACCACCCACTATATCGAGGAGGCCGAGGAGATGGCCGACCGGATCGGGGTGATCAACAAGGGCGAGATCATCCTGGTCGAGGACAAGTCGGTCCTGATGCGAAAGCTGGGCAAGAAGCAGCTGACCGTGCACCTGAGGGAGCCGCTCGCCGCCCTTCCGGCCGCCCTGTCCGATCCGCACCTGAGCCTGACCAACGACGGCGCCGACCTCGTCTACACCTTCGACGCCCAGGCCGAGGACACCGGCATCGCCGACCTGCTGCGCCGCCTCGCCGAGCAAGGCGTCGACTTCAAGGACCTCAAGACCGACCAGAGCTCTCTGGAGGACATCTTCGTCAGCCTGGTGAGGGCCCCGCAATGAACCTGTTCGCGATCAAGGCCATCTACCGTTTCGAGCTGGCGCGCTGGTTCCGCACCTTGATGCAGAGCATCCTGGCGCCGGTCATCTCGACCTCGCTGTATTTCGTGGTGTTCGGTTCGGCGATCGGCTCGCGCATGCAGGCCATCGACGGCGTCAGCTACGGCGCCTTCATCATCCCGGGTCTGGTCATGCTGTCGCTGCTCGGCGAGAGCATCTCCAACGCCTCGTTCGGCATCTACATGCCCAAGTGGGCCGGCACGATCTACGAGCTGTTGTCGGCGCCGGTGTCGTGGGTCGAGACGGTGCTGGGCTATGTCGGCGCTGCGGCGACCAAGTCGGTGCTGCTGGGCCTGCTGATCCTGGCCACGGCCCGGATCTTCGTGCCCTTCGAGATCGCCCACCCGTTCGTAATGATGCTGTTCCTGGTCCTGACGGCGGTAACCTTCAGCCTGTTCGGCTTCGTGATCGGCGTCTGGGCGGACAACTTCCAGAAGCTGCAGATCGTGCCAGCGCTGATCATCACGCCGCTGACCTTCCTGGGCGGCAGCTTCTACTCGATCAAGATGCTGCCGCCGATCTGGCAGAAGATCACCCTGTTCAACCCGGTGGTCTATCTGATCAGCGGCTTCCGCTGGAGCTTCTACGGCCAGTCGGACGTGGGCGTCGGCGTCAGCCTGGGCATGACGGCGGTATTCCTGGCCGCCTGCCTGGCGGCCGTCTGGTGGATCTTCAAGACGGGCTATCGCCTGAAGGTCTAGTCCTCAACCTCGACGTCTTCCGGCGCGTCCTCGGCTTCGGCCGGGGGCGCGGCCTTCAACCCGTTCATGCCGCCGGCCTTGCCGCCCTTGGCGACCAGGGCGGCTTCGGCGGCGCGGACCATCGGGCGTTCGCCGTTGAACGCGGCCAGCAGTTGCACCGCCTCGAACAGGCCGGCGTCGGCGCGGGTGTCGATCTCGGGCTGCTGGACGACCAGGTGCAGGCCGCGCGTCCGCAGGTCCACAACCACGTCCAGCAGGTCGACCATCGTCCCGGCCAGGGCGTGGAAGCTCGGGATCGCCAGCGCGCCGCCATGCTCCAGCGCCGCCAACGCTCGCTGCAGGCCGGGGCGCACCACGCCGGTGGCCAGGCAGCGATCGCTGAAAACCTCCTCGCAACCCAGCAGCAGGAGACGCTCCTCTTGGGCGGGGCTGAAGAAGATCCCGCGCACGGGCGGCACCCGGTAGTAGCCGACGAGTTTCATGCGGGCTGACTCGCAGACCCGGCCGGCGCTGGCGAGCGGATTTCGCGGGCGTCCACAGAAGCCTGTCTCAAGCTCTCGTCCTTCAGGCCCTGGCGAACCGCGCCCGATAGGCGCCCGGCGTGGTCGAGAGCTGGCGGCGGAAGTGGTGGCGCAGGGCGGGAGCGCCCAGGCCCACGGCTTCCGCGACCTGCTCGATCCCGACCGACGAGGTCTCCAGCAGGTCCCGGGCCCGGTTCAGGCGTTCGGCCAGCAACCAGCGGGCCGGGGTGTCGCCGGTGGCGGCCTCGAAGCGGCGCAGGAAGGTCCGCTCGCTCATGCCCGCCGCGTCGGCCAGCGCCTTGATGGTGTGGGCGCGCGAGAGGTCGGCGCGCATGCGGTCGAGGATCGGACCCAGGCGCGAGGCTTCGTGGACGCTGGGGACGGGTTGCTGGATGAACTGGGCCTGGCCGCCGTCGCGATGCGGCGGCACGACCAGGCGGCGGGCGACGGTGTTGGCGGCCTCGGGGCCGAAGTCGCGACGGATCAGGTGCAGGCCAAGATCGATGCCGGCCGCGCTGCCGGCCGAGGTCAGCAGGTCGCCTTCGTCGACATAGAGCACGTCCGGTTGGACCTTGATGGCCGGATGCCGCTCGCGCAGGGCGTCGGCATAGCGCCAGTGGGTGGTGGCCTGGCGGCCGTCCAGCAGGCCGGTGGCGGCCAGGACGAAGACGCCGGAGCAGATCGACATCAGCCGCGCCCCATTCACATGGGCCGCGCGCAGGGCCTCGATCAGTGGCTGGGGCACGGGATGGTCCATGCCGCGCCAACCCGGGGCGACGATGACGCTGGCCTGGTCCAGCAGTTCCAGGCCGCCGTCGCCGACGATCCGCACCCCGCCCAGCCCGCGCAGGTCGCCGGGCTCCACGGCGGCGGTGGCGAAGCGGTACCAGTCCGGCCCCATCTCCGGCCGGGGCAGGGCGAACAGCTCGACCGCCACGCCGTATTCGAACGTGCAGAGGCCGTCATAGGCCAGGGCGACGACGAGGGGGCCAGTGGATGGCGAGGCGTTTGGCATAATCTTTACGGTCGATGTCGATCTTGCCAGCTAACGCGGAAGCGGAGCCTCGGGCAAGTCTGCACTCGTCATCAACGGAGGCCGTCATGAGCTCTGTATCCGCCATTCCCGCCGCGTCGTTCCGCGACGCCGCCGCCCACTTTGCCGCGCGCCTGTCGCTGGAGACCGACTGTTCGGATGTCGGCGCCGCCATGCGCGCGGGCGAGATGGATTTCGTCCTGCTGCACGTCGTTGGCCAACCACAGGCCTATGCCCGACGGCACGTGCCGGGCGCCATTCACCTGCGCCATGCCGACATGACCGCTGAGCGCATGGCCGAGTGGCCGGCCGACACCCTGTTCGTGGTCTATTGCGCCGGCCCGCACTGCAACGGCGCCGACCGCGCGGCCCTGAACCTGGCCAAGCTGGGGCGTCCGGTGAAGCTGATGATCGGCGGGATCACGGGCTGGGAGGACGAGGGCCTGCCATTCGCGACGGGCGACCAGCCCGGCAGCCTGCTCGCGCTAGATGCGGCGGCTTAGGAACTCCCCAAACATCCCGCAAACCCGTCATCCCGCGCTTTATGCGCGGGACCCATGGTTCAGCTTCTTCGTGAGTGTTCCATTCTGCTCCGCACCCGCGGCGGACAAATGGGTCCCGCGCATAAAACGCGGGATGACGGGTAATACTGAGTTACGTGGAAGGCCTAGAACACCCGCGGATTGGCCTTGCGCAGGCCCTCATTGGCCAGGGCATCCGCCCGCTCATTGAGCGGATGGCCGGCGTGGCCCTTGACCCAGCGCCAGTCGACGTCGTGCCGATCCCGCGCAGCGTCGAGGCGTTTCCAGAGGTCGTCGTTCTTCACCGGGCTCTTGTCGGCCGTTTTCCAGCCGCGCGCCTTCCAGCCCCGGATCCACTCCTGGATGCCCTTCATGACGTACTGGCTGTCGGTGTGCAGCTCGACCTTGCAGGGGCGGTTCAAGAGCTCCAGGGCCGAGATCGCGCCCATCAACTCCATGCGGTTGTTGGTGGTCGCCGGCTCGCCGCCGCAGATCTCTTTCTTCTTGTCGCCGTAGAACAGGATGGCGCCCCAGCCGCCTGGGCCTGGATTACCCTTGCAGGCGCCGTCGGTATAGATCGTGACCTTGGGCGTCATCAGAACAGCACGAGGCCTTCGCGGTGGACGGCCAGCTTGCGCTCGTACTCCAGCGGATCCTTGGGCCGAACCAGCGCGCCGGCGGGCGTCGAGCCCCAGTCGGCCAGGCGGGTCAGGAAGAAACGCATGGCCGCCCCGCGCGCCAGGATCGGCAGGGCTTCCTTCTCGACCGGGCTCAGCGGGCGACGGCGCTCATAGCCGTTCAGCAGCGCCTTGGCGGCGGTGATGTTGAAGCTGCCGTCGGCCTCGAAGCACCAGGCGTTCAGGGTCACGGCCACGTCGTAGGCGTAGCTGTCGTCGCAGGCGAAATAGAAGTCGATCGCCGCGGCGAACTTGCCGTTCGACTGGAAGAAGACGTTGTCCGGGAAATAGTCGGCGTGGATCGTGCCGGTCGGCAGATTGCGCGGCCACATCAGGGCCAGCTGCGACAGGTCGGTGTCGATGGTGGCGGCCAGGCCCGGCTTCAGGCCCTCGGCGGCCTTGCGGTGCTTGGCGAACAACGGCGACCACGAAGCTTGGCCGAGGTCGTTGGCCCGGCGGCCGGCATAGCCTTCGCCCGCCAGATGCAGCCAGGCCAGACCTTCGCCGGCTTCGCGGCAGTGGGCGGGCGTCGGCTTGCGCACCGACAGGCCGGGCAGGAACTCGACGATCGCCGCCGGCTTGCCGCGCAGGCTGGACAGCGTGGCGCCGCTGCGGGTCGGGATCGGCCGCGCGCTGGGATAGCCCTTGTCGGCCAGCCAGGTCAGCATGTTGAGGAAATAGGGCAGGTCCTCGGCCTTCACCCGACGCTCGTACACCGTGAGGATGTAGCGACCCCTCTCGGTCTCCAGCAGGAAGTTGGAGTTCTCCACGCCCTCGGCGATGCCCTTGAACGCCAGGGGCAGACCCAGGTCGTAGCCTTCCAGGAAGGCTTCGAGTTCCGCGTCGGTGATGTCGGTATAGACGGCCATGACGCCGGGATGCTCGACGCGAGGGCGGCGGTCAAGGGTGGTTGCCGCCCTCGCCCTTCGACAAGCTCAGGGTGAGGGCTACTTTTGGCGCCGCTTCAATAGAAACCTCACCCTGAGCTTGTCGAAGGGCGGGGTTTCGGTCCCGCAACTGCAGGCCGTCAGGCGGTCAGCAGGCGCGGCAGCTTGAAGGTGATCGTTTCCCGCGCCTCGACCAGCTCTTCCACCGTGGTGTCGAAGCGGGCCGAGATGGCGTCGATCACGCCTTGCACCAGGTCTTCCGGCGCCGAGGCCCCAGCGGTCAGGCCGACGCGGGAGACGCCTTCGAACCAGCTCCAGTCGATCCCGCTGGCGTCGTCGATCAGGTGAGCCGCCGTTGCGCCGGCCTTCAGGCCGACCTCCTTCAGGCGCACCGAATTGGACGAGTTGCGCGAGCCGACCACCAGCACCAGCTCGGCCTGTTCGGCCAGGTGCTTGACCGCGTCCTGGCGGTTGGTGGTGGCGTAGCAGATGTCTTCCTTGTGCGGCGCGGCGATCCCGGGGAAGCGCTCGCGCAGCAGGGCGACCATGTCGGCCGTATCGTCGACCGACAGCGTCGTCTGGGTCAGGAAGGCCACGTTCGAGGCGTCCTTGGGCTGCCAGGCGGCGGCGTCCTTCAGGTCCTCGATCAGGGTGACCGAGCCCTCGGGCAGTTGGCCCATGGTGCCGATCACCTCAGGGTGGCCGGCATGGCCGATCAGTACGATCTCGCGGCCGGCGTCGAAATGCTTCTGGGCCTCGACATGGACCTTGGAGACCAGCGGGCAGGTGGCGTCGAGATAGATCATCTGCCGCGCCTTGGCCTCGGCCGGCACCGACTTGGGCACGCCGTGGGCCGAGAACACCACCGGGCGGTCGTCGGGGGCTTCTTCGAGTTCCTCGATGAACACCGCGCCCAGCGCCTTCAGGCGATCGACCACGTGGCGGTTGTGGACGATCTCGTGGCGCACATAGACCGGCGCGCCGAACTTCTCGACGGCGCGCTCGACGATCTGGATGGCGCGATCCACGCCGGCGCAGAAGCCGCGCGGGCTGGCCAGCACCAGGGAGATCGGGCGTCGGATCGGGGTCTCGGCGTTCATGGCGCGGAACCTAGTGCCTCGAAGCCCGTGACGCCAGGAGTCTGCGGCGTTGCGACGTCACGCATATGCCTTTATCAGGCTGCATGACGCTGGCGGGGCGCTGTGGCCCCGCTTGGCTCTTCTTTTCTCGGATCGACGTTTCATGCGCCGCACCTTCTCGCTCGCCCTCAGCGCTTTGATGGCCGTTTCGATCGCCGCGACGGCGACGACCGCCCATGCCCAGCGTGGCGACCGCGGCGACCAGGGCGGTAGCGAGGACGACGCCGCCAAGAAGCGCAAGCGCGACGAGGAGTGGAACCAGCCCAAGGCTCCGCTGCAACAGCTGCGCAACGCCGGCCCGTGCCCCTATGTGAAGGTGCTGTACGACGCCAGCCGCTATGTCGACTTCAAGGACGGCAAGGAATCGGCCGCCCAGGCTGGCTTCACAGGCGAGATCCAGAGCATCGCCTCGGGCTGCGCCTACAAGAGCGACGAGCCGATCAAGATCCGCATCGAGGCCCTGTTCCAGCTGGGCCGTGGTCCGAAGGCCGAGGGCGACAAGCACGTCTATCGCTACTGGGTCGCCGTCACCGAGCGGAACCAGTCGGTGATCGCCAAGGAATATTTCGACCTGCCGGTGAGCTTCTCGCCGGGCCAGGATCGCGTCTACACCACCCAGACCATCGAGCAGATCACCATTCCGCGCGCCGACGCCAAGGTCAGCGGCGTCAATTTCGAGGTGCTGCTGGGCTTCGACGTCACGCCGGAAATGGCCGCCTTCAACCGTGAGGGCAAGCGCTTCCGCGTCAACGCCGGTCAAACCGCCCAGGCTGCCCCAGCAGGGACGACCACCAAGCAATGAACGATTTGAAGCGGTCCCTGAGCGAGGCGGCCGCGGCCGCTTTCCAGGCCGCCGGACTGCCTCCCGAGTTCGGACGCGTCACCGCGTCCGACCGTCCCGACCTGGCCGATTTCCAGTGCAACGGCGCCCTCGCGGCCGCCAAGAGCGCCAAGCGCAATCCGCGCGAAATCGCCGTGCAGGTCGTCGAGATCCTGAAGGGCGACCCGCGCCTGGCCTCGGTCGAGATCGCCGGGGTCGGCTTCATCAACATGCGCGTCAGCGACGAGGCCCTGTCGGCCCGCGTTCGCGAGATCGCTTCTGATGACCGCGCCGGCGCCCAACTGCTGGAAGAGCCGCGCCGCGTCCTGATCGACTATGCCGGTCCCAACGTCGCCAAGCCGATGCACGTGGGCCACCTGCGCGCCTCGATCATCGGCGAGTCGATCAAGCGCCTGTACCGCTTCCGGGGCGACGACGTGGTGGGCGACGCCCACTTCGGCGACTGGGGCTTCCAGATGGGGCTGCTCATTTCGGCGATCATCGACGAGGACGCCTTCATCCGCGCCCTGATGGAGAAACTGCCGGACGCCCCGCGCGATTTCTCGTCGGCCGACGAAGCCAAGGTCATGGCCGAGTTCGAAAGCCGGATCACCCTGGCCGATCTCGACCGCATCTATCCGGCCGCCTCTGTCCGCCAGAAGGAAGATCCGGAGTTCAAGGAGCGCGCCCGCAAGGCGACCGCCGAGCTTCAGAACGGCCGCTTCGGCTACCGCCTGCTATGGCGTCACTTCGTCAATGTCAGCCGCGTGGCCCTGGAGCGCGAGTTCCACGCCCTGGGCGTCGACTTCGACCTCTGGAAGGGCGAGAGCGACGTCAACGACCTGATCGACCCGATGGTCCGCCAGCTGGAAGACAAGGGCCTGCTGGTCGCCGACCAGGGCGCCCGCATCGTCCGCGTGGCCCGCGAGGGCGACAAGCAGGACGTGCCGCCGCTGCTGGTGGTGTCGTCCGAAGGCTCGGCCATGTACGGCACGACCGACCTGGCCACGATCCTGGATCGTCGCAAGTCGTTCGACCCGCACCTGATCCTCTACTGCGTCGATCAGCGCCAGGCCCTGCACTTCGAGACCGTGTTCCGCGCCGCCTACCTGGCCGGCTATGCGGAAGAAGGCTCGCTGGAGCACATCGGCTTCGGCACGATGAACGGCACGGACGGCAAGCCTTTCAAGACCCGCGCGGGCGGCGTCCTGAAACTGCACGACCTGATCGAGATGGCCCGCGAGAAGGCCCGCGAGCGCCTGCGCGAAGCCGGCCTCGGCGCCGAGCTCTCCGAGGAGCAGTTCGAGGAAACCGCGCACAAGGTCGGCGTCGCCGCCCTGAAGTTCGCCGACCTGCAGAACTTCCGCGGCACCTCGTACGTCTTCGACCTCGACCGCTTCACCAGCTTCGAGGGCAAGACCGGCCCGTACCTGCTGTACCAGTCGGTGCGCATCAAGAGCGTGCTGCGCAAGGCTTCCGAAGCCGGCGCGACCTCCGGCCGGATCGTGATCCATGAGCAGGCCGAGCGCGACCTGGCCATGCTGCTGGACGCCTTCGAGGGCGCCCTGCAGGAGGCCTATGATAAAAAGGCTCCCAACTTCGTGGCCGAGCACGCCTACAAGCTGGCCCAGACCTTCTCGAAGTTCTACGCGGCCTGCCCGATCATGGGAGCGGACACCGAAGAGCTACGGGCTTCGCGCCTGTCGCTGGCCGAGACCACCCTGCGCCAGCTGGAACTGACCCTGGACCTGCTCGGCATCGAAGCGCCGGAGCGGATGTAAGGACAGGTCTCGATGCACAGCCCGCCCTATGTCTCCGCCGAATGGGACGCCGAAGCCGGCGTCTGGATTTCGGAGAGCAACATAGTGGGGCTGGTTGTCGAGGCCTCGAGCCTGCCTGAGTTCTTCGAGGTCGCGAGTGCGCTTGCGCCCGAACTGCTGGCTGAGAACACCCACTCAACACCGATCTTCCCGGCGAATGCCGGGACCCAGATTCAGCCTGAGCTTCTCTCGGTTTCATCTGGGCCCCGGCATTCGCCGGGGAAGTGGGTGTGGGAGAGCTTGATCGATAGGCAAGTCGATCCGTGTCTCTGCCGGCCAGTTGCAATCCCTCCCAACCCGCCCGACAGTCCCGCCGCCTTAGTGCGTCGGGAGGGGTCATGAAGAAGTCCGTGGTCGCCATGTTGATGGCGAGCGTCTGTGTCGGCGCGATCGCCGCGCCCGCCTATGCCGAGAAGGCCAAGCCGGCCGCGTCCGCCAAGAGCACGGACAAGTTCGCCGACGCGACCGCCGGGCTCGAGCGCAAGGACGGCCTCGTCCCGGTGTTCGTGGACAAGAAGAACGGCCGGGTTTTGATGCTGCTGCCCAAGCCGGGCGCGGACGGGATCGCCGGGCGCTATATCTACCAGACCTATCTCCGGGCCGGCCTGGGCTCGAACCCGACGGGGCTGGACCGCTCGGCCCCCGGCGACACCCAGATCATCGCCTTCCGCCGCGTGGGCGGGAAGGTGATCGCCCAGTTCGAGAACTGGGGCTTCAACGCCGCGCGCGGTTCGGTCGACGAGAAGAAGGCCGTGGCCGACTCGTTCCCAGGCTCCAGCGTCTGGTCGAACGTGATCGAGGCCGAGAGCGCCGACGGCCTGCTGGTCGACGTCACCACCTTCCTGACCCGCGACGCGCAAGGCATCGCCAAGACCCTCAAGCGCACCCGTCAGGGCGACTTCCGCCTGAACGACGGCCTCTCCTATGCCGACACCGGCGAGGTGAACGTCTTCCCGACGAACGTCGAGCTGGAGGCGGTGCAGACCTTCGTCGGCGACGAGCCCGGATCCGAGGTGCGCGGCATCGTCCCCGATCCGCGCAACGTCACCCTGGCCCTGCACCACTCGTTCGTGGCCCTGCCCGAGCCCGGCTACCAGCCGCGCCAGAACGATCCGCGCGTCGGCGTCATCGACCACACGGTGGCCGACTATTCCGCGCCGCTGAACGAGCCGCTGGTCTATCGCCTGGTCCACCGCTTCCGCCTGGAGAAGACCGACCCGTCCGCGGCCCGCTCGCCGGTCAAGAAACCGATCGTCTTCTATGTCGACCGCGCCGCGCCCGAGCCGGTGCGTTCGGCCCTGATCGAGGGCGGCCGGTGGTGGAACCAGGCCTTCGAGGCCGCCGGCTTCATCGACGCCTTCAAGGTCGAGCTGCTGCCCGAGGGCGTCAGCCCGCTCGACGCCCGCTACAGCGTCGTCAACTGGGTGCACCGCCAGACGCGCGGCTGGTCGTACGGCCATGCGGTGGTCGACCCGCGCACCGGCGAGATCATCAAGGGCGACGTCCTGCTGGGCTCGCAACGGGTTCGCCAGGACCGGCTGATCTTCGAAGGCCTGCTCGGCGCCGACAAGACCGGCAAGGGCGGACCGAACGACCCGATCGAGATCTCCCTGGCCCGCCTGCGCCAGCTGTCGCCGCACGAGATCGGTCACTCGATCGGCTTGCAGCACAATTTCGCGGCCAGCACCTATGGCGACCGCGCTTCGGTGATGGACTATCCAACCGCTCGGATCGCCATCAAGGGCGGCCAGCTCGACTTCTCGGACGCCTATGGGCGCGGCGTCGGGGCCTGGGACAAGTTCGCCATCGACTGGCTGTACGGCGTCGCCCCTGCGGGTGTCGACGAGAAGGCCTGGCTGAAGGCCAAGGCCGACAAGAGCCAGGCGGACGGCCTGCGCTACGTCGCCGACGAGGACGCCCGCGCGGCCGATACGCCGCATCCGGTAGGCGCAGTGTGGGACAACGGTTCCGATCCCGTGGTGGAGCTCGACCACCTGATGGCCGTGCGCAAGATCGCTCTGGACCGCTTCGGCCTGGTGAACCTGCCCAAGGGCGCGTCGGTGGCGGACCTGCGCCGCGTGGTCGTGCCGATCTACATCTTCCACCGCTACCAGGTGGACGCGACGGCCAAGCTGGTCGGTGGGATCGACTTCACCTACGGCGCCGAGGGCGACGGTCACGAGGCCAGCAAGATCGTGCCGGCGGCACGTCAGACCGCCGCCATCGACGCCTTGCTGCGGACGCTGTCGCCCGCCGCGCTGGATCTTTCGGACAAGACGCTCGACGTCCTGACCTCGGGCCAGTCGCAGGGCGGCGACCACGCCTATGAGATCGAGACCTTCCAGCAGGGTCCGGTGTTCGATCTGCCGGCCACGGCCGAGGTTGCGGCCGACCTCGTCTGGGGCGACCTGTTCGCGCCGGCCCGCCTGAACCGCCTGATCGAGGCCAAGCGCCGCGACGCCGCCCAGCCTGGCGTCGAGGGGCTGCTCGACAAGGCTTTGGCCTTCGCCGCCTTCGACGGCAAGGCGGCCGGTCGCCAGGCCGAGCTGGCCCGCCGCGTGCGCCAGCGGATGGTCGTGAACCTGGCCCAGGCTCTGGACGACAAGAGCCTGTCGGCCACCGCCGCCGCCGTGATCCGCGCGCGTCTTGCCGACTGGGGTAAGGGGCTCAAGACGGTGACGGCAGGTGACAGCGCCGATCGCGCTCAAGCCCGCGCCCTGGCCGGTATCGTCGCCGACGAGAGCGGTGGCCGTCTCTCGGCCCTGGTCGCGGACGGCAGGGCCAAGGTCGCCGTCCCGCCCGGGCCGCCGATCGGCGAGGACGACTGGTTCGGCGATCTATCCCTTTAATCCGATCTCCCCGGCGAATGTCGGGGCCTAGATCGAACCCAGGTGCGTTGGTCATTGTGCTCTGAGTAGGGCGCAAGCACGGCTGACGCTCCGGATGAATTTGGGCCTCGGCATTCGCCGGGGAAATCGGAGTGGAAGAGGCCGGTCCAGCTTGACTCTAGAGTGACCCTCCCGCATTGACCCCCTCGACCCTCGCGGGAGACATCGGGATTCGATCCCGAGGCCGAAGGCGCAACCGCCCCGGAAACGCTCAGGCAAAAGGACCGCGCGGGTTTAGGAACGCTGGAAAGTAGTCTCCCGAAAGGGCGGCTCGCCGAAGGAGCAAGGCTGACCCCAAACAGCAGAGGGGGAAGGCCGGAATCTCTCAGGTCCAAGGGACAGCGGGGGCGACTTGCCGGCGGACGCCGGTCCCGTCGCCGACCCCGCTTGGAGCCCGCACCAGTGTCCGATCAAGACCTCAAGAAGACCCCGCTGTACGACGCCCACGTGGCGCTCGGCGCCCGCATGGTGCCGTTCGCGGGCTATTCCATGCCGGTGCAATACAAGGACGGGGTGCTGAAAGAGCACCTCTGGACCCGCGAGCACGCCGGCCTGTTCGACGTCTCGCACATGGGCCAGGCCCGCCTGCGCGGTGAGAACCCGGCCAAGAGCTTCGAGAAGGTCGTCTCGGCCGACTATCAGGGCCTGAAGCCCGGCAAGCAGCGCTATGGCGTGCTGCTGAACGCCGAGGGCGGGGTCATCGACGACCTGATGACCGCGCGTCCTGACGACGACGGCCTGTTCGTGGTGGTCAACGGCGCCTGCAAGGACAACGACTACAAGATCATCGCGCAGGCCCTGGCCGGCGAGGCCACGGTGACCCGCCTTGAGGATCGCGCGCTGCTGGCGCTGCAAGGTCCCGAGGCCGCCGCCGTGCTGGCCGCCCATGTTCCACAAGCCGCCCAGATGGTGTTCATGGACACCGTGGCGCTGACCGCCTTCGGCGTCGACGCGATCATCTCGCGCTCGGGCTATACCGGCGAGGACGGCTACGAGATCTCGGTTCCGGCCGACGCCGCCGAGCGCATCTGGAACACCTTGCTGGCCGACGAGCGCGTGCGCCCCATTGGCCTGGGAGCCCGCGACAGCCTGCGCCTGGAAGCCGGCCTGCCGCTCTATGGTCATGACCTGGACAAGACCGTCTCGCCGATCGAGGGCGGCCTGAACTTCGCCGTCGGCAAGTCGCGCCGCGAGGCCGGCGACTATCTGGGCGCGGCCCGGATCGGCAAGGAGCTGGCCGGCGAGCTGTCGCGCGTCCGCGTGAACCTCAAGGTGCTGGAAGGCGCCCCCGCCCGCGAAGGCGCCGAGATCGCCGATGAAGCCGGCAATGTCATCGGCAAGGTGACCAGCGGCGGCTTCGCGCCTAGCCTGGGCTTCCCCATCGCCATCGGTTTCGCCCCTCCGGCCTATGCGGCCGTGGGCACGAAGCTCAAGGTCATCGTTCGTGGCAAGCAGGCGGCCGCCGAGGTCGTGGCTACCCCGTTCGTCGCCAATCGTTACGTCCGCAAACTCTAATCAAGGGCCGACAGAGATGCGTTTCACCAAAGATCATGAATGGGTCATCGTCCAAGGCGACGTGGCCACCGTCGGCATCACCGCCTACGCCGCCGAGCAGCTGGGCGACGTGGTGTTCGTCGAAGTGCCGGAAGCCGGCAAGACCGTGAAGCAGGGCGAGAACCTCGCCGTCGTCGAGAGCGTCAAGGCCGCCTCGGACGTCTACGCTCCGGTCTCGGGCGAAGTCGTCGAAGGCAATGCCGAGCTGGGCGATGCGCCGGAAACCGTCAACGCCCTGCCGGAAAGCGGCGGCTGGTTCGCCAAGATCAAGTTGTCGAACCCTGCCGAGGTCGACGCCCTGATGGACCGCGACGCGTACGAAGCGTTCCTGAGCACGCTGTAAAACCAGATGAGCTTCGACGTCTTCCTGCAGGCCTCCGACGCTACGCCATCCGAAGCGGCTTTCGATCAGGCGATCGAGGCGGCTTTGGCGTCCGTCGGCGCGCAGCGGGATGGTGTCGAGATCGTCGCTCGCGACGGCGGCTGCTTCGATTGGTTCGACGGCATGGCCGCGTTGCGTGGCCTGACGCCGGGCGTCGCCGAAGCGCTCTTCGCCCTGGCCGAGGCCACGGCGTCGTTTATCCTGCCGACCGATGGCGCTGCTCGTGCTTTGCGCACGCCGGGTAATGACGGTCGGCCGCCTGAAGACTTTCTACCCATCGAGCCGGTGATCGGTGCGGCTGCGCTACACGCGGCCCTCGCCCCGGCGTTCGAGACCTGGTCGGACTCCCGTAGCCCGACGCTTTCGGACCCATCCCCCCGCAAGAAGAGCTGGCTCTCCCGGCTGTTCTCCAGACCCTAACGGCGGATCAGTATGCGCTACCTTCCCCTCACCCCCGAAGACCGCGTCGAGATGCTCGGCGCGATCGGCGTGAAGTCGATCGACGACCTCTTTATCGACGTGCCGGCCTCGGCCCGCCGCGACGGAACCGTCGACCTGCCGCTGCACGCCGGCGAAATCGAAGTCGAGCGCGAGATGGCGGGCCTGGCCCGTCGCAATCGCGCCGCGGGGGAGGGACCGTTCTTCTGCGGGGCCGGCGCCTATCGCCACCACGTGCCGGCCACGGTCGACCACATCATCCAGCGGTCGGAGTTCCTGACCAGCTACACGCCCTACCAGCCGGAAATCGCCCAGGGCACCCTGCAGGTCCTGTTCGAGTTCCAGACCCAGGTCGCGGCCCTGACCGGCATGGAGGTGGCCAACGCCTCGCTCTATGACGGTTCGACCGGCGCGGCCGAGGCCGTGATGATGGCTCAGCGCGTCACCCGCCGGAACAAGGCGGTGATGTCGGGCGGCGTCCACCCGCACTATGTCGAGACCATCGAGACCCTGGCCCACGCGGCCGGCGTCACGACCCAGGCCATGCCCGCGGCCGTCGACGCCGAGGATGCGGTGATCGCCGCCATCGACGCCGACACCGCCTGCGTCGTCGTCCAGACCCCGAACGTGTTCGGCACGGTCACCGACGTGACGAAGATCGCCGAAGCCGCCCACGCGGCCGGCGCGCTGCTGATCGTGGTGACGACCGAGGCCGTCTCGTACGGCCTGCTGAAGTCGCCCGGCGAGATGGGCGCCGACATCGCCGTGGCCGAGGGCCAGTCGATCGGCAACGGCCTGAACTTCGGCGGCCCCTATGTCGGCCTCTTCGCCTGCAAGGAAAAGTTCGTTCGCCAGATGCCGGGCCGCCTATGCGGCGAGACGGTCGACGCCGACGGCAAGCGCGGTTTCGTGCTGACCCTGTCGACCCGCGAGCAGCACATCCGCCGCGACAAGGCCACGTCGAACATCTGCACCAACAGCGGCCTTTGCGCCTTGGCCTTCTCGATCCACATGAGCCTGCTCGGTGAGACCGGCCTGCGCCAACTGGCGGCCCTGAACCACCAGAAGGCGGTCGCCTTGCGCGACGCCTTGAAGGCCGTGCCGGGCGTTGAAATCCTGACCCCGCGCTTCTTCAACGAGTTCGCCATCCGCGTGCCGGGCAAGGCCGCCGACGTGGTCGAGACCCTGGCCAACAACGGCGTCATCGCTGGCGTGCCGTTCTCGCGCCTCGACGCGGGCGCGGGCCTGGACGACGTGCTGCTGGTCGCGGCCACCGAGACCACGCTGGATATCGACATCACTTTCTTCGCCAAGCTTCTGACCAAGGTGGTGGGCCAATGAGCATGAACAACGTCGGCCGCCCCACGCGCCCCGAAGCCGCCAATGATGCCGGTGGTCACGAGACCCTGACCGGCGGTCGCGGTCTGCTGCAGGACGAGGCCCTGATCTTCGAACTGGACGGCTGGAACAAGACCGGCGTCGACCTGCCGGCCGCCACCGCCCCTTCGAGCGATCTGGCCGGCCTGCTGCGCGCCGAGCCGATCGGCCTGCCGGGTCTGTCGGAGCCGGAAGCCGTCCGCCACTACGTGCGCCTGTCCCAGAAGAACCACGCCATCGACCTGGCGCTGTATCCGCTGGGCTCGTGCACGATGAAGCACAACCCGCGCCTGAACGAGAAGATGGCGCGCCTGCCGGGCTTCTCGGACATCCACCCGCTGCAGCCGCAGTCGACCGTGCAGGGCGCCCTGCAGCTGATGGACCGCCTGGCCCACTGGCTGAAGACCCTGACCGGCATGCCCGCCGTCGCGCTGAGCCCCAAGGCCGGCGCCCACGGCGAGCTGTGCGGTCTGCTGGCCATCCGCGCCGCCCACGAGGCGGCCGGCAACGGCCACCGCAAGACCGTCCTGGCCCCGACCAGCGCCCACGGCACCAACCCGGCCACGGCGGCCTTCGTCGGCTACACCGTCGTCGAGATCGCCCAGACCGATGACGGCCGCGTCGACCTGGCGGACCTGGAGTCCAAGCTCGGCGACCACGTGGCCGCCATCATGGTCACCAACCCCAACACCTGCGGCCTGTTCGAGCGCGACGTCGTCGAGATCGCGCGCCTGACCCACGCGGCGGGCGCGTACTTCTACTGCGACGGCGCCAACTTCAACGCCATCGTCGGCCGGGTCCGCCCCGGCGACCTGGGCGTCGATGCGATGCACATCAACCTGCACAAGACCTTCTCGACGCCCCACGGCGGCGGCGGTCCGGGCGCGGGTCCGGTGGTGCTGTCGGAAGCCCTGGCCGCCTTCGCGCCCACGCCCTGGCTGACCCACGGCGACGACGGCTTCTCGATGGTCGAGCACGCCGGCGAGGAGGGGGCCGCGACGGCCTTTGGCCGCATGAGCGCCTTCCACGGCCAGATGGGCATGTATGTCCGCGCCTATGCCTACATGCTGAGCCACGGGGCCGACGGCCTGCGTCAGGTGGCCGAGGACGCCGTCCTCAACGCCAACTACATCAAGGCCCAGCTGAAGGACGTGATGAGCCCGGCCTTCCCAGAAGGCCCGTGCATGCACGAGGCCCTGTTCGACGACGCCTGGCTGGAAGGCACCGGCGTGACCACGCTCGACTTCGCCAAGGCGATGATCGACGAGGGCTTCCACCCGATGACCATGTACTTCCCGCTGGTCGTCCACGGCGCGATGCTGATCGAGCCGACCGAGACCGAGAGCAAGCAGGAACTGGATCGCTTCATCGCGGCGCTACGCGCGCTCGCGGGCGCCGCCAAGGCCGGCGACGCCGAGCGGTTCAAGGGCGCGCCCTACCATGCGCCGCTCAAGCGCCTGGACGAGACCCAGGCCGCCCGCAAGCCCCGGTTGAGGTGGAAACCTGTGGCAGCGGCGCCACTCGCAGCTGAATAGCATTTTCCATACCCCCTTGCGACCAGAGGGCGCCTTTACGGCGCCCTCATCCCTCCACATATCGGGAGGGCGCGTCGGGGCGAGCTGGATCTTCCAGGGAGCAAGCGAGGCGCAAGCTCGTTTTGTCCCTCCCATGACTGCTTTCGCCCTCGCCATGCCGCGCGCCCGCCGCACCGCCGATGACCTCGCCCGTGAGCTCATTGCGCGATTCCTGCGCGTGGGGCTCGTCAGCCTGGGCGTCGTGCTGATCGCGGCCGGCGCGCTGATCGCGCCGCTGCCCGGTCCCCTGGGCCTGCCGCTGACCGTGGTCGGACTGATGCTGGTGCTGCGCAACTCGTTCAAGGCGCGCAAGCAGTTCGTCCGCTTCCAGCATGCCCACCCCAAGCTGATCTTCCCGCTGCGTCGCCTGCTGCGCCGCGAGCCCGAAGTCGTGCTGGTGGCCTGGCAACAAGCCCTGCGCATCGAGCGCCTGATCGTGCCGCGCAAGTGGCGGGCGGCCGTCCGCTGGCGCAAGTCGTTGAAGCGTCGCGCCCTAAAGCGTAACGGGCGGTGAGTCCCTCCGCCGCCGTCATAGACATCAAGCACAAGGTTCGGCGCCGCGCGCGACTGGCCCTGCTGCTGCGCGAGTCCGCGGCGCGCGCCTTTCGCTGGATCGCCATCGGCTTCGGCACGCTGGTGATCCTGGCCGGCGCGGTGCTGACGCCGCTGCCGGGCCACCTGGGCCTGCCGCTGCTCGTCATTGGACTGATGATCGTGCTGCGCTACTCGTTCGCGGCGCGGAAGACCTTCATCCGCTGGCAGAAGCGCCACCCCAAGCTGGTCTTCCCGATCCGCCGCCTGATGCGCCGCGAGCCGGAGGTGCTGCTGGTCGTCTGGCAGCAGATGCTCCGCACCGAGAAGCTGGTCCTGCGCAAGGCCCGCTGGCGCCTGCTGAAGAAGACCCGCAAGCGCGTGAAGCGCTACGTGGCGCGGAAGATGGCCAAGCCCGCCTAGGCCTGGCGTCTAGGCTGACGTCTAAGCCTCCTGGGCGGCCGGCTTGGCCGTGTAGCTGTACCCCTCGATCCCGACATGTCCGGCGTTGCGCTCGCGCACCTGGGCGGCAGCTTCGTCGTAGAGGAACGGCAGGAAGGCGTAGCGCTTGCCCCGGGTCACCGGCAGGGCCTCGTGCAGCAGCCCGCAACCGAACACCACGGCCCCGCCGGTCGGGGCCCGATAGGTCCTGGGACCGAACTCGGGGAAGCGCAGGTCGCCGCCCTCGTAGTCGCCCGCGTTCAGGTTGATGGTCACGGCGAAGCGGCGATGGGCGGTGCCCGCCGTGGTGTTGTCGCGGTGAGCCCGGAAGAAGCCGTGGTCGGCGGCGTCGTAGCAGGCGACCAGGTCGCGCTCCATCCGCGTGGCGGCGAAATTGAAGGCCTTGGCGATCTGCGGCGCCAGGCGGCGATGGATGCGGGCGCGGACGGCCTCGCGCAGCTCGCCGGGCGGCAGGACGAGGTCGCGGCGGACCTTGTGGCTGGCGTCGCGGATTTCGACCGTCTTGCCCTCCACCTCGCGCATGAAGCCCGAAGCCTGGCCGCCGTCGGCCTCGTAGGCGTCTATCAGGGCCTGGCAGAGGGAAGGTTCGAAGACGCGCGGCACGACCAGCACCGGCGCGAACAGCTCGACGCCGGCGTGAGCGGCCGGGACGGGCAGGTTGGGCAGGATCTCGGTGAGCCGGCCGGTGTCCTCGGGGGACAGGGTGGCCAGGACGCGGAAGCCGGGATCGATCAGCAGCCAGCCCGATTTCGTCCGGTCGTCCTCCAGGCCGCAGGCCCGGGTCGCGGCGCCGTCCTGATCCAGCATCCAGCGGACGCCGGGAACCTGATCCACCCGCGCGGACCACACGGCCTCGTCGCGGACCAGGCCGAAGAAGGCGATGGCTTCGCCGGTCAGCAGCGCGGCCTGCTCGGCCAGCAGGGCCTCGACCGTCGCGACGAACGCCGCGTCGCCATCGCCCACCAGCGCCAGCAGCAGGTAGCGGCCCGCGGCCGTATCGATCGCGTAGCGCGGATTGGCGCGGGTGAAGGCGCTGAAGACGGGCGCGGGATCGCCGGGCGTGGGCAGCATGAGGATCGGTTCGCTGTACTGGTCTCGTCGCCGAAGCGTCCGTCGCTTCTACATGCCCGGAGCCGCCCTGGTCACCCCCTTGGCCTTCCCCGGGCGAGCGCAAAGAAAAAGGGCGCGGACCTTGCGATCCGCGCCCTCTGTCTTGTCCGACGGACCCTCGCCGCTATTGCAGCTTGGCGCCCATCTGGCCGATCGCCGTGTCGATCAGCGGATCGCTCTTGGCGCCGGCGAGGCGGGCGGCCAGGACGGTCTCGGCGGCTTGCGCGGCGAGATCGACGGCGGCGGCCTTCACGTCGGCGGCGGCTTGAGCCTCGGCCTGGGCGATCTTGCGTTCGGCCATTTCGGCGCGGCGCTTGATCTGCTCCTCAAGCTTTTCCTTGGCTTCCTCGGCCAGACGCTTGGCGTCGGCCTTGGCGGCTTCCAGCATGCCCGTCGCCTGGCGCTCGGCTTCCTCGCGCTGGGCTTTCACGTCCGCGAGCAGGCCTTGGGCCTCCTCACGCAGCTTCTGGGCTTCGTCGAGCTCGGCCTTGATCTTGGCGGCATAGCCGTCGAGGGCGCCGAACAGCGCGCCCGGCAGGACCTTCAGCACGACCAGCAGGCCGAAGAAGATCACCAAGGCGACCAGAACCCAGAATTCCGGGTTCGAGAGGCTGAACAGGGATTCGTGTTCCATCTTCAGCTCCTTAGGCCAGGGCCGATTTCAGCTCGGCGGCGGTCGCCGCTTTGCCGGTCAGCTTTTCGACGATCGCGCTGGCGGTCTCCTCGGCGACCACGCGGACCTGGCTCATGGCCTGGTCGCGGGCGGCTTGGATCGAAGCTTCGGCCGCAGCCAGCTTCTCGGCCAGCACGGCCTCTTCCTTGGCCTGACGCTCGGCGGCTTCGGCCGAAGCCTTCGCCTTGGCGTCCGCGGCGGTCTTCTGGGCCTTGGCGCGAGCCTCGGCCACTTCCGTGGCGGCGGCGCGAGCCTGGGCTTCAGCCTCGTCCTTCATGCGACGGGCGTCGGCGATGTCGCCGGCGATCTTGGCGCCGCGCTCGTCGATCGCGCCGCTGACGCGGGGCAGAAGGCCCTTCGACAGCACCACGTAGAGAACGGCGAAGATGAGCAGCAGCCAAACGATCTGACCGCCCCAGTGCTCGAACTGCAGCTGCGGAAGGCCGCCGCTTTCGTGCTTGGGGGCTTCAGTCGTCTCGGTCGTGCCGTGATGTTCCGTCGCCATGGGCGAAGGCGCCTCTCAGCTAGAGCGTCTTCCGAGCTGGCCAGGAACGGCCGGCGTCAGGAGGACGCGAGAAAACAAAAGCATGGAGCGCGTCGCTTCCGATGAAGCGCCGCGCTCCAGGGGTCGGATTACGAGAACAGGATCAGGAAGGCGATGACCAGGGCGAAGATGCCCAGGGCTTCCGTCAGAGCCATGCCCAGGAACAGCATCGGGCGCTCTTGAGCGGCGGCGGTCGGGTTACGCAGAGCGCCTTGGAAGTAGTTGCCGAACATCACGCCCAGGCCAACGCCCGCGCCGATCATGCCGAGCATGGCCAGGCCAGCGCCGATGTACTTAGCTGCAGCAGCGTCCATGATAGAGACTCCTTAGGAAGGGTATTTGTTGGAAAGACTAAAGGTTGATCAGTGGCTGTCGAGGTGCACGACGTCGTTGATGTAGACGCATGCGAGCACCGCGAACACGAAGGCCTGCAGGAAGGCCACCATGAACTCGAGGGCCGTCAGGGCGACGACCGAGGTCAGGGCCAGGGCCGAACCGGCCCAGCCCAGCACGCCGAGACCGCCCAGGGCGATCACGAAGCCGGCGAAGATCTTCAGAACCACGTGGCCGCCCAGCATGTTGCCGAACAGGCGAAGGCCCAGGGTGACCGGACGGATCAGGAACGACAGGATCTCGATCGGCACCAGCAGGATGTACAGCACCGGGGGCACGCCAGACGGGGCGAACAGCTTGAAGAACTTCAGGCCGTTTTTGGCGAAGCCGACGGCGACCACGGTCAGGATGACCATCAGGCCCAGCGTCAGGGTCACGGCCAGCTGCGAGGTGGCGGTGAACACCAGGAACATGCCCTGGATGTTCATGAACAGCACGAACGCGAAGAGCGTGAAGATGAACGGCAGGAACTTCTTGCCGTCGTGGCCGATGATCGACTCCGCGAGTCCATCGACCAGTCCGTAGAGCATCTCGCCCACCGCCTGCAGACGGCCCGGCACGACGGCCTTGCGGGCGGCCAGGCTGTAGAAGGTGATGATCAGCAGGGCGGCCAGCATCATCGCGAACACGGAGTTCGTGATCGACAGGTCGATAGCGCCCAGGCCGGGAACGGTCACGGTGGGCAGTTCCACGATCTTCTTGATCTGGAACTGGTGCATCGGATCGGCCATCGGCCCTAGTCTCTCTTCTGCTTGGGGACGGTTGACCCGTCTCCCGTGTCTCCGCCGGCATTCCCTTGAGGGGACGGCGCCGACGCCTGCGCGCTCATTTTCATCGCCTTGCGGACGATGGAGAATATCGCGAGCCCGAGACCGATCAGCAGACCGCCGACCATGCCCCAGGGGCTCGTGTGGACGTAGCGGTCGAGCAACCAGCCGAAGCCGAGACCCACCAATACGCCCCCGATCAAATCCGCCAGGAGACGGTAGCCGTCCTGGGTGGCCTTCTCGGACGCGGCTTTCACCGGCCTTTCCGCCGCCTTCTTCGCCTCAAATGCGTCGAGCCGAGCGTCGAGGCTGTTGAAGGCCTTGTCGTTCGGTTCGTCGGCCTTGGGCATGGGAAGCGGCAGGTCCGAAAACGCCGCGGACACGCCAAAAAAGGCGCATTTCCGGCCGGCTTGATCGGCGCGGAACCTATAGACCTCGCTGCGGTGCGTCAAGGCGAGCGCTTCGCGGGTCAAGTGGCGGGAATACTTAAGGAATTAGCCCCTGGCTCCGGGGAGGGGCAAAACCATCCCCTTTCTTGGCGGATGAAGTTGCGAAGACGGGGCTACCGAACCCCGGGAACCCTTCCTACCTAAAGCGTGCTCTCTAGGCATCGCCCCTCATAGGCATGGGGCGACGGACCCGATGACGCATTGATTTTTTCGTCGATCTGGGCTTTAGAGCCGCCGCCTCCAAACAACACGAAGATTCATGTCGCACCTGAAGAACACCGGATTCGCCGATCGTATTTCCTCGCAGCAGGAAGCCAAGAAGGCCATGCTGGCCAAGTTCAAGGCCAAGCCGACCGTCCAGGATCCCGATTTCGACAAGCGTGAAGAGCTTCGCGCCGCCGAACTCGAAGCTGTCCGCGCCGCCCGCGCCGAAGCCAAGGAACTGGCCCGCCTGGAAGCCGTCGCTCGCCAAGAGGCGATCATGGCTGTCAAGCGCGCCGAGCGCAAAGAGCGCAAGACGGCGGAAGCCGCCGAGATGCGCGTCCGCAAGGAAGAGAAGGCGCAAGCTCGTGACGAGCTCCGCGCTCTGGGCAAGACCAGCAACAGCAAGGCTGACCGCGCCCACCAGTGGGCCAGCCTCTGGGGTAGCTGATCCCTTGAAGGATTGGACGGGGACCTTCGGGTCCCCGTTTTCGTTTCGGCTTCGACTTCGCGGAAGGGAGGCGTCGTGGGCTCGGTCCATTTCGAACTTCTGGTCGCCCTCTTCGTTGTCGCCACGCTCGCGAGCACGCTGGACGCCATCGCCGGCGGCGGCGGGCTGCTGACCCTGCCGGCCCTGCTGCTGGCCGGCCTGTCGCCGGTCCAGGCCCTGGGCACCAGCAAGCTGCAAAGCTCGTTCGGCTCGATCTCCTCGACCATCGCCTTCGCGCGACGGGGCATGATCGACTGGAAGACCGGCATACCGGTCGCCATCGCCGCCGCGATCGCCGGCCTGTGCGGCGCGCTCTGCGCCAGCCTGCTGTCGCCACAGCTGCTGCGGGCCGTCGTGCCCGTGCTGCTGATCGTCATCGCCCTCTATTTCGGCCTCTCGCGCGCCCTCAAGACCGAGGACGTCGCGCCGCGCATGGCGCTGATCCCGTTCGCCTGTTTCGTGGCCCCGCTGATCGGCTTCTACGACGGCATCTTCGGTCCAGGGGCCGGAGCCTTCTACATGGTCGCGATCGTCACCCTGCTGGGCTACGGCGTGCTGCGCGCCACGGCCCACACCAAGCTGGCCAACGCCGCCAGCAACCTGGGCAGCTTGTTCCTGTTCATCCTGAAGGGCGCGGTGCTGTGGCCCATCGGCCTGACCATGGCCGTCGGCGCCTTCCTCGGCGCCCAGATCGGCTCGCGCCTGGCCATGCGCTTCGGCCCCAAGCTGATCCGCCCGCTGCTGGTGACGATTTCGTGCGCCATGGCGGTGAAGCTGCTGGCGGACCCGACGAACCCGCTGCGGCATGCCGTGGTGGCCTTGTTCGGCGGCTAGGCCGCGACCAGCTTCTCGGCGGTGCTCAGGTCGACGCTGACCAGCTGGCTCACGCCGCGCTCGGCCATGGTGACGCCGAACAGGCGGTCCATGCGGCTCATGGTCACCGGGTTGTGGGTGATGGCGATGAAACGGGTCTGGGTGCGCCGGCGCATCTCGTCCAGCATGTTGCAGTAGCGGTCGACGTTCGCATCGTCCAAGGGCGCGTCGACTTCGTCCAGCACGCAGATCGGGGCCGGATTGGCCAGGAAGACGCCGAAGATCAGGGCGCTGGCGGTCAGGGCCTGCTCGCCGCCGCTCATCAGGCTCATGCTGGCCATGCGCTTGCCGGGCGGGCAGGCGAAGATTTCCAGCCCGGCTTCCAGCGGATCGTCGCTCTCGATCAGCTTCAGCTCGGCTTGGCCGCCGCCGAACAGGGCCTGGAAGAGGGTCTGGAAGTTGGCGTTGATCACGTCGAAGGCGGCCAGCAGGCGCTCGCGGCCTTCGGCGTTCAGCTCCTCGATGCCGGCCCGCAGCTTGGTCACCGCGCCCGACAGGTCGGCGCGCTCGACGCGCATGGTCTCCAGACGCCCGGCATATTCCTGGGCCTCTTCCTCGGCGCGCAGGTTCACCGGGCCGATGGAGTCGCGCTCGCGCTCCAGGGCGAACAGGTGAGCCTCGACCCCTGCGGCGTCCTTCGGCACGGCCACGGCCTCGCCGGCGACGTGGCGACCTAGCTCCTCGGGTTCCATGCGGGCCTGCTCGCGGATCGCCGAGGCGACCTCGGCGAAGCGCTGGCGGGCGCCGTCCAGGTGGGCGACCAGGGAGGCGCGTTTCTCGCGGGCCTCGCCGGCGGCCTGCTCGGCGGCGCGGGCGGTGCGGTCGGCGGTCAGGCGGGTGGTCTCGGCGGTCTCCAGGGCGTCGCTGGCCTTGGCGCGGCGGGCCTCGGCGGCGGCGAACTCGTCCAGCAAAACGAGCAGCTTCTCCTTCAGCGCCGTCGGCGCCTCGCGGGCGGCCTCCAGGGCGGCGGCGGCCTTCACGCGGTCGCCTTCGAGGGATTCCGTGCGCTTGCCGGCGGCCTCGGCGCGTTTGGCCCAGTCGACGCGGTCGCGCTCCAGGCTTTCCAGCCGGCGCTGGCGACCGGCGCGTTCGCGGGTCTCGACGTCCAGAGCCGTCCGGGCCGCGCTGGCGGCCTCGCGAGCCCGGGCCGAGGCTTGGCGGGCCTCAGCCAGCTGCGGTTGCAGGTCGCCCGAGGTCGCGGCGGCGGCCTGCGCTTCACGCGCCTGCGCCAGGGCCGCGTCCGCCTCGGTCTTCTCGGCCTCGAAGCGGGCGATGGTGTCGTCCAGCGACTGAGCGCGGGCGGCGCGAAGGGCCTGCTCCCGCTCGAACTTGGCCACCTGCTCGCGGGCGCCGTTCAGCAGGCGCTCGGCGTCGGGCGGGCCGCGGCGCTTGTCGCGCAGCAGGTCCTCGACGGCGCGCATGCGGTCGGCTGCGGACTTCAGGGCGATGGAAGTGGCCTCGGCGCGCGGGGCCATGATGTCGATCTCGGCCTCGACCTCGGACAGGCGCGTGCGCTGCTCCAGCCGCACGGCGGCGGGCCTGGGCGCGTCGGCGCGGGCCACGAAGCCATCCCAGCGCCACAGATCGCCGTCCTTGGAGACCAGGCGCATGCCGGGCTTCAGGTGCTTCTGCAGCGCGTCGCCGTTGGCGCGGGTCACGACGGCTACGTGCGAGAGGCGGGCGGCCAGGGCGGGCGGGGCCTTGACCAGCGGGGCCAGCGGCTCGGCGCCGTCCGGCCAGACCGGCGCGGGCGCATCGGCGCCGCCCCAATAGGAGGGCGCCTTGGCGTCCAGGGCCGCGTCCAGATCATCGCCCAGCGCCGCCGCCAGGGCCGCGCCATAGCCCTTGTCGGGCGCGACGCTGTCGAGAGCCGGCGCGTGGCCGCTCTTGGTGCGCGGCGCGGTCAGCTGGGCCAGGCCCCGGGCCTCGGTGCGCAGGCGCCCCAGCTGGTCCTCGACGCTGCGGGCCAGCTGGCGAGCCTGGGCCTCCTGCTCGGCGGCCTTCACCCGCTCGTTCTCGGCCTCCTCCAGCGCCGCGCGGGCGGCGGCCAGGGCGGTCTCGGCATTGGCGAAGCGCTGGCGGGCGTCGGCAGCGGCCGGGTCGATCTCGGGACCGACGGCGGCGCGCTCGGCCTTGGCCTGGTCGAGGGCGCGGTTGGTGCGATTGGCGCGGGCCTCTGCCTCGGAGAGGCGCGCCGCAGCGGCGCGTCCTTGCGCCTCCTCGGCGGCGACGCGGGCGGCCAGTTGCTCGACGGCGGCCTCGGCGGTGGCGCGGGTTTCCTCGGCGGCCTTGGCGGCGGCGGCCAGTTCGGGACCCCGCTCCGGCGCGGCGGCGACCAGGGCGCGGACCTCCTCCAGCTCTGGATCGATGCGCGCCAGCGCGGCGATGGCGTCGTCCTTGGCCTGCTCCTCGCGGGAGCGGTCGGCGTCGATGCGGGCCAGGTCGCTCCCGAGCCGCTCGAACTCGGCCGAGGCGGCCTCGGCCTCACGCTCGGCGCGGTCCTTCTGGATGGCCAGCTGGCCCAGGATCGCCTGGGCGATGGTCGCCTCTTCCCGCAGCGGCGGCATGGCGGCCTCGGCGTCGGTGATGGCGACCTGGGCGGCGGCGCTGGCGCGGGCGGTCTCCTCGACCAGGCGGGCGGCCTCGGTGGCTTCCCTCTGGGTGCGTTCCAGGTGATCGCGGGCCTCGGTCCAACGGGCGAAGAGCACCGCGCCCTGCACGGCGCGGATCTCGGCCGACAGGCGCTTGTACTTCTCGGCCTGCCTCGCTTCACGACGAAGCCGGTTCAGGGCCGTCTCCAGCTCGCGGGCCACATCCTCCAGGCGCGAGAGGTTGGTCTCGGCGGCGCGCAGGCGCAGTTCGGCCTCGTGGCGGCGGGTGTGGAGGCCCGAGACCCCGGCGGCCTCTTCCAGGATGCGGCGGCGGTTCTGCGGCTTGGCGCCGATCAGCTCGCTGATCTGGCCTTGGCGGACCAGGGCCGGCGAGTTGGCCCCGGTCGAGGCGTCGGCGAACAACAGCTGGACGTCGCGGGCCCGCACCTCGCGGCCGTTGATCTTGTAGGTCGAGCCCTCGCCGCGATCGATGCGGCGGACGACCTCCAGGATCGGGTCGTCGTTGAACTGGGCCGGGGCCGTGCGGTCGGCGTTGTCGATGGTCAGGGTGACGTCGGCGTGGTTGCGCGGCGGTCGCGCGCCGCTGCCGGCGAAGATGACGTCGTCCATGCCGCCGGCCCGCATGGCCTTGGCGGAGTTGGCGCCCATCACCCAGCGCAGGGCTTCCAGCAGGTTGGATTTGCCACAGCCGTTCGGGCCGACGATGCCGGTCAGTCCCGGTTCGATCCGGAACTCCGTCGGCTCGACGAAGGATTTGAAGCCCGAGAGGCGGAGGCGCTGGAACTGCACGGAGGCGCGGTCCCTCCTGGCCTAGCCCTTCGCCGCGGCCGCGAACGCCTTCGAGAGCAGGGCGAAGTCCGCCTCGCTGTCGTAGAGCGCGCCGTTGACGAAGAAGGTGGGGGTGCTGTCGACGTTCTCCACGCCCATCGCGCGGCGGAAGCGGGCATTGACCGCTTCCAGCGCCTTCTCGTCGGAGAGCGCGGCGGCGAACTGGTCGTGCGTCAGGCCGTACTGCTTGCCGATGGCCTCCAGGCCTTCGAACAGCTGGTCGCTGTCATAGATCGCGGCTTGGCGCTGGAAGATCGTGGTCAGCACCTCGAAGTACTTGCCCGGCACGCGGCGGGCCAGCAGGAAGCCGGCGGCCGCGAATTCCTGCGGTGGGGTCAGGAACTCGCGGAAGACCAGCCGCACCTTGCCGGTGTCGATGAAGGCCTTGCGGATCTTGGGTTGCTCGACCGTCCACCAATGCGCGCAGTGCGGGCAGCTGGCCGAGGCATAGACCACGAACTGGACCGGCGCCTTGGGCGAACCCAGCACCATGTCGCCCGGCAGGGCCGGCAACGGCTTGGCCTGCGCGACGGCGGGGGCCGCGGCGCACGCCAGGCCCGTAGCGATCAGCGCGCGCCGGTCGAGGGCCATTACTTGGAGGCTTCCGCGATGGCGGCGTCCAACTGAGCCAGGGTGACTTCGCCGCCCTCTTCGCTGCCGACCTTCTTGCCGTTGACGATGAAGGTCGGGGTGCCCTGGATCTTGTCGGCCTTCATCATCTTCTCGATGCGCTCGGCGGACTTGGCGGCCTTCTCGTCGGTGAGGCAGGTGTTGAACTGCTCTTCGCTCATGCCGGCGGCCTGGGCGATGGTCAGCAGTTCGCCGCGCATGTCGCCCGTCTGGAAGATGGTGCGCTGGGCCTTGTAGATGGCGTCGGTGACCTGGAAGTACTTATCCTTGCCGGCGCAGCGGGCCAGCATGGCGCCGGCGTTGGCCAGGGTCGGTTCGCCGGTCAGGGCTTCGCGGGCCACGTAGTTGACCTTGCCGGTGTCGATGTACTTGGCCTTGAAGGCCGGGAAGACCTCCTCGTTCCACACGGCGCAGTGCGGGCAGGCGACCGAGGCGTACTCGACCACGGTAATCTTGGAGGCGGCGTTGCCCATGCTCATGTCGTCGGCCGTGAGCTTGGTCCCCGTGGGGCCGCAGGCGGCGAGGCTGGCCGCCAGGGCGGCGACGAGGGTGACGCGGGTGATCAGCGAACGCATGAATTGGCCCTTCGGCGGTCGATTGAGAAGTTAAGCCCGATTCTCGCTAGCGAGCGAAAAGGGCGTCACCGTGACTGGCGCATCAGCTTGACGGAAGGGCTGTTGTCAATGGCTTCAGCGCGGCTCGCGCAGCACCCCGCGCCCCAGCTTCATCAGCGCGTCCTTGAGGCCGCCGTCGGGTTGTTCGGCGAGGCTGTCGGCTAGTTGTTTCTCGAGCGCGGCGTCCAACGGCGGCTTGCGGCGGGGGCGCGGCGCGACCGGCGCGGCGGCGGCCTTCACCGGGCCCTGGACGATGCGCAGGCGAGTGACCGCGCCCTTACCCAGCAGCATGTCGAGACGCGCGGTGATCTGCGGGGCCTGATGCTGGATCAGCGAGGCCACGGGGCCGTCGACGCGCAGCTCCAGCGCACCGCCTTCGCCGTTGCGGCCCTTGATGATGCGGACCGGCTCGGTGCGCCGGGCCAGGGTGTCGCCGACGATCTCGCGCCAGCGGGCCTGCAGGGCGGCCGGACCCTGGCCGAAACGGTTCTCTAGGTCCTTCAGCAGCGGCGCCAGGCTCTTGCCGGCGGGCGGCGGTGGGCGGCGCTGGGGCTTGGTCCGCTTGCTGCGCAGGATCGCGAGCGCTTCTTCGGCGGTGGGCAGGGGGCGGCGGGCCATGCTTCAGGCTAGCACGACGGCCGTCCTTCGCGGTAGGCGAGGGAGTGATGAAAGCGCGCGATGAAATCCGCTCGGCCCTGCTGGCCTGGTACGACGCCCAGGCGCGGACCCTGGCCTGGCGCGTGGGTCCGGCCGACCGACGCGGCGGCGTGCGCAGCGATCCCTACCGGGTCTGGCTGTCGGAGGTGATGCTGCAGCAGACCACCGTGCCGCACGCCACGCCGTACTTCCTGAGCTTCACCCAGCGCTGGCCGACGGTGTCGGATCTGGCAGCCGTCGAGGATGGCGACCTGATGGCCGCCTGGGCGGGGCTCGGCTACTACGCCCGGGCCCGCAACTTGCTGGCCTGCGCGCGGGCCGTGGCCGGCGAGCACGGCGGCGTCTTCCCCGACACCGAGGAGGGCCTGCGCGCCCTGCCCGGCGTGGGCGCCTACACCGCTGCCGCCGTCGCGGCCATCGCCTTCGACCGCGCCGCCAACGTCGTCGATGGCAATGTCGAGCGGGTGATCTCCCGCCTGTTCGCCGTCGAGACGCCGCTGCCGGACAGCAAGCCGGAACTGAAGGCCCTGGCCGGCGAGCTCGTCACCGACGACCGCCCCGGCGACTGGGCCCAGGCGCTGATGGATCTGGGCGCGACGGTCTGCAAGCCGAAGTCGCCGCTGTGTGATCGTTGCCCGATCTCGACCTGGTGCGCGGCGTTCAAGGGCGGCGCGCCCGAGACCTATCCGAGAAAGACCAAGAAGGGCGACCGGCCCCGCCGCCACGGGGTGGCCTATGTCCTGACGCGCGGCGACGACGTCGCCCTGGTCCGCCGGCCGCCGAAGGGGCTGCTGGGCGGGATGCTGGGCCTGCCGACCAGCGACTGGCGTGCGACACCCTTCAGCGACGCCGAGGCCATCGCCGCCGCGCCGGTCTCCGCCGCCTGGCGTGACCAGGGCGCGGTCGAGCACGTCTTCACGCACTTCTCGCTGACGCTGAGGGTGTTCGCCGCCGACGGCGCCAATACCGGCGATTTCGTCTGGACGCCGCGCGAAGGGCTGGGCGCCCTGCCCAGTGTCTTCCTCAAGGCCGCCCGCGCGGCGGAGCGGCTGATCTAGGAACCCCGGTGGGAAGGCGATCCGTCTTAACGGATCGGCCGGGCAGCGCTTCCCACAGCGCGTCCAGCCGTCGATCTACGCCGACGCCTCGCCCCACTACCGGTGTTAGTTCATGCCCGCGCGGACTTGAGCGCGGAGCACATCGATGGGGGCCAGGCCCGCATCGGTCTTGAAGTGCCAGTAGGTCCAGCCGTTGCAGGCCGGGGCCGATTGGACCAGGGCGCCGATCTTGTGGATCGAACCCGACAGGTCGCCGACCGTGATCGAGCCGTCCGGACGGACCTTGGCGGCGTGGTTGCCCTTGGCGCAGTAGAGGGTGTCGCCCGGCGACAGCAGGCCGCTCTCGACGATGGTGCCGAACGGCACGCGCGGCTCGGCGCGCTTGCTGCCCATGACGTCCAGGTCTTCCGGCGCGATCGGCACGACCTTGGCGATGCGGGCCTTGGCGTGTTCCAGATACTCGGCCTCGCGCTCGATGCCGATGAACTTGCGGCCCAGGCGCTTGGCGGCCGCGCCGGTGGTGCCGACGCCGAAGAACGGATCCAGGATCACGTCGCCCGGCTTGGTGGTCGACAGGATGACCCGGTAGAGCAGGGCTTCCGGCTTCTGGGTCGGGTGGGCCTTGTTACCGTCGGCGCCCTTGATGCGCTCCTCGCCGGTGCACAGCGGGATGGTCCAGTCCGAGCGCATCTGCACCTCGTCATTGGCCATCTTCAGGGCGTCGTAGTTGAAGGTGTAGCGCTTGGCGTTCTGGCTCTTCGACGCCCAGATCAGGGTCTCGTGAGCGTTGGCGAAGCGGGTGCCCTTGAAGTTGGGCATCGGGTTGGACTTGCGCCAGACGATGTCGTTGAGGATCCAGAAGCCCAGGTCCTGCACGGCCACGCCGACGCGGAAGATGTTGTGATAGCTGCCGATCACCCAGATCGCGCCATCGTCCTTCAGGACGCGGCGGGCGGCCTTCAGCCATTCGCGGGTGAACTTGTCGTAGGCGGCGAAGCTCTCGAACTGGTCCCAGTGGTCGTCGACCGCGTCGACCTTGGAATTGTCGGGACGCAGCAGGTCGCCGCCCAGCTGCAGATTGTAGGGCGGATCGGCGAAGATTAGGTCGACCGACTTCTCCGGCAGGGCGTTCATCTGCTCGATGCAGTCGCCCAGGATGATGGTTTCCGGCCCGAACTTCATGGTCCCGTTCCTTTAGAAAGCGAACGGAATCATGAGTCTTCCTGGTAAATGCGACGTGAGCAGACGTGGTTACCGGGCCATTAACCTGAACAAGACGTCGCCATTTGAGTCTGATCAGACTCAAAACCTGTGGACGATCAAAGATCTAGCTCTTCGTTCACGACGAGGCCGCCAGCCAGGGCAGCCTTCACCGGAGCCCAACCCAAGCGGTGGATCGGCGACGGGCCAAGCTTGCGCAGGCCCTCGACGTGGATCGGCGCGTGATAGCCCTTGTGGCCGGCGAAGCCGTAGCCCGGATAGACCGCGTCCATCTCGACCATGATCCGGTCGCGGGCCTCCTTGGCCAGGATCGAGGCGGCGGCGATCGAGCACGACAGGCTGTCGCCCTTGATCACGGTCTTGATCGGGCAGGGCAGCTTGAAGGCGTAGTTGCCGTCGACCAGGGCGAAGGCCGGCGTCACCGCAAGCCCCTCGACCGCGCGTCGCATGGCCAGGCCGGCGGCGTGCAGGATGTTGAGCTCGGCGATCTCCTCGATCGAGGCCATGCCGACGCACCAGGCGATGGCGACGGCCTTGATCTCCTCTTCCAGGGCCGCGCGGGCCTTGGCGGAGAGCTTCTTGGAGTCGTTGAGCCCCTTGGGCACCCGGTCGGGATCCAGGATCACCGCCCCGGCGCTGACCGGCCCGGCCCACGGCCCGCGCCCAGCCTCGTCCACCCCGCAGACAGGCCCCTGTCCGCAGGCCAGCTCCAGCATCATGTCGGGTCCGGACGGCATGGGCGCTGTTTAGGCGCGTTCGCCGAGGATGGGAATGTCGCCGGTATGGGATTGTTGGGCGGCCCGGCCTAGGGTCGCGGCCATGACCGTGTTTCGTCCACTCGCCGCCCTTGCGCTCGCTTCAACCGTGCTGGTGACCGGGCCGGCCTTCGCCGAGGACGGCTGGAAGTTGGTCTGGTCCGATGAGTTCGGAGGAAGCAGCCTCGATCTCTCCAAGTGGTCCCACGCCGTCGACTGCGGGGGCGGCGGCAACAATGAGCGGCAGTGCTATTCCGACAGTCCCGACGTCGTGTCCGTGAAGGACGGCGTGCTGCGGCTGACCACGATCAAGCGCAAGACCACGGGCCTGGCCAATCCCTGGGCGGGGCCCGCCGGGCCGATGAAGACCGGCGACTATGCTTCGGGCAAGATCCTGACCAAGGGCAAGGCCAGCTGGCTCTATGGCCGGATCGAAGCCCGCGCCCGTGTCCCCGGTGGCCAGGGCGTCTGGCCGGCGATTTGGATGATGCCGGAGGCCGGCGCCTATGGCGGCTGGCCTCGGTCCGGCGAGATCGACATCCTCGAGACGGTGAACCTCGGCGCGCCCTGTGAAGGCTGCGCGGACGGTCGCGAGAACCGGGTGTTCGGCACTATCCACTTCGCGGGCGACGCCACGGGCGCGCACCGGCAGGTCAGTCACAACGTCCCGATGCCTGCCTCGCCGGATAGCTTCCACGTTTACGCCGTCGAGTGGTCGCCCGAGGCGATCGCCTGGTCCGTCGACGGCCGCGAATATGCCCGCGCCACGGCGGTCGACTGGAAACGCGACGACAAGGCCGTGGGCGCGGCGCCGTTCGACAAGCCCTTCCACCTGATCCTCAATCTCGCCTTCGGCGGCCGCTGGCCCGAGGGCGCGAACGCCAAGGGCGTGGACGAGGCGGTGCTGCCGGTGACGATGGAGGTCGACTGGGTGCGGGTCAGCCAGAAGCCCTAGGACGTCTCAAGGCTTGGGCGCATAGGGGCTGCCGGCGCGCCAAGCGGGGCGGTCCGGTGCGTTGGCGACCGTCTCCGACAGGGCGTAGAAGAAGCGGTTGAAGGCCCCGGCGGCTTCGAAGTCCATGGGCTGGCCGATGTCGTCCTGAGGACGGTGGTAGCGAACCTCGTACCATTCGCGATAGCGGCGCTCGGCCTCGGTGCGCGGCTCGTAGCCGAACACGAAGCCGACGGCGGGCACGCCGATATTGATGAAGTCCCAGCTGTCGGCGCGCGACAGCAGGCGGCGTTCGGGCTCGGGGTCGGCCTGGACCTTGATCCCCTGGGTCGTCGCGACTTGCCGCGCGGTCTCGCCCAGGCCGCTTTCGTCCAGGCCCATCACGGTCATCAGCTTCAGCGGGAACAGCGGCCGCAGCTGGTCGAGGTTGATGTTGGCCACCAGGCTGGACTTGGCGACGGTGGGATGGCGCACGAACCACTTGGCGCCCAGCAGACCCTTTTCCTCGCCGGTGAAGGACGCGAAGACGATCGTGCGCTTCCGCGGCTTGCCCTTCAGCCGTTCGGCGAAACGGATCAGCGAGCCGACATAGGCCGCGTCGTCCAGCGCGCCGTTGTAGAGACCGTCGCCCGCGACCGGTTCGCCGTGGCCGTAGCCGTCGAGGTGCGCCGACAGCACCACCGTCTCGGCCGCCAGCCTGGGATCGGCGCCGGGCAGCACGGCCAGGACGTTGGTGGCGGTGAAGTCGCGGCTGCTGACGCGGAAGCTGGCCTTCAGCCGACCCGGGACATCGAACGCCGCCAGCGGCGCCTTGGTCCCGCCGGCCTTGAGGATCGCGTCGGCATCCTGGCCAGAGCCGTCGATCAAGGTCTTCAGCGCCGGCGCGGCCAGGCTGATCGACACGAAGCCGCCGGTCTTCGGAGGCGGCCCGTCCTTGATCGTCACCGAGCGGGCATAGGCGGCGGGCCAGCGCGCCGGCTCGATGGTGAAATAGGGATCGGCCACCGAGATCACCGCCACGGCGCCGGCGGCCTGGGCGGCGGCCAGGCGCTGGCCGCCGGTCGTCATGCCGGCGCGGCGGCTGTCGAAGCAGATCACCGCCTTGCCTCGCACGGCGGTCAGGTCTTCCGGACGGCAATAGCCGCCGAACATCAACGGCGCATCCAAGGCGGGCGGCAGGTCGTCGGCGGCGCGCAGGCTGAAGTCGTGCAGGAACTTCAGCGCCGTCTCGCGTCCGTCGCGGGCCACGCCGAGCGTCGCCGCCTCGACCTTGCTTTCGTGCACGGGGAAGGCCTGGAAGAAGGTCCCGTCGTCGCCGGCGGGTTTCAGGCCGGCGGCCTTGAACCGGTCCGCCACCCAGCGACCGGCACGGTCGTGACCAGGCGAGCCGATATCGCGGCCGTCCATGGCGTCCGAACTCAGGACCTCGGCGATCTGCCACCAGGCCCGGGTGTCGGGATCCTTGATCCCGGCCGTACGGGGCTCAGCCGTCGCCATCGACGCGCTCGCAGCCAGGACAAGGGCAAGGCTCACGCCCGAGAACTTCGTCATGACACCCATTGCCGCTTCGCCCCGCTTGAGGGGCGCAGCTTCGGTCAGGGCGGACGGGGGTTCAAGCGCTAGTGGCGGTGCCCCAGCGCCTTGCACTCGTCATGGCGGAAGCACGTCACCAGGTGGTCGTTGACCAGCCCCGTCGCTTCCATGAACGCATAGACGATCACGGGTCCGCAGAACTTGAAGCCCTTGGCCTTCAGCGCCTTGGCCATGTCGACCGCCAGCGGCGTCTGGGTCGGGACCTGGCCGGCCTCCCACTGGTTCTGGATCGGCGCGCCGCCGACCATGTCCCAAAGGAACTTGCCGAAGTCCTCGCCGCGCTCGCGCATGTCCAGATAGATCCGCGCGCCCGAAATGGCCGCGTCGATCTTGCCGTTCGAGCGGATGATGCCGGCGTCGGCCATCAGCCGCGCGCGGTCGGTCTCGTCGAAGCGGGCGACCTTCTCCGGATCGAAGTCGGCGAAGGCGGCGCGGAAGGCCTCGCGCTTGCGCAGGATGGTGATCCACGACAGCCCGGCCTGGAAACCGTCCAGGACCAGCTTCTCCCACAGGGCGCGGCTATCCCATTCGGGCACTCCCCATTCGTCGTCGTGATAGGCCTCGTAGAACGGGTCGCCGTTCATGCCTTTCCAGGTGCAGCGGGTGATCTCGGTCATGCGGCGAAGCTGGCAGAAAGACCGGCGGTTGGCCAGAACTTTTCATGAACATCAGCGCATCGGAAACTGCGCCGTACACCTCGCGCGTTGAACACCCCAGAGGGATCAAAACACTAGCGAGGAGACGCCGATGAAGCGCCTCAAGACCCTGGCCATGCTGGCCCTGGCGACGACCGCCATGGCTGTCACGCCCGCCCTGGCTCAGCGCCACGACCGCGACGACAACCCGCCCGGTCCGCGCGGCGGGCCCGGCACCAACTGGGAGAATCCGCCAGGCTGGCGCGGCGGTCCCGGCGCTTCGCCCGACCGGCGCTACTACCGCTGGCACGGCAAGCGCGTCGAGTTCCGCTACAAGAATGGCTACTACTTCAACCGTGACTACGGCTACTACCACCCTCGCCACGGCTGGTGGAATCCGCGCGCCAAGTGCTGGTTCGACAACGACAACAACCCGCCCGGCCCGCGCGGCGGCCCCGGCACCAACTGGGAGAATCCTCCCGGCTGGCGCGGCGGCCCGGGCGCGTCCCCGGACCGCTACGGCAGCTGCCGCTAACTGAAATCCAGAACGTGATCAGCCAGCCAGGAACGCCTCGACCTCGGTCATGAACCTGGCCGGCTGATCCACCATGATGAAATGGGCGCTGTCGTCGATGCGGACGATCTTGACGCCCTTCAGCGGCGCATAGGCCGCTTGGTACCAGCCGCCGAACATCGCGGCCGGCGCCGGGCTGGCCTTGTTCCAGGCCCACAGCACCGTGGTCGGGGCGGTGATCTTGGGAAGCTCCGGCATCAGGTCGGTGATCAGCAATTCCTCCATCGAACGCCCCGCCACCTTGCGGTCGCTGGCCAGCGAGTGGCCGACGATCGCCGGGCGGGCGCTTTCGGTCAGCACCATGCCGCCGATGGTCTGGGTTTGCTGGGCGACGAACTGCTCCTGCGGCGCGCTCTCGATCTGCTGGCGGAACATGGCCGCGTTCTTGGCGATGGTCTCGGCCGAGGCGTCCGGGCCGAAGAAGGCCGCCGCCAGTTTCGGGAACATGTCGACGACCATCAGCTTGCCGACCAGGTCGGGATGGCGCGCGGCCAGCATCATGCCGATCGTGCCGCCCATCGAGTGGCCGATCACGGCCGGCTTCTTCAGGCCCTTCGACTGGATGTAGGCGGCCAGGCCCTCGGCGACACCGGCGACGACCTTGCCCTCGGCATTGGCGCTGGTCGGCGCGCCGGCGAAGCCCGCCACCTGGACGACATGGACGCGGTAGCGGCCTTCCAGCGCCTTGGCGGTCGACTCCCAGATCTCGTGCGAGGACGATAGGCCCGGGATCAGGATGACATCCGGACCCTTGCCGCGCGTCTCGACGGTGAAGCGGTCGATGTCGGCGGCCAGCACGGGGCCGGCGAGGGCGACGGCGGTCAGCGCGACGCCCGCGCGCAGGATTTCACGACGATTCATCTGGAATGGCCCCTAAAGCGTCCGGCTCCGCATTTCGGAGACCGTTGTTTCGTGAAGCATGTGGTGCGCTTTGGCGCGCACTGCAATGTCAGGGGCGCGGCAGCCAGTCCGGGTATTCGACGCGGACGGAGCGGCCCTCGACGGTCAGTTCCGCGCCTTCGATGCGGTCCAGGCGCAGCAGGGCCATGGCCCTGCCATCGCGTCCGCTCAGCACCTCGCCGGCGCGAAGCTCGCCCGCCAGCACCTCGGCGCCGAACGCGGGCGGGGCGCCGTCGAAGACGATCGGCAGCATGCGGTTCTTGATCGTGCCGCGCCGCTTCATACGACTGGTCGTCTCCTGGCCGACGAAACAGCCCTTCTTGAAGTCGATGCCGGCCGTCAGGTCGAAGTCGGCCTCGATCGGATAGTTGGCCTCGCTGCCCCAGTCGGCGGGACCGGGGACGCCCAGCGCCAGGCGATGGGCCTCATAGGCGTCCTCGTCGGCGGCGGCGGGGCGCTCGCCATAGGCCCGGGCGCCCAGGCCGGGCAGGCGTGGATCGGTGTAGAGGCCTTCGCCCGCCACCTCGCCGCCGAACACGGCGAAGACCGGCAGGTCGCTGGCCTCCAGCGTCGCCTTGGCCCGCAAGCGGTACATGGTCAGGCGCTGCAGGATCGCGTCGCGATGCTGGGCAGCGACGTCGAGTAGGGCGCCATCCTCGGTTCCCGCCACGAACAGATCGTAGAGCAGCTTGCCTTGCGGCGTCAGCAGGCCGGAAAAGCGCAGCTCGCCCGGCGCCAGGGTGTCGATATCCTGGGTCAGCAGGCCTTGCAGGAAGCTGCGCCAGTCCGGGCCGGATACGGCGATGACGGCGCGGGACGACAAATGGGCGGTGGTCGGCGAACTCATGCCCGCAGATGTGGCGCCGAGTCCCCACCAGCGCCAGTACCCGAAAAGGCGAAAGCTGAACCGTTAACGTGGGATGCGCCGACTCAACTAGCAGCCTATACATGCACCGATGACACAGCGGGCCTTCCCGATTCTCTTCATCACGGCCACACGCATCGGTGATGCGGTGCTCTCGTCCGGCCTGATCAAAATGCTGGCCGATCAGATCCCCAACGCGCGCTTCACGATCGTCTCCGGCCCCCTGGCCGCGCCGCTGTTCGCCCACGTCCCGGGTCTGGACCGCGTGATCGTGATGGAAAAGGCCAAGGGGAAGGGCAAGGGCCACTGGTTCAAGCTGTGGCGCCAGGTGCGCCACAAGAAGTGGGGCCTGATCGTCGACCTGCGCGGTTCGGCGACGTCCCACTTCCTGCGCCGCGAAAAGCGGGCGGTCTGGAAGAAGCTGCCCGGCGAGCCGGTGCACAAGGTGGTCGACGCCGCCCGCACCCTGAAGCTCGACGGCGAGCCGCCGCCGCCCCATCTCTACATCACGCCCGAGGTGCAGGCCCTGGCCGACGAGCTGCTGGGCGAAGGCGGTCCGATCCTGGCCGTGGGCCCGGCCTCGAACTGGGTCGGCAAGGTCTGGCCGATGGAACGGTTCATCCAGACCTCGGCCCAGCTGCTGGACAAGGACGGCCCCATGGCCGGCGGCCGGCTGCTGATCCTGGGCGGTCCCGAAGACACCCGCATGGTCGAGGATCTGCGCATGGCCACCGCGCGCGGCCGCTGCATCGACCTGACCGGCAAGGTCGACCTGCTGACCGCCTATGCCTGCCTGAAGCGGGCCCGGCTGTTCATCGGCAACGACTCCGGCCTGATGCACATCTCCGCCGCCGCGGGGACGCCGACCCTGGGCCTGTTCGGGCCGTCGGACGAGCGGCGTTACGGCCCCTGGGGCGACAAGGCCGTGGCCGTGCGCGGCCCGCGCAGCTTCGAGCAGTTCCTGGCCATCGATCCCGACCTGTCCCAGGCCATCCGCCACATGAGCGACCTGCCGGTCGCTACCGTGGTCCGCGCCGCCAAGGCGCTGCTGGCCCGCACGCAGCCTGAGGCCGAGGTCTCGTCGCCGGAAGCGGTGGTCGAGACCGCGGTTGCCGAAGAGCCTGTCGCCGTCGCGGAGGTTCCGCTCGCCGAAGCCACGGTCGAGACGGTCGCCGAGGTGATCGCGCCCGAGGCCGAGGAACCGCCCGTCGAGACGGTCACGCCGGAAGGAGAGCCGGTCGTCGAGGCCGTCCCGCCAAAGCGGAAAGCCAAGCGCGGCGCCGGCTAGCCGCAATTCCGGTTGCCTCTGGGACGGGGCGGTCCTACCACCGCGCAGACCCGTTGCGAGGAGCCGTCTCCATGACCCAGACCTTCGACCTGATCGTGCGTGGCGGCGAGGTGGTGAACCACGCGGGACGCGGCGTCACCGACATCGGGGTGCGCGGCGGCAAGATCGTCGCCATCGGCGATCTTTCCCAGGCTTCGGCGGGCGAGATCTTCGACGCCGCCGGCCTGACGGTCCTGCCGGGCGTGATCGACAGCCAGGTCCACTTCCGCGAACCGGGCCTGGAGTGGAAGGAAGACCTGGAAAGCGGTTCGCGCGGCGCGGCGCTGGGCGGCGTGGTCGCCGTCTTCGAGATGCCCAACACCGAGCCGACCACGACCGATCCGGACGCCCTGGCCGACAAGCTCTCGCGCGCCAAGAACCGGATGCACACCGACCACGCCTTCTATGTCGGCGGCACCCACGAAAACGCGACCTTCCTGGGCGAACTGGAGCGTCTCCCGGGTTGCTGCGGCATCAAGGTGTTCATGGGCGCCTCGACCGGGTCCTTGCTCGTGCAGGACGACGAGGGCGTCGAGAACGTGCTGCGCCACGTCAACCGCCGCGCGGCCTTCCACTCGGAAGACGAATACCGCCTGGCCGAGCGCCGCTCTCTCGCCCGTCCGGGCGACTGGACCAGCCACCCCGAGGTGCGCGACGCCCAGGCCGCCCTGCAATCGACCCACCGCCTGGTTCGCATCGCCAAGAACCTGGGCAAGCGCATCCACGTGCTGCACGTGACGACCAAGGAAGAGATCGACTTCCTGGCCCAGAACAAGGACGTCGCCTCGGTCGAGGTCACGCCCCAGCACCTGACCCTGGTCGCGCCCGAGGCCTATGAGCGCCTGAAGGGTTTCGCCCAGATGAACCCGCCGATCCGCTCGGCCGACCACGTGGCCGGCGTCTGGCGCGGCATCGAGGCCGGCATCGCCGACGTGCTGGGCTCCGATCACGCCCCCCACACCCGCGAGGAGAAGGCTCGGCCCTATCCGGCCTCGCCGTCGGGCATGCCGGGCGTCCAGACCCTGGTGCCGGTGATGCTGACCCACGTGGTCGACGGCAAGCTCAGCCTGGAGCGCTTCGTCGACCTGACCAGCCACGGCGTCAACCGCGTGTTCGGCCTGGCCGACAAGGGGCGCCTGGCCGAGGGCTTCGACGCCGACTTCACCATCGTCGACATGAAGGCCCGCAAGACTATCACCCACGCGCAGATGGCCAACCGCGCCGGCTGGACCCCGTTCGACGGCTTCGAGGCCAAGGCCTGGCCGGTGGCGACCATCGTGCGCGGCATCGTGGTCATGCGCGACGACGAGATCGTCGCCGAAGGCCGCGGCGAGCCGGTGCGGTTCCTGGAAACGCTGGCGCACTAGGTCCGCGAACTTTTCCTTCGGCGCCCTGTCGATTCCGGCCAAGCTCGCGCGTCTCTCCGCCAGACGGCGCGATGGGCGCTGGGTTCAAGGAGATGGCGATGAAGTACCTGCTGCTGATCTACGGCGTCGAAGCCGAGTTCCAGAAGGCCGCCGCCGCCGGGAAGATGCCGGAGATCCTGGCAGGCCACCAAGCCTTGCAGGCAGGCTTCCAGGAGGCCGGCGTCATCTGGAGCGCCGCGCGCCTGCAGCCGGTGGCCACGGCCAAGTCGCTGTACAAGGAAGACGACGGCCATAGCCTGCATGACGGTCCGTTCGCCGAGACCAAGGAGCAACTGGGCGGCTACTATCTGGTCGACGTCGCCGACATCGACGCGGCTCTGGATTGGGCCCGCAAGATTCCCCTGACTCCGGGCGGCAAGGTCGAAGTCCGGCCGGCGATGTAGGAATGGCGCTGTAAGAAATTTCGCCGTGCTTTGTCGAACCTGACCGGAGCGGCGCGTCTCTCGTCCGGAAGCCAGGGTGAAGCCACCCTGGCATGACCGAAAGAGGATCCAAGCGATGCAATACATGCTGCTGATCTACGAAGACGAGAGCCAGTACAGCGAGCAGGAAGCCTGGCAGGCCATCATCAAGGCGCACCAGGCCTTCGCCGGCGAACTGACCCAGAAGGGCCTGCTTCGCGGCGGCGCGGGGTTGAAGAATCCCGACACGGCCACGACCGTGCGCAAGTCCCGCGGCCAGTACGGCCTGCACGACGGGCCGTTCGCCGAGTCCAAGGAGCAGCTGGGCGGCTTCTACATCATCGAGGTCGACGACTTGGACGCCGCCCTGGCCTGGGCGCGCAAGCTGCCCATGGCCGGCGACGGTTCGATCGAGGTCCGTCCGCTGATCGAAGAGGGCTGACGCCGGGTGACGGGGGCGCTCCTCGATCGCGCGGCGCGGGAGGCCGGGGGGCGGGTGATCGCCGCCCTGGCCGCCCAGTTCCGCGACCTGGATCTGGCCGAGGACGCCTTCGCCGAAGCCTGCGCCAAGGCGGCGGCCCTTTGGCCCAAGGATGGCGCCCCGCGCGTTCCGGCCGCCTGGCTCTACGCCGTGGCGCGGCGCTCGGCCCTGGACGCCGTCCGTCGTCGCCGCACCCGCCAGCGCCTCGCCCCCGATGCGCCCGCGCCCGAACCCTCGGCGGAGGAGCTGATGGCCAGCGACGATCGCCTGATCCCCGACGAGCGGCTGCGGTTGATCTTCGTGTGCTGCCACCCGGCCGTGGCGCCCGAGGTCCGCGCCGCCCTGACTCTGCGCCTGGTGTGCGGTCTCACGACGCCCGAGATCGCCCGCGCCTTCCTGGTCAGCGAGCCGACCCTGGCCCAGCGGCTGGTCCGGGCTAAACGCAAGATCGCCGAGGCGGGCGTCGCCTTCGAAGTTCCCGGTCCCGAGGCCTGGCCCGAGCGGCTTTCCGCGGTGCTCTCGACCCTGGAGGTCGCCTATGCCAAGGCCCACGAGGACGCCGCCGGGGCGGGCGCCCATGCCGGCTACGCCCGCGAGATGCTCGGCCTGACCGCGACCCTGGTCGAGCTTCTGCCGCGCGAGCCCGAGTGCCTGGGGCTGGCCGCCCTGGTCCGCTACGCCGAGGCCAGGCGGCCGGCGCGCCTGGACGAGAGCGGGGCGATGGTCCCGCTGTCCGAGCAGGATCCAGCCCTGTGGCGGCGGCCGCTGATCGACGAGGCCGAGGTCCTCCTGCATCGCGCCGCCAAGCTGGGACGCCCCGGCCAGCGCCAGGTGCAGGCTGCCATCCATGCCGTCTGGTGCGCGCGGGGGAGCCTCGACGAGCCGGCGCCCTGGCCCGAGGTCCTGGCCCTGTACGACGCCCTGCTGACCTATCGCGGCGACGCGGTGGTTCGCCTCAACCGCGCCGTCGCCCTGGCCGAGGTCGAAGGATCAGGGGTGGCCCTGGCCGAAGTCGACGGGCTCAACTCCGAGACCTTCAAGGACTTCGCGCCCTATCACGCATCCCGCGCCGATTTCCTGGCGCGGCTGGGGCGGGCGGACGAGGCGCGGGTGGCCTATGACGCCGCGCTGGCGCTCGATCCGGGTCCCGCCGAGCGGATGTGGCTGGAACGCCGGCGCGAGGCGCTCGCGACGGATTGAACAAGCGTTGGGAGCGCGGGATAAGGGGTGATGGACGGATCGACCCTCAACACCGCCCCCTTCCGCGACGCCCGCTACGCGCCCCGCGCGCTGGAGGTCGAGCGAGACGGCGAGACGCTGATCCTGCGCAATCCCATGCCCTATTCGGACGCGGTGCGGACCGTGACCGAGCCCCTGGCCCGCTGGGCGGCCGAGGCGCCGGACCGGGTCTGGCTGGCCGAACGAGAGGGCGATGTCTGGCGGACGGTGACCTATGCCGAAGCCAAGATCCGGATCGAAGCGCTGACCGGCGGCCTCGCGGCCTTAAGCCTATCGCGCGGTCAGCCGCTGCTGATCCTGGCCCGCAACGGCATCGACCACGCCCTGATCGCCTACGCCGCCATGAGCCTTGGCGCGCCGGCCGCACCGGTCTCGCCGCAGTACGGGCTGAAGGGCGCGGACTTGGCGCGCCTGCGGAATGCGGTCGAGCGGCTGAAGCCCGCGGTGGTCTATGCCGACGACGCCGAAGCCTTCGGCGACGCCCTGGCCGCGCCGTTCCTGGCGGGCTTGCCGACGGTGGTCAGCCGCAATGCGCGGCCGGGCGATGTCGCCTTCGGCGACCTGCTCAACAGCGCGCCGCTGGCGCCGGTCGCCCGACCCGACGATGTCGCCAAGCTGCTGCTGACCTCTGGCTCGACGGGGCTGCCGAAGGCGGTGGTCTGCACCCAGGCCAACATCGCGCTGAACGCGGCCCAGATCCAGGGCTGCTACGCCGATCTCGAGCCGCCGGTGCTGGTCAATTCCGCGCCCTGGAGCCACAGCCTGGGCGCCAACGCCATCCTGCACATGGTGCTGCACCGGGGCGGGACGCTGTACATCGACGCCGGCCAGCCGGTGGCGGGCAAGTTCGCCGAGACCGTCCGTAATCTCCGCGAAGTCTCGCCGACCTATCACAACATGGTCCCGGCCGGCTGGGCGATGTTCGTCGGCGAGCTGGAGCGCGACGACGTGCTGGCCGCCCGGTTCTTCGAGAAGGTCCGGGTGCTGCAGTACGGCGGCGCGTCGATGGCCCAGTCAATCCTTGACCGCGTCCAGGCCGTGGCGGTGCGGACCGTCGGCGAGCGGATCACCTTCGCGGCCGGCTATGGCGCGACCGAGACCGGGCCAACCGCCTGCAACATCCACTGGCTGAACGCCCGCTCGGGCATGGTCGGCCTGCCGACGCCGGGCACGGCGGTGAAGCTTGTCCCAGCCGGAGACGGCGGCAAGTTCGAGATCCGGGTGAAAGGGCCGCAGGTCTCGCCGGGCTATCTGGACCAGCCGGAAGCCAGCGCGCAGGCCTTCGACGAGGACGGCTTCTACCGTCTGGGCGACGCCGCGCGGCTGGCCGATCCGGAGGACCCGGCAGCGGGCCTGGTGTTCGACGGTCGGTTGGTGGAGAACTTCAAGCTGACCAGCGGGACCTTCGTGGCTGCTGGCGCCCTGCGGGTGGCGGCGGTGTCGGCCATCGGCGGGGCGGTCTCCGACGCGGTGGTTTGCGGCGAGGGCCAGGCGGTTGTCGGCCTGATGCTGTTCCTCGACACCAAGGCTTGCGAGCGGCTCAAGACCGAAGGAGGGGGCGACGGCGATGCGGTCAAGACCGCCATCGTCGAGGGGCTCACGCGCCTGAACGTCTCGGCCAAGGGCGGCGGCAAGGTCGCCCGCGCCCTGATCCTGGACGGCGCGCCCGACGCGGCCAGCGGCGAGCTGACCGACAAGGGCTACATCAACCAGGCCCTGGCGCGGGATCGGAGACCGACGGAGCTGGCGCGCCTGTTCGCGGAAAGCCCGGATTCCAGCGTCTTGGTTTTCTGATCACACCAACTCCGCTCATCCCCGCGAAAGCGGGGACCCAAGCGGTGTTTCAGGGCTAGCTCTGTCCGCTCAGCTTGGGTCCCCGCTTTCGCGGGGATGAGCGGTTGAGAGAGAGCCCGCCACCCCCACGCAGATCAGCATCTGGCCGAAATAGTAGAGGCCCCAGACCGCCAGCCCGACCACCAGGTTGTCCGGCAGCGGCCCAAGGCGACCGAAGATCAAGAGATCCGAGACCACGAACATCAGCGCGCCCAGGCCGACGGTCTTGAGCGGGAATCGGCTCATCAGGGCCGTGGCGGCCATGACCGCCAAGAACAGGCTGTAGAGCGCGATGCCCGGCGCGGCGGCGCGGTCCTTGGGCAGCAGGAAGGCGATGCCGACGACCACGGGGATCAGGATCAGCGGCGCCACCGCGCCGGCCTTGCGATGGCGCAGATAGAGCCCGCTGGCGACCACGTGGCCCAGCAGGAACGACACCGCCCCCACGGTCAGACCGTGGGTCTCCAGCAGCACGTCGCCGCCCGCGCCGAACGCCATCACCGCGACCAGCAGCCAGCCGTCCAGGTTTCGCGCCCGCAGCGCCGCGTGGAGCGCCAGCAGCACGACCCCGGAGCCCTTCCAGGCGGTCTCGATCCCTGTAGGCAATTCCAGCTTCCAGGCCGCCAGATAGCTGACGCCGGCGATCACCGACGCGATCAGCGTCCAGCGCGCGGCCGCGCTCATCCCTTGCATGGAACGTTTTCCCCCGATTTTGGCCGACAGACTGCGACGGCGACCCGCATCGACGCAATCGTGTTGAGAGCCTTCCCGAAATATCGGAGACATGGGGCATAGCGGTACGGAGAAGACCATGAACGGCGCGGACGCCCTGATCACCACCCTGGCCGACAACGGCGTCACCGCCTGCTTCGCCAATCCGGGCACCAGCGAGATGCAGTTCGTCTCGGCCCTGGACCGTGAACCGCGCATGCGCTCGGTCCTGTGCCTGTTCGAGGGCGTGGCGACCGGGGCCGCCGACGGCTATGGCCGCATGGCCGGCAAGCCCGCCTGCACCCTGCTGCACCTGGGACCCGGCTACGCCAACGGCGCAGCCAATCTGCACAACGCCCGTCGCGCCTATACGCCGGTGGTCAACGTCATCGGCGACCACGCCACTTATCACCGGGGCTTTGACGCGCCGCTGAACAGCGACATCGCCGCCCTGGCCGCGCCAAACGCGCTGTGGGTCAAGTCGGCCGAATGCGCCGACAGCGTCGGGCCGCTGGCCGCCGAGGCTATCGTCGCCAGCTACGGGACGCCGGGTGGCAACGCCTGTCTCGTCCTGCCCGCCGATGCGGCCTGGAACGCGGCCACCGTGAAGGGGCCAGTGGTCACGCCGCCGGCCTTCGCCGCGCCCGACAAGACCGCCGTCGACACGGTCGCCAAGGCGCTGGGTTTCGCCAGGAAGCCCGTGCTGCTGCTCGGCTCGGGCGCTTGCGGTGAGGCCGCCCTGGCCGCCGCCGGCCGGCTTGCCGCCCACGGCGTCCGCGTGCTGACCGACACCTTCACCGCCCGCCAGGCGCGCGGCGAAGGGCGTTTCCGGCCCGACAAGCTGCCCTATTTCGGCGAGCAGGCCCTGAAGGACCTGGAGGGCGTCGACCTGATGGTGCTGGTCTCGACCCAGCGCCCGGTGGCCTTCTTCGCCTATCCGGATCGCCCCAGTGTGCTGGTGCCCGAGGGCTGCTCCGTCGAGACCCTGTGCGGTCGCGAGGTCGACGCGGCGGCGGCGTTGAACGCCCTGGCGGACGCCATCGGCGCTCCGGCCACGGGAACGGTCGAAACCTATCACGCGCCTGACGCTCCGGCGGGACGCTTCGACGCCTGGGCCATCGGCGCGTCGATCGCCAAGCACATGCCGACGGGCGCCGTGATCTCCGACGACGCCGTGACCGCCGGCCTGCCGATCTTCACCCAGACCAAGGCCGCGCGCGCCCACGAGTGGCTGTCGCTGACCGGCGGCGCCATCGGCCAGGGCATCCCGCTGGCCATCGGCGCGGCCGTGGCCTGCCCGGACCGCAAGGTCCTGGCCCTGACCGGCGACGGGGCGGGGATGTATACGGTGCAGGGTCTCTGGACGATCGTCCGCGAGAAGCTGGACGTCACGGTCGTGGTCTTCGCCAACCACGCCTATCGCATCCTGGGGATCGAGCTGGGCCGCACCGGCGCCGGCAATCCAGGCCCGGCGGCCTCGAAGCTGCTGGACCTGGGCGATCCCCGGATCGACTGGGTGCAGGTGGCCCAGGGCATGGGCATGGCCGCCGAACGGGCCGAGACGGCCGAAACCTTCGACGACGCCTTCGCCCACGCCATGGCGAGCCCGGGTCCGCGCCTGATCGAAGCGGCGCTCTAGGTCGGATCGACACTCAGTCTGGCTCAAATCCCTGTCTTCCTGGGCCTTGTGCCCAGGACCCATGGTTCAAGTGCAACAGAAGTCGGACAGAGTTCACGGCCTTCCGGCCGCGCAAACCCAAAATATCCGCGCCTTCCTCAAACATGGGTCCTGGGCACAAGGCCCAGGAAGGCAGCGGATTGATATGGCCTCAGCCTGAATGTCGATCAGCCCTAGCGCGGCAGAGCCCGATCCAACGCCTCGGCGATGGCGGTCATGGCCGCCAGGTTGGGGTGATAGGGCGCGGCGCCCGGCGCGGGGTAGCCGTTCATCCACGGCTCGGTCGCGCAGGCGTCGTGGTCTCGGCTGAACTCCGACGTAGTGATCACGGTCGCGCCGCCCGACGTGGCCGCCTCGCGGGTAATGGCAAGCAGTCGAGCGGCCTTGGTCCGTGCGGCGTCGGCGTCCACATCGGCCAGAGGCGCGGCAGCGCAGGCGCCTTGCGACGGCAGGATGACGGGATATTCGACCAGGACGATCCGGGCCTTGGGCGCTCGTTCACGGATCGCGGCGACCATGCCGGTCATGGACGCCTTCAGCGCCGCGTAGTCGGCTTCGGTTGGGCTCGTCTGGGGCGCGCAATTGGCCTCGCCCCGCTGGCGGCAGGAACCGCCGTAGAGGCCGCCGACCAGGCCGATGTCGTTGCCGCCGATGGTGACGGTGACCAGGGCCGTGTCGGCCGTCACCGCGTCGACCTGCGCCGGCAGCTCGCCCCAAGGCTGGAGGATCGCGGCGGTCCGCGCGCCGCTGCAGCCGACATCGACCAGGGATAGGCCCCGCTTGGCCGCCAGCTGGCTGGCGTAGTTCCGCGTCGATCGCGTGCAGCGCGCCGGAGCGCCGTCCTGGTAGGGCGCGATCCCGAGACCGGCGGCGTAGGAGCTGCCCATCGAGACGTAGCGCTCGCCGGCCTGGGCAGCGGTGGCGACGAGGAGCAAGGCGAGGGCGAAGGTCAGGGCGCGGAGCATGGCCCGAGCCTAGCCGGGCGACCGGCCAAAAAGAAAGCCCGCCCGGATCGCTCCGGGCGGGCTCGCTTGTTCAGGCTCTAGGCTGGGATCAGCCCTTGACCTTGTTGGTCGGCAGCTTGCAGCCGCCGCCGATGCCCTTGGCCTGGGCGCAGGAGAGGAACTCCTTGGCCGCCGGTTTGGCGACGCCGACCGGATAGGCCAGCACCCAGCCCGGCAGGCCGTCCGAGCAGGCGACTTCGACGAAGCCGGCCTGATCGTTCGAACCGATGATGCGGGCGTCCGAAACCTGGCACGAGGCCTTGTTGAAGCCGACCAGGTCCTTGGACAGGCGGGCGTACTGCGTGTCCTTCTTGGTGAAGCTGCAGCGGTAGCCGTTGAACTCCGAGGTCAGGCAATCGAAGATCGTGCCGCCGGTGGCGGTGAACACGGCGATGGCGCCGACGTCGCTGTTCTTGCACTTCAGCTCGACGACTTCCTTCTTCGGGTCGTTGGTCGGCAGCATGCCGTACTTCTCGACGTCGCAGGGGAAGCCGGCCTTGCCGGCCAGCTTGGTGTAGAAGCCGGCTTGCTCGGTCTGGGCCGCGACGGCGTCGGTCATGGTGCAGCCGCCGCCGACGAAGCCGGCTTGGGCGCAGGGGATGACGCGGGCGAAGGCGCTGGTGGCGGCCGTCTGCTGATAGACGTAGCCCTTACCGTCGGCGCACGCGACTTCGTAGTAGTTGTCGTTCTTGGTGCTGAGGACGTAGCGCTTGTCCTTGATATCGCACTTCGTGCCCGCCGCGGCGGCCGCGGTGTTCAGCGTGTCGACGACGGCCAGCTGGGTTTCGCGGTTGGTCAGCTTGCAGCTGACATTGCCGCCTTCTTCGTACAGCAGGCAGCTGTTCACGACGACTTCGCCGTTGACGTTCATCGGCGAGACGGTCTGGACCACGTAGCCGGCGCCGCCCTTACAGGCGACTTCGAAGTACGAGTTCTTGGAGCCGGAGCCGATGGCGCGGGCGTTCTCGATATCGCAGGTGACGCCGGCCTTCTTCACGTAGGGGGCCAGCGAGGCGTTCGGATTGCCGTTGGCCGGCAGGAGGCAGGCGAGGCCGCCCTTCTTGCCGTCCGGACCCGGCTGGCTCGATTCCAGGCAGGTATAGGTCTGCGGGGCCACGTCCTTCTTGGCGATGATCGCGAAGCCCATGCCTTCGTTACAGGCGACTTCGAAATAGCGAGCGCCGGCCTTCTTGTCCTCGCCGATGAAGCGGGCGTCAGAGACCGTGCAGCCCGCGCCGCTGGCCTGGATCAGGGCCGGAGCTTCCTTCATCCCGGCTTCGCGCGCCTTGGTATCGACAGCGGCGGGCTTGCCCTTCTCTTCCTTCTGCGCCGAAATGACGACAGCAGGGGTCAGAATGGCGACCGCGAGGGCGGCCGTCAGGCCGATCGCGAAACGCTTCATGGATAACATCTCCTGGGTGGATTCCTCGCGCGGACATAAGCGCGTGCTTCCCTCATGGGTCAAGATACCGTCCGACCTAGGCGTGATGATGGCTGGGTTCGGAGGCAAAAAATGGGTCAAATCAAGGACGAGCGCCGGTTGAACGGCGCCTGAGGGGAACGGAATGCGCGACGGATTCGAAGACGAGGAGACGGGCGAGGCGCGGGAATCGCGCAAGGTCGGCCGTTTGGTCTACCCGTTCGAGACCACGCCGGAGCAGGGCTCGGGCGAAGCGGTCGAGGTCGCGCCCGGCGTCCTGTGGCTGCGCATGCCGCTGGGCGGCTCGCTGCAGTTCATCAATGTCTGGGCGATCGCCGATGGCGAGGGTTGGGCGGTCGTCGACACGGGCATCCAGACCCGCGAGACCAGCCAGGCTTGGCGCAGCGCCTTCGTCGGGGCCCTGGGCGGCAAGCCGATCACCCGGGTGATCTGCACCCACCTGCATCCCGATCATGTGGGCCTGGCCGGCTGGATGACGCGCAAGTTCGACTGCCGGCTGTGGATGACCCGGCTGGAGTACTTCCAGTGCCGCATGCTGGTGGCCGACACCGGCCGCGAGGCGCCGGAGGACGGGGTGAAGTTCTTCCACGCCGCCGGCTGGGACGAGGACGCCCTCGAGAACTACAAGGCCCGCTTCGGCGGCTTCGGCAAGGCGATCTACGCCCTGCCCGACAGCTATCGCCGGCTGTCGGACGGCGAAGACTTCGACATCGGCGGCAAGACCTGGCGAGTGGTGACGGGGCAGGGGCACTCGCCCGACCACGCCTGCCTGTGGTGTCCGGAGCTCAATGTGCTGATCTCCGGCGACCAGGTGCTGCCGCGCATCTCGTCCAATGTCTCGGTGTTCCCGACCGAGCCCGACGCAGATCCGCTGAGCGACTGGCTGCGGTCCCTGGCCAAGGTGAAGGCAGCCGTGCCGGACGAGGTCATCGTGCTGCCGGCCCACAACGACCCGTTCGAGGGGCTGCACACCCGCATCGACGGCCTGATTTCCGGGCACGAGCGCGGCCTTTCGCGCCTGGAAAAGAAGCTCGCCGAGCCCAAGCGGGTGGTCGACACCTTCGGGGCCTTGTTCGCGCGGCCCATCGGGCCCGACCTTCTGGGCATGGCCACCGGTGAGGCGCTGGCGCACCTCAATTGCCTGATTGGGCGAGGCCGCGTACGGCGCGAGGTCGATGAGGCGGGCGTCGCCTGGTACCGGGCCAATCCGGCGGCTGAAATTTCTAGCGAAGCCTAAAAACAGACGTTTGACATTTCGCACGCGAAACATAGTCTGACCGCCATGTCCGTGCCCGCCGACCGTCGCCTGATCTTCCTGCTCAACGCCGGCCACCGGCGCGTCCAGCGCTGGATCGAGGGCAAGATGGCCGCCAAGGGGGTCACCACCGCCGCTCAGTCGGGGGTGCTGTTCTATCTGGGCGACCAGGAGGGGGCGCTGATCGGCGAGGCCGCCGACGCCCTGGACTTGGCCCCCTCGGCCATGACCGGTCTGATCGACCGCATGACCCGCGCCGAGCTGGTCGAGCGTCGCGCCGATCCCAAGGACGGCCGCGCCATGCGCCTGCACCTGACCGAGAAGGGCCGCGCCGCGCGCGAGGCGGCCAAGGCTGGCCTCGACGGCATCAACGCCCATCTGACCGCCGGCTTCACGGACGAAGAGATCCGCGTGGTCGCCCGCTGGCTCTCCAGCCTGCAGACCAAGTTCCCCAAGGGAGAATAACGATGACCGACCAGGTCAAGGTCGAGATCGACGCCGGCGTGATGACCATCACCCTGGCGCGGCCCGAGAAGAAGAACGCCCTCTCCAACGCCATGTACGGCGTGCTGGCCGACAGTCTGGAGGCCGCCGAAAAGGATCCCGACATCCGCGTCGTGGTCTTCCAGGCCGATGGCGACAGCTTCACGGCCGGCAACGACCTGCAGGACTTCGCCGCCCAGGCCACCGGCGCCTTCACCGGCGAGCGCCATGTGGGCCGCTTCCTCAAGGCCCTGGCCCACGCCACCCGGCCGCTGGTCGCCGCCGTGCAGGGCCAGGCGGTCGGCGTGGGCACGACCATGCTGCTGCACTGCGACCTGGTGTTCGTGACGCCGGACGCGCGCCTGACCGTGCCGTTCGTCAACCTCGCTTTGGTGCCGGAGGCCGCCTCCAGCTGGCTGCTGCCGGCCCGCATCGGCCATGCCCGCGCCTACGCCATGTTCGCCCTGGGCGAGGCCATCGACGGCGGCACCGCCGTGGCCTGGGGCATCGCCAACGGCTCGGCCGAGCTTTCCGACCTACGGACCCGCGCCCGCGCCGCCGCCGACCAGCTGGCCAAGCGTCCGCTGGGCGCCCTGACCGTCACCAAGCGCCTGATGCGCGACGCCGAGAAGATCGCCGCCCTGATGGACACCGAAGGCGCCGAGTTCGCCGCCCGCCTGCAGACGGCGGAGGCCCGCGAGGCGTTCATGGCCTTCGCCGAGCGCCGCGCCCCCGACTTCAGCAAGGTCGGCTAGCCGTGCTGCTGGCCCTGCTCGTCGCCGGGGTCCTGTTCCTGCTGGCGGCCATCCACCTCTACTGGGGGTTCGGTGGGCGCTGGCCGGGGCATGACGAGACCTCGATGGTCGAGCACGTGGTGGGCCGCACGCGCGGCATGAAGGCGCCAAGCCTGGCGGCCAGCGCCGCCGTCGCCCTGGCCCTGGCCACGGGCGGCGTGCTCGTTCTGGCGACCCTCTATCCGCCGACGCCCTACGCGCTCTGGCTCAAGGCCGCGCGCTGGGGGCTGTTCGTGGTCTTCTTCGGTCGAGGCGTGGCGACCTATGTCCCGGCGGCCTTCCGCTATGCCGAGGGCACCCCATTCTGGCGACTGAACCGCCGCGCCTATGGCCCGCTGTGCCTGGCCATCGCCTTGGGGATCGCCGCCATCCAGATGTAGCGTTCCAGACAACAAAAATACGAGGGAGGACCATCATGAGCGATCGCATCACCTCGCCCTTCGGGGCGAAATCGACGGCGCGCGAAGTCGTCGCGGGCCATGACCTGGCCGGCAAGGTCGCCATCGTCACCGGCGCGGCCACCGGCATCGGCGTCGAGACGGCGCGGGCCCTGGCGCTGGCCGGCGCCGAAGTCATCATCGCCGCCCGCAAGCCGGAGCTGGGCGAGGAAGTCGCCAACGCGATCAACGAAGAGGCGGGCAGCAAGCGCGCCAGCTTCGGCATGGTCGACCTGGCCAGCCTGGACTCCGTCCGCCACTTCGCCAACGTCTGGGGAGACCGGCCGGTCAACCTGCTGATCAACAACGCCGGGGTCATGGCCAGTCCGCTGATGCGCACCGCCGATAGCTTCGAGATGCAGTTCGGCACCAACCATCTGGGCCACTACCTGCTGTCGGTGCTGCTGGCCCCGAACCTGGTCGCGGGGGCCAAGGCCTCTGGCAAGCGCTCGCGGCTGGTCTCGCTGTCGTCGATCGGCCACCGCCGCGCCGGCGTGAACTTCGACGACCCGAACTACGAGCACCGCGACTACGACAAGTGGGAGGCCTACGGCCAGGCCAAGACCGCCAACAGCCTGTTCGCGGTCGGCTTCGACAAGCGGTTCAAGGATCAGGGCGTCAACGCCAACGCCGTCATGCCCGGCGGCATCATGACCCCGCTGCAGCGGCACATGTCGATCGAGGAGCAGCGGGCCATGGGCTGGCTGGACGAGAACGACAAGCCGCGCGACGGCTTCAAGTCGACCGAGCAGGGCGCGGCCACCAGCGTCTGGGCCGCCGTCGGCGATGAGCTGGACGGCGTCGGCGGGCTCTATCTGGAGGACTGCAACCAGGCCGTCCCGTGGAGTCAGGAGCGGCCCTGGAACGGCGTCATGTCCCACGCGCTCGACCCGGAAGCGGCCGATCGGCTTTGGGAGCTGTCGGTGAAGATCACCGGAGCCGGCGCCTGATGCAGCAGCGCACCGTTCTGCGCCTGGCCGGCGTCGCCACGATCGCCGGGGCAGTGATCGACATCGTCGCGCCGTTCCTGATCTATCCGCGTCTGTCGGGGACGCAGCCGCACCTCGTCTACGTGACCATCGACCTGCTGCTGATGCTCGGCATGCTGGGCGTCTGGTCGGCGAGCCAGGCGCGGGCCAGCATCCTGGGCCTGGCCGGTTTCGTGTTGGGCCTGCTGGGCGTGATGCTGGTGCGGACCTCGTCGGCCAAGATCTTCGGCGAGGCCTCGTACATGATCGCCTCCAGCGTCTGGTCGATCGGCATGGTGATCTGGAGCCTGGACCTGCTACGGGCCAAGGCCTTCCGGGTCTCCGCCGGCCTCTGGATCGTGGCCCTCGTCATCGGGCTTGTCGGCTTGGCGCTGAAGGATCACGGTCCCGTCGCGCACGTGGCGAAAATGAGCTTCATCGCCGGCTTCGTCTGCGCCGGCCTCAGCCTGATCCGAACCCGGGAGCAATCCGCATGAGCTTGAAGGGTAAGACCCTCTTCGTCACCGGCGCCTCGCGCGGTATCGGCCTGGCCATCGCCCTGCGCGCGGCGCGGGACGGGGCCAATATCGTCATCGCCGCCAAGACGGCCGAGGCGCATCCCAAGCTGCCGGGCACCATCTACACCGCCGCCAAGGAAATCGAGGACGCGGGCGGCAAGGCCCTGCCGCTGGTGGTCGACGTCCGCGAGGAGGCCAGCGTCCAGGAGGCGGTCGAGAAGGCCGTCGCCCAGTTCGGCGGGATCGACATCTGCGTGAACAACGCCTCGGCCATCTCGCTGACACCGACCCTGGCGACCGACATGAAGCGCTACGACCTGATGCATCAGATCAACACGCGCGGCACGTTCGTCACCTCAAAGGCCTGCATCCCCTACCTGAAGAAGGCCGAGAACCCGCACGTCCTGATGCTGTCGCCGCCGCTGGACATGTCGCCGCGCTGGTTCGGCTCGCACGTGGCCTACACCATGGCCAAGTTCGGCATGTCGATGTGCGTGCTGGGCATGGCCGAGGAGTTCAAGTCCGACGGCGTCGCCTTCAACGCGCTGTGGCCTCGCACAGGCATCGCCACCGCCGCCATCCAGTTCGCCCTGACCGGCGAGGAGGGCCTGCGCCACTGCCGGACGGTGGAGATCATGGCCGACGCGGCCCATGCGGTGTTCTTGAAGCCGTCGCGCGAGTTCAGCGGCAACTTCCTGATCGACGACACCTTCCTCTATGGCGAGGGCGTGCGCGATTTCGACCAGTACAAGGTCGATCCGACGGCGACCCTGATGCCGGACTTCTTCGTGCCGGAAAGCAGCGAGCCGCCGCCGGGGGTGAAGATCGGGTGACACGTTCGCGGATAGCGAACTTTTTTACACGTGCCGGAATCGTGTTATTAAAATCTTATTTTTTTAACATGTAGAGTTCGACGTGTTGAAGCCGACCTATGAAATTCCGGCATTGCCGCCGCGAGGCGAGCTTGAAACCGTCGCGGTGTTGCGTGAGGCCGCGCGCGCGCATCGCTATCTGGCGGAATTGAAGGGACGTGCGGTCGCCATTCCCAATCAAGGTATCCTGATCGACACCTTGTCCCTGCAGGAAGCTCGCGCCAGCTCGGAAATCGAGAACATCGTCACGACCCAGGACGAGATGTTCCAAGCGACACTGTTTCCGGATGGCCCAGAAGGTGGGGCGGCAAAGGAGGTCGCCCTCTATCGCGACGCTCTAAAGCGCGGGTTCGACCGGTTGCGAGAAACCGACAGGTTGCTGACGAACAACGCGATCATCGAGATGTTTCAAGTGTTGAAGCGAAGCCAGGGAGGATTTCGGGAAACGCCAGGCACCGCACTGCGCAACGACGCGACCGGCGAAATGGTCTATGTGCCGCCGCAGGATCGAAACGAGATCATCGGCCATATGACCGCCTTGGAGCGGTTCTTGAACGATGACGAAATCAGCGAACTGGACCCGCTGATCAAGATGGCGCTGATCCATCACCAGTTCGAAAGTATTCACCCCTTTCCAGACGGCAACGGCCGGATTGGCCGTATCTTAAACGTCCTCTATCTGACCAGGATGCGACTGCTGGACATCCCGATCCTGTACCTCAGTCGCTACATCACGACCCACAAGGCCGAGTACTACCGGCTACTCCAGCATGTCCGCGATGAGGGGCAATGGGAGGCCTGGATTCTTTACATGCTCAAGGCCGTCGCCGAGACGTCTTTGCAGACGCTGGAGCTCGTGCAAGGCGTCGGCTTCCTGATGGCGCAATACAAGGACCGCCTGCGGAAGGAGCATTCGAAGATCTACTCTCAGGATCTGCTCAACAACCTGTTCCGGCACCCTTACACGCGTATCGAGTTTCTCCAGAATGAACTGGGCGTAGTCAGGCAGACCGCAGCGAAATATCTGGACGATTTGGCCGCGAACGGACTTCTGGAGAAGCATAGCCAAGGGCGCAGCAACTACTATGTAAACAGGCCCCTGGTCAGCCTGCTGCTGAGAGGGGCCGGGGAGTAGCTATCGCTTTTTCTTCCCCGCCGCTGCCCGCGCCGCCACCTCCAGCGACTTCCGCGACCACTCCAGCAGGAACTCCTGATCATCCAGCGCCTCGGCCGGCGCCGCCCAATAGGCCATGGGCTTGCCCTCGCCGAACGGGTCGAAGGCGTGCGAGCCGGCGGCCTCGAACTCCGGCTTCAAGGCGTCGTCGCCCTTGAGATAGAGCACATCGTCGTCGATCAGGGCGAAGAACAGGCCGTTCGCATAGATGCCGACTCCGCCGAACATGCGGCGCGAGGTGATGTGGCCCAGCGGGGCCAGTTGCTCCAGAACGAAGTCCCGATAGTCCGCAGAGACCGCCATGCCCGTCGCCATCCGTTCCGCCACGCCCGCCGACGCGGGGCTGATCCACCAGTTCATCCTCGATCTGGCCGACTATGAGAAGCTGCTGGATACTGTCCAGGCCAGCGAAAGCGACACGGCCGCGGCCCTGTTCGGCGACAACCCGCGCGCCTTCGCCGACATCGCAGAGCTGGATGGCGAGCCGGTCGGGTTCTCGCTGTGGTTCTACAACTACTCGACCTTCGTCGGCCGGCACGGGATATGGCTGGAGGACCTGTTCGTGCGGCCGTCGGCGCGCGGGTCGGGCGCGGGCAAGGCGCTGCTGGCGAACCTGGCCAGGCGTTGCGTCGACGAGGGCCTGGGCCGCCTGGAGTGGTCGGTCCTCGACTGGAACGCGCCGTCGATCGCCTTCTATGACAGCCTGGGCGCGGCCGCGATGGACGAGTGGATCATCCGCCGCCTGACGGGTGACGGGATCCGCAAGCTGGCGGGGCTACTCTAGCCGGTCGGCCTTGCGCAGGTCGGGGAACAGGAAGGCCCAGAGGGCGGTGACCGCCATGGCCCCGGCGCCGCCGAACACCGCCGCGCCGATAGGGCCCAGCAGCCAGGCTGCCGCGCCGCTCTCGACCTCGCCCAGCTCGTTGGAGGCGCTGATGAACACGCCCGAGACGGCGGCGACGCGGCCGCGCATGGCGTCGGGCGTCACGATCTGCACCAGGGTCTGGCGGACATAGACCGACAGCATGTCGGCCCCGCCCAGCACGGCCAGGGCCACGACCGACAGCCACACCAGCTTGGAAAGACCGAACACGACCGTCGCGAAGCCGAACACGGCGACGCCCGCGAACATGATCCGGCCGGCGTGGCGGCGGATCGGCACGGACGCCAGATAGATCCCGACCACGGTCGCGCCAATGGCCGGGGCGGCGCGCAGCAGGCCAAAGCCGCCCGGGCCGATATGCAGCACATCCTTGGCGAACACCGGCAGCAGGGCCGTGGCCCCGCCCAGGATCACCGCGAACAGGTCCAGCGAGATCGAGCCGAAGACGATCTTGTTGTTCCAGACGTAGGACAGGCCTTCCTTGATCAGCTCGACGCGCGAGCCGGGCTGGGTCTCGGGCTTGGTGTCCTTGCGGATCGCCAGGGCCAGCAGGGCGGCCAGCAGGTAGAAGGCCAGCGCGGCGCCGAAGGCCAGGGCGGGCGAGTGGATCAGCAGCAGCCCGCCCAGGGCCGGGCCCATGATCGAGCCGGCCTGCCAGGACAGCGACTGCCAGGCGATGGCGCGCGGCAGCAGGGGGCGCGGCACCAGCATTGGCCCCATGGCGCTGCTGGCGGGCGACAGGAACGATCGGCTGGCGCCGAACAGCACCGAGATGGCGAAGATCGGCCACAGCTGGTGCGAGCCCATCAGGGCCAGGATCAGCAGCACCCCGGCGCTGACCGCGTCCAGGGCCAGGGTGGCGGCGACGATCAGCTTGCGGGTCCGGCGGTCGGCGGTCTCGCCAGCGACCAGGGTCAGCAGCAGCAGCGGCAGGAACTGCGCCAGGCCGATCATGCTGACCATGAAAGCGGACTCGCCGACCGAGTGGGTCAGGCGGGCGATAGCGTAGACCTGCCAGCCCAGGGCCACCGACTGGATCTGCACCCCCAGGGTGGAAACGAAGCGCACCACCCAGAAGAGGAGGAAGTCACGCTCCCGCAACAAGGCGCGGGTAGACGTGTCAGGGGCGGGTTCGGCGACGGGCTCGGACATCGGCTGGCAACATAGGGCGCTCGTGCCGCACTGCAACGTTATTGACCTGAGAAAGCCTTGGCCCTACAGCGCGCTCTTCTTTTGGAGGTTCTAGGCGATGCGACGCCTGCGACGAATGACGCGCGAAAGCGCCACGATCTGAAGCCCTCCCGGTCGCGCCTTCGCGTCGGGAGCCCCCGACGTTCTTTCGCATTCTCCGAAGGCCGATGACCTCCGTTCAAAAGACCCTTCCGCCCGAGCCCGCATTCCCGCCGCTGGTCCATGAGACCCCGGACATGGAAGCGGCCGTGACCCATCTCATCGACCGGGTGTTCGGCCCCGGCCGCTTCGCCAAGTCGTCCGAGCGCCTGCGCGAGGGCAACGCCCTGCTGGGCGACTGCTCGTTCGTTTCGATGCGCGACGGCCAGCCCGTCGGCTGCTGCCGCATGTGGCCGGTAACCATCGGCGGCGAGCCGGTGGCGTTCCTCGGCCCGCTGGCCGTCGATCCGGACGAGCGCAGCGCGGGCCTCGGCCAGGCCCTGGTCGAGACCGCCGTCGAGGCGGCCCGCGCCGCCGGCTGGCGCGCGGTGCTGCTGGTCGGGGATGGTCCCTATTTCGGCCGGGTCGGCTTCTCCAACGCCCATACGGCCGGTGTCGTCATGCCGGGGCCGGTGGATCAGCGCCGCGTCCTCCTGCTGCCGCTGAAGGACGCCAGCGACGAGGGCCTGGCGGGTCCTGTCGCGATCGCTCCCGGCGCGAAACCTGTCGGCGCGATCGCTTGAGCGGGCAGGCCTAAGGGCCTAACTGATCAGCGATGACCGACGCACCACCGAAGGCAGGACTAGAAGGCGTCGCCCAGGCCGCGAAAGCCGCGGGCGAGCGCGGCCTGCCGCCGGTGCATCTGTGGAGCCCGCCCCACTGCGGCGAGATCGACATCCGCATCCGCAAGGACGGCGTTTGGTTCCACGAAGGCACGCCCATCGGCCGCGAGGCCCTGGTGCGCCTGTTCTCGACCGTGCTGCGGCTCGATCCGGACGGCTATCACCTGGTCACGCCGGTCGAGAAGATGAAGATCACGGTCGAGGACGCGCCGTTCATCGCCACCCGCGTGGACCGTGAGGGCGAAGCCTTGGTCTTCCAGACCAATGTCGGCGACACCGTCGCGGCGGGTCCCGAGAACATGATCCGTGTCGAGATCGATCCCGAGACCGGAGAGCCGCGCCCCTATGTCCACGTGCGCCGTGGTCTCGAAGCGCTGATCGCCCGCCCAGTCTTCTACGAGCTGGCCGAGATGGCGCAGGCGCATGGCGGCGTCTGGGGCGTGACCTCGAACGGCGCCTTCTTCCCGATCGCTCCGCCGGGGTCGACTCCAGAATGACTCGCGACGAGCGCCGCGCTTGGATCACCAGCCGCCTTCATCCGATCTCGGACTACGATCCCAGCCTCGCGAACCCGAAGAAGTCGGACTACGACCTCAATCCGGGCCTGAAGGTCGACAATCCGCACGCCCTGCGGCCCGCCGCCGTGCTGGTGGGGCTGATCGAGCACGAGGACGGCCTGACCGTCCTGCTCACCCGCCGGTCCGACACCCTGCGCAGCCACACCGGCCAGATCGCCTTCCCCGGCGGTCGCTGCGATCCGGGCGAGACGCCCTGGGGCACGGCCCTGCGCGAGGCGCAGGAGGAGGTCGGGCTCGATCCGGCCCTCGTGACCGTGGCGGGCCTGCTGCATGGCTATCAGACCGTGACGGGCTTCCACGTGACGCCGGTGGTCGGCTTCATCGACCCCAAGGCGACCTTCGTGCCGAGCCCGGAAGAGGTGGCCGACGTCTTCGAGACGCCGTTCGAATTCCTGATGGATCCGGCCAACCACCAGCGCCAGTCGCGCGAGGCGCCCAGCGGCGGCAAGCGGCATTTCTACGCCATGCCTTGGAACGATCGCTTCATCTGGGGGGCGACGGCGGGGATGCTGCGGTCCCTCTACGAGGCGCTTTACGACGAAAGCGACCACAACCCCTCCGAACAGGGTGTTTCCTGACTGGTGACGGGGGCGTCATTTATCTAACTATGTCGCCCCTCCCTTGTCGGGAACCTGGAGTTCTGGCGTGAGCACTGAGACGATCGGCCCCGCGCCGTGGATGACGTCGCCGGAGACCAAGGCGGTGATCGCCGCCCTGGAGGCGCGAGGCAGCGCCGGCTGCGCGCGCTTCGTCGGCGGCTGCGTGCGCAACGCGGTCATGGGCAAGCCCATCGATGACATCGACATCGCCACCACCCTGACGCCCGACCTGATCATCGAGGCCCTGGAGCAGGCGGGGCTGCGCGCGATCCCGACCGGCGTCGACCACGGCACGATCACGGCCCTGTCCGGCGGTCAGCCCTATGAGATCACGACCCTGCGCAAGGACGTCTCGACCGACGGCCGCCGGGCGGTGGTGGCCTTCACCCAGGACTGGACGCAGGACGCCGAGCGCCGCGACTTCCGCTTCAACGCCCTCTATGCCGACGTCGAGGGACGCATCTACGACCCGACCGGCCACGGCGTCCGCGACGCCAAGGAGGGTCGGGTGGTGTTCGTCGGCGATCCGATGACCCGCATCCGCGAGGACTATCTGCGCATCCTGCGCTTCTTCCGGTTCCAGGCCTGGTACGGCAAGGGTGAGCCCGACCAGAAGGCCCTGGCCGCCTGCAAGGCGCTGAAGGGCATGGTCTCGGGCCGCGCCGCCGAGCGCACCCAGAAGGAGCTGATGAAGATGCTGGCCGCGGAAGATCCGCGCCCGGCCTTCCGCCTGATGGCCGCCACCAGCGTCCTGTCCTCGATCCTGCCGTCGGTGAAGTCGCTGGCCCGCTTCGAGGCTCTGATCGCCATCGAGACCGAGCAGCTGTTCGAGAACGATCCGGTGCTGCGCCTGGCCGCTCTGAAACCCGACGACACGAAGATCGCCGAGCAGTTGGCCGAGCGCCTGCGCCTGCCCAACGCCCAGCGCGACCGCATCGTCGCGGCGGTCGGCAAGGAGCCCCGCATCGTCTCGTGGATGAGCCCGCGCGAGGCTCGCCGGGCCGTCTATCACCTGGGCGTCAGCGCCTTCTGCGACCGGGTGAAGCTGGCCTGGGCCGGCTCGGGCCGCGACTCCACCGCGCCGCAATGGCGGGCCCTGCTGGCCCTGGCCGAGACCTGGTCGCCGCCGCCGTTCCCGCTGTCGGGCGAGGAGATCATGAAGGCCGGCGTGCCCAAGGGGCCCCTCGTCGGCGAGGTCATGCGCGAGGTCGAGGTCTGGTGGATCGACCAGGACTTCATCGAGGACAAGTTCAGCGCTATCGAACGTCTGAAGACCGTCGCCCAGGGGATGGTCTACTAGCGTTCACTGTTCCAAAGTTCGGAGGCGTGTGTTGAAGATCGGCCTGCTCGAGACCGGCAATCCGCCGGGCGACCTCGCGGACACCTACGGCAGCTATTCGGCGATGTTCGAGGACCTGCTGGGACCGGAACACAGCTACCGCGTCTACGACGTTCAGAAGGGCGAGCTGCCCGCCGATCCGGCCGAGAACGACGCCTATGTGATCACCGGCTCGGCGGCCGGGGTCTATGACCCGCTGCCCTGGATCGAGCCGCTGAAGGCCTTCCTGCAACAGGCCAAGGGCGAGCAGCCGCTGGTCGGGGTGTGCTTCGGCCACCAGATCATGGCCGAGGCGTTCGGCGGCAAGGTCGAGAAGTCCGACAAGGGCTGGGGTGTGGGCCTGCAGGCCTATGAGGTTTCCGAGCGCGAGCCGTGGATGGACGAGGCCGGCCATGTCGCCGTGCCGGGCTCGCACCAGGATCAGGTCGTCGCGCTGCCCTCGGGCGCGCGGGTCTTGGCCGGCAGCGCGTTCACCCCTTACGGCGTCCTGGCCTATGACGACGCCAAGGCGATCTCGATGCAGTTCCACCCGGAATTCACGCCGGCCTACGCCAAGGCGCTGATCGAGGCCAGGCGCGGAACCCGCTTCACCGACGAGCAGGCCGACGCCGCCATCGCCAGCCTGGGCGCCGAGAACGACCGCGCGCGCATGGCCGCGTGGATCGGTCGGTTCCTGGCCCAGGAAACTCAGGGGTAAGCTGGGGCGTTCGAGTCCGGACATTCCGGAGAGAACGCTCATGCGTATCGCCACCATTGCTATCCTGGCAGGGACCCTGGCCGCCGCCGGCGCTGTCGTCGCCAGCGTTCAGGCCGCGCCTGACGCCGCCAAACCAGCTCCTGCCCCGGTCGCGCTGAAGACCGCAGCCAGCTTCCAGTCGATCGCCGACCCCGCAGCGCGCTCGGTCGCCCTGTTCCAGGAAGCGGGCAAGGTGATCCAGAGCCCGCGTTGCCTGAACTGCCACCCGGTCCAGCGGGCGCCGACGCAGGGCAATGACTTGCATCCGCACAACCCGCCGATGGTGGCGGGCGACAGCGGTCACGGCCCGGCCGGCATGCCCTGCTTCTCGTGCCACACCCAGGCCAACGTCCCGACCTGGGGCCAGGACATCAAGAGCATCCCCGGCGACCCGAAATGGGCGCTGGCCCCGGCCGAGATGGCCTGGCAGGGCAAGTCGCTGGGCGTGATCTGCGGCCAGATCAAGAATCCGGCGACCAACGGCGGCAAGTCGATGGCCGAGCTGCACCACCACATGGCCCAGGACCACCTGGTCGGCTGGGCCTGGAACCCCGGCGCCGGTCGCGCCCCCGCGCCCGGGACCCAGGCTCAGTTCGGCGAGCTGATCAAGGCGTGGATCGATACGGGGGCCAAGTGCCCGAAGGCCTAGGGTGAACTCGGTATCGGACCAGGATCCGTAAACCTCGTCCTTCGACAGGCTCAGGATGAGGTTTTCTACTGAACGACCTTTGCATTCGTCCTCACCCTGAGCCCGTCGAAGGGCGAGGGCGGCTTCACCGACGGTCCGATCTGAGCCTTTCCAGATACGCGCAGAACATGTCGGCCATGGCGTCTGAATAGGCCACGATCTCGGCCTCGGTGCGCGGCGTTTCGGAGAAAGCCTTGCCGACTTCCTTCAGCGTGGTGGTGATCAAGTCGCCCGCCGCCACGCGTACGGGTTCGTCGGCCCCGGGCAGCACTTCCCGCATGAAGGTCCGGACGATCTCGGTCCCCGAGACCCGCGCTTCCCGCGCCTCGGGCGCATCGCGATACAGCGGAGCGGCGTCGTTCAGCGCCAGGCGCATCTCGGCCTCCTCGCACTCGGACTTCACGAAGGCGTGGACCAGGGTGCGCAAGCGCTCCAGGGGCGGACGGGCGCCGTCGGCGAGGATGTCGCTCAAGAGGTCGGTGGTCGCTCGCCACTCGTCGCTCTGCAGCCGGAACAGGATCGCGGCCTTGTTGGGGAAGTACTGATAGACCGAGCCGACGCTGACCCCGGCCCGCTCGGCCACCCGCGCGGTGGTGAAACGCGCCGCGCCCTCCTTCGCCAAAACCTGAACAGCGGCCTCCAGGATGGTCGCCACCAGCTCGGCCGAGCGGGCCTGCTTGGGCTGCTTTCGCGAGGAAATCCGGGGGCTTGAGCGGTCGGTCACGGTGCGGTCCGGCAATGCGAATACAAAACCTGACGAATTAGTCGCATTTCTGAGGGCGGCGCGACAAGGCGCTTTCGGAGACTTCCATGACCACCCTGACCAAGATGGCGCCCCTGCTGGATCGCCTGTTCGCCCTGGGCGAGGACGCCCGCCCCGTCTTCGCCGACGTCCCCGCCGCCGAGCGGGAGCGGCTGATGCGCAGCAAGACGGAGTATCTCGACCTCTATGGTCGCTTGAAGGACTTCCCGCTGGCGGTGTCGCGCGAGACCGGCGTGCTGCTCTACATGCTGGCGCGTTCGACGGGCGCACGGAACATCGTCGAGTTCGGAACCTCGTTCGGCGTCTCGACCCTGCATCTGGCGGCCGCCCTGCGCGACAACGGAGGTGGCCGCCTGATCACCACCGAGTTCGAGCCCTCCAAGGCCGAGCGCGCCCAGGAGCACCTGGCGGCCGGCGGCGTGCTGGACCTGGTCGAGATCCGCCTGGGCGACGCCCTCCAGACCCTGGCCGTCGACCTGCCCGAGACCATCGACCTGGTGCTGCTGGACGGCGCCAAGGCCCTCTATCCCGAAGTCCTGGCCCTGCTGGAAAGCCGCCTGCGGCCGGGCGCCCTGATCGTCGCTGACAACGCCGACTACGCGCCGGAATACCTGGCGCGGGTGCGGTCGCCGGACGCTGGCTACCTGTCGATCCCGTTCGGTGAGGATGTCGAGCTGTCGATCAAGCTCTAGATTCTAAGGCCACTTCACCATGGGCGGCATCGAGCTGAGGATCGACTCGACATTGCCGCCGGTCTTCAGGCCGAACATCGTGCCGCGGTCGTAGAGCAGGTTGAACTCGACATAGCGGCCGCGTTGCACCAGCTGCTGCTCGCGCTCGTCCGCCGTCCAGGCTTCGCCCATGCGGCGGCGGACCAGCTCGGGATAGATATCCAGGAAGGCTCGGCCGACGTCCTGGGTAAAGGCGAAGTCCTTCTCCCAGTCGCCGCTGTCGTGGTGGTCGTAGAAGATGCCGCCGATGCCGCGCGGCTCGTTGCGGTGGGGGAGGAAGAAGTACTCGTCGCACCAGGCCTTGTACTTGGCGTGCCACTCCGGATCGTACTTGTCGCAGGCGCGCTGGTAGGCGGCGTGGAAGTCGACGGCGTCCGGAAAGTCTTGGCTGCGCTGGTAGCCGAGTAGGGGGGTCAGGTCGCCGCCGCCGCCGAACCAGCTCCTGGTCGTGGCGATGAAGCGGGTGTTCATGTGCACGGCCGGCACACGCGGATTGGTCATGTGCGCGATCAGGCTGACGCCCGTCGCGAAGAAGCGCGGATCCTCGGCCGCGCCCGGTACAGTTTTGGCCATTTCGGGCGTGAAGGTCCCGTGCACGGTCGAGACGTGAACGCCGACCTTCTCGAACAGGCGCCCGTGCATCATGCCCATGACGCCGCCGCCGCCGGCCGCGCGATCCCAGGGCTTCTTCTCGAAGCGGCCGGGTTCGCCGGGATAGAGGTCGGCGGGCGCCTCGTCCTCGAGGCGTTCGAACTCGGCGCAGATCTGGTCGCGCAGGCTTTCGAACCACGCCCGGGCGCGGGCCTTCTTGGCTTCAAGCTCTGGGTTGGAGAGGTCTAGATCGGTGCTCATGCCGTCGGATTAAGCCGCCGCGCGTCCGCGCGCAAATAGGGCGCCGCGCCTAAGGGACGGACCGGAGCCGAAACTTGCGGCAGGTCATGGCGATATTCGACAAGAGACGGCGCGGGACACCATATAGGCCAAGGTTTCCGTGCTTCGGAGTTTGACCCATGCCCGCCGCCAAGAAGTCCGCCTCGCCAGCCTCGAACGTCTGGCTCGCCGCCGGGGTGCGAACGCCCTTCGCCAAGGTCGACGGGCCGCTGGCGTCCTATGATGCGATCGAGCTTTCGGTCCCCGTCGTGAAGGCGATGCTGGCCAAGGGGGCGCGACCGGACTTCGCGGTCTGGGGCACGGTCATCCCGAACCTGACCTGGAGCAACCTAGCCCGCGAGGTGCTGCTGGATGCCGGCGCCGACCCGACCATTCCGGCCTTCTCGACGATCATGGCCTGCTCGACCAGCATGATCGGCGCGATCGAGGCGGCGGGCATGATCGATGGGCGCGGCCGCGACCTCGCCTTGGTCGGCGGCGTCGAGAGCATGAGCCGGGTGCAGATCGGCCTTTCGGTCGCCCTCTCGGACTGGATCCGCAAGTTCCAGGGCGCCAAGACCGGCAAGGACAAGCTGAACGCCCTGACGGCGCTGCACCTGAAGGACGTGCGGCTGTTCATCCCCAAGGTCGCCAACCGGGTCACGGGCCTGTCGATGGGCGAGCACACCGAGATCACGGCCAAGGACTGGAACCTCTCCCGCGCCGACCAGGACGCCATCGCCTTCGCCAGCCACCAGGGCGCGGTGAAGGGCTGGGAGAGCGGTTTCTTCGACGACCTCGTCATCCCGATCGGCGGCGCCAAGCGCGACTCCATCCCGCGCAAGGACTCGACGCTGGAGAAGCTGGCCAAGCTGGGTCCGGCCTTCGACAAGACCAGCGGCAAGGGCACGCTGACGGCCGGCAATTCCTCGCCCCTGACCGACGGGGCGGCGGCGATCTGGGTCGGCTCCGAGGCTGGCATGGGCCGCCTGCCGGGCGAGACGCCGAGGGTGAAGATCGTCGACTACGAGGTCACCTCGATCGACCTGAAGCACGAGGGCCTCTTGATGGCCCCGGCCTATGGCGTGCCGCGCATGCTGGCCCGCAACGGCATGACCTATGCCGATGTCGGCCTGTGGGAGATCCACGAGGCCTTCGCCGCCCAGGTGCTGTCGCACATCGCGGCGTGGGAGAGCGCCAAGTTCCTGTCGGAGAAGGCCGGGGTCGGGGCGACGCTGGGCGAATTCCCGCGTGATCGCATGAACCCGTTCGGCGGCAGTCTGGCGCTCGGTCACCCGTTCGGGGCCACCGGGGCGCGGATTCTCAGCCAGGCGGTGAAGGAGCTGGCCGCCCGTCCGAAGGGCGAGCGGGCCATCGTCAGCATCTGCGCCGACGGCGGCCAGGGCACGATGATGCTGCTGGAGAGCGCTTAGACGCGGAGGCGCCGAAACCTCGTCCTTCGACAGGCTCAGGGTGAGGTTTCTATTGAACCGCCGTGCCAGTCGTCCTCACCCTGAGCTTGTCGAAGGGCGGGGGCGGGCCGGGATGCTGGACTGCCTAGGTCAGCGCCGTGAAGATCAGGGCGACGACGGCGATGTCGAAGATGCGGATGGCGATGGACATGGCGGACTCGCGGCGATGACTGCCTCCTCGATTAAGCAAGATCGGCGCCAGATCGCCGGGGCGCGCTGATGGCTCTGTTCTTCGACGCCGCCTGGTACGATGAGCAGCTGGCCGAGCGTGGGCTCTCGCGCGTGATCCTCGCCGCCGCCGCCGGCATGACCGAGGCCGACCTGGCGCTGGCCTTCAAGGACCAGCGCGAGCTGTCGATGCGGGAAGTGTCTGCTTTCGCCGAGCTTTTGGGCGTCACGCCGGCCGAGGCCGCCTCGCGCGCCGGTGTCCGTCCGCCGCCGGCGAGCGACGCCCAGCGCATCGCGGCGCTGGAGGCGCGGGTCGCCGCCCTGGAGGCCGAGCTGGCTCGCCTGAAAGGCTAGATGTTGGTCTTCTTCAGCAGGCCCGCCTTGGGACGGCGGTCGGCCTCGCCGGAATATTCCGTGCCGAGATAGGTCGATCTGGCGTTGTCGAGCACTTCCTGCCCACCGCGCAGCCCGCGCTTCTGGCCCGGCTGACCCAGGACATGGGCGGCGAAGGCGGCGAAGCCCTCGCGACGCGGCGGCGGAGGTTGCGGCGCGGAATCCTCGTCCTCGACCACGAACACCGTCTCGTCGTCGGTCTCATGACGATCGGTCTTCCGCGGCGCCGGCAAGGCTCGGCGCGCGGGACCGGGACGTCGAATGGGATCGATCGGGTCGCTCATGACCTTGGGACCCTAGGGCCAAGACGGTTAAGAACGGCTGGACCGGTTTGGTTAAGGCTTGTTGGCCAACTTGGCGAGCTGCTCCTGCATCGCCTCCATCTGGCGCTTCAGGTCGGCCAGGGAATCGTCGCTGGCCGGAGCGGCGGCCGGAGCCGGCGCGGCCTCGGCCTGGGCGGCCGCCGCGGCGTCTTCCGGGCGCACATAGGCGAACGGCGAGAACATCTTCATGGCCCGGTCGAACAGCGCCATGTTCTGGCGGATCTGCTCTTCATAGACACCCATGCCGGGGATCTTGCCAGGCGCCAGGCCCGCGAACTGGCCGCGCATGCGCTCCTGCTGCTTGGAGAAGCTCTCCAGCGACATTTCCAGGTACGACGGCAGGAAGGCCTGCATCGAGTTGCCGTAGAAGCCGATTAGCTGGCGGAGGAACTGGATGGGCAGCAGGTTCTGGCCGCCGCCGCGATTTTCCTCTTCGAAGATGATCTGGGTCAGGACGGACCGCGTGATGTCGTCGTTGGATTTGGCGTCATAGACGACGAAGTCCACGCCCTCCTTCACCATGTCCGACAGGTGTTCGAGGGTGACGTAAGAGGAAGACGCTGTGTTGTAGAGGCGACGGTTCGCGTATTTCTTGATGATCACGCGCTGGCCGGTCGACTTTTCAGACCCGGCGGCCGTTTCGCCTTTTTCAGGGTTCTCGGACATTTCGTTCCCTAGGACAGCGGTTACATCCGCTTCTCGCACCGCACTATCGCTAATGCAAAGGCATGGCGCCAGTGGTCAGATGACTTGGAGCTGTCGCGAAGCCATGAAAATGTGTCCGTGGACGAACACGGTTCGTATGTGCAAGTTGATGCTGCATTGCAAAATAACGGGCGCCGCAACAGCGAAGGCGTCACGTCAGATCGTCACGGGAGCTATCGTATGAGCGACATCGTCATCGTTTCCGCCGCCCGCACCCCAGTGGGTTCGTTCAACGGGGCGCTGTCCAGCTTACCCGCCTCGGAGCTCGGCAAGCTCGCCATCGAGGCCGCCGTCTCGCGCGCCGGCATCGCGCCGGCCGATGTGGACGAAGTGATCCTGGGCCAGGTGCTCCAGGCCGCCGCCGGCCAGGGCCCGGCCCGCCAGGCCTCGGTCAAGGCCGGTATCCCGGTCGAGAGCCCGGCCTGGAGCCTGAACCAGTTGTGCGGCTCGGGCCTGCGCGCCGTTGCGCTCGGCGCTCAGCAGATCGCCGACGGCTCGGCCACGATCGTCGTCGCCGGCGGTCAGGAGAGCATGAGCCAGGCGCCGCACGCCCAGAACCTGCGGGGCGGCCAGAAGATGGGCGACCTGCAGTTCATCGACACCATGATCAAGGACGGCCTGTGGGACGCCTTCCACGGCTACCACATGGGCCAGACGGCCGAGAACATCGCCAGCCGTTGGCAGATCACCCGCGAAGATCAGGACAAGTTCGCCGTCGCCTCGCAGAACAAGGCCGAGGCGGCCCAGAAGGGCGGCAAGTTCGACGAGGAGATCGTCCCGGTCACCATCAAGGGCCGCAAGGGCGACACCATCGTCGACAAGGACGAGTTCATCCGCCACGGCGCGACCCTGGAAGGCATTTCGGGCCTGAAGCCGGTGTTCACCAAGGAAGGCTCGGTCACCGCCGCCAACGCCTCGGGCTTGAATGACGGCGCCGCCGCCCTCGTCCTGATGAGCGCCGACGAAGCCGCCAAGCGCGGTCTGAAGCCCCTGGCCCGCATCGCCTCGTGGGCCAATGCCGGCGTCGAGCCCGAGATCATGGGCACCGGCCCCGTCCCGGCCTCGAAGAAGGCGCTGGAGAAGGCCGGCTGGACCGTCGCCGATCTGGACCTCGTGGAGAGCAACGAGGCCTTCGCCGCCCAGTCGCTGTGCGTGGTCCGCGAGCTGGGCCTCGACCCGGCCAAGGTCAATGTCAACGGCGGCGCCATCGCCATCGGCCACCCTATCGGCGCCTCGGGCGCGCGGATCCTGACCACGCTCGTCCACGAGATGAAACGCTCGGGCGCCAAGAAGGGCTTGGCCACATTGTGTGTCGGCGGCGGCATGGGCGTTGCCATGTGCGTCGAAGCGGTCTGAACCTAGGACCGGGACGATGATCCGCGTCCGGCGTCGCGTGCGCCGCGCGGATTATCCGCATCCATAAGAAGAGCGATCGGGAGAGACATATGACGAGAGTTGCGTTCGTGACCGGCGGCACCCGCGGGATCGGTCGAGCCATCTGCGAGCGACTGATCGCCGACGGCCACAAGGTGGCGGCCGGTTATTCCGGCAATGAAGAAGCCGCCGCGGCCTGCGCCAAGGAGCTGGGCGTGATGGTCGTGAAGGGCAATGTCGGCTCGTTCGAGGATTGCCAGGCGGCCGTGAAGAAGGTGGAGGCCGAACTCGGTCCCGTCGACATCCTGGTCAACAACGCCGGCATCACCCGTGACGGCATGCTGCACAAGATGACTTACGAGCAGTGGTCGGAAGTGATCCGGGTCAACATGGACTCGGCCTTCAACATGACCCGTCCGGTGATCGAGGGCATGCGCGATCGCGGCTGGGGCCGGATCGTCAACATCAGCTCGATCAACGGCCAGAAGGGCCAGATGGGCCAGACCAACTACTCGGCCGCCAAGGCCGGCCTTATCGGCTTCACCAAGGCCCTGGCCCTGGAGAACGCCAAGAAGGGCGTGACGGTCAACGTGATCTGCCCCGGCTATATCGACACCGAAATGGTGGCGGCGGTGCCGGAGAACGTCCTGGCCCAGATCGTCGCCGGCATCCCGGTCGGCCGTCTCGGCAAGGGCGAGGAGATCGCCGACATGGTCTCGTTCCTCTCGGGCGAACGGGCTGGTTTCGTGACCGGCGCCACGCTCAGCCTGAACGGCGGCCAGTACATGGCCTAAGAGCCAGGGACCGACCTCCCCGAAGCCGAGACTTGACGGCCGCTGTTGCAGTTTGGCCTCATGCGCCCGGCTTCGGGGAATGGACGTTAAGACGTCCAAGATTCGCCCCAGTCGGCGGGCAGTACGGATCGCATGAAATTCTGTAAGGCGGAGCTAGGCGATTTGGGGGCGCGGATGTCCCTGACCATCGCGGCTCTGATGGTCATGGCGGCGTCGGCGAACGCCCAGCAGCTGCCGCACTCGTTGCGGGACGCCCTGCTCGGCCACAAGGGCCAGGCCGAGGCGCGTCGAGTCGCAGCTCCGCCCGTGGCTCGCTATGCGTCCGAGACCGGCGGGACCTTTATTTTCGACCAGGCCGCGCCCCAGCCCCTGATGAAGTTCGACAACAGCACCGAGGTCTGGGTGCTGTCGGCTCAGCCCGCCTCGCGCGGCGACGTCATCTATCGCAACGACCTGGGCGAGCCCGTGCTGCGGGTGACCAAGCTCGGCGGGATGATCCTGTTCACGGACGACGCCCCGATGGGCGCGGCCGCGGCCCTGTCGGGCCGGGCCTCGTCGATCCAGCCGCCGGCCATGCTGTCGGTCGCCGCCCTGTTCCAGCGCCTGGCCATCGCCGCCGCCCGCGCCAGCCGCGCGGCCCAGCACGATATCGAGTTCGCCACCATCCAGGCCGCCCGCCCCGAGACCTCAGTCATGATCGCCGACTCCGCGACCCTGACCGCCGAGGCCTTCGAGCGCGCGGCGCGCAAGGGCGACCGTTCGATGCTGAGCAAGATCGTTCGCGTCCTGCTCGCCGAGGGGCGCAAGCCCGGCGCCCAGATGAAGGATGGCTCCCTGGTGATCACCTATGCGCCGGGCCAGGGCCTTGCCGGGCGCCCGTCCTCGAAGCGGATCGTCAAGGTCATCAACCGCTAGCGAACGCCGGGCTTCAAGCGTAACCATAAGCGCTCAACGGTCGTTTACCCGACCGTCTTAGCAGTGCCCGCTTGTCCCTCGTCTCGATAGCGCTGTCGTCCGCAACACAACCGGACATATTGCGACGCTAGCGAGGCTCCCCCGCCCGACTGCAAGGCCCTATTGTTTGCTGATGGATCGCCCCGACATTGCCGAGGCCCCCGAGCGAGGGCGGCTGAAGATGGCCGACATCGCCCGGATGGCGGGCGTGTCGATCTCGACGGTGTCCCGGGCCCTGGCCGGCAATCCGCTGATCCCCAAGGCCTTGCGCGACCAGATCGTCGAGATCGCCCAGACCCACGGCTATGTGGTCAATCAGTCGGCCCGCAGCCTGCGTCTTCGCAAGACCGACACCATCGGCGTGATCATTCCCCTGGCCCACGAGGCCGGGCAACTGATCTCGGATCCGTTCTTCCTGGAGATGGTCGGCCGCCTGGCCGACGAGATCACCCGCCGCAACTATTCCGTGCTGCTCAACAAGGTGATCGTCACCGAGGCGGGCTGGCTGGATCGGATCATCCAGTCGCACCGCGCCGACGGCCTGGTGCTGATCGGCCAGAGCACCCAGCACGAAGCGCTGAACGTCGTCGCCGACACCTACAAGCCCATGGTGGTCTGGGGCGCCCAGCTGCTCGGCCAGCGCTATTGCGCGGTGGGTAGCGACAATGTCGAGGGCGGCCGCCTGGCCGTCGCCCACCTGGCCGCCCAGGGCCGCAAGCGCATCGCCTTCCTCGGCGCCACGGACGCGCCCGAGGCCGCCCAGCGGTTCGAGGGCTACAAGAAGGGGCTGGCCGAGGCCGGGCTCGCCTTCGACCCGGCTCTGGTGGTCTCCACGCCCTACACCCTTGAGGAGGCCCAGCAGGCGGTGGCCGACTTCCTGGCCAAGGGCGTCGCGTTCGATGCGGCCTTCGCCTTCTCGGACGTTATCGCCCTGGCTGCGGTCGGCGCCCTGAGCGAGGTCGGCAAGACCGTGCCGGGCGACGTGGCGGTGGTCGGCTTCGACGACATCGTCCTGGCTCGCCACAGCGCGCCGCCGCTGACGACCGTCCGCCAGGACCTGGAGTTCGGCGCGCGGGCGATGGTCGACCTGCTGTTCCGCCGCATGGCCGGCGAGGACGCGCCCTCGACCCTGTCACCCGTCCAGCTGATCGTGCGCGGCAGCAGCCTCTAGCCGCGCGCGGCTGGGGTCCTTCACGGCGTTGAAGACCAGCACGCCGGCCAGGGCCAGCGCCAACCCCGCCGCCAGTCCGAACCCCGCCCGAGGTCCGCCGAGCAGGTCGCTGACCGCGCCGATGGCCAGCGGCGAGATCACCGCCGACAGGCAGGTGACGAACAGGATGAAGCCCGCCGCCGCCCCGTGCCGCGCGACCGGGAAGCCGCTGATCGCCTTGGAGTTCAGGGTCGGATAGAGCACCGACATGAAGAGGCCCGACAGCGGCAGCAGCACCGCTGCCGCCTGCAAGCCGCCGATCAGGGCGCCGGCGAAACAGGCCAGGATAGCCAGGCCGCAGACCGCCAGGGCCCGGGTCCAGCCCAAACTCTCCAGGATCCAGGCCCCGACGAAGCGCCCGACGGCGCGCAGCACGAAGAAGGTCGACAGCGCGTAGGCGCCGGGCAGCAGGACCTCGGCGCCCTCGGCCGCCAGCAGACTGGGCATCCAGACGTACACAGCCGTCTCGACGCCGACATAGAGGAAGATGCAGGCCCCGAAGCCCAGGGCGTGGCGGTCGCGGGCGATGGCCAGGGTCGCCGACAGGTCGAAGCCCTCGGACGCTTCCGACCGGTGGCTCGGAAAGCGGATCGTCGCCGCCAGGGCCAGCAGGGCCAGGGTCAAAACGCCGGCCAGGCCGTACAGCGCCGTCCAGGGCAGTCCGGCGGCCAGCAGCCGCGCGACGATGGGTGGACCGGCGATGGCGCCGACGGCGAAGAAGCCCTCGACGACGTTCATCTGGCGGGTGTGCTCGGCCGGCGTGCGGGCCAGATCGCCGATCAGGGCCAGGGCGCCGGTCTTGAAGACCCCGATGGCCAGGCCGCTGACGAACAGCAGCGCCAGCAGGGGCCAGAGGCCGCGATTGGCGGCGATCAGCAGCGAGGCCAGGGCGAACAGGGCCAGCCCCGCCAGCACCGTGGTCCGGCGGCCCCGCCGGTCGGCCATTCCCCCCAGGAACAGACCGGCCAGGGCGATGCCGGCCATGGTGGCGTACTGCAATCCGCCGGCCTCGGTGAGGTTGAGGCCATAGGCGCGGGCGACCTCGGGGATCAGCACGCCGACGACATTGGTGGTCATCGCCGTGACCAGGAACATCAGCCACGTCAGGCCCCGCAGGGCGCGGTTGGCGGAAGACATCTCCGCCCCTCCGGCGTGGTCGTTGCGCCGCGACCCTACGCCGCTTCGACGCCGATGGTCTTCAGTTCCTTCAGGAAGCGGGTGAGGCTCTGGTGCGAGCGCTTCAGGCCTTGCAGCACTTCGGGCTTGGCCAGGGCGGATTGCGGGACGATGAACCCTTCGCGGCCGATGCGCTGGGCCATGCCCTTGTCCAGCATCTCGACGAAGCGGCGGCGCACGGTCTCGTAGGGCAGGTCCAGCGAGTCGGCGACCTGGCGCACGGTCAGCGGACGGCGCTCGTGATCCGGCGGAACCTCGTCGACCTCGGCATAGAGACCGCCGCGAATGTGCGAGCAGTTACCGGCCCAGAGGGTGGTGAAGACCAGGGCGTACAGCAGGTCCGAACCGTGGACCTCGTTGGCGATTTCAACCCAGCGCAGAATGTAATCGGTGGCGTAGCGCGTTGCCGCGCGCGCGTTGGCGTACTCGTCGGACATTTGGTGACTCAGTTCCCCGCGACCGGATCTTAGCCGGTGTGAAAAGGTTTGCATGGCTTACGTAACGACGCCATGCGACCGAGTTACCCACCATGGGTACCCCAATCGGGGATGTGCGGCGGGTTGACGCAGGGGTGGGGGTCAGCCGCGAGAAGGGGTCCAGTCCGGGGGCGCCATCTCGAAGCCCTCGAACCGGAAACCCGGCGCGACGGTACAGCCGACGAGGGTCCAGGCCCCCAGGCTGACGGCGGTTTGCCACCACGAGGTCGGCACCACCACCTGCGGCCGGCAGCCGGCGCGCAGGTCCGGACCCAGCACATAGGCCGTGACGCCCGCGCCGTCGGGCGGCGAGAGGGTGATCGAGATCGGTGCGCCGGCGTACCAGTGCCAGGTCTCGACCGCGTCGACGCGATGCCAGACCGAGACTTGCTCGGCCTCCAGCAGGAAGTAGATGCAGGTCGACTTGGCCCGGCCGTCGGGACCCGGCTCGTCTTGGAACGTCTGTCTGTACCAGCCGCCCTCGGGATGCGGCGCCAGGTCCAGCATCCGCACGATCTCCTTGGCGCCCAGATCGCCCGAGAGGCCCTTCTCGATCACGCTCGTCATCCCTTGAAGCTGTCCTTGGCGGCGCGGATCTCGGCGAACGCCGTTGCTGGCGTAGCGGCGTTCGGCCGCAGCAGCGGCGCGCGCAGGAACGGATTGGTGGCCTTCTCGACGCCGATGGAGGTCGGCACCGTCGCCTCGCCGCGCTCGCGGGCGGCGAAGATCGCGTCGGCGCGGGCCTTCAGCGCCGGGTCGTCGTCGACCGACAGGGCGAAGCGGGCGTTCGAGGCCGTGTACTCGTGGGCGCAATAGACCGTGGTGTCGTCCGGCAGGTCGGCGACGCGGGAGAGCGAATCCCACATCTGCTCGGGCGTGCCTTCGAACAGGCGACCGCAGCCCAGGGCGAACAGGGTGTCGCCGACGAAGGCAATACCATCGGCGGCGTCGTGGAAGGTCAGGTGCCCCAGGGTGTGGCCGCCGGTGTCGATGACCGTAAAGCGCGTCTCGCCCAGCAGGACGACGTCGCCATCGCGCACCACGCGGTCCAACGGGGCGATGCGCGTCACTTCGGCTGGGCCGGTGATGGTCGCGCCGGTGGCCTTCTTCAGGGCGTCGTTGCCGCCCGCGTGGTCCGGATGCCAGTGGGTGTTGAGGATCAGGTCCAGCGTCCAGCCCAGCTTGTCGAGCTCGTCGAGGATCGCGTCGGCGTCCGGCGTGTCGATGGTGGCGACCTTTCCGGTGGCTTCGTCGCGGATCAGGAAGCCGTAGTTGTCGGACAGGCAGGGGAACTGGTGGACGGTCAGGGTCATCGGCTTGCTCTATCGCCGCGACGCGGGCGCGAATACAAGGATGGCCCTGGATCCTGGGAGACTCAATGCGCCGCGACGTGCTGGACCTCCGAGCGTTCTACGCCGCCCCCCTGGGCCGTGCGGCGCGGACCATGCTCACCCGCAAGGTGGAAGAGGCCTGGGGCGACACGCGCGACCTCGACGTCCTGGGTGTCGGCTACGCCACCCCGTTCTTGGACGCGGCGCGGGCTCGAGCCCGTCGGGTCGTGGCCGCCATGCCCGCCCAGCAGGGGGTCGAGGTCTGGCCGCACGGCGGTCGGAACCAGGCGTGCCTGGTCGAAGAGACCGCCCTGCCGCTGCCCAACGCCATGTTTGACCGCGTCCTGGCCGTTCACGCCCTGGAGGAGGCCGACGATCCGGCCGCCCTGCTGGCCGAGATCGGTCGGGTGATGGCCCCCACCGGCCGCCTGATCGTGGCCGTTTCCTCGCGCGACGGCGCCTGGACGGGGGCCGAGACCACGCCCTTCGGCCACGGCCGCCCCTATAGCCGCAGCCAGTTGGAGAGCCTGATCCGCGAGGCCGACCTAGAGCCGGCCGGCTGGACCCGAGCGCTCTACGTGCCGCCGTTCGGGGCCATGGCTGGCTGGGCCGAGGGCTTTGAGCAGGTCGGCGCGCGCCTGTGGCCGCGCTTCGCCGGGGTGATCCTGATGGAGGCGATCAAGCAGACCTTCGCGGTCAAGCCGCGCGGTCATCGGGCTCGGGCGAGGGTGTTCGCGCCCGGCGTTCTGCTGCCGAGTCCGGCGGGACCGACGCCCGCACGCCACTCAGAAGGGCGTCCGGCGCCTGTTCATAAGGCGCCGAGCGGTCTGGAAGTCTGATCTTACTTGGAGCGAAGCGCTCGGACGCCTAGCTTGGAGTCGTAACAACCGTTCGCTCCCCGGGAACACCGCCATGAAGATGATCGTCGCCGTGATTAAGCCGAGCCGCCTCGACGCGGTGCTCGAAGCGGTCACCGAGGCCGGCGCGTCGGGGCTGACGGTCACCGAGGTGCGCGGCTACGGCCGCCAGAAGGGCAAGACCGAGGTCTATCGGGGCGCCGAGTACGAGGTGAAGCTGCTGCCGAAGGTCAAGCTGGAGATCGCCGTGCCGACCGACGTGCTCGAGCCCGTCGTCGAGGCCCTGCAGCGTACGGCCAACACCGGCAAGATCGGCGATGGCAAGGTCTTCGTCATGGACCTGGAGCAGGCCCTGCGCATCCGCACTGGCGAGCGCGACGCGGCCGCGATCGCGGGCTAGCTAGCGCTCCAGCTCCCGCAGATCCCGCCCGCGCGTCTCGGTCCCGAACCAGGCCGTCAGCAGGGCCGCCAGGGCCAGCGGGGCGATGATGATCAGCGCCGCCGTCTTCAGGGCCGGCACCGCGCCGAGGATGCCCAGGGTCTGGGCGATCAGGCCGCCCGACTTGCTGCACGCCGCGATCCAGCCGGTGGCGCGGCCGCGCACCCGCAGCGGATAGCTCTCGGCCGCATAGGGCAGCAGGATGGCCAGCAGGCCGTTGGCGCCAAGGATCATCAGGGCGACCGGCAGGATCGGGCTGGCGCCGTTCTCGACCAGCAGCACGCCCGCCACGCCGATGGCGCTGACCACGATCGTGCCGACCAGCGACCACTTGGTGCTCCAGCGGCTGTAGAGGAAGGCGCAGACGAACACCGTCGGGAAGGCGATCAGGGCCGACTTGGCCAGCAGCTTGCTGGACACGCCCATGCTGTAGCCCTTGGCCACCAGCTCGGCGGGCAGCCACAGCAATAGGCCGAAATTGACCAGGCCCCAGGCCACGGCGGCGATGCTGAGGGCGGCGGTCATGCCGGCGTAGCGGCGCTCGACCGGCGGGGCGGTCAGGACGTGGTGATGGTCCGCCGCCTCGGCCGGGGTCTCGTCGCGTTCGCGCACGACCGAGCCGAAGCGCTTCATGATCGCGTGGGCCGTGTCGATCCGGCCGATGGTCATCAGGAACTTGGCGGACTCGGGGATCGCGCCGGACAGGGCGATCAGGATCAGGCCGGTCGGCAGGTTCAGGAACCACATGATCCGCCAGCCGAACTCCGGCTGCAGCAGGGCCGACAGGCTGGAGGAGGCGAGGTAGCCGCCCACCGCGCCCAGGCCGCCGACCAGGACGAGGCTCCAGCCCCGGTGCTTCGACGGCATGGTCTCGGCCAGCAGGGCGTAGACCACGGGCAGCAGGCCGCCGGCGGCCGCGCCCATCATGAAGCACATGCCGACGTTCCACCAGAAATCGGGCATGGCCCCGCAGATCGAGGTGCCGACGAACATCACCGCCGACAGCAGGATCGAGGCGCGGCGGCCGAAGATGTCGGCCAGGATCCCCCAGATGATCGAGCCGGCCACCGTGCCGGTCAGGGCCGCGAACGGCAGCCAGGCGACCATGGCCTTGGAGACCTCGTATTCCTTGATCATGCCGGGCACGACGAAGCCCAGGCTGGCCGGCTTCATGATGTCGATGATCAGGGCGACCACCAAGGTCAGCATCAGGCCCCAGTGAGCGCGTGACAACGGCGCGTCCTCGGGCGGTGTGACCTCGACGGTGTGGTGGTCGTGGCTGTGATCGGTTCCGCGACGGGGCAGCAGCCCCCAGCCGGCCAGGGCGCAGCCTGGCGGGATGATCAGCATGCCGATCGTCATCCCTAGGTCCATCGACATGCCGGCCAGATGATAGCCGCTGTTCGAGCCCATCAGGTACATCGGTACGTGCAGGATGACCCCGGCCGTGACCACGAGGCAGCCCAGCCAGAAGGCCCAGAGCCTCTGGCGATCGGCGAGTACGTGAGGGGTCTTGGGTGCGTCGAAAGCGGTCATGTTGGGTTCACGTCGCGAATGTGCAGGATGCCATTCTCAAGCGGAGCCATAACACGGGCCCGCGCGTTGTCGCATCTCACGGCGTTCAGGTCCTATGAGTTCCAGCTCCTCCGTCTTCCAACCGGGATACAACTGCTGGCGGGTCGAGCCCGCGGACCGGCTGGCGCTGTTCATCGACAACGACGAGGCGTTCGACGCCCTGAAGCCGCTGATCCTGTCGGCCAAGAAGTCGATCTGGATCCTGGCCTGGGTGTTCGATCCCCTGACGCGCCTGGATCCCGACCGCGTGCGCAAGAGCCGCGACCCGACCCACGCCGACCGCATCGGCCTGATCCTGCGGCGGCAGGCGGCGCTGAACCCGGGTTTGGACGTGCGGGTGCTGACCTGGGACATGCCGTTCCCTATCGCCGCCTCGCAGCTGTTCGGTCCGCATCGGGGGGCGGCGTTCTTCGCCGGTTCGCGGGTGAAGTACCGGCTGGACGCCACCCTGCCGGCCAGCGCCTGCCATCACCAGAAGGCGGTGATCATCGACGGCGTCACGGCCTTCGTCAGCGGCGGCGATATCGGCGTCGATCGCTGGGACGACTGCCGGCACCTGGACAACAACCCGCTGCGCCGCCTGCCGACCGGCCGCCACTACCCGGCCCGGCACGAGGTCTCGATGCTGGTCGACGGGCGCGCGGGGGAGGCGATGGCCGACCTTTTCATGGACCGCTGGACGTCCTCGGGCGGCGACCCGGTCGAGCGCCCCGAGCGCCCGGACGAGACGCCCTGGCCCCAGGACCTGCTGCCCGACCTGCGCCGGATGCCGGTCGCCGTGGCGCGCACCTCGGCCGCCTGGCAGGGCCGGCCGGAGGTCACCGAGTGCATGCTGCTGCATCTCTCGGCGATCCGCCGCGCCCAGCGGCTGATCTATCTGGAGAACCAGTACCTGACCTCGCCGATCATCGTCGAAGCCCTGGCCGAGCGCTTGGCCGAGCCGGACGGCCCCGAGGTGGTGACCATCGGCCCGGCCCGCAGTCCCAGCTATTTCGACCAGCTGACCATGGACAGCGCCCGCACGGCGGCGATCAACCGCCTGCGCGAGGTCGACGTCCACAAGCGCTTCTCGGCCTTCTCGGCCCATACGCCGAAGGGGGGGGCGATCATCGTCCACTCCAAGGTGACGATCATGGACGACTGGATGCTGCGGATCGGCAGCGCCAACCTGAACAACCGCTCCATCGGCCTGGACAGCGAGTGTGACCTGGCGTTCGAGGGGCATTCGGACCTGGAGCGCGAGACGATCCGCGCTTTCCTGGGCCGGCTCGTCGGCCACTTCATCGACCGCTCGGCCGAGGACGTGCTGGAGGCGGTGGAGCGCGAGGGCGGCCTGGCGGCGGCGATCAATGCGCTGGACGTGAAGGGCGGCCCGCCGCGCCGGCTGCAGCCCGTGCCGGCCCGGACGCTGACCGCGCCTCAGAAATTCATCGCCGACTGGAGCCTGGGCGACGCGATCTCGCCCGACGACGCCTGGCGCCCGTGGGGCCGTCGCGCCCGCCTGCGCCGCGACATCGCCCGGCTCACCGAGCCGCCGCCGGAGCCTCCGGAGCACTTGCAGCCGTGATCTCCAGCTCGACCACCAGCGGCAGGTGGTCCGACGCGACCCGGGCCAGCGGGCTGAACGGCGAGCTGACCCCGCGCGTCTCCAGGCCCTTGGTCAGGAAGACGTGGTCGATCCGCATGAACGGGAAACTGGACGGGAAGGTCGCCGTGGCCGGGCGCGGCCAGGCCGGCGTCGGCGCCTGGGCGTCGCGCAGAGCGGTCCGTAGCATCCGATAGGTGGCCGAATAGGGCGTGGCGTTGAAGTCGCCCAGCACCACCCCCGGCGCGACCCAGGCGTCGTCGCCCATCCAGTCGGGGCCCAGCAGGGCGGCGGCCTGGCGCTTCTGCTCCTGGGGCACGAGGCCCAGGTGGGTGTTGATGATCTGGACCTTGGACCCGCCGACCTCGACCTCGACCCACAGGGCGCCGCGCGGCTCCAGGCCCGGCACGCGCTTGTAGAGCGGCAGGCCCCTGGCCTTGACCCGGCGCTCGGGCAGGGCGGTCAGGATGGCGTCGCCGTACAGTTCCTCTTCCACGGTCATGGCCGGGTGGAAGTGGAAGCTCATCTTCAGAAGTTCGGCGAGGCGGTGGGCCTGGTCGACGCCCTTGGTGCGGGCGCGCAGGACGTCCAGCTCCTGCAGGGCCACGACATCCGGTCTTTCGGCCGCGATGACCTCCGCCACACGCTCGACGTCGAGCTTGCGGTCGGTGCCCACGCAGCGGTGGACGTTGTAGGTCATGAGACGAAGCGTCTTCATCCGTCGAAGAGATCGCCCGAACCGGGCAGAGGTTCCCCCTCGTAGAGGTTTCTTTGAGGCGCCGCGCCATTGCGGCTGAGCATGAACAGGCAGGTCTCGGACCGCCAGTTCTCGATGGCGCTGGTCGGGTCCATCGCCCGCGCCGCGCCCTTGCCGGCGAAGGCGGCGCTGGCGTCGACCCGCAGGTTGAGATCCGCCGTCAGGGCCATGAAGTCGGCCAGGGTGCAGAGGTGGATGTTCGGCGTCGACCACCAGGGCAGCGGCAGGGCTTTGGTCTCGGGCATCCGGCCCCGGCTCAGCAGCGACCAGCGCACGCGCCAGTGGCCGAAGTTCGGGAACGAGACGATGGCCCGGTCGGCGATGCGCAGCAGCTCGTCCAGCACGTGGCGCGGATTGCGCGTCGCCTGCAGGGTCTGGGACAGCACCGCGTAGTCGAACGAGCGGTCCGGGAAGTGGTCGAGGTCGAGGTCCGCGTCGCCCTGCACCACCGACAGGCCGCGCGCCATGCAGGCGGCCACGCCGCTGGCGCTGAGCTCCAGGCCCCGGCCGTCGACCTGCTTCTCGTGGGTCAAGAGGTCCAGCAGCGCGCCCTCGCCGCAGCCGACGTCCAGCACGCGCGAGCCGGGGCGCACCAGGCGCAGGATCTCGCGGAAGTCCTCGCGGATGGTCGCGTTGGTCAAACAAGCCCCCGGTCGCGCTCGGCCGAGCTGAGGAAGCCCGCCAGGGCCGCGTCCATCACCGGCTCGTCCAGCAGGAAAGCGTCGTGGCCCTTGTCGCTCTCGATCTCGGCGAAGGCGGCCCGAGCCCCGGCGGCGGTGAGGGCGCGGACCAGGTGGCGGCTCTCGGCGGTCGGATACAGCCAGTCGCTGGTGAAGCTGAGCACGCAGAACCGCACGTGGCGGGCCTTGGTGAAGGCCTTGGCCAGCACGCCGCCATGGCCGGCGGCGATGTCGAAATAGTCCGTCGCCCGCGTGATGTAGAGGTAGCTGTTGGCGTCGAACCGGTCGACGAAGCTGGACCCCTGGTGGCGCAGGTAGCTCTCGACCTGGAAGTCGGCGTCGAAGCCCCACGACAGGCCGTCGCGCTTCAGCTCGCGGCCGAACTTCCGCTGCAGGGCGGGTTCGGACAGATAGGTGATGTGCGCGGCCATCCGCGCCACGGCCAGGCCCTTGCCGGGCTGGACGCCGTGGTCGGCATAGGCGCCGCCGCGCCAGTCCGGATCGGCCATGATCGCCTGGCGGCCCACCTCGTGGAACGCGATGTTCTGGGCCGTGTGGCGCGAGGCCGAGGCCAGGACCACGGCGCTGAACAGGCGCTCGGGATAGTCCACGGCCCACTGCTGCGCCTGCATGCCGCCCATCGAGCCGCCGATGACGGCGAACAGGGTCTCGATGCCCAGCGCCTTCACCAGCATCGCCTGGGCGCGGACCATGTCGGCGATGGTGATGACCGGGAACGACAGGCCGTACGGGCGGCCGGTCGCCGGATTGGTCGAGGCCGGGCCCGTCGAGCCCATGCAGCCGCCGATCACGTTCGAGCAGATGATGAAGTGGCGTTCCGGATCCAGCGGCTTGCCGGGGCCGATCAGGCGCAACCACCAGCCGGGCTTGCCCGTCGTCGGGTGCGGCGAGGCCACGTACTGGTCGCCGGTGAGGGCGTGACAGATCAGGACGGCGTTGGACTTGTCGGCGTTCAGCTCGCCATAGGTCTGGTAGCCGATCTCCAGGCCTTCGATCATTCCGCCGGAATCGAGCCGCAGGGGTTCGTTCGCGGGAAACCGCCAGGTTCCCCCGCCGAACAGGACGGGTGTGACCAGATCGAGCGCAGCCATGGCCCGCTTGGACCCCTTGGCGAAGAAGGTGTCAACCGCGCGCTTCCTGCGAACGCGCCAGACGGCTATGGAGGGCGCCATGGAGCGACTGATCCTGATGCGCCACGGCAAGGCCGAGCGGCACGCCCAGAGCGGCGGCGACTTCGAACGCGCCCTGGCCGAGAGCGGCCGGGCCGATGCCGCCGTCATGGGTAAGGTGTTGGCGGGATTGGCCTATTCGCCCGACGTGGTGCTGGTCTCCTCGGCCCGCCGCACGCGCGAGACGGCCGAGCAGGTCGCCGTCAGCTTCCCCAAGGCCCGGGTCGAACACCTGCGCGACCTCTATCACGCCGATCCCGAGGAAATCGTCCAGGCGATCGAGGACGACGGCGATGCGGCCGCGACGGTGATGGTCGTCGGTCACAATCCCGGCATGCACGAGCTGGCCCTGCGACTGGCCCTGCAGGGCGACGCCTCGCCGATCCAGACCAACAAGCTGCGGGGCCGCTTCCCGACCTCGACGGTCGTGATCTTCAAGTGGAACCCGGGCGGTCCGCCGGTGCTGGAGCACCTGCTGTACGCGAACGAGAACGGCGGAGCCGGCGGCGAATGACCCTGATCTACAAGATCCTGTCCCGCGCCGAGTGGGACGCCGCCCAGGCCGCCGGCCAGTTCGAAGGCTCGGCCGTCGATCACGCCGACGGCTTCATCCATCTCTCCGCGGCCGACCAAGCCCAGGAGACCGCTGCCAAGTGGTTCAAGGACCAGGCCGACCTCGTCCTCCTGGGCGTCGAGGCCGAGGAGCTGGGCGAGGACCTGAAATGGGAAGCCTCGCGCGGCGGGGCGCTGTTCCCGCACCTCTACCGGCCGCTGCTGGTCAGCGAAGTCCTGAGCCAGGTCGAGCTCGCATTGGACGCCGATGGCGTGCCGCAGCTGGGCGACCACCTCGCATGAGCCTTCACGACATCGCCGCCCGCGCCCTGCACCTCTTCGATCCCGAGGACGCCCACGGCTTCGCCATCCAGGGCCTGAAGCTGGGCCTGGGTCCGCGCGAGAGCGGACCCGACGACCCGATCCTGGCGGTGACGGTCGCCGGCCTGGAGCTGCCCAACTGCGTGGGCCTGGCCGCCGGCTTCGACAAGAACGCCGAGGTTCCGGACGCCATGCTGGCCGCCGGCTTCGGCTTCGCGGAGGCGGGCACGGTCACGCCGCTGGCCCAGGCCGGTAACCCGCGCCCGCGCCTGTTCCGTCTCTCCGAGGACCAGGCGGTGATCAACCGCATGGGCTTCAACAACGGCGGCCTGGAGCCGTTCGCCCAGCGCCTGTCGGATCGGCAGGGCAAGGGCGGAATCGTCGGCGCCAATATCGGGGCCAACAAGGACGCGACCGACCGCATCCAGGATTACGTCACCGGCCTGACCCGCCTGTGGGGCCTGTCGGACTACTTCACCGCCAACATCTCCTCGCCCAACACGCCGGGCCTGCGCGCCCTGCAGACCAAGGCGGCGCTCGAGGAGTTGCTGGGCCGCCTCGAGGAAACCCGCGCGGCGCTGAAGGTCGCCTCCGGCGCCGACTATCCGATCTTCCTGAAGGTCGCGCCCGACCTGGAGGACGGCGAGGTCGAGGCCATCGTCGAGACCGTGGTCGATGCGGGCCTGGACGCCATCATCGTCAGCAACACCACCATCGCCCGTCCCGACACCTTGAAGTCGGCCCGAGCCGGCGAAGGCGGCGGCCTGTCCGGCGCGCCCCTGCTGGGCGCCTCGACGGCGGTGCTCAAGCGCTTCCACGCCGCCGCCGCTGGCCGTGTCGCCCTGATCGGCGCGGGCGGGATCGCCGACGGCGCGGGCGCCTACGCCAAGATCCGGGCCGGCGCGCGGGCTGTGCAGCTCTATTCGGCTCTGGTCTATGGCGGCCCGGGCCTCGTCACCCGCATCAAGCGCGACCTCGCCGCTCGTCTTCGGGCCGATGGCTTCACCGCGGTCGAGGACGCCGTCGGCGCTCCATGACGCAACCACAGGCCCTGACGCTGCTGCGCCGTTTCGGGCCGCTCGCGGTCATCGTCATCCTGTTTGTCGTCGCCTTCGCCAGCGGTATCCCAGAGCATCTGTCGCTGGAGACTCTGCGTCGCAGCGGGGCCCGGATGCAGGCCTTTGCGGCCGAGAAGCCGATCCTGTGCGCGGCGATCTATCTGGCGATCTATGTCAGCTCGGTCGCGGTCTCGCTGCCCGGCGCCCTGATCCTGTCCCTGACCTCCGGCTTCCTGTTCGGACCCCTGGGCGGCGCCTTGGCGGTCACGGGCGCCAGCGGCGGCTCGACCATCACCTATCTCGTCTTCCGCACCGCCTTCGGCGACGTGCTGCGCCGCAAGCCCGACGCCTTCCTGGCGCGCATGGCCGAAGGTCTTCGGAAAGACGCGTTCAACTATCTGCTGACCTTGCGCCTGATCCCGGCTTTCCCGCTGCTCGCGGTCAATGTCGCCGCCGGGATCGCCAACATTCCCGTCCGCACCTTCGTCCTGGCCTCGGTGCTGGGCATGATCCCGAGCTCTTTCGTCTATGCCGGAATCGGCGCGGGACTTGGCCATCTCTTCGCCCAAGGCGGGCCCGTGACATTGGCGACCCTGTTCTCGCCGCGAATCTATGTTCCAATTATCGGCATGGGCGTTCTGGCCTTTCTGCCGCCGTTGTGGCGCCATTGGCGCAGACGGCGCGAGGCCGCGCCTTTGCCAAAGCCTTTGGACGAGAAGTAGCCGCCCCGGATGGTCGAAACGGTTCCGCCGTCGGAGACTGGTCCCGCCCCGCCCCGGAAGCGCTTTCCGTGGCCCGGCGGCCTGTCGGCGCGCCTGCTGCTGTTCACCGCCATCGTCGTCGCCTTTGGCGGCCTGCTGATCCTGCCCCCGGCCCTGGCGGCCTTCGAGGAGCAGTGGCTGCTGGACCGCGTGCGGGCCGGGGAGCTGGCCTCGACCATCGCCGAATCGGATCCGGAGCTGCGGGTCAGCGACGCGGTCGCCAACCAGATGTTCGACCAGGCTGGGGCCGTCACCGTCGCCGTCCAGGTCGACGGCGCCCGGCGCCTGGTCCTGCCGCCCAAGCAGCCATTCGAGACGCCCTATCTCGTGGACCTGCGCCGCCAGAATCCGGGCTCGTGGCTGGCAGCCCCGTTCTTCACCCTGACCAGCCCCAAGGGCGCCATGGTCCGCGTGATGGCCGAGCCGCGCTTCCGCAAGGCCGAGTTCGTCGAGGTCGTGCTGCCCGATGCGCCGCTGAAGGCCAAGCTGGTCGGCTATTTCTGGCAGCTGGCCGGCGTGACGCTCTTCCTCGCCAGCCTGGCCGGCCTGCTGGTCTACGCCTTCCTCAACGTCTTCCTGGTCCGCCCGATGCAGCGGATCACCCGGGCGATGGAAGCCTTCCGGGGCGATCCCGACGATCCGGCCGCCCGCATCGCCGTCTCGCAGCGCCGCGACGAGATCGGCCGCGCCGAGGCCGAACTCGACCGCATGCAGGCCGACCTGCTGGCCGCCCTGTCGTCCAAGGCGCGCCTGGCCGCGCTGGGTGAGGCGGTGGCCAAGATCAACCACGACCTGCGCAACATGCTGACCAGCGCCCAGATGGCCTCCGACCGCCTGGCCGCCCTGGGCGACCCAAAGGTGGCCCAGGCCCTGCCGCGCCTGGAACGAGCCCTCGACCGCGCCATCACCCTGGCTTCGGACGTCATGGCCTATGGCAAGTCCAAGGAGCCCGAACCCGTGGTGCGGACCATCGCCCTGCGTCCGGCCCTCGATATGGCCGCCGAGGACGCGGGCCTCATGCCTCAGGGCGTGGAGCTGCAGACCGTCATCGGCCCGCGCGAGCAACTGACGGCCGATCCGGACCAGCTGCACCGCATCCTGACCAACCTGCTGCGCAACGCCCGCGAGGCCATTGAGGGCGCGCCGGACCGGGGCGGCAAGGGCAAGGTGTTCATCGAGCTGCGCCGCGTCGACGGCCTCAGCGTACTGCGCCTGTCCGATGACGGCCCCGGCGTGCCCGAGCGGGCGCGCAACAACCTGTTCCAGCCGTTCGTGGGCTCGGCCCGTCGCGGCGGCACGGGCCTGGGCCTGGCCATCGCCCGCGAGCTGGCTCAAGGTCATGGCGGCGACCTGATCCTGGTGGAAACCGGACCGGGCGGTTCGGTGTTCGACCTGACGCTGGCCGGCGTTCCCGAGCCGCTGCCCGAGCCTCCGGCGGAAATTGGCGACAAGGCAGCCGACGCGTCAGCATCCTAGGAGGATCCGATGACGACCACCTGGACCATCGCGGTGAAGCTCGGTGCCTCGCCCGAACACGCGCCCATCCACGAGATCACCGTCGAGGCCCCCGACGCCCCGACCGCCCTGCGCCGCGTGGCGGCCATGGTCGCCGTGCAGGAAGCGGCCGACGCCGAGCTGCTGGTCGACGGCCAGGAGGAGGTCTTCTCCCGCGCCGAGGTCGAGGCTGGCCTGGAAGAGCACCAGGCCCACACTTAAGGGCAAGCGCGATAGCCGAAAGTGGAAGCCGGTTTCGGCGGCTATCGCGCGACAAAGAAAGTAGGGGCCTCTAGAGCCCCTTGGCCGTGCCTTCGCGACGCGGGTCCGCGCCACCTTCCAGCACGCCGCCCGGACGCACGATCACGCCGTGCAGGCCCGAGGTCTCCAACTGGCCGACCTTGACCGCCACGCCGCGCGCGTTGAGCGCCGCCAGCATCTCCGGTCCGAACAGGTCGGCGTCGCCCGAGAAGTTCTCGCCCCGCGCCACCAGGTTCGGCAGCGACACGGCCTCCTGCATGTTGAGGTTCCAGTAGAACAGCCCGACCATGGCCTTGACGTTATAGGACAGGATCGCATTGCCGCCCGGCGAGCCCACGGCGGCGACGAACTTGCCTTTCTTGTCCAGCACGATCAGCGGCACCATCGACGAGCGCGGACGCTTGCCGGCCGCCACGGCGTTGGCCGCCGGCGCGCCGTCCTTCTCCTTCGGCGAGAACGAGAAGTCGGTCATCTGGTTGTTCAGGAAGAAGCCGCCGACCATCCGGCCCGAGCCGAAGATGCTCTCGACTGTGGTGGTCATCGACACCACGTTGCCCTGCAGGTCGTAGACCGTCAGGTGGGTCGTGCCGCCCGGTTCCTTGGTCATGTCGATCCCGACCTTGGGCGCGCCCTTGGGATGGCCGAAGGGCGGAGCCGCGCCGGCCTTGTCGGTGATCAGTTTGGCGCGCTGGGCGACGTACTTCGGGTCCAGCAGGCCCTCGACCGGCACGGTGACGAACGAGGGGTCGCCCACATAGCGGTCGCGGTCGGCGTACATGACCCGCTCGGCCTGGGCCAGCAGCGTCCAGGCCACCGGGTCGGTCGGGCCGCGCTTGCCGATGTCGGTGTGCTCCAGCATCTGCAGCGCCTGGATCACGGCCACGCCGCTGGACTGCGGGTTGGGCACGCAGACGGTATAGACCTTCCACGGGCGGCACAGGGCCGGGGCCGAGCGCGGCTTGTAGGTCTTCAGGTCCTCCAGCGAGATCGTGCCCGGCAGCTCGCCCTGGCTCACGCGGTCGACGATCGCCTGGGCGATCGGACCTTCGTACAGGGCCGAGGGACCCTCGGCGGCGATGCGGCGCACCGTCTCGGCGTAGAGCGGGTTCTTCAGAAGGTCGCCGGCCTGGTAGCGGGCGCCGTCCGGCTTGGTGAAGTACTTCACCGCGTCGGGCTGCGAGGCCTGGGGCGCGCGGCTGACGATCATCCCGGCCAGACGCGGGCTGACGATGAAGCCGTCGGCGGCCAGGCGCTCGGCGTCCTTGAACAGGGTGTTCCAGGCGGCCTTGCCATGTTCCTTCTGAGCCTGGGCCAGCATGGCCACCGCGCCCGGCACCCCGGTCGCCCGGCCCGAGACCACGGCGCGGACGAAGGGCAGAGGCTTGCCGGCCTCGTCCAGGAACATGTCCGGCCCGGCCCCGTGCGGCGCCTTCTCGCGGCCGTCATAGGCCGTCACCTTGCCGGTCTTGGCGTCGTAGAACATGAGGAACGAGCCGCCGCCCAGGCCCGAGCTCTGCGGCTCGACCAGGCTCAGCACGGCCTGGATGGCGACGGCGGCGTCGACGGCGTTGCCGCCCTCGCGCAGGACCCGCAGGCCCGCCTCGACCGCCAACGGATTGGCGGCGGCGACCATGCCCTTGGCGGTCGTGGAGTTCACCACCGGCTTGGGCGTGGGCATGCCCAGCTTGATCGACTCGGCCTGGGCGGCGACCGGGGCGAGCGTCAGTTGAACACAGGCGGCGAGAGCGAGCAGGGAAGGCGACACGATACGACGCATACGGATCCTCGTAGAGAATGCAGGGAACGGCCTGCCCGCCGTTCGAAGCCGTCCATGGACACCAACGGAGCGGCGCTGTCACGTGCAGATAGTCACCCAAGACGCTCATTTCGCCTCTCTGAAGCCAAGTCGGGCAGGGCTCTTTCCGTCGGCGAACGCCGGTGCGCGAAACTTTTCGAAATTATCCTTCAAACCGGGCTTGCGTCCCCGGAAGGGACGGGCTATTTCCCCCGCCTCGCCGAAAGGCAGTGCGCGCCCGTAGCTCAGCTGGATAGAGCATCAGACTACGAATCTGAGGGTCGGACGTTCGAATCGTTCCGGGCGCGCCATTTTCCTAAAATCCTTTGAAAACAAACTCTTAGCCGGTCCTCCAGGGGTGATTTTCATCGCTATTTTCAACAGAATTTGAGCTTCGGACCTTTCTGCTGGCTAAGGCTAGGGTGAGCACGCTCGCGTGCGGATCCTTGCGGTGGTGGGCGCCTCGCCCAGCTGTACTATAAGATTGCTATAATTTTTCCCGGATAAAATAAAGGGGCCTCTCCGATCAAACGGGCAGGGAGGCATTCCATATTCCGTTGCTTACACCCTCACTACTGTTCCATCGCGCGTTGGCGCGGAGACGAATGCGCCTCCGCAATGCTGAGGGGCGTTGGCAGGGTGGACCTTTGGATTTCGGGCTAGCGCGTCAACTTGAGGTCAAGAACGCGCAACTTCACGGCTAAAGACTACGTCGATTCTTGACTCTTCGCTTCCGTTAAGAAGGTCTGCTTCCAGGCGGCCTGATCGGCTCAGGCCCTTGCAGCGACCAGGCCTCGCTCTTTCCTGATCGACATTCTGTTCGGCTAGTCTGCAGTCTGGCTATCACGCGCCCTCGCTTAAGTCGGCGCTGTACGAAGTGGCGGAGTTTAAGGATCTTGATCGAGGCCTGGCGCGAGGGGATGGCGCGGGTCCAGCGCTTCCTGTTCCAGTTCCAGCGCCGGCGACATCGCGGCGATGGTTTGCCAAAGGTCGCTGACGGCGCTGCCGGTCGGCGCGGGTCCGCTCAGACCGCGCAGACGGTCCGGCTTGATCTGGCCCCGCGCCCGCACCAGCGTCGGCGACATCAGGTGCGGCCGAAGGGCGACGCCGTGTGGCGCCAGGGCGCGCTCTAGGTGGACGAAGATCCGTAGACCGCCAGGATCGATGTCGCCCCAATGGAACGTCGGCGCCTGGGCTTGGCGCGCCAGGTGGATGATGGCGTCCAGGCAGCCGCGCGAGGGAAACCCGCCGCCGAAGAACACCAGGCCGTCACCCTCACTATTGAGTTCGCGCGCGTGCCGGATGAATGAGGTGAAGTTTTCGATGATCAGCACATAGGCGACCGGTCGGGCTGGGGCGAGCCGAAGCGCTTCGACCGGGTCCAGGCCGAGATAGAGCAGGGACGGCAGCGCCTGGCCGTCGAGTTGAAGGGGGCCGCTGACCAGAAACGGCTGGGGCAGTCGCGACAGGCCAAAGACCGAGAACGGCTCGTCGGCCGCGCCGTCCGGGTCCAGCAGGCCCAACCGGTCCAGGATCATGCGCACTGGCGTTGTGAGACGCTCCAGGGCCTTGCTGTCGTGGGTCGTCTGGCGTGAGAAGGTGCGATAGTCCAAGGGCGTAAGGTCAATGGCGCTGTGTCGGGCGCGCAGCGCATCGACCAGCAACAGGGCCTTGGCCAGCAGGTCGGCGCGACCGGTCTCCAGGCCTAATTTGGCGACGCTGCGACTCCAGCCCTCCTGGACCTCCTCCAGGATCGCGGTCAGCGGGGCGTCTTCGGCATAGAGCGTGCGCAACGCGTCTAGCGCCTGGTTGGCGCGTTCGCCGGCCGGGGTGCGGCCCAGGCGACGATAGAGCACCTGGGGATTGGTCAGGCGCACATGCAGGATGTGGGCGACGCCGTCGATCCGCTTGCGGTGGATGGCGACGCCGCCTTCGCGTTCGATCGCCGAGAGTTGTTCGATGCAGGCTTCGCGCGCCGCGGCGCTGGGGAAGGCGTCCTCGTCGAGATAGGCGCGCAGGGCCTGGGCTTGCGGTCTGCGCTCAAGCCGATCGATCAGATCGTTGATTAGCGCGCGGGGATCGCTGTGGCGACGGGTCACGCGACCGGCTCATCGGCCTTGGCGAGCAGCGCGCGTAGGTCCTCTTCGGACAGGTGTTCGGGATTGGCCTGGCGCATGGCTTCGCGTGCCTTGGCTTTGACGTAGGCGCACTTGACGGCGGCGGCGTTGTCGACCCGGTAGACGTCGGCGACCCAGTCAAGGTTTTCCATCACCGCGGCGCGTTTTTCGGTCGGCGCTGCGATGACGATCTGCAGGCCGATTTCTTGGTAGAACTCCAGCAGCGTGCGTTGGTTGGGGCCGTCCATCTTGCTGAACGCTTCGTCGAACACGGCCAGGCCCATGCCCAGTTCGCTGCGCGGGGCGTTGCGGCGAGTGCCGTGATAGATCGACGACAGCGCCGCGCCGATGACCACATAGAACGGCACCTGGCGTTCGGCGCCGCTGGCGGTGCCGCGTCGCCGCTCGAAGCTGTGCTCATGGCCGGTGCGCACGTCGCGGCTTCGCAGGTCGTAGAGATAGTAGTTCCGGTAGTCCTGATACTCGGCGACATCGAGCGTCTCGTCCTGCAGCAGGCGCTCGATGAAGGACAGGGCGCCGGCGTGCCGGCTGTCGGAGGCCTCGCCGTTGAGCAGCAACGCCGTCAGCGTGGCGTCATCGGTTTCGCTCTCGCGGGCCAAGTGATGCAGGCCCTTGAGGTCGTCGCGGACCTCGGCGCGGATCCGATAAACCTCGTTGTGCAGGGGTCTGGCCTGCAGGGCGGTGTTGATCAGGTCCAGCTCGTCCTCGAGCGCCGAGAAGCGGCTGTTGAGCTCATGCACGAAGGCGGACCTAAACAGGCTGACCACCTGGAGGGCGGCCGCGTCGGCCTGTTGCCGGTAGGCCAGCAGCTCGTTGGATTCCAGGCGTTCGACATTGGCCTGGACCCAGGGGCGGACCTCCGAGACGATGTTGGCCGCGCCCGGCGTCGGCGCGGCGCTGTCGAAGTTGTAGCGATAATTTGTCAGGCCGTCGCGAATGGCGTTGTCGCAAACTTTCAGCTCTTCGCTCAGGCGCTCGACGTCCTTGAGCGCCTGAGCGGCGATCCGTGCGGGGGTCTGACCCTCGCGGCGCTGCTCGTAGGCGGCGCGGACCAGCGCGAAGTCGGCCGGGCCGGTGACCTGCGCGCGGAAGCGGCGGCGCTTGTTGCGGCAATGCCAGCGTGATCCGAGCTCGGACTCTCCGCCGTCCAATCGGGTCTGGCGCGCCTTGATGTCCGAACGCAAGCTGCCCGCCTCGGTCAGCAGAATGTCCTTTTCCTCGCGCGCGAGACGCACTCGGCTTTTCGCCTCATCCATGGCCGATTGCAGTTGAGGATCCACGGTGGCGGCGATTTCGGCCAGGCGCGCATGCCGGTTGGCCAGATCATCGTCGCACCGGGTCACCAGGTCGGTGAGCTTGGAAAGATCATCGTCCGCCGCGACCGGCGCGCACAGTTCGTCCAGCCGGGCCAGGACCTCCTCGAGATGACGAACATGGTCCTCGTGGCGCGACAGGATCTGCTGCTCGTCCTTCAGGTCCGTCTGTAGCTCCTCGAGCATGAGGCCCGCGGCCGACTTGCCGATCTTGAACCCGCCATAGGCCTTGAGCATTTCCACTTCGATGCCGTTGTAGTGGGCGCCGTCTTTGAGGATGGCGCGCCCGCCGGAGAGCAGATCGGCTTGATCCGTCGCCAGGCGCACTGAGCCGAAGCGGAAGACCAGATAGGCCAGGGCCAGCTCGTCGTGGCTGCGCATCACGCTGGTCAGGGTTCCGTCGGCGGCGGTGCGCGGCGCGGTGGCCAGGCGGCGGGTGTTGGCCACGCGGCTTTGGCCATAGAGGCCTCGTCCCGAGCGCAGCATCTCGATCGCTTTGGCCGCATGCTCGGGCGCGACCAGGATGGTCTCGCGGCTGCGTCCCAACAGGGCCTCGGCCGCCAGGCGCCAGTCTTCGTTGACGACCTCGGTGACTTCGCACAGGGCGCGCGGTTGCATGCCGGCCGCCCGCAAGGCGGCGATCAAGTCCTCGGTCTTGGGGTCGAGGCTGGTGCGGCCGTCGCGCGCCGCGCTCAGGCGCCGGCCCAGGTCTTTGGTGCGTTCCAGGGATTCAGCGACCTGGCGGATGGCTTCGTTGCGCTGTTCGGCGACATTGGCGCGCCGTTCCGTCGCCGCATGGGCGGCCTGGGCCAGGGCCGTTTCGATGGCGACGGGATTTCGGGGCCAGTCGGGCGGGTTCAGGTCCGCGCTCTCGGTCTTGATCTGCTCGAGCGCGTTGAGGACCTGACCCAGTTTGAGCGGTGGCAGGCGTTCGCGCATGCGCAGCAGTCCGCAGGCGCGCGCAGCGGCCAGGAACCGAACCTGCACCCGGGCCAAGTAGCCGTCGCGCTCGCGGCGGAAGAGTTTGATCTCCGACTCGATATAGCCGCGCTGGCCGGCCTGGCTGTTCATGGCCAGCTGGTTCTGCAAGCTCGTCAGTTCGTCTTCGGCGGCCTTGATCTCGTCGTCGTAGCGCGAGATTTCGTCGGTGGTGGAGATCAGGCCGGCTTGAGCGGTCTTCAGGTCGCCGAGCTGCGTGTAGAGCGCCGCGGTCGACTCCAGCAGTTCGGCCAGGCGATTGACGCCGGCGCTGATATCGACGCGGGTTCTCAGATCGACGAAGCGTTCGACCTCGATCTGCAAGACGCGGACCGCCTCCAAGCGGCGGTGCAGTTCGTGGATTTCACGTTGGATCTGGCGGTAGCGCTGGATGGAGGCGCGCAACTCGCCGATGTCGATGTCGTTGCGGGCCAGCAGATGATTGCGAACGAACTCCTGGACCGAACGGATCTCTTCGAACGACAGCGCCAGGACGAAGGCGCGGGCGAAGCGGTCGGCATCGGGCGACCGTCGATGGGTGAACAGCAGCCGCATCAGCTCGCGGACGTGGCCGATGGACCTGTTGGAGCAGATCAGGCTGCCGCCGCCCGCCTGGCAAGCCGTCTCCAGTCGCGCGCGGACGACGGACCAGGGCGCGGACGCTGTCTGATCGTCGATCTGTTCGACGAAATCCTCCGATGACGCCGCAAAACCATCGGCCACGTAGCGGCCGACGACGTGGGCGTCCTCGCCGGGCGGGGTTTCGATGCACAGGCCGACGGTGACCGGGCGACGCTGGCGGGTCTCGTCCTCGAACACCAGGGCGATGTGGGTGATGCCTTGGTTGCGCAGGAAGCTGTCGACCCCGATCTGCCCCAGGCAGTAGCCCTTCAAGGTCCGGTCGGAGCGTCTGCCGCCTTCGCCGGCTGAGCTGTTGAGTTTGAAGAACGACGCCGAGCCGCCGGTCAGCACCACCTGGATCAGGTCGATCAGGGTCGATTTGCCCGAGCGATTGCGGCCCAGGATGGCGCCGTCGCCTTCCAGGTCGAGATCGGCTCGTCCGAACAGATGCCATTGGATCAGCGAAATGCGGCTCAGCTGCATCATGGCGCGGTCTCCGCCGGGGTGTCTTCGTCCAGGTCGTCGTCGGCCAGTTCAGGGCGCGTAAGCAGGGGTTCCAGCACGGCCATGAAGTCGTCCCCGGCCAGGATCGTGACGATGGGGCGAATGGACAGCTCGCGATCCTGCAGCTCTTCGTCAAAGCGCCCCAGACGGATGACCGCGCGCCGCTCGAGGTTTTGCAGCACTGTCTGGAAATCGCCGATCGACAGGGCCGGCCGGCGATTGCGCAGCATATCCTGGTAGGCGTCGTAGGCCTCGTTGAGCGTGATCAGCACGCAGGCCCGCGTCTGCAGGTCGCCGGTCTGAACCGCTTCCTCCCAGATCCGGCGCAGCAGGAGCAGCAACAGCGTTTCGTCGATGCGCATGCGCGGAGCGCTGTTGGTCTCCAGGTCCGGCAGCAGGCCGGCCCAGCCCTCGATCTGGTTGAAGATGATGCGGTAACCGGCCGCATCGAAGTAGGATTCCAGGAAGGTGCGGACCTTGGCCGAGTGCAGGGTTTCCAGAATCGAGCGCGAGCCGTGGTCGTCGGTATGGACGAACTGGTCGCGCAGAAGGCGGCCGATGGCCGTCCTGACCCGCGGCCAGAGGCGTTCGTCCAGGGCTTGGAACTCAAGCAGCAAGCTCGTCCTCCAGGGTGACGTGGTCGGCGATCCGGCGGATCTGGAAGCCTGAGCAGCGCAGCCAGGCGTTTTGCGTCACCGCCAGCGACGAGGGCGCGAAGCGGAAGTGCTCAAGCAGGCGGCGGGTGAAGGTGTCGTCCTGGACCCCGGCGATGGCGAGATTGGCCGCCTGACGCACGGCGTCGAAAGCCAGGAAGTCGTCGATGGTCTCGATGGACAGATCGGCCGCCTCGCCTTGGCCGAAGGGCGGAACGCGGCGCTCCAGGAACCGCAGGACCTGGGCGGGGCGTACGGTCAGGCGCTCCAGATAGCGTTGTTCCAAGTCACGGCGCAGTTCCCAGATCGGATCGTTCGACACCAGAACGATCGCGCCGCCGGTCACGGCCGAGCGCGGCCCGCGCGGGCGCGCCATCAGCTCGGCGGCCAGCGGCGTCTGCTGGGTCCACAGCAGGCCGCGCGGGGCCAGCGTGGCGTGCTGGTCGGGCAGGGCCTGCAGGCGGTCCAGGCGCTGGATCAGGGCCTCGCTGCGTTCGAGGAACACGCCCACGCGGCGGCCAGCGAAGCGCACGGTGTTGCGCAGGCGCAGTTCCAGGCGCGAGCGGTGTTGCTGGATCCGTTCAAACGCCTCGTCGATGCTGTCGAATACGCGGCGGATCTTGTCCAAATCGTCCTGCACCAGGTCCTGGGCGGCGATCATGTCCGACGTCAGACGAGCGTCCAGATAGGCCTGGGCGATGGCCGATAGGTCGCTGGGGCTGTCCTCGACCTGTTGCAAGGTCTCCAGGATCCGGCGACGAAAGCGGTAGGGGTGCGAGGTCGTCAGGATGGTGGCGTAGTCGCGCAGCAGCACCCGTTCGACGAAGTCATCGAAATAGTGGTGCAGCCGTTCGGCCAGGGTGGTGCTATTGAGAACCTGCCGATCGACGTCCTGCAGCATGGCCAGGACGCTGCGCAGGTAGCGGGCGAAGGCTGTGGCGTCGCGGGCGGCCTTGTTCAGGCCCAGGGCGCTTTCGGCGGCGTTGAGGCGAACGGCGTTGAGGGCGTTGCGGACCTCGACGATCAGGCCGCCTAGGGGTTCGGCGACTCCTTCGTCCAGATTACACAGCAGTTCGGCCAGGCGCAGGGCCCCGGCCGGCATGGCGACGGTCGTGCGCAGGCCAAAGCGCGTCTCCGACAGCCAGCCGGTGTCGACCAGTCGGCCATAGAGCTGGCGGGCCCGCACCATGGCCACGCTGGTGGCTTCGTCGCTGGTTTCGTGACGCCGCCGGCGACGGAACCGACGGCCCTTGGGCGCGGCGATGTCGTCGAGCGGGGCCAGGTCATCGTCGTCACGCCAGAGCTCGCCGTGTTCGGCCAGGCCGGCATAGATCACGCCGACGAGTTCAGCTTGGGAAGGGAAGCGAAAGTCCGAGCGAAAGCATTCGACATAGACCTTCAGGAGGATCTTGGCGTTTAGCCGGCGATTGGGGCCGGAGAGGACCGTGAAGATTTCTGGATCCAGAACACCAAACAGCACGTGCGACTCCCCCTCAGCTTGACCTTAGCATCGAGCGAAGGTTGAGCAATCGATCGTGCTGCAGAAGGGGGTTGTGCTGACGCAGACGATGGCCGGGGTCCATTTCGTGGGCTAGTGCGCAACCCTATGGGCCGCCGTGTCGCAGATCCGGTCGCGGCGTTCATGATTTACGGAAATGATTAACCGCAAAGCTTGGCTTTTCCTTAGGGCCCGGCTGCGAAGACGCTGCTCATTGAACGTTGCCTTCCAGGAGCATGCGCCATGAAGTATCCGATCGCCATCGTCGCGGGTTTCGCCGCCAGCCTGATGGTCGCCCAAACCGCGTCGGCCGCGGGCGGCTTCGAGGACCAGATGGGCCGCTGCCTGCAACAGTTCGCCAACACCCGCGATGCGGCGCAAGTGATGCTGGAATGCACCGCCGACGCCGGCAAGCTGAGCGAGTGCAAGGTCGTCGACAACAGCGCCGCCGGTAAGGGCTTCGACAAGGCCGCGATGTGCATCGCCGAGAAACTGCCGATGGGCGCCAAGACCGGCTCGGTGAAGGTCCCGTTCCGCTTCCCCGGCGGCGCCTGATCCTAGCATCCACAGCTGACGACAAAGCGCCTCCGTTGATTCGTCAACGGAGGCGTTGTCATGAGTCCGATGCGGTGGCGGGGCAGGGCTCGCGATCGCGTGGCTCTGATGCGTTCTAGCCCTCCATGGCTTTCAAGGCTTTGCGCGCCCGCACCTGAGCCGCCGCCTCGGTCTGGGCCGCCTCGATGGCCTGCCGCACCTGCGCATAGTTCTCCAACTGGATCTGCAGGCGCTGAGGGCTGAGCTTGCCTTCACCCAGCGTGGGCTCCAGGTCCAGGTTCAGCCGCTTGATGAAATAGAAGGTCAGGGCCAAGCGAATGTTGATGACCCGCACGCCGGCTTCCATGCCGTAGTCGCACTCGATCGCCTGGCGCTGCGACGGCGTCAGGCTAGGGTGGGGGACCAGCCGCAATTCGATGGTGCGGTTCCACTCATGATCGGCGGCGGGATCGAAGTCGGCCGGCTTGGCGTCACCAAGCTCACCGATCCTGGTGATTACGAAATCGCGGAAATCGTCGTTCTCGCAACAGAGCGCGCGCACATGCCAGCGGTGCCCGTCGAACGCCAGGGCGTGAGGGGCGATCTGACGTCGGCGGCTGTTGGTCAGCGATTGGTACTCGATGGTGATCTGCTGGCGTTGGCGGATGGCGGCCAGCAAGCCACGCAGTTTTTGCGGTTCGACCGTGCGGACAATGTCCGGCACGGCGTCGACCGTCGGCAGCGTCGCAAACCAAAGGTCGTCCTTGCGCAACGCGCCCATCAGATAGGCGCGCAATTGGAGAAGCAATCTGTCGGCCGAGAGAGCCAGGAGCTTCTCGGCGAACCGTGGCGCGGCGACATAGGCCTTGGCCTGCTTGTCGTAGTCGAGGTTGCGCGGGGCGATTTCCTGATAGTGGCGTAGGTCAACCGAGGCCTGGGGCGTGGAAATCCCGAAGGCCTTTTCCAAGCTTTCGCGGCGTACGCCGCCGTCCCAGAACGTCTTCCACTCGATGAACTCGAACCGGCGCTGGACCGCCTTCGGAAACTCGTCGGGCTTACGCATAAAAAATATTCCCATCTCGGTACTAGATGGGAATATAATTCATTCCCATCTAGTTTGCATGCGCGACCAGAGTGGCGCGCTTTGGCCGGCGGGGCAACCATCGTGCGGCATGTGGAAGTGGTGATGGGACAGGACGTGGCGATGATCGAGCGCTTTTCAGGACAAGATGGCCATCGCGCCGTGGTCCAAACTCTCCGGAAGGCCAAGCTGGTGGCCGGCGATGTCGCGCTGGCTCAAGCGCTGGCGGACGCCGGCGAGGCGGTTCCGCTGACCGACGGCCAGACCCTGATCACCGAAGGCGGTGACGACACCGAGGTCTATTTCATCCTGGCCGGCGAGTGCCGGGCCGAAGTGACCGGCGTGCCTGTCAGCAAGCGCAGGTCCGGCGATCATGTCGGCGAGATCGCGGCGCTGGACCCGACCTTGCGCCGTTCGGCTTCGATCGTGGTCGAGCAGTCGGGCGTCGCCTGGCGGGTCGACGGGCGCGCGTTCAGCGACATCGCCGACGCCTATCCGTCCGTCTGGAAGGAAATCGCGATCGAGCAGGCTCACCGGCTGCGGCAGCGCAACACCCTGATCCGACCCGCCAACGACCAACCCAGGGTCTTCCTGATCAGTTCGGTCGAAGCGCTGGACGTCGCCAAGGCCGTTCAGACAGGCCTTTCATATGAGAACATGCTGGTGACGCGCTGGGACGAAGGTGTGTTCCGCGCCTCTGAGTACACTATCGAGTCCTTGGAGCGCTCCTTGGACCAATGCGATTTCGCCATTGCGGTGATCGCCGGAGACGACGTGACCTTGTCGCGCGATCACCTCAGCCTGATCCCGCGCGACAACGTCACCTTCGAGCTGGGCCTGTTCATGGGCCGGCTAAGCCGCGATCGAACCATTCTGGTCGAACAGCGCAACGCGCAGGTCAAGCTCTCCTCGGACCTGCGCGGCATCACCACGCTCACCTATCCGCCGGGCAAGGTCGAAGACCTGCGTCCGCGACTGGGGCCGGTCTGCACCGAGATCGCCGAGCACATCAAACGCACCGGCGTTCGCCGGTAGGAAAGGAAAGAACATGGCCTGGTCTCAATCCGTCGCCCTTGAACGTATCGCCAAGCACCGCCAGTCGGCACCTGAAGGCGATATGCGGGTCGCCGACTTCTCCGATTACATGCGCACGCGCCGCCAGGTCGTCGAAGCGTCCGCCGCGCTCGGCGGCGGACGCACCGAACGCGCCTGGTTCGTCCCGCAAAACCGCGCTGTGACTACCCATGGCGTGCATGTCTACGCCAACCTGCTCGACTATAACGCCGCCCTGATGGAGGCGGGCCGGGAAACCGAAGCCAGCCATGCCCGGGCGCTGCAGTTGCTGCACCTGCACTACAGCGCCTGCGATCACCTGCTTGCCGCATTTGAAATCGAGCGCGTCGATTTCCACGGCTCGCGGCTGCACGCCGTGGTGCTGACGCCGGAAGGCGCCAGCAACGAGGGGGAACGGATCGAGAAGGCCATCGCCTTCGCTGCGGCTTTCCGCGAGATGGTGGCCCTGGCGGGACGTCGCTATGGCGGCGAGCTGGCCACGGCGGTGCGGGTGGGTATCGACAGTGGGCCGGCGGTTGCGGTCAACAGCGGGCGCCGGAGCGAACCCGAACCACTCTTCATCGGCTCGCCCGCCAATCACGCGGCCAAGCTGGCCGCCGGGGAGGAGCCGGGCATCTATCTCACGCCCCGGGCGGCCCGAGCCCGCAGCGGCCTGCCTACCCTGTATCCGAGCCGGATCGCCGAAGAGGTCGAACGCCGGATGCTAGGACAGGGGGCTGTCGGCGAACCCAGTCGTTTCCGCCGGCGCTTCGATCAGGCCTATGCCGGTTTCGTGGCCGATCAGGACGCCCTGCTCAAGGCCAGCGGCGGCGTCCGGCCCGCGGTCTTCAATTTCCACTATCGCGAGCCGCCGCTGCGGACGATCGACTTCAAGGATCATCCGCCCAGCAACACGATCCGCATTTCCCTGGCCTCGCTCTTCGCCGACATCGACGGCTTCACCGCCTATGTCGACAACGCCATGCAGACCGGCCAGGTGGCCCGCGCCGTGACCAACCTTCACGTCCTGCGCGCGGAGATGGCCGCGGTGCTGCAGGCCGATTTCAAGGGACGCAAGATCCGGTTCATCGGCGACTGTCTGCATGGCGTGCTCGCCGTGGGCGGCGCGCGTGAGGTCGATCCGCGCGAGACGATCCGGGAGGCCGTGTTGACGGCCGGCGGGATCCGCTCCTCCTTCGATCTTTGCAAGCGGGTCCTGAGCGGCATCGAGAGCCTGGGCATCGCCATCGGGGTCGAGTACGGCGCAACGCCGATCGGTCGCCTGGGCGTGCGCGGCGAGGCGAGCATCCGCTGTTCGTCCAGCAAGGCCACCTGCGTGTCCGAAGAGATGCAGTCGTCCTGCGGCGGAGCCGAGACCGCGATCGGCGAGCGGGCCTACCGAGAGGGCGGGGTGATGGTCCAGCAGCTGTTCGGCTCGGGCCGGATGGCGCGCAATCTCACCTACGCCGCCGCTCAGGGCCTGCTGCAGGGTGTCGCCGCGCCGGCGGTGGCGCGCGGTCACGTGGCCTTGCAGGCCCACGCCCGCCTGTGACCGCGCCGCTCGACCTGCTAGCGCAAGCCGCCCCGGACTGGTTCGTCGCCCAGGCGCAGGACGCCCAGCGTCTTGTCGGGACGGCTCGGGTCGAGCCTTGGCTCGCGCCCGGGCTGGAACTGGCCATTCGGGCGGCCGTTTCGCCCACGGTCGGCGAGGTGGTTCCGGGCACGCTGCTGCCCAAGGCCTGCCCCGAGCGGCACATCCAGGGCGATCAGACCTTCTGCCTTGGCCTTCGCCGGCCAGCGATCACCACCCTCAAGGCCGCCGAGGCCTGGTGGTCGGACCTGTCGCAATTCCTTGCGTGCCAGGCCATCGCCCAGGCCACCGGGCTTTGGCCGCCGCGGAACGCGCTCGACCACGGCGAGGCTGGCGGATTTCATCTGCGGGCCCTGCAGGTGGCGCGGCGGCTCGATGTCGAGGAGGCCTATTGGGAAGCTTACTTCGGCCAGCCGTCCTGGATCACCAGCACGGGGTTGGGCCTGTTGGGGGAGCGCGGACGGGTCGGCGCCCGCCGGCTGCGAAAGCCCAAGACGCCGCGGGGCCGCATCCAGCGCAATTTGCTGCTGGAGCTGGTCATCGCCGAGCGGCGCCGGCGGCGGGCGATGGCGCGGTATCGCCAGTACGCCAAGACCTGCGGCGTGACCTGCTGCGGTGGCATGCGCGAATGCGCCTATCCTCGATGAGGCGATCCGCGCCCGATCCGCTGGCCGTCATGCGCCGTGACAACTCTGGCGATTATGGTCTAGCTAGTTGCAACCGTATTGGCTGCGGCGCTCAGGCGCGGCGGTAAAAGAGGCGGACGGGGAGCGGGCGATGGACGTCGTTTTTGGAATCTGGGCGGACGGCGGCGCAAGCCCCGACCACGGCGGCGGCGAACACGGCGGGCTCGGACAGCCCGTGATCGGGCCGTTGGGCTTGGTCGAGCTCCTGGAGACGCGCCTGGGCCTTGGCGGCCCCGTCAAGCCGCAGGTCGTTCGGGTTGCGGCGTTTCAGGCCGCGCTGGAAGGCCTGCACGGCAGCTATTTCTGGTCGCGATCGCTGGTCACGGACCCTTGGTCCACAGCCCAGACGCTGCTTGGCTGGCGTGACGCCTTGGTCGGGCTGGGCTGGCGCCCTGATCGCGCCTGGGTCGCGCCGCGCCTGAAGGACCTGGCGGAGGCCGCGCGCGCGACCGAGCACTTGCCCGCAGGCCTGTCCGATCGGGTCCAGGCGGTGCTGGCGGCGCTGCAGGTCATTGACCAGGCGCCGCTCGCCCGCATCCGTATGATGGATCCGCCGGCGGTCTTGAGTTCGCCCCTACAACGGCTGGTTGAGCGCCTGGGCGTGCTGGGCTGCACGATCGAGGTGATGGTTGCGTCCCCCGCCGCGCCGTCAGACAGCGCGTTGGGCAAGCTTCAACGCTGGATGCTGGGTGAGTATACGATCACGGATGCGGACTTGGCCGATGGCACGGTGACGCTCGCTTCGGCCGCCAGCGAGCCTCTGGCCGCCGAGATCGTTGGCCAGTGGTTCGCCCAGCAGGGCGATGGTACAACGACCTTGATCGCTCAAGAGGCGGATACCGACCTTCTCGACCATGGCTTGGCGGCGGCGGGGCAGCCTCGCGCGGGGCGCAGCCGGCGCTCGGTCCATCGTGGCTCGCTGCAATTGCTGCTGCTGGCGTTCAAGGGCGCCTGGGCGCCTTTCGATCCGCACGCCTTGATGGAGCTGCTGGTTTTCCCGGATTCGCCCATCGCCCCGCGGGCCGCCGGACGTCTGGCCGCCGCGCTGATGGAAGCGCCAGGACGGGGCGGGCCTGAATGGGCGGCGGCCTGGACGGCGATTGAAGACCAGGAGCGCGAGCGCGCCCAAGGCCAGGCCGATGAGATGGCGGCGATCGAGGCGCGGCTGGCGCGGTGGCGGGCCTGGACGGAACCGCAAGCGGCCGATCCGGTCGCGGGCATGGCCTTGGCGCAGGCGCTGGCGCTTTGCGATCGCGTGACCTCTTGGGCCGCCCGTCGTCATGGCGCGACGGGCGAGCTTTTGCATGCGGCCACCGCAAGCTTGGCGGGCGAGGTTCGCAGCGCCCTGGCGGCGCTCGGCCGTGATCGTCTGCCAAGGCTGCTGGTGGAACGAGTGATCGGTCAGGCCATGGCCGATGGGCTGGTCAATCCCGAGGCCGCGCCCGAGGCGGCGGCCTGGCGCAGTGTCGCTCATGCCGGCGCGATATGGGCCCCACGCTCGACCGTCGCGTGGTGGAATTTCGTGGCCACCCAGGAAGGGGCAGGCAGGGCGCCGTGGACACAGGTTGAGCGCGATGAACTCCTCGCCGCCGGTTGTCCCGCCGACGAGACAACCTTGGCCGCCGCCGCCGCCAGCGCGGGGTGGGAGCGGGCGGTGTTGAACGCCCGCGACCGGCTGGTGCTGTTCACGGGCGGCCTGGACTGCAGCAGTGACGAACGACTCCATCCGTTGGCCCATCGTCTGAAGCCGGCGCTCGACGCGCTCGCGGAGCCCGTGACGCTGGAGGCCGCGCTTCGCGGACCGACCTTGGCGCTGGCGGGGGCGGTTTTGGAGCGAGCTCCTATCGCGGCCCGCCCGCTGCCGACGGCCCGTTTCGAATGGGCTGCGCCGGCTGGGTTCGCCACGCGCGTCGATGAAGCGACCCAGTCGGCGACGTCGCTGGAACGATTGCTATCTTGTCAGCTGCTGTGGGCGCTACGGCATGTCGCGCGCCTGCAGCCAGGCCGGGTCCGCTCGATTCCCGACGCCAACCGGCTGTTGGGCAATCTGGCACACGCGATTGCCCGCGAGGTGTTCGCCCCCGGAGCGCCGCCCGATCCGCAGGCGGCGTTTGAGCAAGCCACGGGTTTGCTGGACGGCCTGATCGATCGTCTTGCCGCGCCGCTGCGTCATCCCGAGGCGGCCGTTGACCTCAACATCGCGCGCCAGCGCCTGCCGGCGGCCATGGCGGCGCTCGCCCGGTCCCTGGCCGAAAACAACCTGGTGGTCGAGGCCGCCGAGCTGCAGGTGAGCGGGTCCTTCGAGGCGCTGCTCGCGCTGCGGGGCGCCATCGACCTAGTCGCCCGCGACCCTGCTGGCCGTGCGGTCATCGTCGATCTGAAGTGGACCCGAAGCGAGGGGCATCGGATCGAGGAGCTCAAGTCGGGACTGGCGGTGCAGTTGGCGACCTATGGCGCGCTGCTTTCACCTGATGCGCCCTATCGCGCCGGCTACTATCTGCTCAATCAGCGCCAGTTCGCGACGCTTCGCGGCAGCGGCCTGGTGGGCCGTTCGGTCGAGGGCGCGCGATCCTTCGCCGAGACCTGGGACGGTATTCGAAGCGATTGGGCGATCTGGCGACAGAGCGCGGCGACAGGTCGCCTTCTGGCGACGGGTGTGGAGGGAGTGGAGGCTCTACTGCCTGGCCAGTTGACCCTTCGACGCGAGGTGCGCTGCGATCGCTGCGACTATTCCACCCTGTGCCGCGTAAGGGGATTGGCATGACCAACGAGGCCGTTTCCCAAGGCCGTGTTGATACGGTCATCGCCAGCGCCGGGACCGGCAAGACCTATCGCCTGGTGGAGGACATCGTCGCGGCGATCGAGGGCGGGTTGGCGCCGCATCGCCTGTTGGCGACCACCTTCACCAAGTCCGCCGCGGCCGAATTGCAGGGGCGCATACGCGCCGCGCTGATCGAGCGGGGACGACCCGATCTGGCTGCGGCCATGCTTTCGGCGCGGGTGGGCACGGTCAACGCCGTCTGTGGTTCGTTGATCGCGGAATTTGCTTTCGAGCTGGGGCGTTCGCCCGTGACCCAGGTCATCGCCGAGGAGAGCCAAGAGGCGGTCTTTGGTCGGGCCACGGGACCCGTCATTGACGCTTGCGGCGCGGGGATTTCCGAGATCGCGGAGCGCTTCGCCGTCCCGGCGCGCGGCTACGTGCTGCACGAGCGCTATGTTCGCGGCTGGCAGGACGAGGTGCGCCGGGCCGTCGATCTGGCGCGTTCCAACGGCGTGCCGGCGGAGCGGTTACCCCATTGCGCCGCTTTTTCGGCCGCGGGCGTTCTGGCGCTGTTGCCAGCGGCCGCGCCTGGTGAGACGGCCGAGGTGCTGGATGCGGCGCTCGCGAACGCCTTGGCCGAGTGCGCGCGACGGATCGAGGCAAGCCGTGCGATCCTGAAGGGCGGCACGCTCGACAAGGACGTTCCGATCGTCGAACGGGCGCTGCGTGCGATCACCGCGGGCGAGCGGATCGCCTGGCCTGATTGGGCCCGCTTGGCGAAACTGGGCGCGACCAAGACCGATGCGGCGATGTTCGCCGAGGTCAAGGCCGCAGCTGCGGCCCACGCCCGTCATCCCGGGCTGCGGGCGGACATCGAAAGCTATATTCAGCGGATCTTCGACTGCGCCGCACGATGCCTGAGCGCCTTCGCCGCCTATAAACAGGCGCGCGGCCTGCTAGATTTCACCGACCAGGAGATGCTGGCGCTCGACATCATCAGCGACCCGGCCAATGGGCCGCGTCTGCGCGAATTGATCGGCGCTGTGTTTGTCGATGAGTTCCAGGACTCTAGCCCGATCCAGATCGCTATTTTCACGGCCCTGTCGCAGATTGCTGGGCAGAACCTGTGGGTCGGCGATCCCAAGCAATCGATTTACGGGTTCCGCGACGCCGATCCGGCGCTGACGAGCGCGGCCTCGGCGGCCATCGTCACGGCGACCGGCGGCGCTACCCGCTATCTGCGTCGCTCGTTCCGCACCCGTCCGAGCCTGGCCAAGTTCGTCAACGCGGCCATCGCGCCTAACATGCTGCGGGTGGGCATGACCGAGGACGAGGTCAAGTTCAAGGACTGGGAGCGCGGTGAGCCGCCGGGCACCCCGCCCGCGCTTTCGGTCTGGAGCATCGCCGGCAAGAACAAGGATCTGCGTTCGGAGCTCCTGGCCAGTCGCATCGCCGGCTTGCTGGCCGAGCCGGGCGCTTGGCCGGTGACTTTGAAAAAGGGCGGGGTTCGCGAGGCCCGGGGCGGCGACATCGCCGTGCTCTGCCGTGGCAACAAGGAAATCTCGCGCTTGGCGGCCGCGCTATCGGCGCAAGGAGTACGGGTGGCCGTTGAGCGGGCGGGCCTGCTCGATCAGCCGGAAGTCGAGTTCTCGTTGGCTGCGCTGCGCTGGATCGCCGACGCCAGCGACACCTTGGCCTTGGCCGAACTGGCGCGTCTGGCGACGGATGACGATGCTTGGTTCACCGCCGTGTTCGATGCAGACGCGCGGGCGAGTCTGACCGCCGCTCTGCCGCTCACCGGGGCCCTCGCAGCGATCCGGGCGCGCGCCCATCAACTAACGCCGCTGGAGATCTTCGACGCATTGCTGCACGCTCCGACCTTGCTGGCGACGATGCTGCGCTGGGGCGAGGCCGAGCAGCGGCTGCAGAATCTCGAAGCGCTCCGGGAGCGGATCAAAACCTATCAGGCGGAGCAGCAGGCCGAACGTCAGGCGGTGACGCTGACGGGCGTCTGCCAGTGGATCGCCGCCCAGGCTGAGGCCCAACAGCCCGCCAGTCGCCATCCCGATGCGGTCAACATCATGACCTACCACAAAGCCAAGGGCTTGGAGTGGCCGATCGTGATCCTCGGCGAGCTTGACGCCGCGGCGAAGGGATCGCCTTTCGGAATGATCGCGGTCGATGCGGCCAAGCCAGACTGGCGTGAGCCACTGGCCCAGCGGGTGCTGCGGTTCTGGCCATGGCCGTATGGCGAACAGCAAAAAGGCGTGGGCCTGGACGAAACCGCGCCCGCGAGTTTGGAGGGTCAGGCGGCCCTGATCGACGAGCAGTTGGAACGCACCCGTGTGCTCTATGTGGGGCTGACCAGGCCGCGCGACCATCTTGCGCTGACGACCACCGGCGGCGCCCAGGCATGGCTCGATGAACTGACCAGCGATGATGACCTGCCCCTGATCAAGCTCGACCTGGACGCGGTCGGGGCAGGCTCGGAGACCTTTGCCGCGCGCGCCGCGCCCGAACCTGCTGAACCGGCCACGCCGACGGGCGCGGTTGAATATGCCCGGCCCGAGACGATGGCGGCGCTGCATCCGCCGTTGCGGATCCGTCCGAGCGATGCGGTGCTGGCCGACGGCGCGGTCGTGGTCGCCGAAACCTTGCGACTGGGCGAGCGTATCGTTCTCGTCGGCGATCCGGACCTGCAGTTGCTGGGTGAAGCCATCCACCGGTATCTGGCGGTCGATGACGGTCAGGCGGCGCGCGAGACGAGACTGGCGCGGGCGCAGGAGACCCTGATGCGTTGGGGTGTGCCGCAGGTTCCGGCCGACGACCTAGTGACGATCGCCGATCGCTTGCGGGCCTTTACCGGCGAGCGGTTCGGTGAGCCGGCGCAACTGGCCGAATGGCCCATCCATGCGCTCAGCGGGTTGCAGGTTCTGGCCGGGCGCGCCGACCTGCTGATCGATCTGGGCGACGGCTATGCGATCATCGACCATAAGAGCTTTCCGGGAACGCTGCAGGTCGATGGCGAGCGGCTGTGTACGGTGGCGGGGCAGCTTGCCGCCTATGCGCGGGCGCTAAAGACCCTTACCGGTAAAATGCGGGTCGAATACTGGATCCACCAACCCATCTCGGCTGTGATGACGCGCTTGGAATTCTAGCGTCATTCACGGATATCTCTAAAGATATTCAGAGCCAATTACGGTCGTGCGAGGAGCGACGTGCAATAGGCCTCTGTTCCAATGCCCGTCCTTCGAATCGCGATGAGTATAAATCTATTCAATGCTCATCGTCGCTGGCCGCAATCAGCGCCGGTGTTTAAATGTCCGGAATCTGGAGCGGTGCCAAGGTCGGCTAGTGGCGCGATCTAGACCATCGGCCTCAACCTTCCCTACGCTTCATTAGCCTTTAGGATACGAGGTCGGCGACGCCGAAAGCAGCTAATGGTGAACTCCAGAGAGCGCTGCTGGCGGCGATGTTGAGCCTGAGCGCGGCCATCAAAGCCAAGCCCATCAAAAGGCACGCCAGTCCGCGCAGCATACGGCGCGTCGGTGGACCAGGTTCCGAAAAGCTGGTTTCAGTCGGCGTTAGCGGCGGATCCGGCCCTTGTTCGAAGGCCTCTGCCGTTCTTTGTGCAGTAGTTCGAGCGCGGCGCGCTGACGATGATGGCCTGTCGCCCAATCTGCGCTACTTCGAACCCTTGTAGGTACAGGTCCAGCGCTCGATACCGTTCCAGGCAAAAGGCGCCCTCTTCACTTGGGTCAGGAGCTCCGCCGGAGCCCTCACGGCCGCTCGATCGAAGGTCGCGCTCATGACCTTGCCGCCGGACGGCAGCTCGACAGAGGCGACGACGCCGAGCCCGGCGTCGAAGGCCTGTTGCGAAGCGACTTTGAAGACGAACGATTGGATCGCCGGGCCGGTGGCCGACACCGTCTTGGGGAAGGCGACGACCTTCTGGGATTGCTGGCTGCCGTCGGCGAACCGTACCCGAAACAGGGGCTTCTTGCCGCGCAGCTGGTCGATGCGGCTCGGATTGAACTTCACTTCGAACAAGGCGGTGTAGGGCGCCTCCGTCGCGCCCGGCAAGGCCTGAGCAAACTGTCCCGAAATCTCCGGGTTCGGCTGGACGCTACTTGACCAGACCGCCGCGTAATCCGTGGCCTCGTGGCCTTTTGCGTTGAACGATGCTCGCAGCGATCCAGCCGGGGAGACAGTCTGTGTCGAGCAGGTTTGTTCGAGGCGAACCGGCTGGACGAGGCCCGGAACTTGGGGCGGCAGGATAAGCGGCATAGGCGATTCCACGACACAAGGACCGCTCAACTAATCCGCCCAAAGATGGATTGCAATCGTCCTGGATGCCACCTAGGCGGGAATCTTCGCAAGTCTTACGAGTGATTCATGCCTAACTACACGCTTACCGTAACCTACTTTGCACCTGGAAGCGCGGGCACGAGCCCTACCGGCCACGCCTCCTACACCATCAGCGACGGGACCCAGAGCTACAGCTTCGGCGGCAATTTCGAGGTTGGCAATGCTGACGGCCACCTCACCGCGGTCACGGGTCTGATGCCGTCCGACGGCCGCCAGGGGGGCGTTTCCAGTCCTGCTCAAACGATCAGCGAGGCTGACTTCTACAACATCCTCTCGTACTCGACGGCCGAGGTCGCCAAGACTGACACTGGGGGCGGCAACTACGGCCCGATCGGCAACACCTGCGTTGACGTGATCCGCCATGTCCTGGAGATGGGTCATGTCGCAAATCGCAGCGTCTCATCCTCGACGTCTGGGGCGGGCATCGCCGAAGCCGGCTTTGCTCGGGAACGCGAGGGGCGCGAACATGGCGGACGGTACGGCGGCGCGGCCGCGTCGAAACGCGCGAAGGTCTGAAGCACCGCCGACGACGACTGACGCCATCGAGATCGCCATGGAGGCCGAGCGTCTCGACAGCCGGCCCGACAGCCCCGCGCGTCGGGTTTTGCTTCAACACGAACGGCTTTTGAGGTGGCAGGTCGCCAGCGAGACGGCCAGCTTCGGCCTGAAGATTCTGACGGGGGCCGTAGGCGTCGTGGCCGCCGGCGTCCTGGCCTGGCTGGCCTGGGACGCCAGCCAGGCCAGAACCTTGATCGTCGAGCCGTTCCGCACGCCGCAGGATTTCGCCGCGCGGGGCCTGGACGGCATCGCGGTGGCCAACCAGGTGCTGGATCGGCTGTCGGCCATGCAGGCGAAAACCGACACGGCGCGGGCGGCGTCCAGCTTCCAGAACAACTGGGGCGACGGGATCAAGGTCGCCATTCCCAACACCGGCGTCTCGCTGGATGAAGTTCAACGTCTGCTGCGGGACTGGTTGGGCCGCGAGACCCATATCTCCGGCGAGGTGTTCAGAACGCCGGGGGGACTAACCGTCACGGCGCGGGTCGGCGACGCCTCGGCCGAGCCGTTCAGCGGACCCGAGGCCGAGTTCGACAAGCTCATTTCCAGCGCTGCCGAGGACATCTATCGCCGGACTCAACCGTATCGCTACGCCATGTGGTTGAGGGGGCAAGGAAAAAGGGTAGAAGCCAAGGTCCTGCTGGAGGAGCTGGGCCAGACAGGCCCCGTGGAGGATCGCCCCTTCGCCTTGACCGGCCTGGCCAACCTCCGCCTGATCGATGGGGAAGTTCAAGGCGCCCGAGTGGCGGTCGAAGAGGCGCTGGAAAAGTACCCCGACTTCGTCAAGAGCTACTGGAATCTCGCCGATATCCATCGGGTTCTCGGCCACGACGAGGCGTTGCTCAAAACGCGTCGGCATATCTTGAAGATCGGTGCGAAGGACGAACGCCTGACCCAGGTATCGCGCGATCACGTGAAGTACGGGGCTCTGGGCGAAGTCGCCGGAACGCTGGGAGATAATCGAGCCGCCGCCGACTTCTACGCGATCGAAAAGAACTTGCCGGAGTGGAATGGCAATTCCGCCGAGGCGGCCCTTGATGAGCTTCGGCATCGGCTGGCCGCGCACGAGGTCGTCCAGGCGCGGGCCCTGGCGGGGCGCAGCGCGATCTTGGCCAAGGACCCTCAAGCCAGCGCGATCTTCGCTCGTCGCCTTGCCCTGGAGACCGGCGATTTTCGCGACCTCGCCAGGCCCCAACCCGGCGCGGAAGTTGGCGGGCCGGTTTTCGACTGGCCGGAGGCGGCGCGGGTGCTGGCGCGCATGGGCGACATTCCCGCCGCGCAAGCACTGGTCGAAAGGACGCCCACCGACTGCTACGCCTGCGTTCGGGCGCGCGGTGAGGTCGCCGCCCTCGCGGGAGATCCGGCCGCGGCGGAGCGTTGGTTTGGCGAGGCCATCCGTCAGGCCCCCTCGATACCGCACGCCTTCAGTGAACTTGGCGTGGCGAGGTTGGCGCGGGGGGACCGCGCAGGCGCCATAGCGATGTTCGCCGAGGCCGCAAAACGGGGGCCGCGCTTCGCCGATCCCCTGGCCTATTGGGGCGACGCACTGCTGGCCGAAGGAAACCCCAAGGCGGCGATCGTGAGGTACAAGGCCGCGGCTCGTCTGGCGCCGAGCTGGGGGCGGCTGCATCTGCAATGGGGGCAGGCCCTGGCGGCTCTCGGCAAGATCGAGGAAGCCACCTCGCACTGGCGCACGGCCCGATCCCTGCCGCTCTCGCCCGAGGATCGCGCGCGGGTGGCGCGTCTGCTGGCGGAGAAGCGCTAGCCAGACCCCATTGTAGGACCAGCGCGATCGTCGCGCGATAGCCGGCGACGCCGCGTGTGTCGCCTTGCGCCGAATTCGCGCGGATTGCTGATGAAATGCTGATGATCGGCTGCGGACCCGTCTGCCGCACTTACAATGGCGGCGCCCGCCCGTAGTTTTCCGCCCAAGCTACATTCGGGGGCGACCATCGTGACCAGACAACTCCTGCGCGCCGTTGCATTCATGGCGCTCCTGGCCCCCTGGGGCGCGGCGATGGCGGCGGAGGGCCGGGGCGGGCCTGATCCGGCTCTGGCCGCCTACGGCAGCCTGGAGCATTCGGTAAGACTCGCCGACGGGCGCTCCATTCACATGGTCTGCATGGGGCAGGGATCGCCAACGGTCGTCATGACGTCGGGACTGGGTGACTGGGCTGAAACCTGGAGCATGGTCCAGCCGACGATCGCCAAGACCACCCGCGTCTGCGCCTGGGATCGGCCGGGTTTTGGTTTCAGCTCGCCGAGTTCCAAGCCGCAGACCGTCGACAATACGACAGCGGATCTTGAGGCGGCGCTTCAGCGAGGCGGGATCGCTGGGCCCTATGTCATGGTCGGCCATTCGCTTGGCGGTTATGAGACCCTGCTCTTTGCTGATCGGCATCCTGGGGAGGTAAAGGGCATGGTGCTGGTGGACCCCAGCATTCCCGATCAAATGGCCATCATGTCCAGGATGACGCCCAGACTCCGGACCTTCTTCGACGATTACTACGGCAAGTACGTTGCAGCGCTGCGCCGCTGCGCCGCCGACCTGCGCAGCGGCAAGGTGGCGATTGGCAAGCCCGATCCCGACGAATGCCTATCCCAGCCGTCGCGCTATCCGCCAGAACTCGGTCAGGCCATGACGCGCTCCCAGACCGATCCGGCCGTGTTCGACACGATGGTCTCGCTGGTCGAGAATTTCGACCGCGATGGCCAACTCGCGGTCAATCGCCGCCGCGACTACGGGGCCATGCCGCTTGTCGTCCTGACGGCCCTCAAGGTCCAGGACGTTCCCGGCGCCCCGTCGGAAGTCCTCGATGACTACGCACGCTTCACGCAGGCCTTCCGCAAGGGTCATGACGAAATCGCCGCGCTCTCGACCCACGGCGTCAATCGTCCGGCGCCGGACGCGGCCCACTACATCCATCGCGAAAGGCCCGAGGCGGTGATCGATGCGATCAGGACGGTGATCGCCCAGGTGCGCGCCAACGACAAAGGTCGTCCGTAAGCTGCGGCGACCTGACGGGTATGCAACGGGGCCGAATAGAGGCGCTCCACGCGCGCGGCGTCAGGCTCGACCAGAGGTGATCTGACGCTTAAGCTTGCGTGGAGATTGAACCGGGGCGGGGGCGACCGGCGGCATGCGATGGGCGACGGGGGTGGCGCTTGGCTTGACCTGGGCGGGCGCGGCGCAGGCTCAGACTGGTCAGGCTCCGAGCAGTCAGGCTCAGGGGCTGGCCGCGATCGACGAAGTGGTGATCGTGGGCAGCCGCCTTCGGAGCGCGGCCGTCGCGGCGACCTCGACCACCAGGGTCATCACCGCTGACCGTATCGAAGCCATCGGCGCGGTGTCGGGTGATGATCTCCTGCGCGCCCTGCCGCAGATGGGCGATGTCTTCATCCATGCCAACAACAACGTCCAGACCAGCAATTCCGCGCGCGGCGACATCAATTCGATCAATCTGCGCAGCCTGGGTGTCGGCTACACCCTGGTGCTGATCAATGGTCGGCGCTCGGTGACCCATCCCACCAGCCAGTCGTCGGGTACGGTTCCTCTGCTCGGCTACAACGCCAATGCGCTGCCGGCCACGGGGCTTTCCAGCCTGGAGGTGTTGGCTGACGGCGCCTCGGCCATCTATGGCGCCGACGCCGTCGCCGGCGTGGTCAACGCCGTCATGCCGTCCCGTCAAGCCGGGGTCTCGATGAACCTCCGCTATGGCTGGGCCGAAGGAACCCATCGGCGAGAGACCGGCGCGGACGTCTTGGCTGGCGGCGAGACCGCCGATGGTCGCGGTCACGCCGTATTGGCGCTCGACGTCACCGATCGGACCGCGCAGCGCCCCAGCGACGAACCCTATACGCGAACGCTCGACCTGCGCCCGCTGTTCTCCGGCAACGCGGCCTATGCCGTGAGCAGCGCGCCGGATACGCGCGGAGCGCTGAGCTCGTTCACGACCCTCGGCGTGCTGGGCGTCACGGGCGCGGCCCGACAGAATGGCGTGGCGATCACCACCACGGCCGGCGTCGCCCACATCCAGCCAGACGCCTTGGCGGGCTGCGCGGCCAGCCTGGGGTCTGGGCTGTGTCTGGGGGCGGGCTCCTTGACCGCGAGCAGCGCCGCCAACCTGCTGCGCTACGACGGACCCGCGCTTGACCAGACGACGGCCTCGCCGGCCGTCCGCCGGCTGAACCTCTTCCTGACCGGGGGCTACGAGGTCGCCGAGGGCATGGAGGCCTATGGCGAATTGGGCGTCTACGCCGCCGCCTCCCGCGCGCTGACCCTACAGGGTTCAAGTCTGGTGGCGATCGGCGTGCCGGCCGGCAACTACTACAATCCCTTCGGCCCGGTCGTGTTCGCCGACGGACGGACCAATCCCAATCGGCTGCTGGGCCTCACCAACGTTCCGGCCGGGGGCGCGAGCGTGACCATCAGCGGTTATCGCTTCAACGACCTGGGTCCGAACATCGTCAAGGTCGACAACAGCCAGGCCCGCGTTCTGGTCGGCCTCAAGGGTGGGCGGGCGAGGTTCGCCTGGGATACGGCCTTGCTCTATTCGCGCGCCGACGCGCTGGATCGGTCAGACGGCATCGACAGCGCCAAGCTCGCGACCAAACTCGGTCTCTCGACGCCGGACGCCTACAATCCCTTCAACGGTGGGTGTCTGTCCGGACCCCAGGGGCGCGACTGCACGACCAGTAGCCAGCCCGCCCTCGATGCGATCCGGGTCCGGATCAAGCGCCGGTCCGCCAGCAGCCTGGCGCTGGCCGACTTCAAGCTGTCGACCCCCGATCTGCTGAGCTTGCCAGGGGGAGGCGTCGGCTTCGCCGCTGGCCTCGAGGCGCGACGGGAAACCCAGAGCGACCGCCGCGATCCGCGCCTGGACGGAAGCACGCCGTTCACGGACCCGGTGACGGGCCTGGTGAGCGCCAGCGGCGTCACCGGCACGAACGACACCCCCAGCACCCGCGGCGCTCGCGAGGTCGTCTCGGCCTATGCGGAGCTGGCCGCGCCCTTGATTTCGCCAGACTTCGAAATCCCCTTCGCGCGACGGATCGACCTGCATCTGGCCGGCCGGGCCGAGCGCTACAGCGACTTCGGCGGCGTGCTCACGCCCAAGATCGCCCTGTCTTGGGAGCCCGTCGCCAGCCTGCGCCTGCGCGGCGCCTGGCAGAAAGGCTTCCGGGCGCCGAACCTTGAGACCACCAATCCCTTCAGCTATTCGCGCTCGAACGCCATCGTCGACTATTACCTCTGCGAGGCCGATCTCCGCGCCGGTCGGATCAAGACCTTCTCGGCCTGTACGCGGTCGGTGAACGTCCGCTTCACGACCTCGGGCAATCCCGACCTTAAGGCCGAGCATAGCCAGAGCCGAACCTTGGGCGTCGTCTTCTCGCCTGCCTTCCTGCCCGCGCGTCTAGGTGAGCTGACGTTGAGCGCGGACCGCTGGCGGATCGACCAGACAAGCGTGGTCGGCCTCCTGGGGTCGACCAATCTGGCCATCGCCGACTATCTGGCGCGGGTGGGCGGGGGAGCCAACGCCGCCGTCGCGCGCGCCGCGCCGACCAGCGATGATGTGGCGTTGTTCACCGGAACAGGCCTGGCGCCGGTCGGCGCGATCCAGGAGATCAAGGATCAGTTCCGCATGCTGCAGGCCCAGACGGTCAGTGGCGTCGATTTCTCCCTGTCCTGGCGCTTGCGCGACCGGGCCTGGGGGGCGCTCAGCCTGGATGTGGACGCCGTCTACATGGACCAGTTTTCCCAGGCCTTGTCGGAGCCTGTGAAAGCGCTCTTCGCGGCCCGGGCGGCCGGAGCGATCAACGCCGCCACGCCGCTGAGCGATCCTGGCGACCTGCTGCGCAAGAACGGCAAGCCCAGATGGAAGGCCAGCGGGCAGCTGACCTGGTCGCGTGGCGACTATCGGGTCGGCGTTTCGGCCGCCTACACCGGCTCGGTGCTCGACACGGCGCTTCTGGCCAGCGACGGGACGCCTTACACCGTCAAGAGCCAGTGGGTGGCGGGCGCCTATGTCGACTACCGGCCGGGCGGAGGGCGAACGCACCTACGCTTGGGCGCGCGCAATCTCCTTGATCGCGACCCGCCGCTTTCCTCGACCGGCTATCTGGGCGCGCTCTACAATCCGTACGGTCGGTATTGGTACCTGACCCTGAGGCGAGCCTTCTGACGATCACGTCGCCGCGCCGACCCTTCTCAGGCGGAGCAGTTCGGCCAGGCGCGGGTCGCGCTCCCAGATCATGGCGAAGCGATGATGCTCCCGCACCGCCTTGGGGAAGGGGTTGCGGCCGTAGGGCAGGGAGACGATCCAGTTCAGCGACCCGGCGTTGACGGCGCGATCAAGCGTATCGAGCGCGCGCTCGGCGGCGCCGGCCCAGGCATATTCGAGCGCCGCCAGGAACAGGATGTCGCCGCCGCGCCGGCCGCCCTTCGTCGCGGTCAGCTCGATGACGTCGGCGACGTCGGCGTCCACCATCGCCAGCAGTTCGGCGGGCCGTCCGCGCAAGGCGGCCGCCGCCACCCGAAGGCGCTCCAGCAGCTTGCCGGTCTCCGAGGACATGGGTTTGTCCCGAGGCAGCAGACTCTGCGTCCGCCCGGTCAGCTCATCGAGGCCCGCGGCGTTTCCTTCGGTCAGGAAGGTCATGTAGAGCTCGCGAATATCGAACAGATTGGCCTTTGACCGCTCGAGCGAGGCTCGATAGTCGCTCAAGGCCTGCGTCCGCTCGCCCGCGGCATACTCCAGGCGCGCCAGGAGATAGCCCCGGCGCGAGATGTTCTCGGGGTCGAGCAAGACGAGTTCGCGAGCCTGGGCCAGGCCTTCGGCCGGGCGATTGAGCGTGCCCAGCAGGGTGCCATAGGCCCATCGCGCTTCGACCAATCCTGGATCGGCGGCGACGGCGCGTTTGAGCAGGGCTTCCGATTGGGTCCAGTTCCAGTCACGGCGATGCTGGTCGCCCAGCGCGGCGAGGGCGGCCGGATCATTGGGATCGGCCAGCAAGGCGCGTCGCACATAGACCATCGCGCCGAGATTGAGATCCTGGCCGGGCGGCAGCGTCGCCATCAGGCGCTTGGACCAGCCGTTGCGCGCCAGTCCCCAGAGCGTCAGCAAGGCCCGCGTCTCGTTCGGGTCGATGGCCAGCGCGGCCATGGCCTCTTCATAGGCCTCGTCAGCCGCCGCCTCGGCGCCGGGCTTGTCGGGGAGCAGGAGGAGGGAGCGGGTCCGCAGGAAGGCGGCCTCGGCGCGGATCACATGCGGATAGGCGCGCGGGTCGGATCGTCGCCGAGGCGGGAGGGTCGGTGAGAAGCCCTTGGTCGCGACGCGGGCGACGATCTCCTCCAGCAGGCCGCTGGCGAGGCTGTCGCCGACGCCGATCAAATCGTCAGCCGCGCCAGACGCTTCATGGGACCAAAGCTCCGCCTGGGTCGGGCCGTCGAGGAGCTGCATTTCGGCCTGGACGCCGGCTCCACGACGACCCAGGGATCCGATGACCAGCAGGTCGGCCCCCAGTCTTCGTGCGGCGTCTCGCGGTGACAGACGTTGCTCGGCGACGTTGAAGCTCGAGGCGTCGGAGATTGTCCTCAAGCCCGCCACACGGGACAGACTCTGCCGCAGCTCTCGGGCAAGAGCCTTGCCCAGGGTTTGGCCGCCAGACCCTTCGTCGGCGAAGGGAAGCACCGCCAGCGTCAAAGGTCCCTTCGAGCGGCGGGTGTTGCGCCGGGCGAAAAGGCCGCCGATCGTAGTCGCGCCGAGCGCGGCCGCGCCGCCACCGATCAGCCACCGGCGATCCAGGCGGGGACGCTCCGTCGGGCGCGCCAGCGCGTCGACGTCGGGCGTTTTCCGGGCCACCAGTTGATAGCCGGTCTTGTTCAGCGTGATGACCTCGAAGCTGCCCGCGCCGATCCCCGCCGCGTAGGCCCGCAGCCGGGAGATGACCCGGTTGAGCGAGTCCTTGCTGACGAACCGGCCTTCCCAGCAGGCCTCGATCAAGTCCTCCCTCGAAAGGATCGCGCCCTCGGCGGCGGCCAACGCCGCCAGGACCTGCATGATGCGCGGCTCAAGAACTTCCCGGCGGCCGTCGTCATGCGTCAGGCGCCGCAGGGGCGGCTCGACGAGCACCGCGCCCAGGCGAAAGGCGCGAAGATGGGCCAGGACAATACGATCCATGCTGGGCGTCGCAGGTCTGGGTTGCATCAAGGCGAACATCCGAAAGCCGAGGCGCGAGTCGTCACCGCACGCCGCAAAGGCTTGCTGTTGCTAGCTTTCTGATTGTCGGTCATCGCCCCCGATCCCCTCATCCGAAGAAGATCAGCGTTTCATCAGCAAAGCAACCGCAACCGGGGCTGTACCGGCGGCCGGGCGTTTCAGCATGCTTCTGGAGCGGGATGCGGAACCCCGTGGCCAGGCCGCTCGGCCGCAAACTGATGGGACAACGATGCGACGCGCCCTCTCTGCGTCATCGGCGATCTGGTGGCTGAGCGGCCTGGCGATGGGGGCTCCGCTGGCTTTCCTGTTGGGCCTGGCGTGCGGGATGGCCGCCAAGGACTCGTTGGCGAATAAGGCTGCCGATTGGCGCGGCGCGCTCATCGAAAAGGCCATGGATCAGCACGGGGGATCATGAGGATGGACGGTATTAAGCTTGGGCCGGTCGGTAGCTCGGCGCGGATACGATCGCTCGACGTCCTGCGCGGTGTGGCCGCGTTGGGCATTCTGCTGATGAATATCCCGGCCATGGGCCTGCGCTGGGACTGGACCAGGCCGCCCTTGCCCGCGACGGCCAGCCTCGACTGGATCGCCTTCTCCATCCAGAACGTGGCGGTCGCCGGGACGATGCGCGGCCTCTTCACCTTGCTCTTCGGTGCGGGAATGCTGGTCATGCTGACCCAGTCGGACCCGGGGCGCGAGCGCGCGGCGGGGCAGGCCTACTTCACGCGCTGCTTCGCGCTGATGGCGCTGGGATTGGCCAATTTCGCGATCTTCCTCTGGCCCGGGGAAATCCTGTTCAACTACGGCGTGACGGGGCTCTTCCTGGTGCTCTTCCGCAAGGCCGACACGCGCGTGCTGGCCCTCGCGGCGGCGGTGGCGCTTCTCGTCATGACGACGGCCATGGGGGGCAAGGCCCTGGAGAGAGCCGAAGGTTATCGGCTCGCCGAGGCCGCCGTCGTGGCCAAGGCCGCCGGCAAGACCCCGACCGACGAGCAGAAGAAGGCGCTCGAAAAGCGCGACGAGATCATCAAGAAGATCACCTCTCCCCAAGAGCGGGCCAAGGAGCGGGCCGAGCGAACCGCTTTCCCGTCGATCGTGACCTGGAGCCTGGAGAAGTGGCAGACCTGGAACCTCGACGGGTTCGAGGCCTCGCTGACGGTGCTGGAATCCCTAGGCTTCATGCTGGTTGGGATGGTGCTGTTGCGCAACGGCGTCCTTGGCGGAGAGCGGTCGGCCGGCTTCTACGGCGCGCTTGCCGTCGGTGGATTGGCGCTTGGCCTGCTGTTGCGGGGAAGTATCGAGGCGCTGCGCTGGCGGGCCGGATTCCAACCCAGCGCGGAAGTGACCGTTGCGAACGCCTTCCTCTACGAGCCGGGTCGTCTGGCCATGACGCTGGGCGTTCTAGGCCTGACGATGTCGCTGCTGAAGCAGGGCTGGCTGGGCGTTTTGCAAGGCGGGCTGGCTGCTGTCGGGCGCATGGCGCTGACCACCTATATCGGCCAATCGGTCATCACCTCGGTCCTGTTCTATGGCCTTGGCTTCTACGACCGCTTCGGCTTTGCCCAGCTCATGGGGATCGCGGCGCTGATCTGGGCCGTCCAGATCGCCTTCGCGGTGCTGTGGCTCGGGCGGTTCGAGATGGGCCCGGCGGAATGGCTCCTGCGCTGGATCACCTATGGGCAAAGGCGCCCCCTGGCCCAACCCGCCCGCGCCGCCGTTCCGGCCGCCGCCGAGTAACCGACGTCAATCGAGCACGATCACCATCAGGAGGGATTGAGATGATGAAAGCCGCTGTTCTGTTTGTGGCCCTTGCCGCTACCTCGCCGGCCTTGGCCGATGCGCTGGACGGGACCTGGAAGGCCGACGTGGCCTCGGCGAAGTTTCCCGAACGGCCGTCGGTCTTTCTTCTGAAGGACGGGGTCTACAGCTGTTCGTCCTGTAAGCCGGCCATCACCGTCAAAGCCAATGGCGCTTTGCAGAAGGTCTCCGGCTATCCCTATCTGGACGAGATCTCCATCAAGGTGATCGACGCCCGCACGATCGAGGAAACCGACAAGCTAAAGGGAAAGCTGGCCTCGGTATCGACCGTGAAGGTTTCGGCCGACGGCAAGTCCTTGTCCGTGCACTGGGTCGACCATACCGCGCCCGACGGCAAGCCGGTCAGCGGCGACAACGCCCTGGTTCGCGTGAAGCCTGGACCCGCGGGCGCGCATGCGCTCTCGGGCGCATGGCGCGCGGAGAAAGCGGCGAACATTTCCGACGCGGCGCTGACCCTGACGTTCAAGGTCGAGGCCGACGCCGTCAAGATGTCCACGCCCAATGGCTACACGTACGCGGCCAAGCTCGGCGGCGGAAAGACCCCCGTGGTCGGGGATCCGGCTGGAACCCAGGTCACCGTTCGCAAGGTCGCGAGTGGGGCGCTGGAGGAGACCAGCTGGCGGGACGGTCAGATCGTATCGGTCATGACGTTCAAGCCATCGGCGGATGGACGAACAGCCGCCGTCAGGAGCGAGGACCGGAAATACGCGACGGTCACGACCTACACCGTGATCAAGCAATAGCGCTGGCGCGGATCCGGCTCGTTTGCCGGGCCGGATCCGAAGCGGCCGAGCTAGCGAGAGGGGCTAGAGGTGGGGTGGCTTTCTTCGTTGCTTGCAGGCCTTGCCGTGACGATGTCCGCGGCGGGCGACTACGGACCACAATCGCTGGGTGACGGCGAGTCCGCCTTGCGCGGTGCGCTGATCGACATCGACCGTTTTCTTGCCACGCCGGTGACTGCGGAAAGCTCTCCATCGGCGATCGAAATCCGTTGCGCGAAGGCGGCGGCGCTGGCGATCGACGTTCGCGAGCGGTTGGGCGGGAGAAGAGGCTCGGGACGCGTTCGAGATTTCGATATGCGTGATGCTATCGGCAGCTTGGCGGACGGACTGGCCTCGGAGATGGGCCATATCCTGGAGACCTCACGGGACGGTCGGGTCGTGGCAGCGGCTCACGCCTGTCGGAGCAGGACTACGGGGCTGTCGATTCAGGCCTTGTGATCGAGCGTCGCCGGCGCTGCCAGCCAGCTTGAAGCCGGTCGCTTTCGAGATCACAGAGCCGACGGGAGATGCATTGGCTGCTTGGCTCAAGATCCGCGGGCGTCGTTACGACGATTGGCTGTTCCCAAGCCGTAGTCGCCCAGGTGAACACGTCAGCACCAGACAGTATGCGCGGTTGCCAGCTTCTGCTCGGACACCGGAAGCTGGAAAGCACCGTCCGATACTTGGGTATCGAGGTCGACGATGCTCTTGAAATGTCGGAGCAGATCGATCTTTAGCTCACGCGTGCCAGCGCGATTGGTCCTGAGAACGCACCTTAAGACGTTCTCAGGACCTGTCGCAGCTACAGCCTCGGATCGATCGGTTCGCTCTCCATCGCCAGCACGCCGAAGACGCACTCGTGCACCTTGCGCAGCGGCGCGCGGGCGACGAAGCGTTTTAGCGACCGGATGTCGCAAAACCAGTATTGGCCAGTTTAGTTCTGCGGACGCGCTGTCAGGCGCTAGCCGTTCGCGCCGATGCGGCCCGGTCGCCAAGGAGCGCTTCGGCGATCGCCTGGCCACAGGCCACCGTGCCGAGCGGGCCGCCCAGGTCGCGGGTGCGTAGGGCGGGTTGGGCCAGGACGGTCTCGATGGCCTGCACGACGGCCGCGGCGGCCTCGCGCTCGCCCAGATGGTCCAGCATCAGGGCCGCCGACCAGATTTGGCCGACCGGATTTGCGATCCCCTGGCCGGCGATGTCGGGCGCGCTGCCGTGGACGGGCTCGAACAGCGACGGGAAGGTCCGCTCGGGATTGATGTTGCCGGCCGGGGCGATGCCGATGGTGCCGGTGCAGGCTGGACCCAGGTCCGACAGGATGTCGCCGAACAGGTTGGAGGCCACCACCACGTCGAACCAGTCCGGGTGCTGCACGAAATGCGCGGTCAGGATGTCGATATGGTACTTGTCCCAGCGCACCTGCGGATAGGCCGGGGCCATGGCTTCGACCCGCTCGTCCCAGTAGGGCATGGTGATCGAGATGCCGTTCGACTTGGTGGCCGAGGTCAGGTGCTTCTTGTCCCGCCGGGCGGCCAGGTCGAAGGCGTATTTCAGAATCCGGTCGACGCCCACGCGGGTCATCACGGTCTCCTGCATCACCACCTCGCGCGCGGTGCCGGGGAAGATCCGTCCACCGATCGACGAGTACTCGCCCTCGGTATTTTCGCGCACGACATAGAAGTCGATGTCGCCCGGGGCGCGGTTGGCCAGCGGACTGGGCACGCCCGGCATCAGCTTGACCGGCCGCAGGTTCACATACTGGTCGAACTCGCGGCGGAACTGGATCAGCGAGCCCCAGAGCGAGACGTGGTCAGGCACGGTCTCGGGCCACCCGACCGCGCCGAAGAAGATCGCGTCGTGGCCGCCGATCCGGGCCTTCCAGTCGTCCGGCATCATCTGGCCGTGCGCGAGATAGTAGTCGCACGAGGCGAAATCGAAGTGGTCGACGTTGAAGCGGCAGCCGAAGCGCGTCGCGACGGCCTCGAGCACGCGCAGGCCCTCGGGAACGACCTCCTTGCCGATCCCGTCGCCCGGGATGACCGCAATGCGGTAGTGGCGCGCGTCGTTCATCCGGATCCCCTTGGCGTGGCCGCTTCGGGGTAGGCCAGCGCCGACGCGGCGGGCTAATGCGGAATTGGCATGAAATGATGCCCGCCGCGGAATCGGGCGGCCGCCGCGAGGACGGTCGCGGCGTACGTGACGCTCTATCACCTTGTCTTGTATGGATTTTCAGGTGTGTCGCGTCGGTGTCCGCGCTTCGAGCGGCCACCCGCCGAACGCCTCTGCGACGTCGTGGAGCCCTCAGGCGCGTTTGCCGCCCATCGGGGTTCTCGCTAACCGTGGCCGACCGGATAATCGTCGATCAACGGCGGACAGCGATCTCATGCAGACGACGTTTCGTAGCCAGGACATGCGCGGCCATGACCCGTTCGGCCAGCGCGCCGTCCTGGCGGGCGATGGCGTCGACCAGCCGCTCGTGATCGTCCTGCGAGGTCAGGATGAAGGCCGGCGGCGTCGCGCCGATCTGGCGCGCGCGCAGCGGCGTGGCCGCCGCGATGCTGGGGCACAGACGGGCCGGATCGCCGAGCACCGGATAGATCAGGGTCATGCGGATGGCGTTGCGCAGCACCCGGTTCTGGGAGGCGTGATGGATGGTCCGGTGGAAGCCGTGATTGATCCGGTACCAGTCCTCCTCGATCGCTTCGGACCACTCGCCCCGGTCGACGATAACGCGACCCTGGCGGGCGAGGGCGGCCAGACGCTCCAGCGCCTGCGGTTCCCAGCCCAGGTCGACGGACAGACGCGCGGACTGGCCCTCCAGCCCGGCGCGGACCTCGATGGCGTCGAACACGTCGCCGATGCTGACGGTGCGGACGGTGTAGCCCCGGTTGGTGCCGTATTCGACCAGGCCCTCGGCGGAGAGCACCGCCAGGGCGCTGCGGATCGGCGTGCGCGAGACGTCCAGCTCGGCCGCCAGGCCCTCCGCGCGCAAGCGCGTCCCGGGCGGGATCTGGCCGGTGACGATCCGCTCCCGCAGGCTCATCAGCACCGTGTTGGTCGCCGGCTCGGCCTGAGGCGGATCGGTCTGGAGCGCGAGCTCCGCGTCCTGGCCTCGGGTCTGGGTCGCCATCGGTTCGTCTTCTCCCCGGACCGGCGCGCGGCCGGTTCGTCAGAGCCTTCTTACACAGCCAGGGCGACGGTTGCGCAAGCCCGCGTCCGCCGCTCCATCCCAACGACAGCGCCGAACCCAATCGGCCCGGAGACCGTCTCGTGACCGACATGCTTCTTCACCCCGCCGTCCTCGGGCTGGCGATGGTGATCACCTTCATGACCCTGATCATGACCAAGCGGATGTCGGCGATCGCCGCCCTGCTGCTGATCCCGATCCTGTTCGGTCTGGTGGCCGGGGCCGGTCCCAGGCTGGGCGAGATGATCCTGACCGGGGTGGGGCAGGTGGCGCCGACCGCGCTGATGCTGTCGTTCGCGGTGCTCTATTTCGCGATCATGATGGATGCGGGGCTGTTCGATCCGCTGGTTAGGAAGGTGCTGTCCATCGTCGGCGAGGACCCGCTGCGCATCGCTGTCGGGACCGCGATCCTGGCCATGGTCGTCTCGATCGACGGCGACGGCACGACGACGGTGCTGATCGTGGTCTCGGCCATGCTGCCGGTCTATCGGCGGATCGGTATGAACCCGCTGATCCTGCTGACCCTTCTGGGGCTGTCCAATTCGCTGATGAACTATGTGCCGTGGGGCGGACCGGCGGCGCGGGCGGCCACGGCGGTGCATGTCGACCTGGCCAAGGTCGTAGGGCCGATGTTGCTACCGGCGGCCGTGGGCCTGCTGGGCATCCTGGCCATGGCCTGGATGTTCGGCCAAGCGGAGCGCCGTCGCCTCGGGGTCTCGGCGACCGGCGGCGAGCGCATCGCGACGCCGCCCGCCGTGCTGGCCGCCGAGGATGCCGAACAGGCCGCGACGCGCCGTCCCAAGCTCTTCTGGTTCAATGTCGCGCTAACCGTCTGCCTGATCCTGGGCATGGTGCTGGGCCTGGCGCCGCTGCCGGTGCTGATGATGGCCGGCTTCGCCATCGCCGCGACGGTGAACTATCCCAGCGTGAAGGAACAGAAGGCGCGGATCGCGGCCCACGCCGACAATGTCGTCAACGTGGTGGTGCTGATCTTCGCGGCCGGCGCCTTCACCGGCATCCTCAACGGGACCGGCATGTCGACGGCCATGGCCAATGCGGCGCTGTCGATCATCCCGCCCAGCATCGGGCCGTACCTGGCGCCGATCACCGCCGTGGTCAGCCTGCCCCTGACCTTCGTGATGTCGAACGACGCCTACTATTTCGGGGTCGTGCCAGTGATCGCCCAGGCCGGCGCCAATTTCGGGATCGAGCCGGCGGCGATCGCCCGCGCCGCGCTGATCGGCCAGCCGGTCCACTCGATGAGCCCGCTGCTGGCCCCGATCTACCTGGCCTGCGGCCTGGTGGGGGTGGATGTCGCCGACGCCCAGCGCTTCGCGCTGAAGTGGTCGGCGCTGATCTGCCTGGTGGTGCTGAGCGCGGCCATGCTGACCGGGGCGATCCCGGTCGTCGGCGCGGGCTGAGCGTGATCGAAGTTCCGCATCGAACCATGCGCCCGACAGGCGCGCGGAGCGGCCTGGGCGTGGGCTAGACTGCGAGGGTCTCGTCGCGGCGAGGCAACCTCGATGCAACTTGTCGAGCGGCCTTGGCGGCTTGGAACGACGGCCGATGGTCCATCCGCTTGCAATCGGCGGGATGGCCCTGGAGCCAAGGGGCGGATCGACCCGGGCGCATCGCCACCCTCGGTGCGCCCGGTCTCTTCCTAGGCGAGGTCCGTCGTCGGTTCCGCGCGCGTCTTGAGCCGCGCCCAGAAGGCCTCGGCGACCGGGTTCTGGCGGGCTCTCGGGCGGAAGAGGCGGATGTCGATCGGCACGTCCCACTGGGCGTCGCCGGCCCGGACCAGAACGCCCCGCTCCAGGTCGCCGGCGATCAGGCTGAGCGGCAGCCAGGCCAGCCCTCGGCCCGCGCGGGCCATGGCCGCCAGCACCGTCGCCACGTGCGAGGTGAAGCCGGGCGCCAGCCACATCGACGGGCCTTCCAGAGCGTGGGTCGAGGCCAGGATGCGTCCCATGCCCGACACCTCGGTGAAGGCCAGATAGGGCACGGGCGCGCCGAGCTGTCCGGGCAGGGCGAAGCGCGGCTGCGCCGGGTCGTCGGGCGACGGCGCGCTGACCGGGATCAGGGTGTCCTGCCCCACGTCGATCGAGGTGAAGTAGTTCGGCTTGAAGGACACCGGCGTCGACGGGTGATGATGGCAGAGCAGGAACTGGGCCTGGCCCTGCAGCATCATCCGTTCGCAGCCGGCCATGTTGTCGGTCGTCAGGCTGACCGCCGAACTCAGCGGCTGTTCGGCCTCGATCTCCTCCAGCCACTGCGGGAAGAAGGTGATCGACAGGGCGTGGGTCGAGGCGAAGCGCACGGTCGAGACGTGGCCTTCGGCGATGGCCCGGGTCTGCTCGCGGCCCAGATAGAGCCGGCGCAGCAGGTCCTCGGCGGTCGGCCGCCATTGCTCGCCGGCCGGGGTCAGGGCGACGCGGTGGGTGTCGCGATTGAACAGCGGCGCGCCCAGCCAGTTCTCGAGCAGGCGCACGCGGCGGCTGAAGGCGGGCTGTGAGACGTTGCGGGCCTCGGCCGCGCGCCCGAAATGCTGATGCTCGACCAGGGCCAGGAAGTCTTCGAGCCAATCGAGCTCCATCGCGGTGTTCCTTCTAGGCCGCTCGGCGACCAGGGCGGCCGTCGGCGACCACGCATTCGGGCGCGGGATCGGCGCCATCCAGGACGGCGACGACCGCGCGCGCGGCGACCATGTTGGTGCGGTCCAGGCCTTCGCGCGACGAGGCGCCCGCGTGCGGCGTGCCCACGACATTGGGCAGGGCCAGCAGGGCCTGGGATACGGGCCTGTAGGCCGGGTCGCTCTCGCTGACGAAGACGTCGAGGCCCGCGCCGCCCAATTGGCCGGCGCGGAGGGCGTCCAGCAGGTGGGCGTCCTCAACCAGGCCGCCGCGCGCCGTGTTGATCAGGATCGCGCCGGGTTTCATCGTCTCGATGGCGGATGCGTCGATCATGAACCGCGTCGCCGGCGTCAGGGGCGCGTGCAGGGTGACATAGTCGCTGCGGGCCAGAAGTTCGGGCAGGTCCACGAACGCGACGCCCGTGGCGCGCGCATAGTCGTCGTCGGGATGGGTGGTGTGGACCAGCACCTTGCAGTCGAAGCCGGCCAGGCGCTTGGCGACGCTCCTGCCGATCCGGCCCAGGCCGACGACGCCGACGGTCTTCTCGCAGAGGTCGCCGCCCATCAGGATCGACCAGTCGCCGTCCAGCATCCGCTGCTGGGACTCGCGGAACCGCCGGCCGACGGAGAGCATCAGCCCGATGACATGGTCGGCGACCGAGGCGTCGTTGCCACCCGCCGCGATGGCGACGACACGGCCCAGGTCGCGGGCGGCCTCGAGGTCCACGCGCTCGTAGCCAACGCCTCGGCGGGACACGACCTGGAGGTCCGGCAGCGCCGCCAGCAACTCGCGCGTCACCCGCGCGTGGCCGACGATCCAGCCCGCCGCGCCGGCCAGCATCTCGACCAGCGTGTCGTGGTCCAGGTCGCCGTCGGCCTTGCCCGCCGGCAGGGGCGCGATCTCCACCTCGCAGCCGTTGGCCCGGAGATAGGCCTGGGTGCGGTCGTCAAAGAAGCGCTGGGTGACGACGACCTTGCGGGGGTGGGGCATGCTCTGAAATCTCCTGCGCGTGTGGCCGGGCCAAAGGAAACGGGGCCCCAGGCCGGCGCCAGCCCGTCTCGCGCATCATTCAATCGAAACAACGCAACACGGCAGGCGCGGTCCGCTGGCTACAGAGGGGGGGCGATTTCAGACGGACGCGGGACCGGCCGCCGAAGGTTGCAAGACGTTGCAACGCGGCCGACCCGACGGCAATCTAATTTTGCATCCAAAAATCAGAAGTTCTGAATTCATGGAATCGAGCCCATGGCGAAGGCGGCAGCCGGCGTCGGCAAGGAGGAGCCCGGAATGCTAGACGGTCCCATCAAGATCATCGTCCCCGTCGGCTCGCTGGGCGCGGGGGTGGTGGAAGAAGAGGTCAGGCGCGGCGTCGGCCTGGGCGCCCACGCCATCGCCTCCGACGCCGGCTCGACCGACAGCGGCGCGGCCTATCTGGCGCTGGGCATGTCGAAGAACAATCGCGGCTCGGTGAAGCGCGACCTGGCCATCCTGATGAAGGCCGGGGCCGAGGCGGGCATCCCCGTCATCATCGGCACCAGCGGTCAGGCGGGCGGCGACCTGAACGTCGACTGGACCCGCGACATCGCCGTCGAGATCGCGGCGGAGCTGGGCCTCTCGCCCCGGATCGCCTTGCTCTATTCGGAGCAGGACAAGGCCGTGCTGAAGGCCAGGAACGCCGCCGGCAGGATCACCGCCCTGGCGCCGCTGGGCGCGCTGGACGACGCCACCATCGACAGCTGCGACCACATCGTCGCTGCCCTGGGTCCGGAGCCCTACATCGCGGCGCTGCGGGCCGGCGCGGATCTCATCCTGGGCGGCCGGACCACCGACACGGCGGTGATCGCCAGCTTCGCCCTGCTGCACGGCGCGCCCCAGGGGCCGGCCTGGCACGCGGGCAAGGTCTCCGAATGCGGCTCGCAATGCAGCGTGCACCGGGATCGCGGCTCAGGCGTGCTGCTGACCATCGACCAGGACGGCTTCGAGATCGAGCCGCTGGCGGTCAATAACCTCTGCACCCCGCACAGCGTCTCGGCCCACATGCTGTACGAGAACAGCGATCCCTTCCGCCTGACCGAGCCGGGCGGCGTGCTGGACGTGACCGACGCGGTCTATGTCTCGACCGACGAGCGCACGGTGCGGGTCACCGGCTCGGTGTGGGATCCCAAGCCCTACACCCTGAAGCTGGAGGGCGCGGCCGGCGGGCGCTACCAGACGCTGATGCTGGTCGGCATCCAGGACCCGGACGTCCTGGCCCGCGTCGACGAGTTCCACGACAAGATGCTGGCCGCCCTCTACGAGCGCGCCCGCAAGTCGCTGGGCCCGGAGGCCGGCGACTTCCACATCTCGCTGCGGATGTACGGCTGGAACGCGGTGTCGGGCGAGAGGCCGCCGCCGGGAACGCCGGCGCCGCGCGAGCTGGGCGTGCTGTTTGTCGCCACCGCCGACACCCAGGAGCTGGCGACCCAGATCGCCAAGGCCTGCAACGCCTATTTCTTCCACTACCCGATCTCGATGGACAAGGAGCTGCCCAGCTACGGCTTCGCCTTCACGCCGGCCGATGTCGAACGCGGCCAGGTCTACGAGTTCAAGCTGAACCACGTCGTCCATGTCGACGACCCCATGGAACTGGTCCGCACCGCCTGGGTCGACCTGCGCAAAGAGGAGGCCGCTTGATGGCGACCGTCAGGGATGTCTGCCACCACGTGCGCTCCAAGAACGCCGGGCCCTACTGGGTGACCCTGGACCTGTTCTTCGACGGGCCCGAGAGCTTCGCCCAGTACAGCCAGAGCCCGGCCCTGGGGCCGGACACGATCCAGCGGCTGTTCGGCGCCGACCCCGCCCTGGTGAAGCGGTTCGCCGTTCCCAGCCTGAACGTCGTGAAGATCTCGTACGCCCGCGCCGCGCCGCAAGGCGGAGAGGTCGAGCGCGACATGCACTGCGGCCAGCAATATGTGCGGCTGCTCGACGTCAACCTGGACTGAGGAGGCGGCGATGAACGCCCATGCCCTGGAGGTCCCGACCTCCGAGACCGGCGCGCTGGAAGCCGCGCTCCGGATCGACCTGGCCGCCGCCTACCGGCTGGTGGCGCTGTTCGGGTGGGACGATCTGATCTTCACCCACATCTCGGCCCGCGTGCCGGGACCCGAGCACCACTTCCTGATCAACCCGTTCGGCTGGATGTTCGAGGAAATCACCGCCTCGTCGCTGGTCAAGGTCGACCTCCACGGCAATGTGGTCGGCCAGACCACGGAGATGGTCAATCCGGCCGGCTTCACCATCCATTCGGCCGTGCACGAGGCGCGAGAGGACGCCGGCTGCGTGATGCACCTGCACACGGTGGCCGGGACCGCCGTTTCCTCGCAGGACGCCGGCCTGCTGCCGCTGAACCAGACCTCCATGCTGCTGAACGGCAAGGTCGCCTATCACGACTTCGAGGGCGTGGCCCTGGACCATGACGAGCGGCCGAGACTGGTGGCGGACCTGGGCGACAAGAGCGCCATGATCCTGCGCAACCACGGCACCCTGGTTACCGGGCGCACGGTCGCCGAGGCCTTCACGACCATGTACTTCCTGGAGCGCTCCTGCGCGATGCAGGTCGCGGCCCAGGCGGGCGCGCCGCTGCGGATCCCGCACGACCACGTCCAGGACGTCGTCGAGGAACAGTCGCGCGGCCTGAGTGTCGTGGCCGACCGGCTGGTCTGGCCGGGCCTGCTGCGTCGCCTGGATCGTCTCAACCCCGGCTACGCCGCCTGATGACGACCTCGAGCCTGCTGAAGCGGGCGGAGATACAATGGGGTCTGCTGGCGCTGGCCACGGCGGTGCTGGTCGTCGTGCTCAAAGCCGTGCATGCGCCGGCGGCGCTGCTGCTGGGGCCGCTGCTGGTCGGCATCGTGTTCGGGATCGGCGGCGCGAGCATCCGACCGCCGCCGGGCCTTCGGCTAGCCAGCTCGACCCTGATCGGCTGCCTGGTCGCCGTCGCCATGGGCTCCGCCATGGGGCCGGAGCTGGTCGGGCATCTGCCGGCCTTCCTCTACATCGGCGCCACGACCTTGGGCTTCAGCTTGGGACTGGGCTGGTTGCTGTCGAAAGCGGGATGGTTCGGCGGTTCCACGGCGGTCTGGGGACTGTCGCCGGGCGGTGCGGCCGGGATGATCGCCTTGGCGCAAGAGACCGGGGCCGACGCGCGGATCGTGGCGCTGATGCAGTATTTCCGGGTGCTGCTCGTGGCCAGCTCGGCCATCGGCCTGGCCCACCTGGCGCCGTCGCTGCCGACGGGCCATCCGCAGGCGGCGGGCTGGTTTCCGCCGCTCGATCCCCTGGGCCTGCTGGGCGCCCTGGTCCTGTGCGTGGCGGGGGGCGTCCTGGCCAGGGTGCTGAAGTTTCCGGCCGGCGTGTTCCTGATCCCCGGCTTGGCGGGCGCGGCGTTGCTGGCGACGGGGAGGTTCCACCTGCAGGTTCCGCCGGTGCTGGCCGCCTTCGCCTATGCGGTGGTCGGCTGGTCGATCGGTCTCAGCTTCACGCGGCCGACCCTCGTGCATAGCGCCCGGGCGCTGCCGAGGATCATCGGCGCGGCCCTGCTGCTGATCGTCCTGTGCGGCGCCTCGGGCCTGCTGGTCAGCCTGCTCTGCGGCGTCGACCTGCTGACGGGCTACCTGGCCACCAGCCCCGGCGGCGTCGACTCCATCCTGATCATCGCCGCGTCGACGCCGGTGGACCTGCCCTTCATCCTGTCGGCCCAGGTCGTCCGGATCATCCTGGTGCTGCTGGTCGGTCCCTACGCCGCCCAGTTCCTGGCCCGGCGCACGCCGGCCGAGGTCGTGGGATGACGTTCGACCCGAAGTCGGACCTGCGCCGGATGTTCGACGCCGCCGTGGCGGCGGCCGATCCGCGTCACTGCCTGCCGCCGCATCTGCCGTCGCCGCCCAAGGGGCGGGCCGTCGTGGTCGGCGCGGGCAAGGCCGCCGCGGCCATGGCGGCGACGCTCGAAGACCATTGGCCGGCGCCGCTGAGCGGCCTGGTCATCACCCGCTACGGCCACGCGACGCCGACCCGATCGATCAAGGTGCTGGAGGCGGCCCATCCGACCCCGGACCTCAACGGCGTGCGAGCGACCGCCGCGCTGCTGGCCTGCCTGGAGGGCCTGACCGCCGACGACCTGGTGATCTGCCTGCTGTCGGGCGGCGGCTCGGCCCTGCTGACCGCGCCGCCGCCGGGCGTCTCGCTGGACGACAAGCGCTTCATCGTCAAAGCCCTGCTGCGCAGCGGCGCGCCGATCGCGGAGATCAACGCCGTTCGCCGGCGCCTGTCACTGGTCAAGGGCGGCCGGCTTCGCGCCGCCGCCGGCCCGGCGAGGGCTGTCACCCTGGCGATCTCGGACGCGCCTGGCGACGATCCCGCGATCATCGCGTCCGGCCCGACGGTGGCCGATGCCGGCACGGGCGCTGAAGCGCTGGCGATTCTCGCGGGCCGTGGCATCGATATGCCGCCGAGTGTCCGCGCCTGGCTGGCCGATCCGGCGTGCAACAGTCCGACGCTGAATGCGCCCGACGACTACCGCCTGATCGCCACGCCGTCGCGGTCGCTGGACGCGGCCGCGACGGTCGCGCGCCAGCTGGGCTACCAGCCGATCGTTCTGGGCGATGCGATCGAGGGCGAGGCCCGCGAGGTCGGTGCGGCCCATGCGAAGCTGGCGCTGAACCTGGCCCGGGGACTGGGCGCCGACGCTCGGCCCTGCGTCCTGATCTCCGGCGGCGAAACCACCGTCATGGTGCGAGGCTCGGGGCGAGGAGGGCGCAACACCGAGTACCTGCTGGCCCTGGGCGTCGCCCTGGACGGCGCGCCGGGGATCCATGCCCTGGCGGCCGACACCGACGGCATCGACGGAGTCGAGGACAACGCCGGCGCGATGCTCGATCCCGGGAGCCTGGCGCGCGCCAGGACCGCCGGCGTCTCCCCCATCGAGCGCCTGGCCGACAACGACGCCTACGGCCTCTTCGAGGCCATCGGCGGCCTGTTGTTCACCGGCCCGACCCTGACCAATGTCAACGATTTCCGCGCCATCACGCTGTCGCCGCCGGGGGCCTCGCGCGACCGATGAAGGCAACCGCCAGCGCGCAAATCATTCCATTCGCTCTTTGCATCACGAGCACATGCCCGCGCGGGTTAAGGACTCTCGTTCGCCAAATTCAAGGTCCTCTCGAAGCCGTCGAAAGGCTTCGAGGGAAAGATGAGGGGCGTGTGGCGCGGAAGTCTGCCGGTTCGGCCTCGCCGAGCTTCGCAGGTCTTGGGGCTTTCCAGTGAAGCCGCCGTCTCTGCTCACACACATCACAAAAACCCCGGAAAAACGGGGGTGGGAGGAAGATATGCAAGTTGGAGTTGGACGCGCGTCCCTCTTGGCCAGCGCCGCCCTCGGCATGCTGCTGGCCATGCCGGCCCACGCCCAGGAGAAGGCCGCTCAGCCGGCCGCCGCGCCGGGCGAGGTGCTCGAGGAAATCCTGGTCACCGCCCAGCGCCGCAGCCAGAGGCTGCAGGACGTGCCGGTGACCGTGACGGCCTTCGGGTCCGAGCAGATCGAGGACGCCCACATCGTCGGCGTCCAGGACGTCATCACCCGGACGCCGGGCCTCAGCTTCGACGCCTTCCCGGCCAGCGAGCCGCGGCTCTTCATTCGCGGGATCGGCTCGTCCGACCGCGGCTCGGCGGGTGATCCCAGCGCGGCGGTCTTCCTCGACGAAGTCTATCTGGGCCGTCCGTCGGCCATCGCCTTCGACGTCTTCGACATCGAGCGCATCGAGGTCCTGAAAGGACCGCAAGGCACGCTCTACGGCCGCAACGTGGTGGGCGGCGCCATCAACGTCATCACCAAGGCGCCGGAGCTGTCGGGCTTCTCGGCCGCGCTGGAAGGCACGCTGGGCAACTACGACCGCCGGGAGGTCGCAGCGATGGTCAACGCGCCGTTCGGCGAGGGCAAGGCGGCCCTGCGCCTGAGCGGCAGCCTGCGCAAGCACGACGGCTACGCCACCAGCACCGTCACCGGCGGCCAGCTAGAGCGTGGCGACACGCGCAGCGCTCGCGCCCAGCTGCTGTTCGAGCCGAACGACGATCTTCGCGTCCACCTGACGGCGGATGTGACCACCGATCGCGACAGCGGGCCGGCCAACCACGTGCTGTTCACCAGCCGCCCCGATCGCTACCCGCTGTCGCTGGACCCGAAGAAGAGCCTGGCCACCATGGACGGCCGCCAGGATCGCGACACCTACGGCCTGCGGGCGGAAGTCAGCTGGTCGCTGCCCTTCGCCACGCTGAGCTATCTCGGCTCGCACCGGGAGGTCGACTACGAGTCCTACTACGACTTCGACGGCTCGAACGGCACGCGCGGCATCCAGGGCGGTGACCTGGAGAACAGCAAGCTGACCAGCAACGAGCTGCGCCTGCTGTCGCCCAAGGACAGCCGGGCGACCTGGGTGGTGGGCGTCTATTCCTACAACGCCGACACCGACCGGATCACGGTCAACAACACCATCAACTTCGCGGGCAACGAGCGCGTGGTGCAGGACGCCAAGCTCGACAGCTACGCGGTCTATGGCGACGTCACCTATCCGGTGAACGACCGCCTGAACGTGGTCGCGGGCGTGCGCTACACCAAGGACAAGAAGGACTATCACATCGTCAATCTTGGCCCGCAGCAGTTCCAGACGGTGTTCCCGCTGGACGCTCGGGCGAGCGCGAGCTTCAGCGCCGTGACCTGGCGCCTGGGGGCCGACTACCACATCCGCCCGGCCCACATGCTGTATGCGACCATCTCGAGGGGCTTCAAGAGCGGCGGCTTCCAGGACGCGCCCAGCTCGCAGCTGGCCGCCGTCACGCCGTTCCATCCGGAATACGCCACCCAGTACGAGCTGGGCCTTAAGGAGCAGTTCTTCGAGAACCGGCTGACCTGGAACAACTCGATCTACCTGATCGACTACACCGACCTGCAGACCGGGCAGACGGTGGGGCTGGCCAAGATCACCAACAACGCCGGCAAGGCCACGATCAAGGGTTACGAGACCTCCCTGGCGTGGCGGATCGGCGGCGGCTTCGACCTGGGCGTCAACTACGCCTACACCGACGCGACTTTCGACGACTTCAAGACCGTCGACGACGCCAACAACCCGATCAATCTGGCGGGCAATCGCCTCAGCCGCACGCCGCGCAACAAGCTGACGGTGTCGCCCAGCTACACGCTGGACCTGCCGAACGGGGGCGAGTTCAAGGCCACCGCCGAGTACCGCTACGAGAGCCTGATCTATGACGACAACAACAACGAGCCGCCGGAGATCCGCGACCCGTCGGAGTTCGTCGACGCCAACGCCGGCTATACCAGCCCGGACAAGACCTGGAGCCTGTCGGTCTGGGGCAAGAACCTGACCGACGAGCGCAGCCGCACCCTGCAGGTCCTGTTCAACTCGACCTTCTTCGTCGCCTACAACGCCCCGCGCACCTACGGCGCGACCTTGCGCTGGAACTTCTAGAGACGACGAGCCCGGCGGCGCTGGCCGCCGGGTTCTCTCCCCACAGGCGGGCGACGCCCAACGCCGAGTACGGCAAGCTTTCGAGGACGTGATGCCCATCAACAAGAGCCTTCCGGCCACGGTCGCCGCAGGCCTGATCGCCTTCGGCGCGCTGCTCCCGGACACCGCGATCGGCGGCCAGTTGCCGACCGGCGCGGTCGCCGGCGACATGGACCTTTCGCCCTTCTACCGCTGGACCTCTCGCCTGCCGGCCGAGCCCGGCGCGCTCCTGCGCGAGGAGCCGATGCCGGGCCAGCCGGAGATCACGGCGGCCGGTACGGGGCTGCGCCTCCTCTACACGTCCGAGGATGTCCGGTGGGGCTCCGGGCAGGTCCCGGTCAGCGGCGGGCTCTACCTCCCGAAGGGGAAGGCTCCCGCCGGCGGCTGGCCGCTGGTGGCCTGGGCCCACGGCACGCTGGGGATCGCCGACGCCTGCGCCCCGTCCTGGACCGGTTTCCGGGCGCGCGACGCCGTCTACATCAACCGCTGGCTCGAGGCTGGCTTCGCGGTGGTCGTGACCGACTACCAGGGACTGGGCGGTCCGGGGCCGCACCCGTACCTCTACTGGCAGGCCGAAGGGCGGTCGGTCCTGGACGCCGCCCGCGCCGCGCGGGTCGGTCGAACCCGGCTGATCTCCAGCAAGGTGCTGATCGCCGGGCAGTCGCAGGGCTCCGGCGCGGCGCTGGGGGCGGCGCGGCTGTCGCGGACCTATGCGCCGGACCTGAAGGTCGTGGGCGTGGTCGCCACCGGCCTCGTCAGCACCTTTCCGGAAGGGCCGGTTTCGCTGCCGACGCGCAACTCGGCCAACATGTTCCTGAGCTTCGTGTCCGGCGGCCTGCGCGACGGCGCACCGCCGGTCGAGGACATCCTGAGCCCGCAAGGCAAGCAACTGCTCCAGGCGGCGCGGCAGGGCTGCACGAAGGAGATCGGCGTCCTCTCTCGGCAGCTGAAGGTCGGTAGCCTCGCCGACGCCCTGTCGATCTCGCTGGACGACCTGGCCGCCGTCCGGATCCCGGTCACCGACATGCCGATGAAGCCGATGGGCGTCCCGGTGCTGGTCGGCACGGGCCTGGCCGACGCCACCACGCCGCCGATGCGCCAGTACGGAGCCGTCGCCGCCATGTGCGCGGCTGGCGACAGGGTCGCCTGGTATCGCTACGAGGGCCTGGGCCATGACGGGGCCATGCACGGTTCGTTCGACCAGGCCGTGACCTTCGCCCGGGCCGGCCTGCGGGGCGCGAAGCCCGCCTCGACCTGCGCGAACATCGCGCCGCCCGGTCCGCCAGGTGTCCGCAATCCCAACGCGCCGTTCAACGACGACTGACGAAAGAAAAAGGGCGGCCGGCTTTCGCTGACCGCCCTCTCTGGTCTTCCGAGCCGCCGGTGTCAGTTCAGCCGGTCGGCGTTCATCACCTTGGTCCAGGCCGCCACGAAGTCCTTCACGAACTTGCCTTGCGAGTCCGCGCTGCCATAGACCTCGGCCAGGGCCCGCAGTTCGGCGTGGGAGCCGAAGATCAGGTCGACGCGGCTGGCGGTCCAGCGGGCCTGGCTGCTCTTGCGATCATGGCCGGCGAAGGCGTTGACGGCTGTCGGGCTCCAGGTCGTGCCCATGCTGAGCAGGTTGACGAAGAAGTCCGTCGTCAGCACGCCGATGCGGTCAGTGAAGACCCCGTCCTTGGAGCCGCCCGTGTTGGCCCCCAGGACCCGCAGGCCGCCGACCAGCACCGTCAGTTCCGGACCCGACAGGCCCAAGAGCTGGGCGCGGTCGACCAGGGCCTCTTCCGGGGCCATGAACTGGGTCCCGGCCGCACGATAGTTGCGGAAGCCGTCCGACAGCGGTTCCAGCGGCTCGAACGACTCCGCGTCGGTCTGTTCGGCCGAGGCGTCCGTGCGGCCCGCCGAGAACGGGACCTCGACCGGCGTACCGGCGTCCTTGGCGGCCTTCTCGACCGCAGCCGAACCGGCCAGGACGATCAGGTCGGCCAGCGAGACCTTCTTGCCGCCCGAGGCCGAGCCGTTGAAGTCCTTCTGCACGCCTTCCAGGGCGCTGAGCACCTTGGCGAGGACGGGTGGGTCGTTGACCGCCCAGTCCTTCTGCGGCGCCAGGCGCACGCGGGCGCCGTTGGCGCCGCCGCGCTTGTCCGACTTGCGCCAGGTCGAGGCCGAGGCCCAGGCGGTCGAGACCAGTTCCGACACCGACAGGCCGGTCGCCAGGATCTTGTCCTTCAGCGCCTTGACGTCGGCGGCGTCGACCAGCGGGTGGTCCACGGCCGGGACCGGGTCCTGCCAGATCAGGGTCTCGGCCGGGACGAGCTTGCCGAGGTAGCGGCGCTTGTCGCCCATGTCGCGGTGGGTCAGCTTGAACCAGGCGCGGGCGAAGGCGTCGGCGAACTGGTCGGGGTTCTCGTAGAACCGGCGCGAGATCTTCTCGTATTCGGGGTCGAAGCGCAGGGCCAGGTCCGAGGTCAGCATTCTCGGGCGTTGCGTCTTGGACGCGTCAAACGCGTTCGGAATGTCGGCCGGCGCGTCCTTGGCCTCCCATTGCTGGGCGCCGCCCGGGCTCTTGGTCAGCTCGTACTCGTACTTGAAGAGGTTGTCGAAGAAGTGGTTGCTCCACCGCGTCGGCGTCTGGGTCCAGGTGACTTCCAGGCCGGACGTGATCGCGTCGGCGCCCAAACCCGTGCCGTGCTTGCTGGCCCAGCCCAGGCCGGCCGCCTCGATCTGGCCGCCTTCCGGTTCGGGACCGACGAACGAGGGATCGCCCGCGCCGTGGGTCTTGCCGAAGGTGTGGCCCCCGGCGATCAGCGCGACGGTCTCTTCGTCGTTCATGGCCATGCGGGCGAAGGTGGCGCGGATGTCATGCGCCGAGGCCAGCGGATCCGGATTGGCGTTCGGGCCTTCCGGATTGACGTAGATCAGGCCCATCTGCACCGCGCCCAGGGCCGGATGCAGCTGGCGCTCGCCGCTGTAGCGCTCGTCGCCTAGCCACGAACCTTCGGGACCCCAGTACAGCTCTTCCGGCTCCCACTGGTCGGCGCGGCCGCCGCCGAAGCCGAACGTCTTGAAGCCCATGGATTCCAGGGCGACGTTGCCGACCAGCACATAGAGGTCGGCCCAGGAGAGATTGGCGCCGTACTTCTGCTTGATCGGCCAGAGCAGGCGACGCGCCTTGTCCAGGTTGGCGTTGTCCGGCCAGCTGTTCAGCGGGGCGAAGCGTTGTTGCCCGCCGCCCGCGCCGCCGCGGCCGTCGCTGGTGCGATAGGTGCCGGCGCTGTGCCAGGCCAGGCGGATGAAGAGGCCGCCATAGTGGCCGAAGTCGGCCGGCCACCACTCCTGGGAATCCGTCATCAGGGCGTGCAGGTCGGCGATCACGGCGTCCAGGTCGAGGCTCTTGAACGCCTCGGCGTAGTCGAACGCATCGCCCATCGGATTGGAGCGGGGCGCGTGCTGGTTCAGCCCCTCCAGTCGCAGGTTCTGGGGCCACCAATCTCGATTAGCTCTGCCGCTGCTTCCGCGTCCCATTGGGCATTGGCCCTGAACGCTGTCCTCGACCTTCGCATCCATAGTCGTTCCTCCGCTCTGGCTTTTGCCTTGTGCGCCTAACCCGACGAGGAACCATCAGCGCGCGACTTCGATGATAGGTACAATTGATTGTTCCTATCGGCTCGATAGGCTCAGTCACTAGGTCGTCCGCAGACGGAGCCAAAGCTCGGCCGCGATCAGGTTGGGGACCCAGGCCAGGAACGAGATCGCGCGGTACCAGGGCAGGAACGGCAGGTCCAAGACCAGCACCAGCGGCAGGTAGAGGCGCAGGGTGACGGCGGCCAGGGTCAGGGCCCAGGAGCGGATCATCCAGCGGCGGTGCTCGGCGAAGCGGCCTTGCACGGCGGCGCGCCAGCCCAGCAGGTTCACAGTGATCCAGATGACGGCGAGACTGCCGAAGCCGGCCGAGGCGATCGGGCCGGCGCTGGAGCCGGGCGCCAGGATCAGGCCCGCCGCGCCGCCGACCAGGCATCCCAGGACATAGACCCGTCCGACCCAGCGGTGAGGCGGAACGGCGCCACGGCGCAGGGCGGGCAGGAACTGCCAGGAGCCCAGCACCAGCGCCGTGACCGCGCCGGCGACGTGGATGAACAGCCACGGCACGCCCAGCGGATTGCGTAGCGCCTGGGCCGGGGTCTGGGGCGGGTGCAGCAGGTACTTGGCGGAATAGGCGGCGATCCCCAGGCAGAGGAGGGCGGCGATGGTCCAGGCGATGCGGACGGGCCAGGTGGCGGTCCTGGTCGGGAGCAGGGCGACGGCGTTGGTCAAGCGGAGATCCTCGTTGGCGGGTTTCGCCGAACGTCGTTGCGGGCCGGGCGGCGGCTCGCTAGGCCTTGCTTCGCGAACGGCGCCAAGGTTGCGCGAACGGGACGGCATGGACGCGGAGACGACGGGAAAGATCGGTGGGGCGAATGCGCGGCGATGGCTGATCGACCTCGCCATGCTGCTCGCCATCGGCCTGCTGATGGGCTTCCTGGGCCCGTTCGCGTCCGAGCGCGTCCCGACGGTCTGGCGCTATGTCTACTGGATGCTCTGCATCGTCGGCGGCGGGCTGATCGGCATCGTGGTCGACGAGGTCCTCCGACGGCGCATGACCGCGACCTGGCGGCGGGTGGCCGTGGTCACGGTGTTGATGACGCCGTTGGTGTCGCTGCACGTCCTGACGACCGAGCATCTGCTGATGGGCGGCCGGTTCGACGGGATAGGCTACTTGCGGCTGGTGCTTGTCCAGGTGTGGCCGATCTCGCTGGCGGTGATGGTGGTGCGGACCCTGCTCTGGCGACGCCTGCCCGCGCGGGTCGAGACCCGCACCGTGATCGCTCCGCCGCTCCCCGAGGCCGAGGCGACCTTCCGGCGGCGGCTGTCGGCCAGGCGGCGCACGGCCCGGCTGATCGCCGTCGAGGCGCACGACCACTACCTGAAGGTCCACACCGACGCCGGCGAGGAGCTGATCACCCTGCGCTTCGCCGACGCGCTCGATGAACTAACCCAGGCCCACGGCTGGCGCGTCCACCGCTCGTGGTGGGTCTCGGCCGAGGCGGTCGAGGGCGTGCGCTGGCGACGCGGGGTCGGCGAGGCGCGGCTGGTGGGCGGTCTCGAAGTCCCGGTCAGTCGCACCTATGCGCCGGTGCTGAAAGAGGCGGGCTGGTTCTAGCCTCCGCAGGACTCCCGCACGATCAGGTCGGTGGGCAGGGTCTCCGGATCGTGGTCGCCGTCCTGGTCGAGGATGCGCGAGACCAGCAGGCGGCCGGCCTTGTGGGTGTCCTGCTTGATCGTGCTGAGCGCCGGGGTCGAGAGGCGGCTCAGCATCATGTCGTCATAGCCGACGATCGAGACGTCTTCGGGCACCTTGATGCCGGCGCGCTGCAACGCCCGGATGGCGCCCAGGGCGATCAGGTCGGACGAGGCGAAGATGGCGTCGAAGGTCGCGCCCCGGCGCAGCAGGCGGCTGACGGCGGCGTCGGCCGACTCGATTTCGAAATCGACCGGCAGCACCAGCGACGGTTCGGGCTCCAGGCCGCTCTCGCGCAGGGCGTCCAGATAGCCTTCGCGGCGCTGAATGGCCTCGGGGTGGGTCTCGCCGAGGAACACGATGCGCTTGCGGCCCAGGCGCGCCAGGTGGAGCGTCGCGCGGCGGCCGCCCAGGAAGTTGTCCGAGCCGATCGAGCAGTACTTCTGGCCCGGCAGCTGGGCGCCCCAGACCACGAAGCGGGCGTCGGTGGCGGCCAACTGGTTGAAGGCTTCGTGCAGGTCGCCTTGGCCCAGGAAGATCGTCCCGTTGGCCCGGTTCGCCGTCGCCGCCAGATAGAGGTCGTCGTAGTTGGCCGGGGCGGTGTGGCTGACCGTGAAGTCGCAGCCGCGATCGCGGGCGGCCTCGCCGATATTGGCCAGCAGCTCCAGGAAGAACGGGTGCGACAGCGGCAGCGGGCGGCCGTGGGTGCGGGGCAGGACGATGGCGATCGCGCCCTCGGCTCCCAGCGGCCCGGCCGGCATGTAGCGGCGGAACGAGTAGCCCTTCTCCTTGGCCAGGGCCCAGATCTTCTGCTTGGTCTTGGTGCTGATCGAGTGGTGGTCGTTCAGCGCCCGCGAGACGGTCGACACCGACACCCCGGCGATCGCCGCGAGGTCTTCAAGCGTGATGTTGTTGCTGTTATCGTCGGTCATCGCGCTCAAGCAATAAGAAGAAAAGGCCGTAAGGCCGGGGGAAAAGGAAGCCTTTGCCAGGAGAGTCGCAAGACCTTGCGGGCGCGGTCGTGACCGCGTCGCCGCCGGCCAAGGCCCGCCTGAGCTTCCTTCAGATCTGGAACATGTGCTGCGGCCTGTTCGGCGTGCAGATCGTGTGGGGTCTGCAGAACGTCAACACCAGCCGGATCTTCCAGACCCTGGGCGCGGACGTGAACGAGCTGGCCATCCTGTGGATCGCGGCGCCGATCACCGGCCTCTTGGTGCAACCGATCATCGGTCATCTGAGCGACCGGACCTGGGGACGCCTGGGGCGTCGCCGGCCCTACCTGCTGTACGGCTCGCTGCTGACCGCGGTCGCCCTGATCCTGACGCCCAACGCCCCGACCGTGCTGACCGCCAGCCTGATGCTGTGGCTGCTGACCGCCTCGATCAACGTGGCCATGGAGCCGTTCCGCGCCTTCGTCGCCGACTCGCTGCCCAACGAGCAGCGCACGACCGGTTTCGCCATGCAGGTGTTCTTCATCGGCGCGGGGGCGGTGTTCGCCTCGGCCCTGCCGTGGATCCTGACCCACTGGTTCGGCGTCTCGGGCCAGGCCGCACCGGGCGTCCTGCCGCCCTCGGTGCACGCGGCCTTCTATGTCGGCGCCGTCGGCCTGATGGTCGCGGTGCTGTGGACGGTCTTCACCACCACCGAGACCCCGCCGGAGTGTCTCGTCGCCCAGGGGCTGGCGGTCGAGGCGCGGACGCCCTCGCCCGAGACCGTCCTCTGGATGCGCAACAGTGGCCTGCTCTGGATCGCGGCCGCCGCCATCGTGGCCCTGAGCGCCTGGTTCGGCCGCTGGGGTCGCGAAATCTACGTGCTGGCGATCATGGGCGCGATCTTCGGCGCGGCCCAGCTGGCGACCAGTTGGCTGCGCGGCAAGGGGCGAGACTCGGTCGGTCTGTTCGAGGTGGTCGAGGACATCGTCCACATGCCGGAGGTGCTCAAGCGCCTGGCGGTGGTCCAGTTCTTCACGTGGTTCGGCCTGTTCGCCATGTGGATCTACACCACGCCCGCCGTGACCGCCCGCCACTACGACGCGGTCGACACCGCCTCGGCCGCCTACAACGCCGGGGCTGACTGGGTCGGCGTGCTGTTCGCCGGCTACAACGGCGTCGCCGCCCTGACCGCCCTGGCCCTGCCGCTGTTGGCGCGCCGGATCGGGCGTCCCGCCAGCCACGCCGTCTGCCTGGCGCTCGGCGCGCTGGGCTTCGCCGGCTTCGTGCTGATCGACGATCCGGTGCTGCTGTGGGTTCCGATCGTCGGCATCGGCCTGGCCTGGGCGTCGATCATGTCGGCCCCCTACGCCATGCTCTCCAGCGCCGTGCCGCCGGGGAAGATGGGCGTCTATATGGGCATCCACAATCTGTTCCTGGTGATCCCGCAGCTGGTGGCGGCCACCATCCTGGGACCCCTGGTGGCGCGCCTGTTTGGCGGGCAGGCGATCCTGGCCCTGGCCCTGGCCGGCGGCGCCTTCGCCATCGCGGCCGTCCTGGCCCTGACCATCAAGGACCACGCCGAACGCGGCTGATCCCGCATCGCGGGTCGCGAGCAAGGCGCCCTTTTTGCGCTGTTGAACGGTGAGTCCCTTCATCGAGCGTCACTATGGCTCAACGCAAAAATTGCGCAACTATTTTGCGTAACACCGGTCGAAAGCTCTGATCGACAAGGGAGTTGCGCCTGTTTGCGCGCATTTTGCGTAAATTTCCGTAACGCTGCTATTGCAACAGGCGCAAGTTCGCGCAAAAACAACGCAACACGAAAGCGCGACGGCCGCGTGTTCCGATGGCTTCGCGCCATCGCGGCGGCCGAACGTAGCGCAAAAATTGCGCGGTGCTTTCTGGCGGGGGAACGAAGGAGGGAGCAGCGCCGAAAGGCGAGCGCGGTGGGATACGGCCCGGTCGACGGCAAGCGACCTATGGGCCCGCGAGATCAAGCAAAGACAACCAACAGCGTCCCGGTCGGTGAGCGGGCGCGTGCGCAGACACAAATGACCCGCGGTTCAGGCGCGGGCGATCAAGACGTTAGGGAGCAGAGGGATGAGGAACTTCGATTTCGGCCGTGGCCGAAAGACCGTCCTGCGGGGGACTGTTTCGCTGGTGGCGCTCGCCGCGCTCGGCGTGGCCGGTCAAGCCTATGCGCAAGAGACGGCCAAGACCGGTCCGGACGACACCGTCGACGAGGTCGTCGTGGTCGGCGTGCGCAAGTCGCTGGAAACCGCCCAGGTCATCAAGAAGAACGCCGACACGGTGGTCGACTCGATCACCGCGACCGACATCGGGGCCTTCCCCGACAAGTCCGTGGCCGAAGCGCTGCAGCGCGTGCCCGGCATCACCGTTTCCCGCCTGCAGTCCAGCGACGACAGCTCGCACTTCTCGGCCGAACCGGCCAGCGTGCTGATCCGCGGCCTGACCCAGGTGCGCACCGAGTTCAACGGTCGTGACAGCTTCTCGGCCGACGCCGCGCGCGGCCTGAACTTCAACGACATCTCGCCGGAACTGATGGCCGGCGTCGACAGCTACAAGAACCAGACGGCCGAGATGATCGAAGGCGGTATCGCCGGCACGGTCAACCTGCGCACCCGCCTGCCGTTCGACACCAAGGGCCAGGTGATCTCGGTCACCGGCAAGGCCAACTACGGCGACAAGTCCAAGAAGACGACCTACGAATATTCGGGCGTCATCACCAAGACCTGGGACACCGACGCCGGCCGTATCGGCCTGATGGCCAACTACGCCAACTCGCACGTCCTGACCCAGACCGAAGGCGTGGTGATGCAGCGCATCGGCACCTTCTGCTCGGCCGGCTACCAGGACGCCAGCGGCAAGGCGATCGTGAAGTCGGACGGCACCATCGCCTGTACGGCCAACCCGTACGGCGGGTCGGGCTGGGTGTTCATGCCCGACCAGGTCAACTACTCGCAGGTCGTCTACGACCGTAAGCGCCACGGCTCGGCCCTGGCCTTCCAGTACGAGAACAACGAGGGCAACGTCCGCTTCTCGGCCACGTACAACGACAGCTACTACAAGAACGCCTGGCTCGAGCGCAGCGTGAACGTCGGCATGTTCGGCCTGTGGGCCTCGCCGGCCTTCTCGCCGCAGACGACCGCGTTCATCGCTCCGGCGGCCGGCGCCTCGGCCTTCACCTTCGGCGCCGACGGCATGCTGACCTCCGGCACGCTGACCCAGCCGACCGGCGACTGGGGCGGCAGCACCGCCGACAACATCGCGCGGGGCTCGGCCGTGGCCGGCCTGCCGTTCGTCAACTACTGCGGCGCCGGCGCACCCGCCTGCGCCACCCAGCGCGAAGGCCTCTACATCGAGAACCAGGCCCGGAACTTCAACCACTCCGAGGGCACCAAGGACTTCTCGATGCACCTGGAATGGGATGTCAGCGACAAGCTGCACACCAGCTTCGACAGCCAGTACATCAAGGCCACCACCAACAACTACGACATCCTGGTCGCCAACCGCACGATGGCCGACGCCAAGTACGAGGTGAACAAGGACGGCACGCCGAAGATCACCCTGCTGCCGGGCTCGAACGTCAACTACGCCCCGGGCGGCATCGCCAACCCGCACAACTACTGGATCCCGTTCATCCAGGACCACTACGAGGACAACGACGCCAAGGAACTGGCCCTGCGCGGCGACGCCGAATACAGCTTCGACAACGGCGGCTGGCTGAACTCGCTGAAGGTGGGCGTGCGCTTTGCCGACCGTAAGCAGAACGTTCGCTACTCGACCTACAACTGGTCGCCGGTGGCCGCGCCGTGGAACTGCAACGGTCCGGGCTTCAACATCGACAACACCACGCCGACCGCCTATCCGGCGGCCTGCGGTCGCACCGACACCTTCAAGGGCTACGGCGCCGGCATCTGGAGCGTCGACAGCCTCGGCGACTTCTACAACGGCAAGGTTTTCCCGAACGGGAACATGGTCTTCCTCAGCAAGGACACGCTGGCGGACCACGACGGCCTGATCAAGGCGCTCTCCGGCAAGACCACCAACTCGCCGATGCAGTGGACCCCGCTGTGCGAGCGCACCGCCAACACCGAGGGCTGCTTCATCCCGCCTGAAATGCTGAAGGTGCAGGAGAAGACCAAGGCGGCCTACGCGATGCTGCGCTTCGGCGGCGACGACAAGACGATCTTCGACGGCGTCACCGTCCAGGGCAATGTCGGCATCCGCTATGTCAGCACCGACGTGTCGAGCTCGGGCGGCGTCGCCTTCCCGGTCAACACCTGGTACGCGACCGCGGCGGCCATCCCGTGCGCCACGCCGCTGTCGGGCAACAACGTCACCAACATCTCATGCTGGCTGAAGCCCGACCTACTGGCCTTCTCGAACGGCGGCTCGTCGCTGAACAGCTTCGGCCAGAAGCACGACAACTGGCTGCCCAGCTTCAACGTCCGCTTCGGCTTGACCGACAAGCAGTTCGTCCGCTTCGCCGCTTCGCGCGCCCTGTCGCGTCCGGACTTCGGCCTGCTGCGCAACTTCGTCGGCGTGCAGAGCCCGGCCATCAACACCGGTCCGGACTCGCCGTACATCATCTGGAAGGACCCGGCGGGTCCGAAGACGGCGGCCAACGTCGCCGGCTATAACTTCCAGTTCAACGCGGACTCCGGCTACGCGGCGCTCAAGCCGATCACCGCCGACCAGTTCGACGTGACCTACGAGAACTACTTCACGCCTTCGAGCTCGTTCACGGCGGCGCTGTTCTACAAGAAGCTGAACGGCTCCATCGCCTACGGCGAGTTCCTGCGCTCGTTCACCAACAACGGTTCGACCCAGAACGTGTTGGTGCGCGGCCCGCGCAACGGCAATGGCGGCGGTGAGCTGAAGGGCTTCGAGCTGGCCTACCAGACCTTCTTCGACTTCCTGCCGGGGATCTGGAGCGGCCTGGGTTTCCAGGCCAACTGGACCCACACCAAGCAGTCGGGGATCAGCAACTCCAACCTGGCCAACCAGCCCGGCTATGCGGCCGGCGGCACCATCGCCTTCGGCGGCGGCCTGCAGGTCAACGGCCAGGTCATGGACAGCCACCGCCTCGCCGGCATCTCCGACAACGCCTACAACCTCGTGGGCCTGTATGAGAAAGGTCCGATCGCCATGCGCCTGGCCTACAACTGGCGCTCGTCGTTCCTGACCAACAACCTCGACTGCTGCATCGGCATGCCGATCTACCAGAAGGCCGCCGGCTATCTGGACGGCTCGATCCGCTACTCGGTCAACGACAAGATCGAGGTTTCGCTGGAAGGCTCGAACCTGCTCAACACCACTTCGGTGTTCCAGCAGCAGGTGTTCGGCGACAGCGGCCTGACGCCCAATGCGGCGCCGGTGAAGAAAGACAGCGGCTGGATCCGTAACGACCGTCGCGTTCAGTTCGGCGTCCGCTTCAAGTACTAGACGCCAAAGGCCCCATGCCGTCGCGGTCTCCTCCGCGGCGGCATGGGCTCCAGTTTGAGGTCCGACCATGCGGACAGACGAAAACAGAGCGACCTTCAGGGTCGTCATCGTCGGCGGGGGAACGGCGGGGTGGATGTGCGCGGCGGGAATGTCGCGCCTTCTGGATCCTCGCGACTACGCGATTACCCTGGTCGAGTCCGACGAGATCGCGACGGTGGGCGTGGGTGAAGCGACCCTGCCGCACATCAAGACCTTCAACGACATGCTGGGCATCGACGAAGTCCAGTTCATGTCGCAGACCCAAGGCACGTTCAAACTCGGCATCGAGTTTCGGAACTGGGGCCAGGCGGGCGACCGCTACATCCACCCGTTCGGCACGTTCGGAGAATCGTGGGCCGGGGTCGATTTCCAGCATCACTGGGCGCGGGGCCATCTGGCCGGGCTGAACCCGGCGCCGCTGCAGGACTATTCCTACGCCGTCGCCGCCAGCCGAGCGAACGCCTTCGAATTTCCGAACGAGGATCAGAAGTCCATCCGTTCGACCTATGCTTACGCCTACCATTTCGACGCCGGTCTCTACGCGGCCTTCCTGCGGCGGTGGTCGATCGCCCGGGGCGTGACGCGCATCGAGGGCATGGTCACCGACATCGCCCAGGACGGCGAGCGCGGCGACGTGACGGGCCTGACCCTCAAGTCCGGTCAGCGGATCGAGGGCGACCTCTTCATCGACTGCTCGGGCTTCCGCTCGCTGCTCTTGGGCGGGCTGATGAAGGCCGAGTGGGAAGGCTGGACCAAGTGGCTGCCGTGCGATCGCGCCATGGCCGTACCCTGCGGCCGGGCCGGTGAGTTCAGCCCCTACACCCGCTCCACCGCCCAGGAGGGCGGCTGGATCTGGCGCATCCCGCTGCAGCACCGCACGGGCAACGGCTACGTGTTCTCCAGCGCCTTTATGGACGAGGAGCGGGCGCGGGAGACCTTGCTGGCTCAACTCGACGCCCCGGCCCAGATGGAGCCCAAGCTGCTGCGCTTCGCCGCCGGTCGTCGGAAGTCGGGCTGGACCCGCAACGTCGTGGCCATGGGCTTGGCCAGCGGCTTCCTGGAGCCCTTGGAGTCGACCAGCATCTTCCTGATCCAGGCGGCGGTGATCGACCTGATCAACCTGATGCCGACCAAGCAGACCGGCATGGACCCGCGCCTGTCGGCCGAGTTCAACCGGCTGTTCGAGATCCAGTACGACCGCATCCGTGACTTTCTGATCCTGCACTACCGCCTGAACCAGCGCGTGGGGCAGCCGCTGTGGGATCATGTCCGGGCCATGGAAATCCCCGCCAGCCTCGAAGAAAAGCTGGCCCTGTTCGAGCGCCGGGCCGGCCTGCCGGACTACAAGTACGGCCTGTTCTCGCGCGACAGCTGGCTGTCGGTGCTGGAAGGGCAAGGGATCACGCCCCGGGCCTATGACCGCCTGGCCGAGACGATCCCGTTGGACGTGCTGGGCGCCAAGCTGGCCGACCTGAAGACGCGGATCGATACGAACGTCGCGGCGATGAGCTCCCACGCTGACTTCATCGCGCGATATGCGCCGGGCGCGGCCGAGGCCGTTCCCATGCCCAAGGCGGTCGCCCAATGAGCGCCGCGCCGAACAGGGTCGTGGTTGTGGGACGCGACGCCGCGCTGTGGCTGTCCGCCGCCGTCCTGCGCGCCGCGCTGGAGCCGGCCGGCGTGGCGGTCACGGCGGTGGAGCTGCCCAGCCGCCTCACGCCGGCCAGCGTCCACGCCACCCAGCCGGCGCTGGAGGCCCTGCACAACCAGATGGGCCTGGACGAGTCGAGCCTGATGCGACTGACCGGCGGGACCTTCTCGCTGGGTGGCAATTTCTCGGACCTGACGGGTCAGGCGGGCGCCTTCTTCCACGCCCAGGGGACGCACGGCGCGCCGATCGACGGTCGCGACTTCTTCCCGTTCTGGCTGAAGGCGCGAGGCCTGGGCCTGAACGCCGAGTTCGCGGACTTCTCGCTGACCGCCGCCGCCGCCAAGCATGGCCGGTTCGTCCTGACCGATGACGACATCGAGACCTTCGGGCGCAGCGAATACGGCTACCACCTGCCGGCCCAGGCCTATGCGGGCGTGCTCAAGAGCCTGGCCGTCCGCCGGGGCGTCGAGGCCCTGCAGGCGCTGAGCGTCTCCGCCGAACGCGGCGAGGACGGCGGCATCGCCACGCTGGACCTCGGCGAAGGCCGCAAGGTCGCCGGAGATCTCTTCGTCGACACCGCGGCCGAGGGCCTGCTGATCGACGGCGTGCTCGGCGTGGGGCGCGACTCCTGGCGCACGGCCTTCCCGGCCGATCGCATCCTGACCGCCGTGGCGCCCGCCTTCCCGTCGATCCCGGCCTATGCCGAGAGCCGCGCCTGGGCGCGGGGCTGGACGGCCCTGCATCCGGCGCAGAACCAGACGCACATCGTGCAGGTCTACGCCTCCGATCTGTGTACGGATGAAGAGGCGCTACAGGCCGCCGGCGCGGCCTCCGGGCTGCCGTTCAAGGACGCCGCGATCGCGATTTCCGATCCGGGCCGCCGCCTGTCGGCCTGGGAGCACAACGTCGTCGCCCTCGGCGAGGCGGCCTGCGTGTTCGATCCCCTGCACGGTGTCGACCTGCACGCGGTGCAGATGGGCCTCGTCCAGCTGCTGACCCTGTTCCCGGTCTGCGCCGACTGGACCTACGAGCGCGCCGCCTACGGCAAGGCCACGCGCGAGCAGTTCGAGCGGGTGCGCGACTTCCAGCAGCTGCACTACGCCCTGAACCGCTACGGCGCCTCGGACTTCTGGACCCGCGCGCGCCAGGCGGCGACCTCTCCGGAGCTGGCTCAGCGTATTGCCCTGTTCCGCGCGCGCGGTGAGATCGCCCCGTTCGAATACGACAGCCTCTCGAACGACAGCTGGCGGGCGGTGTTTGTCGGCCACGGCGTCACGCCCGACAGCCACGCGCCGATGATCGATGCGACCTCGCCCGAGCTGATGAAGCACGAGTTCCGGCGCATCCTCGGCTTCATCAAGGATCAGGTCGAGCGCCAGCCGACCCACGACCTCTATCTGGAAAGCTTCTGCGGTCGGGAGCCCGTCCATGGATAGCGGCCTCGCCATCGACCCCGCCCTGAGCCTGGAAGCCCTGCCGCGTGTGGCCGCCGTCGCCGCGCCGTCGCCGGAAGGGTTCGAGCGCATCGTCGCGGCCGAGGCGCCGGTGGTGATCAAGGGCCTGGCTGACGCCTGGCCGGCCCTGGCCGCCGGTCGCTCGCCAGGGTCGATGAACGCCTATCTCAAGGCGATGGACGCCGGCTTGCCAGGCCCCGTCATGGAGGCCCCGGCCAGCACCAACGGCTGGTACGCCTACGGCCCGGACATGCGCGAGTTCAGCTTTTCCAAGCGCAACGCCGGGATCGGCCAGACCCTGGACCGTATCGAGAGCCTGCTGGGCCAGAAGGATGCGCCGTTCGTGGCCATCCAGATGCTGCCGCTCGGGACCCACATGCCCGAGTTCGTGCGCCAGAACCCGATGCCGCTGGTCTCGGCCAAGGTCATGCCGCGCCTGTGGGTCGGTGGGCCGCTGCGCACCCAGACCCACAACGACCGCGACCACAATCTGGCGGTCGTGCTCGCTGGTCGCCGCCGGTTCGTGCTGTTCCCGCCCGAGCAGGTCAGCAACCTCTATGTCGGTCCGCTGGAGAACCCGCCGCCGCTGTCGCTGGTCGATCCGGAAGCGCCGGACCTGGCGCGATTCCCGAAGTACCGCGACGCCTACGCCGCCGCCCGCGTGGCGTGGCTGGAGCCCGGCGACGCCCTCTTCATGCCCAAGCACTGGTGGCATCACGTCACCTCGCTCGAGCCCTACAACGCCATGGTCAACTACTGGTGGGGCGATACGGCGGTCGGGCTGGAGCGCCCGGTCGACGCCTTCCAGATCGCCCTGCTGGCGCTGAAGGACCTGCCAGAGGGCGAGAAGGCCTATTGGCGCGAGATGTTCGCTGCGTACGTCTTCGGCGATCGAGGCGAGGCGACGGCGCACATCCCCGAGGCTCTGCGCGGAGCGCTCGGGGCGCTGAGCTCCGCCCAGCGCTCGGCCCTGAAGCAGCAGCTGAAGATGGCCCTGCTGAGGTCGCCGACATGAGCGTCGCGACCGCCGTCAAACCCCTGCTGCTGGGTCCGGACATCAGCATCCGCCTGCGCAAGGTCGGAATCGAGCAGCAGCCGCTGCTGGTCGTCGACGACGTGCTGGCCGATCCGTGGGCGATGGTCGACGCGGCCCGCGCCGCCGACTTCTACCGGCCGCCGCACACGAACTATCCGGGGCTCAACGCCAATCTGCCCGAGGCCTACTACCGCACGGTGGTCACCGCCCTGCGCGGCCCGATCGAGGCGGCGTTCGGTGTCTCGGCCCAGGCGATGCTGAAGTTTTTCGGCTTCTTCGCCCTGGCCACCACGCCGGTGGAGGCCGCGACACCGGTGCAGACCCTGCCGCACCTGGACGCGCCGGACCCCGGTCGGCTGGCCATGGTCCACTACTTCTGCCAGGGCGACTTCGGCGGCACGGGCTTCTTCCGGCACCAGGCCACGGGTTTCGAGTCCGTGGACGCCTCACGCACGGGCGCCTACGCCGCCGCCGTCGAGGCCGAACTCTCCCAGGAGCGCTGCAGCTTCGCCGGCGCCGAGACGCCCGGCTACGACCTGATCGATGCGGTCGAGCCGGTCTTCAATCGGCTGATCCTCTACCGAGGCCACGTCCTCCACGCTGGCCTGCTGGGCCAGGGTGGCGGCGCGGCCGATCCCGCCACGGGCCGGTTGACGGCCAATGGCTTCATCGAGGCGGTCGACACCGGATAGCGCCCGCCCTCGACCTCCTCTCGTCCGATCTTCGTCAGGCGCGGGCAATTCGGCGCGCGCCACGGAGCCCTTCTTGTGTTCGGTCGACCCTCGTATCGGGCCGGCCCAAGTCCTCCCCCCTGCGTCTCCGGCTCCCCATCCTGCGGAGCCGGGGCGCCCTTTTCGAAGAAAGACCGTTCGATGAGCTTCCGAACCCTCGCCTTGCTGGCCGCCCTGGCCTCGCCGGCGATCGCTCAGGCCGCGGAACGCGAATGCGCCCAGTCGCCGGGCAAGGTGATCGAGGTGTGCGTCTTCACCAAGGACGGTCAGGCCTTCTACGAGGTGAGCAAGAGCGGCAAGCCGGTGCTGGCGGCCGCGCCGATGGGGCTGTCGTTCGCGGGCGAGCCGCAGGCGCGGATCACGGGCATCACCGCCGCCAAGCGTTCGGCCTCGGACACGACCTGGGAGCAGCCCTGGGGCGAGCAGCGGGTCATCCGCGACAACCATTCGGAACTGACCGTCTCCCTGGCCGGCGACACGCCGCTGAACAAGAGCTTCGACGTCGTCTTCCGCCTGTTCGATGATGGCCTGGGCTTCCGCTATGCCTACACCGCCATCCCGGCCGGCCAGGCCGTGGCGGTCACCGACGACCGCACCGAGTTCAAACCCGTCGGGGCCTATGACGCCTGGTGGTACGAGGCCCTGGGCCAGGAGCGCGACGAGTACCTCTATACCCAGACCGACGCGCGCCGGATCACCCTGGCCGAGACGCCTCTGACCCTGCGCGAGAAGGGCGGCCTGCACCTCTCCATCCACGAAGCGGCCCTGGTCGACTTTCCGTCGATGCTGCTCGCCGGCAATGGCGCGGGGACATACAAGGCCAAGCTGATGCCTTGGCAGGACGGGACCCTGGCCAGGAAGACCGGCGCCTTCACCACGCCCTGGCGCACCGTGCTGATCGGCGACAGCGCCGGCGCTCTGGCCGACAGCCGCATCGAGTTGAACCTCAACGAACCCAGCAAGCTGGCCGACACCTCCTGGATCCAGCCCGGCAAGTATGTCGGCATCTGGTGGGAGATGCACCTGAACCGCTCGACCTGGGGCAGCGGCCAGATCCACGGCGCGACGACCGCCAACACCAAGCGCTATATCGACTTCGCGGCCAAGTACGGCTTCGACGGCGTGCTGGTCGAGGGCTGGAACAAGGGCTGGGACGGCGACTGGATCGCCAACGGCGAGAAGTTCAGCTTCACCCAGGCCTATCCGGACTTCGACATCAAGGCGATCACCGACTACGGCAAGTCCAAGGGGGTCAAGCTGATCGGCCACAACGAGACGGCCGGCGCGGTGCCCAACTACGAGGCCCAGCTGGAAGACGCCATGAAGCTCTATGAGAGCGTCGGGGTCAGCCAGGTGAAGACCGGCTATGTCCGCCACAGCGGCACGATCCTCGACCAGGACGGCCAGCAGCAGTGGTTCGCCGGCCAGTACATGGTCCGCCACAACCTGCACGTCGCCGAGGTCGCGGCTCGCCACAAGATCTCGATCGACGCCCACGAGCCGGTCAAGGACACCGGCCTGCGCCGCACCTGGCCCAACATGCTGAGCCGCGAGGGCGCGCGCGGGCAGGAGTTCAACGCCTGGGGCAATCCGACCAACCCGCCCGAGCACACGGTGATCCTGCCCTTCACCCGCATGCTGGCGGGGCCGATGGACTTCACGCCGGGCATCATGGACGTGGTCCACGGCAAGGACGAGCTGACCCGTCGCGGCCAGTCGACCATCGCCGTGCAGCTGGCGCTGTACGTGGTGCTCTACAGCCCGATCCACATGGCGGCCGACCTGCCGGAGAACTACGAGGCCCGTCCCGACGCCTTCCAGTTCATCCGCGACGTGGCCACCGACTGGGAGACGTCCAAGACCCTGCAGGGCCAGATCGGCGACTACATCGTCGTCGCCCGCCAGCCGCGCGGCGGCAAGGACTGGTTCCTGGGCGCGTTGACCGACGAGACGGCCCGCAAGTTGACCCAGAAGCTAGACTTCCTGGCTCCTGGTAAACGCTACGAGGCTCAGATCTATCGGGACGGCCCCTGGGCCGACTATCGCAACAACCCCGGCGCCCTGACGGTCGAGAAGAAGGTCGTCACCGCCAAGGACAGCCTGGACTTCGACATGGCCCCTGGCGGGGGAACCGCCGTGCGCTTCAAGGCCCTCGACTAAAGTTTTTACGCAACACTCCGGGCGCCGTGTTCAGAGACCGGCGCTCGGGGACCCTCCTAAGCATTGTCGGGCGGCTCGGGGCTCTGTAAGCAGACGCCTTGCTGATCGCCCTCGGGGCGCTTTGGAAGGTTGCGAATGCCGAGTTCCCTGAAGGCGGCGCTGAAGGACGTGGGAGACGGCATCCGTCTCGCGCCCTTGTGGTGGCGGCTCGGCCTGGACCAGACGGCGGCGCGCTTCCAGCGCTCGATCCTGGGTCCCTTCTGGATGGCCTGCAACCTGCTGGTCGTCGCCTTCGCCCTGGCCTTCCTGGTCAGCGCCCTGATGGGCGCTGACATCATGAAGAACTACCCGCAGGTGGTGGCCGGCCTGCTGGCCTGGTCGCTGGTCGGGACCACGATCGCCGAGGCCCAGGCGATCTTCCTCTACAATGCCGGCCTGATGCAGAGCCAGCGCCTGCCGCTGACCTTCTACGTGTTCCTGCACGCCCAGAAGTCGGCGACGAACTTCCTTTTCCAGATGATCGCCTTCTGGGCGATGATGCTGCTGCTGAACCGGTTCTCGATCCCGCACTGGACGCTGATCCCGGCGGTGGCGCTGATCATGCTGATCGTCTGCTTCCTGGGGTTCATCATCGCCATCCCGTCGACCCGCTTCCGCGACGTGGCCTACATGATGAGCTACGTGGTGCAACTGGCCTTCTACGTGACGCCGGTGTTCTGGGTGTCCACGAATATCAGCGGAAAGCACCGCTGGGTGGTCGACTACAACCCGCTGGCCCACCAGGTGGAGCTGCTCCGCGCGCCCCTGACCGGCCATGCGCCCGCCGCCGTCGACTGGTGGTGGAGCCTGGGCACCATGGGCGTCTTCGCCCTCATCGCACTCGTGCTGCTGGCCTTGTTCCGCAAGCGCGTGGTCTTCTGGCTGTAGGGAGACGGCGATGACTCACCGGATCAAGCTGACGGACGTCGATCTCGACTACTTCGTCTACAGCCTGCGCTCGCAGTCGCTGCGCAGCGCCGTGTTCAACCTCGCGGTCGGCGGCAAGATGTACAAGGCCGCCGGCGACGTCGCCGCGGTCAAGGCGCTGTCGAACATCAATCTTGAGATCACCGAGGGCGACCGCATCGCCCTGGTGGGCCACAACGGCTCGGGCAAGACGACCCTGCTCAAGGTCATCGCCGGCATCTATCACCCGACGCGGGGCGACCTTGAGATCGACGGCGACATCACCTCGATGATCGCCATCAACGCCGGCCTGGACATGGAGGCCACCGGCCTTCGCAACATCCACAAGCTGGGCATGATGCGCCGCCTGACGCGCAAGGTGATCGACAGTCGCGTCGAGGCCATCGCCGAGTTCTCAGGCCTGGGCGACTTCCTGCACCTGCCGGTCCGCACCTACTCCGCCGGCATGCTGGCGCGCCTGATGTTCACGGTCGCCACCGAGTTCGAGGCCGACATCCTGGTGCTGGACGAGTGGCTCAGCGCCGGTGACGCGGCCTTCATGCAGAAGGCCACCGACCGGATGCACAAGATGGTCGAGGACGCCAAGATCGTCGTCATCGCCACCCACGACCACGAGATGGTCAACAAGGTCTGCAACCGCGTCTGCGAACTGCAGGCCGGCAACATCGTGTTCCTCGGCACGACCGAGGAATGGAACGCCTACCGCGCAGCCCAGGCCGCATGAGCCCGGCCGCCCTTGGCCTGAAACCCGGTCGCGACGCCGCCTCGGCGGCTCCCGTCGACGGCCGTGCGGTGTTCGAGGCCAAGACCGGCGGCGCCTTCCTGCAGTGGACGTCGAGTGACAGGATCGCCGAGGTGCGGTCGATCCGCATCGATGTCGACATCGTCGCTCTCGAAGGAACCCTGGCTGGCGCCTCGGTGCAGGCCGACTGGGGTGGCGGCTATTCCGAGGACTCCTTCGCGCGGCTGAAGCCCGGGACCGAGGGCCTGTTCGCGGTGCTGCCGGCGCGAGGGCGTCGGCTGCTGGGCGTGCGCCTGATCCTGTCCGAAGCGGCGGGCCGCTTCGCGATCGGCGGCTTCAAGGTCGCGGGAGCCGGCAAGCTGGACGCGGATCCGCGCGGCGCGCTGGGCCCGCTGGTCGAGACGGCCAAGGCGGTGCTGGGCCCGCTGCGCGCCCCGGCGGCGGCGCTGTGGCGGCGGAGCAAGTCCTTGCGTGGGGCGGTGCGCCCGGTCCGCTCGGCCGACGGCGGCGACGCCTGGCGCGAGACCTATGTCCACGCCTTCAACGTCGCCCAGAACACCCGCAGCCCGCACTATGCCGGCCCGATGATGGAGCCGGTGCGGATCAAGGCCGACGCGCCTCGGGTGCTGGCCTTCTACCTGCCGCAATTCCATCCGTTCCCGGAGAATGACGCCTGGTGGGGCAAGGGCTTCACCGAGTGGACCAACGTCTCCAAGGCCCAGCCGCAGTTCCTGGGCCACTACCAGCCACGCTTGCCGGCCGATCTGGGCTACTACGACCTGCGCCTGCCTGAGGTGATGGCCCAGCAGGTGACGATGGCCCGCAACGCCGGGATCGCGGGCTTCTGCTTCCACTACTACTGGTTCGACGGGAAGCGGCTGCTGGAGCGGCCGCTGGACGCTTATCTGGCCGACCCGTCCCTGGACCTGCCGTTCGCCCTCTGCTGGGCCAACGAGAACTGGACACGGCGCTGGGACGGCGACGAGAGCAACGTCCTGATCGGCCAGAACCACTCGCCCGAAGACGACCTGGCCGTCTTCCGCGACATGGCCCGCTACATGGCCGATCCGCGCTACGTGCGAGTGGGCGGCAAGCCGGTCCTGGTGGTCTATCGCCCCGAACTGCTGCCGGACTCCAAGGCCACGACGCAGCGCTGGCGGACCCTGGCGCGCGAGCTGGGCCTGGGCGAGCTGGCGCTCTACTGCACCACGGCGTTCGGCTTCGCGGACTATGAGAGCCACGGCTTCGACGGCCTGATCGACTTCCCGCCGCATGGCATCGACAAGGGCCAGGTCACCGACAAGGTCACCCCGCTGCACGGAAGCTTCCAGGGCGAGGTCTACGACTACGCGACCGTGGCGGCCGACAAGCTGGCGGCGCTGAAGACGGCCGATCCCAACTTCGTGCCGACGGTCATGCCGGGCTGGGACAACCAGGCCCGCAAACCGGGTGGCGGCAAGGTGTTTCACGGCGCCGATCCGGTGCTCTATCGCGACTGGCTGTCGGGGGCGCTGGCCCACGTGGCCGCCGCCAAGCCGGCCGACGAGGCGCTGGTGTTCGTCAACGCCTGGAACGAGTGGGGCGAGGGCGCCTATCTGGAGCCCGACCGCTGGTTCGGCCACGCCTATCTGCACGCCACCGCCGCCGCGCTGAAGCCGTGGGCGCCGGACCTGACACCCGAGCATCCGCTGGTGGCGGAGGCGACGGCCGGCTTCGCTCGAACCTCGGGCACAGCGGTGCTGCTGCACCTCTACTATCCCGAACTGATCGAGTGGTTCGCCGAGCGCCTGGCCGGCGTCGGTGATCGCGCCGACCTGATCGTCACCATCCCCGAGCGCTGGAGCGAGGCCGATCTCGTCCGCCTGCGCGCGACCTTCCCGAAGGCCCTGGTCCTGGTGGTCGAGAACCGGGGTCGCGACATCCGCCCGTTCGTCGAGGCGCTGCGGACCGCGCGCGGTCTGGGCTATTCGGTGTTTTGCAAACTGCACACCAAGCGCTCGCCGCACCGCGCCGACGGCGACGACTGGCGCACAGCCCTGGTCGACGGCCTGGTCGGCGCCGACGCCGTGAGCCTGGCGTTGGGCCGCTTTGCCGAGGATCTGAAGCTGGGCCTGCTGGCGGCCTCCGACGCCCGCATGCAGCTGGGCGAGCAGGACGTCATGGCCAACAACCGCGCGCAGGTGGAGCGCCTGGCCCAGCGCATGGACCTGAAGCTGCGCCCCGATACGCCGTTCGCGGCCGGCTCGATGTTCTGGGGGCGGACGGAAGCCTTCGCGCCACTGGCCGACCTGACCGACGAGGCGATCGGCTTCGAGGCCGAGCTGGGGCGCGTGGACGGCACCACGGCTCACGCGATCGAGCGGCTGAGCGCCGCCATCGCCATCGGGGCCGGCTACCGCGCGAGCTTCGAGCTGTGAACCCGCTCACGCGTCTGGCCGGACGTGTGGGGCGCAAGCTGAAGACCTTGCTGCCGGAAGCGGCTCCTGGACCAGTGGCCTGGGTTGATATCTCGGACAGCGACCGCGTCTCGGTCGGTGAGGCTTTGGGTGGCGTCCATCGGACCGCACGGGTGCGGCTGATGGAGACCAGCGGGCCGGTCCCGGCGCGACCGCTGCTATGGCCCACCGAGGGCGAGCAGCTGAACGCCCTGCACGACCCGTCCGGCGTCGCGCCCGACATCGACCTCCTCGTCGCCCACCGCGTCGTCGCCGGCGGCCTGGGCGCGCACCTGAAGTTGGATGGTGAGCTCGTCTACGCCGAGAGCGCCTATCCGTTCTACGTCCGCCACTGGTACGAGCACGGCCTGACGCCTGAGGCCTGGAACTTCACGGCGCCGGTCCGCAAGAGCCTACCGCGCGCCTTCGTCATCACCCACTTCAACTATGTCTGGGGTCACTGGCTGACCGAGATGTATCCGAAGCTCTTCCTGATCCGGGCGCTGATCGAGGCGGGGATCGTTGCGCCGCTGCTGCTGCCGGCCAGCGCGCCCGCCTACATGGCGCGGATTGCCAGCCAAGTGGTCTCGGGCCTGGAGATCGTCACCTACGATCCGCGCCGCGAGGCGGTGGAGATCGGTGCGGCCCTGCTGCCGCACATGCTGCACAAGGACTACTTCTTCCACGACGCCCTGCGCGGGAGCCTGGAGCAGCAGGCCTCGGTCTGGCCCGACGGCGGCTTCGACAAGGTCTTCGTCAGCCGGGCGGGGGTGCGTACGCCGACGACCTTCCGCGAGATGGCCAACGAGGCCGAGATCGAGGGGATCGCCCAGGAGATGGGCCTGACCGTCCTGCGGCCCGAGACCCTGCCCTGGGAGGAGCAGGCGCGGATCTTCTCCCGCGCTCGGGTGGTGGTCGGCGAGTTCGGCTCGGGCCTGCACAACGCCCTGCTGTCGCCGGCGGGCTGCCAGGTCGTGTCGCTGAACTGGCTGGTCGAGGTGCAGTCGCGGATCGGGCATTTCCGCCGCCACGACGTCGGCTACATCCTGCCCGCCGACGGCCGGGCGAGGCTGCATACCATCGCGCCCCAGACCCAACCCTTCACCATCGATCCGGACGCGTTCCGGCGGCGGCTGGCCTTCGTGCTCGACCGCGCCGAGACCATGCCTGCCGCCACCGAGCCAGAGGGCCGTCCCATGGAGCTGAGACTATGAAGGCCCTGGTCCTGGCCGCCCTGCTGCTGGCGACGCCGGCCGTCGCCAAAGAGCGCGTGTCGCTGATCAAGGCCTGCGAGACGCCCAAGGGCATCGTGTTCCAGGGCGGCGGCTACGGTGGTGTCTCGGGCATCGACTACGACCCGCGTTCGGGCTTGTGGGCCTTCATCAGCGACGACAAGTCCGAGCGCGGGCCGTCGCATTTCTTCCTGGGACGGATCGATGTCCGGCCGGGCATGCCCTGTGGGCCGACCCTGGACACGATGGTCCCCTTGCGCCGCGAGGACGGCGTGACCTTCCCGGATCGCAAGGCCGGGACCGAGGCCGCCGACGGCGAGGCCATCCGCTTCGACCCCCTGAGCCACGATCTGGTCTGGGTCACCGAGGGCGACTTCGACCACGGCTATCCGCCGGCCGTGCGATCGATGAAAGCCGACGGGACCTCGATCGCGCGGCATGTGGTTCCCGAAAACCTGACCTTCCACGAGGGCGGCAAGACCGGCGCGCGCAAGAACACCACGACCGAGGGGATCAGCTGGTCCGTCGACGGACGGTCTCTGTGGCTGTCGATGGAATGGCCGCTGGCGCAGGATGGCCCGATCCCGTCGGTGGCCGAGGGCGGTCTCGCCCGACTGACCCGTGTGGATCGCTCAGGCAGGCTGCTGGCCCAGTACGCCTATCGCGTCGATCCGGTGCAGGTCGCCTCGCCGGTCGGCGTGAACGACAACGGCGTCAGCGAGATCCTGACCCTGGACGACCATCGCCTGCTGGTGCTGGAGCGCTCGGCGGCCAAAGGCGCGGACGGGCGCTACAGTTACCACATCCGCCTGTATGTGACCGATCTCGCCAAGGCTCAGGACGTCTCGAAAGTCGAGAGCCTCGCGGCGACACCGGTGCGGGCGGTCGAGAAGAGGCTGCTGCTGAACTTCGACAGCCTGGGCGTCCGGATCGACAACCTGGAAGGCATGGCCTGGGGGCCGCGCCTGAAGGACGGGAGCCGGACCTTGGTGTTGGCCTCGGATGACAACTACGACGCCAACCAGGCGAACCAGATCCTGGTGTTGCGGTTCGGACCCTAAATTGTCATCCCGGACAGCCTCTTCGAGGCTTCCGGGATGACACGGTGTTGTTGCGCGGCGTGATCTAAGCCGCTTCCTCCGCCGGAAAGTCCGTCGACTCCGCCACCGTCCGCCAGTCGCCCAGCGTCGAAATCAGCTCGGCCGCTACGGCCTCCATCGCCGCCGCCGTGTCGCTGCCGAGGGGCAAACGAACCGGCGGGTTGGGGGCGTCGACGAACTCGACCAGCACCTGGGCCAGGCGGCGCGGATCGCCGGGCTGGGCGTGGCTGATCTGGGCCGCGCGGGTCCGCACGGCGCCGGCCGTCTCGTGATAGTCGGCGATGGTGGACGGGCTGACGCTGAGCGAGGTCGCGTCCAGGAAGTCCGTGCGGAAATAGCCCGGCTCGACGGCGGTGGCGAAGATCCCTAGCGGCGCCAGCTCGGCGGCCAGGGCCTGGGTGAGGCCCTCCACCGCGAACTTGGTCGAGCAGTAGACGCCGAAGCCCGCCGCCGAGCGCAGGCCGCCCACCGACGACAGGTTCAGGATCCGGCCCGACCGTTGGCGACGCATGTGCGGCAGCACGGCCCGGGTCGCGGCCAGCAGGCCGAAGACGTTGGTGCGGTACAGCGCCTCGATCTCGGCGCCCGTGGCTTCCTCGACCGCGCCGAGCAGGCCGTAGCCGGCGTTGTTGACGAGCACGTCGATGCGGCCGAAGCGCTCGACGGCGGCCTTGGCGGCGGCGTGGCCTTGCGCCTCATCGGTTACGTCCAGGGCGACGGCCAGCAGCTTGTCGTGCGCGCCCAGGCGGTCGATGACCGATTGGGGATTGCGGGCGGTGGCGACGACGGCGTCGCCCTTGGCCAGGGCCTTCTCGGCGATCAGGGCGCCGAAGCCGCGCGAGGCGCCGGTGATGAACCAGGTGCGCATTGTCCGTTCTTTCCGTTGGGCCGCGTCGGGGATCAGCGCGGCGACGGCCGAACATCTAGACCTCGGCCTTCGATGAGATAATCATCGCCTTTGTCGCCGAGATCGTGAGCTTGATTCATCAATGCGCCCCGTCGCCCCCGCTGACCTGGCCAGCTTCCTGGCCATCGCCCGCCACAAGAGCTTCCGCCGGGCCGCCGACGAACTGGGCTGCACGCCCTCGGCCCTGAGCCACGCCCTACGTGGCATCGAGGAGCGGCTGGACCTGCGCCTGGTCAACCGCACCACTCGCAGCGTCGCCCTGACCGAGGCTGGCGAGGCCCTGTTCGAGCGGGTGTCGCCGGCCTTCCGCGACATCGACGACGCCCTGGACGACCTCAACAACTTTCGGGGGCAGCCGATGGGCATGCTGCGCATCAACGCCTCGCGCGGCGCGGCCGAGGTGGCGCTGCTACCGGCAGTCAACCGCTTCATCGCCAGGCAGCCCGGCGTGAAGGTCGAGATCCTCGTCGACGGCAAGCTGGTCGACATGGTCGCCGAGGGCTGCGACGCCGGGGTGCGCTTTGGCGAGACCATCGCCCAGGACATGGTCGCCGTGCCGATCGGGGGACGCCAGCGCACCGCCATCGTCGCCTCGCCGGCCTTCTTCGAGCGCCACGCCAAGCCCACGACGCCCGAGCAGCTGAAGGACCTGCCCTGCATCCGCTTCCGCTTCGCCAGTGGCCGTTTCTATCACTGGGAGTTCGAACGCGGCGGGGTCGAACTGAACATCGAGGTCGACGGACCCCTGACTCTCAGCGACCAGGGCCTGATGATCCAGGCGGCGCTGGACGGGGTGGGGGTGACTTTCGCCTTCGAGGACCAGGTCGCGGACCTGATCGCGGCGGGCAGGCTGGTGCGGGTGCTGGAGGACTGGTGCCCGTACTACGGGGGCTTCTACCTCTACTATCCCAGCCGACGCCGGGCGCCCGCGCCGCTGCGGGCCTTCATCGACTTCTTGCGCGAAGGCGGCGCCTAGTCGGCGCGGAACTTGTTCACGGCCAGGCGAAGCGCGCTGACATTGATCGGCTTGGCCAGCACCTCGATGCTCTCGAAGCCCTTGCGCGGCAGATCGCCATAGCCGGTGGCGAAGACGAACGGCACGCCACGCTCGCGCAGCTGTTCGGCCACGGGGAAGACCATCTCGCCGCCGATATTGACGTCCAGCACCGCGCCGTCGGGCGCCGGGTTGCCGCCCAGCCAGGCCAGGGCGTCGCGAACCGCGCCGAACGAGCCGGCCACCACACATCCCAGGTCGTCGAGCATGTCCTCGACCATCATGGCCACCAGCGCCTCGTCCTCGACGATCATGACCTTGGCTGGCTTCATGCGGCGAGACTCATCCTCTGCGAGAGTGGGGCGCGGAGGGTGTAGACCACGCCTTCGGGCGTGAAGTCGAGAGCGGCCTTGCCGCCCAGGTCGCGGGCCATGCCGCGCTCGATCATCTGGACGCCGAAACCGCGGCGCTCAGGCGGGCCGTCCAGCGCGGGACCGCCGACCTCGCGCCAGCCCAGGGTCAGCATCGGTGGCGTCGCAGCCTCGTCGACCGACCAGCGGATCACCACCCGGCCCTCAGGAGTCGACAGGGCGCCGTACTTGGCCGCGTTCACGGCCAGCTCGTGCAGGGTCATGTGCACCGAGACCGAGGTCTCGGCGCTGAAGGTGACGGCCGGGCCGACGATGTCGAAGCGCTCGGCCAGCTCTGGGCTGAACGGCGCCAGGGCCTTGCTCAGGATGTCGTGGAACTCGGCGCGGCCCCACGCGCGGCGGGTCAGCAGCTCGTGGGCCTGCGACAGGGCCAGGATGCGGTTCTCGAACACCTCGGCGAAGGCGTCGGGCGAGGGGGTGGCGCGCAGGGTCTGGCGCGAGATCGACTGGACGATGGCCAGGGTGTTCTTCACCCGGTGGTCCAGCTCCTGCAGCAGGAAGGTCCCGTGCTGGCGCGAGTCGACCAGGCTGTCATGCAGGCGGCCGCTCTCCAGGGCCGAGGCGGTGGCGCGCGCCATGACCTGCAGCTTCTGCACGACCTCGGGCGAGGGGGTGTGGCTCTTGGCCCAATAGGCGCCGATCGCGGCGACCGGGTCCTCCATCCGCACCGGCGTCATCACCAGACTTTTGACGAAGGTGGGGCGGTAGGCGTCGTGTGGAATGCGGTCGTCCAGATAGATGTCCGGGATCACCACCGTCTCGCGGTTCAGCATCGCCCAGCCGGAAATGCAGGCGGTCAGCGGGAAGCGCTTGCCCTTCCACAATGGGCCGATCGCGTCTTCGTCGAAGTACCAGCACTGCTCGTTATCGCGGAGGACGAAGGCCACGCCGTCGGCGCCGGAAATGCGTCGCGCCGCCTTGCGGACGACGTCGGCCACTTCGGTGATGGTGCGGGTCGCCGACAGGGCCTCGATCGTTTCGATGAGCGTCATCAGGTCCGATTCGGACTGGTGGACGTCATCTCGAGGCGCATAATCCAACATGAATCCAACATCGCACGTCGGTTGTATTTGAAACCCTAACACGCAGACGACGCCGGACAAGCGGAGCCGCCAAAAGGCGATCCGCGCGATCACACATGCGTGTGGGTTGTGCTCCGTCGACGCCGCTTCGTCGGCGAAGCGAGAGCGCTCAAGCTAGAGCATGCAACCGTTTGGATAACCGTTTGAGGTCAAGGCGCTAGGCGAACAGTGCGCGACTTCGCACTCAATGATGTCAGACCGTGCTCGCGTCGGTTGTCGCCGGCTCGCCCTTCAGGACACGCGTCAAACGGTCGCGGTCCAGAGCGCCCTCCCAGCGCGCGACCACCAGGGTGGCGACGCCGTTGCCGACGAGATTGGTCAGGGCGCGGCATTCGCTCATGAACCGATCGACCCCGACCAGCACGGCCAGCGCCGCGATCGGGATGTCGGGCACGACCGCCAGGGTCGCGGCCAGGGTGATGAAGCCCGCCCCCGTCACACCCGACGCGCCCTTGGACGTCAGCATGGCGATGCCCAGCAGGGCCAGCTCCTGGCCGAGGCTGATGTGGGTGTTGGTCGCCTGGGCCAGGAACAGGGTGGCCAGGGTCATGTAGATGTTGGTGCCGTCGAGATTGAAGCTGTAGCCGGTGGGGATCACCAGCCCGACCACCGAGCGGCGGGCCCCGGCGTTCTCCAGCTTCTCCATGATCTGCGGCAGCACCGACTCCGACGAGCTGGTGCCCAGCACGATCAGCAGCTCCTCGCGGATATAGGCCAGGAACCGCAGGATCGAGAAGCCGCTGGCCCAGGCGATCGTCCCCAGCACCACCAGCACGAACAGCAGCGCGGTGACGTAGAAGGTCGCCACCAGCGCGCCCAGTTGCATCAGCGCGCCGACGCCGTACTTGCCGATGGTGAAGCCCATGGCCCCGAACGCGCCGATCGGCGCCAGGCGGACCACCACGTGGATGATGCCGAAGAACAGCTTGGAGGCGTCCTCCAGCACATTGGCGGCCTTGTCGCCGAAGTCGCCCATCCGCGTGCAGGCGAAGCCCGTCAGGATGGCGATCACCAGAACCTGCAGCAGGTTGCCTTCGCTGAAAGCGCTGAAGAAGGTGTCGGGGATCAGGTGCAGCAGGTACTCGACCAGGCTGTCGCCGTGCTTGGCCTTCTCGACATAGCCGGCGGCGATGGAGGGATCGAGCGTCGCGGGGTCAATGTTGAAGCCGGCGCCCGGCTGGACGATGCGTCCGACCACCAGGCCCAGCACCAGCGCCAGGGTCGAGACCACCTCGAAATAGACCAGGGCTTTGACGCCCACCCGACCGAACGCCTTGATGTCGCCCATCCGGGCGATGCCGCCGGCCACGGTGCAGAAGATCACCGGCGCGATGACCAGCTTGATCAGCTTGATGAAACCGTCGCCGAGGGGTTTCACGGCCACCCCGATCTTCGGCCACAACGCCCCGACCAGTATGCCCAGCGCGATCGCGATCAGGACCTGGACATAGATCGACTTCAGATGCCGCACAGCGTTCGCCCCCCAGCTTCGCCCTGAGTCAGTCTCTAGCCGTTGTCAGCGGGGTTCGCATCCCCGCCATCTTGCGCTATTGACCCAACGCCCGCCTCGAAGCGGGCCCGGTAGCTCAGCAGGATAGAGCAGCGCTTTCCTAAAGCGAAGGTCGGGGGTTCGAGTCCCTCCCGGGCCGCCAGGCTCTCTACGGCAGCAGCCCGGAGTGCCCCCTGATGATGTGGTAGGCCTCGGCATGCGGGCAGCCGCATTGCATCCCGTGATACTGGCTGAGCAGCTTCAAGCCCTCGCGCGACCAGGGGTGGGGATAGGCCTGCAGCTCGTTCCCATAGGCGGCGAAGGCCTCGATCTTGGTCTCGATCTCGCCGCTGATGTCGACATAGTAGTTGGCTGGGAACACGTGGCCGTTCCAGAACGAGGTGTTCGGGATCTCGCTGCCGAGGATGGCGACGGGCTTGCGCTTGGGGCGCCCGACGATCTTCGCCGCCTCGCACACCAGCCGGTGGTCCATGTTGAGGTCGGTGTCGACGTGGGTGACGATGAGGTCCGGCTCCAGCCGCAGCTCCAGGACGGCGTTGGCCAGATCGGCCATCGGATAGGTGTCGAACTTCTGGTCCTCGAACCCGAGGAAGACCGGCGGCTTCGTTAGGCCCAGGATCTTGCAGGCCGTCACTGCATCCTCGCGATTGTCCTCGACAACCCCGCGAACAGTGAGCGTGCCGTCGGACATGATGACCACGTCGACGTTCCACTGCTGCTTGACGAGCTTCTGGATCAGCCCGCCCGAGCCGAGCGTCTCGTCGTCGGCGTGCGCGACGAGGATCAAAGCGTTTCGCATCATGGCCCCTAGTAAACGTCGCTGTCGCCCTGGGACAGATGCCAGTGCGATGGCTGGCACAGGACGCCAAGCGCGGCGTCTGGTCCGGTGGTGAACGCAAATCGGTCGTTGGTCGGATCCGGCGCCAGGCCCGCCGCCTCGAACTGCGGCCGGTACGGGTGACCCGCCGGCAGCCACGCCGTGAGAAGGCTCGCGCCAATATCGGCCGCCAGCCCGCGCACGTCCGCCAGCACCGCGTCGCAGAGCTGTCGCGCGTCGGCCCGCAGCACGAGATCGCAGATGTGCATCACCTTCGCGTCGCCGCGATCATAGACCTTGAGGACCACGTACCCGCGATCACCTTCGACCAGGTATCGGCGATACGCCGTCTGGGGCCGGCCGTAGCGCCAATTGAGATAGGCGGCGTCGCGCACCACGCCGACTCGCAAGCCCGCCGAGCGCCAGATTTCGTCCATCGAAGGCTCGAACGCGGCGACCTCCGTCAGGCGATCGCCGCCTGACTCGCTTCCACCCTTGGCGTCGGTGGCGAGGGAGAGTTGAAGCGCCGGAATGGGGGTCAATTCGGTCCAGCCAGAGCGACGGAAACTGTTCTCTGAGAGCTTGTTCGGGAAGGTGTAGCCGCAGTCGCCCCAGTCGCGCATTTCCGCAAGGAATGCGGTCGCCATGCCATTGAGGAAGCCTCGGCCTCGATAGTCGGGATCGGTCAGCACGTCCTGCACCATGATCCCGCGCCGAACCGCACCGTCCACCCACAGGTGCTTGCGGGCTCCGACGTACAGGGAAACGACGCGGTCGTCGGCTTCGATGATCCGAACCTCCGCCGGGCCGGCGGGGCCCTGAAAGAACTGCCAGTCATAGTGTTCCGAGGACCACGGTATGTGCGGCTGGATCAGGTTGATCAGCGCCAGGATCGCCGGCTTGTCGGCCGGACCAGCCGCGCGAATCGACCAGTCCGTGGAACCCGTTGTGACCAATGCTCTAGTCCCCCTTCACCTGGAACGACGGTAGATCGCACACGCGTCGCCGGCCCAGCGGACGCTGCGGCAAGCGCGCTACAGCTTGAGTTCGCGCCGACGCGATTTGGCCGGCCGATCATCCAAGAGTGGTCGCCGGCGGCCGCCCCGATTAGGGCGCAGAAAGCCGTGTCGCACAAGACTGGCGGCGCATCCCCCATCCACCCAGGGTTGCCGCCGGCGCGAGGCGACGCCTGGTCGTGTTGATCCGCAGGCGCGGGCTCGAGAACGGGATTTCCCTCCTGGAGCGGCCTTGAGCAAAGAGCAGCGGCGCGCGAACGCCGTTAATTTGTCTGACAAGTTCTTGCGCCCGATCTCCACCTATGAGATAACCCCTTATTCCAAATTATGGGATTAATACTCTTATTGTGGGACTTCGGCGGAGGCGCGCGCGGGGTCCTGCACTAGGTCAGGCGGGCGCCGCACGGGTCGGCTCGGGCGCGCCCTTCGGTCTTCGAGTTCACGAAAAGGCTTGGCGACGACCCTTCGGGGCGATCGTGAAAAGCCAAAAAGGGAGGAATTTTGATGGAACGCATCATCACGCGTCGCCGCCGGGTCGTGGCCGTTTCCCTGCTGGCCCTGGCCGCTGCTGTCGGTTCTGGCCTGGCGGCTCAGGCCCAGACAGCGCCGGCGTCCGCGCCGCAGGAGGCCACCGAGGTCGAGACGATCGTCGTCTCGGGCTTCCGCGCCTCGCTGAGCAAGGCCCTGGTCGAGAAGAAGGCCGAGGCGGCCGCGATCGACACCATCGTCGCCGAGGATATCGGCAAGTTCCCCGACGCCAACCTGGCCGAGTCGATGCAGCGGATCCCGGGCGTGGCCCTGGCGCGCGGCGACGGCGGCGAAGGCCGCAACATCAGCGTGCGCGGCCTGGGCGCCGGCTTCACCCGCGTGCGCATCAACGGCATGGAAGGCGCGTCCCAGACCGGCGCCTCCGACATCTACGGCGCGGGCAACAGCGGCCGCTCGTTCGACTTCAACGTCTTCCCGACCGACATCTTCTCGGCGCTGACGGTGCGCAAGACCACCTCGGCCGATGTCGAGGAAGGCTCGCTGGGCGCCACGGTCGACCTGTCGGCCCCGCGTCCGCTGGACCAGCGCGGCGACCAGGTGTTCACCATCACCGCCCGCGGCAGCCGCAACTCGGTGGCCAAGGACATTGACCCGCGCATCTCGGCCCTGGCGTCCAAGAAGTTCGCCGACGGCAAGATCGGCGTGCTGGGCGCGCTGAGCTACCAGAAGCGCCACCTGCGCGAGGTCGGCTACTCGGCCGTCGACATCCTGTCGGCCAACACCAACGGCCTGTTCTGCTCGCCCGTCGGCTACGCGACCCCGAACCCGGCGTTCAATGCCGCCAAGGGCACCGACGCGGCCAACTGCAGCACCGGCAATCCGCGCACCAGCACCCTGGCGGCATACCAGGCGGTCTTCGACGCGCGCCGTTCGGACGCGGCGACGACGCCCGGCAGCGGCGCGTTCTTCCCGCGCATCCCGCGCTACACCAACTCCGAACAGACCCAGAAGCGCACCGGCGGCGCGTTCTCGCTGCAGTACCAGCCCGACGACCGCACGGACGTCTCGCTGGACGTCCTGTACTCGCGCTTCGAGGTCACTCGCGACGACCAGTATATCGAGGCCATCTCCCTGGCCCGCAGCGCGTCCAACAACGGCCAGCCGATGATGTCGATCCGCGACGTCAAGCTGGCCCCGAACGGCTCGGTGCAATACGCCCTGTTCGACGGCGTCGACGTCCGTTCCGAGGGCCTGCACTCGAACTTCGTCACGACCTACAAGCAGGCCAATCTGAACTTCAAGCATGACTTGACCGACCGCCTGACCGTCTCCGGCGTGGTCGGGGTCAACAAGTCTGTCTGGGAAGACAAGATGCGCATGCAGACCTTCATGGATGCGATCGACGTCGACGGCTATTCGCTGGACTATCGCGACGGCAAGAGCACGCCCGTCCTGAAGTACGGGTTCGACGTCTCCAACCCGGCCAACTTCACCTACGCCCCGGGCCTGGCCGACGGCACGGTGCTGGGCGGCTTCAGCCTGCAGGGCAAGCCGGGCGGCTCGCGCACCTTCGGCATGAAGAGCGAGGTCGACCTCGACTTCAAGGTCAACGACGCCCTGAAGATCCGCGCCGGCGGCCAGTTCCGTCGCGCCGAGCAGAAGGGTTTCGAGACCCGGTACTACACCCCCGACACCCTGGTGACGGCCCTGCCGACCGGGACGACGGTCGCCAGCCTTTCCAAGCAGGTCACCGGCCTCGACAGCCTGTGGGGCCATGGCGCGCCGTCGACCTGGGCGGCGCTGGACTGGAAGAAGCTCTATGACGCGCTCAAGCTGGGCCAGTCGCGCGTCTGCGCCGTCAACTGCGGCCACGCGGACGCCCGCATCCGCGAGAAGGTCTCGGCCGGCTACCTGATGGGCGAGTTCGACCTGGACGACGTCCACGGCCTGGGCGTGCGCGGCGACGTCGGCGTGCGCTACGTCCACACCGACCAGATGAGCTCGGGCAATGTCGCCGTCTCGTCGGCCGCTTCGCCCACCGGCCTGGTCGGCCGCTACGGCGAGGTCGAGCGGACCTATAACGACTGGCTGCCCTCGGCCAACCTGGTGATCGAGACCAGCCCTGACCTGCTGCTGCGCTTCGCGGCCGCCAAGGTGATGACCCGTCCGGAACTGGGCACCCTGACTCCGACCAGCGGCGTCAACCCGATCACCCGGACCGGCACCGTCAACAACCCGTTCCTGGACCCGATCCGCGCCAAGACCTTCGACGCGGCCGTCGAATGGTACTTCGCCCCCGGCTCGCTGATCTCGGCGGCGTTCTTCTACAAGGACATCAACACCTACATCCAGCGGGTCAACACGCAGATCCCGTTCAACCAGCTGGGCCTGCCCAACGAGCTGCTGATCGGTTCCAACACCCTGCCGGACGAGCTGTTCACGGTCTCGACGCCGTTCAACACCCCCGGCGGTCCACTGAAGGGCGTGGAGTTCAACCTGCAGGCTCCGCTGACCTTCCTGCCGGGCGTGTTCAAGAACTTCGGCGTGCTGGCCAACTACACGCGGGTGACCTCGCAGATCGACTACATTCTGGCCAGCGCCGGCGGCGTGCCGACGGCGACGACCACGGCGGACCTCGTGGGCCTCTCGAAGAACACCGCCTCGGCGACGCTCTACTACGAGGACAAGAAGTTCAGCGCCCGCGCCACGGCCAACTACCGCGACAAGTTCATTCGCGGCATCCCGGCCTCGCCGGGCAGCGACCTGCAGGGCAACGACGACACCATCTATGTCGACGCCTCGGCCTCCTACAGCGTGAACGACTCCATCAAGGTCATCCTGGAGGTCCAGAACCTGACCGACGAACAGAACCGCCTCTACATCGACAGCAAGCGCCAGGACACGCTGTTCCAGATGCGGGCCGGGCGGAACGTTTCGCTGGCGGTGACGCTGCGGTTCTAGGCTTCCCTCCTTCTAGGCGGACTTCTCCCTCGGGGCGCGCTTCGGCGCGCCCTTTTCTTTTGGCGAACTCCGAAAGGCGGACTTTGGACGCAACCAGCGCCCCCCTTGTCGCATAGCCGTTGCGAGCTGGGCCGGGGATGCCTGACCCGTGAGGCCTGTCGCCCCGAGACGAGCCCACGACCATGGATCCCGCCCTCTATCTTCCGCGCCTTGGCATCTGCGCGATCGCCATCGCGACCCTGGTCGCGGCGACCAACCGCCCGGCGAACGGCCAGGTGTCCGCCGAGGTCACGGTTAGCGAGCTGACCCGGCCGACGGACCTCGACCGATGGGTCACCCTGGGGACGACGCTGCGCCTCGACGCCGACGGCCTGGAGCAACCCGACGAGATGCGTCACGTGCAGGTGCGACCCGAGGCGTACGATCGCTTTCGATCCGATGGCCGGTTTCCCGATGGCGCGACTCTCGCCGTGACCTTCTACGGCCTCGAGCGCAACGGCGCCCCTGGCCCCGCCAAGAAAGGCGAGCGCGTCCTGTACGCCCAGCGCGTCGAGCGTCTTCTCAGCCTTGAGGTTCTCGACAGCCGGCATCCCGACGGGCGGCGATTCTATGTGTTCCGGCCGGGCGCCGCTTCGGCCAAGCCGCTCCCGGCGGGCAACGCCTGCGCGGCCTGTCACAATTCGACCGGCGCCGTGCAGGGCACGTTCGCCCAGCACTATCCGGCCATGGCCGCGAGAGCGGGCGACAGCGCTCGTTGAGCGCTTGGCGCCCTTAGCGCCCCGCCGCCTTCTGATCCTCGTGTAGGTCCAGCAGCGCCTTCATCAGCTCCTCGTCCGAGCTGGACATGACGCCCAGGACCTCGGCCTCCTCGCAGCCTTCGGCGGCGACGTAGGCGTGGCCCATGCTGGAGTCGATATAGATCGACTGGCCTTCTTCCAGGATCACCGGGTCGTAGAACTCGGTGTTCACGACGATCCGGCCCTTCAGGACGTAGATGTATTCCTCGCCCGCGTGGCGCACGAGGTCGCCGAACTGCTCGGCGGTCTTGGCGCGGATCTTGGTGATCACCGGGATCATGCGTTTCCCGCGCAACTCGGTGTGCAGGTAGTAGTAGTCGTAGTTGGGGGTCTCGACGCGCACGGCGCGCTCGATCTCGCCCAGGCTGCGGCGGGCCGTGACGGCTTGCGGCGCGCTGGCGGCGCCCTCTTCCGCGAACAGCTCCGACATCCGCATGCCCAGCCGCTGCGAAAGCTGCTGCAGCTTGTCGTAGGTCAGGGTCAGGCGGTCGTGCTCGACCTTCGAGAGCGTCGAGACGGGGATGCCGCTCTTCTCGCTCATCTGCTTGAGGGTCCAGCCCTCACGATCTCTCAGTCCACGAAGCAGGGTTCCAAGCGTGTGGACGTTAGCAGGCACGCGCCGCGACTCCTCGAAGGCGGTTGACGAATTTTCCAATCAGGATAGCAATTGTCCTGATCAGGATTGTTCACCCAATTTATCGGCTGGGCCGACCGGGGGCAATCCCGCTGTCAGTCTTAGGGGAGGCAAGGGATGCGAGCGATCAAGGGGGCCGCGTTTGCGGTGTTCGCGCTGCTGGCGGCGGGCGTCAGCCCGGCCGACGGCCAGACACGGCAGGAAACGGCGCCGCCGCCGGTGGCCAAGGCGGCCATGGCGGCCAAGCCCGCGCCGGCCGCGCAGGTCGCGCCGGCGACCGCACCAGGCCTGACCAAGGCCGATGTCGACCTCTGGCTGGACGGCTACATGCCCTACGCCCTGCGCACGGGCGATATTCCCGGCGCGGTGGTCACGGTGGTCAAGGACGGCCAGATCCTGACGACGCGCGGCTTCGGCTATGCCGATCGCGACAAGAAGACGACGGTCGACCCCTACAAGACGCTTTTCCGTCCAGGCTCGATCTCGAAGCTGTTCACCTGGACCGCCGTGATGCAGCAGGTCGAGGCCGGCAAGATCGACCTCGACGCCGACATCAACACCTATCTCGACTTCAAGATTCCGGCCCGCAACGGCAAGCCCGTCACCACCCGCCAGTTGATGACCCACACGGCCGGCTTCGAGGAGGTGGTCAAGGAGCTGATCTTCTACGGCAAGCCCGAGCCTGAGCTGGGCGCGTACCTGAAGAACCATGTGCCCAAGCGTATCTTCGACGCGGGCGTGACGCCGGCCTATTCGAACTACGGCACGGCCCTGGCCGCCTACATCGTCGAGCGCGTGTCGGGCGAGAAGTTCAACGACTATCTCGACCACCACGTGATGGCCCCGCTGAAGATGGCCAACACCACCTTCCGCCAGCCGCTGCCCGCCAACCTGGCCGGCACGGACGCCATCGGCTACGGCAAGCCCGGCCAGCCCTCGAAGGGCTTCGAGATCGTCGGTCCCGCCCCGGCCGGCTCGGCCTCGTCGACCGGCTCGGACATGGGCCGCTTCATGATCGCCCACCTGCAGGGCGGCGAGCTGGAAGGCGCGCGGATCCTGTCGGCCGAGACGGCCCACACCATGCACTACAGCCCGCTGGACAAGGTGAACCCCAAGTCGCTGATCGGCCCGCTGGACCGCATGGAGCTGGGCTTCTTCCAGACCTCGATCAACAATCGGTACGTGATCGGCCACCTGGGCGACACCGAGGGCTTCCACTCCTCGCTGCACCTCTACATGAACGAGAACGTCGGCCTCTATCTGTCGCTGAACAGCGGCGGTCGCCAGGGCGCGGCGGGCACGCTGCGCACGGCCATCTTCCGCGACTTCTCGGACCGCTATCTGCCCGCGACCGGCGGCGCGCCGGACGGCAAGGTCGACGCCAAGACGTCCGCCGAGCACGCCAAGGCCATGGCCGGTCCGTGGTCGGTCAGCCGCCGCGCCGACAGCACCTTCCTGTCGCTGTTCTACATGATGGGTCAGGCCAAGGTCGCCGTGGGTCCCAAGGGCGAGCTGATCGTCCCCAGCATCCTGGGCGCCAACGGCCGTCCCAAGGAATGGGTCGAGATCGCCCCCTATGTCTGGCGCGAGGTCGGCGGTCACGATCGCCTGGCCGCCCAGGTCGTCGACGGCAAGCCGGTCCGCTGGAGCTGGGACTTCGGTTCGCCCTTCATGGTCTTCGACCGCATCCCGGCCGGCCAGAACGGCGCCTGGATCATGCCGGCCCTGATGGCCAGCATCGGCGTCCTGGCCCTGACCTTCCTCTACTGGCCGGTCGTGGCGATGATCCGTCGCCGCTACAAGACCAAGGCCGACATCACTGGCAAGGCGCTGCTGGCCTCGCGCGCCGCGCGCGGCGGGGCGGGCCTGTTGCTGGGCCTGATGATCGCCTGGGCCGTCGGCGTGACCAGCATGACCAAAAGCGCCGCGGCCATGGCCGGGGGCATGGACGGGATCATGCTGCTGCTCCAGGGCCTGGGCTGGGTCGTGTTCCCGATCGCCGTGCTCACCGCCGGCTGGAACCTGTGGCTGACCTGGACCGACGGCCGCGGCTGGGCGCGCAAGCTCTGGAGCGTGCTGCTGCTGCTGGCCGCGCTGCTGCTGACCTATGTCGCCCTGACCTTCCACCTGCTGGCCCTGTCGGTGCACTACTGATGGGCCGCCTGACCCTGGACATCGCCAGCGAAACCCTTCGCCTGGCCCAGCCCTTCCGCATCGCCGGCCACGTCTTCGACACGTCCGAGATCATCGTCGTGACACTGTCGGAAGGTGGTCGAAGCGGACGCGGCGAGGCGTCCGGGGTCTTCTTCCTGCGCGAGAGCGTCGACGGGATGCGGGCGCAGATCGAGGCGGTGCGCGAGGCCATCGAGGCCTGGCCGACCCGCGAAGCGCTGCGCTTCATCCTGCCACCGGGCGGGGCGCGCAACGCCATCGACTGCGCGCTCTGGGACCTGGAGGCCGCCTGCACCGGTCTCCACGTCTGGAAGCTGGCGGGCATGGACGCGCCCCGGCCGCTGCGCACCACCTTCACCCTGGGCGCCGACACGCCCGAGGTCATGGCCCAGGGCGCGATCGGCTACACCCAGGCCAGGTCGATCAAGATCAAGCTGACCGGGGATCTCGCCCTGGACCAGGCCCGGGTGCGGGCCATCCGCGCTGCCCGCCCGGACGCCTGGCTGGGTGTCGACGGCAACCAGGGCTTCGCCCGCGCCGACCTGGACGGACTGGTCGAGACCCTGGTCGAGCAGAACGTCTCGCTGCTGGAGCAACCTCTCGCGCGCGGCCATGAGCACGAGCTGGAAGGCTTCGACAGCCCCATCCCGATCGCGGCCGATGAAAGCTGTGTGTCGCTGCCCGACGTGGCGACCATGGTGGGCCGTTTCCAAGTCATCAACATCAAGCTCGACAAGTGCGGCGGCCTGACCGAGGGCCTGCTGATGGCCGCCAAGGCGCGGCGGCTGGGCCTGGGCGTCATGGTCGGGACCATGGTCGGGACCAGCCTCGCCACCGGTCCCGGCTTCGTGCTGGGCCAGGTCTGCGATCTCGTCGACCTCGACGGCGCGACCTTCCTGGCCGAGGACCGCCCGCCGGGCGCGGTCTATCGCGACGGGACCGTCTGGGCCGGTGACGGCGTCTGGGGCGCTCCGGCGCAAGCAGTCGCCGCATGACCCAGAAGGCCCTCGACGCCTCGCCGTGGTTCGGTCAGCCGCGCGGCCTGACCGTCCTGTTCCTGACGAACATGTGGGAACAGTTCTCCTACTTCGGCATGCGCGCGCTGCTGGTCTACTACATGACCAAGCAGCTGCTGATCGCCCAGGGGACCTCGTCCCTGATCTACGGGACCTACACGGCCTGCGCCTATTTTACGCCGATCGTCGGCGGGGTGATCGCCGACCGGCTGCTGGGCAAGCGGCGCGCGATCATCATCGGCGCCAGTGTCATGGCCGCCGGCCATTTCATGATGGGTTTCGAGAACCTGCTCTTCGTCGCCCTGGCGACGATCGCCCTGGGCAACGGGCTGTTCCTGCCGACCCTGCCGAGCCAGATCAACGACCTCTATGCGGCCGACGATCCTCGGCGGGGCTGGGCCTATAACGTCTACTATCTGGGCATCAACATCGGCGGCTTTCTCGCGCCGCTGCTGTGCGGGACCCTGGGCGAGCTGTTCGGCTGGCACGTCGGTTTCGCCCTGGCGGGCATCGGCATGCTGGCCGGCCTGCTGATCTACCTGTGGGGCCAGAAGTACCTGCCGGCCGAGCAGAAGCCGACCAAGGTCGAGCCCACGGCCAAGGGCCGGATGGGCCTGCCGACCGTGCTGGTGCTGGCCGGGGTCGCGCTGTCGGTAACGGTGTTCCGCGGCGCCTACGAGCAGGCCGGCAATACGGTCGCCCTCTGGGCTGACGCGGGGGTGAACCGCAGCCTCGGATCCTGGACCGTGCCGATGACCTGGTTCCAGTCACTGAACCCGCTGCTGGTCATGGCCATGACGCCGATGCTGCTGGCCGGGTGGAAGCGCCGGGCCGACCACGGGCAGGGAGCGTCTCCGGCCCAGCGCATGGCGACCGGCGCCCTGATCGTCGCCGGGGCCTATGGCGTACTCTGCGCGGTCGACGCCTTCAGCGGGGGCAAGGCGCACTGGCTGTGGCTGGTGGTGTTCTTCGGCATCTACACCTTCGGCGAACTCTTCATCCTGCCGACGGGCCTTGGCCTGTTCGCGCGCCTGGCGCCGCCAGGGTTCGGCGCGACCACGGTCGCGGCCTGGTACCTGACCATCTTCGCCGGCAGCCTCAGCGCCGGCCTCGTCGGCACGCTGTGGAGCCGAATGAGCCACACGGCCTATTTCGCCCTGCTCGCGGGGCTGGCCGTTACCGCCGCGATCCTCCTGCGACTGATCGATCCTTGGGCGCGCCGCGCCGAGGCGAACGGTTCCTCCAACTAGTTTCCAATTGCGATTGACAATTCTCTGATTGGGATAACAGTGTCCTAATTAGGATTACACATTCGTAATAGGCAGGGTCGAGCACGGGAATATCCGAGCAGGCCCCAGCGCCGACGGAAGGGGCAGGTCTCTCCGGGGCCGTCGCGCGCATTCAACGAGGGGGAATAGGATGAAGCTCAATCGTGCGACCTTGCTGATCACCAGCGCCGCCGGCGCGCTGCTGATGGCTCAGGCCCCGGCCTTCGCGGCCGATGCGGACCCAAGTTCAAAGTCCGTCTCCACCGTCGAGGAGATCGTCGTCACCGCCCAGAAACGGGAACAGACGGTCATCGACATCCCGCAGGCGATCTCGGTCGTGTCGGGTGACGCGCTGGAGACCGTGCAGGCGACCACCTTCGCCGACTACCTCAAGCTGGTGCCCGGCCTGCAGCTGGTTCAGAGCACGCCCGGCCAGGGCCGCCTGGTCATGCGCGGCGTCAACACCGGCGGCGTCGCCTCGACCGTGGCCGTCTATATGGACGAGACCCCGTTCGGCTCGAGCAGCGCGCTGGTCAACGGCGCCGTCCTGGCCGGCGACTTCGACACCTTCGACGTGGCCCGCATCGAGGTGCTGCGCGGCCCGCAAGGCACGCTCTACGGCGCCAGCTCGATGGGCGGTCTGCTGAAGTTCGTGACCAACACCCCCGACACCGGCGGCTACAGCGCCCGCGGCCGCGTCGCGGTCGAGCAGGCCAAGGGCGGCGACATGTCGTATCGCACCACGGCCGTGGTCAACATCCCGCTGAGCCAGACGGTCGCCGTGCGCGCCTCGGGCTTCTACCGCAAGGACGGCGGCTTCATCGACTCGATCGGCACCGGCGGCTCCGACGTCGAGGAGAACATCAACGACGCCAAGGTCTATGGCGGCCGCGCCTCGCTGATGTTCAAGCCGAACGACAAGTTCGACCTGCGCCTGACGACGGTGCTGCAGGACATCAAGGCCGACGCCCCGACCGTGGTCGAGAGCGACCCCAACACCCTGAAGACCCGGTACGGCCGGCCGACCCTGTCGCAGTTCGTGCCGGCGTTCTCGGACGTCGACTACCGCGTCTACAACGCCGTGATGAACTACGACGTCGGCATCGGCACGCTGACGGCGTCCACCAGCTACAGCGAGCTGAACCAGACCAAGCGCGACGACGCCTCGTTCAACCTCAGTGGTCTGATCAAGTCGGTGTTCGGCGCGGCCAACGACCTGTATCTCGGCCAGAACACCAACAATCGCAAATACACCCAGGAAGTCCGCCTGGTCTCCAACGAGGGCGCGGCGTTCGAGTGGCTGATCGGCGGCTACCATACCGACGAGAAGGGCCTGATCTTCCAGCAGTACATCGCCGTGGCGCCGGGCACGCTGAACCAGCTGACGACCCTGCCCCTGCTGGCCGAGGTCAGCCTGAGCTCGCGCTACAAGGAGTATGCCGGCTTCGCCAACGCCACGGTCCATCTGGGCGAGCGCTTCGATGTCGACCTGGGCGGCCGCTACAGCCACAACGACCAGGTCGCCAGCCAGGCGGCCAAGGGCGCGCTGGCCGGAGGCACGCCGGTCAACAGCAACCTGAAGTCCTCGGACAACGTCTTCACCTACTCGCTGGCCCCGAAGTTCAAGATCGACGAGAACCGCTCGGTCTATGGTCGCGTCGCCAAGGGCTATCGCCCCGGCGGCCCGAACGTGATCCCGCCCAGCGCCCCGGCCAACACCCCGTCCAGCTTCGCGCCGGACACGGTCACCAGCTACGAGGTCGGCTTCAAGGGCGAGAGCGCCGACCATCGCCTGACCCTGGACGTGGCCGCCTTCCACATCGACTGGAAGGGCATCCAGCTGCTGACGGTCGTCAACAACTTCGGCATCAACGCCAACGGCGCCGACGCCAAGAGCGAAGGCGTCGAGTTCAACGCCACGGCGCGCCTGGCCAACGGCCTGACGCTGTCGGCGAACGGCGCCTATACCGAGGTGACGCTGGCCGGCGACACCAGCGCCCTGGTCGGCGGCAAGAAGGGCGACAAGCTGCCCTTCACGCCCAAGCTCAGCATGGGCTTCAACGGCGACTACTCGTGGACCATCGGCGACAAGCAGGCCTATGTCGGCGCCTCGCTGCGGATGGTGGGCAAGCAGGGCGGCACCTTCGACGCCACCTATCGGACCGCGAACGGCAAGCAGCGCCAACTGTCGTCCTACGAAGTGCTCGACCTGCGGGCCGGGATCACCATCGGCAAGGTCGACCTGGAGGCCTATGTGAAGAACGCCACCGACGGCGACGGCAAGATCTCGACCAGCGCGCTCACCGCCAACGGCCTGCCGGTCTATCCGGGCGGGTCGATGGGCACCGGCGTGCTCCGTCCGCGCACGATCGGCGTCAGCCTCACGGCCGGCTTCTGATCGGATGAGCGCTATCGCCAGAGTCACGCGAGACGAGGCGCGGGAAGAGGAGGGCGGCCTGCCGTCGCCCTACCTCCTGTTCCTCGGCGACACCGTCGAGCCCGGCTACGCCAAGACGGCGTTCGGCCTGCGCGACTGGGTCGGCGACCGCTGCGTCGGCGAGTTCGTCCTGCCTGGCGCGCGGGTCAGCACCGGCTTGCCGGCGCTGGCCCCTGCCCAGGCGGCGGCGGAGGGCGCGCGGGGCATGGTGATCGGCGTGGCCAATGCGGGCGGGGTCATCCCGTCCAGCTGGATCGCCGGCCTGATCGAGGCCCTGGAAGCAGGCCTCGACATCATCTCGGGCATGCACGCCAGGCTGTCGGACATTCCCGAGCTGAAGGCCGCCGCCGAGCGGACCGGGCGTCGACTGATCGACGTGCGCACGCCGCCGCCGGGTATTCCCGTCGGCTCGGGCGCGCGGCGCTCCGGCCGCCGGATCCTGACCGTCGGCACGGACTGCGCTCTGGGCAAGAAGTACGCCGCCCTGGCCATCGCCCGAGGGCTGAAGGGCAGGGGGCTGGACGTCGATTTCCGCGCCACCGGCCAGACCGGGATCATGATCGCCGGCGCCGGCATGCCGATCGACGCGGTGGTCTCCGACTTCATCGCCGGCGCGGCCGAGATGCTGAGCCCGGCCGCCGACGCCAGCCATATCGACGTGATCGAGGGGCAGGGCTCGCTGATGCATCCGGCCTATGGCGCGGTGTCGCTGGGCCTGCTGCAGGGTAGCCAGCCCGACGCCTTCGTCGTCTGCCACGAGCCGGGCCGCACCGAGATCCTCGGCCATGCCGGCTACAGCCTGCCGACCATCGAGGCGGTGATCGAGGCGACCATCGCCCTGGGCCGGGTGACCAATCCGAACATCCGCTGCGCCGGGATCAGCCTCAACACCGGCAAGCTGTCGCCCGAGGCGGCGGCGGCCGAGATCGAGGCCGTGGCCACGCGCCTGGGCTTGCCGACCGCCGACCCGCTGCGCGGCGGACCCGAGTTCGAGCGCCTGCTGGATTCCTGCCTCGCATGAGCGGTCAGGCTTCCGGTTGGTTCAGCCGCTGGCTGCTGCCGGGCCTGGCGTTCAAGGCCGCCGTCATCGGCGGCGGCTACGCCACCGGTCGCGAGATCGCCGAGTTCTTCATGCCCGCCGGCCCCTGGGGCGGCCTCGTCGGCCTGACGCTGGCGACGCTGATCTGGAGCGGCATGTGCGTCCTGACCTTCCTGTTCGCGCGGGCGAACGGGGCGCGGGACTATCGCAGCTTCTTCCAGGCCCTGTTGGGGCGCGGCTGGATCGCCTTCGAACTGGCCTACGCCTTCTTCGTGGTCATCGTGCTGGCCGTGTTCGGCGCGGCGGCGGGCGAGATCGGCCACGCCGTGTTCGGCGCGCCCAAGTGGGCCGGGATGCTGGCCCTGCTGGCCGGCGTCACGGCCTTCACCGCCTTCGGCAACAAGGTGGTCGAGCAACTGTTCGCCTGGGTCTCGATCCTGCTCTACGGCGTCTATGGCCTGTTCCTGGTGCTGGCCCTGACGACCTTCGGCCACGACGTGGCGGCGGCCTTCTCGGTTCCGTTCCAGTTCGGCGGCGACGCCCTGGCCGGCGGAGCCACCTATGCCGGCTACAATATCATCGGCGCGGTGATCATCCTGCCGGTGACCCGCCACCTGCTCAGCGACCGCGACGCCGTGACGGCCGGCCTGATCGCCGGGCCGCTGGCCATGATCCCGGCCTTCGTCTTCTTCGTCTGCATGTGCGCCTACGCGCCCGAGGTCAGCGCAGCGGCCCTGCCGTCCGACGTGCTGCTGGCCAAGCTGAACCTGCCGATCTTCCGCCTGCTGTTCCAGGTGATGGTGTTCGCGGCCCTGCTGGAGAGCGGCACGGGCGCGGTCCACGCCATCAACGAACGCGTCGCCGGCGCTGTCCAGGCGCGGCTGGGCCGTCCGTTCGGCGTCCGCGCCCGGGCGCTCTGTGCTCTGGCCCTGCTCGTCTTCTGCATGGTGCTGGCCGAGCGGGTCGGGCTGGTCGGCTTGATCGCCGGCGGCTATCGCCTGCTCGCCTACGCCCTGATCGCGCTCTACGTCGCTCCGTTGGCGACCATCGGGCTCATCCGTCTCGCCAAGCGTCCCGCCTTTCAGCCGGAGGTCCCATGATCAGCCTCGTCCTCGCCGCCGCGCTCCAGGCGGCCCCCATGGCCGCCGGTCCCGTCGTCCAGCCGCCCAAGGACTTCGACGCCCATGTCGAGGCGCTGCGCCAGAAGGTCGGCGCGCCGGGCCTGTCGATCGCCATCGTCGACGAGGGCCAGACCGTGCTGGCCAAGGGTTACGGCGTGCGCAAGCTGGGCAGTCCCGAGAAGGTCGACGGCGACACCCTGTTCATGACCGGCTCGACCGGCAAGGCGATGACCGTGGCGGCCCTGGCCACCCTGGTCGACGCCGGCAAGCTCTCCTGGGACGACAAGGTCGCCGACCGCCTGCCGGGCTTCCAGATGTACGACCCGTGGGTGACACGCGAGCTGACCGTGCGCGACCTTCTGGTCCATCGCAGCGGCCTGGGCCTGGGGCAGGGCGACCTGCTGTTCGTGCCGCGCAGCAACATCCCCCGCGCCGAGGCCGTGCGCCGCCTGCGCTATCTCAAGCCCGCCACCAGCTTCCGCAGCGGCTACGCCTACGACAACGTCCTCTACATGGTCGCCGGCCAGATGATCGAGGCGGTCACCGGCCAGACCTGGGAGGACTATGTCCGCGAGCACGTCTTCGCGCCCGCCGGCATGGCGACCTCGACCACCGATGGCCGCCGCTTCCAGATCGCCAACCGCGCCCAGCCGCACGCCCGCATGAACGGCGGCCTGCGCGGGGCGGGCGACCAGGAGGTCCTCGACGAGCGCGACGAGCTGTCGACCAGCGCAGCGCCGGCCGGCGGCATGGCGGTCAGCGCCAACGACATGACCAAGTGGCTGAAGCTGCAGCTGGCCAAGGGCGCTCTGCCCGACGGTAAGCGCCTGTTCAGCGAGGCCCAGAGCAAGGCCATGTGGCAGCCCACGGTGATCCAGCCGCTGGAGCGGGCTCCAGCCGGCATGGAGGTCACCAAGCCGACCTTCCAGGCCTACGCCCTGGGCTGGCAGATCCAGGACTATCGCGGGACCCAGATCGTCTGGCACGGCGGCGCGGTGCTGGGCTTCAAGACCGCCGTGGTGCTGATCCCCGAGCGCAATGTCGGTTTCTCGATCGAGCTGAACAGCGAGGACGGCGAACTCGTCCGTGGACTGATGTACGAGCTGCTGGACCACTATCTGGGTCTCAAGCCCGAGCCGTGGGGCGACAAGTACATCGCCTACAAGAAGCAGCTGGTCGCCGGAGCGCTGAAGAGCCTGGGCGCCGTCCAGGCCAAGCCGGCCGGTGTCGGGCCCTCGCTACCGACGACCAAGTACGCGGGGACCTACAGCGATCCCTGGTATGGCGACATCGCGGTGACCAACGGCGAGGGCGGCCTGCGGATCGACTTCAAGTCGACCCCGCGCATGGCCGGCAAGCTGGAGCACTGGCAGTACGACACCTTCGTCACCCGCTTCGACGACAAGACCCTTGAGCCGGCCTATGTCACCTTCAACCTCAACGCCGACGGCGGGGTGGAGCGCGTGACGATGAAGGCGGTCTCGCCGATCGTCGACTTCAGCTGGGACTATCACGACCTGCTGTTCACCCCGAAGAAGCCCTGAGTCCGAGCATTTCTCTTAACGGGCGCAAATTCTCTAATCAGAGAATTTCATTGCTATTCAGGCGCTTCCGCGTTTAACTCGCCGGGTCGCGGTGGGGCGACCAGGCGAGGCGCCCGTGAACCAGATCAGACCCGGACCGCCGCAGCCCTCGCGTCAGGCGACGGCGCCGCGCGACGGCCTGGCCGCCGACCTCGAGATCATCGCCAAGCTGGAGGGCAAGCCCCTGCCGACAGTGCAGGAACTGGCCCAGCTGTTCGACGTCTCGCAGACGACGGCGTTCCGGATCATCAGCCGCTTCAAGCAGAGCGGCATGCTCAAGCTGATCGATCGCGTGAAGCTGCCAGACACCGTCTGCCACTGTATCGCCGACCTGCGCACGCGGCTCTGCGACGGTCAGGACCTGAGCAATCTGGAAGCACGCCTGCGTGACGATCCCCATGTCTCGGCCGCCGCCGCCGTGACCGGCCGGCACAGCTACCGGGTCACGGCGCTGCACGCCGGCGCGCACGAGGCCAATGTCTGGTTCAAGGCCCTGCTGACCGAGCCGGCGGTGATCGACGGCGTGCTGATCTTCTGCCGCCCGATCATCGATCGCCACCACTACGCCCAGGCCCTGGTAGGCGGACAGGCGGAGTAGGCTACGCCGCCGCCAAGGCCTCGAACTGGCCCAGGATCATGCCCCAGCCGGCGTCCATGCCTGCCATGATCTCGGCCGCATTGGCGCCGAAGGCCTCCAGGCCGCGATGCTCGAACTCCACGACCGTGCCGCCCTCGGGGCGCGGGACGAAGCGGATCTCGACCTCGGTGTCCAGGTTCGGGTCGTACTGGAACTCGGCGTTCAGCCGCCAGACCAGCACCAGGCGGGCCGGCGGCTCCCAGGCGCGGACCTCGCCCCACTGATACTCCGCGCCGCTCTCGCCGATCTCGTACCAGCGACCGCCGACCTGGGGCTCGATCTTCACCTCGACCTGCGGGGTCTGGTGCAGGGCCAGGACGATAGAGTGCTCCTTGGGCCACCACTTGCCCATCGCCTCGGTGAAGACCGCGAAGGCGCGCTCGGGCGTGGCCCGCAGCTCCAGTCGTTTGCGGATCGGCGCGGGGCGGATGAGGGTGGCGGTCATTCTTCGTCCTCCAGTTCGTCGGCCAAATGGTCTGCGAGCGCGGCGAAGGCGCTGAGAGCCCGGTCCCAATGTTGATCCAGCCAGGCGCGCAGCGGCCCCAGGCCCGCCGGATCGATGCGGTAGACCCGGCGGGTCCCGATCGCCTCGTCGGTCAGCAGGCCCGCGTCCTTCAGCACCTTCAGGTGCTGGGAGACGGCCGAGCGGCTGACAGGCAGCCGCGCCGCCAGCGAGCCGACGTCGGATGGTCCCTCCGACAGGCGGTCGAACACCGCCCTCCGGGTAGGGTCGACCAGAGCCGTCAAGGCGCCTTGAACGTTAGTCATGACTAACGGTTAGTGTTTGCTAACGGATGAGTCAAGCGTCGAACCCCATTGCCACGTCGTAAGGTTGAGCCGATGATGCCCGCGTCGTGGGTTGGGGCGCAGCGCTTCGGTCGCGCATTGGAGCGACTTTGGGTTCGGGGCGTGAGGGTTTCTGAGACGGCGTCCGATGCGAAGGTCCAGTTGGCGCAGCAGCGCCTGCGTGACGATTCCACCTTCCAGTTCGACCACCAGACCCTGGTTCCGCCCAAGCCGCCGGAATGGCTGATCGCGCTCGGCAAGTTCCTCGGCCATCTCGCGCCCTACATGAAATACGTGTTCTGGATCGGGCTGGCGGTGCTGGTCCTGCTGATCCTCTACGCCATCGCCCGAGAGATCCTGCGCCTACGCAAGCCGGCCGCTCGCCCCGAAGGGCCGCGCCTGAGCGCCGATCCGCCCTGGCGGCCCGACGCCGGCCACGCCCGCGACCTGCTGGCCGCCGCCGACCAACTGGCGGCTCAGGGCCAGTTCCTGGAGGCCGCGCACCTGATCCTGCTGCGCAGCGTCGAGGACATCCAGAAACACCGCCCCAGGGCGCTGCGCATCTCGCTGACCGCGCGCGAGATCGCCGTCCTGCCCGCCCTGCCGGACGCTGCTCGCCCCGCCTTCGCCAGCATCGCCCGGGTGGTCGAGCGCGGCCTGTTCGGCGGCCGCCCCGTGGACGGCGACGACTTCGCCGCCTGTCGCTCGGCCTACGAGGCTTTCGCCCTGCCCGAGGGGTGGCGCGGATGAGCCGGTGGAAGGCGCAAGGCGGCTTTTCGCCGATGACCATGATCGTCCTGGTCCTGGTCGGGATCATCAGCGTGGCGGGCTTGGGCGTACTGTCGGCCTATGCGCCGGAACTGAAGAAGGGCGACGATGGCGGCGGCCACGCCCTGTCGCGCTCGTCGGTCGGCTATGCGGCCCTGGCGCGCCTGCTCACCCTGTCGGGCGAGCCGGTGCTGACCAGCCGTGGAAACCTGCCCTCCGCCGCGGGGGGGCTCCTGGTGCTGACGCCGCCCGCCGGCTCGACCGTCGACCTCAAGGCCTTCGACGCCTTCGAGGAGCTGGGGCCGATCCTGATCGTCCTGCCCAAGTGGCGCGCAGGACCCGATCCGCGTCACAAGGGGTGGGCGACGACGCTGGAGGTCGAGCCGGACAAGGTCAGCCTCGCCGTCCTGCCACAGTCGTTGCGCAAGGGGCTCACCTTGCAGACCCTTAAAGGCGATCGCGAGGTGCGGCTGTCGCGGCCGAGCGGCCAGGCGATGGGCGGTCCTGTGCGCGAGCGCGCTTCGCGCACCCTGTCGGGCGAGGGCTGGACGCCGGTGCTGAAGGATCAAAACGGCGCGGCGGTGCTGGCCATGCACGCCAAGACCCAGACCTACGTGCTGGCCGACGCCGACCTGCTCAACACCACCGGGCTCAAGACCGTGAACGGCGCCCGCAACGCGGTGGGCATGCTGAACCTGATCCGGGCCAAGGGCACGCCGGTGATCTTCGACGTCACCCTGCACGGCTTCAAGCGCACCCGCAGCCTGCTGCGCCTGGCCCTGGAGCCGCCGCTGCTGGGCGCGACCCTGGTGATGGTCGCCCTGGCCGTGCTGGCGGGCCTGCAGGCGGTGGCGCGCTTCGGGCCTTCGCTGCAGGCGCGCCGCGCCGTGGCCCTGGGCAAGACGGCCCTGGCCGACAACACCGCCGGCCTGATCCGCCTGGCCGGCCGCGAGGCGCGCATGGCCCCGCGCTATGCCGAGCTGATCCGCGCCTCGGCCGCGCGGGCCATCGGCGCGCCGCGCGGGCTGGAGGGCCAAGCCCTCGACGACTTCCTGGATCGCGTCAGCCGGACGGTCGGCGCGACCCATACCTATTCGGCGCTCGCAGAGCGCGCGCGGGCCGCGACCGTGTCGGACCTGACGCGCGTGGCCCGCGACCTTCATGCTTGGAAACAGGAGCTGATCCGTGGACGTCACTAATGTGGGGGCGCTGGCCGCCAGGATCCGCGCCGAGATCGGCAAGGCCGTCGTGGGCCAGGACGAGGCGGTGAACCTGCTGCTGATCGCCCTGTTTGCCGGCGGCCACGTGCTGCTGGAAGGTCCGCCCGGCACCGCCAAGACGCTCTTGGCCCAGAGCTTCGCGCGCAGCGTGGCGCTGGACTACGGCCGCATCCAGTTCACGCCGGACCTGATGCCGGGCGACGTGATCGGGGCCAACCTGTTCAACTTCCAGACCTCGACCTTCAGCCTGACGCGCGGGCCGGTGTTCTGCGAGCTGCTGCTGGCCGACGAGATCAACCGCACGCCGCCCAAGACCCAGGCCGCCTTGCTGGAAGCCATGCAGGAGCGCCACGTCACCATCGACGGCGTCTCCCACGCGCTCAGCCCGCGCTTCACCGTGGTGGCCACCCAGAACCCGATCGAGCAACAGGGCACCTATCCGCTGCCCGAGGCTCAGCTGGACCGTTTCCTGTTCAAGCACGTGCTGGACTATCCGAGCGTGGAGCAGGAGCGGGCGATCATTGTCGGCCACGGCCAGCGGACCGGTCAGATGGATCCCGCCTCGTTCGGCGTGACGCCGGTGCTGGAGCGGGCCGCCATCGACGCCGCCGTCGAGACCGTCGCCCAGGTGCGGCTGACCGACGAGGTGGTCGGCTACATCGTCGATCTGGTGCGGGCCACACGCGACTCCACCGACATCGAGACCGGCGCCTCGCCGCGCGCCGGGGCCATGCTGGCGGTCGCCGCCCGCGCCCGCGCCGCCCTGGACGGCCGCGACTATGTGGTGCCCGACGACGTGAAGGCCCTGGCGATCCCGGCCCTGCGCCATCGCCTCGTGCTGTCGGCCGCCGCCGAGATCGAAGGCCGCAAGGTCGACCTGGTGCTCAAGGGCCTGGTCGAGCGGGTGGCGGCGCCCCGATGAGCTATCTCACGTGATCTACCCCACGCGCCGCGCCGTGATCGCCGCCGCCATCGGACTTCCGGTGGCGTTGCTGGTTGGCGTCATGACGCCGGCGGGCTGGCTGTCGGGTCCGGCTTGGATCGGCCTGATGCTGCTGGCCATGACGGCTGACGCCCTGTCCGGCGGCTCGCGGACCAAGCTGGCGCTGGACGCGCCGGAGCGGCCGTTCCTGTCGGTGGCGCGCCCGGCCGAGGCGGCGTTCACGGCGCGGTTCGACGGCCGCGCCCCGGCCCTGGCCGAGGCAGCGCTGGAGGCCGATGCGCGCCTGGGCGTGGCCCACACCGTGGTCGGGGCCGAGATCGAGGCGCGGGTGGGGACCTTCGCCTTCTCTTTGACGCCGGAGCGGCGCGGCGAGGGCAAGTTGCACAGGCTGTGGGTCCGCTGGACCGGCCCGCTGGGTCTCGTCTGGAAGCAGAAGCTGTTCGACCTCGACATCGACGCGCCCGTCGGGACCGACCTGCGGGGCGTCCGCGAAGACGCCGTGAAGATGCTGGACCGCGACGCCATGATCGGCGCCAAGAGCCAGATCGACAGGGGCGAGGGCTCGGAGTTCGAGGCCCTGAAGGAGTTCAGCGCCGGCATGGACCGCCGGGCCATCGACTGGAAGCAGTCGGCCCGCCACCAGCACCTGCTGGCCAAGGAGTTCCGCACCGAGCGCAACCACCACGTCGTCATGGCCATGGATTGCGGCCGGGCCATGTGCGAGCCCGTCGGCGGCGCGCCCCGCATCGACCGGGCGATCAATGCCGGCCTGCTCCTGGCCTATGCCTGCCTGAGGTCCGGCGACCGGGCGGGTTTCTTCGCCTTCGACAGCGCCCCGCGCCTGCTGACCGGCGTGGTGGCCGGCGCCGACGCCTTCCGCCAGCTGCAGCACGCGGCCGGCAAGATCGACTACTCGGCCGCGGAGACCAACTACACCCTGGCCCTGACCACCCTGGCGACCAAGCTGGGGCGCCGGTCGTTGGTGGTGGTGTTCACCGACTTCACCGACGCCACCGCCGCCGAGCTGATGATCGAGGCCTCGGCGCGGCTGCTGGAGCGGCACCTCGTTCTGTTCGTCGTCATGCAGGACGAGGAGCTGGAAGGCATGGTCGCGACCGATCCGGACGAGGCCGCAGATGTCTCCCGCGCGGTGGTCGCCGCCAGCCTGCTGCGCGAGCGCGACACGGTCATCGCCCGCCTGCGCCGCTTGGGCGCCCACGTCATCGAGGCCCCGGCCGCCGCCATCGGGCCCGCCCTGATCAACGCCTATGTCGACCTCAAGCGGAGGGACCTCTTGTGATCGATGTGAAGGTTGACCCGCGCCTGAAGAGCCAGCGCTTCCGCCAGGAGCGCGAGGCCGACTGGCGGCGGCTGGAGCGCCTGATCGGCAAGGTCGAGAAGGGCTCGATCGCCGACCTCTCGGACGAGGACCTGCTGGCCGCGCCGGTGCTGTATCGCTCGGCGCTGTCGGCGCTGTCGGTGGCGCGGGCCACCTCGCTGGATCGGGCTCTGGTCGACTATCTGGAGACGCTCTGCGCCCGCTCGTACTTCTTCGTCTACGGCTCGCGCGAGACGTTGCGCGGTCAGCTGACGACCTTCTTCAGCGAGACCTGGCCGCGGGCGGTAAAGGGGTTGTGGCGCGAGACCCTGGTCAGCGTCGCCTTCATGGCGGTCGGGGCGCTGATCGCCTCGTGGCTGATGCTGCAGGAGGCCGACTGGTTCTACGCCTTCATGCCCAAGGCCATGACGGGGGGGCGCGACCCGACAGCCTCGACCGAGTTGCTGCGCGACACACTGTTCGGCGGGGACAAGCAGGGGCTGACGGTCTTCGCGACCTTCCTGTTCACCCACAACGCCCAGGTCGCCCTGATGGCCTTCGCCCTGGGGTTCGCCCTGTGCCTGCCGACGGCGGGGCTGATGTTCTACAACGGCGCGACCCTGGGGGTGTTCGTCACCCTGTTCGTCAGCCGGGGGCTGGGCGTCGAGGCCGGCGGCTGGCTGCTGATCCACGGCGTGACCGAGTTGTTCGCCGTGGCCCTGGCGGGAGCGGCGGGGCTGCGCGTCGGCTGGGCGGTGGCCTTCCCCGGCGAGCGACGACGCCTGGACGCCATCGCCGAGGCCGGACGTCACGCCGCGACCGTGATGGGCGGCGTGGTGGTGATGCTGTTCCTGGCCGGTCTGCTGGAAGGCTTCGGCCGCCAGCTGATCACCCTGACGCCGGCGCGCTACGCGGTGGCGGCGGTGACGGCCGTGATGTGGGGTCTCTACTTCTACGGCCCGCGTCCGCGCGGCGTCGAAGGAGCCCGCCGCGATGGCTAAGGCTTCCGCCCAGGATACGACCAAAACCAAGGTCAAGGTCTCCGGCGAGGCCAAGATGACCCGCGCCTTCATCACCCCGGAGGGCGTCGATCTGCGCCTGGAGCTGGGCGATGCTGGGCAGCGCGCCGGGGCCTTCATGCTGGACGCGGCGATCATCATCGGGACGCTGATCGTCGTCTCGCTGGTGGTCGTGTTCATGGGCATGGGCGCCGTCCGGGCCATCGGCGCGAACGGGGCCGAGATCATGGCGGTGATCTGGCTGCTGGGCTTCTTCGTGCTGCGCAACTTCTACTTCATCGGCTTCGAGCTCTCGGCCGCCGCCGCGACGCCGGGCAAGCGGATCATGGGCCTGCGGGTGGCCATGCGCGACGGCGGGCGGCTGCGGCCCGGCGCCATCTTCGCCCGCAACGCCATGCGCGAGCTGGAGGTCTTCCTGCCGATCGCCATCCTGTTCGCCCCGACCGGCGATGGCGGCGTCGAGAGCTGGATGTACCTGCTGGGCTTCACCTGGGCGGCGATCTTCGTGCTGTTCCCGCTGTTCAACGCCGACCGCCTGCGGGTGGGCGACCTGGTCGGCGGCACCTGGGTGGTGCGCACGCCCAAGCGGAGCCTGATCCGCGACATGGCCGACGACGGGGCCGAGCGGCTGTCGCGCTACGCCTTCACCCTGGAGCAGATGGACGCCTACGGGGCCAAGGAGCTGCACGTGTTGGAGGACGTCCTGCGCCAGCGCGACCGCAGGACCGTGCGCGTGGTGGCCGAGCGGATCGCCGGCAAGATCGGCTGGACCCGCGCGCCGAACGACGACGACTACGACTTCCTCAGCGCCTACTATGCGGCGCTGCGCAGGCGACTGGAGTCGCGGCTGCTTATGGGGGTCCGACGTCGCGACAAGCACGACGTCTAGGGCGCGGCCTCAGTCGAAGACCGACGCCAGGTGGTCCGGCGAGACGCCTTCCTTGGTGGCCCGCAGTTCGTAGTAGATCGAGGCCACGCCGGCGGCGATCAGCATGCTCTGCGCGCCATTGACCAGCGAGGAAATGAAGGTCGAGACGACCAGCACCGGAGTGAAGTCCGTAACCTTGGTCGCGCCCAGGCCTCCCACCGCGCTGAAACCCGCGGCGGCGCCGACGCCGCCGATGACCATGCCCAGGATGATGCTGAGGATGAAGTAGACGACGAACAGGCCGAAGATCGCCCAGCGATGGCCTCGCGTCAGGTCGCGGCTGCGCTGCAGGGCTTCGAAGATGCCCCGTTCCTCGATGACCATGGAGGGCGCGCTGACGCACCAGACGACACCCAGGATGATCCCGGGCACGAACAGCAGCATATAGCCGATGAGCGTGCCGATGCCCTGGACGATCGCCAAGCCCAGCAGCGGGAGGAAGAACCTCAGCCCCACGCTGGCGATCTTGCCCAGCGAGGCTTGCCGGCCGCCAAGGCGCTGGAGCACGGCATAGGTCATGGCGCCCTGCATGAAGAGCGTGCCGATGCTGGACGCGATGACGCCCACGAACGTGGCGAGCGGGAAAAGCTGGCCGGCCTGTCGCGCCCCGAGGGCGGCCAGGCTGCCGAAGAAGACCGGCCCGGTGACCAGGATCAGGCCGCCCAGGGCGAACAGCGCGAAGTTGTCGCCGATGATCTTGAACGTGCGCTGGACCACGCGGCCGAAATCGAAGGAACCGCTCACCGCTTCGTAAGTCGTCATCAGCTGCTCACCCCAAGATTGAGGCGAGCCTAGAGGGCGAACCGACGGCCGGCAACCGGACTAGGACTTCTTCTTGCTGTCCTTGGTCGCGGCCAGCTCTTCCGGGGTCAGCCTGCGGACGTCGGTGATCGGATAGCGGCGCATGCCGATGTCGCCGGGCACGAAGATCTCCGCGCCCAAGGTCCGTCCCGAGCACAGCCAGGACTGGCCGCGCGTATCGATGCCGATCCGCAGGGTCCAGTCGATGTTGGGCGAGGCCGCGAACAGGGTCAGGCGCCAGACGTTCTTGGGCGTGATCGTCACGTCCACGGTCCTGTCGTCGACCGGGGTCCAGCCGTTGATCGACGAGACGAGGAAACAGGACGAGCGGTCGGGCTTGCCCTTGGCTTCGGCCAGGGCCGGGCCGGCGGCGAGGATGGCCAGCAAAGCGGCCGAAGCGATCATGGTGCGCATCATCTTCGTACTCCTGGTGGCGCCCGCCATGGTCATCCTCGCGCCAAAGCGTGACGGGCTCAAGGCGGGTTTGTTTCAAGCATCGACGGTTTCGCCCTCCAAGGTGGTGGCCAGCATCGACGGACGCCCCTCGAACGCCTCCAGCCAGGCGGCCAGGATCGGGCAGGCGGAACGGACGTCGTAGACCTCGCGGAACGCGATCCAGGAGAGCGCCGTGGCGATGGCGATTTCCGCCAGGCCCGGCGTCTTGCGCGGCCGGAATTCGCGCTCCAGGAAGGCGCAGCCCGACGCGACCTTGGCCAGGTGACCCTCGGCCAGCGGTGGATAGCGCAGCGCCGGCGGACGCCGCACGGTCTCCCAGCGAACCAGGATCCCGGCGTCCGACAGACCGTCGGCCACCGCCTGCAAGCGCAGGGCGGCGATCCGCTCGGCCGGATCGGTTGGGATCAGTGGCGGGCCATCGCGCACGCTGTCGAGATACTCGCAGATCACCCGGGAATCGAAGATCGCCTCGCCGGTATCGGTGATCAGCACCGGAACCTTGCCCAGCGGGTTCAGGGCATGGACGGCTTCGTTGCGCAGGGTGGGGCTGGTCTCGTGATGGATGACCTCGATGCGGTCGGCCAGGCCCGCCTCATGGGCGAAGACCAGGGCCTTGCGGGCGTAGGGCGAATGGGTCTGGTAGAGCAGCTTCACGCCACAAATCCTTCAGCTAGAGGGCTTTCGGTCAGGAAGATCAGCGGCCGGGAATCGGCCGGGAGATCGGCGGCCATCAGCGCGGCGAAGCCCGCCGCGCCCGAAGGCGTGGTGGCCAGGCCCGCGAAGGCCAGGTGGTCGGCGGCGGTGCGGGCGGCCGCGTCGCTGACGGCGGCGTAGGCGACGTCGCAGCGCGCCAGGATGGCGTGAGCCAGGATCGACGGCGCCTTGCAGTCGAGGCGGCCCATGATCGAGTCCGGCCCCTCGACGCGGACGGGGCGACCCGCCTCGGCGCTGGCGGCCAGGCATCGCGCGGCGTCCGGCTCAACGACGATCAGGATGGGCTGCGCGCGCCAGGTCTCGCGGACCATGTGGGCGATGGCGCCGGCCAGCCCGCCGACGCCGGCTTGCAGGAAGATATGCGTCGGCCAGCGGCCCGAGACCTCGAACACCGCCCGCAGTTCCTCGGCGATGATCGTGTAGCCCTCCATGACCAAGGCCGGCGGTCGGAGGTGGTCGGGCGTGCCGCCGTCGGACAGCAGGATCGCGCCGGTCGCGGCGGCGTCGGCCTTGGCGTCCAGCAAGATGTCGTCATAGCGGCCGTCGCGAACCACCACCTCGGCGCCGACGGCCTCCAGGCGATGGACGAGCGGCGCGGGCGTCGAACGGGGCAGGAAGACCCGCGCTTTCACTCCGAACAGCTTCGCGCCCTCGGCGACGGCGTAGCCGTGGTTGCCGGCGCTGGCGCAGACGAAGGTTGGCGCGGCGTTGGGCGTCTCGCGGCGGAGCTCTTCCAGCAGCACGGCGACGGCGTGAATGCCGCCTACGGCCTTGAAGGAAGACAGGCCCATGCGGGCGCGCTCGTCCTTGAGCAGCACGGTCGGACCGTTGGGCAGGTCGAGGTCGCGCAGCGGCGTGGCGGCGAAGCTCGGCAGGCCCCGCAGGGTGCGTAGCGGCCGGGCGGGATCGGGAGCGAAGGTGAGCGTCATGGGCTCAGCCTAGCCAAATCGAGCGCGCCATTTGTCTCGCCGAGTGCGCCTCGAATGACTAAGTTTCCCGAAATTACGCCACCAGATGAGTGAAATCGATCATGTCGTCCGCCGGCCTCGACAATGCCGACCGTATCCTGCTGGAAGCCCTGCAGACCGACGCCACCCAGGGCGTCGACGCCCTGGCCCACGCCTGCGGCCTCTCGGTCGCCTCGGTGCAGCGGCGGCTGAAGCGGCTGCGCAGCAACGGCGTGATCGAGCGCGAGGCTGCCGTGCTCAGCCCGGCGGCGGTCGGTGTGCCGATGACCTTCATCATCATGGTCGAGCTGGAGCGCGAACGCCGCGAACAGCTGGCCGCCTTCCGCGCGGCGATCCGTGACGAGCCGCAGGTCCAGCAGGCCTATTACGTCACCGGCGAGAGCGACTTCGCCCTGGTCTGCGTGGCCAGGGACATGGCCGATTTCGAGGCCCTGACCCATCGCCTGTTCTTCGAGAACGGCAATGTCCGGCGCTTCCGCACCTCGGTGGTGATGGAGCGGACCAAGGTCGGGCTGACGGTTCCGGTGGGGGCCGAGCCGCTGGACTAGGCTTGCGACCCGACGGCGAGTCAGGACGCCGACACACGTGCGTCAAAACGCCACAACGCCCTGCGCGCGTCAGGTTTGATACTGCCCCGGCACAGGCCGTGCTGGGGGGCATGATCGCGGGTTCGATAAGAACTTGCGGCAGGCTTTGTAGCGGGCGAACTTGGCGGACCTTTCACGTGCCCCTTTCGCTCCTAAAGAAGATGAACTTCAGGGCTCGCATCGCAATCCTCTGCGCGTTCTTCCTGGCGCCTCTTTTCCTGCTTCTACTGTTCCAGGCTGAACGCACGCGGTCGGACTTCGCCTTCCTGGGTCGTGAGATCCAGGACGTGGCGGCGTTGCGCGCGATCTGGCCGGACGTGCGCGCCGAAGCCGGCAACGGCGAGCGCGCCGTGATCGAGCGGATCGCCTCGGTGAGCTCCACCGTGATCCTCGATCCCTATTCCGAGACCTATCATCTGGCCGACGCGGTCACCTCTGACCTGGTGATCCTGGCGCTCGGCTACCGCGAGGATTCCGTCGAGCGCGCGCGGATCGCTCACCGAGCCTCGCTGAACCTTTCGCAAGCCGCCGCCGGTCTGCCGGGCGGCAAGCTGAAGGACGTCCTGAAGGCGCGCGCCGGCAAGCTGGACCAGCTGAGCACCGCGCCGGCGAACGTGATGGCGCAGGCCGCGCCCGGCCTGTGGGAAGACACCGCCCGCGACCTCTCCGGCCTGCTGGCCCAGCGCCGGGACGCCATGCTGCAGAAGGTCATGCTGGGCCTCCTGCTCGTGGGTGGCAGCGTGATCCTGGGCGTCTGGCTGGCGGTCAGCATGGCGCGCGGCCTGGGGCGGCGGATCACCCAGCTGGTCGCCCAGATCGATCGCCTGACCGAGAACGACACCAGCGGCGCGACACCCTACCTGGACGACCGCCACGACATGGGCCGCATCGCCCGGGGCGTGGACGCGCTGCGCCTGTCGCTGATCGACGCGCGCTCGGCCTGGAGCCAGGTGCTGGTCAACGAGATGCGAGCCTCGCTGTTGTCCGACCACACCCGCGCCCTGGTGCTGCGCACCGATCGCGAGGGGGTCGTGGTCTTCACCTCGCCGGCCTGCGCCGAGCTGGATTTCGATCCCGACGAGATGGAGGGCGCGTCGGTCTGGGACCTGTTCGAGCCCGGCGACCGCGACGCGCTCAGCCACGCCACGCCCAAGGCGGCAGGTGACGTGATCAGCCGTCGCCGTCGCCGCCTGGCCCGCCGCTTCGGCGCGACCGAACTGTGGGATGTCGAGGTCAGCCTGCCGGAGGAAGAAGCCGACGGCTTCGTGTTCCTCCTGAAGCCGGCCGCCAGCTAGCTTTCGAGCGTCGGATCGCCGGGCGGGGCGACCAGCAGCACCTTGGCCTTCTTGCCCTGGGCCAGCAGGGCGTGCGGCGCGCGAGCGTCGAAATAGACGCCGTCGCCGGGGTTCAGTGTCAGCGGCGAGTAGCTCTCGGCGTGCAACACCGCCGAACCTTCCAGGGCCAGCAGATAGACCTCGCCCGACAAGCGCACGAACGGCCCGTGCTCGGTCAATGAGCGGGCGGTGATGTTGAGAATCGCCGGAGCGAACGGTTTGGCCAGCAGCTCGGCCGCCGTCACGGTTCCCAGGTGCGGACCGACGCGCACGGCCTGGCCTTCGCCGGCGCGGGTGACGACGCGGCGGCCGCTGGGGGCGGGGGCGGCTTCGGCTTCGTGGCGCACGACCTGCTCGAGATCGACCTCCAGCGAGCGGCACAGGCGCATCAGCTTGTCATAGGTCAGCGAGACTTGGCCCAGCTCCAGCTTCGACAGGCTGGACAGCGGCACGCCAGAGCGCTCGCTCAATTCGGCGAGGGTCAGGCCCTTGGCGAGCCTCAGCTTCCGGACCGCGAGGCCGGCGCCGCTGGACAGCCGTTGCCGCATCGGTCAGCGGGCCGTCTGGAGTTTAAGGGCGACAGGCACGTTCCATCTCCGCAGGTCGCTTACGCACGTCGACGTCGCCCTCACTCGCCGTCGACTGGTCATAGAGCGCGTTAGGCGAAAGTGTCGGCGGTTTCGCCGGCCAAACGCGCTCCCAACTTGAATCTGGAGCCCGACCACCGGTCGGGCTCTAGGGCCGCTTCGTACTGAGCAGCCACAGGGATGAGCTCCATCATAGTGGTGCGATTCTCAGTCGCAGTGAGAACTTCTCAGGGATTCTCATAATTAAGGGAAAATTCACGCTCCTTACGCCTAATGGCTGTGTTCAGTCTTCATCACGCGTCGCTCAAATATTCGCGTGAAAAAACGGCGTTACGGGTTGCGGAAATCGCGCCATCGGGGGCGGCGATCAAAAACAGATTGATGGAAGTGGCGCGCGATATGGCGACACCACAAGGCGACAACTTCTGTGTGGCGCTGTGCGGCAATTTGTCGCTCCCTGCGATCACTGAAGCGCACGAGAAGGTCTTGGTGGCCTTCGAGCAGGACCTGCCGATCGTGGTCGATCTGGAAGGCGTCACGGACGCCGATCTGACCCTCGTGCAGCTCCTGGAAGCGGCTCGAACGTCGGCTGTCCGACGCGGCCGTTCCCTCACCCTTTCCGCGCCGGCCTCCGGTCCGACGCGCGTCGTGCTCGAGCGCGGCGGCTTCCTTGGCGCGCCTGACCGCGCCGCCTTTTGGCTTCAAGACACGGTGACCCCATGAGCGCCTCGATCCTGACGGTGGACGACTCGGCCAGCCTGCGACAGGCGATCAAGATCGCCCTGACCGGCGAAGGCTACGCCGTGACCGAGGCCGAGCACGGCCAGGCGGGCGTGACCCAGGCCGACGCCGGCGACTTCCAGCTGATCATCACCGACCTGAACATGCCGATCATGGACGGTCTGACCATGATCCGTACGCTGCGGGCCAAGCCCAAGCACGCGGGCGTGCCGATCATCTTCCTGACCACCGAGTCCGACGCCGACATCAAGGCCCAGGCCAAGGCGGCGGGGGCCACGGGCTGGCTGACCAAGCCGTTCAACCCCGACCAGCTGATCACGGTCGTCAAGAAGGTCCTCGCCCGGTGAGCGGCCTGGATCCCGTCGCCACTTTCAGGCTTGAGGCTCGGGATCTGCTGGAGCAGGTCGAGCTGGACCTGTTGACCCTGGCCGAGCGCCTGGACGATCGCGAGCTGATCGATGCGGTGTTCCGCAGCCTGCACACCCTGAAGGGTTCGGGCTCGATGTTCGGCTTCGACGCCCTGGCCGGCTTCACCCATCACTGCGAGACGGCGTTCGACCGCGTGCGGAAGGGCGAGGTCGCCGCCTCGCCGGCGCTGGTCCATGCCGTGCTGGCCGCCCGCGATCACATGCGCACCCTTGCCGAGGGCGAGGCTTTCGAGCCCGGTGTCGAGGCCGCCCTGCTGGAAGACCTGCAGCGCGCCGTCGAGGGCGCGGGTTCGGCTCCGCCGCCCGCGGCCCCGGCGACCAAGACCTGGCGCGTGCGCTTCTCGCTGCCGCCCGAGACCTTCGTCAATGGCGGCCGTCCGCTGCCGCTGCTGGATGAGCTGCGCGACCTCGGCGACTGCGAGGTCACCGCGATCACCGACGCCATCCCGGCGCTCGAGGACCTGGTTCCGACGGACTGCCGCCTTTCGTGGGACGTGGTCGTCACCACCGACAAGCCGCGCTCGGCCATAGAGGACGTCTTCATCTTCGTCATCGACGACATGACGCTGGATATCTCCGAGATCGTCGCGGCTCCCCAGCTCGACGAGGTCGCGGAGGCGGCGGTTGTGGGAACCGCCGTCGCCGCGATCGAACCGCCCAAGCCGGCCAACGATGCTCCGCAGACGGAAGGCCGCAGCCGCGCCTCGGAAATGATCCGCGTCCCGGCCGATCGCCTGGACGAGCTGATGGACCGCGTCGGCGAGCTGGTCATCGCCCAGTCGCGCCTGAAGCAGGTCGCCCTCTCCAGCAGCGACGTCCACCTGCTGTCGGTCTCGGAAGAGATCGAGCAGCTGGCCTCGGAACTGCGCGAGATCATGATGGTCGTGCGCATGGTGCCGATCATCCAGCTGTTCGGTCGCTTCCGCCGCCTGGTCCACGACCTGGCGCGCGACACCGGCAAGACCATCGCCTTCACCACCGACGGTGAGACGACCGAGCTGGACAAGACCGTGATCGAGCGCCTCGCCGATCCGCTGGTCCACCTGATCCGCAACGCCGCCGACCACGGCCTGGAGACGCCCGAACAGCGCCTCGCCGCCGGCAAGTCCGACACCGGCACGATCAACCTGTCGGCCCGCCAGGCCGGCGCCGAGGTGATCATCACCATCTCCGACGACGGTCGGGGCGTGGACCGCGCCCGCGTCCGGGCCAAGGCCGAGGAGAACGGCCTGATCACCGCCGGCCAGGTCCTGAGCGATCAGGAACTGCTGCACCTGATCTTCCGTCCGGGCTTCTCGACCGCCGGCCAGGTGACCAACCTGTCGGGTCGCGGCGTCGGCATGGATGTGGTCAAGAGCGCCATCGAAGGCCTGGGCGGCTCGATCGAGATGTCGTCGATGCCGGGCCTGGGCTCGCAGATCGCCCTGCGCATCCCGCTGACCCTGGCCATCATCGACGGCCTGCTCGTCCGCGTCGGCAATGGCCGCTACGTGATCCCGCTGGCCGCCGTCGAGGAATGCGTCGAGCTGACCGCCGAGCAGGACCAGCGCTCCACGGGGCGCAACTTCCTGACCCTGCGCGGCCAGATCACGCCCTTCGTCCGCCTGCGCGAGCTGTTCAGCGTCTCCGGCCAGCCCGATCCGTACCAGAAGGTGGTGGTGGTCTCGACCGCCCAAGGCCGCGTCGGCCTGGCCGTCGACCAGATCATCGGCGACCACCAGACGGTCATCAAATCGCTCTGCGCCTTCCACGCCGATCTCGAGACGTTCTCGGGCGCGACCATCCTGGGCGACGGCGGCGTGGCCCTGATCCTCGAGGTCACCAACCTCGTCGCGGCCGGTCAGCGCCTCGACGAACAGTTCCAGGCGGCCAGCTGATGAGCTTCGAACAGACCAATTCCAGTCAGGATGGGGCCATCGAGGCCCTGACCTTCGACCTGCACGGCGAGACCTTCGGCCTGGAAGCCGGCCTGGTCCGCGAGGTGCTGGACCTGCAGCCCGAGACCGACGTGCCCGGCGCGCCGGCCTTCGCGGGCGCGGTCATCAACTTCCGCGGCCGTGTAATCCCGCTGGTCGACCTGCGCCTGGCCTTCGGGCTGGAGCGGGCCGCGACCACGACCCACAGCCGCATCGTGGTGATCGAGTTCGACGTCAGCGACCAGCCGACGCTGATCGGTCTGCGCGCCGACAAGGTCCACGAGGTCACCACCATCGACTACGCCGACACCGAACTGCCGCCTCGCGTCGGCATGCGCTGGCGCCAGGATTTCATCCGCTGCCTGGCCAAGCGTTCGGACGACCTGATCATCGTACCCGACCTTACGCGCATCTTCGCCGCGCGCGGCCGGACCTCCTCTCAAACCTCTTCCCAGACCACGGCTCAGTCCTAAGGGCCCCGGAGCAAGCTCATGCGCTTCACGATCAAGCTCAAACTCGGCCTGGCCTTCGGTCTGGTCACTCTGCTCGCCACGGTGATGGCCGGCCTGGGCATCGCTCAGCTGTCGTCGCTGAACACGTCGATCACCCACCTGATGAACGGGCCCGTGGCCCAGGCGCGCGTGGCCAACAACATGGTCGACGACGTCAACGCCATGCTGCGCAACGAAAAGAACCTGATCCTCACCACCGACGCCAAGAAGGTCGAGGAATACGACGCCAAGGTGCTGATGCACCGCGCCCGGGTCGTCGAGGAACGTCGTGAACTGGCCAAGATCGCCACGCCGCAGATGGCCGACGAACTGCGCAAGATCGACGAGGTCTGGCCGGAATACATGGCCTCGCAGGACGAACTGCGCAGCCTGGCCAAGATCAACACCCCCGACAGCAACGTGAAGGCCGCCGCCCTGTCGATGGGTGAGGTGCGCGTGCAATACGGCAAGGTCGTCGACTCGATCAACGCCATGACCAAGGCCGCCGATGACGCGGTCAAGCAGACCGACACCGACACCGACAAGCAATACACCGGCGCCCGTCTGCTGCTGATGACCGCCGCCGCCCTGATCCTGGTGATCTCGGCCGCCGCCGGCGTCTGGATCTCGCTGAGCATCGCCCGTGGCTTGAAGAGCGCCATCGGCATGGCCCAGGCCGTCGCGATCGGTGACCTGGATCAGAACGTCGAGATCAAGACCAACGACGAGATCAAGGACCTGATCGACAACTTCAACACCATGGCCGCCAACCTGCGCGAGACCGCCGCCCTGGCGGATCGCGTGGCCGACGGCGACCTGACGGTCCAGCCGCAGCCGCTGTCGGACAAGGACACCCTGGGCATGGCCCTGGAGCGCATGGTCGATCGCCTGCGCGGCGTGGTGGCCGACGCCATCTCGGCCTCGCAGAACGTCTCGGCGGGCAGCCAGGAACTGTCGGCGGCCTCGGAGCAGGTCAGCCAAGGCGCCACCGAGCAGGCCGCTTCGGCCGAAGAGGCCTCGGCCTCGATGGAAGAGATGGCCGCCAACATCAAGCAGAACGCCGAGAACGCCGCCCAGACCGAGAAGATCGCCCGCCAGTCGTCGGCTGACGCCGAGGTCAGCGGCCAGGCGGTCAAGCGCGCCGTCGAGGCCATGCAGACCATCGCCGAGAAGATCACCATCGTGCAGGAGATCGCGCGCCAGACCGACCTGCTGGCCCTGAACGCCGCTGTCGAAGCCGCCCGCGCGGGCGAGCACGGCAAGGGCTTCGCGGTTGTCGCCTCGGAAGTGCGCAAGCTGGCCGAACGCAGCCAGACCGCCGCCGCCGAGATCGGCGCGGTGTCGTCGGAAACTGTCAAGGCCGCCCAATCGGCCGGCGACATGCTGACCAGCCTGGTGCCGGACATCCGCAAGACCGCCGAACTGGTCGCCGAGATCAGCGCCGCCTGCCGCGAGCAGGACATCGGCACCTCGCAGATCAACGAAGCCCTGCAGCAGCTGGACAAGGTCACCCAGCAGAACGCCGACGCCTCCGACAAGATGTCGGCGACCTCGGAAGAGCTGGCCGCCCAGGCCGAGGAACTGCAGGCCTCGATCGCCTACTTCCGCATCGAGGACGGCAATTCGCGCAAGGTCGCGGCGATCCGCCCGGCCGCCCGCAAGCCGGCCAAGGCCGCCGCCAAGGCTCCGGCCGCGCGCAAGCCGAACGCCGTGGCCCAACAACAGAGCCGCGCGCGTGGCTTCGCCCTGGACCTGTCGACCGGCGGTCCGGACGAGGACGACCGCGACTTCCGGGAGTATGCGTAAGATGTCCCGCCCGGCTGACGAACTTCAGTTCGTGACCCTGAGCCTGGGCGACGAGGTCTTCGCGATCCCTGTGGCCTACGTCCGCGAGATCTTGGAGTACCGCGCGCCGTTCGCCATCCCCGATGGTCCGCCCTTCCTCCTGGGGCTGACCGATGTGCGCGGCCAGGGCACCCCCACCCTGGACCTGCGCCGCAAGCTGGGCCTGGCGCCGGTGGCGCCGGGCCCCAGCACCCGGATCCTGGTGCTGGACGTCCCCCTGGACGACCGCCTCCTGTCGCTTGGCCTGGTGGCCGACCGGGTGATCGAAGTGATCACCGTGCGGTCCGACCAGGTCGAGCCGGCCCCCGACATCGGGGTGCCGTGGCGCTCGGACTACATCCAGGGCGTCGTCCGGCGCGAGAGCGGCTTCGTCGTCCTGTTCGAGATGACCCGCATGCTCACCGCACAGGACGCCGACGCCCTCCGCCACGCCGCCTGAACAGTCGGTTGAACCCTTCGCTCAATTCGCGCCGCAAAACGCGGCGCTCCGGAGCCCGCCCTTGTCGAATCTCGCCGCCCAGATGAAGCCGCAGGACCCCTCGTCGAGCGAGGCGCTGAGCCTGCGCAACTTCAACCGGCTGGCCAAGTTCATCCACGACTACAGCGGCATCCGCATGCCGCCGAACAAGCGGACGATGCTGGAGGGGCGGCTTCGACGCTGCATGCGCGACAGCGGCTACCTGACGGTGGACGACTATTGCGACTACCTGTTCGACGGCGACGGCCTGGAGCGGGAAGAGATCCGGCTGATCGACGCGATCACCACCAACAAGACCGACTTCTTCCGCGAGCCGCAGCACTTCGACTTCCTGCGCGAAGAGGGGCTGCCGGCCCTGGTCAAGAGCGGTCGCAAGACCCTCAAGATCTGGAGCGCCGCGTGCTCGATCGGCGCCGAGGCCTACACCATGGCCATGGTGCTGGAGGAGTTCAGCCGCGAGGTCCGCCGCATCGACTATTCGATCCTCGGGACCGACCTCTGCACCCAGGTGCTGGAGCAGGCCACGGCCGGCCGCTACTCCGAGCAGATGATCGATCCGGTGCCGATGGACCTGCGCGCGCGTTACGTGCGCCGGGCCAAGGATCCGCGTCGCCCCGAGGTGCGCATCGCGGCCGAGCTGCGCGCCAAGCTCTCCGTAGCCCGTCTGAACCTGCTCGACGACGCCTTCCCGGCCGATCGCGACTTCGACGTCATCTTCCTGCGCAACGTGCTGATCTATTTCGACAAGCCGACCCAGGCCAAGGTGCTGGGCACGCTGTGCGACCACCTGCGTCCGGGTGGTTACCTGATCCTGGGCCATTCGGAATCGATCGTCGGCGTCGACCTGCCCGTCACGCCCGTCGCCCATACGGTGTTCCAACGGTCATGAGCGACAAGATCCGTGTCCTGATTGTCGACGACTCCGCCGTGGTCCGCCAGACCCTGACGGCGGTGCTGGAGAGCGACCCCGAGATCGAGGTGATGGGCGCGGCGTCCGACCCGTTCGTCGCCGCCAAGCGCATCGCCGAGGAAATCCCCGACGTCATCACCCTGGACGTCGAGATGCCGCGCATGGACGGCGTCACCTTCCTGCGCCGCTTGATGGCCCAGCACCCGGTGCCGGTGGTCATGTGCTCGTCCCTGGTCGAGGGCGGGTCCGAGACCCTGCACCAGGCCCTGGAAGCCGGCGCCGTCGACGTGATCCTCAAGCCGCGCGTGGGCGTGGCCGAGCACCTGGCCGAGGCGCGCATCACGATCTGCGACGCGGTCAAGGGCGCGGCCCGCGCCAAGCGGGTGGGCAATTTCGATCGCATGCCGCGTCCGGCCCTGCGCACCCCGCCGCCGCGCCGCGTCGTGCCGGAAAAGAAGCTGACCGCCGACGCCATGCTGCCGCCGCCCACCAGCCGGGCGATGGCCAAGACGACCGAGATGATCGTCTGCATTGGCGCCTCCACCGGCGGCACCGAGGCCCTGCGCGAGGTGCTGGAGGCCATGCCGGCCGCCGCGCCCGGCATCGTCGTCGTCCAGCACATGCCCGAGCGTTTCACCGCCTCGTTCGCCAAGCGCCTCGACAGCCTGTGCGCCATGGAGGTCAAGGAGGCCGAGGATGGCGACGCCGTCCTGCGCGGCCGCGTGCTGATCGCGCCGGGCAACAAGCACACCATGATCGAGCGCAGCGGCGCCCGTTACTACGTCTCGGTCAAGGACGGCCCGCTGGTCTCGCGCCACCGTCCGTCCGTAGACGTCCTGTTCCGCTCCGCCGCCCGCAATGTCGGTCCCAATGCCCTGGGCGTGATCATGACCGGCATGGGCGACGACGGCGCGTGCGGGATGGAAGAGATGAAGAACGCCGGGGCCTTCACCATCGCCCAAGACGAGGCGACCTCGGTCGTGTTCGGCATGCCCAAGGAAGCCATCGCCCGCAACTGCATCGACCGCGTCCTGCCGCTGCAACGCATCGCCGGCGAGATCCTGCGCGGGACCGAACGCTAGATGATCGAGGCGCGCGCCGACCTTCGCGACTCCCTGCGCGCCACCCGGGCGGGCGGCGCCTTGCCGTTCCGCCAGTGGATGCTGACGCTGGACGGGCGCATCGAGACCATGAACCCGGCCGCTCACGCCCATGCCGAGCGCGCCAATTCTGAGCATGGGGGCTGTTTGCCCGCCATGAGCCCGCTGGTCGAGGTCTGGCCCGAGGAGAGTCGCTTCTCGGTCGAGCGGGCCCTGTGCACGGCGGTAACGGGCCAGCTGGCCTGCTTCCGCACCTTCGCCCTGGAGTCCTGCGGTCCAACCTACTGGGAGACCTTGATCTCGCCGGTGCCCGACGGCGACGGTGAACTGGTCTCCCTGATGGTCCTGTCGCGGGATGTGACCGACGAGGTCGAGGCCCACGCCCTGACCGAAGCGGTCCTGCAGTCGCTGCCACTGCCGCTGACCGTGCGGACCAGCGATACGGGGCGCTATGTGCTTTGGAACCGCGCGGTCGAGACCGCCCTGGGCATCGACGCCGAGACGGCGCTGGTCACGGACGCAAAGAGCCTGCTCGGGCCTGCCTTGACCACGCTGCTGGAGCAGACCGAAGCAGAGACGCTGAAGTCCGGCGAGACGCGGCTGATCCCTGCGGTTCGGATGCCCGAGACCCTGGGCGGCGGCATCTTCGACATCAAGGTGCTGGCCACTTTCGACGACCTGGGCGCGCGCTACATCATTACCGTCGGCGAGGACGTCCGCGAACGCCTGGCCCAGGCCCAGGCGCTGGAGGAGGCTGTCCGCGCCGCCGAGCGCGCCAGCCTGGCCAAGAGCAGCTTCCTCGCGAACATGAGCCACGAGATCCGCACGCCGATGAATGGCGTCGTGGCCGGCGCCGACCTCCTGGCCAAGCACAAGCTGCCGGACGACTCCCGTGAGCTGGTCGGCATCATCCGCAACTCGGCCGTCATGCTGGAGCGCCTGCTGGGCGACATCCTCGACCTGGCCCGCATCGAGGCCGGCCGCGTCACGGTCGAGGACCAGCCGTTCCACCTCGGCGACCTGCTGCGCGCCGTCGAGGACTCCTCGCGCCTGGCCATGAGCGAGAAGCCGGTCGACTTCACGGTCGCCGTCCTGCCGGAGCTGGAAGCGGTGGTGACCGGCGATCCGGTCCGCCTGCGCCAGGTGCTGGTCAATCTGATCAGCAACGCCGCCAAGTTCACCGAGCGCGGCTCGGTCTCGCTGACCGCCTTCCGCGACGACGAAGGCGCGGTGCGCTTCTGCGTCTCCGACACCGGCATCGGCTTCGACGAGATCGAGAAGGCGCGGATCTTCGAGCGCTTCCAGCAGGCCGACGTCTCGATCACCCGCCGCTTCGGCGGCTCGGGCCTGGGCCTGTCGATCTCGCGCGAGCTGGTCAGCCTGATGGGGGGCGAGCTGGATTGCGACAGCCGCCCGCATGAGGGCTCGAAGTTCTGGTTCAGCCTGCCGCTGCCGCGCAGCGCCGCCGCGGCCCAGTGCGGCGCGGACACCGACGCCCTGGAGGCCGAGCGCGCCGTCCGCATCCTGCTGGCCGACGACCATCCGACCAACCGTCGCGTGGTCGAGCTGATGCTGGCCGACGCGGCCGAGGTGGTCAGCGTCGAGAACGGTCGCGAGGCGGTCTGCGCCTTCACCGAAGGTCCGGTCGACGTGGTGCTGATGGATGTGCAGATGCCGGTCATGGACGGCCTGTCGGCCGTGCGCGAGATCCGTCGTCTTGAGATCGAGCGCGGCGCCGCCCGGGCCCCGATCATCATGCTGACCGCCAATGCCGGTGAAGAACACGTCGCCGCCAGCCGCTCGGCCGGCGCGGACCTGCATATCGAAAAACCAATCACGGCGGCGGCCCTGTTCTCCGCCCTCAACGAAGTCCTGGCCTCTGTCCAGCGAGGGGAAACCGTCCATGGCTGAACCCGCTATGCGCCTGCAAGCCGCCGCCTCCGATCCCGAGACCCTGGCCGTCGCCGACCGCCTGGGCGCGGTGGCCAAGACCATCGAGGGCCAGTTCCTCAAGACCGGCGACGTCCTGGCCGAGGCCACCGGCAGCGTCGGCGTGCTGATCGGCTCGCTGGAGACCCTGGCCAAGGCGATGGACCAGTCGATGGTCGACGCCACGACCCGAGACCTGGCCACGGCCGCCTCGGGCCTGCGCGTGCTGCCCGACGGCCTGGCCGGCCGCCACCTGGCGCTGGAGAAGCTGGAGACGATGAGCCGCGACCTCGCCGGCCATATCGTCGACATGCACCAGAACCTGGCCTACCTGCGGGTGGTCGCGCTCTACATCAAGATCGCCGCCGGCGGGGTCGAGGGCGACAACGGCGACTTCGCCGTCTTCGCCCAGGAGATCGCCGACTGCATCGCCGTGGGCCGCGAGCACCTGGAGTCGTTCGACGAGGACCTGCGCCTGCTGGACCACGACCTGCGCTCGGCCCTGATCTACGAGAGCAACCTGCGGGTCCACTGCGCCGAACTGGCCCTGGACACTCCCGACGCCATCGAGGCCAACGCCGCCCAGCTGGCCCTGCAACGGGTGCAGGTGGCGGGCGTGGCCAACCAGGTCGCCCAGCTGGCCCGCGACACCCGCAAGAAGGTCGGTGGGGTGCTGATGGCCCTGCAGGTCGGCGACATCACCCGCCAGCGCGCCGAGCACGTGCAGTTCGGCCTGCAGCTGCTGAACGGCCTGGACGCCGATCTCTGCGGCGCGCGCCGCGAGCGCATCCGCTCGGCCATGCTGGCCCTGCTGAAGGCGCAGCTGTCGGCCACCATGGAAGACTTCGGTCTGGAGATGGAGGCCATCGAGCGCAACATGGCCGGCATCGCCGCCGACACGCGTGAGATCCTGCAGCTTCAGGACCTGGCCTATGGCCGCGCCGACCGCAGCGACGGCGACTTCCTGGGCCGGATCGAGACCCACGTCGGCAAGGCCCTGGCCCTGGTCGAGGAGATGACCGCCGCCGACCAGGCCGCGCTGGAGGTTGGCCAGGCCGTGGCCGCCGCCGCCGAGCGTCTGGCCCAGCGGATCGACGGCATCCGCCGCATCCAGGTCAATGTCCACCAGATGGCCCTGAACGCCACCCTGCGCTGCTCGCGCATCGGCGAGCAGGGCAAGCCGATCACCGTGATCGCTGTCGAGCTGCGCGGCCACGCCTCCAAGCTGGAAGTGGCCGCCGACCGCACCCTGGCCGGGGTCGAGACCCTGATCGGCGGCGCGGCCGGCCTTGGCGGCGGCGAAGCCTCGGGCAATCCCGCGACGGCCGAGATTTCCGACGTGCTGCAGACCGCCCTGACCCGCATCCGCGAAGCCGGCGGCTCGGGCGGTGGCGAGATCGTCGACCTGGCCAAGCAGGGCGGGGCGGTGGTCGAGGCCATGAACCAGGCCGCCGCGCGCATGGACTGCCGCCGCGAGATCGGCCTGCTCCTGGAAGCCGCCTCCACCGCGCTGGACGCTCTGCCCTGCGTGCCGCCCGCGTTCGAGGCCGAGCCGGACGAGGTGCTGACCGCGTGCCTCGACGCGTTGTTCAAGCAGTACAGCATGGCCCAGGAGCGCGACGTGCACCGGGCGGTGGTAGGCGAGCTGGTTCCGGCGGCCGCAGTGGCGACCGAGGCAGTCGTCGAGGCGCCATCCGCTGAGGCGGACTTGGATGACGTGTTCTTCTAGGGCCGGCCATCTCTGAGTCCCAAAACCCCGCTCTTCCCCGCGAAAGCGGAGACCCAAGCGGACTTGTGGCTTGCTCATGCTCAGGGGAGAATCCTTGGTTCGGCTTGGGTCCCCGCTTTCGCGGGGATGAGCGGATAGAGGGCTAGTCGGCCTTGGCTGGGGCGACCCGCAGGATGGCCATGCCGACCAACGCGGAAGCCAGTGACCCGACCAGGACGCCGATCTTGGTCTCGTCGATCAGCTTCGGATCGCCGAACGCCAGACCGCCGATGAACAGGCTCATGGTGAAGCCGACGCCGCACAGCACGGCCACGCCGTAGAGCTGGCCGAACGAGGCCCCGCGTGGCAGCCGCGCCCAGCCCGCCTTGATCAGGCCGAAGGCGACGGCGAACACGCCCAACTGCTTGCCGACGAACAGGCCCAGCGCCACGCCCAGCGGCACGGGATCGAGCAGGGCCGCCAGGCCCACTCCCGCGAACGACAGCCCGGCGTTGGCGAAGCCGAAGATCGGGGTGACGACGAAGGCGACCGGCTTGTGCAGGGCGTGCTCCAGCCGATGCAGCGGCGAGTGGTCGTCGGCGCGCAGCGGGATGGTCAAGGCCAGCGCGACACCGGCCAGGGTGGCGTGGATCCCGGACTTCAGCACCAGCACCCACAACAGCGCGCCGAGCAACAGGTAGGGCCACAGGCTCATGACCTTCAGCCGATTCAGGGCCACTAGGACCAGCAGCACCACGCCCGCGCCGGCCAGGGCCAGAAGGTGCAGCTGCTCTGTGTAGAAGAGCGCGATGATCACGATGGCCGCTAGGTCGTCCATGATGGCGATGGCGGTCAGGAACACCTTCAGCGAGGTGGGCACGCGCGGTCCCATCAGGGCCAGAACGCCCAGGGCGAAGGCGATGTCGGTGGCCGAGGGTATGGCCCAGCCGGCGACGCTGTCGGGGCGCCCGAGATTGAAGGCGAGGTAGATCGTCGCCGGCAGGATCACCCCGCCCAGGGCCGCCGCGCCGGGCAGAAACACGTCGGCGGGGCGTGACAGCTGGCCGTCCAGCACCTCGCGCTTGATCTCCAGCCCGACCAGCAGGAAGAACAGGGCCATCAGCCCGTCGTTGATCCAGTGCAGGGCGCTCATCGGCCCAAGATAGCGGTGCAGCGCGCCGAAATAGGTCGGGGCCAGCGGCGAATTGGCGACGACCAGGGCCAGCGCGGCGGCGGCCATCAGGACATAGCCACCGGCGGCCTCGTCCTTCAGGAAATCGGCGAGCGCCCGCCGCGCTCGTAGGCTGATCGCGCGCAACGCCATGTCAGAGCGTCCTCAGGAACCGGTTGGCGAAGAACAGGCCGACCAGGCCCAGGCCGCAGGCGATATAGGCCCCGCCGGCCAGGAACTGGCCCCACTCGATGTCGAGCTTGGCGAACGATTTCACCAGCAAGAGCGAGATGCTGCCGATATAGCCGAACGAGTCGGCGACATAGATCAGAAAGCCCGCCGTCCCGATCTTGCCGGTCGCGGCGATCATCCGGTCGAACAGCATGGCGTTGAACGGCGTGTAGCCCATGTAGAGCCCGGCCCCGGCCAGGATCATCCACCAGACCGGCGGCAGCGCGTGCAGCTGGTAGGCCAGGGTCGAGCCGCCCAGCAGGACAAAGCCCAGGGCCACGAAGCCGATGTTGAAGGCCACCGCACGGCGGTTGTCCTTGACCCCCATCAGGGCGGCCAGGCCGACCAGCACGATGGCCGCGACCGGCAGCTCGGACAGGGTGAAGATCGAGGCGGCGTTCTTGAAGCCCAGCTCGGCCCAGATCTCGGCCGAGAAGTTGTCGCGGAAGTCGCGCAGCGCGGTGAGGATCACATAGACCGCGATCAGCAGGATCAGGGCCGGGGCGTGGGCGGCGAACAGGGCCGCGCGATCCTTGGCGTTCATCGGCGCGCGCTTGACCCGCTCGGCCTCGTCGGCGGCGTTGGGCGGCGGCAACTGGGCCAGGGCGACGACCGCGATCAGCATCAGCGGGGCGAAGATCAGGCCGGAAAGGGCGGGCATCCAGCGCTCGTCGACATTCGACAGCAGCAGCATCTTGCCGACCGACTTGGCCACGCCCGACGACAGGATGAAGCTGGCGCACAGCATGGCGCCCAGCACCTCGGTCAGGCGGCGCCCTTCCAGGAAGCCGAACACCAGGCCCCAGATCATGCCCAGGCACAGGCCGTTCAGGTACATGGCCATCGGCCCGATGACCGTCGGCAAGGTGCCGAACAGCAGCAGCGACATCTCCGCGCCGAAGATCAGCGTCAGGATGGTCATGGCCCGCCGGCTGGCCTGCATCTCGGAGATCACCTTGACCCCGATGAACTTGGCCGTCGCGTAGCCGGCGACCTGGGCGATCACCAGGGCGATCTTGAAGTCAAAGGCGAAGGGCCAGCCTTCCGGATGGGCGAAAGCCGCCGCCGTGAACGGCTTGCGATAGCCGAACATCGCGAAATAGACGGCGAACGACGAGAGACCGCCGTAGAGGGCGAACAGCCAGGGCGGGGCCGAGCTCAGGAAGCGGGTGACGGCGCCCCCTGAAGCGCCCTTAGGCGCGGTCGCATCGGTCATGCTGCTTGGTCCCCTCGTTGGTCCTCAGCTAGCCCGCTTCGTCCGAGAAGGGCAATCGGAACCGAGGGTCAGGCCGCCGCCGACCCGCCGATGATCACGCTCCACAGCCGCTCGCGGTCGATCGGCTTGGCCAGGTGAGCATCGGCGCCGGCGGCCAGGGCGGCCAACTGGTGCTCCGGGCCGATATTGGCGGTGAGCATGACGATCGGCGTGCGACCGTTGCCGCGCCGGGCCTCGATGTCGCGCAGCCGGCGGGTGGCGGCCAGGCCGTCCACGCGCGGCATCTGCATGTCCATTAGCACGAGGTCGAAGTGGTCGCCCTCGAAGGCGTCGATGCCCTCCTGGCCGTCGCAGGCCATGACCAGCTGGACGCCCAGCGGGGCCAGCAGCAGTTCGACGACGGCGCGATTGACCTCGTGGTCCTCGACCAGCAGCACGCGGGCCGGGCGCTCGGTGGGCTCGTTGGCCGGCACGGGCGGCGCGTCGGCGGCCACGCGCAGCGGCACACTGAAGCGGAAGCAGCTGCCGGCGCCGCGCCGTGAGCGCGCCTCCAGCTTGCCGCCCAGCAGCTCGACGATCGCCTTGCAGATCGGCAGGCCCAGGCCGCTGCCGCCATGACGGCGCGACATCGAGCCGTCGGCCTGGGTGAAGGGCTCCAGCAGGCGCGGCAGCTGGGTCTCGTCGAACCCGACCCCGGTGTCGCGCACCTCGACCGTCAGGCGGCGGGTGGCCGGCGCGTCGGTCGGGATGGTGGCGATGGAGACGATGACCTCGCCCTTGTCGGTGAATTTGACCGCGTTGGCGGTGAGATTGGCCACCACCTGCGACAGCCGTCCTGGATCGCCCTCGAACAGCCCGTCCGTCTGGGCGTTGAGATCGAGGCGCAGGGTTAGGCCCTTCTCGGCGGCGCGCAGTCGCAGTGGCGCGACGGCCTCCTCGATCACGTCGGTCAGGTCGAACGAGGACAGCTCCACCCGCAGGTCGCCGGCATCGATGCGGGCGACGTCCAGGATGTCCGACATAAGGCGTTCGACATCGGCGCCCGAGGCGCGGATCAGGTCGACCATCCGGCGCTGGTCGGGGCTGAGCGACGTGCCTGAGAGGGCGCTGGTCCCACCGATCACCCCGTTCAGGGGCGTGCGGATCTCGTGGCTGATATTGGCCAGGAACTCGGACTTGGCGCGGGCGGCGGCGGCGGCCTCCTCCTCCAGCAGGGCGCGCTCGGCCTGGCTCTCGCGGAAGGCCAGCACCGTCTCGGCGATGCGGCCGAACTCGTTGCGCTGGTCTAGGTGGGGAACCTCGACCGAGAGGTCGCCGCCGATCAGGCGTGACATGGCCACGATCAGGTCGTTGACCCGGCCGTTGATGCCGCGATGGATGGTGACGGTCAGGGCCAGGGCGCCGGCGACCGAAACCGCGACCAGCGCCAGGCTGAGGGCGAAGCGGATGGTCAGCAGGTCCAGCTCCTGCTTGACCGAGGCGCGCAGCTGGCCGGCGCTGGTCGCCCAGGCGTCGCTGGCGGCGGCGCGCAGGCGGGTCTGATCGGGCTGTCCGCCGGCGGCCACGGCGTCCCGCTGGGCCATGACGGCCGTCCGCGCCAGGGCCATCTGCGCGCGGCGGGCCTTCAATTGCTCGGTGACGGCGGAGTCCGGGTGATGGCGCGCGGCCTTGGTGAGGGCCAGGTCCAGGATCTCGGACTGGGTGTTCAGGCGCTCGAACGCGGCGACGATGCGCTCGCGGCGGCCGGCCAGGGGCGCGGGCAGGGTGGCGGCCTGGTCCAGGCGGTGGATGGATACCCACAGGGCCGGCAGACCGACGGTGGAGGCGTCGCCCAGGTAGAAGCGGGCCAAGTCGCGGTCCAGGGTCAGGTTCGAGGCGTCGGCGATCGCCCCGATCAGGGCCGCGCCCGCCTCGGCGCGGTTGTCGGGTTGGGCGACGGCGAAGGCCTGAAGCTCTTCCTCGACGCCGAGGTTCTTGGCCGGCGCCTTCAGGGCGTCGAGATCGGGGCGCGGGGCGGCGGGCAGCGTCTGGCCGGCGACGATCGGCCAGGCCTGTTCCAGCAGCGTCGCCCCACGCACCTCGCGCTCGGTGAAAGTGATGTCACGCAGGGCGTAGGCCGTCATGGTCGACAGCAGGATGATGATCGGCGCCAGGAACAGGACGGTCAGCAGGCTCAAGCGCTGAGCCAGCGAGGTCGCCCCATCTAGACGCTTCAGAGGGCCGGACTCCACGAGGTCTCCGCGCACGATCCGGGCCGTCCTCGACGCCTCCCCCGGAGGGCGCCCGTACGGTCGCGAACGACCATATGACGGCGGTTTCCAGATCGCGACAAGCGGCGTCTGGTTGCGCGCCGCTCCACATCGGGCGGGCTCGCCCGCGGCGTCAGAAATTGGCGTACTCGGCCTTGCCGTATACGGCGACCAGGTCGATCGCGAAGGCCGCGCCGTCGGCGAGGTCGGTCAGAAAGGCGTCGTTGGCCTTGGCGTACATGCCGACATCGGCCTTGACCGCCTCGGCCAGCAGCCAGCCCACCATGGCGGCCTTGGTTCCCTGTCCGTTGGCCCCGTCGCCGCCATAGGCCGCGAAGTAGTCGGTGCGAGTGTCGATCAGGGCGTGGATCTTGGCGTCGGTGGGCGTGATCCCGAAGATCGTCTTGTAGGCCTCGCGCGTCGCGTCGAAGAGCGTCAGGGCGGCGTATTTCGCGTCGAACTGCGCCTTGCCCTCGCCCAGCTTGCCGAGGTTGACCGCGAAGTTGATGTAGCGGTTCTCGAGGTTGAAGCTCTGGTAGTAGGCGCTGTTGAGATTGTTGGGGTTGGGCCCGGTCGGCGAGACCAGGTAGTCGACGCCGCCCTGCCCCGGGATCTTGCCGGTGAAGAACTGGTAGGCCAGCGTCGCCACCGAGGTCGAAGCGCCGGCTTCCTTGATCAGCTGGAGGATGGCTTCGGCGTTGGTCTTCAGGCCGTTGGCGACCAGGGTCGAGATCTCGCTGGCCGAACCCGTCCGCAGCAGGTTGGTCGCGTAGCTGTTCACCGTGGTGTCGGTGGTCTCCAGATTGACCAGCCTGTTGGAGAACTGGATGCGCTCCATCTCCGTCAGCGTGTCGTTCCCGAACGCGCCGGTCTTGTCGGTGACGGTCCAGCCCTTGGCGGTCCGGGTCAGGGTGAAGTTCTCGGCCGCGGCGCCATAGGCGGCGGTGTCGACGCCCGCGCCGCCGATCAGGCTGTCGTTGCCGGAATTGCCGATCAGGGTGTCGTCGCCGCCGAAGCCCGACAGCGTGTCGTTGCCCGCGCCGCCGGCCAGGTAGTCCGCGAAGGCCGAGCCCGAGATCTGGTCGTCGCCCGAGAGGATGTAGAAGACGCCGTTGGTCGTGTCGTTGTTCTTGACGAAGGTCATGAACTGGGCCGCCGAGGCCGAGGCCCCCTCGACCATCGCCACGAGAGAGCCGCTCTCATAGGCGCGATAGCCGGTGATCGTGCCGCCGGTCGGCTCGCCGAAGGCGTTGTAGGTGAAGCCGGTCCCGTAGAACTCGTCGCGGTCGCCGCCGCCGTAGTTGATCACCAGGCTGGTCGAGGTGCGCGTCGTGGCGGTCCCGGCCAGCAGCCCCGACAGGTCCAGCAGGCGGAAATCGAGCGGAAAGGCGCTCCCGGCGGTGACGACGGCCATGATCGGTGGTCCCTTCTCGGCGGCCACGCGCGGCGAGGCCTTGGCCGTCAGGACACCACAAAGGCCGGCGCGGAGCAGTTAGACCGGATGGTGGACTTGCGGTTCGCGCCGCCGCCTGCCGAGCGCCCAAACAAAAACGCCCTCCGCTGGGCGGAGGGCGTCTTCGTAGTCCAGCTCTGGAAGAACCGCTTAGGCGGCCTTGACCAGCGACTTGGTCAGGATGCCGATGGCGGCTTCGCGGTCGATGCGCTCGATGGCGGCGACTTCGCGGGCCATGCGGTCCAGGGCCGATTCATACAGCTGGCGTTCAGAATAGGACTGTTCCGGCTGGTTCTCGGCGCGGTGCAGGTCGCGAACGACCTCGGCGATCGAGATGAGATCGCCCGAGTTGATCTTGGCTTCGTATTCCTGGGCGCGACGCGACCACATGGTGCGCTTCACGCGAGCGCGGCCCTTCAGGGTCGTCAGGGCTTGCGAAACCGTGCCGCCTTCGGCCAGCGGACGCAGGCCGGCCGTCTTGGCCTTCTTGGTCGGGACGCGCAGCGTCATCTTTTCGTGGTCGAAGGTGATGACGTAGACTTCGAGCGACATACCGGCCACTTCCTGGGTCTCGACCGCCTGAATGGTGCCCACGCCGTGCGCGGGATAAACGACGTGATCGCCGACCGAGAATTCCAGACCGCTCTTGCTCATGTTCGTCCTCTTCAATACGGACCTGCCAGGTCCGAACGCCGTGTTCCGTTCCAAATCAAAAACGACGGCTTCGCGCTCCGCGAATGGTGGTTGCGCGGCGCCAAGCCAGTCAGGATTTGGAATAGATCTCTAAGACACCCTTCGCCTTCGATCGGGCGAGCCGGTTGAGATTGGCTTCTCGAACCGGCTTCTTTGACAAGACGGACCGTCGCGATTAGCCGCAACCGTCACGTCGGCAGCGACAATAGCATAAAATTCAGCCCTATGAAAGGGTTGCGTCCCAGCAGGCGGGAACGCGCCGCCAAGCTTTCGCATTGCGGCGCCGGTTCAAGCTTGAGAATTCGGGGCTGGGGTTAGGAACCCGTGCCCGGCTTTTCGCTGAAGTACTTCTCGTACTTGCCCGTCTCGCGCTCGAATTCCTCGCGGTCGGCGGGCGGTTCGCCCTTGACCGTGATGTTCGGCCAGACCTTGGCGTAGTCGGCGTTGATCTTCAGCCACTTGCCGTCGGCTTCGTCCTCGGTGTCCGGCTTGATGGCGTCCACCGGGCACTCCGGTTCGCAGACGCCGCAGTCGATGCATTCGTCGGGATTGATGACGAGGAAGTTCTCGCCTTCGTAGAAGCAATCGACCGGGCACACCTCCACGCAGTCCATGAACTTGCAGCGGACGCAGGCGTCGGTGACGATGTAGGTCATCGAAAACTCTAATGGTCGGACGGGTGTCGGCGGGGCGCGTTTTCGAAGCCCAGGGGCCGCTTGTCAATGCGGCTTACTGGCCTGGACGCCCAGGAATTCTCAAGACGCGGCCAGGACGCGTCTCCTTCTGAACACCTTAGCACGTCCTGAGACGCCCCGCCGCGCGACAACGCGCCGTCTCGACGCAAACCATTTCTTATTGAACGAACATGATTATGCCGCTCGGGAAACGCCCAATAAAAACAAAGTCGGAAACCCGACACGATGAAGATTGAAGCCTTGGCTATCCAGCCGACCATGGAAGCCGACAGCGGAACACGCGCCCTAGCCAGGGCGCGTGCGCGCGCGTTCGGCGAGTTCGTGCGCGAGATTCCGTTCGCCGCCGCCTTGCTGGATCGCGACCTGACCCTGGTCGCCGTCAGCCGCGAATGGAGCGATCAGGGCATCGCCGGCGGCCTGTCGATCGGCGACGACGCCGCGGCCGGCGGCATCGTGGCGTCCGAGGACATCGCCTCGCTGTTCGCCTGCGCCGAGGAAGGCATCGCCTTTTCGCGCTATCTGCCGACCATCGACCCGCATGGCGTCCAGCACGTCTGGCGCACCGAGTTCAGCGCCTGCCGCGAGGTCGACGAGACCTACGCCGTCATGGTCACGGCCCGCGACGTCACGGGCTATGCTGAGAGCGTCCTGCGCGCCGAGCGCGACAAGCAGCGCCTGACCATGGCGCTGGAGCTGGATGAGCTGCTGGTCCGCGAATACGACCTGCGCACCAAGGAAGTCTATTTCTCCGGCGTCGACTCCGAACTGCGCAAATACTGCGAGTTCGACAAGGATCCGCTGGAGATCGTCCATCCCGAGGACCGCCAGCGCTGCGCCGACGCCGTGGCCAGCCGCAAGCTGGGCGAGGCGCGGGTGTTCGAGTTCCGCCTCAATCGCGACGACGACGTCGAGACCTGGGTCCGCTCGGTCGGCAAGGTCTTTATCGGCGCGGATGGCCAGCCCGAGAAGCTGGTCAACCTGTTCAAGGACATCACCGACCGCCGCCGTCATACCGAGGCGATCGAGACCCTGGCCTTCCGCGATCCGCTGACCGGCCTGCCCAACCGCGCCCTGTTCCAGCATCGCTTCCAGGAAGCGGTGACGGCGTCGGAGACGCTGGGCGAGATGTTCGGCCTGATCATGATCGACGTCGATCACTTCAAGGACATCAACGACACCCTCGGCCACGACGCCGGCGACGCCCTGCTCAAGCGCCTGGCGGGCATGCTGCAGCACGCCTTCCGCGCCGGCGATACGGTCGCGCGCCTGGGCGGTGACGAGTTCGCGGTGATCCTGCGCGGCCTGCACGGCGAGGCTGACATGCTGCGGCCGATCAAGACGCTGCAGGACCTGCTGCGCCGCCCGATCGAGCACGGCGGCCGCAGCTTCACGGCCAGCGCCAGCATCGGCGCGGCCCTGCACGGCGATCCGGACGCCGATCCGGCCCACATGATCAAGAACGCCGACATCGCCCTCTATCGGGCGAAGGAAGCGGGCCGCAACCGCAGCATCGTGTTCGAGCCGTCGATGCGGTCCGAGGTCGAGCAGCGGATCGAGCTGCTGCGCGACGTGCGCGCGGCGCTGACCGAGAACGAGTTCACGCTGTTCTATCAGCCGGTCGTCGACATCCGCGAAGGCAAGGTGGCCGGCTTCGAGGGGCTGATGCGCTGGGCGCACCCCGAGCAGGGCATCCTGACCCCGGCACGGTTCATGGCCGCCTTCGAGGATCAGGACCTCTCGCTGAAGCTGGGCGACGTCGCCTTCGAGTCGGCGTTGCGCCAGATGCGCCAGTGGCTGGACGACGGCGTCGAGTTCGGCCGCGTGGCGGTCAATATCAGCTCGGCCCAGTTCCGCAGCGGCCGGCTGGCCGAGGAGATCCAGGAGCGCCTGGCCCGCTGGAACGTGCCGTGCGAGCGCCTGACCATCGAGGTCACCGAGAACGTCTATATGGGCTGGGGCTCGGACCTGGTCAGCGACACCGTCCGCCAGCTGCACGACGCCGGGGTGATGATCGCGCTCGACGACTTCGGCACCGGCTACGCCAGTCTCGCCAATCTGCGCCAGTTCCCGATCGACCGCCTGAAGATCGACAAGTCCTTCGTCCAGAACACCGAGGACGAGGCCATCGTGAAGGCCGTCATCACCCTGGGCACCTCCATGGGCATGAAGGTCGTCGCCGAAGGGGTCGAGGACGCCGCCCAGCTGAAGGCGCTGGAGCACTATGGCTGCGACCAGGTCCAGGGCTACCACTTCGGCCGGCCGATGCCGGCCAGCGAGGTGGCGGGGTTCCTGAAGGGGTTCCGGGCCTAGTTCTTGAGCTGGACCGGCGCGATGCGCGGGCCCGAGACCGACCAGACCTGGTCCTTGCCGGTCACCACGTAGAACGGCTGCCGATAGAGCAGGCTGAGGAAGACGTGCGTCTCGATCGGCGTCGGCGAGACGATGTGGCTGGCCACGAGGCCCGCCGGCTGCGCGCCTGGCGGCAATTGCGGTGGCTGCAGCACCAGGCAGCTCGCCGACAGGGCGTCGCGGCGCTCCACGGTCTTGCCGTCGGCGCTGATCGTGAAGCGGAAATGGCCGCCGACCGGGATCGCCCCGGCCGCCGGGCTGGGCGCCAGCATCCAGACCAGCCAGCCGTCGCCGTCCGGGTCCTTGACGATGGCGCTGTTGTAGCCGGCGCGGCATAGCTTGGGCGGCAGGTTGGCCGTCGCCGTCTGGCGGGCGGCGAACATGGTCCGCTCCTCGGCCGTCAGGGCGCGGTCGGAGGGCTCGACCACGGCGCCGGCGCCCTTGCTGGTGACCTCGACGTCATAGCCGGCTTCCAGGCCCGCGCCCGTATCGCGCAGGAAGCGAACCTTGGCGATCTTGCCGTCGTCCTCGACCAGCCAGCCCTTCACGCCGGCGGCGGCCAGGTCCGGAACCTTGGCGCGCAGGGCATCGGTGGCGCGCCAGGCGGCGATGTCCTGACGATAGAGCGCCAGGCCCAGCTTCTGCAGGTCGGGAAGTTCGAACGCTCGGATGGGCGGCGGAGGCTCGGCCGCGTGGACAGGGGAGGCCAGAAGCAAGGCCAGGCCCGCCAAGCCAAGCAATAGACGCGACGCCATCAACCCCTCCGCACGAAACTCCACCCAAGGTAGCGGATCGCAGGGCGGCGTCTAGCCCTCGACGGCCTCGTAAAGGCCGCGCGCCTCGGTGGCCGGGCCGCGCCGTTCGCCGCAGTCCAGCACCCGGATCGAGATCAGCCGCCCGGCCAGGCCGAACACCAGCAGGTCCCCCGGCTTCACGGTGCGTGAGGGCTTGTCGAGGCGGCTCTCGGCGCCGGAGCGGGTCACGCGGATGCGGCCCTCGTCGACGAACTTGGCCGCCAGGGAGCGGGTCTTGAAGAACCGCGCCCGCCACAGCCAGATATCGGAGCGGACGGCGTCGTTGATCGCGTCGTCGTGGGTCATGACGCGGCTTTCTTCGGCGTCGCGGCCGGCTTGCGGCGGCGCGGCTTCTTCCGCCGGGGCGGCGGCTCGGTCAGCTTGGCCAGGGCCGCGAACGGCGAGTCCGGCCGGGCCTCGACCGGCTTCTGCTCCAGCTTGGCCGCTCCGCGCCGCTTCCAGACGATGGGCTGGTTCGGCCGGGCTCGGATCGCCGGCGTGTAGTCCAGGGCGCGCAGCACGGCGGCGGCCTGCTTGTCGGTCCAGCCCAGCTCGGTCAGCGCGGCCTCGGTCAGCACCACGCCGCCCAGCTTCTGTTCGGCGCGCAGCAGGGTGTCCAGCTTCTCCAGCGCCTCGACCGGGATACTGAAGCCGGCCACGGCGCGCAGCCCGCTGGCGGCCAGTTCGCGGGCGCTGGGTTCGGGTTTGGGCAGGGGCTCCAGCGTCGTCAGCGCCCCGCGCCAGCCGGACGGGTTCAAGGCGCGGGCGCAGGCGATGGCCTCGGCCCGCAGGACGCCCGGGCTGTAGAGGCTGAACGCCCCGATCCGCACGCCCAGGCCCTTGAGCGTCCGGCGTTCGCCCTGGCTCAAGGCCTTCAGCTCCGGATCGACCGGACGCTTGTCCAGCACGCCACCGGCCTCCAGCAGGCGGTGGGCGACGCCGCGCGGCAGGCCGCGAAGCTCGCCGCCGCCGAGCGCCCGTTCCAGCTTGCGCAGCGGCGCCAGCTGCTTGTCGACCTGGGCGGCCAGGAAGGCGTCGAGCCGCCGCTCGGCTCGCTCGCGGGCGGCGGCGGGACCCAGCTCGCCCAGCAGGCGGGCGCGGGGTGAGAGTAGGGGCAAATCGCGACGCACGGCCCCCGCCACCTCGCCGCGCCACAGGATCGCGCCGTCGGGCGTCAAGGCGAAGGCGTCGTCGGCCTCGCTGGCCAACAGGCCCAGGCGGCGAGCGATCTCGGGCCCGACCGCGCGCTGGGCGGCGTTGCGCAGGGCCTTCTCCTCCAGCGGCGAGTTGGCCTTGGCCGGGGTGAAGGCCACGCCCGCCAGGTGGCCGACCACATGGCCCTCGACGGTGACCTCGCCGTCCTGGCCGACCCCGGCATAGAGCGTCTCGCGCTCGCCCAACTGCTTCATCAACACGCTGGTGCGGCGGTCGATGAACCGGGCCATCAGCTTCTCGTGCAGGGTGTCGCTGATCCGATCCTCGAGCTGGCGGGTCAGGCCCTGCCAGTGGGCGGGGTTGGCCACCCAGTCCGGGCGGTTGGCGATGTAGCTGAGCGTGCGCACGCCCGACAGCCGCGCGGCCAGGCTGTCGATCTCGCCGTCCACGCGGTCCAGCGCCTTGTACTGGCTGTTGATCCAGTCCTCGGGCAGGCGCTTGCGGCCGGTGGTCAGGTCGTCGAACAGGGTGCGCGCCATGCGCTGGTGGTCGTCGTCGGTGGTCTTGCGGAAGTCCGGCGTCTGGCAGACGTCCCACAGCCGCAGCAGGGCCGAGCGGTCGGTCTTGCAGCGCTTGATGACGTCCTCGTCCTTGGCCAGGGCGCGCAGGGTTCGCTCGTCCAGGGCCTCCTGCGACAGCGACAGGCTCTTGCGTCCCGGCGTCTCGTTCAGCGAGCGCAGCAGGCCGGGCAGCGAGCCGAAGTCCAGTCGCGCGTTGCGCCACTCGGCCTGGGTGATCGGCTCGAAGGTGTGGCTCTCGACGGCCTCGACCAGGTCCTCGTCGATCTCCTCGCAGTCGCTGGTCACCCCGAAGGTGCCGTCGCGGGTGTAGCGGCCCGCCCGGCCGGCGATCTGGCCGACCTCCTGCGGATAGAGCCAGCGCGTGCGCTTGCCGTCGAACTTGCGCAGGCCAGCGAAGGCCACGTGGTCGACGTCCATGTTCAGGCCCATGCCGATGGCGTCGGTGGCGACCAGGAAGTCGACCTCGCCGGACTGGTAAAGCGCGACCTGGGCGTTGCGGGTGCGGGGGCTCAAGGAGCCCATCACGACCGCCGCCCCGCCGCGCTGGCGCCGGATCAGCTCGGCGATGGCGTAGACCGCGTCGGTCGAGAAGGCGACGATCGCCGTCCGCCGGGGCAGGCGGGTCAGCTTCTTGGAGCCGGCATAGGAGAGGTTGGAAAACCGCTCGCGCCCGACGATCTCGGCGTCCGGCAGCAGGCGGCGCACCAGCGGCGCCATGGTCGCCGAGCCCAGGAACATGGTCTCGAACTTGCCGCGCGCATGCAGCAGGCGGTGGGTGAAGATGTGGCCGCGCTCGGGATCGGCGCACAGCTGGATCTCGTCGACGGCCAGGAACTCGACCTCGCGGCCCAGCGGCATGGCCTCGACCGTGCAGACGAAATAGGCGGCGCGGGCCGGGACGATCTTCTCTTCGCCGGTGATCAGGGCCACCGAGGCCTTGCCGCGCAGCTTGACCACCCGGTCATAGATCTCGCGCGCCAGCAGGCGCAGCGGCAGGCCGATCATGCCCGAGGCGTGACCCAGCATCCGTTCGACGGCGAGGTGGGTCTTGCCGGTGTTGGTGGGCCCCAGGACGGCGGTCAGCTTCGAAGGGGCCAGGCCGGTCGAACGGTCACTCATGACCTAAAGGTGGGGCGGGAATCGTGGGGAGGCAAGCTTTGGAGCGCCTCGCCTGAAGGGGATTTGGGGGTGAAAAACTCAAGATCAAGAATTGGCGGCCGACGAAATATGCGCAGGTTGTAGCGCCCTTGGAGGGACCACCGGTCCCGCAGCGAGAGGGCCGTCACCGATGACCGACATCTTCTATCATGGGACCAAGGCCGACCTGGCGACCGGCGACCTGATCGGCGCGGGCTTCAATTCCAACTACGGCAAGCGCAAGGCCGCGCTGTTCGTCTATTTCGCCGCCACCTTGGAGGCCGCGACCTGGGGCGCGGAACTGGCCCAGGGCGAAGGGCGCGAGCGCATCTACATCGTCGAGCCGACGGGGCCGTTCGAGGACGACCCGAACCTCACCGACAAGAAGTTCCCGGGCAATCCGACCAGGTCCTACCGCACGCGGGAGCCGCTACGGATCGTCGGCGAGGTCGAGGCCTGGACGCGGCATACCCCGGAGCAACTGAAGACCATGCGCGACCGGCTCGCGGAGCTTGACCGTCAGGGCGTGGAGGCGATCGAGGACTGAGGTGCTCAATGCTGGGTCGCATAGCGCGGCCTAGTGCTTTTGGTCGTACGGATTGGCTGTCAGAAAAGGCGCTCAATGGCGTTCGAGCATGTGCGGGTGACCCAGCGGCCTGAAACCTTCCTCACTTTGCAGATGTAAGTCGGAAATCGTTGGGCGCTGGCGACGCCAGGAAGATGCTCGCGGACGCCCAGGCTCGCCCCGACTGCAATAAGAGCCTCTTTCCCGCCGCGCGCCAGGAGCGGCCGGTAAAAGGTCAAATACACGCCGCTGTCCGGATCGCGGGATCGCTTGATTTTGCAGTTGGGCGATCGCCACGAGCCCTTACGAGACGGCGAAGCCAAACTGCGCGGGAAGCCAATTTCGCTATTCCAGTAGCTATTGTCACGAAGTTCATCGACCTCTGGAAAATACTCAGCGGAGAACTCGATGCTGGATCGGCCGACATCGTACATCACCCGGCGCCTGCTCAATTCCAGCGCCGCGCTTTTCAAAATCGCGCAAGCTTGGCGGGCGGAAACCGGCATTTCCGTCGAGTACGCGGGCATCATTTCCATTGACGGCATGACAACCTCAGATTTATCGTAATGGCGTAGCTATCCAGAGTTTATTTGGATTTAGCCCTGAGGCCAAGCATGCCTGACGATAATGTCATTGCTCCGATCATCATCACCTTGCCAGCCGGGATCGATGTATCCTACGCGACGACGATCGACTTTCTCACATGGAAAGCAAGTATATATAATAATTTACCGGAACAACTAAAGCAATATCCCCTATACTTTGGCCCATATTCAACGGCCATTGAGAGTACGGTTACTGAAAATCCCACAAAGCCGTGGATCATCCCTAATCTGATAGCCGCGTTTGGGAACAAGCTCTCTGCGTTTGCGGCGGCGCTGGACGCGATTCCTTCAACCCAAATGATAGATGTTGGCGGTGGAATTAGCATTCCGGCTGGAGATATTAAGCGGACTCTTCAGAATTTTCAGAAAATAGTTATAGTTGATAATGGCGGAATGCCGGCTGGATATGGCGGCAGAAACTATGGAGATACACTTTACATTACAATTGGTACGCTTAATGGGTACCTTGCATACGATCAGAATGGCATAAATTTCTTGATGCTTCACGAAATAGCGCACAACACTATTTCGAATTTTCAGGGCGCGCAGCAACTCTATGATGCTCACCTAAAGAGCGGCGGCACGGCTTCTACCTATAATAATAGCTCGTCGTATTTTCGACAGGCGGAGGCGAGAACTAATTTTGTGGCAACAAAGATTGCCGATGGCACTGGAATCGGAATTCCGCAAATATCTACAGGCCTGGGCGATTTGTCGGTCTTTCCGCCCTACGGAACCTCTCCGTTCTAGCGCCCTGCAATGTCACTTCTGCCGGCTCAGTCCGTTTGGAGTTAGCGGCTGAACACCAGCTTCCCATCCACCACCGTCAGCACCGGTTCGGCCGTCAGGATCTCCTTCGGCTCCACCGTCATCAGGTCCTTGCTGAAGGCCGTCACGTCCGCCTTCTTCCCGGCCTCTAGCGTGCCCAGCTCCTTCTCGCGGAAGACGGCGTAGGCCGGGGCCAGGGTCAGCATCTTCAGGGCCTGGGCGCGGGTGACGGCTTCTTCCAGATGCCAGTCCTCGTTGGCGAAGCCGGTCAGGCTGTGGCGGTAGACGGCGGCGTAGAACTCGATGCGCGGGTCGCCGACCTCGACGGGAGCGTCCGAGCCGGCGGCCACGACGACGCCGGCCTTCAGGAAGTCGTTCCAGCGATAGCCCTCGTGCAGGCGCGCCTTGCCCAGGCGCGCGGGGGCGAAATAGAGGTCGCCGATGGCGTGGCTGGGCTGCATCGAGGCGATGACCCCCAGCTTGGCGAAGCGCGGCACGTCGGTGTCGGCGACGATCTGCGAATGCTCGATGCGCCAGCGGGCGGCGGTGTCGCCTCCCAGGCTCTCCTCGAACCAGTCCAGGGTCATGCGGTTGCCGCGGTCACCGATGGCGTGCATGGCCACCTGAGCCCCGACGGCCTTGGCCTGCTTCATCAGGGCCAGGCCCTTGTCCTGCGGGGTCAGCTGCAGGCCCAGGCCCTCGGCGTCGCTATAGGGCTCGAGCAGGGCCGCGCCGCGCGAACCCAGGGCGCCGTCCATATAGAGCTTGACGCCACGTACGCGAATGAGACCCGTGGCGTCCGTTTGCGGGCCCTTGCTCAGCACCTCGGCCGCGCCGCTGGGGTCCATGTAGTTGTCGACGCGGATGTGGAACGCGCCCTTGGCGGCCTCGTCGCGCAGCAAGGCGAGGTCGTCGCTCATGACGCTCATATTGTCGAGGGCGGTCCAGCCGCGCGAGGCGTACAGCGTTCCGGCCTTGCGCAGGGCCTCGCGCTTCAGGGCCTCGTTCGGCGGTGGGATAACGTCGTTCACCAGGGCTTGGGCGTGGTCGATCAGCATGCCGTCCGGCTGGCCGTCGGTCCCTTTCAGGATCTTGCCGCCGGCGGGATCGGCCGTCGCGGCCGTCACGCCGGCCTTGGCGAGGGCCGCGCTGGAAGCGACGCTGGCGTGGCCGTCCGAGCGGCCCAGCACGATCACCCGGCCCGGCGCGATGGCGTCCAGGTCCGCCTTGGTCGGGAAGCGCTTCTCCGGCCAGTGGGTCTCGATCCAGCCCCGGCCGTAGATCGCGCCCTCGGGATGGGCGGCGGCATAGGCCTTCACGGTGGAAACGAGCTCGGCCAGCGACTGGGTCTGGTCGAGATTCAGGGTCAGCTCGCGCAAGCCGATGCCCATCAGGTGGGCGTGGGCGTCGACGAAGCCCGGATAGGCGGCCGCGCCCTTCAGGTCGATGTCGCGGACATCCTTGGCGGCCTTGGCCTTGGCGGTCGCCAGGTCGCCGACGAACAGGATCTTGTCGTCGCGGACCAACACCGCCTCGGCGGTCGGCTTGGCCTCGACCCCGGTGTGGATCGGACCGCCATGGATCAGCAGGTCAGCGGCCTGCGCCGTCGTCAAGGAAGTGGCCGCCAGCAGGGCGGCGAGGGCGAAACGGCGCAAGGATTCTCTCCCAAGCGTAGCAAGAAACGGAAAACGTATGGCCGACCCCTCGAAAGTCGCAACAGGCCTGCTATTTTTTCCGCATGACCGCCCCGGGTTTCGCCCTTTTCGACACCATCATCGGACGCTGTGGCATCGCCTGGGGCGACCACGGCCTCGTCGGCATGCAATTGCCCGAGAGCACGCCCGGCGCGGCCTGGGCGCGTCTGCGCAAGCGTTTCCCCGAAGCGGTCGAGCGCGAGCCGACGTCGGAGATCGAGAAGATCATCGAGCGGGTTCGCGACCTGCTGGCCGGCGGCCGCGACGATCTTTCGGATATCGCCCTCGATCTTTCCAGCCAGCCGGCCTTCAATCTGCGGGTCTACGAGATCGCCCGGGCCATCACGCCGGGCGACACCTCGACCTATGGCGAGGTGGCCAAGGCCATGGGCGAGCCGGGCGCGGCGCGGGCGGTGGGCAAGGCCCTGGGCGAGAACCCCTGGCCGATCGTGGTGCCCTGCCACCGGGTGCTGGGCTCGTCCGGCGGCATGGGTGGTTTCTCCGCGCCGGGCGGGGCCGAGACCAAGGCCAAGCTCCTGACCATCGAGAAGGCCAAGACCAGCGCGGCGCCGACGCTGTTCGACCTGGAGTTCTCGATCGCGCCGCCGCGGCGGTAGGGCGCTCCCTATAGCGCTCCGTCATTCCCGCCCTTGTGGCGGGAACCCCTCTATCCGCTGCAGGCGCGGGAGGGGCGGACTGCTCAGCAGTCCGCTTGCGTCTCACGTATCAGCTGAGCCAGAGGTTCCCGCCACAAGGGCGGGAATGAGGGGGGAGTTTTGGATGAAGTCGAAAGCCGTCCGCCCACGTCTCTTAACGCGCGCTAACGCTTCTTCGAACAGGGGCGAAACGAATCATGACCGAATCGGCGACGTTCCCCGATTCAGTGTTTGTTCCCTACAAGCTATTGTAGCTTAAAGCCGATTAACCACAAATCGGTTTCAGGAAGCCGGCCTAGTTGCCGGCCGTTTCCTCGGCCGGGCACTCGGCCGAGACGCGCTTGGCGCTGAGGCTGCCGGCCAGGGGCATGCCGCTGATCGTCTTTATGTGGATGTCCATCTTGAAGCTCTCGGGTCCGTACGAGCCCTCGGCCGACACCGGCGAGACGCGGTCCTTCTTGTCGGTCCAGGTGCCCTTCAGCTGGATCTTGCCGTTCTGGACGACATTGGTCGTGTAGTCGCAGCGGTACTTGCGGGTGCAGATGCCGCGCGAGAACTGCTCGACGTCGGCGGGCTTGAGGCACTTGGTCTCGCTGCTGACCGGGATGCCGGCCAGCCGGTAGCCGTATTCCCAGTGGCCGGGGAGAATCGTCGTCTTGCTCGCGGAAGCCTTGGCGGCCGGGGCGCGCACCACCGGCTGGGCCAGGCTGAAACCGGCGACAGCGACGCCCAAGGTCAAGGTCAGGGCGGAAGCGGTGAGGGCGGTCGGACGCATACGGCGGGTCTCCTTCATGCCGCTCCTATATAGAGTGGCAGATGAACCGTGCTTGAAGGCGGCGATAGGGCGGGCGGTTCCCTTCCCCGGGGCGTGGACGCGGATGCGAGAGATCGTTGGCCGCCGGGCCAGACCAGCCTTGACTCAAGGGGGAGCCTTCGCCTATATCGCCCGCTCTCGCGCGGTCGGCCTGGTCCAACCGTGTGTCCGAATTCATATCTTAGCGGGGCCAGGCTCTTCACAGAGCTGAGCGGTCTCGCCCAAGCCAAGGTAACCACCATGTCGCGCCGTTGCGAACTTACCGGTATCGGTCCGATGGTCGGCCACAATGTGAGCCACTCGAACATCAAGACCAAGCGCCGCTTCCTGCCGGCCCTGTCGCCCGCCACGCTCCAGTCGGAGTCGCTGGGCCAGAGCTTCAAGCTGCGTATCAGCAACGCCGCCCTGCGCACCCTGGACTTCAAGGGTGGCCTGGACGTGTTCCTGCTGGGCGCCAAGGACGAGCAGCTGTCGCCGCGCGCCCTGAAGATCAAGTCGCAGGTCAAGGCCAAGGCCAAGGCCGCCGCTCAAGCCGCCTAAGGCTTCACGGTCGACTAACTACTGAAAACCCGCCGGGCTCGCGCCTGGCGGGTTTTTCGTCGTTTCCGCACCAAAAGGCGATCGCGCGCTTGACAAGTGCTTATGCTCAAAATTAGCATAAGTCTGTCGCTGGATAGACCGGCGGCGTCAACCAGCGTGGGGGAGCCTCATGCGCTACGACTATCTCGTCCTGATCGGACGCTTCCAGCCGTTCCATAACGGCCACCGCGCGGTGCTGGAGCACGCGCTTCGCCTGGCCGACAAGGTCATCGTTCTGGTCGGCAGCGCCGGCCAGCCGCGCACCGTCCGCAATCCGTTCAACGCCAGTGAGCGCGCGGTCATGATCCGCGCCGCCGCCGAGGACCAGGCCGGACGCCTGATCGTCAAGCCGCTGCGCGACCATCTCTATAGCGAGACCCTGTGGGTCGCCGACGTCCAGCGCCTGGTCGCCGAAGCGCTCGAGGCCGACGGCGCGGGTGCCGAGGTCCGCGTGGGCCTGATCGGCCGCGACAAGGACGGCGCGACCGGCGCCTATCTGGCCGCCTTCCCGCAATGGCCCCTGGTCGACGTGCAGCACGCCGAGGTGCTGTCGGCGACCGAGCTGCGCGCCTGGCTGTTCTCCGGCGAAGCGGGCGCCCTGCGGCTGGTCGAGGCCAATGTGCCCGCGCCGGTGTTCGGCATGCTGGAGGCCTTTCGCGCCGGCTCGCCCGCCTACGCCCAGCTGGCCCGCGAGGCCGCCTTCATCGCCACCTATCGCCAGAGCTGGGCCGTCGCCCCCTATCCGCCGACCTTCGTCACCGCCGATGCGGTGGTGGTCCACTCCGGCCACGTCCTGCTGGTCCGCCGCCGGGCCGAGCCGGGCAAGGGGCTGTGGGCGCTGCCGGGCGGCTTCGTGAACCAGGAGGAGACGGTTCTGGCCGCCGCCATCCGCGAACTGCACGAGGAAACCCGCCTGAAAGTGCCGCCGGCCGTGCTGCGCGGCTCGATCAAGGCGCGGCAGGTGTTCGACCATCCTGGTCGGTCGCTGCGGGGGCGCACCATCACCCACGCCTTCCACTTCGACTTCCCCGCCGGCGACCTGCCCAAGGTCCGCGCCGCCGACGACGCCGACAGGGTCCGCTGGACCCCGATCAGCGAGGCGATGCTGATGGAGGAGCAGTTCTTCGAGGATCACTTCCACATCCTCGAACACTTCGTCGGCGGCGCCTGACGAACCCACGCGCCGTCCTGACAGACGGGACGGTCATCTTCCGCGCGAAGGAGCTTCCGCGATGTTCGACAACCTGATCCTGAACACCGACAGCTACAAAGCCAGCCACTGGCTGCAGTACCCGCCCGGCACGACCGGCGCCTTCTCGTATGTCGAGAGCCGGGGCGGACGCTATGACCGCACCGTCTTCTTCGGCCTGCAGGCCATTCTCAAGACGCAACTGGCCAAGCCGGTCACCCACGCCATGGTCGACGAGGCCGCCGAGCTGCTGGCCGTTCACGGCGAGCCCTTCAACGAAGCCGGCTGGCGGCGGATCGTCGACGTCCACGGTGGCCGCCTGCCGGTCCGGATCCGCGCCGTGCCGGAAGGAACGGTCGTGCCGACCCACCAGGCGCTGATGACGATCGAGAACACCGATCCCGAATGCTACTGGCTGCCGTCCTACCTGGAGACCCTGCTGCTGCGGGTCTGGTACCCGGTCACGGTCGCCACGATCAGCTGGGGCGTGAAGCAGACCCTCCGCGCGGCCCTGGAGAAGACCAGCGACAATGCTGCGACCGAACTGCCCTTCAAGCTACACGACTTCGGGGCGCGGGGCGTCTCCAGCCAGGAATCGGCGGCCCTGGGCGGGCTGGCGCACCTGGTGAACTTCCAGGGCAGCGACACCCTGAGCGCCGTGCTGGGCGGCCGCGCCTGGTACAACGAGCCGATGGCCGCCTTCTCGATCCCCGCCGCCGAGCACAGCACCATCACCAGCTGGGGCCGCGAGAGCGAGGTCGAGGCCTACCGCAACATGCTGACCCGTTTCGGCAAGCCGGGCGGCCTGTTCTCGGTGGTGTCCGACAGCTACGACCTGTTCCACGCGGTTCGGGATCTCTGGGGTGGTGAGCTTCGCCAGGCGGTGGCCGACAGCGGTGCGACCCTGGTGGTCCGCCCCGACTCGGGCGACCCGGTGACGATCGTCGCCGAAACCCTGCGCCTGCTGGACCAGACCTTCGGCTCCACGGTGAACGGCAAGGGCTACAAGGTGCTGAACCATGTCCGCGTCATCCAGGGCGACGGGGTCAATCCGGTGAGCATCGCCGCGATCCTCGAGCGGATCGTCGCCGACGGCTTCAGCGCCGAGAACCTGGCCTTCGGCATGGGCGGAGGCCTGTTGCAGCAACTGGACCGCGACACCCAGAAGTTCGCGCTGAAGTGCTCGGCCGCCAAGGTCGACGGGCGTTGGATCGACGTCAGCAAGGATCCGGTGACCGATCCGGGCAAGCGCAGCAAGGCCGGCCGGCTGATGCTGCTGACCGACGGCGCGGACGGCTATCGCACCGTGGCGGCGCCGGAGGGCTTCGCGCCCGAGCCGGGCTGGCGCGACGCCATGGTCACGGTCTGGGAGGACGGCGCCCTGCTGGTCGACCAGGCGCTGGCCGATATCCGCGCGCGTAGCGAGGCCTGAAAAAGCAAAACCCGCCGCGACTGAGCCGCGGCGGGTTTGAAAGCTTGGTGTCGACGCTGTGGATTAGCGAGCGACGACAGCGCCCGAAGCCGGGTTGGCCGTGTTGTAGGCGGTCAGGGCCGGGTTGTTGATCTTCGACACGGCGTCGTTGACCGAGGCGCGGATGCAGGCCGGGTACAGGTAGCCGGCGAGCGCTTCGCCACGGACGTCGGCCCAGCACACGGTCGAGGCGGCCTTGACGATTTCGGCGCGGACTTCGGCGGCCGACTTGCCGGCGACCTTGACGCGCATTTCAGCGGCCGAGGCCGGAGCGGAAGCGAACAGAGCGATGGCCGAGGCGGCCAGAACGATCGAACGGATCATGACAGTGGTTCCGAAAGGGGGTTGTGAGCAACCACCTCCAGACGCGTTCCCCTGACGGTCCGTCCCGGTCTGTCGCCGTGCTGGGCCGTCGCGTTGCATATAGCAACGTTCTCTTGGGTTATCAACGGTTATGTTGCAATGCGTCCTTCGCGTGCAAAATTGATGGTTCGCGCGCGAACAACCGATTGCGGACGTGAAAAAGCCCGCGAAACCAAGGTTTCGCGGGCTCTTCAAGCTACTAGGCGTCGCGATTAGCGCGAAGCGACGCGCAGGAAATAGACGCTGCGGCCTTGGGCGCGGTCGTAGGCGACCAGGTCGGCGCTCTTGGTGCGGGCGATGGCTTCACGAGCCACTTCGCGCACGCAGTACGGAGCGATTTCCGAAGCGGCCGGGTTGCCCTGCAGGTCTTCCTGGCAGAGTTGCTTGGCCGCGTCGACGATGTCGGCGTGGACCGCGGCGGTGGCGCGACCGGCGACCTTGACGGTGATTTCACCGGCGCTGGCCGAGGTGGCGGCCGTGGTGGCCATGAGGGCCGAGAGAGCGATGATGAGCAGACGGATCATTTTGATAGTCCCGGAAAGGAGGTTGGATTCAACCGCCTCCAGGTGCGTTCCTCTGACGGCTCGAAGTTCTCGCCTTCGTCGTCCGTCGAGGTCATGTGTAGATGACACCGGTGTCTAAATCAATGGTCAAGTCGCGGGGTGCGACAAAAAATCCAATATAATCATATAGTTGACAACGAAACCGTCTCGTTCGAAACGAAACGGCATTTAGCGCTTCCGGACCGGCTTCTTGACGGGCTTGGGCGGTAGCGGCGGAGGAGGGGGCGGCGGCGTCCAGTCGAAGGCCAGTAGCAGGGTGCGTTGCTGGCCGATCGCGCCGTCGTCCGAGACCACGTAGATCCGCGTCCCGCCGCTAGGCGAGCGGGTCAGGGCCAGCCCCTCGAAATTGTCGCGCGGCATGGCGCCGTCGAAGCGCAGCGTGGCCGAGGTGCGCTGCTTGGCCAGGGGGAGGGTCGGGTCGGAGATGAAGCGGACCACGGCCCGCCAGCCTCGGATCGGGTCGAAGCCCCGGTGCAGGCTGGCGAACGCCGCACCCTGGAAGGGGGCGAAGCCCGTCAGGCCCCAGGTGAAGTCCGGTCCCGACTGCGGCGGCAGCGACTTGCAGTCGGCCGACACGCGGCAAAGCCAGACTTCGCCCTCCTCGCCGCCGACCAGATAGGCGTCGGGACCGGCGGCGGGATAGGCCGAGATCGCCTCGATGCCCTCGTTCTCGGGCAGGATGGTCGCGGGCTTGGGGACGGCGCGGGGCGTTCCCCAGCCGCCGTCCGGCAGCATCGGATAGAGCCAGATGCGGTGATTGCGCTCGAAGCTGACCAGGCGGTCGCCATTGGGCAGCACGGCCAGGCCCTCGGCGTCGGCGTTCTGCTTGCCCTGCAGCGGCTGGCCGTCCAGGCCCTTCAGCGGCTGCAGCTTGCCGTCGGTCACGCCGACCAGGCGGCCGGCGGCGTCCAGCTGGATCTTGGCCTCGAACAGGTCGCCGTCGTCGGTGATGGCCATCATCTGGCCGTTGGCCCCGACCGCCAGGTCCGACAGGCCGTGCAGGCGCGTGGTGTCGGTGCTGGTGAGCACCAGGCCCCCGGCATAGGTGAAGCCGTCCACGGCCGTCTTGGCCGGGTTGGCGGCGTCCAGGGGCACGGGCGTGGTCTGCACGCCGATCTCCGGCCCGGCCTTGACCGGCGCGGGCGGGGTGACGACCACGGGGGCGGGCTTGGGCTTGCGCGGCGAGCACTGGGTCGCGAAGCCGCCGAGGCCGCCGACCAGCCCCAGCACCAGGACCGTCCGCAATCCGATCACGCGCGGACCTTGGCGGGCTTCGCGGCTTGCGGCGTAACGACCGGCGGCGGGGCCAGCAAGCCGCGCGTGCGGGCGATCTGGCGCGGCTCTTCGTCGAACAGGGCCGCCAGTTGCTCGACCAGAACGCCGCCCAGTTGCTCGACATCGACGATGGTGACGGCGCGGCGGTAGTAGCGCGTGACGTCATGGCCGATGCCGATGGCGATCAGCTCCACGGGGCTCTTGCCCTCGATCTCACCGATGACCTGGCGCAAGTGGCGCTCCAGATAGTGGCCCGAGTTCACGCTGAGGGTGGAGTCGTCCACCGGCGCGCCATCGGAAATCACCATCAGAATGCGGCGGGCTTCGGGCCGGCCGATGATCCGCTGGTGCGCCCACATCAGGGCCTCGCCGTCGATGTTCTCCTTCAGGAGGCCCTCGCGCATCATCAAACCGAGGTTCTTGCGGGCCCGGCGCCAGGGCGCATCGGCGGCCTTGTAGATGATGTGGCGCAGGTCGTTCAGGCGGCCCGGCGCGGCGGGCTTGCCCTGCTTGATCCACTCGTCGCGGCTGGTGCCGCCCTTCCAGGCGCGGGTGGTGAAGCCCAGCACCTCGGTCTTGACCCCGCAGCGCTCCAGGGTGCGGGCCAGGATGTCGGCGCAGATCGCCGCCACCATGATCGGGCGGCCGCGCATCGAGCCGGAATTGTCGATCAGCAGGGTCACGACCGTGTCGCGGAACTCCTGGTCCTCTTCCTGCTTGAACGACAGCGGCGCGGTCGGGTCGATGATCACCCGCGTCAGGCGGGCGACGTCCAGCATCCCTTCCTCGAGATCGAAGGTCCAGGCGCGGTTCTGCTGGGCCAGCAGGCGGCGCTGCAGCTTGTTGGCCAGGCGCGAGACGACGCTGGAGAGCGCCGACAGCTGCTGGTCCAGATAGGCCCGCAGGCGCGTCAGTTCCTCGGCGTCGCACAGGTCCTCGGCGTCGACGACCTCGTCATGAGCCGTCGTGAAGACCTTGTAGAGCGGCTCGCCGCCCTGGGCCTGGCCGGTGTCCGGACGGGCTGGCTTGGCGCCGTCGCCCATCTCCGGGCTCTCGTCGGACTCCTCGGGCTCGCCGTCCTGGTCCGACTGGACCATTTCCTCGTCGCCGGCCTCGGTCTCGCGGTCGGAGGCTTCGCTTTCCTGCGGCGAGGAGCCCTCGGGCTGCTCGCCTTCGCCCTCGCCCTGATCCTCGTCGGAGGTCTCGGTGGGGCTGTCGTCCTCGCCCTCGTCCTCGTCCGAGCTTTCGGTGGCGTCGGACATCTCCTCGCCCAGGTCGAGGTCGCGCAGGATCTCGCGGGTGACGCGGGCGAAGGCGGCCTGGTCGTCGATGGCGGCGGCCAGGCGATCCAGGTCCTTGCCGGCCTTCATCTCGATGTCGTTGCGCAGGATGTCGACCAGCGCCTTGGCCCCGTCCGGCGGGGCGTCGCCGGTCAGGCGCTCGCGCACCATCAGGCCCAGGATCTCGGCCATGGGGGCGGATTGGCGGTCGGTGGCGATGGCGCGGGTCAGGCCCTGCTTCTCCAGCCGGGCTTCGAGCGCGGCGGTCAGGTTCTGGCGGACGCCGCCGAGCGCATTGGCGCCGATCGCTTCCAGGCGCGCCTGCTCGATCGACTCGAAGGCCGCCTGGCCGTCGGGAGAGCTGGGCCGCGCCCGGGCGTGGGCCATCGGGTCGTGGTGCGCCAGGCGCAGGGCCATCTGGTCGGCCAGGCCCCGGATGCGCGCGGCTTCTTTGGAATTCAGGTCACGCGGCGGATGCGGCAGCACCGCCCGCTTGCCCAGGAGCTGGGGACCGTCGCCCGAGAACACGACCTCCAGATCGGCCGTCTCGGCGAGCGAACGGGCCGCGTGCGCCAGGGCGCGCTTGAAGGGTTCGGTCGGGCTTTCGGGCTTGGAGGCCATGGCTTCGAGTTAGCGGCGCCGGGCGGCGAAAACAAGGAACGGCGTGCGCGAACGGGGCGTTGATTTTGTAATGGCGCCGCTCGTGCGCCCCTCGAAGGAAACTGAAATGCTCAAGTGGGCCATCATTCTCGCCATCGTCGCCCTGATCGCCGGCGCGCTCGGTTTCACCGGTGTCGCCGGTGCGGCCGCCGGTGTCGCCAAGATCCTGTTCTTCTTGTTCCTGGTCGGTTTCGTGGTCGTGATGCTGCTGGGCGCAACGGTGTTCAAGGCGGCGACAGGACCGAAGTAGCCTTTCGCCGCCTTGCGCGGGCCGGAGCGGAGTCGACCCCGCCGCCGGCATGAGATGGCGCTAGGGCTGGTGGGAAATGGCCCTAGCGTCCCGCGTACGCCTTGGCCTGGCGCGCCACCAGGGCGTTCAGGTCGCCCATCTCCACATTCACGTCGATCAGGTGCAGGCCCCAGTCCTTCAGGATGTTACCGGCCACCACGACGTCGCCCGTGAGTTCGTCGGTGCGCGGGTCGGCCGGGTCGGCGTTCACCTTGACCGACAGATAGGTGAAGTCGCCCGCGCTGACGCACTTGGCCGACAGCAGGCCGGGCAGCGCCACGAACGGGGTCGAGACCTTCAGGTCCTTGGCGAAGGCCTTCGGCTCCCCGCTCGACAGGAAGGCCTTGCTGCTCAGGTACGCGTGCACCGTCGCCTCGTCGGTCGAGGCCTTGCCGGCCAAGAGGGCGGCGGGGTTCACGCAGCCGGCGCGGCGGCCCTGGTCGTCGGTCTTGCCGAAGCGGCTGTTGGCCGGCGGCGGGCTGCTTTCACGGAATGAGACATAGGTCACCAGGCAGCCGGCCTGGTCGGCCTTGGAGCAGAGCGGGATCGAGCCGAAATTGCCCTTGGCGTCCACCGCCGTGTTCATGCCCAGGATATAGGCTGAGATCATCTGCTTCTGGGCGGGCTTGCCATCGACCTCGTTCTTCAGAAGGTCCAGCAGCAGGCGCGAGCCCTGGCTGTGGCCCATGATCACGACGCCGCGCCCTTTGTTCTCATGGGTCAGGTACCAGTTCCAGGCGTCGGCCACGTCGCCATAGGCCAACAGGCCGTTGCCCGGCGAGGGCTGGCCCATCATGATCGCGCGCAGGGCCGCCAGGGTCACCTGGCGGTACATCGGGGCGAACACCCGGCACTGGCCGGCGAAGCGGGCCAACTGCTGCTCGACCACGCGGCGCTCGGCCTCGTCGATGACCATGTCGCTGTTGCCGCCCGGATCGGTCGAGACCGTCGGATAGACATAGAAACAGTCATAGGCCGGGGCGGTCGCCGCCTTGAACGCCTCGACCGAGGTCTTGCCGTCTGCCGCTACGACCGTGGTGGTCTGGTCGACGACGCAGGCGTCCTGGCGGCCCGGCAGGCACAGCCAGTTCTCGGTCTTGCCGTAGTCGTTCGGCGTGGCTGGGGCAGCGGGCGTCTGGGCGCAGGCCGCGCTCGACAGGGCCAGGCCAGCGGTAAGGCCTAGAGCGGCCAGGAACTTCGCCATCGTCATCTCCCCAAAGACCGGGCCCCAATGGGCTCAAACGATCGTTTGGCGTGGAGCATGGCCAAAAGAACGACGCTCGCCAAGGGGGCTTTGAGCGGGCTTGGCCCGAGGATTGCGGCGGGCAGGGGGAGTCGTCCCACCCCGGGACAGCACAGTTTTTCGTAACGAGGTCTCCGATGACCCTCCGGACCCTGCTTTTTGTCGGCGCCACCGCCGTTTTCGCCGGCGGCGTCGCCGTTTCCCCGGCCCTGGCCGACGGTTTCCCCGGCGCGCCCGTGCGCGGCGAGCATGTCCCGAAACGGACCGCCGCGCCCAAGGTCCGCACCAAGGTGGTCTATGTCGATCGGGTCGTGGACAGGCCCGTGGTCGTCGAGAAGAAGGTGCCGGTCTATGTCGACCGCCCGGTGACCCAGGTCGTCGAGAAGGTCATCGACCGTCCGGTCTATGTCGAGAAACGCGTCGAGGTGCCGGTCGAGCGGATCGTCCAGGTCCCGGTGACCAAGATCGTCGAAAAGCCGGTGTACGTGGAAAAGCGCGTCGAAGTGCCGGTCGAGCGGATTATCGAGAAGCGGGTGGAAGTTCCCGTCGATCGCATCGTCCGGGTGCCGGTCGAAAAGATCGTGCAGGTCCCCGTCGATCGCCCAGTCTACGTAGAAAAGCGCGTCGAGGTGCCGGTGGATCGCATCATCGAGAAGCCCGTCTATATCGAGCGCAAGGTCTATGTGGACCGCATGCCGCCCCCGCCTCCGCCGCGTCGTGAGTGCGATTGCGGCCCGCGCCGCGAGTATCGCGACTATCGCGGCGGCGCGGCCGTCGACATGCGCGAGGAGAGCTACGAGTCGGAAAGCTCGCGCTACGAAGAGAGCTATGAGAGCTCTTCGTATGGCGGCAGCTATTCCAACGGTGGCGGCTATTCGAGCTCGCGCTACGGCGCCGGCGGCGGCTGGAACGCCAATGCGGCGCCGGCTTCGGCCTGGGGCTACCAGATCGAACCGCCCCCGCTGCCGATGGGCTATGTCGGCCACATGTCGGGCGGCGGTGGCGGCGGCTATGGCGGCGTCGGCCTGGTCGGCGGCGGTGGTTACGCCGGCGGCTATGCGGGCGGTTACGCCAGGAGCTCGGCTTCGGCCTCGGCCTCCGCGGCGGCGTCAGCCTCGGTCCGCGTCGGCGGCGGTGGTCGTGGCGGTTGCAACGCCTGCGGCGGTGGCGGCGGCAAGCACCACTAAGACCTAGACTACAGCGACAACCAGCGACGCGGGTTCTTGTCACCGAGAGCCCGCGCTTCGCCGGGCCTCAGGCCCAGTTCACGCATGCGATAGGCGACGATCTCGCGCAGCGCCTCGACCGGCTCCTTGCCGCCCACGGGGCTGGAGGCCACCGAGCCGGCGTTCATCGCCAGATCCACGGCCGTCCACTCGGCCTGCGCCCGATCGGCCTTGCCGACGGCGAAGTAGTGGCGCACGGGCGCGCGCTCGCCCGGGACCTCGACCATTACGCCGATGACCCAGCCTTGAACGATGAGATCGGCGTCGGGGCGTTGGCGGAACATGCGCCGGATGTAGCTCCGGCGCGGCCCGACGCAAGGGATTCTCTGAAAATCAGCCGATAAGCTGGAACGCGGCCTGGCTCACCAGACCCAGCACCAGCCAGGCCGAGAGCGCGAACACGACCATCGTCGTCTTCGACGTGCGACGCCGACGATGACTGGGGGACAAACGCACGACAGACATCAACGCCTCCATGCCCAGAACCTTAACCGGATGTTAACGCCATCCAGGCTGCCCGGTTGCATGCGAATTTCGCTCATCACGGGAATTTCAGAACGGCGTTATACGGAGCGTTATCGGACATAGAAAAAGGGCGGGACCTCGCGGTCCCGCCCTTCTCATTTTCAGCGGTGAGCTGGACTTCTAAATTAGAAGTCCATGTCGCCCATGCCACCCGGCATACCGCCGCCCGGAGCGCCAGCGCCGCCCTTCTTGGGGGCTTCGACGATCGCGGCTTCCGTGGTGATCAGCAGGCCGGCCACCGAGGCGGCGTTCTGCAGAGCCGTGCGGACGACCTTGGCCGGGTCGATAACGCCGTCGACGACCAGGTCGACATACTGCTCGGTCTGGGCGTTGAAGCCGAACGAGCTGCTGGCGTTTTCCAGGATCTTGCCGACCACGATCGAACCTTCGACGCCGGCGTTCTCGGCGATCTGGCGGATCGGCGATTGCAGGGCGCGACGGACGATGGCGATGCCGGCCGTCTGGTCGTCGTTGTCGCCGGTCACGCCGGCCAGGGCCTTGGAGGCCCACAGCAGAGCGGTGCCGCCACCCGGGACGATGCCTTCGTCGGCGGCCGCGCGGGTCGCGTTCAGGGCGTCGTCAACGCGGTCCTTCTTTTCCTTCACTTCGACTTCGGTCGAGCCGCCGACGCGGATGACCGCAACGCCACCGGCCAGCTTGGCCAGACGCTCTTGCAGCTTTTCCTTGTCGTAGTCCGACGTGGTTTCTTCGATCTGGCGCTTGATCTGCGAGATGCGGGCCTCGATGTCGGCCTTCTCACCAACGCCGTCCACGATCGTGGTGTCGTCCTTGGTGATCGAGATCTTCTTGGCGCGGCCCAGCATGTCCAGCGAGACGTTCTCGAGCTTGATGCCGAGATCTTCGCTGACGACTTGAGCGCCGGTCAGGATGGCGATGTCTTCCAGCATGGCCTTGCGGCGGTCGCCGAAGCCCGGAGCCTTGACGGCGGCGACGCGCAGGCCGCCACGCAGCTTGTTGACGACCAGCGTGGCCAGGGCCTCGCCTTCGACGTCTTCAGCGATGATGACCAGCGGGCGGCCCGACTGGACGACGGCTTCCAGCACCGGCAGCAGCGGCTGCAGCGACGACAGCTTCTTTTCGAACAGGAGGATCAGCGGCTCTTCCAGCTGAACTTCCATCTTGTCGGCGTTGGTGATGAAGTACGGCGACAGGTAGCCGCGGTCGAACTGCATGCCTTCGACGACGTCGAGTTCGGTTTCGGCGGTCTTGGCTTCTTCAACCGTGATGACGCCTTCGTTGCCGACCTTGTCCATGGCCTTGGCGATCATCTCGCCAACTTCCTTGTCGCCGTTGGCCGAGATGGTGCCGACCTGGGCGATTTCAGCGTTGGTCGTGACCTTCTTCGACGACGACTTGATGTCCTCGACGGCGATCAGGACGGCCTTGTCGATGCCGCGCTTCAGGTCCATCGGGTTCATGCCGGCGGCGACCGACTTGAGGCCTTCCTGGACGATGGCTTGGGCCAGGACCGTGGCGGTCGTGGTGCCGTCGCCGGCCTTGTCGTTGGTCTTCGAGGCGACTTCGCGGATCATCTGCGCGCCGAGGTTCTCGAACTTGTCAGCCAGTTCGATTTCCTTGGCGACCGAGACGCCGTCCTTGGTGGTGCGCGGGGCGCCGAACGACTTTTCGATGACGACGTTGCGGCCCTTGGGGCCCAGGGTGACCTTCACCGCGTTGGCGAGGACATTGACGCCGCGCAGCATCTTGTCGCGCGCGTCCGAGCCGAAATAAACGTCTTTAGCGGCCATGTTGGGCGCCTTTCTAAATCTGGAATTCTGGGAAGAAGGAAGCGTCTAGACGGCGGGAGGGATTAGCCCTCGACCACGCCCAGGACGTCGCTTTCCTTCATGATCAGGAGGTCCTGACCGTCGACCTTCACTTCCGTGCCCGACCACTTGCCGAACAGGATGCGGTCGCCAGCCTTGACGTCCAGGGCGACGACGTCGCCCTTGTCGTTACGCGCGCCGGGGCCGACGGCGACGACTTCGCCTTCCTGCGGCTTTTCCTTGGCGGTGTCGGGGATGATGATCCCGCCCTTGGTCTTGGTTTCTTCTTCGACGCGCTTCACGAGGACGCGGTCGCCCAGGGGACGAAATTTCATGGGTGTTCTCCGTCGGAACGGTTGCAGATAAAGGCTTCGCTGGTCGGGGGGAGCTGCGCTGTTAGCAGTCGCTCCCATCGAGTGCCAACGTCGGGCGTGAGTTAGGCAGGGGGCTCGGGGGAGTCAAGGACGACGCCCGCGAACTTTTCGCGAAGGGCTGAATTTCAGGAGGCTTTCGATGTTCGATCACATGGGTCTGGGTGTGATGGATTACCAGCGCTCGACGGCCTTTTATGACGCCGCCCTGGCTCCGCTGGGCATCCGGCAGCTGTATGTCGTGCCCAAGGAATTCACGGGCGGCGTCGACGCGGTCGGCTACGGCAAGGTGCGTCCGATGTTCTGGGTCGCCGAGCAGGACGCCACCAAGGGCAAGCTGCACGTGGCCTTCTCGGCGAAGACCCGCGCCGAGGTCGACGCCTTTTACGAAGCCGCCCTGAAGGCGGGCGGTCGCGATAATGGCGCGCCCGGACTTCGCCCACATTACGATAAAGACTATTACGGCGCGTTCGTGCTGGATCCGGACGGTTTCAACGTCGAAGCCGTCTGCCGCGCGCCAGAATAGTCGGGAGCCCCGGAGCCCATGTCGAGCTATGTCCTGTCGCTGTTCCTGGCGGTCGTGGCCTGCATCATCGGCGGCACGCTGGGCGGCATGATCCTGGCGCGGCCGCAGACCATGCTGGGCCTGGCGGGCATCGCCGACGAGGACTCCTTCAAGGCCCCGCTGTTCGCCGAGGGCCGGGCGCTGGGCGGGGTGTTGATCGCCTCGCACGGCGTGGCGGCGCTCTATCTGGGCTACCAGCCGAGGATCGGCGCGGCCATGGCCCTGGCCCTGGCGGTCGCCTGGCTGGGCGCGGGGGCGGGCCGGGCGATCTCGGCGGCGCTGGACGGCGCCCAGGGGCGCTTCAACACCGGTTCGATGGTGTTCAACGGCCTGATCGGCCTGACCCTGGCCTTGCCGTTCTTCCAGATCGGCCGGGTCGTCGTGCGCGGCGTGGCCGGCCTGGCCTAGAGCGTCCTCGTCCTTCGACAGGCTCAGGATGAGGACGACTGTGAGGCCGCAATAGAAACCTCATCCTGAGCTTGTCGAAGGACGAGGTTTCGGTACCGCGCTAGATCGCCCTTTCGTGGCCGAGTAGCCAGCGCTTACGCTCAATGCCGCCGCCATAGCCGGTCAGCGCGCCGTCCATGCCGATCACCCGGTGGCAGGGCGCGACGATGCTCAAGGGATTGGAGCCGTTGGCGTGACCGGCGGCGCGGATCGCGGCCGGACGCCCGGCGCGGCTGGCCAGTTCCGAATAGGTGATGGTCTCTCCAGCCGGGATCTGCGTCAGCGCCGTCCACACCGCGTGCTGGAAGGCCGTGCCGTTGGTGGCCCAGGCTATCGAGCGCAGCGCCGCGAACTCACCGGTGAAATAGGCGGCCATCGCCTCGCGGATCGCGGCCGGGGCGGCGCCGGGTTCGGGGCGTAGAGGGCCGTAGTGCGTCTTCAGCAGACGGTCGAGGCGGTGCTCGTAGTCGTGGAAGTCGAGGGCGCGCAGGGCGCCGTGCTCGTCCGTGACGATCAGCAGCTCGCCGATGGGCGAGGGCTGGCGGTCGAGGAGCAGGCGGGCGGGGCGACTCATGGCGCGATCATCGCCGGGCGAGGCGAGGGTGTCCGCCCGGAATTTGCGATAGTGCAACCCCCTCCGGCCCTGGGGGCCACCTCCCCCATGAAGGGGGAGGAGATCCTAGGCGTGCTCCCCCTTCATGGGCGAGCTGTCGCGAAGCGACTGAGGGGGTAGCGCCGCCTTACCGAATCCCCGGCACCTGCATGGCCGCTTCCTTCTCGGCCTTCTGCTTGAACACCAGGTCGCCGTACTTGCCGTACTCCATCCGGGCGATCGTGCGCTGGTGGACCTCGTCCGGGCCGTCGGCCAGGCGCAGGGTGCGGATACCGGCATAGGCCTTGGCGAGACCGAAGTCGGTGGTCACGCCGCCGCCGCCGTGGGCCTGGATGGCGTCGTCAATGATCTTCAAGGCCAGGCGCGGGGCCGCGACCTTGATCATGGCGATCTCGAGACGGGCCGACTTGTTGCCGGCCTTGTCCATCATGTCGGCGGCCTTCAGGCAGAGCAGGCGGCACATCTCGATGTCGATACGGGCGTCGGCGACGCGCTCTTCCCACACCGAGTGGTCCGAGACGTACTTGCCGAAGGCCTTCCGGCTCATCAAGCGCTTGCACATCTTCTCCAGCGCGACTTCCGCCGTGCCGATGGTGCGCATGCAGTGGTGGATGCGGCCGGGGCCCAGGCGACCCTGGGCGATCTCGAAGCCGCGGCCTTCGCCCAGCAGCAGGGCGTCCTCGATCGGCACGCGCACGTCCTTGAGGATGACCTCGGCGTGGCCGTGCGGGGCGTCGTCATAGCCGAACACCGGCAGCATGCGCACGATCTCGATGCCCGGCGCGTCCAGCGGCACCAGGACCTGGCTCTGCTGCTGGTGGCGGCTGGCGTTGTCGGGATCGGTCTTGCCCATGACGATGGCGACCTTGCAGCGCGGATCGCCCACGCCCGAGGACCACCACTTGCGGCCGTTGATCACATAGTGGTCGCCGTCGCGCTCGATGCGGGTCTCGATATTGGTGGCGTCCGAGCTGGCCACGGCCGGTTCGGTCATCAGGAAGGCCGACCGGATCTGGCCGTTCATCAGCGGGCGCAGCCAGCGCTCCTTCTGCGCCAGCGTGCCGTAGCGCATCAGCACTTCCATGTTGCCCGTATCGGGCGCCGAGCAGTTGAACACCTCCGAGGCGAAGCCGATCTTGCCCAGCTGCTCGGCGATCAGGCTGTATTCGAGGTTGGTCAGCTGCACGCCCTCGAACTGGAACGTGTCGTCGACATGGGTCTGGCCGCTGTGCGGCGGCATGAAGAAGTTCCACAGGCCGGCCGCCTTGGCCTTGGCCTTCAGCTCCTCGACGACCTGGACGACCTTCCAGCGCTCGGCGCCGAGGACGTTCATCTCGGCCTCGTAGACCGGGATCGCCGGGACGATGTGCTCTTCCATGAACGCGGTGACGCGATCCAGGAAGCCGCGTTGCGTGGGGGAGATATCGAAGTCCATGGCCGTTCCCTCTACCCGCTGGTCGGTGCTTCAAACGCTTGTTTGAAGTGTTCTAGACCGCCTTTACGCGGGCGGCAAGTCGGGTCGCGACGTAACGTCGCGTCAAACGCGCCAAGGCGGGTTGTCAGGGCGCGCCTCCTGGCCGAAAACACGGTCATGCTGAACCTGACCGCCGACATCCTGCAGGGCCGCTACGTCCGGCTCGAACCCGTTACCGTCGATCACCGCGACGAGCTGAAGGCCGCCATCAACTGTGATCCCGAGAGCTGGGAGATCATGTCGGTCAACGGCTGCGGCGAGGGCTTCGACGACTTCTGGGGCGCGCTGGAAGGCGAGACGGACCGGGGCGAACGCGTCGGCTTCGCCATCCGTCGCCTGTCGGATGGCAAGGTCATCGGCACCTCCAGCTACCTCAATATCCGCAGGCTGCATGGGGGCCTGGAGATCGGTTCGACCTTCCTGAACCCCGATGCGCGCTCGGGTCCGGTCAATCCGGAGAGCAAGCGCCTGATGCTGGCCCACGCTTTCGAAAAGGCCGGCGCCATCCGCGTCGAATTCAATGTCGACGTCCGCAACGCCCGCAGCCAGGCGGCCGTGGAAAAGCTGGGCGCCAGCAAGGAAGGCGTGCTGCGCAGCCACAAGGTCACCTGGACCGGCCACGTGCGCGACACGGCCGTGTTCTCGATCACCGACTACGACTGGCCGGCGATCCGCGAGCGCCTGGAATTCCGCCTCAGCGAGACGTTCGTCTAGCGTTTTGGGCGAGCCGAGGCGGCGCGCGCGTCCGCAGCGTGCGTCAGGGTGCAAATAAAACGTCGTTATCTCTGCGGTTGTAAGAATTCTAAAATACTGAGTCCGTAGCTTCGGACCTCATGACGGCCATCGCTTGCCTGCGAATCCTGTTCACCGACGGTGAGAGCCGTCCGGGTGAAGTCCCCAAGCACAAGGCTCAGGGGGTCGCCGACGCGTTCCTGAAAGCCCGCTGGCGCGCGCCGCGCAAATGCGGGGCCGTCGCGCCCCTGGCCTTCGTGCTGGCCGACCACAATGTCGAGCACCTGGATCCCGCCGAGGTGCAGGAACTGGCGATCGAGCTGGAAAAGGTCCTCTTCCCGGGCCGCCCCATCGGCCAGATCGCCCTGATGACCTTCGAAGGCGACGAGCAGGCCGTTCTGCAGTTCGCGGCCCTGTCGCAGAAGGAACTGGCGGGCCTTATGGCCGGCGAGGGCTACGAAGGCGCGCCGGGTCGCGTCCATGTCGTCACCGCCGACTCCATCGAGCCCATGCCGGCCACCCGCGAGGAGGCCAAGGTCTACGCCGCCGAGAAGGCCGCCGTCGCGACTCCGCCCAAGGCCAGCGCCGCCGTCGCGACCCAGCCCGTGGCCGAACCGAAGAAGGCCGCCGCGGTCTCGACCGTTCCGCTCGCCGAAAAGGCGTCCGCCGCGCCCGCCGCTCCGGTCCAGGCCGTCGCGCCTGAAGCGCCGGCCAAGCCAAAGGCGCCGCAGCCGACGCCGGCCGCTAAGTCCGCCGCCAAGATCGACACCCCGCCGCCGCCGGCCCAGACCGGCTGGTGGGGCGTCTACGACCTGGCCCAAGGCGCCTTCGTCGGATCGGCCATCGGCCTGCGCTCCGACCTGATCGGACCCGCGCCCGAGGACGACGACAAGCTGCTGAAGCGCGACCTGATCTGCCTGACCGACGTCCAGGCCGCCCTGAAGGGCGCGGCGTTCGGCGAGGTCCACGTGCCGTTCGGCTTCTGGAACCTGACCACGCCTGCCTCGCAGGACGCCTACAAGAGCCGCCTGTCGCGCTACCCGCTGGACCAGCAGCCACGCCTGACCGCCACGATCTACGCCACGCCGCGCGAGGCCTCGATCGGCATGCTGCAGCAGATGCGCGCGTTCCTGAAGGGCAGCTTCTCGAAGATGGACGTGCGGGTCGGCGACCCGACCTTCCCGATCCAGGGCCTGCCGCCCGAGCTGGTCGACACCATCACCCTGGTGCTGTCGGGTGAGACGGAGCATGACCGCCTGAAGCAGATCCTCAAGTTCGTTGAGCGCAAGAGCGCCTACGCCGCCAAGGAAGTGGCCCAGGCCGTGGCCAACGTCTCCTCGGCGGTCGAGCTGGAGGCCTGCAAGGCCGGCGGCATCACCCGCGTGCAGGGCCCGGCCGTGACCGCGCTGATGGAAAAGCCCGTCGCCGCCGCCGAAGGCGCGCCGCTGGCCCTGAGCCAGAACGCGGCCTAGGGGGATCGGCCTCCAATCGGCCGCTCCAAATTTCTCCCGTCATTCCCGCCCTCGTGGCGGGAACCCCTCTCTCCGCCGCAGGTGCGGTGGTGGCGGACTGCTGAGCAGTCCGCTGGCGTCTCACGGGTCAGTTGAACCAGGGGTTCCCGCCACAAGGGCGGGAATGACGGAAGTGTGTTGGGGCGTTGGAGCCAGAAGCCGGCGCCCTAACCCTTCGGCATCTCGAAAGTGAACACCACGCTGTCCGCCGACCGCTCGTGCGGCCCGTGGAACACCGCCTCGATGTTGTTGCCGTCCGGGTCGTACAGGAACGCGGCGTAGTAGCCCGGATGATAGGGCCGTTCGCCCGGTCCGCCGTTGTCGCGGCCGCCGGCGCTCAGTCCCGCCTTGTGGAACCGCTCGACCGTCTCGCGATCCCTGGCCTGGAAGGCCAGGTGGATGTGCGTCGCCGGCTCGCCCGCGTCGATCCAGATCTCGTCGGCGTCCAGGTGTGTGTCATCCTCGTTGAACGGCACGCCCAGCACCTCCAGCACCGCGCGGTAGAAGCGCTTGGTGGTCTCCAGGTCACGGGCGCGAAGCTGGATGTGGTCGATCAGTCGACCGCGATGGATTTGCATCGGAAGGCCTCCGGGTTTGGAGGCGAACGCGCCGCTGCGCAGTTCGGTTCTGGCCCCGCTTGACCCTCACGCCGCGTCAGACCTGAGTGATCTCGCCATCGAGAGGGAAAGATCGACGTGAGCGTCTACACGGTCAAACAGATGGCGAGACTGTCCGGCGTCTCGGTGCGCGCTTTGCACCACTATGACGCCATAGGCCTGCTGCGGCCCCGCGCCGTCGGGGCCAACGGCTATCGCTACTACGACCGCGAGGACCTGCTGCGCCTGCAGCAGATCCTGTTCCATCGCGCCCTGGAGACTCCGCTCAAGGACATCCAGGCCGCGCTGGACGAGCCCGGCTTCGACCTCGCCGCCGCCCTGCGCGCCCATCGGGTCCGCCTGGCGGCCGAGGCTCAGCGCTATGCCGAGCTGGTGGACGTCGTCGACCGCACCCTCGCCGACCTCGAAGGAGACGAGACGATGGACGACAACCGACTGTTCGAAGGCTTCTCGCCCGAGAAGCAGGCCGAGCACGAAGCCTGGCTGGTCGACCGCTACGGCGGCGACATGCCCGAGCGCATCGCGGAGGCCAAGCAGCGGCGCAAGGGCATGAGCAAGGCGGATATCGCGGCGCTGATGGCCGAGGGCGCGGCGCTGGAGGCCGAGATGGCCAAGGCGCTGACCCAGGGCCTGCCCGCCGACAGCGACGCCGTCGGGGCGATCATGCGCCGCTGGTGGGAGTGGATCGGCGTGAGCTGGAACCGCGATCCGACCCCGGAGGCCTTCGCGGGGCTGGGTCGGCTCTATCTGGAGCACCCGGAATTCACCGCGCGCTACGAGGCGCTGGCGTCGGGGCTGACGGAGTACCTGGCCGAGGCGATGCGAGTTTGTGCGGAGAAGCGCGGCTAGCGCCGGCGGAGCCGAAAACCTCGTCCTTCGACAGGCTCAGGATGAGTTTTTCTACTGCGGCTTTGTTTGGTCCTCACCCTGAGCTTGTCGAAGGGCGAGGGCCACGCCCTACCGCCGCCCGAACAGCTTCTCGATATCCGCCAGCTTCAGCTCCACATAGGTCGGCCGCCCGTGGTTGCACTGGCCGGAATGCGGCGTGGCTTCCATCTCGCGGAGCAGGGCGTTCATCTCGGCGCCGTTCAGGCGGCGGCCGGCGCGGACGCTGCCGTGGCAGGCCATGGTCGAGCAGACCTCCTCCAGGCGTTCCTTCAAGGCCAGGGCTTGGCCGTTCTCGGCGAGGTCGTCGGCGATGTCGCGGACCAGGGCGGCGGCGTCGGTCTTGCCCAGCAGGGCCGGCGTCTCGCGCACCAGCACCGCGCCGGGGCCGAAGCTCTCGATGACCAAACCGAGGCTCGCCAGCTCCTCGGCGCGGGCGACCACGCGCTCGGCCTCGGCGGGGTCGAGGTCGACGACCTCGGGCAGCAGCAGGGTCTGGCGAGCCACGCCGCCGGTCGCCATCTCGCCCTTCATGCGCTCATAGACCAGGCGTTCGTGGGCGGCGTGTTGGTCGACGATGACCATGCCATCGCGGGTCTGGGCGACGATATAGGTCTCGTGCACCTGGGCCCGTGCCGCGCCGAGCGGGAAGTCGACCGGGTCGAACGGCGCGGAAGCCGCGTAGTCCGGCGCCGGACGGTTCTCGAAGGCGACGGAGGTGTAGGCCTCGCGCACGACCTCGGCGAGTTCGCCGCCGAAGCTGGGTTCGACCCGCGCGGAGACCTCGTTCAGCCCCGGCAGATCCATCGGCCGCTGCGTCGGCGGCGTCCAGCCGCCCTCGCGCCAGGCCGAGAAGCCGGCAGGCGAGGGGCCTGGCTGGTATTGGGGCTGATACCCCGGGAACGGGCTCTGCTGGGCGCGGATGCTGTCCAGGGCCTGGTTGGCGACGGTGGTCGAGGCGCGGTGGCCGGCGCCGGCCAGGGCGTGGCGCAGCGCCCCGACGATCAGGCCGCGCACCAGGGCCGGGTCGCGGAAGCGCACCTCGGCCTTGGCGGGGTGGACGTTGACGTCGACCTCGCTGGTGTCGAGCGTGACGTATAGCGCCGCCGTCGGGTGGCGGTCGCGCGCCAGGAAATCGGCATAGGCCGCGCGCAAGGCGCCCTGCAGCAAGCGGTCGCGCACCGGACGGCCGTTGACGAACAGGTACTGGTGGGCGGCGTTGCCGCGGTTGTAGGTCGGCAAGCCGGCAAAGCCCGACAGCCGCACGCCGTCGCGGGTCTGGTCGATCTCGATGGCGTTGTCCTGGAAGTCCCTGCCTAGCACGGCGGCGAGGCGCGCCAGACGTCCCTGGGGCCCCGGATGCTCGGGCGGCAGGCGCAGGATGCGGCGGCCGTCGATGTCCAGCGAGAAGCCGACGCTCTCATTGGCCATCGCCTGGCGCTTGAGCTCCTCGGTGATCGCCAGGGATTCGGCGCGCTCGGACTTCATGAACTTCAGGCGCGCGGGCGTGGCGTAGAAGAGGTCGCGCACCTCGATCCGCGCCCCGTGCGGGCCGGGGAAGGCGGCCGGCGCGACGTCGCCGACGCTGCCGCCCTCGACCAGGATCGAATGGGCGTCGGCGGTCCCCTTGGCGCGCGAGCTGATCGTCAGCCGCGCCACCGAGCCGATCGACGGCAGGGCCTCGCCCCGGAAGCCCATGGTGTGGATGCGCAGCAGGTCCCAGAGGCCGTCCTCGTCGGGCGCCAGCTTGGAGGTCGCGTGGCGCTCGATGGCGACCGGCAGTTCCTCGGCCGAGAGACCGCAGCCGTCGTCGGCGACGAGAATTCGGGTCAGGCCGCCGCCGTGGGCCTCGACCTCGATCCGGGTCGCGCCAGCGTCGATGGCGTTGTCGACCAGTTCCTTGATGGCGCTCGCGGGCCGTTCGACCACCTCGCCGGCGGCGATGCGGTTGACGGTCTCGGGCGGCAGGCGGCGGATCGGCATCGACAGACTTTCACGTGGCAAGCCGAGGCCCCTCAAAGCGAGGAAGGAAGCCTCAGCATTGCAACTCCTTAAGTTGACCGACCGAGCACCGATCGGCCAACGACAGTGAGACCGGGCACTTTAGCTCGATTCCGCCGCCGTTCGAGGAAGACACATAGTGACTCTGACCCGTTTCGCCGCCGCCGGCCTGGCGCTTTCTCTTCTGTGTGGCGGTTCCGCCCTGGCCCAAGCCCAGGGCAAGAACGAGGTCTCCATTCATCAGACCAAGCCCGTGGACCTGACGCCGGTCGACAGCCAGGCCAATCTGGTCGAGGAGCTGATCGTCAACGCCCGCCTGCCCGGACCGGCCTGGTGGAAGGTCACCGACGCCGACACCACGGTCTATGTGATGGGCGTCCCGGCCTTCATGCCGGACAAGCTGGACTTCGACGACTCGGTGATGCGCCGCCGACTGGACGGGGCCAATGTGCTGATCATCGGCCAGCAGCCGGACATCAGCATCCTGGGCCTGCTGGGCCTGATCCCGGGGCGCGGCAAGCAGTTCATGACGGAAAGGCCGATGCGCGAGACCCTGCCGCCCGACCTGCGCGCGCGGCTGGAGAAGCAGCTGAAAGCCCGAGGAAAGAAGCTCGACGAATTCGACAAGATCAAGCCGGCGCTGGCGGGTTTCGTCATCGCCAACCGGGACGGCGACAACGTCTCGATTTCTTTGGGCAACGACACCGACCGCTTCCGCGATCTCGCCAAGAGCAAGGAAGTCGCCGTCAAGCCTCGCGTGAAGAAGTTGGACGACTACGACCTGATCGGCATGGTCAAGTCGCTGGCCGACGCGCCTCAGCCCTTGCAGGAGCTGTGTCTGGACGCCGGCCTCAAGCAGGCCGAGAACGGCCTGGCCAGCATCCGCGAGACCGCCGAGCAGTGGGCCGAGGGCCAGGTGCGCGAGGTCGTCGCGGCCGAGCGCGGCTATCAGCGCTGCCTGGCCTCCACGCCCTGGATCGCCCGCCAGTTCAAGGACGGCCAGGACGACGCCGTCGGCGCCATCACCTCGGCCCTGAGGAAGCCCGGCAAGGCGGTGGCGGTGATCGAACTGCGCTCTCTGCTGACCCAGGACGGCGTGCTGGACCGCCTGCGCGCCAAGGGCTTCACCGTGGTTGCGCCGGAATAAGGTCAAGCTTCCGCCGCATCGTCGAACGATGGTCAGTCAGCTTCGGGGGCGGCAGGGGGATATGAACGACATGCGTTCGACACTGATCGGCCTCGCCTTGGCGGGCGTCACCGCCGCGACCGGCGCCCAGGCCCAAGTCGCCAGTGGGGCCATCGACGACCCGCAGGCCAATGTGGTCGAGGCCCTGGTGGTCAGCGCCAAGCTGCCCGGCCCGGCGTGGTGGCGGGTCAGCGACGCCGACACCACGATCTATGTACTGGGTACGCCTGGCGCTCTGCCCAAGGGCATGGCCTGGGACAAGTCGGTGCTGGAGCACCGCTTGGACGGGGCCTTCGCCGTGCTGACCGATCCCGAGTGGCGCGCCGGCCTGGGCGACCTGCCGGCCCTGCTGAGCCTGCGCAAGAAGGCCAAGGGCGACGGGTCGTGGACGTTGCGCGCGCCGGCGCTCTCCGCCCGGATGCAGCGCGCCTGGGCGGCGGCCGATCCCAAGGACCCCGACGGCTGGGAGGACTGGAAACCGCTGATCATCGCGCTCCAGCTGTCGAGCAAGGCCGACAAGAAGGCCGATCTCGAGGGCATGGAGCCGGAGAAGACGATCAAGGCCCTGGCTCGCAAGCACAAGGCCAAGCCGCGTCCGGCCCAGATCCACAAGGCCATGCCGATGCTCAAGACCCTGGTCCGCGACCACACAGAGGAGGCCGGCCTAGCCTGCCTGTCCGAAACCCTGGACACCGTTGAGGCCGGTCCCGCCGGCCGCCGCGCGGCGGCGCAGGCCTGGGCTCAAGGGCGGGTGAAGGCGGCCCTGGCCGGCCCCCGCAGCGCCGAGCGCTGCCAACTGCTGCTGCCGGGCATGCCCGAGGCCATGCGCCAGTCGGTGGACGACGAGGTCGCGGCCCTCAGCGATCTCTTGAAGACCCCCGGCCACGCCGTGGCGGTCTTCTCGATGCGCGGCCTGGTCGCCGAGGATGGCGTGCTGGACAAGCTGCGCGCCAAGGGGATCACCGTCCGCACGCCGGGGGATTGACGGGGCGGCCGGTTCGATCCGACATGTAAAATCTCAGGTTGAGGCGGGGGTTTCGTGAAGGCTGTTCTGATGGCGCTGGCCCTAGCGTCGGCCGCGACGCCGGTCCTGGCCCGGCAAGATGGCGAGACCGCCCTTGTCGACGCCCTGGTCGTCAATGCGCGAACCCCCGGGCCGGCCTGGTGGAGCGTTTCCAAGGGCGACGCCAAGGTCTGGGTGCTGGGCATCGGCGTCCAGGTGCCGGCCGACGCCAAGTGGGACAGCAGGGCGTTCGAGCGCCGGGTGAAGGCCTCGCGCCAGGTCATCGGCATCCCGCCCAGCAAGACCAACTTCGAGAAGGGTACGCTGGACACCGACCGGGACTGGATGGCGGAGCTGAGCGAAGCCGAACGCGGCCGCCTGGCCGAGATCGAGACCCTGGCCAAGCGCCCATCGGGCTTTTACGCCAGGTTCCGCCCGAACATGGCGGGCATGCTCATCAAGTTCGACCTCGAGACAAGGGCCAGGCCCAAGCCCAGCAAGCCCCAGGATCTCGACGCGAAAGCGCGTCGCCTGGGCGCGCGCTTCACGATGGTCGGCGGCCAGATGGCGCAGGGCATGAAGGAGAGCTTCAAGCGGGGCGGACACGACGGCCTCACCTGCGTCCGCTGGGCGATGCGGCCGCGCGACCCGGCGGCCCTGCGCCAGCAGAGGGCGCAGGCCTGGATGCAGGGCGATGTGCGCGCTCTGCTCATCGGGCCGACCACCTACGATCCCTGCGTCCAGACGATGTCGGCCATGCAGAGCAGGCTGGAGAACAGCGAGGGCCGGATGGCCGACGCGATCGCCGCCGCCCTGGATCGCGGCGAGGGCGCCGTGGCCTTTGTCGGACTGATCGGTCTGCTGCGCGAAGGCGGCGTGCTCGATCAACTGCGCAAGCGCGGCTACCGCATCGAGACGCCGGCCCAACTGGAGGACGAGGGGTGAGACTGTCATCGCCCTCGCGACGTCAGCCTACCCGCGCCATCACTACCTAAGCGGTTGACGCTCTCTCTACGGTCGATCAACGATGGTCGAGCTTGGGGGCGAAATGGCTGAAGGAAAGACGACGCAAGGGCGTGGGCGGGCGCGGAAGACTGCGCCGCCGACGACGCCGGATCCCATCGAGATAGCCATGGAGGCGATCGTCGAGGGCTCCACGCCTCATGAGGACGCGCGCCTGCTGTTGGTCGATCAGCGCAAGCTGCTGCGCCTGCAGATTGACAAGGAGCGGACTAGCCTTCTGCTGCAACGACTTCTTATGGCGGCCGTCGCGGTAGCTATTGGCTTCGTCGGGTGGATGATGTGGGACGCGAGCCGTCGTCACACTCTGGTGGTGGCGCCCTTCTCCGTTCCGCCCGATCTCGCCGCGAAGGGGCTTACGGGTGAAGCCGTCGCGGGCCTGGTGCTGGACCGCGTCCGCGCGCTGCAGCTGGCGACGGACACCGCCCGCCCGGCTATCAGCTACAAGGACGCCTGGACCGAGCAGGATCTGAAACTGGAGATTCCCTCGACGGGGCTGACCCTAGCCGACGTCGAACACCTGATTGGCCGGTTCGGACGCAAGACCGAGGTCTCGGGCGAGCTTTTCCGCACCGATACGGCCCTGAAGCTCAGCATCCGCGCCTCCGGCGTCGAGACTCCGGCGGGCGTGGTCAGCGGAAGCAACGCTGATATTGAACCTTTGCTGGATCGAGCGGCGGAGAACCTCTACGCGCAGACCCAGCCCTATCGATACGCGATCTACCTGAGCAAGGGGAACCGATCGGCGGAGGCAGACGCGATCTTTGATCGCCTGATCCGCAACGGCGATCCAACGGATCAGGCCTGGGCCCATATCGCGCTCGGCCTCACCGCTCGGCGGAGATACGACTATGCCGGTGCGATCCAACACTTCACGGCTTCGATGCGCCAAGGTCCGTTCGGCCCGGGGCAGTCGGCCATGTCGCGCACGCTGCGGGTCTTGGGACGGGACGAAGAGGGGCTGAAGTGGTCCCGGACCTACGTGAAGTGGGAGGCTAAGCACGCGGACACAGCGCCAGCGGCGCGGGCGCAGAACATCAATGAACATCTGGCAGCCATCGCGATGAGGGAGGGTGAATTCGTCCGCGCGCTCCACCTGGCCGACGAGAGCGCGCGGCTTCCTGACTACAGTGGAATGGCTGAGGACGCGGGCTACCGAAAAGCGCTCGCGTTCATATCCTTGCACGAGCCAACTGCGGCCGCGCGCGCGTTACCCCCCATCAAGGCGCGCTCGACCTCCTACTACTTGCCGGTGATGCTTGAACTGGCCCGTGAGAGGGCGGACTCGTCGGCGGTGGAAGCCGCCATTGTCGGGTTGATTTCCGCGGCTGGGGAGCATCCGAAGGAGAGCAGCGCCGCCGCCAGCGCGGCAGAAGCGCTGACGGCGGTCGGCCGCTTCGGCGAGGCAGAGGCCTTCCTGATGGCGACGCCGCGCGACTGCCACCCCTGCCTTTTGGCGCGCGCGAAGCTCGCTGACGCGAAGAGCGATCATGCGGGAGCGGATCGCTGGTTCGCCGAGGCCTTGCGGCAGGGGCCGTCCTTGCCAGTGTCCTATCAGCGATGGGGGGAAGCCAGACTTGGGCGTGGCGAGATCCGCCAAGCGCTGTCGCTGTTCAAGGAGGCGCAATCGCGCGGCCCTCGCTGGGCCGATCCTCTCAAGGGGCAGGGTGATGCGTTCCTCGCGCTGGGACAGCCAAGCGCCGCGATAAGAGCCTATGCCGCGGCCGCCGAGCGAGCCCCGAACTGGGGGGCGCTCCATATCAAGTGGGGCGAGGCTTTGACGCGGCAGGGCAAGCGGGACGCTGCCGAAGCGAAGTGGAAGAGAGCGGGGCAGCTCGACCTTTCGCCGGCCGACCGGGTCCGCCTACAGGTGCTGCGCCGTCAGAACTGACCGAGCAAGGTTGCGTCGGGATCGCCCGCAAACGAAAACGGCCCGGAACCGCGAGGTCCCGGGCCGTTCTGATTCTCTAGCGATCCAGCCTTAGAGGCCCGGCAGCTTGATGCCGGTCTTCTTCTCGCGGCTGATGACCACGCCACCCGGACCCAGGATCTTCTTCAGACGGGCTTCTTCGGCGGCGGCGTCGACTTCCAGCGGGGCGTTGGCGCCCGACTCGGCGGCGGTGGCTACGTTGGTCGCCTTGGGCTGGCCCTTCTTCCAGAACATCACCTTGCTGGCGAAGCTCTCGTCCTTGTGGGCCAGGTCGCCGTTTTCGTCGTCGACGACGAAGCGGATCAGCGGGTCAGCCTTGTCGGTGCCGGCGCGGGCGACCAGCAGCTTCTCGCCTTCTGAACGGCCGGCGGCGTTGCTCTGACCGATCAGGGCGGCGCGAGCGGCGCTTTCCGGCTGCAGTTCCTGCGGACGCGGCTCGCCGGGCGCCGGCGGGCGCAGGGCGTAGTCCGGCGGCACGGCCAGCGGGGCCTTGCTGACGACGCGGAACTCGTCGGGGACCACCTTGCTCATGCCCAGGGCTTTCTGGGTCGAGGTGCAGCCGGCCAGGCCGATGGCGGCCACGGCGGTCAGGGCGCTCACGGTCGCGACCCGATTGAAACTCATCTAACCATGCTCCAGCGGCCGTCCCCCGGCCAAAATTTCGGACGCTCTCGATACGACATCATCGCGCGGGCGCCAATCTCCCACGCGAATGCGGCGTCATTCGGCCCAAAAGACATTAGGCGAAGTTACTCGGTCTGGTGCGACAGCTTGTTTTCCTCGGACAGGAAGCTGTCCAGCAACAGGCAGGCCACGCCGATCGAAATGCCCGAGTCGGCGACGTTGAACACCCACGGGAAGTAGAAGCGCGAGACGTCGACGAAATCGACGACATAGCCGTACAGCACCCGGTCGATCAGGTTGTTGCCGATGGCGCCGCCGATGATCATGCCGATGCCCAGGGCCGGCAGCAGCTTGCTCGACTTGCGCGCCCAGAGGGAGAGGCCGATCACCACGAGGAGTGAGAAGCCTGTCAGCAGCCAGCGGCCCCACTCCACGTGGTCGCGCAGCAGGCCAAAGCTCATGCCGTAGTTATGGACCATGGTCAGGTGGACCGGCCCCAGCAGCGGGAGGCTCGACCCTTCCTCGCGGCCCAGCAGGCCCAGGACCCAGAGCTTGGAGACCTGGTCCAGAACCAGGGTCGCGGCGGCGACAGCATAGGCCGTCCAGCCGAGGCGGGTGATTTTCAATGACGCCAAGCTCTCGTTCCCAACGTTCCTTCTCCCCTTGCGGGAGAAGGTGGCCTGCGAAGCAGGTCGGATGAGGGGTCTCACCGGGCTCGCCATGCGACCCCTCATCCGTCGCTGCGCGACACCTTCTCCCGCAAGGGGAGAAGGGAAGCTAGTCTTCAGCCTCGCTGCGCGTCCCAGTACGCCACCGCTTCGGCGTCGCGAAGGCTAAGCTCCGGATAGCGCGCGTCGGTTCCCACTTCGGGGAGGATGCGCCACGAGCGGGCGCACTTGTTCCCCTCGGCCAGGGTCGGATCGACCGACACGCCCTTGACCTCGTCGGTCCGGAACGCGCCGGTGTCGCCGGCCGCCAGCGTGGCGGACGACGTGCGGAACACCTCGGCGGCGTCCAGGCCGTCGAAGGCAGCCAGCAGGCCCTCGTCGGCGACATGGACCACCGGCGAGGCCTCAAGGGCCGAACCGATGCGCTTTTCGCGGCGTTCGACTTCCAGGGCGCCGGTCACGACCGACATCACGGTCTCGACCTTGGCCCAGCGGGCGGCTTCGGCGTCGTTCTTCCACTCGGCGGGCGTCGCCGGGATCACCCGCAGGCTGTTGGAGCCCGCCTCGGGGAAGCGCGTCTGCCACGCCTCTTCCATGGTGAAGCTGGTCAGCGGCGAGAGCCAGATCGTCAGGCGCTCGAACACATAGTCCAGCACCGTGCGATAGGCCCGGCGACGGATCGCGTCGGGACGGTCGCAATAGAGGCTGTCCTTGCGGATGTCGAAGAACAGGGTCGAGAGATCCCCCTGGCAGAACTCGATCAGCGGCCGGACCACGTCGCTGAAGCGATAGGCCTCGTAGGCGGCGCGAACGTCGCGATCCAACTCCCACAGGCGGTGCAGGATGTACTTCTCCAGCGGCGGGAAGTCAGCGTAGTCGGTGACCCGCTCGGCCTCGTCGAAGCCGGCCAGGGCGCCCAGCAGATAGCGCGTGGTGTTGCGCAGCTTGCGATAGGCGTCGGTGGTGGTGGCCAGGATCGTCTTGCCGATCCGCTGGTCTTCCGAATAGTCGACCATCGCCGCCCACAGACGCAGGATCTCGGCGCCGCTTTCCTTGGTGATGGTCTGCGGCTCGACGGTGTTGCCCTTGGACTTGGACATCTTCTCGCCGTTCTCGTCCTGGGTGAACCCGTGGGTGAGAACCGCTTTGTAGGGCGCGCGGCCACGGGTGCCGCAGCCTTCGAGAAGCGACGACTGGAACCAGCCGCGGTGCTGGTCCGAGCCTTCCAGATAGAGGTCGGCCGGCGAGCGGCTGTCGTCGCGACCCTCGATCGTGAAGGCGTGGGTGCAGCCCGAGTCGAACCAGACATCCAGGATGTCGGTGATCTTCTCGTACTGGGCCGGGTCATGGACGCCCAGGAAGTCGGCGTCGGGACGCGTGAACCAGGCGTCGGCGCCGCCCTCGCGGATGGCGTCCAGGATGCGGGCGTTGACGGCCGGGTCGTTCAGCGGATGGCCGGTGTGCTTGTCCACGAACATGGCCAGGGGCGTGCCCCAGTTGCGCTGGCGGCTGATCAGCCAGTCGGGACGCGTCTCGACCATCGAGCCGATGCGGTTGCGGCCGGCGTCGGGGTGGAAGGCGGTGTCGGCGATGGCTTGCACCGCGACTTCGCGCAGGGTCTTGCCGCCCAGGCTCTCCACCGCGTGGTCCATGCGGATGAACCACTGTGGGGTGTTGCGGAAGATCACCGGGGCCTTCGAGCGCCAGCTGTGCGGATAGCTGTGCTCGACGCGGCCGCGCGCCAGCAGGGCGCCGGCCTCGATCAGCTTGTCCATCACCGCGCCGTTGGCGGCCCCGAACTTGCCGGTCTTCTTGCCTTCGGTCTCGATGACCTTGAGGCCGCCGAACATCGGCACGTGCGCGTAGTAGGCGCCGTCCGGGTCGACGGTGTCGGGGATCTCGCGATGGCCGTGGGCCAGCCAGACATTGTAGTCGTCGGCGCCGTGGCCCGGGGCGGTGTGGACGAAGCCCGTCCCCGCGTCGTCGGTGACGTGGTCGCCGGCCAGCATCGGCACGGCGAAGGCGTAGTGGGTGTCCAAGGCCGCCAGCGGGTGGGCCAGGACCATGCCTTCGCAGTCGACGCTCTCGATCTTCTTGAACGCCGCGACCTTGGCCGCCTTCATGACGTCGTCGACCAGCTTCTCGGCCACGATCAGGCGATCGCCCGGCGCGGACCAGGGGGCGAACTCGAGGTTCTCCTCCAGGGCCGTGACCTCATAGGCGGCGTAGGCGACATCCGGGTTGTACGAGACCGCGCGGTTGGCCGGGATGGTCCAGGGCGTGGTGGTCCAGATCACCACGCTGGCGCCGGCCGCGACGTCCGAGCCCTCGACGACCGGGAACTTCACCCAGATCGTGGGCGAGACGTGGTCGTGGTACTCGATCTCGGCGTCGGCCAGGGCCGTGCGCTCGACCGGGCTCCACATCACGGGCTTGGAGCCGCGATAGAGCTGGCCGGTGGCCAGGAACTTGTGGAACTCGGCCACGATGGTGGCTTCAGAGGTGAAGTCCATGGTGGCGTAGCGGTTCCACCAGTCGCCCAGCACGCCCAGGCGCTGGAACTCGACCTTCTGGGCCTCAATCCAGCCGCCAGCATAGGCGCGGCATTCGCGGCGGAATTCCTCGGCCGGGACCTCGTCCTTGCGGCGGCCCTTGGCGCGGAACTGCTCCTCGATCTTCCACTCGATCGGCAGGCCGTGGCAGTCCCAGCCCGGCACGTAGTCGACGTCGTAGCCCAGGGCGAAGCGCGAGCGGACCACGAAGTCCTTCAGCGTCTTGTTCAGCGCGTGGCCGATGTGGATGGCCCCGTTGGCATAGGGCGGGCCGTCGTGCAGCACGAACAGCGGCGCGCCGTCGGCCTGGCGCTTGGCGCGAACCGCGCCGTAGAGGCCCTTGTCGGAGAGGGCGGCCCAGCCCTCCAGGATCTCGGGCTCCTTCTTGGGCAGGCCCCCGCGCATCGGGAACGGGGTGTCGGGAAGGAAGACGGTTTCGCGATAGTCGCGGGCGGTCGTGGCGTCGTCGGCCATGGAATAAGTGTCCGGCTTTGAAAAGGTGTCGGAAGAGGGCGGGAAAACCCGGCGCGCGCTGGATGATCGTCCGGCGGCGTCACGCCGGGCGGATAATTCGCGAAATCTTCCGAACGGAACTCATGGGGTCGGGATAGCAGAGGGCGGCCCTGGGCGCAAAGGCTTCGGGAGCACGCCCCAAATCCTCTCCCCAGGGGAGAGGTGTCGGCGTAGCCGACGGAGAGGGAAGAGGCCGGGTCAGGAGACCTTCCCCCTCCGGCGCTTCGCGCCACCTCCCCCGCTAGGGGGAGGATTTTCGGATCTAAAACGCCGGCGCCACGATCGCCCGGGCCGCCTGCTCGTCCCGGCGGATCTGCTCGACCATTAGCTCCAGGCTGTCGAACTTCAGTTCCGGACGCAGGAAGGCGATCAGGTCCGTCTCGATGATCTGGCCGTAGAGGTCCTCGTCGAAGTCGAACAGCCAGGTCTCCAGCCGCGTCTCGACGATGCCGGTGGTCGGGTTGTTGCCCAGGTTGGCCACGCCCGGCACCTCGCGCCCGTCGGGCAGGCGGGTGCGGGTGGCATAGACGCCCAGCTTGGGGACCACATAGTCCTCGACCTCGACATTGGCGGTCGGGAAGCCCAACTGGCGGCCCAGCTGCTGGCCCCGGCGCACCACGCCTTCGATGGCGAACGGACGGCCCAGGATGCGCGCGGCCTGATCGGGCTCGCCGTTGCGCAGGGCGTCGCGGACGCTGGTCGACGAGAACTTGTCGCCGTCGCGGCTGGCGACCGGCTCGGCGATCGAGACGGTGAAGCCGTACTCCTGGCCATAGGTCTTCAGGAGGTCGCCGCTGCCCGTGCGGCCACGGCCGAACGAGATGTCGAAGCCGGCGGCGACGTGCTTCACGCCCAGGCCCTCGACCAGGACCTTCTCGACGAACTCGCGGTCGCCGAAGCTGGCCATCTCGAAGTCGAACGGCAGCAGGTACAGCAGGTCGACGCCCAGGCCGCCCAGGGCGCGGGCCTGCTGGGCGTGGGTCATCAGCTTGAAGGCCGGCTCGGTCGGGCGGAACAGGCGGCGCGGGTGCGGATCGAAGGTGATCACGCCCAGCGGCGTCTTGCCGTCCAGGGCTGCTTTCGCCGCCTGGGCGATCACCTGCTGGTGACCGCGATGCACGCCGTCGAAATTGCCGAGCGCGACGGACGCGCCGCGCTCCTCGGCGGGCAGGTCCTTCCAGGCGTGGACGGTCTTCAGATGCATCAGGCGGCCTTGCGCGGAACCATGACCAGGGCCTCGCCATCGACAACGGCCTTGCCGTTGACCTTGCAGACGGTGGCCAGGGTGACCTGGGCCTTGGCTTCGTTGATATCGGTGATCGTGACGCTGGCGGTGACGGCGTCGCCGATCTTCACCGGCCGCTTGAAGCGCAGGGCTTGCGACAGGTAGATCGCGCCCGGGCCGGGCAGGGTGGTGCCCAGCACCGCCGAGATGTAGCCGGCCGACAGCATGCCGTGAGCGATGCGCTCGCCGAAGTTGGTGCCGGCGGCGTAGTCGGCGTCCAGGTGGACGGGATTGTTGTCGCCCGTGACCTCGGCGAAGGCCTCGATGTCGCTCTCGCCGACCGTGCGGACCAGCTCGGCCGATTGGCCAATGCTCAGCTCTTCCAGAAACTTACCCTGCATGACGCGCTCCCCTGTGGTTTTTATTGTGCGTTGCACACAGCATAGCCGGGGAAGCGCATCCAGCAAAAGTGCCTACGGTTTTGCGTCTGGATGCGCGTTTGAAGAAGGCGGACTTCACCAGACCAGATCGCCGACCGCGTGGGTTGCGCCCACGGCCTCGGCGTCCAGCAGGGCGTGGACGGCGTCGGGGATCAGCTGGCCATCGGGACCGACGGCCTTCTCGCCGTGGATGCCCTTGGCGATGAACAGGCAGGCCAGTTTCTGGTCGTGGGCGCCCTTCACGTCGGTGATGACGCCGTCGCCGATGCACAGCACGCGGTCGCGATCGACGGGACGGCCCAGCAGACGCTCCGCTTCGATCAGGGCCAGGTCGTAGATGGCGGCGTAGGGCTTGCCGGCCATGACCACCTTGCCGCCCAGGCTCTCATAGAGATCGGCCAGGGCGCCGGCGCAGAAGATCAGGCGGTCGCCGCGCTGCACCACGCGGTCGGGATTGGCGCAGATGAAGAGCAGGCCCCGGTCGGCGGCGACCTTCAGGCGGTCGCGATAGTCCTCGGGGACCTCGGTCTCGTCGTCATAGAGGCCCGAGCTCAGGATGAAGTCGGCGTCCTCGGGACCGGCCAGGGTCAGGTCGAACCCGGCCCACAGCGGCGCGTCGCGCTCGGGGCCGACCTTCCAGACCTTGGTCCCCGCATGCGGCTCCAGCAGGGCGCGGGTGGCGTCGCCCGAGCTGACGAAGGCGTTCCAAGCCGAGCGCGGCACCTTCAGGCCGTCCAGCTGCGAAACCACGTCGGCCGAGGGGCGCGGCGCGTTGGAGATCAGCACCACCGGGCCCTTGGTCTGCGCCCACTTGGTCAGGGCGTTGCAGGCCTCGGGGAAGCTTTGAACCCCGTTGTGGATCACGCCCCACACGTCGCACAGCACCACGTCGTAGCGGTCGGAAAGGGCGGACAGGCCGGCGGGGAAATCCATCATGGCTTGGGCGGTACCGAGTGAAGGCGCGGGCGTCAATGTCGCCACGGGCCTTAGCTGTCCCTCAGGGCGCGGGATTCAAGGGGCGAACGGCGTAGCTTCCGGAGACCGACGTTACGTGACTATCCTCCTCCTCAAATGGGAGGGGCCGATGACGATACTGATCCTGGGCTTGGTCGTGTTCTTGGGAATCCACTCGGTGCGGATCCTGGCCAGGCCGTTCCGCGACGCGCAGATCGCCGCCAATCCCAAGCGCTGGAAGGGCCTCTATTCCCTGCTCGCGGCCGTCGGGCTGGGCCTGATCATCTGGGGCTGGATCCTGGCCCGGCCGATGGCGCCGCAGCTCTATGATCCGCCGATGTGGGGCCGGAAGGCCGCCTGGGGTCTGGTCTGGGTCGCCTTCGTGCTGATGGCGATGTCGAACGGGCCGGTCGGGCGGATCAAGGCGGCGGTCCGCCATCCGATGCTGCTGGGCACGATCGCCTGGGCCAGCGGCCATCTGCTGGCCAATGGCGACCAGGCTTCGGCGCTGCTGTTCGGGTCGTTTCTGGTCTGGGCGATCCTCGACCTGATCTCGGCGATCGGCCGCAACGAGCCCGCGCCGGTCGTGACCAAGCCGATCGCCGACGTGATCGCGGTGGTGGCGGGCACGGCGCTGTGGGCGCTGTTCGTGTTTGCGGTGCACAAGGTTCTGTTCGGGGTTTCGCCGCTGGGGTGAGGCAAGCGCCCCCTCCGTCACGTCGCTTCGCGCCGCGCCACCTCCCCCGTTTCACGGGTGAGGAGGAAGCTGCCTTCCTGCCCCGCTTGCGGGGGAGGTGGATCGCTGCGGATACGCAGCGAGACGGAGGGGGCGCTCCCAGGTTTAAGTCGCGTCGTGGAAGATCACGCCCAGCGTCCGCCGCCGCCCGCTGCGCACCTCACTTACCCCATGCCGCAACACCCGCCGGTGCACGCCGCGCACGCCCTCGGCTGGCCGCTCGCGCACCGCGAAAATCACGCCTTCGCCCTGCCTCAGCGGCACGACCTGCGGCACGCTCTGCTGCCTCGGCCGTTGTTCGACGATCACGAACTCGCCGCCCTCGAAGTCTCGCCCCGGCTCGTCCAGCAGGAACGCCGCCTGCAGCGGGAAGACGTGCTCGCCATAGAGGTCCTGGTGCAGGCAGTTGTAGTCACCCGGCCCATAGGCCAGCAGCAGCGGCGTCGGCCGCACTTGCCCGGCTTCCCGACACCGCGCCAGCATGCCGTCCAGCGCCTCGGGGAAGCGCCGCTCTTCGCCGAGCCGCTCGACCCAGGCGTTGGCGATCGCCGACAGCGGGCCATACAGCCCCTGCCGGAGCCGCTGCGCGACGTCCGGCAGGGGATAGCTGAAGTACTTGTACTCGCCGCGTCCGAAGCCGTGGCGGGCCATGACCACTCGGCTGCGGAAGCCCGCGTCCTGGGGATAGAGGTCGGCGATGGCCGCGCAGGTCTCGGGCTTCAGCATCGGGCCGGTCAGGGCCCAGCCGCGCGCGTCGAGTTCGGCGGCGATACGGGGCCAGTCCAGTGTCACGCGGCTTCCCGAGCCAGAAGAGCCCGCTTGCGCTCGACGCCCCAACGGTAGCCGGACAGGCCGCCGTCCGAGCGGACCACGCGGTGGCAGGGCGTGATCACCGCCAGCGGGTTGGCCCCGCAGGCCTGGGCCACGGCGCGGAAGGCGCTGGGCCGGCCGATGGCGCGGGCGATGTCGGCATAGGAGGCGGTCTCGCCGGCCGGGATCTCGCGCAGCGCCGCCCAGACGGCCTTCTGCAGGTCCGTGCCCTGGTCGTCGATCGGCAGGGCCAGGCGGTGGTCGGGGTGGTCGACGAGATCGCCCACGGCTTCCAGATCAGCGGCCAGGTCCTGGTCGTCCCGGACGATCCGGGCGTGCTTGAAACGCTTCTCCAGGTCGGCCTTCAGCGCCTCGGCGTCGTCGCCCAGGGTGACCAGGCGCAGGCCGGCGTCGGAGCGGGCGACCAGGGCCAGGCCCAGGCTGGTCTCGGCGATCCCCCAGCGCAGGGTCTCGCGGTTGATGTCGGGCTTGCAGCGCAGGCAGGCGCGCAGGCCGGCGGCGCGGCACTCTTCGCGGGTGGCGTAGAAGGCGACGTTCTTGCGCAGCGGGCGGCCGCCGCAGCTGGCGACACAGTAGACGCCGGTCGTGCGCACGCCGATGTAGAACACGCCTTCGGTGGCGCGGTCCTTGGCGCGCATGGCGTCCCAGCGGGCGTCGTCATCGAGATAGGTGAGGGCGGTCATCGCGGGTCTCCTTTCGTTGGAGAGACCATGCGCCGGTCGCCGCCCTGAATCATTCCGATGCTTGCGGCCGCGCGCCCAAACCTGTCAGCAGTCTATCGCGACCGCCTCCAGGCCCGGCCCCGGCCGCCGAGAAGGCCGCCTGGCGCGAACGCCGCGCTGGCTTGCTCCGGCGCGGCGCCCTACCAAGAGGTCAAGCTCTTGGTGGGAAGGTCCTTATGCGGCGCAGCGTGGTCGGCGGTCTGGCGATGGCTCTCCTGGCGACCAACGCGCTGGCGGGTCCCGGCGCCCAGGTCGCGCTGAAGTCCGGCGCCAGCGGCGTGACCGCCATCTTCACCCTCGCCGAACCGGTCGAGAAGTTCGTCTTCGACGAGACGGCCGAGGAGGTTCGCGCCGACACCTGGCATGCGCCCGCCGGCATGACCCTGAAGGACGGCGTGCTGAAGCGCGACGACGGCAAGCCGTTCTCGACCTTCTCCGTCACCCTGACGCCGGACACCGCCGTGCGCGACCGCAGCTACCCGGCCCTGACCCGGATCGGCGACGGCTGGCAGGTCTACGGCCCCTATTTCACGGCCGAGAAGGCCGCCGCCCCGACGGCCACGGTGACGACGCCCAAGGGCTGGCTGACCCTGCCGCGCAAGGTCGCGGGCAAGGTTTCGCTGGCGGGCTATGTCTATGTCGGCCCGGCGGCCTATGTGTCGACCGGACCGGCGACCCTGGTCGTGGCGCCGAACGTCGCCAAGACCCTGCGCGCCCAGATCGTGAAGGCGGGGCAGGGCGCGACAGCCTACTATACGCGTCGCCTGGGCGCCGGGCCGACGCACACCCCGACCCTGATCGCCACCCGCGTCCCCGATGGCGAGCCCGGCTGGCAGGGCGATGTCGTCGACGGGCCGGCCATGTCGCTGCGCTTCTATGGCAAGGACAGCGCGACGGAGACCGACGGACGGGTCGCCAACTTCGTCGCCCACGAGGCCTTCCACTTCTGGAACCGGGGGCCGTTCAATTCCCGCGAGCCGGTCAAGCAGGCCTGGCTGCACGAGGGCGCGGCCGAATACGCCGCGCTGTTGGCCGCGCGCGAGACCGGGGCCTTGAGCGAGCGCGAGGTCGGCGACGCCCTCGCGGGCCGCCTGACCGACTGCGCCGTGGCCCTGGGCGACAAGGGCATGGCCGACAAGCCGCCCAAGAGTGGCAAGGCCATCTATGACTGCGGCGTGGCCATCCAGTGGGCGGCCGACCTGAAGCTGCGCGCCGCCTCGGGCGGCAAGCAGGACGTCCTGGACGCCTGGCGCGAGGTCTTCGCCTACGCCAGGGCCGGTGACGGCGGCTATGACGCCAAGGGCTTCCTGGCGGCGGCCGGCATGAAGGCGACGCCGGACGATGCGCTGAACCTTCTGATGCAGCCGGCCGAGGGCGACCGCTGGGCCCGCCTGACCACGGCGTTCAAGGGTCTGGGCGCCAGCCTGGAGCCAGGCCGCTCCGACGATGTCGACCGCCGCGCGCTGCTGATCGCGGTGCTCAGCGGCCCCTGCGAGAACTATGGCTTCAACCTCAACGCCGCCGGTTCGGTCCAGCTGCGGATGCGCAATTCGTGCGAGGCGGTGAAGGGCGATCCGTCGGTCGATGCGATCGCGGGCAAGGACATCCGCAAGGAGGCTTCGGGCGCCTACGACGCGGCGGTCGCGCTGTGCGCTCCGGGTTCCGGCGAGGTTCCGCTGAGCTTCGAGGGCAAGGTCGTCGCGACCCTGCCGTGCCGTCGGCCGCTGCCGTCCCCGCCCAAGGCGTGGACGGTCACCAAGTGGCGTTGATTACCAGCCCACCGCGCGGCGGCGCATCGCCCCGCGCATGAAGTCCGCCGGCGGTTCGGCCTCGGCCAGGACCGCGTCGCGGATGGCGCGCGGTTCGCCGAACAGGTGGCCTTGGCCATAGCCGATGTCGAGATCCAGGATGTCGACGATCTGCTTCTCGGCCTCGACCTTCTCGACGATGACCTCGATGCCGTAGCGGCGGGTCAGGGCGGCGAAGTCGTTGGCGTTCAGGTCGGGCAGCGAGGCGATGATCAGCTTGCCGTCCTGCTCTTCCAGCTGGTCCAGCATCATCTGGGCGCCGACCTTCAGATAGCGCACGTCGGCGCGGGCCAGGTCCTGGAAGTCCAGGTCGAGGTCGGCGACCTTGTCGAGGCTGAAGCTGAAGCCCAGGCTGGCCAGGCGCGCCATGTGGCGGGCCTCGACTGCGCCGCGGCGGTCGAACGCGCCTTGGCCCAGCTCGAAGATCACCGAACCAGCCAGGTCCTTGTTGCCCTGCATGAACTCGAGGAACTGCGGGAAGAAGCTCTCGTCGCCCAGGCTGGCCAGCGAGATGTTGCAGAAGATACCGATCTTGCGGTCCTGCTTGGCCAGCCGACGGACGATCTGCACGCAGCGGAACAGCAGCAGGTTGTCGATGGCCGTCATCAGGCCTTCCGGCTCGGCCACGGCCAGGTACTCGGCGGGCATCATCACGCGGCCGCTCTCGTCGCGCAGGCGCGAGAAGCTTTCGTAGAAGACGGTCCGGCGCTGAGGCAGGCTGACGATTGGTTGCAGGTAGAGGTCGACGCGGTTCTCGGCGAGCGCGTCCTGCACGACCTGCAGCATGTGGCTGGCGTGCGGCGCGCGCTCGCGGCCCTGGCTGGTGTGGCGCGCCGAGGCGGCGGCGACCTGGTGGCTGAGCTGGTGCTCCAGCTTGTCGTTCATCTGCTGGATCAGGTCTTCCAGCTGGTGGACCTCGGTCGTCAGTTGCTCGGAGCGACGCTCGGCGTCGACGGCGACGGTCTCGACCAGGTCGGAGATGCGGGCGTCGACCTTCTCGATCTGGTCCAGGAGGATGGCGTGGGCTTCGCGGACGGTGTCGATCTCGCCGCGCAGGCCCGCGCCCATGAACGCCTGGGCGATCAGGCCGTGGAAGGCGAAGCACAGGCCGAATGTGCCGATGAAGGCCGAGACGCCGACAGCCGGCGTCGCTCCCGTCCTGACCAGGAAGAGGGAGACGACCAGAGCCAGACAAAGATAGGCGCCCGTCAGGAGCGCCAACATCAGCCTACGCATAATTCGCCCATACGAATCGTTACACGCAATCAGACCGAGCAGCGGTCGAAGAGTCGAATCTATTAACGACCCTGCGCCATTCGGTCCCAACAGCCCTTAAGCAGCCAGCATAGCTCAGAACCGCAGGATCGTTGAATCGACATTGCAGAGTTCGACTGATAATCGTTCGCAATCCAATCGGAGCCATTATGTCCGAAGCGTTCGTGCTGTCCCCCGAATTCAACCCAGCCGGGACTGATCCCGCAGGCGTGCGTCCCCTGGCCTCGGCCGGGCGCGGCGAGCGCGGCGTCATCGTCAAGGTCACCGGCGTGTCCGGCGCGGCCGAGGCCGTGGCGGCGGAGGAGCTGGAGCGACGCCTGCTGGAGATGGGCTTCGTGGAAGGGGCCGCGATCGAGGTGCTGCACGAGGGGCTGTTCGGGCGCGACCCGATCGCCGTCCGCGTCGACGATACGCGCGTGGCGTTGCGCCGCCGCGAGGCTGGCGCCGTCTCCGTGAAGTTCGACGGACGCTAAGACCTTGACCCTCGATACCGCTGTCGCCGCTTCCGACGCTCCTGCTCAGAACACCACCGCCACCCGGATCGCCCTGGTCGGCAATCCCAACTCGGGCAAGACGGCGCTCTTCAACGCCCTGACCGGCAGCCGCCAGAAGGTGGCCAACTATGCCGGCGTCACTGTCGAGCGGAAGGAGGGCGTGCTGACCACGGCCGCTGGCCGCCAGATGCGCGTGCTCGACCTGCCGGGCACCTATTCCCTGCGCGCCCGCAGCCCCGACGAGGTCGTCACGCGCGATGCGGTGCTGGGCAAGCTGGCCGGCGAGGTCGCGCCCGAGGTGCTGATCTGCGTGGCCGACGCCACCAACCTGCGCCTGGTCCTGCGCCTGGTGCTGGAGCTCAAGCAGGTCGGCCGCCCATTCGTGCTGGCCCTCAACATGTTCGACATCGCCCAGCGCCAGGGCCTGCGTATCGATCTGGACCTGCTCTCCAAGGAACTGGGCGCGCCGATCGTCACCACGGTGGCGACCCGCAAGCGCGGCCTGCCCGAGCTGCTGGAGAAGGTCGAGGCCCTGGTCTCCGAGCGCCGAGTGGAGGCCGAGAGCGTCTGGCACGAGCCGACCGCCGCCGAGATCCGCGCCGCCCACGCCGAGGCCCAGCGCATCTTCAAGATCTGCGTGAAGCCGCCGGAGCGCCCCGACACGGTGACCGGCAAGATTGACGGCGTGCTGCTGCATCCGGTCGCGGGCCTGGCCATCCTGTTCGCCCTGCTGTTCGTGATGTTCCAGGCGGTTTTCACCTGGGCCACGGTCCCGGCCGACGCCATCGACGCGGGCTTCGCGGGCCTGGCCGGCTGGGTCGGCGAGGTGCTGCCGCACGGACTACTCGCCAGTTTCATCGCCGACGGCCTGATCGCGGGCGTCGGCAGCGTACTGGTGTTCCTGCCGCAGATCCTGATCCTGTTCTTCTTCATCCTGCTGTTGGAAGACAGCGGCTACATGGCCCGCGCGGCCTTCCTGATGGACAAGATCATGGGCGGCGCCGGCCTGCACGGCCGGGCTTTCATCCCGCTGCTCAGCAGCTTCGCCTGCGCCATCCCCGGGATCATGTCCACGCGGGTGATCGACAACAAGCACGACCGCCTGACCACCATCCTGGTCGCTCCGCTGATGACCTGCTCGGCGCGGATTCCGGTCTACACCCTGATCATCGGGGCCTTCATCCCGAACCAGACCGTCTGGGGCGTGCTGTCGCTGCAAGGCCTGGTGATGTTCGGCCTCTATGCCGGCGGCATCGTCAGCGCGTTGGCCGTGTCGTTCGTGATCCGCAGCGTCTTCTGGCGCGGCGCGGTCGAGCCTTTCATGATGGAGCTGCCGACCTATCGCTGGCCCGAGCCGCGCAACGTCCTGATGAACCTGTGGACCCGCGCCCGGATCTTCCTGAGCCGCGCCGGCCGGATCATTCTGCCGCTGATGGTGCTGGTCTGGGTGCTGTCGACCTTCCCCTATCCGCCGGAAGGCGCGACGGGGCCGGCCATCGACTACAGCTTCGCCGGCCGCATCGGTCACTTCATCGCCCCGGTCATGGCCCCCATCGGCTTCAACTGGCAGATGACCATCGCCCTGATCCCGGGCTTCGCCGCCCGCGAGGTCGCGGTGGCGGCGCTGGGCACGGTCTACGCGGTCGGCGGCGACGACGATGCGGGCACCAAGCTCGGCGTCCTCCTGGCCGGCAAGTGGTCGCTGGCCACGGCCCTGTCGTTCCTGGCCTGGTACATCTTCGCCCCGCAGTGCGCGGCGACCCTGGGCGTGGTCAAGCGCGAGACCAACGGCTGGACCTGGCCGACGGTGATGTTCCTGTACATGACCGGCCTGGCCTACATCGCCTCGTTCGCGACCTATCACATCGCCGTGGCGCTGGGCGCGGGCTAGAGCCGCTTCAGCCAGGCGAAGACGTCGTCCGGCCGTTCCTGGGCGGACAGGCCTTCCTGGCGCGCGGCCTCGCCCACCTTGCGCAGCCGCCCCGGCGTCACGCCGAAGCGGGCGCTGAAGGCGCGGCTGAAATGGGCGTCCGAGCGAAAGCCGTGGCGATAGCTGACCTCGGCCAGGGTCAGCTGCTCGGCGCGATCCTGCAGGATGACGTCGAACGCCTGGTCCAGGCGTCGCCGCTGGATGAAGGCGCTGACGCCGCCGGCCGGCTCGAACACCTTGTAGAGCTGGCTGCGTGAGACGCCCAGGTGCTGGCGCACCATCTCCGGCGACAGGTCCGGATCGTCCAGACGCTGGGCCACGAACTGCTGGCCCGAGACCAGCAGCACCTTCTCCAGGGGGCGTGGATCGGCGCCCATGGATTCGCCGCACGCCAGGATGGCGCTGCTCAGCAGGGCGGTCGTCGCCTTGGCGACCATCGGCGCTTCGATCTGCGTGATCGACCCTCCCGACGTCCCGACCGACGCCCAGAGCGTGCGCAGGTGGGCGGCGAACAGGCGTCCCGTCGGACTGGCTTCCGACAGGACCCTGCCGTGGAAGTCGAGCCCCGCGACCTGCGGGTCCAGCAGGCCGCGCGGGACGATCAGATAGAGCGTGCAGTAGCCGGTCTGGCTGGTTAGGTCTGAGGGGCGGGCCATGTCCACCACCCGGATCTCGCCCATCTCGTTGCTGGCGGCGCGGCCGTCATAGTCGGCGCCCCATACGGCCTGCTCGAGGTCCAGCACCGCCATGACGGTGTCGGTGGGGTCGGCCATGATGTGGGACAGCTTGCGCTCGAAGCGCTGGGGCACGCCGACGCAGCGGGCCAGGACCATGTGGCCCAGCTGGTAGCCGTCCATCCGATTGTGGAAGTCCGCCTCAGGCGACAGCAGGGTGATGTCGAACAGGTGCGCGCAGGCCTTGCGGTACTGCTCGACGGCGTCGGACTGGACCTTCGCGTCCAGGACCCAGAGATCCCGCCTGAGATGCACGCTCACTGAAGTTCCCCCGAACGCCGTGCCTTGCCGGAGACGACCGGGCAAAAGAACGTGGACGCTCAGTCAATGACAGCTCGGTCGCCGCGCGCCAAGAGTGCGCCGTGCGGTCGCTGGTGGGGTATCAGGCTGACCGCGCTGTGGTCGTCGAGTCCCAGAGGGGCTCGGCGGCCCAACCCTCCCGATCCTTCGACCCGCAAGGTCCTAGCGCGCGCCGCTCGCCAGCGTGGCCAGGACGAAGCCCACCAGCACCACGGCCATGAACAGGTCGCTGACCATGGCGACCGTCTCGTTCGATGAGCGTCCCCGCTCGAGGGCGTGGCGAACCCCGGCGACGGCGTAGAAGATCCCGGCCGAGATCGCCGCCGGCAGCACGAAGCTGGGCGCGACGATCGAAGCCAGGGCCACGACGGCCGAGGCCAGGTTGGCCACCCCCAGCTCCCGCACCAGCGGCAGGGCCTCGTCGCCCTGCATGTGGAAGATCTCCCGCGCGGTGAAGCCCGGCTGCAGCAGCTGGCGCAGGCCGGCCAGGCCCAGGCGCACGCCGACGCCCCAGAACACGAACCACCGGCCGACCAGGGCCAGGAGCTGCGCCTCGGGCCGCATCGCGTGCTCGACCAGCACCGACGCACTGGGCAGCAGCAGCATCGTCAGCAAGACGACGGCGACGTACATCTAGACCGCCCGCTCCAGGCCCTTGCCGTAGGACAGCCGCCGCCACACCCACTCCAGCGGCCCCATGCGGAAGCGGGCCAACCACAGCGGTGACCAAATCAGCTGCAGCACCCAGATGGCGATGACGCATTCCCACAGCTGCACGCGGTTGAAGTCGCCGAAATAGCCCAGGCCCCGGCCACTCCAGAAGATCGTGGTCATGATGATCGACTGGGTCAGGTAGTTGGTGAAGGCCATCTGGCCCAGGCGCGACAGCGGCGTCAGCAGCTTGCGCACCACCGCCGAACGGATCAGCAGGATCGCCAGCGAGGCGTAGCCCAGGGTGATCGGCAGGGTCATGAACTCGTAGGCCAGGTTGAACCGGCCCATGGCCTGCGGCTTGGCGAAGTGGGTGGCGAGCTTTTCGCTGTTCTCCCAGCCGGTCCAGGCCAGGCCCGCCGCGCCGAGGGCGATCAGCACGGCATAGACCCAGGTCTTGGCCTTGCCGGTCAGGAAGCCGGTCTTGAACAGCGCCATGCCCAGCAGCATCAGCGCGCCCGTGCGCCAGATGAAGACGATCACGCTGGCCGGCTGCAGCACCAGCCACTGCTTGGCGTTCTCGGCCATGGCCGAGACCAGGCCCGCCTTCATGGCCGCGATCGAGGTCGCCACGGGGACGTCGCCGCCCGGCTGGCCCATGCCGGCGATGACCTGCTTCTGGATCTCCGGCGGGGCGCCTTCCAGGAAGAGCAGCGGCACGACGGCCAGGATCGAGCCCAGCAGCAGGATGGGAATGCTGACGGCGAATAGCCGCTTGGGCGTCCAGGACCTGGCCAGCATCGCCAGGAAGCCGGTGCAGGCATAGAGCAGCAGGATGTCGCCGAACCAAATGACCAGGCCGTGGATCAGGCCGATCACGAACAGCCAGCCCAGGCGGCGGCGCAGCAGGGCGCCGCGCGGCTTGTCCGAGCGCTCGCCGCCGACCAGCAGGATCGACACGCCGAACAGCATCGAGAACAGGGTGACGAACTTGTAGTGGAAGAAGGTCTGGACCACCCACCAAGCGGTCGCCTCGGCCCCGACCAGCGGGTGGGGCGACAGCTCCGGCGAGACATAGACTGACATCGGCTGGGCGAAGCCCACGGCGTTGACGGCCAGGATGCCCATCACGCCCAGGCCGCGCAGGGTGTCGAGACTGAGATGCCGCTCGCCGGCGGCGACCGGTCGCAGGACCGGTACGATGTCGTGGTCGTTCGCGTCCGTGGCGGTCATTCGGCGTCCCCCCGTTCCGAGAGACGCCGTACGCCCTTAGCGTGTGGGAACCGGCGTCTCGCCTCGGTAGTCATAGAACCCGCGGCCGGTCTTTTTGCCAAGCCACCCGGCCTCGACATACTTCACCAGCAGCGGGCAGGGACGGTACTTGCTGTCGGCCAGGCCCTCGTAGAGCACGTTCATGATGCTCAGCACGGTATCCAGGCCGATGAAGTCGCCCAGTTCCAGCGGGCCCATCGGATGATTGGCGCCCAGCTTCATCGCCGTGTCGATGGCGTCGACCGTGCCGACCCCTTCGTACAGCGTGTAGATCGCCTCGTTGATCATCGGCACCAGCACGCGGTTGACGATGAAGGCGGGGAAGTCCTCGGCGTTGCTGGTGATCTTGCCCAGCGACTGGGCGAAGGTGACCGCGCGCTCGTAGGTCGGGACGTCCGTGGCGATGCCGCGGATGATCTCCACCAGCTTCATCAGCGGCACGGGGTTCATGAAGTGCAGGCCGATGAAGCGCTCGGGACGGTCGGTCACCGAGGCCAGGCGCGTGATCGAGATCGACGAGGTGTTCGAGGCCAGGATCGTGGTGGGCGAGAGGTGCGGCTGCAGGCTGCGGAAGATCGACTTCTTGATCTCCTCGTTCTCGGTCGCGGCCTCGATGGCGAGGTCGGTGGCGCCGATCTCCTCGAGGCTCTCGGCCGGAACGATGCGCGCCAGGGCGGCCTGCATCGCGGCGTCGTCGATGATCCCGCGCCCGACTTGGCGAGCCAGGTTTTTCTCGATCAGGGCCAGGCCGGCGTCGATCCGCTCACGCGAGAGATCGTGGAGACGCACGTCGTAACCGCCCAGGGCGACGACATGCGCGATGCCGGACCCCATCTGGCCGGCGCCGATAACGCCGACCGTCTTGATTTCACTCATAAAAGCCAAGCCTTCGCTTGAAGTCACGTCGGGCCGCGACGCCCGCGCCTACGGATGTGACGACTTTTCTAGCACGAGAAACCATGCCCTCGCCAAGGCTTTGCTGCGACGCAACGCAAGCCCGGCCTTACGCCGGCGTCAGGCGGTCGGCGGATAGGGCCGGACCGCGCCGTTCGGATCCTCGACAACGCCTTCGGTGACGTAGTTGGGACCCACCGGGACCTTGCCGTGGCCGCCGGGGATGTCGAGCACATAGGTCGGCTGGGCCAGGCCCGAGACCGTCCCGCGCAGCGCCTTCATGATCGCCTGACCCTCGGCCAGGGTGGTGCGCAGGTGGGCCGTACCCGGGGCGTGGTCGCCATGGTGCAGGTAGTAGGGCCGGATCCGCGTCTCGACGAAGGCCCGCATCAGGTCGGCCAGCGTCTCGGCGTCGTCATTGACCCCGCGCAGCAGCACCGTCTGGGACAGCATCGGGATCCCGGCGTCGATGATCCGGGCGCAGGCCGCGCGGGCGGCCGGGGTCAGCTCGCGGACGTGGTTGGCGTGCAGGGCGACATAGACCGTCTTGGTCGAGCGCTTCAGGGCCGCGACCAGGTCGTCGGTCACGGCGTCCGGATCGACCGCCGGGACGCGGGTGTGGAAGCGGACGATCCTGACATGCGGGATAGCTTCCAGCCGGTCCATCAGGTCGGCCAGGCGGCGCGGCGACAGCACGAACGGGTCGCCGCCGGTGACGATGACCTCCCAGATCTCCGGGCGGCCGGCGATATAGGCGAAGGCCGCGTCCAGCTGGGCGGGGGAGAGGTTCGACAAGCCCTCGGGCCCGACCATCTCGCGGCGGAAGCAGAACCGGCAATAGACCGCGCAGGTGTGGGTCGGCTTCAGCAGGACCCGGTCGCGATAGCGGTGGACGATGCCCTCGACCGGGCTGTGGACATTGTCGCCGATCGGGTCGCCGTCCTCGCCGGGCGAGCTCACCAACTCTTCCGACGAGGGGATGAACTGGCGGGCGATCGGGTCGTTGGCGTTGGCCGGGTCGATCAGCTCGGCCATCGCCGGCGTGATCGCCACCGCATACCGCGCCGCCACCGCCTCCAGCGCCGGCAGGCGCTCGGGCGGGACCAGCCCGGCCTCGGTCAAGGACCGGGCGTCGCGGAGGGTCTTCTGGGCGGGGGACATGAGGGGCGGGGATATGCGGGATTTTGGGGGCGGAGGCAAATACTGGCCCCCTCCGGGGGCGGACGACCTGCGGAGCAGGTCAGGTGGGGGCAAGTGAGTTCGCGTCTCAGCCCCAACCTGCTAAACGGAATCCATGGCCGAGCTCGACAGCACCTACGATCCGTTGACCCCCGTCCCGGCCGAGCGCCGCGCGTTCGGGATGTCCGAAGCCTTTTCGCTGTGGTTCAGCCTGGGCATCGGCCTGCTGGTCCTGCAGGCGGGCGCCTTCCTGGTCCCGGGTCTCAGCCTGGGCATGGCCCTGGCGGCCATCATCGTCGGCTCGGTGCTGGGCGCGTTGCTGCTGGCCGCCGCCGGGGTGGTCGGGGCCGATACGGGCCTCTCGGCCATGGGCTCGCTGCGGCTGGTCCTGGGCGCGCGGGGCGCCAGCGTGCCGACGGTGCTCAACGCCCTGCAGCTGACCGGCTGGGGCGCGTTCGAGATCATCGCCATGCGCGACGCCGCCGACGCCCTGACCAGGCAGGCGACCGGCTTCTCCAGCCCGGTCGCCTGGACCCTGGTGTTCGGCGGCCTGGCCACCTTCCTGGCCATCCAGGGGCCGCTGTCGTTCGTGCGCCGCTTCCTGCGCGCCTGGGGCCTGTGGCTGCTGCTGGCCGGCGCGGCGTGGCTGAGCTGGCGACTGCTGGCCGACCACGACCTGGGCGCCCTGATCGCCAAGGCGGGCACCGGTGAGATGAGCTTCGGCGCGGGCGTCGATCTCGTGATCGCCATGCCGCTGTCGTGGCTGCCGCTGATCGCCGACTACAGCCGCTTCAGCCGCAATGCGAGCGGCGCGTTCAAGGGCACGTTCGCCGGCTATGTGCTGGCCAATATCTGGTTCATGGGCCTGGGCGCGGCCTACGCCCTAGTCGCCGCCAGCGGCGAGAGCAGCCTGTTGCTGGCCGCCCTGGCCGCCAGCGGCGGCGGTATCGCCCTGCTGCTGATCGTCATCGACGAGACCGACAACACCTTCGCCGACATCCACTCGGCCGCCGTCTCGACCGCGACCCTGATCAAGATGCCGCCGGCCAACCTGGCCCTGATCTTCGGCGGCGTCTGCACGACCGTCGCGCTGTTCGCCCCGATGGCGCAGTACGAGGGCTTCCTGCTGCTGATCGGCTCGGTGTTCGCGCCGCTGTTCGGCGTGCTGCTGACCGACCACTTCGTCGTCCGCCGTCGCCAGCCGCTGTCCGGCGGCCTCGCGGCGATCGGGGCGCTGAACCTGCCGGGGCTGGTTGCCTGGGCGCTGGGGATCGCGACCTACCAGGCCTTGAGCCGTCTGGCCCCCGACCTCGGCGCGACCTTGCCGAGCTTCGTGGCGGCGGCGCTGGTCTATTGGGGTGTCGGCGCGGTGCGGAGGCGCAAGGTCGACTAACCGACGCTTGACGGATCGGCGCTCGCCGCCGTCTCCTACGACATCTCGGGGGCGGGCATGACAATTCAGAATCTGGGCAATCTTGGCGACTTCGTCAGCGGGGCCGGCGTGGTGGTCACCTTGCTCTACGCCTTCTTCGAATACCGGCGCAGCCGCAACGAGCGGGAGATGCAGACCGCCTTCGAGGGGGAGATCACTTGGTCAGACTTCAACCTTGCGATCGCCCAGGATCCGGCGCTCGCCGAGCTTTCCGTTCGGAGCTTCGCGCCGGACGCCGAGCCCGAAACCTTCTCAAGCGCTGAACTCGCCCAGTTGAATTTCGTCAGCCGCGCCTTCCTGCATCGTCTGGAGGCTCAGTGGTTCGTCTCGCACCGTCGTGGCCTGCCGCCCGAGATCTGGAAGAAGCGACGCCAGTGGGGGCGGGCCTATATCGAGGGGGCGATGGGGCGCATGGCCTGGGAACGTGAGAAGGCCAGCGGCAACCTGACCCAATCCTTCATCCAGGAAATCGAAACGGCGCCTCTGGTCACCGCCTTGCCGACCTAAGGCTTCAACCCGCCACCGGCGTCCAGACCACGTCCTCGATCCGCCGCGCGCCGGTGGCCAGCAGCACCAGCCGGTCGAAGCCCAGGGCCGAGCCGGAAGCCTCCGGCATGTGCGCCAGGGCGGCGAGGAAGTCCTCGTCGATCGGATAGCGCTCGCCATAGATGCGGGCCTTCTCGTCCATCTCGATCATGAACCGGCGGCGCTGCTCGGCCGGGTCGGTGAGTTCGCCGAAGGCGTTGGCCAGCTCGACACCGCAGGCATAGAGCTCGAACCGTTCGGCCACGCGCGGGTCGGCGTCCTTGGGCCGCGCCAGGGCGGCTTCCGAGATCGGATACTCGCACAGCACCGTGGCGCGGCCTTCGCCCAGGCGCGGCTCGACCTTCTCGACGATGATCCGGCTGAAGATGTCGGCCCAGCCATCGTCCTCCGCCACGCGGATCCCGGCGGCGCGGGCCTTGGCGGCGAGGGCGTCGCGGTCGGTGGAGCCGTCGGCGGCGACGCTGGCCAAGAGGTCGACCCCCGCATGACGCTGGAACGCCTCGGCCACCGACAGCCGTTCCGGCTCGGCGAAGGGATCGCAGGTCATGCCCCGGAAGTCGAAGCGCTTGGTCCCCGCCGTCTCGGCCGCCAGGGCCAAGAGGGTCGCGCAGTCGTCCATCAGGGTCTGGTAGGGTGCGTCGGCCCGGTACCACTCCAGCATCGTGAACTCGGGATGGTGCAGCGGCCCGCGCTCGCGGTTTCGCCACACCTTGCCCAGGCTGAAGATCTTCTCCTCGCCCGCCGCCAGCAGCTTCTTGCAGGCGAATTCCGGCGAGGTGTGCAGGTAGAGCGGCGAGGCCTCGCCCGAGATCGTCAGCGCCTGCGTGGCGAAGGCGTGCAGGTGCGCCTCGTTGCCCGGCGAGACCTGCAGGGCCGCGGCCTCGACCTCCTCGAACCCTTGCCCGTCGAACCAGGCGCGGAAGGCCTTGGTGATCCGGTTGCGGGCCAGCAGGAACGGTCGGCGGTCGGCGTGGACGTCGCTGCGCCACCAGGTGGAAGAGGTCTGGGACAAGGTCAAACCGAAGAAGCTGGAGATTTCGGCCCGTTCGCTATAGGAGGGCGGGCAAGGATCAATAGCACGATCGCGCCCGCGGCCTCGCGCGCGCTTTCATCTAAGGACGATAACTACGTGAAGGTCGCTGCCAGCTCGCTCCGCAAAGGCGCCGTCGTCGATATGGACGGCAAGCTCTATGTCGTCCTGACGGTCGACAACATCCACCCCGGCAAGGGCACTCCGGTGACCCAGCTGAACATGCGCCGCATCTCGGACGGGGTGAAGGTTTCGGAGCGCTATCGCACGACCGAGCAGGTCGAGCGCGCCTTCGTCGACCAGCGCAACCACACCTTCCTGTACCAGGACGCCGAAGGCTTCCACTTCATGAATCCGGAAAGCTACGACCAGCTCGTGGCCACGGAAGAAGTGATCGGCGACGCCGCGCCGTACCTGCAAGAGAACATGACGGTGCAGCTGTCGACGCACAACGACGTGCCGATCGCCATCGAACTGCCGCGCACCGTGGTCCTGGAAATCGTCGACACCGAACCGTCGGTGAAGGGCCAGACCGCCTCGTCGTCGTACAAGCCGGCCGTGCTCAGCAACGGCGTCAAGACGACCGTGCCGCCGTACATCACCGTCGGCACCCGCGTGATCATCCTGACGGAAGACAATTCCTATCAGGAACGCGCCAAGGACTAAGTCCTTAGGGGTTTGAAAGATCGAAGGCCCGGCGGGAAACCGCCGGGCCTTTTTCTTGGGCCGTCCTCGTCCTTCGACAGGCTCAGGATGAGGACTACTTTTGGACCGGTATCAGTCGGAAACCTCACCCTGAGCTTGTCGAAGGGCGAGGTTTCCGTTTCTCCGACTAGAACTCCGCCGATAGCGTCAGGTAGCCCATGCGCGGCGCCTGCGGGAAGGCCGTGTAGCCGCCCGAGTTGCTGGTCACGCCGGCCGTCGAGACGCCCTTCTTGTCGAAGAGGTTGGTGACATTGGCCGTCAGGCGCAGGCCTTTGACCATGCCGTCGGTCGGTGTGTCGAAGCTGTAGCCGGCCTGCAGGTCGACCAGCATCATCGCCTTCACCGACAGGTCGTTCAGGTAGGTGACGTAGCGCTTGCCGACATAGTCGCCGCTGATCTGGGCTTCGAACTTGCCGTAGTTCACGCGAGCGATGGTCTTGTTCATCCACTTCGGCGTCAGCGGGACGTACTTGCCTGAGGTGGCGACCGTGACCGGCGTCGAGATGCCGCCCACCAGGGTCGTGCCGCTCTGGTAGTCGCTGTCGTACTTCGACGAATTGTACGAGAGCGCGTTGTAGAGCTGGAAGTGCTCGCCGAACTTCAGGGTGCCGGCGACATCGACGCCCTTGGTGGTCACACCGCCGACATTGGCCAGGATGGCCGGCGCCGGGTTGATGAAGTTGTAGGGCGCGATGTTCAGCAGGCGGTTCTTGAACTTCACGTCGTAGACGTTGACCTGGCCCTCGACGCCGGTGATCGGGCCGAGGCTGACGTCACGGCGCGAGCGCAGGCCCAGCTCGTAGGTCCAGGCCGTTTCCGGCTTCACGGTCGACTTGAACAGCTCGAACGCCGCCTGGGTGCCCAGGCTCCACGCCGAGAAGCCGTAGAAGCCGCTGCCCGCGCCGTATGGGATGAACTGACGCATGTTCTGCTGGGCGTTGATGAACAGCTGGTCGTTCTCGCTGATGTCCCACAGCAGGCCCAGCTGCGGCAGGAACCACTTGTTCGACTCGATGCTGCCCGTCGGATAGCGGACCGGCACGGCCACCGTCGGCAGGTTCTGCTGGTTGATCGGGAACTTGCCGGTCGCGTCCTGCAGGCTCGACTTGAAGCCCGCCTGCAGCAGCAGGCTGGGGGTCACACGCCACTGGTCCTGCAGGTGCAGCTGGATGTCGTTGGTGAAGAACTCAGCGGCGTACTGGGTCAGGGCCTTCTTGCCGCGCGGCACGTCGTAGGGCGACAGGTCGTTGTTCTCGGCCGTCATCGGGTACCAGACGCGGTGCTGGGCCGGTTCGTTGTGCTCGAACCAGACGCCGCCCTTGATCTGGTGGTCGCCCAGGGTCCATTCGGCCGTCGACAGCAGGCCGGTGCGGTTGATGCGGTACTCGGTGGTGCGCACCGCGTTGCCCGAGCCGCCCATCAGGGCGACGATGTTGGCCAGGGTGCCGGCGCTGGTGGCCGAGCCGCCGACCACCAGGTTCGGATAGTAGGTGGCGAACAGCGCGGGCAGGCCGGCGGTGTTGACCGGGCCGGCCACGATGCCGCGACCGAAGTTGTAGTGGTGGTAGACTTGGTTGGTCCAACTAAACCCTTCCACTGGCCTCCAGGCGTACTTCACGTAGCCGATGATGTCTTCACGCTGGGCGGCGCTGAAGCAGTTCGAGAAGTTGTTGCCCTGGGCCGGCGGAGGGGTGCCTGGCCCGCCCGTCAGGCGGCTCGTGCAGGCGGCCAGGTCGGGATAGATGAACGGACGCGTATAGGGCGTGAAGCTGGCCGCGGCGGCGGTCTGCTGGTTGCCCATGGCGGTGGCGTCTTCGTTCGGCTCCACCTTCATCTGCCAGTCGGCATAGAGGGTCAGCTCGCCCTTCTCGCCCTCGTGGACCAGCTTCAGGTTCACCTGGTGGCCGCGCTGGTGGCCGTCGAAGTCCCAGGCCTTGGCGTCCTGGCGCACGTACGAGATGAAGCCCTTGAAGCCGTTGGCCATCTCGCCGGTGTCGAGACGCACGAAGGTGCGGCTGGTCTCGTTGCTGCCCACCGTCTGGCGGATGTTGAAGCCGCGCTCGGCCGACGGATCGCGGCTGAAGGTTTCGATGGCGCCGCCCAGGTTGCTGGTCGAGGCCACGCCCAGCGAGCCGGCGCCCGACGACAGGGTCACGCGGCTGACGTTCTCGCTGGTGATCGCGCGCGAGACCGACAGGCCGTTGTAGTTGCCGTACTGCTGGTCGCCCAGCGGCACGCCGTCCAGGGTGTAGCCCAGCTGCTGGGTCGAGAAGCCGTGGACGAACAGCGACAGGTTCTGCTCGTTGTTGCCCCACGGATCGGCGGTCCGATAGACGACGCCGGGCAGGAACTGGATGGCCTTCAGCGGATTGGCGCCGGGGAGGACGCGCTGGATCTGCTGGGCTTCCATGGCCACCGCCGAACGCGTCTCGCGCTGGCTGGTGATGATGACCTGCTCGACGGTCGAATCGGTGTCGCCGGTCGGGTTGGCGGCGGTCGTCGCCACAGCCGCGTCGGCGGCATGGGCGCTCGTGGCCAGGCCGCCAGCCATCAGGGCGGCCAAGGCCGCGCCGCACCAGAGCCGCGTCTGGCGGCCGTTCGTCTTCGTGGAATGCATGTGCCCTTATCCCCTTCGCGAATGCGATTGGGCCGGGGATAGGGGCGCGGTGAGACGAGCCGGCGACTGATCCATGACGCTCGCGTGATGGTGGCGCCGGGCCACAGGGGCGGATTTGGGAAGCTCGCCCTCTGACCTTTCCAAATACCCGTCATTCCCGCCCTTGTGGCGGGAACCCCTCTGTCGGTCGCAGGTGCGGTGGGGGCGGATCGCTGGCGATCCGCTAGCGTCTCACGTGCCAGCTGAACCAGGGGTTCCCGCCACAAGGCGGGAATGACGGGAGGTTTTTAGAAGGCCGAGTTGGCGACCGCCCCCTACAGCCCGATCGCCTCCAGCTGGGCGCGGTTCATGGCGTCCAGTTGCGCGGCGGTCAGCTTGTTGATCTGGGCGCGGGACAGCTCGCCCAGCTGGGTCGGACTGAAGGCGGCGATCTGCTCGCTGGTGAAGCCCGGGATCTGGCTGGGCATGATCTGGTCGATCTGGGTGGCGCTCAGCGCCTGGATCGCCCGGGTCGGCAGCTGGCCGACCTGGGTGGTGGTCAGGGCGCCAAGCTGCGCTCCGGAGAGGCGGGCCAGGCCGTCGGTCCCCAGCGCCGCCAACTGGTCGGCGGTGAAGCCCCGGACCTGGGCGGCGGTCAGGCCGCCGAACTGATCGCTGGAGAGACCGCCCAGCGCCGTCAGGGACAGAGCCCCGACCTGGCTGCTGGTCAGGGCCGCCACCTGGGTCTTGCTGAACTCACCGATATCGACCGACGACAGACCGCGCACCTGCACCGGCGTCAGGGCCGCGATCTGGCCGGCGGTCATGGCCGCGACCTGGGTCATGCTCAGCGCCGAGATGTCGGCGGCCGAGAAGCCCTCGATCTGCGCCGCGCCCAGGGCGGCGATCTGGGTGGCGGTGAAGTCGCCGATGTCGGCCGTGTCGAACTGTTCGATCTGGCTGGTCGTCAGGCCGCGCACCTGGGTGGCGGTCAGGCGGGCGAACTGGGTGGCGTTCAGGGCCGAGAGGATCTCGCCGCGCACCGCCCCGACCTGGCCGGCCGACAGCGCCGCGACCTGGGTCTCCGACAGCGCGCCGAAGGTCGATGCGTCCAGGCCGGCGATCTGGGTCGTCGAGAGGCCACCGACCTGGGTGGCGCTCAGATTGGGCAGGCGGCTGGTTCCCAGGGCCGCGAAGGCCGAGGACGACAGGGAGCCGATCTGAGCGGCCGACAGCGACGCCAGCTCGGTGGCGTCCAGGCTGGCCATCACCGTGGTCGAGACCCCGGCCATCTGGCTGGCGCCCAGTTGGCCGAGGCGCCCGCGCACCAGGGCGTCGGGCAGGGCCGTCAGCTGGGTCGAGGTCAGGCCGGCGAACTGGGTGGCCGACATGCCGGCGATCACCGTGCTGGGCAGGGCGCCCATACTGGTCGCCGACAGCGCGCCGATCTGGGCCGGGGTGAAGCCGGAGAGCTGGCTGGCGGAGAACTCGGCGAAGTCGGTCGCCGACAGCGATCCGACCTGGGTGGTGGAGAGGCCCTGGACCTGGGTGGTCGACAGCCGCGCGACCTGGGTGGCGGTCAGGGCCGAGAAGGCGGTCGGCGTCAGGGCGGCCAGGAAGCCGCCCGATAGGCCGCTGACCTGGGTGGTGGCCAGACCCGCCAGCTGCTCGCCGGTCAGACTGGCCGCCTGGGTCGCCGACAGGCCGGCCAGCTGGGTGGCGGCCAGGCCCGAGACCTGGGTCGCGGACAGGGCGGGCAGGGCGTCGGTCGCCAGCGAACCGAGCTGCACCGAGGTCAGGGCCGCCAGCTGGGTGGTCGACAGGCCGCCGACCTGCGACGGCCGCAGGGCCGAAATCTGCGAGGCCGCCAGGGCCTTCAGCTGGGCGTCGGTCATGGCGGCCAGCTGGTTCGCGCCCAGGGCGGCCATGCCGGTGGCGGTCAGGCCGGGCACCTGGGTGGCGGAGAGCGCGCTCACCTGGGTGGCGCTGAACTCGCCGATGTCCTCGGCGGAGAGGCCGCGCAGCTGGGTGAAGGTCAGCGCGCCGACCTGGGCGGTCGACAGGGCCGCGACGTGGGCGGCGTCCAGGGCCGACACGGCGGCGGGGGCGAGGCCGGAGATCTGCAGCGGCGTCAGCTGCGCCAGGCGCGTGGTGTCCAGGTTCGCCAGGGCGGTGGTCGAGAGCCCGGTCAGCTGGGTGGAGCGCAGGGCGGTCCACTGGGTGACGCTCAGTGCCTGCAGGTCGGCGGCGTCCAGAGTCCCCAGCTGGGTGGTCCCCAGGCCCTGGATCTGGCTGGCGCTCAGGCCCGCCCATTGCGTGGCCGAGAACCCGCCGATCAGCTCGGCCGACAGCGCGCCGATCTGGGTGGCGGTCAGGGCCGCGACCTGGGTCGGTCCGAAGGCGGCGAAGACCGTGGTGGCCAGGCCCTTGATCTGGCCGGTCGTCAGGCCGCGGATCTGGTTGGCGTCCAGCCGTCCCAGGCCCTCGGGCGACAGGCGGCTGAGATTGGTCGCCGACAGGCCGGATATCTGGCTGGGAGTCAGCGCGCCGACCTGGGTGGCGCTGAGGGCGCCGGCCATGGTCGAGGGCATGCCGGCCACCTGGTCGGCGGTCAGGGCGCGCAGCTGGAACGGGCCGAGGGCGGCGATCTGGGTGGTCGATAGCGCCGCCAGCGCCGTGGCCGGCAGCTTGGCGATCTGGGTTCCGCCCAGGGCTCCGACCGCCGTGGCCGGCAGCCGGGTCAGCAGGCCGCCGACCTGGGTCCCGTCCAGGACGCCGATCTGGGTCGTGCTGAACTGGCCGACATCGGTCTCCGACAGGCCCCGCAGCTGGGTGACCGTCAGGCCCTTCATCTGGTTGAGCGACAGCTGGGCGGTCTCGTCGGCGTCCAGCGACGACAGGGCCTCGGGCGACAGGCCCGCGATCTGGGTTCCGGTCAGGCCCCGCAGCTCGGTCGAGGACAGGCGGCCGATATCGGTGACCGAGAACGCCTTCAACTGGGTCGCCGAGACGCTCTGAAGTTGGACGGGGGCGAGCGGGCCGACGCCGCGCAGGACGGCCAGCTGGGTTCCGGACAGGGCGGCGATCTGGCCGCCGGCCAGCGCCCCGGCCTGCTCGCTGGAGAGGGCCGCGATGTCGGTGGTCGACAGGGCCTTCAGCTGCAGCGCGGTCAGGGCCTTGATCTGGCTGGTCGTGAACTGGCCGAAGTCCTCGTCCGACAGGCCCGCCAGGCGCTCGGGCGGCAGTTCGCGGATCTGGGTGGCGGTGAAGGCCTTCAACTGCACCCGGGTGAACTCGTTGAAGTCCTCGCCGTTCAGGCCCTTCAACTGGGTGGCGTTCAGGCGGGCGATCTGGTTGGCGCTGAGCGCGTCCACCTGAGTGGCGTTCAGCCGCGAGACGCCGGTGGCCGCCAGGCCGCTGATCGCGGCCGGATCCAGCGCCGCGATCTGGGATGTGGAGAGGCCCGCGATCGCCGTGATCGACAGGGCGGCGGTCTGGTTCGCGGCCAGGCCGGCCAGCTGGGCGGGCGTCAGGGCGTCCAGCAGCGCCGAGCCCGCGCGACCGACCTCGGTGGCCGACAGGGCGCGGACCTGGCTCGGGGCCAGGCCCGCCAGACGCGTGGCGCCCAGGGCCTTCAGCTGGTCGGCGTTGAGCGCCGACATCTGCGCGATGCTGGCGCCGCGCCACTGGTCTGCGGTGGTCAGGGCCACCGTCTGGGCCGACAGGCCGCGCAGGGTGACCGCCGACAGCGCGCCGAACTGGGTGGGAGTCAGGGCGGCGACCTGCTCGGCCGAGAAGCCGCCAAACTGTGTCGGGGTCAGGCTGCCGACCTGGGCGGTGGTCAGGGCCGCGATCTGGTCGGTGCTGAACTCGGCGACGTCGGTGGCCGACAAGGACCGCACCTGGGGCGTGGACAGGGCCCGCACCTGGGCCAGGGACAGGCTGCGCACCTGCTCCTGCGAGAGGGCCGACAACGCCGTGACCGTCAGGGCCGACATCTGGGTGGTCCGTAGGCCGTCCAGCGCCTGGGTGCTCAGGCTGGCGACCTGGGTGCGCGACAGCGCCTGGGTCTGGGCCTGGCTCAACACCTCCAGCTGGCTCTGGCTGAAGGTGATCGCCGTCGACAGGCGCGGCAGTTGGGCGGCGGTCAGGCCGTTGACCTGGCGGGTCTCGAAGGCCGCGAACTGCTCGGCGCTGAGCGAGCCGATCGCCGTGACCGAGATCGCCGCCACCTGCTGGGCGGTCAGCCTGGCGAACTCCGTCGCCGGGGTCGCCGCCAGGGCCGCGCCGGTCAGGGCCGCGATCCGGGTCGTCGACAGGCTGGATAGGGCCGAGGTGTCCGGGCCGACGACCGCCATCAGCTTACTCCACTGGACTGACCGGCCCCCTTCGCTTCCGGAAGGCTCGCGGCTCACAGCGCCGCCAACTTCCAGGCAGCGATTCGCGCGCATCCACTTTAGGTGGAGTCGTGTTTAGTTCAAACTGTATTTCCGATCCGGGCATAATCCGTCAAGCCCGCGACCAGGGCGTCGAACACCAGGCGCACCCGGCGGACGTCCTTCAGGTCCTCGTGGGTGACGACGAAGGTCTCCAGATCGAAGTGGAAGCTGCCCGCCAGCACCCGCTCCAGCATCGGGTCGCGGGCGGCCAGGCCGACCTGGCAGATGCCCAGCCCCAGCCCCGCGCGGATCGCCTGCAGCTGGGCCACATCGTTGTCGGAGCGGAACGAGAAGTCCTCGACCCGCATGTCCAGGCCCATCGCCTTCACCGTCCGCACGCCGATGGTCTCGGTCTCGTAGCCGACCAGCGGCAGGCGGCGGGCCTCCTCGAAGGTGGCGGGACGGCCCCAGGCGTCCAGCAGGCGCTTGTGGGCGTGCATGCCCAGGCTGATGTTCCCGACCCGCTTGGCGACCAGGGCTTCCTGGGTGGGGCGGACCATGCGCACGGCGATATCGGCCTCGCGGCGCAGCAGGTCCTCGCTGCGGTTGGTCAGGGCCAGCTCGAAGACCAGGCCCGGATGATCCTCGCGCAGCCGCGCCAGGATGGCGGGCAGCACCTCCATGCCGACCACCTCGCTGGCGGTGATCCGCACCACGCCCGAGGCCGCCTCCGCCTCCGCCGAGGCCGCGCGGGCCAGGGAGGCGGCGGCCATGGCCATGGCGCGCGCGTGCTGGGCCAGTTCGCGACCCAGGGCCGTGGGCGTCAGGCCCGAGGGCGAGCGGGTGAACAGCGCCACGCCCAGCTGGGCCTCCAGGTCCTCGATCCGTCGGCGCACCGTGGGCTGGGCCGCGCCCAGCTGGCGGGCGGCGGCCGACAGGCTGCCGGTGTCGATCACGGCCAGGAAGGCGCGCTGCCGTTCCCAGTCCGTGGCGGTGGGGAGATCGAGGCTCATCTATTTTTGATAATCTGATCGCTCATTCTCGGCAATTTCTATCAGGCGGGTCGTACGGCACCTTCTGGTCATCACGTAGCTGAGGAGCCGCCCATGACCACCACCAACCCGAACCGCCTCGCCCTCGTCCTCGGCGCCAATGGCGGCGTGGGCGGAGAGACCGCCGCCGCCTTGGTCCGCCACGGCTGGACCGTCCGCGCCCTGGTGCGCGATCCGGCCAAGGGGAACCTGCCGGGCGTCCAGTACGTGAAGGGTGACGCCATGGACCGCGACGCGGTGGTCGCCGCCGCCCAGGGCGCCGCCGTCATCATCCACGCCGTGAACCCGCCCGGTTATCGCGGCTGGGCGCAGCAAGTGCTGCCGATGATCGACAACACCCTCGCCGCCGCCCGGGCCAGCGGTGCGCGCATCCTGCTGCCGGGCACGATCTACAACTACGACCCCGCCGCCCAGGCTCTGATCGACGAGACCACGCCCCAGCGCGCCTTCACCCGCAAGGGCCAGATCCGGATCGCGATGGAGGCACGACTTGAGGCCGCCGCTAGCGAAGGCGTCCGCTCGCTGATCCTGCGGGCCGGCGACTACTTCGGGCCGCGCTCCACCCAGAACAGCTGGTTCGCCTCGGGCCTGGTCAAGCCGGGCGAGGCGGTGAAGGCCATCCTCTATCCGGGCGACATTTCCCGTCATGGGGGCGTCGGCCACGCCTGGGCCTATCTGCCCGACGTCGGCGAGACCTTCGCCCGCCTGGCCGACCGCGAGGCCGAGCAGCCGGCCTTCGCGCGCTTCCACTTCGACGGCCATTGGGACGCGGACGGGACGGCCATGATCCGCGCCATCGCCCGCGCGGCCGGTCAAAGCCGTCCCAATGTCCGGAGCCTGCCATGGGGCCTGCTGCCGATCGCCGGCCTGTTCAGCGAAACCCTGCGCGAACTGGCCGAGATGCGGCCGTTCTGGCGCTCGCCGGTCCGTCTGGACAACCGCAAGCTGGTCGCCTTCCTGGGCGAGGAACCGCGCACGCCGCTGGACGTGGCGGTGGCGGCGACGATGCGGGGGTTGGGGGTGCCGGTGGCCGAGGCCGCACTGACGCTGCGCGTGGCGCGGGCGGCTTGAGCTTGGCGCGAGCGGCGGGGTCGGCTAGGCCTGCAGCCTTAGGTTTGCCTGGAGCCGCCATGTCGTCCGCCACTATCACACTCACCGCCCAGGATCTGCTGGCTGGTTGGCGGCTCCAGCGTCGCAAGAGCGTGGTCGTCCAGGTCTCGCGATTTGTGCCGGTTTTCCTGGTCGCCATCTATCTCTGGGCGCTCTGGCCGAACGTCGCCGACTATGGCTGGCAGGCGGCGTTCCAGGACGTCACCATGCCGATCCTGGTCGTGGTCCTGGTCGCTTCGAACCTTCTGCAGGACTTCGTGCTGCTGCCCCGCCGCGCCAAAAAGATCATGACGCAGCAGAAGGGCCTGGGCGGCGAGATCACCTACGACTGGGACCGGGACGGCATGCGGGTGACCGGCGAGACGGGGCACAGCCGCCTAGCGTGGGGCGACTATGTGCGGTGGCTGGAGGACGACGCCATCCTGCTGCTGTTCCAGAGCGATTCCATCTTCAACCTGCTGCCCAAGCGCAGCTTGACCGCCGAACAGGTCTCCGAGATCCGCGGACATCTGACCGCGGCGATCGGCAAGGCCGGGGCGCGGAAGAGGGCGGCCTAGTCTTTCAGGTTTGAGCTAGTGCATCCATCTTAAATTCAACCATAACGAGAAAATCCCGTGGTGCTTCAGCTAATAGTTCGGATTCTTCACCGCCATGCTGGTCTACGTACGCTTGGGCGGCGCGAACCAGAGAGCTTTCAACCTTCGTCTCTATCTCCGCAAGCAGCTCTCCTAGGCGCCGGATCATAGGTCCCAATTCGACAAGTTGATCAAACGCATTGAAGAAAAATAGATCCACTGGTGTTGCGAAGCCGGTAGGGCCAGGAGCTAGAGCTGGAATTCGAAATCCCTCAGATACCTTGCCGGTCATCAGCATGAAGCTGGTGCCTTTAGTGATCTTTGAAATGCCATCCACCTCAACGATGTCATCGTCGTTGATATAAAGAAACGAGAGAGATCCGAATATTGGCTGGCGTCGTGTCCTCTGGGAGGCGATGTTGGAGACGTTCTGATCAAGATGATCCATCATCCGTCGCATTTCGTGAAAACACTGCGTATCTTCGAGCCAGGACGAAAGAGATTGACCTGGTGTCTTTACTAAGGAGCGGAGCAGGAGGCGAGCGGCGTGAAGATCATCCACAATGGTCCAAGCCATGCTGAACAAGGCGGTGCGCTCAAGACTTGAGATGTCGCCACCATTCCGTCCGCAGGTTATTGCTGTGTTCCTGATATTTCTGAAGGCATATGTGACGGAATCCGCAATATGGACTAGCGCATCCAAGCGAATGCGCTGCTCGTTGTCCGTGCACATTGGTAGTCTTCGAAGATAGCTGTCCTCGGGAAGTATTTGTTCCCCGAAGTAACGATCAATTGGAAACTCACCCATATCAATCCTTATGATGTCGATATAATTGGATATCTAGAAGCGTTCTCGCTCTCTCCGCTCCCCGTCCATCTCCTTCAGGAACCAGTCGCGGATCTTCAGGATCCTCGGCAGCTTCGGGTTCTCGGGGCGCCAGACGAAGTGGTGGCCCGTCGCCACGTCGACTTCGCCGGGCAGGGGGCGGACCAGGCGGCCGTCGCCCAGGTCGCGGCGGGCGATGCCGCTGCGGGCCAGGGCCACGCCGAGCCCTTGGGCGGCCGCGTCCAGCATCATCGAGCTGTCGTCGAAGCCCAGGGCCGGCGGCAGCTCTGGCGTTTCGACGCCCATGGCCTTGAACCAGGTCGACCACGGCAGGCCGGTGTGGCGCAGCAGCGGGGCCTGCAGCAGGTCCTCGGGCTTCTCGATCCGATAGCGCTTCAGCAGGTCAGGGCTGCACACCGGGAACAGCACCTCGTCGATCAGCCGCACTGACTCCGTGCCCGGCCAAGGCCCGACGCCGAAGCGAAAGGCGACGTCGGCGCCGTCGGTGACGAGGTCGGACATCCGGTCCTCGACCCGGATGGTCAGGTCCAGCTCGCCGGTCTCGGCCGAGAGGCGGGCCAGTTGGGTGACCAGCCAGCGGGTGGCGAAGGCGGCGCCGGTCGAAACCACGATCGGGCCGCTGGCGGCGCGGCGGGCGCTTTCGACCCCATGGCGCAGGGTGGTCATGGCTTCGGCGATCTGGGTCGCCAGGGCCGCGCCGGTGGAGGTGGGCTCCATCTGGTTGCCGCGCCGGGCGAACAGCTGGACTCCCAGCTCCTCCTCCAGCTTGCGGACCTGCTGACTGACGGCGCCGTGGGTGACGAACAGCTCGTCGGCCGCCCGGCTGTAGCTCTTGTGGCGAGCGGCGGCCTCCAGGGCGACCAGCGAGGAGAAGGGCGGCAGACGCATGGTCAAGATGTAGGGATGTTAGTCCAGCTCACAAGTTCCCGCAGATAGCATCGTTCGTAAAGCGGGGTCGCCTTCGTCATATTCAGTCTCGTGGAGCCGCTGATCACGGCCCGCCCCGCAAGACCCCGAAGATCCCCCAGACCTAATCCCGAGGAATGACAATGAAGACCCTGCTGATCGCGGGCGCGCTGGTGCTCGCCCTTGCCTCGAGCGTGACCGCCAAGTCGCCGACGCTCGCCGACCCTAACGCCGCCTGGGCCAAGCCGATCGTCACCGTGCGATAGGACCGGGCTCATGCCAAAACGGCGAAAGAAGCCCAAACGAAAAAGGCCCGGAGTCGCCTCCGGGCCTTTCTGTTGTCTGGAGCCTTCCGGCCGCCTGGCTTATTTGCCGGCGGCGGTCAGGGCGTCCATCAGTTCCGGCACGGCCGTCTTGTAGTCGGCCACCAGGCCGAAGTCGGCCACCTGGAAGATCGGCGCGTCGGCGTCCTTGTTGATCGCGACGATCACTTTGGAGTCCTTCATGCCGGCCAGATGCTGGATGGCGCCCGAGATGCCGATGGCGACGTACAGCGACGGCGCCACGACCTTGCCCGTCTGGCCGACCTGGTAGTCGTTCGGGGCATAGCCGGCGTCGACGGCCGCGCGCGAGGCGCCGACGGCGGCGCCCAGCTTGTCGGCCAGCGGCTCGATGACGCGCTGGAACTCCTCGGCCGAACCCATGGCGCGACCGCCCGAGACGACGATCTTGGCCGCGGCCAGTTCCGGGCGGTCCGACTTGACCATCTCTTCGCTGACGAAGCGGGTCTTGCCGGCGTCAGCGCCAGCGACGCTCTCGACCGAGGCCGAGCCACCTTCAGCCGCCGCCGCGAAGGCGGTCGGACGGACGGTGATCACCTTCTTGCCGTCCGACGACTGGATGGTCTCCAAGGCGTTGCCGGCGTAGATCGGGCGCACGAAGGTGTCGGCCGACACGACTTCGATGATTTCCGAGATCGGGGCGACGTCCAGCTTGGCGGCGACGCGCGGGGCGAAGTTCTTGCCGCCGGCGGTGGCCGGGACGAGGATCGCATCATAGTTGCCGGCGAGAGCCAGCACCGCGTCGGCTTGCGCTTCGGCCACGCCGTGGCCCAGGGCGTCGGACTCGGCCAGCAGCACCTTGCGGACGCCGGCGATCTTGGCGGCGGCGTCGGCCACGGCCTTGGCGCCCTTGCCCAGGACCAGCACGTCCACGTCGCCCGAGATCTTCAGGGCGGCGGTGACGGTCTTGTGGGTGCCATCGCGCAGGTGCGCGTTGTCGTTATCGGCGACGACGAGAACAGCCATTACAGCACCCCCGCGGTGTTGAGCTTCGACACGAGGTCAGCGGCGGTTTCGACCTTGATGCCGGCCGAGCGCTTGGCGGGCTCGGTGACCTTCAGGACCTTCAGGCGCGGAGCGACGTCGACGCCGTAGTCGGCGACGGTCTTCTGCGCGATTTCCTTCTTCTTCGCCTTCATGATGTTGGGCAGCGAAGCGTAGCGCGGCTCGTTGAGGCGCAGGTCGGCGGTGACGACGGCCGGCAGGTCAACGTCCAGGGTCTGCAGACCGCCATCGACTTCGCGGGTGACCTTGGCGGTCGAACCCGAGACTTCGAGGGCCGAGGCGTAGGTAGCTTGCGGCCAGCCCAGCAGGGCCGACAGCATCTGGCCGACGGCGTTGTTGTCGCCATCGATCGCCTGCTTGCCCATCAGGACGAGGTTCGGGCCTTCTTCAGCCACCACGGCGGCCAGCAGCTTGGCGACGGCCAGCGGCTCGAGGTCGGCGTCGGAGGTGATCAGGACGCCACGGTCGCCGCCCATGGCCAGCGCCGTGCGGATCGTTTCCTGGGCTTGCGCCGGACCGATGCTGACGATGACGACCTCGGTCGCCACGCCTTTTTCCTTGAGACGGACGGCTTCCTCGACCGCGATCTCGCAGAAGGGGTTCATCGACATCTTGACGTTCGCAAGGTCGACGCCGGTCTGGTCCGCCTTAACGCGGGCCTTCACGTTGTAATCGATAACCCGTTTGACCGGGACTAGGACCTTCATCGGTTTCCACCGCCTCCAGGCTTGTGTTTCTCCTGCTCGGCAACCGACTTACCTCTTCGGCGCCGCAATGCAAGTTTCCCTTCGCGTAAACGTAATGCCGTAAGGGGCTCAACGTTCAAACACTTGTACGATTTCCCGGACCATGTGGCGCCGCAACACCGACGCGGCCCAATTCCCTTGAACGCTGAAAGGCGGTAAGGGGCGGCGCATGAACAAGACGATCAACCGCTTGAAGTACGCCTTCCTGGGCCTGTTCCTGCTCGGCAGCGCCGGCGTCGTCGCCTACCACGGCCTGTGGGTGTGGCCGAAGGAGAAGTGCGAGAAGAGCGGCGGCGCCTGGGCCGGCAAGTGGCTGAAGTGCGCCAGCGTCTATCCGATCGAGACCTGGACCCGCCGCCCGCGCGGCACGCCGCCGCTGAACGGCCAGAAGGCGGACGGCCCGACGGCCGACGCGCCGACCAAGGCGGCGGTGGATCCGGACGCGCCGGCGGCGGCTCCGGCTCCGGCGGCGAAGGCCGCTCCGGTGGCTGCGGAAAAGAAGTAGGTCAGCGCCCTGCGTGATCCTCGCCCTTCGACAAGCTCAGGGTGAGGATCATGGCTAGGGCTTCGCAGTCAAAACCTCACCCTGAGCTTGTCGAAGGGCGGGGTTTTGGTCTCACCGCGTCGCGCCCGGCTTCCACAGCACGTCCGCGCGACCCTTGTCGTTGCTCCAGCGCGCGACCACGAACAGCAGGTCCGACAGCCGGTTCAGGTACTTGATCGCCGGCTTGCCCACGATCTCCCCCTCCGTCTCCGACAGCGCCACGCAGGTCCGCTCGGCCCGGCGACAGACGGTGCGCGCCACGTGCAGGGCGGCAGCCGCTGGCGACCCGGCGGGGAGCACGAACGACGTCAAAGGACTCATCTCGCCGTTCAGCAGGTCGATCTCCTGCTCCAGCCGCTCGACCTGGCTCTCGACGATGCGCAGCGGCTCCCACTCGGGCTTGCCGTGCTGCTCGGGCGTGGCGAGGTCCGCGCCCAGGTCGAAGAGGTCGTTCTGGATGCGCTCCAGGATCACGTCGAGCGTCGCATCGGCTGCGGTGTGCTGTCGCGCCTGGCCGATCGCGGCGTTGGTCTCGTCGACCCCGCCATAGGCCTCGACCCGCAGCGAAGCCTTGCTGACCGGGGCTCCGGTGGCCAGGCGCGTCGAGCCGCCGTCGCCCGTGCGGGTATAGATGCGGTTCAGCGTGACCATCGGTCGCGGACTCTCGTTCGGCGAATGGGGTTAGGGAGGATCAGCCCTTGCGCCACCAGAAGGCGGCGGCGACCAGGACGATGACGGCGATAAACTGCAGAAGCACGCGCAGCCGCATCAGCTTGTTCGAGTAGGAGCGGCCGAAATCGCCCCCACGGAACAGGGCGTAGAGGCCGGCCGCCAAGGCGATCAGAACCGCCAGAAGCGCGGCGGGGACGAGAAAGTCGAACAGGTGGCTCATGCCGCCGAGAATAAGGCGCGGAACCCGACTGCGCCATAGAGCCCGGAGCCCTAAGGAGCCGGGCGCGCTCCGCCACCGCATCGCGTGCGAACGTGTTCACTGATCACCGTCCGTTGAGTCAATTCGGCGAACCTGTTCGTTGAGTACATTTGTCGCAGTGACGCTTTGGGATCGCTCCCATATCTAGACCGTACGCCAAAGTTCGGCGATTTCGGTTCGTTTTCGCGGTTGCACTGGCGTCCCCCTAGCGTTATTGCCCCCGCTTCCTATTTTGATGTACGCGTTCGTTGAACATGATCACCCTCCCCCACCGCGATCGGTTCAACGCTTTTTCCCACCCAACCGGGGGACAGGAGAGACCCGCATGAGCGCTCGCCTAGCGACCGCCGCCGCGCACTCCGCGTCCGATCGCGAAGAGGCCCTGGCCGAAGTTCGTCAGCTGATCACCGACCTGCGCGACGCCGCGCAAGACGGTCGCCAGCTGGCCCGCCGCTACGCCGACGTTCTTCAGAACGTCGTCGACGAATACTGCATCGAATTCGAGAAGCGGGCCGAAGCCGCTCTCGCCCGCCTGGAGGCCGCCGCATGAGCTTTGTGTCCGTCAACATCGAGTCCGGCGCCGAAACCCCGGTAAAGCTGACCCGTCGCGCGCTGGCCAAGCAGCGCACCCGTGAGCGCGTCCTGGCCGCCGCCCGCCGCCTGTTCAGCGAGCGCGGCTACGAAGGCGCCACGATCCGTGACATCGCCAACGCCGCCGGCATGTCGACCGGCGCCGTGTTCGCCAGCTTCGCCGACAAGTCGGAGCTGTTCGAAGAAATCCTGACCGCCGACTACGAAGTCATCTACGCCCAGATGACCCAGGCCTCGCGCACCGCCAAGACGATCGACGAAGCCCTGCTGGGCCTGTTCGGCATCGCCTACGGCTTCCACGTCGAGCAACTGCCGCTGCTGCGCGCCAGCATCGCCGTGTCGTGGACCCGTTCGGAAGCCGCCGAGCGCCGCGCCCGCACCGACCTGAAGCACATCTTCAAGCTGATCGCCGACGCCCTCCAGCGCGCCGTCGATGAAGGCCAGTTGAAGAAAGATATCGACGCCAAGCTCTTGGCTGAGATCACCTGGGACGTGTATGTCGCCAACTACCGCCGCGCCGTCTACGACGGCTGGTCGGTTGAGGCTCTGCTGGCGCGGCTTTCGGATCAACTGAAAGTCATCTTCGCGGGCGCCCGCGCTTAACCCGACGGCGCTCCGTCCGGGGGAGGACGGAGCGTCTTCGATCCAACAATGACGCTAGCGTGTTCGAGGGGGACGTGCGTGGGCGTAAGAGATGATCAGAAGGCCGCAACGCGAGAGAAGGTTCTCGAAGCCGCGCGCGACCTGTTCAATGACGTCGGCTACGAGGAGACCACCATCCGCGCCATCGCGGAGCGTGCGGGGGTTTCCGTCGGTAGCGTGTTCACCACCTTCGCCTCCAAGGCGGAGGTGCTGAGCCACGTCATGACCCATCGCCTGGACGAGCTCTATGCCGAGTTCGACCGGGTCATTCCGTTCCTGCGGGGCAGCACGGCCGATCGCCTGTGCTCGATCTTCGCCATCCACTACGAGTTCGAGACGCGCCGGGCCAAGCTGTTCCTGGCCCACATCGCCGCCTCGTATAATCCGAACAACGATCCGGGCGTCACGCCCTACGGCCGCAATCCGCGCCTGACCCAGATGCTGCTCGACGTCCTCGTGGACGGCCAGCGCAAGGGCGAGGTTCGGGTCGACCTGGACCTGGCCCTGCTCGTCGACACCCTGAAGGCGTCCTACGCCTGGAACTACCGCATGAGCGCCGCGGCGGGCGGCAACCTGCCGGCGGCCGAGATGTCGGCGGTCATGGATCGCCAGATCGGGGTGATCGCCGAGGGCTGGAAGCCGCGCTAGGCGGCTTTCCTCAACGCTACTGCGGCGGGCCGCCCGGACCCTGGAAGTCGAAGCCGGGGTCCTTGCGCGCCTTGCCGGTTCCGAAGGTCCAGGCCAGGGTCACGCGCAGCATCCGGGCGTCGACGTCGCGGACGACCAGGCTCTTCAGAGTCGGCGTGTCGATCACCTGCTTGTCGCGGAAGACGTTCAGGAAGTCCTGGGCGGTGACCAGCAGCGAGATCTGGTCGTTGATCTTGCGGCGATAGCCCAGGTCGATCCCCGTGGCGGGCATGGCGTAGCCCTGGGCCGTCAGGCGCTTGCCCGAGACGAAGCCGTTGATCTGCAGCAGGTCCTTGGGCGTGACCTGCCAGCTGACGCTGCCGCGCCCTTGCGTGGTGAAGGCCGAGCGCTTGCCCGGGATGCCGAGGTTCGAGCCGTCCAGCTCGACCCAGAAGGTGTTGGTGCTGAAGTTGTAGGTCAGCTTGGGTGTCAGCTTGCCGTTCAGGACCAGTTCAAGGCCGCCGTTGCGGGTCTGGGCGACATTGGCGCGAGTGGTGACGAAGACGCCGCCGCCGCTGTCGGTGACCACGTCCGTCACCACCTTCTCGTTCTGGCGGTAGTACAGGGTCGCCAGGGCCGTCAGCGGCGCCTTGCGGTACTGCCAGCCCAGCTCGAACGAGTGCGTCTGCTGGGGCTTCAGGTTCGGATTGCCGACGCGGTAGTTCATCGGATCCAGCAGGAACGGCACGGGGTTCAGGTCGAACGGGCCGGGACGCTGCAGGCGCTGGCTGTAGCTGGCCGTCAGCTTCTGCTGGTCGTTCAGCTTGTACGACAGGTGCAGGCTGGGCATCAGCTTGGTGGTGTCGTTGTCGTTCTTCTTGCCCAGCGCCGTCAGGTCCAGCTTCGACTGCTCGAAGCGCAGGCCGGCCAGCACGGTCAGCTCGCCGACCGGCCGCTCGTAGGTGACATAGGCCTGGCTCAGTTGCTGCTCGTAGAAGAACTGGCTGGTCAGGCCCGGGTCGACGGTCAGCCCGCCCAGCGACGGGCCACGCAGGCCGGTGTTGGTGTAGTTGTTGTCGTCGAACTGCAGGTCGAAGCCCAGCTTCAGGGTCTGGCCCGAACCCATCGGCCGGACATAGTCGCCCTTGAACAGGGTCTGGCGCACGTCGTAGCCCAGCCGCTGCTGGTCGTAGCTGCCCGTGGTGGTCGGCAGGCGATAGACCGTGTGGCCGGTCCGCGTGCGGTTGTCGTCGACCGCCTCATAGGTGGCCTTCAGGGTCAGCTGGTGGCCGTCGCCGTCGAAGCGGCGGACCAGGTTGGCGCTGAGCGCGCCGTTGTCGCGTTTCTGGCGGATGGTGAGGTCGCGGTCATAGGCCTGGACCGTCGCGCCGGTGGCGTCGCGGCGGACGGTGTCGGCCTCGGCGTCGACGCCCAGGTTGAAGCGGCTGACCCGCGCCTCGCCGCCAATGCGCAGCTTGTCGGAGACGTCGTAGTCGACCGTCGCCTGGCTGGTCAGGCTCTCGAAGTCGAAATCGGTGGTCCCCTTGGTCTCGCTGTCCAGATTGGCCTGCTGGCGGCGCTCGTAGTCGACCTGGTCGGCGAAGTCGCGGCGATAGTTGACATCGCCCGAGGCCGACAGCTTGCCGCTGTTGTAGCCGACATTGCCCGACAGGCCGTTGCGGCCATGGTCGCCGCCGGTCACGCGGATCGAGCCGGTGCGGCCGGCGCCCTTGGCCTTCTTGGTGATCAGGTTGATGATCCCGCCCGTACCGTCCGAACGGAACTCGGCCGAGGGGTTGGTGATCACCTCGACGCGGTCGATGCGCTCGGCCGGCATCTGTTGCAGTGCCTGGCCACGGCCCTCGCCCTGAAACAGGCCCGAGGGCTTGCCGTCGATCAGGATGGTCACCGAGGGATCGCCGCGCAGGCTGACATTGCCCTGCACGTCGACCTCGACCGAGGGGACGTTGCGCAGGGCGTCGGCGATGCCGCCGGACTGGGCGGCCAGGTCGCCCGAGACGCTGTAGCTGCGGCGGTCGATCGAGGTGCGCAGCGGCGGCGCCTCGGAGGTCACCGTGACGGCGCTGACGCCCGTCGAGGTCTCGGCGGGCTTCTCTGTCGGCTTCTGAACCGTGACCGGAGGCGCGGGCGCCGTGGCGGCGGAGGCGGCTTGGGCGGCGGCGAGCACGACCGCGACGAGACCGATGGACACTGGAACTTCCCCTCTTGGCCGCTGGCGTCAGCGGTGAACTCGAGTATGATACAGCTGTACTCTCGCGCAGAATACAAATGTAATCTCTGTAATGTGGAGCAGGCTCGTGCGGATATCCGGCGCCGAGAGCCAGATCATGGAAGCCCTGTGGCGCAGCGGCCCGCTGACGCCCGACGGTGTGGTGGCCGAGGTCGGCGAGGCCCACGACTGGGCCCCCGGCACCGTGAAGACCCTGATCACCCGCCTGCTGAGGAAGGGCGCCATCGCCGGCGCCCGCGAGGCGGGCGGCTACCTCTACCGCCCCCTCGTTTCCCGCGACGACTACGTGCAGTCCGAGAGCCAGAGCCTGGTCGATCGCCTGTTCGGCGGCGAGGTCGCCCCATTGGTCGCACACTTCGCGCAGCACCGCACCCTGAGCGCTAAGGACGTGAAGCTGCTCAAGGACCTCATCGCGGAGATCGAGGACGATGGTTGATCTCTTCTTCGGCCTGGTGAGCGTCAACCTGGCCCTGGCGGTCGCCGTGGCCGTGGTGATGGCCGTGCGCCTGCCGATCCGCCGGCTGTTCGGGGCGCGCGTGGCCTATGGGCTGTGGAGCCTGCCGCCGCTGGCGGTGGTGGGGCTGCTGCTGCCGGCGCGGGTGATGACGGTCCCCGTGCCGACCCTGCCCGAGCAGGCCCGCGCCATCACCGGCGAGACCTTCGCCGAGGCGGCGGCGGCCTCTGCCGCGCCCTTCGACACCCGGCCGCTGTTGGTCGTCCTCTGGCTGCTGGGCCTCGTCGCCTGCATGGCCTGGCTGGCCTGGAGGCAAGTGCAGTTCGCCCGCGCCGCCAAGGCCGGAAAGGCTGGACCCGCAGTGGTCGGCATCCTGCGCCCGCGCGTGGTGATCCCCGACGATTTCGACGCCCGTTACACCCCGCGTGAGCAGGAGGTGGTGCTGGCGCACGAGCAGACCCATGTGGCGCGCCGCGACCCGCCGGTGAACGCCTTGCTGGCCCTGCTGACCTGCCTCTGCTGGTTCAATCCGGCGGTCCACGTGATGAGCCGCTGGCTGCGCATCGATCAGGAACTGGCCTGCGACGCCCGCGTGGTCGCCGCCTATCCCAAGGCCCGCAAGGCCTATGCCGAGGCCATGCTGAAGACCCAGCTGGCCGCCCGCCCGCTGCCGCTGGGCTGCCACTGGTCGGCCCATCCGTTGGCCCAGCGCGTGCGGCTGCTGTCGCGCCCGGCGCCCAGTCCCACCCGCCGCCTCGCCGGCGTAGCCTTGACCCTGGTGATGGGCGGAGCAGGCGCGGGGATGGTCTGGAGCGTGCGTCCTCCGGAGGTCGTGCTGACCCTCAAGCCGACAGTGAGCGTCCAGGACACGAGCCCGGCTCCAGCCGTCGGCCCAAAGATCCTGATCTCGCCCAAGGCGCCGGCGCCGCAAGCCCCGTCGCCGTCTCTGGCGCAGGAGGCCGAGCGCCTGGCGCGGGCGCGGCTGGACGAGACCAAACTGGTCGCCGCGCCGATGCCGGAGCTGCTGCCGCTGATCCCGGCGGCCGGCCTGCGCAAGCTGCGGATCATCCACGCGGTCGCCGACCGTTCGGCCGTCGAGCCCGGTTTGGCGGTGCGGGTGCAGGCCAGCGGCGTCGCCCCCGACGGCGTGCCGCTGTGGGCCGACTTCACCGCCTTTGGGTCGCAGCGCATGTACCGCAAGGGCGCCTATGAGCGCAGCGGCAGCCGCTATTCGCTGTTCACCAGCGTCGTCCAGGAGGGCGAGCGCCTGCGGGTGACGATCAGCCTGGGCCGCGAGTTCTGGCCCGACCAGACGGCCTCGGTCGACCTGGCGGCCGGCGAGACCCGCGTGGTGAAACTGCCCACCGGCCAGGACTTCCTGGTCACCGCCACCCTGCGACCCGAGACCTCGGACGAGATCGAGGAGGGCCGCCGGATGCTGGCCTATCGCGACGCGTTCGAGCGCGCGCCTCGGCCGGGTTTCCCGGACCGGCCGGACCGGCCGGAGCGCCCGCTGCGGGGGTAGGGGCGCCTACCCCACCTTCGTCAGTCGCAGGTCCTGGTAGTCGTAGCTGAAGTCGGCCAGCGGCGAGACCGCGCGGACCAGGGCCGAGACCACCTTGCCGTCCTTCAGGTCGAAGCTGAAGAAGGCGTCCTCCTGGGTGCGGTCGTCGAAGGTGCTCTTGAAGGTCTCGCCGTCGAAGGCGTCCAGCTTGCCGCGCAGCAGCGGGGTCTTGTCGAACGAGACGTGCAGGCTCTTGGCCTTGGTCTTGTCGCCCTTCTTCGGAGGGACCACCGTGATGGTCACAGTGCCGTACCAGGGATCGCGATAGACGCCGGCATAGGCTTCCAGCGGCAGGCTGGGCTTGACGCCGGACGAGGGCGTCGTGGCCTTGGCGGCGTCCTTGATGGTGTTGGCGTCGTTCTCGGCCTGGAGGCGCTTGCTGGACGCGATCCAGTCATAGTCGCTGCGGCCCTGCAGGCGGTCGGGCCCGCCGTAGCGCATCGAGCGCAGCACCGGACTCTCCTCGGCGTTGGTCATCACCATGATGCCGGATTTCCGGCCCGGCAGCAGGCCCGTGTACGAGATGAAGCCGGCCAGGCCGCCGGTGTGCCACAGCAGGCGCTCGCCGCGATGATCCTGGACGAACCAGCCCAGGGCATAGGCCTGCATCGTCGGGCGCCCGGGGTTCTCGACGGTCGGGCCGTCCGAAGAGGCGGTGATGGTCTGCGGCTTCCACATCTCGCGCGCCTGCTGCTCGCTCCAGAGGCGCTTGCCGTCGGCCGAAAGGCCCAGGCCCAGCTGGACCTGCATCCACTTGGCGATGTCCTTGGGCGTCGAGTTCACCCCGCCTGCCGGACCGGCCGCGTCGAAGCTGGCGTCGAACGGCAGCACCGTCTGAGGACCCAGGCCTCGCACGGGCGGACCCAGGCGGCAGTGCGGCTCGGCGCGGTGGGCGCGGTCCACGAGGGCTGGGCTGGAGACGGTGTCGCTCATGCCTAGCGGCTGGAAGATCCGGGCCTTGATGACCTCTTCCCACTTCTGGCCCGTGACGGCCTCGATCAGGGCGCCGGCGGCGACATAGAGGACGTTGTCATAGGCGTAGCCGCCCCGGAACTGGCCGCCGATGGGCAGGTACTTCAGGCCGGCCACGATGTCGGCGCGGGTGTGGGTGGGCGAGGGCCAGATCATCAGGTCGCCGGCGCCCAGGGTCAGGCCGCTGCGGTGGACCAGGAGGTCGCGGACGGTCATCAGCTTGGTGACGACCGGATCGCTCATCTGGAAGGCCGGCATGTATTTGACGACCGGCGCGTCCCACTCGACCTTGCCCTCCTCGACCAGCATGGCCAGCAGGGCGGCGGTCATGGCCTTGGTGTTGGAGGCGATCCCGAAGGCGGTGTTCTCGTCGACCTTGTCCGGGCTGCCCAGGCGCTTGACGCCATAACCCTTGGCCAGGGTGACCTTGCCGTTCTCGATGACCGTGACGCCCAGGCCCGGCTGGTCGGGGAAGCCGGCCATGACCTCCTGGGCGAACTTGTCGACGGCCGCGCCGACGGCGCCGGTCTCCTGAGCCCAGGCCCGGTTGTCGAACGCCGCCAGGCCCGTGGTGGCCAGGGCCGAGAGGAGGGCGGTGCGGCGGGTCGTGGCGAGCATGGGCGATCCTTCGAATGGAAGGCTCACGCTATGCTGATGCTTGAGGAAGCGGCAAGGCCGCAAATATCGACCCTCTCTCTGAGAGAGAGGGAGGGACCCGTCGCGAAGCGATGGGAGGGTGAGAGGTTACGAGGTCTGACGGCGTGCCGGCGCTCCGTCGGGCACCGTAACCTCTCACCCCAGCCCTCTCTCTAAGAGAGAGGGGGCTTTGTGGATTGAGCGGACAGGCTAGTTCCCGCCATCCAGCAGCCGCCGCGCGATCACCTGCGCCTGGATCTCCCCGGCGCCCTCGAAGATGTTCAGGATCCGCGCGTCCGCCAGCAGGCGGCTCGCCGCGTACTCCATCGCGAACCCGTTCCCGCCGTGGATCTGCAGCGCATTGTCCGCCGAGGCCCACGCCACCCGCGCGGCGATCAGTTTCGCCATTCCGGCCTCGAGGTCGCAGCGCTTGCCTTCGTCCTTCTGGCGGGCGGCGTAGTAGGTCAGCTGGCGCACGCCCATGATCTCGGCGGCCATCATGGCCAGCTTGTTGGCGACGCGCGGGAAGTGGAAGATCGCCTGGCCGAACTGCTGGCGGTCCAGGGCGTAGCCGAGGCCGGTCTCCAGCGCCGCCTGGGCGACGCCGACGGCGCGGGCGGCGGTCTGGATGCGGGCGCTCTCGAAGGTGGCCATCAGCTGCTTGAAGCCCTGGCCCGGGACGCCGCCCAGCAGGTTCTCGGCCGGCACGGTGAAGCCGTCGAAGCCCAATTCGAACTCCTTCATGCCGCGGTAGCCGATCACCCCGATCTCGCCGCCGCTCATGCCCTGGGCCGGGAAGTCGTTCCCCTCGACGCCCCGCGGCTTGGGAGCCAGCAGCATGGAGAGGCCGCGATAGTCGGTGGTGGCCGGGTCGGTGCGGACCAGCAGGGTCATGACATCGGCGCGGGCGGCATGAGTGATCCAGGTCTTGTTCCCGGTGACCACATAGTTGTCGCCGTCCAGCGTCGCCCGCGTGCGCAGGCTACCGAGGTCAGAGCCTGTGTTCGGCTCGGTGAAGACGGCGGTCGGCAGGATCTCGGCGCTGGCGATCCTGGGCAGCCAGTATTCCTTCTGGGCGTCGGTGCCGCCGGTCAGGATCAGCTCGCCGGCGATCTCCGAGCGGGTGGCCAGCGAGCCGACGCCGATCCAGGCGCGGGACAGCTCTTCGGACACCACGCACATGGCGGTCTTGCCCATGCCCGAGCCGCCAAATTCTTCGGGGATAGTCAGGCCGAACACGCCCAGTTCGCCCAGCTCCTCGACCAGTTCGATCGGGATCAACTGGTCCTTCAGGTGCCATTCGTGGGCGAAGGGGGTGACTTTCTCTTCCGCGAAGGCGTGGAACTGGTCGCGGATCATCTCGAAGGTTTCGTCGAGGCCCGTGTACTCAAGGGTCGGACGGCCGCGCGCCTCGGCCAGGCGCTGGGCGATGCGGGTCTTCACGGCCTGGGTGCCGCCCTCGACCATCAGCTTCATGATGCCGTTGGAGAACAGGCGGTTCATCACCGCGCGGTCTTCGACCAAGTGCGCCGGGCGGACGATCTCGCCCTGGTTCATCGGCACGCCGCCGATCAGCTGAGCGGCGTATTCGGAAAACAGCAGCTGAGCCAGCAGGGCCTCGATCTCGCCGAACCGGCCCTCGGCCTCCAGGCGCTCGGCCCAGCCGGCGACCTGGTTCATCAGCTCGGCATAGGCCGCGTACCAGCCGTAGCCGTGGACGCGGTGCTGATGGACGTCGGCCAGCTTGCGGTCGACCTTGCCGCCGTCGGGGGCGATGTGGCCCAGCACGGCGGGTTTGGCTTCGGCGACGAACAATCCGGCCGCGTCAGCGGCTTCGCGCAACAGGCCCGTCAGGCCAGGCAGGATGAGGGTCTCGTTCGTGTTCGCGGCGACCGTGTCGGTCATGGCTTGCTCCCCTGCGCCAAACAGTTGTTTTCTTTCACTGTGGCTCTTTTCGCACCTGCGAGCAATGTCGCAGTGCAGCATAAAATCACAAAAAGGGGAAGAAACGTGCTCACCGTCCATCACCTGAACGAGTCGCGCTCGCAGCGGATCCTGTGGCTGCTGGAGGAGCTTGGCGTCCCCTACGAGATCGTCTTCCACACCCGCGATCCCAAGACGCGCTTGGCCCCGCCGTCGCTGACCGCCATCCATCCGCTGGGCAAGTCGCCGGTGATCGTTGCCAAAAACGAAAATGGAGGCGACCTGACGGTGATCGAGTCCGGGGCGATCATCGACTACGTCATCCGCCGCCACGGCGAGGGCCGCTTGGCCCCCGATCCGGCCAGCGCCGACTACGACCGCTATCAGCAGTGGCTGCACTATGCCGAGGGCTCGGCCATGCTGCCGCTGATGCTCAACATGTATGTCGGCCGCCTGGGCGAGGCCGGCGCGCCGCTGCACCCGCGCATCCAGGGCGAGATCGCCAACCACCTGTCGTACGTGAACGACCAGCTGGCCGGGCGGGAGTATTTCGTCGGCGAGGGGCTGACCGGCGCGGACATCCAGATGAGCTTCGTGCCCGAGGTGGCCAAGGCGATGGGCAAGCTGGCGGAGTATCCGCACATGGCGGCGTGGATCGAGCGCATGCATGCGCGGCCGGCGTGGAAGGTGGCGCTGGAAAAGAGCGGGCCCTACGCGCTGGGGGCGTAGAAGTCGGCCCACCTAAAACTCCGTCATTCCCGCCCTTGTGGCGGGAATGACGGAGTTTTAGGTGGGCAGTCGAGAGCCTCTCCAAACTTTTTTCAACATGAACGAAATCTGCTGAACCGGTCCGCGCAGCCGTTCAGCTTCGCCCTGTCATGGTCTGTCTCACGGGGTTGCTGACCCCGGAAACTTTCAAAAGGGACAAAGACCATGACCACCACCATCACCACCAAGATCAAGACCATCACCCTGACCATCGGCGCGGCCGCCACGGCCCTGACCCTGGCCGCCGCCCCGCAAGCCAGCGCCGGCGTCGTCGGCTGCAAGGCCTCGGGCTCCAAGCAGGAAGTCGGCGCCGTCGTCGGCGGTCTGCTGGGCGCCTTCGCCGGCAACAAGATCGCCGGCAAGGGCGATCGCGGCACGGGCACGGCCATCGGCGCCGTGGTCGGCGCGGGCGCCGGTTCGGCGGTCGGCTGCGGCATGCAGAAGAGCGACGCGGCCAAGGAAGTCGGCGGCATCTACAAGTCGGGCGGCTACCGCTACGCCCAGACCGTCCAGGCCGCTCCGCTGGTCAAGATCGAGAAGAAGATGGTCACCCGCTCGACCGTCAACCTGCGCGCCGCGCCTAACGGCGCCAAGCTGGGTTCGGTCAGCTCGGGCACGACCTTCCAGGCCCTGGGCCGCACCGGTGACGGCAAGTGGATCCTGGTCGGCCAGGACGGCGTCGGCGTCGGCTACGTCTCCAGCGCCTACACCTACCGCGCCTAACGCGGGGGTCTTGGCTTTTCGAGGGTGACGGGCGCCGAAACCGGCAACCACTTTCGGCTGTCACCCTCGCCGAGCTTTCGGGGCGCGTCCGCTCCGTCCCTCTGGCCGCGTTTCGAAAAGAGGCCCGCCCCGTCGCGTATCTGACGGGGCGGGCTTTTTTCGTTTTGGGAGCCTAGTGGGGGACCACGACCGCCGTCACCGCCAGGGCGGTCATGACGACGGCCAAGGTCAGGCGAATGGTGAGGCGGTTCATGTCTCTCGCGTCCTTGGTTGCGGCCGCAGACATACGCGCAACCAAGGCGGGAACCCAGTGAACCTTTGGTTAGATCGACGAACGTGGTTCTTTCGACGACGTAATGTTTAGGCGAGCGCGCTGACGCCGCCCAACCAGGTCTGCCAGACGACGACCAGCAGCCAGTGCAGGATCACGGCGGGCCAGATCGAGCCGGTCTTCAACTTCATCACCGCGCAGCCCAGGCCCAGCACCGCGCAGCAGGCCAGGAAGTCGGGACGCAGGAAGATGTTCGCCGCCGATTTCAGGAAGGTGACCGCCTCGAAGACGTGCCAGCCCGTGTAGAGGGCGGTAGAGACCGCGATCTCGAGCCTGGGCCTGGCCACTTCGTCGGGGCCAGGCGTCAACAGACCCCGGAACGGCAGCTCCTCGCCGAGGGCCGGGATGAAGAACACGACCAGCAGGCGCAGCGGCAGGCCGGGCTGGGTCGGGGTCAGGTGATAGAGGCCCGTGACGAAGCCGATCGCCATCATCAGTGCCAAGGTGGCGGCGGAGGCAGCGAGGCAGAACGCCCAGCCGCGCGGGGTGGGCAGGGTGGCGAGGCTGGTGAGGAGGCGGGTTTGGTAGATCTTGAAGTTCAGCGCCATACCCGTTCCCTTCTCCCCTTGCGGGAGAAGGTGTCAGCGTAGCTGACGGATGAGGGGTTGAAAGGCCTGTCCGACAGCGGAGCGCGACCCCTCACCCGACCCGCTTCGCGGGCCACCCTCTCCCGCAAGGGGAGAGGGAGTTTTACGTCCGCCACCGCAGCGTCGAGTCCTTTACCGGATTGACGAACGCCCGGCCTTCGCGCCGGCTGGCCGCCCATTCCCGCTTGCACTGGTGGTACCAGCGGGCCTGTTGATCCGCGTCGCCCACCCACATCAGCGGCGGGTTCTGGGCCAGGCCCGGGGTCTGGTTTTCGACGATGCGGCCGTCTTGGCGCAGGAACGCCCGGGCGGCCACGCGGATGATCGGATAGAGCGCCGTGAAGGCCCAGTGATCCGACCACATGATCTGGTTCATCCGGGTCTTGTTCGCGTTGATCGGCGTCATCGCCGACAGGGCCAGCACTTGCTTGTCGCCGACCGTCACATGCTCCCAGCGCAGGCCCGGCAGGCGGAAGGTGATCTCGGTCAGCGGCTCGCCGCCCAGGATGGCGTAGGCCTTGGAGTTCTTGGACGGTTCGTGCCGGGCCATGGTGAAGCCGGCCTCGGTCGGGACGAAGCGCTTCTTCTTCTCGTGCTGGCTGGTCTTGGTCCGCCACCACCATTGCTGATGGACGTAGGGGCCGTGGGCCGGGTCGATCAGGCCCAGCACCGCGTGGTCGATATGGATGTCGTAGTCGAGGTGATCGACCAGCTTGGGCTTGCCGCCGACGATCCCGGGGATGACTGGCGGGGCTTCCGGGGGCTCGCCGTCGAAGCGCGGGTTTGAGCTCATCCAGATCCAGACCAAGCCCTGGCTCTCGACCGTCGGATAGCGGCGCACCCGCACCTTGGAAATGTCGAAATCGGCGTCGGCGGTCAGGGACGGGATGGCCTTGCAGGCCCCGTCCGGCCCGAAGCGCCAGCCGTGATAGGGGCACTCGACGCTGTCGGCGCCATCGGCCTCGCGATGCAGGCGGCCGGCCGAGAGGGCGGCGGCGCGGTGGGGGCAGATGTCGCGGATGGCGTAGACCTGGCCGGCGCGGGTGCGGCCGATCAGGATCGGCTCGCCCAGATATTCGCGCTTCTCCTTCTTGCCGGCCTTCAGGTCCGGCGAGAGGCAGGCGACGTACCAGGCGTCATAGACGAAGCCCTCGCCGAACTTGTCGGCGGGCAGCTTGCTCTTGGCGGAGGTGGCGGCGTCGTCTGGCATGGCGGTCTTGAATGGATGAAGTCGATTGCGTCTTTACGACGCCTTGAGCGGTTCGTCTCCGGCGTCCGGCGTCGCATCGCCAGCCCGGTCGAGGAAAGCGATAAGGTCGGAAGGACGCGCATTGCCCGCACGACGATGCAGGAAATCGGCGACTGTCTCGACGACGCCCTCAGAAGGCTTGGTTTCAAAGGGTTCGGCTGCGTCTTCGGACATGAGACTGTTCTAGAGCGTCCCCCTGGTTCGACGCCACTATATCACCGCTCCTCCCCTCGAACGCGGGGACCCAAGCTGAATCCCAAATACATCCCGTCATTCCCGCCCTTGGGGCGGGAACCCCTCTATCGGCCGCAGGTGCAGTTGGGGCGGATCGCCAGCGATCCGCTTGCATCTCACGTGTCAGCTAGACCAGGGGTTCCCGCCACAAGGGCGGGAATGACGATAGGGATGATGGATAGGCCGCTTGGGTCCCCGCTTCCGCGGGGATGAGCGCGTTAGGGGATCACCGCGACGCCGCCGTCTCCACCAGGCGCTGGTAGAACCGCACCATGCGCTCGACATTGTCGAGGCTGATATGCTCGTCGGTGCCGTGGATGATCTTGGTCTCGGCGACCTTCAGCTGTAGGGGCTGGAAGCGGTAGACGTCGGTGGCCACCCCGCCCATGTAGCGGCTGTCGGTGCCGGCGGTGACCAGGCCCGGCACGACCGGGGCCTTGCTTTCGTCGGCGGCCAGGCCGGCCAGGGTCTTCCAGGCCTCCGAGTTGGTCGAGGAGATCGGCGAGGGCTCGTCCGGGGTCTTGGTCCAGGAGAGCTCGACCGGCAGCTTGCCGACGGCGCTCTTGGCGCGGTCCATGACGATCCTGGACGTGTCGCCCGGCGCGATGCGGTAGTTGATCCAGGCCGTGGCGTCCTGCGGCAGGACATTCTCCTTCGGCGAGCCCTTGATCATGGTCGGGGCGATGGTGGTGTGCAGCATGGCCGCGCCGGCCGGGGTCTTGGCCGTGACCTTCACCAGGAGCGGCGAGAACAGCCAGGTGTTGGCGGCGAAGATCTTCACCGCGGGCGAAGCGTGCGGGGCGATGGCCTTCAGCATGTCGGCGCCCGGGCCCTGGAACTTCATCGGGGCCTGGTGGTCGCTGATCGCGGTGACCGCGCGCGCCAGGTTGACGACGCCGCCGCCGTCGGCCGGCGGGGCCGAGGAGTGGCCGCCGACGGCTGGGGCCACGACCTTCATGGTCGCATAGCCCTTCTCGGCCGTGCCGATGATGGCGGCGGGCTTGCCGGTGACCGGGTGGTCGGCGACCACGGCCATGCCTTCGTCGAGGACGAACTGGGCCTTGATGTTGCGCGACTTCAGCAGGGCGGCGGCGGCGCGGGCCCCGACGCCGCGCACTTCTTCGTCGTGGCCGCTGACGATGATGACCGTGCGCGTGGGCTTGAAGCCGCTGGCCACGACGCCTTCGAGCGCCTCGAACAGGGTGACCAGCGAGCCCTTGTCGTCGATCGCGCCCCGGCCCCAGACCGCGCCGTCGGCGACGACGCCGTCGAACGGCGGATGGGTCCACTGGCCTTCGCTGCCCGGCGTCACCGGCACCACGTCCTGGTGGGCCATCAGCACGATCGGCGGCAGGGCGGGATTCGAGCCGGGCCAGGTGTAGACCAGGGTATGTTCGGCGATGACTTCGCGCGTCATGGCCGCATGGGCCTGCGGGTAGGTCGCCTGCAGCCAGGCGTGCAGCTTGTCCCATTCGGCCGGCTGATCGTCGGCCTTTTCCTGGTGGCTGATGGTCTGGAAGCGGACGGCCTCGGCCAGGTGATTGGCGGCCTTGGCCACGTCGACCGGGCGCGAGGCGGCCAGCTTCAGGGAAGCCGGGTCGACCTGGGCCGGCGCCTTGAACGTGGCGGTCTTCACGGCGACCACGCCGGCCAGCAACAGCACCGCGCCCACGGCCGTCAACGCGACCTTACCCCCGAGACCCATCGCTTCTCTCCCCGACGCCCTGGCCGAAACACTTGTTTGGCGACTGTGCGCCGGATTTCGATACACGACAATCTCGTTATTGCCGGGCGCGATCTCCGGGTGAGCTTGCGCGGGTCCCGGCGCGCTCGCCAGTGGAAAAGTTATCCACAGGGTTGCGGGGGCGAGAAGCGCCAATCCCCGTGCTTTTCGGAGGCGAGGTCAGCGAATCCGGGGGCTTACGCGAAAACGCAGGTTTCTTGTCCCCGGTCCCGCGAGCGGAGGGACACTTAAGGCCATGACCCAAGCCTCCGTACACACCTGGTGCGACCGCGTCCAAGCCAAGCTGATGGCCATCATCGACGCCGCCTGGGCGACCATCGACACCAGCGACGACCCTGCCGAGGTCCGCAAGGCCCGCGAAAAGGCCAGGGTCTGCGGCGAACTGGCCAGCGCCGCCCGGAAGGTCGCGGCGATAACCGGGACGCGGAGGCCCGCGCCGGCCGGCTTCCCGGTCCCGCCGTCTCCCGATGCGCCGGAGCCTCGCCCGGCCCGCGCCATCGACAGGCTGAAGGGCGGCCGACGCGGGCGATTGTGAGGCAGGGGCTCCGGTGGGGAGAGGGGCTGGGTCGGATCGATGGTCAATCGAGCCAACAAACCCCGCCTTCCTGGGCACAAGGCCCAGGAAGGCGACGGATTGATATCGACACCCGATGAATGTCGTTCCGCCCTAATCCTTCAGCTTCAGGTCCGGGCTGACGATGTTGTCCTTCAGGGCGCTGAGGCGCTTTTGCATCTCTTGCTTCTTCGGGCCGTCGGGCTCGGTCGCGAGGGCCGCCGACAGGGTCTTGGCCTGGTCGCGGTACTTGATGTCGTTGGCCAGCTTGAGGCCTTCCAGCACGGCCTCGACGCTGGCTTCGCCCCCGTCCTTCATGGCGAAGAACTGCTTGAGCTGCTCGGCCGTGGCCAGGGTCGGCGCGAAGGTTTCGAGGGCCGGGCGGGCGGCGCCGTCCAGGCTGACCACGACATAGGGCTCGTCGCCGTCATAGGGTTTGCCGTCGGCGCGCAGGAGGCCGCGCGTCGGATCATATTTCAGGCCCTCGTGCTCATCGCTTCCGAGGACGCGGAAGTCCGCCGAGGGCGGCACGGAGCCGGGGATGTTGAAGTCCAGGGTGTCGGTGATGCTGAAGGCCGCCTTGCCGTCGACCAGGGCGTTGCCCCAGTCGGAGGCGATCTTGATGACGCTGCCGGCGGCCAGCAGGTAGTTCTGGGCCGGCAGCAGGATGGGCAGGTTGGCGGCGGTCTTGAACGCCCCGCTGACGGCCTCCAGCAGCCCGTCGGGGAAGCGGTCGAACGACATCTCGATGGTGTAGTGCAGCTGGTCGGACAGCACGGCCGGCGAATAGGCGACGATGTTGGTGCCGGCGCTGGTGGCGGCCGGCGCCCGCAGGCGTCTGTGGGCGCCGATGTCCCGTTCCATGAAGTTCACGGCGCGGCTGGAGGGCGCGAAGGTGGCGTAGTCCTTCAAGGCGGAGACCACCGCCATCTGCTTGCCGCCGCCGCCGAGGACGCTCTTCTTCGGGTGGCGGCCCGTATAGACATCGCGGATCAGGATGGTGAGCGGCTTTCCGAGGCCGATCGGCGCGAACTCGGTCGCGCCGGGACCGCCGTCGGCCTCCAGGCCGGGCGTGGAAAAGGCCGCCTTGAGCGGATGCGACTCCGGGGTCGCGAACGCTTCCAGGCTGGCGCGCGACGTCGCTTCGCTGAGGTAACGGGACCGGCTGACGACTTCGTCGCCGAGGATACGCAACACGGCCATCACATACCTCCTCAGGCTTTATTCGAGGTACGCTTGCGCTCACGTTGTATCTTCGGCAAGTTAAAATTACAGCGTTCTTTGAGTTCTGACCGAAGTCGCAGACGGGGGGCGTTCGCATGGAACCGGTAGTGAGAGGGCTGACCGATCGGCCCACGGACGAGATCGCCTCCGAGCTCGACGACGAGGGGCACGGCGACCCCGACGACCGCTCGAGCCGTTCGGTCGGCGGACTGGAGGCGGCGGTCGCGAAGTGGCGCATGGCCCAGGCGCTGGAGACCCTGCGGGCCCAGATCAACCAGCTGGCGCCGAACCGCAGCAAGGTCAGCGACGGCGGCATCGGCGACGCGGCCCACGCCACGCGGGACTCCGACCACAATCCCTGGATCCCCGACGGCGGCGTCGGGGTGGTGACGGCCCGCGACTTCACCCACGATCCGGCCGGCGGCTGCGACGGCGAGACCCTGGCCGAAGGGCTGCGCGCCAGCCGCGATCCGCGCATCAAGTACATCATCTGGAACCGCCGCATCTGCGCGTCCGAGCCGAAGGGCGGGGCGGCGGCCTGGGCCTGGCGGCCCTATGGCGGAAAGAACCCGCACAATCACCATGTGCATCTGTCCGTGCAGAGCGCCAAGGCGCTGTTCGACTCCACCGCCAAGTGGGCGCTGACCACCGTCGCACCGAACGGCCTGGCCACGCCGATGGAAGCGGCCGCGCCGGTCGTCTGGGCCGAACGGGACGCGCAGATCGCGGCCCTGGATGCGGCGGCCCAGACCCTGGTGGGACTGACGCCGTTGTTCCAGCGCCTGACCGACCTGCAGGACAGCGCCGATCCCGTGGTCGCCCACCAGGCGGGCGAACTCCTGGCCCGCTATGCCGTCCTGACCCGTCCCGGACCCAGCGAGCCGCGGCCGACGGCGCCCGCCACCTTGACCCCGCCACCGATCCCCAGCGCACCGGCCGTCGCGCCGGACCCCAACAGCTACGAGGCGCTGAAGGCGGGCTACGAGGCTCTGTTCGCCAGCTGCATCGTGCGGCCCGAGTGGAAGGGCCAGGTCGCCTGGCACCGGCAGAAGCTGCTGCAGTACCGGTCGCAGTACGCCGCCGTGTCCGCGCGCACCGGCGCGCCCTGGTGGTTCATCGGCATCGTCCATGCGCTGGAGGCGTCGTTCAACTTCGCCGCCCACCTGCACAACGGCGATCCCCTGGGGGCCCGGACCGTGCGGGTTCCGAAAGGCCGGCCGCTGGTGTGGAATCCGCCCAGCGACTGGGTGTCGAGCGCGGTGGACGCCATCGAGTACGAGGGCCATTCGGGCCAGGCCGACTGGGGCCTGGCGCGCGCCCTGTTCCGGTTCGAGGGCTACAACGGCTTCGGCTACCGCAAGCAGGGGATCAACAGCCCGTACCTCTGGAGCTTCTCCAACCACTACGCGAAGGGGAAGTATGTCGAGGACGGCGTCTACGACCCCAACTTCGTTTCCAAGCAGTGCGGCGCGGCGGTGATGCTCAAGGCGTTGCTCGCGGCCTCGGACGTGACGCTTTAGGAGGGCGCGGTGAAACTGCAGCCTGCGGACGTCAAGATCTTCCTCCGGGCCTTGCGCGACAGCTTCGACGATCAGTCGATGGCGCTGATCCTGAAGGAGCGGTTCGACCTGAACTATGGCGCCGTCGTGCGGCCGGGGTTGCTGTGGCAGAACCAGGCGCTCGACATCTACACCCGCTTCGACCAGCACAACACGATGGAGCAGCTGGTGGCGGCGGCGCGCGATGCCCGCCCAGCCGTGACGGAGTTCGCCCAGATCCTGGACCGACTGGGCTTCACGAAGGTTTCCACGGCCGGTCTGGAGGCGCTGCTCAGTCGGCCTGAGTCACCCTATGAGGACGTCGAGGTCTTCCGGTCCGACCTGTCGCGGCTAGAGGGCCAGGTCTGTCGCATCGCCTGCGATCTCAACGGCACGGGAACGCTGATCGCTCCCGACCTGGTGCTGACGAACCGGCACGTGGTCGCCAACGTCCTGGCGGCGGACGGGGCGCTGACCTCGACGGTCACCTGCATCTTCGACGACCGAAAAGGCGTCGGGCCCTATCAGACGCCGTCCATGGAGGTGAAGGCGACCCGCGTGCTGGCCTCCAGCAGCCATGCGCCGGAGGACACCGTGCCCGGGCCGATGAACGACTCGCTGCAGTTCCTGGACTATGCGCTGCTGAAGCTGGCCGCGCCGCTGGGCGATCGGCCGATCGTCGACGGGGGCGAGCCTCGAGGCTATGCCGATACGATCGCGCCCCAGTCGGAGCTCATCCTGAACAGCGGCCTGGTGGTGCTGCAGCATCCCAAGGCGCAGCCGATGAAGATCGACATCGGGGCGGTGCTCGCCAAGGGGCCGACGCGCCTGCGGCACAGCGTCAATACCGAGCAGGGCTCCTCGGGCGCGCCGGTGTTCGACGCCGCCCTGCGGTTCGTGGCCCTGCACCATGTCGGCCACCAGAACGGTCCGGCGGCGGGCGATCCCGGCTACAATCAGGCGATCCCCCTGCAGCTGATCCTCGCCGACGCCCGCGCCAAGGGGGCGCCGGTCTAGCCATGCAGCTGACGCGCGATGAGCAACGGACGCTGTTGGGCTGGACGAGGAACTTCCAGGCTCCCGACGACTTCGGCGTCTTCCTGATGGACGCCATCGTGGTCGACTACAGGGATTTCGCGCGCCCTCAAGTGCTCATGGCGGTGGTGGCCATGGACTTCGTGGGCTGGCTGCAACGCAACATGCACTACGCGATCGAATTCTATGCAGCTGCAGCGGTCCTTTGGCCGGAGCACCAAGCCGTCGCCGATCTCGAGGCGACCCTTGAGCGGCTGCGGGCCGGCGAGGCGCGGGCCATCGCCGCCGGTCCGCCCTACGAGCACTGTCTCGCCGGCGGCGTGCCGGTCGTGAACCGCTCGCCGCTGCGAGCCCTGCTCAAGGGTCTGACCGAGCGCAAGGACTATCCGGTGATCATGGTCGAGGGCGACCGGGGCCTGGGCCGCAGCCATTCGTGGCATCTGATCCAGCATGTGGCGGCGGGGCAGGAGGTTCGGCCACTGCTCGTCGACCTGCTCGGGCCGACGCTGAGGTCCCAGAGCGTCGCGGGACTGTTCGAGTACCTGACCCGCGTGCTGGGGCTGCAGGACGGGGTCGCGCCGACCAGCGAAGGCGTCACAGGCGTCACCCTGGCGCAGCGCTTCAGCGGCGAGTTCGTGGCCCGGGTCCAGTCGCTGCCGGCGCCATGGGGCAAGGACGTCTGGCTGGTGTTCGACAACCTGGATCGCGACGTGCCGCCGGAGACCAGGCTGTTCGTCATGCAGCTGGCGCAGATGCGCCTGAACAAGGACTTCGCCGGCGTCACGCTGTTCCTGCTGGGACCGGATCCGACTTCGGGCGTGGAAGATCCCTTCCAGTTGACCCGGCGCGAGCGGCTGACCAGCCTCCAGGCCGACGAACTGCGCTCGGCGGTCAAGGCCGTGAACGCGGTGGGAGAGGTCCAACTGAGCGCGGCGGATCTCGAAGCCGAAACCCAGGCGGTGCTGGCCCTGGCGGGGACGCAGCAGGGCCGTGAACTGGGCGCCGCCGTGATGGCGCGCCTGGCCGAGTTGCGGAACCGGGTGCAGGCGTGAGCCCGCTCCTCGCCATTCCCGATCTCGCGCGCCCCGGTCCGGAACGGGACCTCTGGGCCGAGGCGGCGGTGCGCGAGCGCTTCCGCGCGGGCGAGCTGCTGGCCGAATGGTTCGACGCCAACCCCGCCCATTCCGACGCGCAGGCCGACCAGGCGTCGGACGTGGCGCTGGACCTGCAGGTGGCCGCGAAGCCGGCGCTGGACGAGGCCGGGATCGAGGCGCTGCGGCTGCCGACCCAGGCCCGGATCGATGTCCTGAAGGCGATCGGGCTGGAGGAGGCTCGGCGGCGGCTGGCGGCGCGGCCGGAGGCCGAGCGCAACGAAAGCGAGCTGTTGCTGGCCACCCTGCTGGGCGACGAGCCGATCAAGCCGGACCTGCAGGATCGCGAGCAGCTGTCGACCCTGGCCCGGGTCGGCGCCATCGCCCAGGCGGCGGGCGCGGCGCTGTCCTTCGTTCCTTCGGAACTGCGCGAACAGGTCGAGCGCCTGGACTTCCTGCAGATGGTCGGCGGCCCGGACCTGCATCGGTTCGTGGGACGGGAAAAGGAGCTCGCCAAGCTGCACGCGGCCTGGCGGGACCCGCGCTCCCAGGTGCTGGCGCTGGTGGAAGGGGCCGGCGGCATGGGCAAGTCTCTGCTGGTCAGCCGCTTCGTCGCCGACATCCTGGAGGGGGACGAAGCGCTGCGCCCGTCGGCCGTCTTCCACCTCGACTTCGACCGGCGCGACCTGCAGCAGGCGCGGCCGGCGACCATCATGGCCGAACTGGTCCGCCAGGCGCGGCGCTGGGTGGCGCGGGAGGACCTGCCGCGACTGGACGCGCTGACGAGCCCGTCGCAAGCTTCCCACCCGGGGTTGGAAGCCAGCGGCTCCCTGCGCAGCTCGGAACTCTACGGCAACCTTGCCTGGGACCTCGTGGAGCTGTTGCGACGCCCGGGGCGGGAGTGCCGTATCCTGATCTTCGCCGACAGCGCCGAGCAGGTGCTGGGCTTCGACGACGTGGCCGCGCGCAGTCCTATGGCCGCTGCGGCGGCGCTCGACAGGGCCGGGGCCGACAGCGTGCTGCTGGTCTACGGCTCGCGCTGGTATCCCGAGGTGCGGCCGGCGGGGCAGGCCTACGACTATGACGACGCTCCGCCATGGCGCGACATCGAACCGAACTTTCATGTCCGGCTCACCGAACTGCGCCCGGCCGAGGCCAGGGCCTATCTCGCGGCCGAATGCGCGCGGCTCGGCGTCGAAGTCAGCGACCGGATCATCGGCCAGGTGCTGAAGGCGGTCGGCCGCTCTCCGCTCGCCGTGCGCCTGGCCGCCGCCCTGCTGGAGAAGGAGGGGGCGGAGGCCGATCCGGCCAAGTGGGCCGGGACGCTGCGCGACCATCCCGAGCGGCTGCAGGCGGCGCTTTACGATCGCGTGCTCTATCGGGTGCGCGACCCGGAACTGCGCAAGATCGCCTTCCCCGGCCTGCTGGTGCGCCGCCTGACGGCGGGGGTGATCGCGGCGGTCCTGGCCGAGCCTTGCGGCCTGGACCTGTCGACGGTGACGCCCGGCGCCCTTCTCGAAAAGGCGCGCAAGGAAGGCCAGCTGTTCCAGCACGACCCTTCCGATCCCGACCCCGCCGCCGTCTGGCACAGACCGGACGTCCGCGCGCTGATGCTGCGCGACCTGGACGCGGCGGCGGCGAAGGGCGAGCTGGCGGACAAGGCCCTGGCGATCAACCGGCGCGCCGTGCAGTTCTATCAGGGCGAGCCTGGCGAGGTCGCGCGGGTCGAGGAGCTCTATCACCGCCTGCGACTCGACGAGGACGAGCAGAGCCTCGGGGCGGAATGGCGCGGCTTCGCCGATCGCCTGCGCCCCGTCCAGGATCAGTTTCCGCCTAAGGCGCGCGCCTGGCTCCGCCGTCAGTTGGGGGCTGCGTCGTTGCAGAGCGTGGCGCCCACGCCTGCCGGCGATGTGGCCACGGCGGCCGGATTCCAGGCGGAGGAGGCGCGACTGTTCGAGCTGCGGGGCGTGGTGCAGCGCGAGCTGCAGGCTGGCGCCATGCCGATGGAGACCCTGGTCCGCTATGGCGCCGACACCCTGCAAGGGCCCCTGGCCGACCTCTATGCCGAGGCGCTGGTGTCCGTCGGGCGGGTCGAGGACCTGACCCAGGCCGGGCGGCGCCTGCGCAACACGCCGCGCCGCTTGCCGCCCCGGGTGCTGGCCGGCGTGTTCAACGCCGCCGCCGGGGCGCTGGAGGGGCAGGGCAAGCTCAGCGAGGCCGAGACCTTCTGGTCCGCCGCCGTGGCGCAGCGACTATCGGACGAGGAGGAGGCGACCCTGGTGGCGCTGGGCGCGCGCATCGGCCTGATGCGCACCCGTCGCAAGCGGCTGGCCGGCCGCACCGATCGCCGGCGGGGCGCCGAGGGCCGGGCGGCGCTGGAGCTGATGCGTCGGGTCGGTTACGCGCTGTTCTCGCGCCGGGTGCTGGCGCGGGAGACGGTCGCGGAGCTGTCGGACCTGCTGACGGATCCGACGCTCGACGGCAACGCGCGTGAAGCCCTCACGCGACTGCTCGGCGCGGCCTTTGAAACCCAGGAAGCCTTTCCCAGCGCCGCCGGCTCGCCGCAACGCCTCGCGGCGCTCGGCGTGGCCCTGGTGGGCAGGCCGGTGGAGTCGCTGCGCGAACTGACCGGCCTGAGCATGAAACTGATCTACGGCGGACCCGATGACCTGACGCCGCTGATCCGCGCGCTGCGGGAGGAAGTCGACTGGACCCTCGAACGCGCCGTCTCCCAGCCCTTGGCCGAACGGTCGGCGTTTCTGGGTTAGGGGGGCATTGGCGGCAAGCAGCTGAACTGCTCGTCATGCCCGTCCTGATGGCGGGGAATGCGGAGGCGGCGAAGTCGGCTTTCGACCCTTTGGCGAAGTTCGGAAGGGCCGCTATCGGGCCGATGCGAGTGATGACGATATAGACCGGTCGGTGAATCCCGCGAGTGCACGGCGCTCCGCCCCAGGTATTCGCCTAAAAGGGCGAGCCGATTCAATAACCGAAGGCCGCAGGACCCAAGGTGAGTGGAATCAACGATTTTGGCCTTCATCGACGTGAACTCGGCAGCATGCATCTTCAGCGTCTAGATCGCTTCACGGCACGGCATCAAACATGCTAGCTGAGTGCGATATCTTTGATGCCATTGAAAATTCATCTTGGAGGTCGGGATGCCAACTGCCATTGTCCATAGAGATAAACGCTCCGATGGACGATACATTACTCTTACGATTTATGTAGATGGATCGGCAGAGTCCGACGTATCAAATGGAGATTCGGCCAGCTTCTATATTTCTCATGGTCAACACGCGATACAGGCGAGATTTGATCATTGGGGGCCGCCGTCATTCACGCGAACCAGCTACGCTGACGTCCATTATGTCGGACAATCCAATACGATAAATGTAAATGTCGACGGAGACATTAAAATTTATTGCCAATTCAAAGGCCTATTTGGGATTTTATCGTCAGATATAGTTTCGATCAGAGCTGTAAAATCATAAGATAATGCATCAAAAACTAGAGCAATGGGCGATGAATAATTCTGTCCGGTAAATTTCTAAAATAGTCAGATGTAAAGCCGTATCCTTGTGCAACTACCAAAGGCTGGAGCCGCAATTGGTGCAGTGCCTAATGGTGACGGTTCGTCGGGTGCCCCTTCCGCATGAAGGGCAGTCAACAACGTCTTTTCCCCAAAAGCTTTTCCTATGACTTTCGGGAACATATCCAGTGCGCTCGCACGTCGAACAATCTTCGTGCCGCTCGTCAGTCCTATATATAATTGCAGCTACTGAAGCGCTTCTAACAGGCCGTCCTAGCCAGCCTTTGCCTTTACAATCCGGACATTCTTTCACCAGATAATCCTCCGTTGAGCGTAGCGTTATTTACTATGATGCGGTCGCATTTGCCCGCCCAGGAGGTGGGGGCGTATTGTGAAGCCGAACTCCTCGCTTCCCTTGGCGGAGCGCTGGAGTGCTCTTTGGCAGCGTCGGCCATTCAGATGATCTTTCCTTAGCGGCTTGCTGCCTGCAATCTCAGTGGCTGAGAGTTCGAAGTCCACCCTTTCCGGACGTTCAGTGCGTCTGCTTTGGGGCCTACGGCTTGTAGTCCGCGCGGGGCGGGGTCGGCCATTTGGCCTGGTAGTGGTCGCCGCGCTCGGTGTTGGGGGGCTTTCGGTCGCCCGTGAGCCAGTCGCCGAAGGCTTCCTTCCAGGCGTTGCCTTCGCGACGATAGCCGCCGCCGCCGCCGACCTGCACGGCCTTGTACATGGTGGTGCGCCGCGCCCAGCTGACGCCCAGCTCCTCCATGGCGTCCACGAACACGCGATCGGCGAAGGGCTTCTTGCCGGGCTCGCCGACCAGGTAGAGCCAGTCGTGCAGCACCGCCGCCTTGGCGTGCCGGCCGAACGGCGGGAACATGCCGCGCACCGGCGCCGGGATCGAGGCGAAGTCGGTGATGTAGCCGGCGGGCACCTCCATGCGCGCGCCCGACGCCGGATGCTCGTAGGCGAACCCATAGGTGACGATCGCGGTGGTGCGGCCTTCGCGCTCGTCCTGCTGGTCGAGGATGGCGACGACCAAGGGCTTGGGCATGGTCTTGACGTAGGCCTCCAGGCCGCCCGTGGCCTCCGGCCCCTTGGCTTCTGGCAATGTCGTGAACGGCATCGGTCCTGCTCCCCCAGCCCATCCGAAGCCGAACCGTGCGGCCTTGCGAGGTTGTCCGTCAACCCTTTCAGGCTGTGTGACTCGTGATTACTCTATGAGGTTGCATCTCGCGCCGAAACCCCGTGCGCCGGGCCTGGGAGCGCCTTAGTCTCGCGCCGTTCGGGGGAGCGGAAGATGGACGACGCCAAGGCCAGGCCTGTCTGGGCCGTACTGCTGGTCTGCCTGCTGGCGGCCATGCTGGAGGGGTTCGACATCCAGTCGATGGGCGTGGCGGCGCCGCGCATGGTTCCGGCTTTGGGACTGACGCCGGGCCAGGCGGGGTGGGCGTTCAGCGCCAGCCTGATCGGGCTGATGGTCGGGGCGTCCGGGGGCGGGGTGATCGCCGACCGGATCGGGCGGCGGCCGGTGCTGACGGCCTCGGTCGCGGCGTTCGGGGTGTTCTCGCTGCTGACGCCCCTGGCGCACGGTCTGGGCGGTCTGCTGGCGGTGCGGTTCCTGACGGGCCTGGGCCTTGGCGGCGCCATGCCGATGCTGATCGCCCTGGCCTCGGAGCAGGCCGGTCCGGCGCGCAAGGCGACCCTGGTGGCGGTGGTCACGGCGGGCCTGCCGCTGGGCGGGGCGGTCGCGGGCCTCTTGGCGCGTTCGCCGCTGGCCGAGGACTGGCGGATGATCTTCGTGTTCGGCGGCGTCGCGCCCCTGCTGGCGGCGCCGCTGCTGCATGGGGTGCTGCCGCTGGGCCGGCCCGAGGCGATCGAACGGCAGGGGCGGACGGCCCTGGCGGCGCTGTTCGCGCCGTCCCGCCTGCCGGTGAGCTTGAGCCTCTGGATCGCCGTGGCCCTGGCGGCGCTGATGCTGCACCTGTTGCTGAACTGGCTGCCGACCCTCCTGGTCGCGCGCGGCCTGCCCAAGAGCGCGGCGTTCGGGGCGGCGGCCTTGTTCAATCTGGGCGGGGCGAGCGGCGGCGTCGTCTTTGGCCTGCTGGTCGACCGGTTCGGACCGCGCTGGCCGCTGCTGGGCGCCTTCGCGGGGCTGGCCCTGGCGTTCCTGGCGCTGGCGGCGGCGGGCGACGGCGGCGCGATCGCGGCCCTGGCGTTCGGCGCGGGCTTCCTGCTGATGGGCGGGCAGTTCACGCTCTACGCCCAGTCGCCGCTGCTCTATGCCGACGCGGTGCGCGGGACGGGCGTCGGCGCGGCCATCGCCGCCAGCCGGCTGGGCTCGATCTTTGGACCGCTGGCCGCCGCCGAGCTGATCGGCGCGGGCATGGTCGGCGGGACCGTGGTGCGGGCGCTGGTCCCGGTGGCCCTGCTGACGGGCCTGGCCTCGGGGGCGATGGTGGCCTTCGCCAAGGCGCCTGCTGACAGCTCTGGGCGGGGCGTCGGCTAGACCGCCTGCTTCCCATCCGAACCGCGAGAATCTCCATGTCTTCCAGCACCGTCGGCGACCTCGTCGAGACCTACGCCCAGGCCTGGAAGGCCGGCGACCTGGCGACCATGGTCGGCTGCTATCACGACGACTTCACCCTGCACTATGCGGGGCGCAATTCGCTGGCCGGCGTGCACGCGGGCAAGGCCAAGGCGCTGGCGGTGCTGGCCGAGGTCTCGCGCCGCACCAACCGCCGGCTGGTCGAGATCGCGGATGTGCTGGTGGGCAAGGAGCGCGCGGCGATCCTGGCGCGGGAGCTGTTCAGCCGCGATGGTCGCGAGGCGGTGGTCGAGCGGCTGCTGGTCTATACGGCGCGGGAGGGGAAGCTCGACGCGTGCTGGGTGCACGAGAGCGACCAGGCGCTGGCGGACGGGTTCCTGGCGTAGGGCGGCTCTCGCCCGCTCAATAAATCTCCGTCATTCCCGCCCTTGTGGCGGGAATGACGGAATGTTTTTGAACGGTGAGAAGGGAGGCCCTAAAGCGCCCCGCTCAGCTCCTGCACCTCTTCCACCGTCCGCAGGCCCGGACGCTGGGCGCAGACCAGGACCGCCATGTTCCCCGGCAGGTGCTGGTTGGCCAGCATCTTCTCGTGGGCGGCGGGGATGTCCTTCCAGGGGAAGACCTCCGACAGGCACGGGTCGACGCGGCGGTCGATGACCAGCTGATTGGCGGCCGAGGCCTGCATCAGGTTGGCGAAGTGGCTGCCCTGGACGCGCTTCTGGCGCATCCACAGGAAGCGGGCGTCCATGGTCAGGTTGAAGCCCGAGGTGCCGGCGCAGATGGCGACCATGCCGCCGCGCTTGACCAGGAACACCGACACCGGGAAGGTCGACTCGCCGGGGTGTTCGAACACCAGGTCGACATCCTTGTTGCCGGTGATTTGCCAGATGGCTTTGCCGAACTTGCGGCTCTCCTTCATGTAGTCGCCGAACTCGGGGCCGTTGACCTTGGGCAGCTGGCCCCAGCAGTTGAATTCCTTGCGGTTCAGCACCGCCTTGGCGCCCATCGACAGCACGAACTCGCGCTTGTCGTCGTCGCTGACCACGCCGATGGCGTTGGCCCCGGCCACGGCGGCCAGCTGCACGGCGAAGACGCCCAGACCGCCGGACGCGCCCCAGACCAGCACGTTCTGGCCGGGCTTCAGCTCATGCGGCTTGTGGCCGAACAGCATGCGGTAGGCGGTGGCCAGGGTGAGCGTGTAGCAGGCGGCTTCTTCCCAGGTCAGGTGCTTGGGGCGTGGCAGCAGCTGGCGCGACTGCACCCGGCAGAACTGGGCGAAGCTGCCGTCGGGCGTCTCGTAGCCCCAGATCCGCTGGCTGGACGAGTACATCGGGTCGCCGCCGTTGCACTCCTCGTCGTCGCCGTCGTCCTGGTTACAGTGGATGACGACCTCGTCGCCCAGCTTCCACCGCTTCACCTTGGAGCCGACCTTCCAGACGATGCCCGAGGCGTCGGAACCGGCGATGTGGTAGGGCTGCTTGTGGCCATCCAGCGGGCTGATCGGCTCGCCGAGCGCGGCCCAGACGCCGTTGTAGTTGACCCCGGCGGCCATCACGAGGACCAGCACCTCGTCCTCGCCGATCTCCCAGGTGGGGACCACCTCGACCTGCATCGCCGTGGACGGCGGACCGTGGCGCTCCTTGCGGATGCTCCAGGCGTACATGGTTTTCGGCACGTGGAAGGCCGGCGGGATCTCACCGATCTCGTACAGGTCCTTCAGCTCGGTCTTCTCAAGCGTTTGCGTCGTCATCTCACTCCCCGTTCCTTCTGCGATGCAACAACGCTCGAAGGTCAAACTCGGCTGCGCCGCCCCGTGGTGAAGCGGTGAATTCGCCTCCCGTGGGGTCTGTTTTTGGCTCCCGAGCGCAAAAATCCGCCCGGAAGACCCTCAGGCTGAGACAGATGTTTGAAACTGGCAAGCGGAATCTTGTGCGTCGCAACATCGCGACTGCGAATGCCCGCCCCGGGTGACTTGCGGGGAAGGTTGCGGGCGAAACCGGCGCGGGCCACGCTGGCGGCATGATCCACCTGTCGCATCCCGAACCTTCGATCGCGCTGATCGAACTGGACACCGCGCCCGCCAATGTCCTGGCCATGGCCGAGCGGGTGCGGCTGCTGGAGGCCTTCGCCAGCGTGGAGGCGGACCGGGCGGTGCGGGTCGTGGTGCTGACGGGGCGCAACGGGGCGTTCTGCACCGGCGACGACCTGGCCGAGAGCCTCAGCCGCGACGTGCCGACCCAGACGGCGGCGATCCTGCACTTCTTGGACATGTGCGGGAGCATCGCCGCCTGCCGGGTTCCGGTGATCGCGGCGATCGACGGCTGGTGCATCGGCGGCGGGCTGGAACTGGCCCTGGCCGCCGACATCCGCCTGGCCAGCGACCGCGCCAGCTTCGCCTGCTCGGCGGTGCGGATGGGGCTGACGGCCTCGGCCGGACGGCTGGTGAAGCTGGTCGGCGAGAGCCGCGCCAAGCCGCATCTGCTGACTGGCGCGCCGTTCGACGCGGCGCGGGCGCTGGCGGACGGGGTGGTGGCGGAGGTGCATCCGGCGGCAGGGTTGCTGGACGCTGCGCTCGCCATGGCGCGCACCATCGCCTCGCGCGCGCCGTTGGCGATCGAGGCGACCAAGCGGGTGGCGTCGGGGGTGTCGACCACCGAGACCGAGATCCCGGACCTCGCGGCCAGCGCCGATCATGCCGAGGCGCGGACCGCGTTCATCGCCAAGCGGCCGGCGGTGTTTACGGGGCGGTGAAGGGCGCCTAGCTTCCCGCCATGACCACGCCCCCGCCTTCGTCGTTCAAGCCCGTCGTTCTCACCGATGACCGAGGTGTCGCGTTCCTTGAGCGTCATCCCGCCACGCACAAGGTAGTGACGACGCCTTCGAAGGCGGGACTGATCGAGGCGGCGCTGCACTTCCACGATGGCGCGGCCGTGCCTCCGGACGAGCAATGGGCGATGCCGAACGCCAATGTGCCCGAGGATCGGGAAGCTGACCTCCGCTTCGAGAACACCGGCCATGCGCCGCCGCTCGGTTTCTGGGTGACCCATCCGGACATTCTGGCCTGGACGACCTCAGCCCTCGACGACAATTCCGAGGACTGGTGGGTCGAGGTCTGGCTGAAGGGCTGATCCACGCCCAATTCGCACCTGCGAACTCAGTATTGCATCGCAGCAAATCCGGGATCATGATCGGCGATAACAAGAACTAAAAACGCCGGGAGCCCGCCATGTCCTCGAAGCCGTACCAGCACGCGCCGGATCCGCCGTGGATCTTCCGCACCTATGCCGGCCACTCGACGGCGGAGAAGTCCAACGCGCTCTACCGGGCCAACCTGGCCAAGGGGCAGACGGGCCTGTCGGTGGCCTTCGACCTGCCGACCCAGACCGGCTACGACCCCGACCACATCCTGGCCCGGGGCGAGGTCGGCAAGGTCGGGGTGCCGATCAGCCATCTGGGCGACATGCGCGCCCTCTTCAGCGAGATCCCGCTGGAGAAGATGAACACCTCCATGACCATCAACGCCCCGGCCGCCTGGCTGCTGGCGATGTACGTGGCGCTGGCGGACGAGCAGGGCGCGGATCGGGCTCTGCTGCAGGGCACCACCCAGAACGACCTGATCAAGGAATATCTGTCGCGCGGCACCTACATCTTCCCGCCGGGCCCGTCCTTAAGGCTCATCGGCGACATGATCGCCTGGTGCTATCGCGAGGTTCCGAAATGGAACCCGATGAACGTCTGCAGCTACCACCTGCAGGAGGCCGGGGCGACGCCGGAGCAGGAGCTGGCCTTCGCCCTGGCGACGGCGATCTCGGTGCTCGACACGGTCAAGGCCGGCGGCCAGGTGCCCGACGAGGACTTCGAGATCGTCGCCTCGCGGATCAGCTTCTTCGTCAATGCCGGGGTGCGGTTCGTGACCGAGCTCTGCAAGATGCGCAGCTTCACCAAGCTGTGGGACCAGATCCTGCTGGAGCGCTACGGCGTGCAGGACAAGAAGGCGCGACGGTTCCGCTACGGGGTGCAGGTCAACAGCCTGGGCCTGACCGAGCAGCAGCCCGAGAACAACGTCTACCGGATTCTCATCGAGGCCCTGGCCGTCACGCTCAGCAAGGACGCCCGTTGCCGGGCCTTGCAGCTGCCGGCCTGGAACGAGGCTCTGGGCTTGCCGCGTCCGTTCGACCAGCAGTGGTCGCTGCGGCTGCAGCAGGTGTTGGCCTACGAGACCGATCTGCTGGAATACGAGGACCTGTTCGACGGCTCCCACGTGGTCGAGGCCAAGGTCGCCGAGCTGTCGAAGGGCGCGATGGAGCAGCTGGCCCTGATCGACGACCTGGGCGGGGCGTCCAACGCCATCGACTACATGAAGTCCGAGCTGGTGGCCTCCAATGCCAAGCGGGTGCGTTCGGTCGAGACCGGCGACATGACCGTCGTGGGCGTCAACCGCTGGACCGACACTGAGGCCTCGCCGCTGTCGGCTGGCGAGAGCTCGATCGAGACGGTCGATCCGCGCCTCGAGGCCGACGTCGTCGCCCGCATCAGGGCCTGGCGCGAGGGCCGCGATCAGGCGGCAGCGGACGCCGCTCTCGCCGACCTCAAGGCCGCCGCCTGCGAGGGCCGCAATGTCATGGAGCCCTCCATCGTCGCCGCCAAGGCCGGCGTCACCACCGGCGAATGGGCCGGGGCTCTCCGCGAAGTGTTCGGCGAGTATCGCGGCCCGACCGGCGTGGCGATCGTGGTCTCGACCAATGAGGCCGAGGACGTCGAGGCGGTGAAGCGCGAGGTCGAGCGGGTCTCGGAAGTCCTGGGCCGCACCCTGACCTATCTCGTCGGCAAGCCGGGCCTGGACGGCCACTCCAACGGCGCCGAACAGATCGCCACCCGCGCCCGCGCCTGCGGCATGGAGGTGGTCTATGACGGCATCCGCTCGACGCCGGAGGAGATCGTCCGCCGCGCCAAGGAGAGCCGCGCCCACGTGGTCGGCCTGTCGATCCTGTCGGGCTCGCACTTGGATCTGGTGCAGGAGGTCGTGAGGATCATGCGCGCCGAGGGCCTGGGCGACATCCCCGTCGTCGCCGGCGGCATCATCCCGCCCGAGGACGCCCTGATCCTGAAACAGATGGGCGTGGCGCGGATCTATACGCCCAAGGACTTCAAGATCACCCAGATCATGGGCGACGTGGTGAAGCTGGTGGAGGCGACGGCGCTGGCGGAGGCGTGACAGCGGGGCGGCGCCCGCCTAGATTGAACCTATGATCCGCAAGCTGTTCTCGCGCGAGACGCTATCCAGGGCCTGGAAGTCGACGGCCGCCAGCTACGCGCTGGTGATCGGGCTGATCCTGTTCTGCCGTTGGCTCGACCAGCCGTTCCGGGAGCAGCACGACATTTCGTTCACCTTGGCGGTGTTCGTGGTCGTGGGCGCCGTATGGCTGTTGTCGCACGAGCGGGTCGAGCGGATGCTGGGTCGCTTCAACGCCGCGACGCCTGGCCAATGGCGGACCACGCTCGCCGAGCGGCTGCGGCAACTGCTGCCCATCCCGTTCGGGGTCGTCTTCCTCGCCTGGGCGCTCCGCATCGGGCTGGACCTCTGGCGGATGAGGGACCTGCCGCGGCTGACGGGCGCGGTGGCCGTCGCGCTGCTGGTGCCGACGCTGATGACGCGCAACGCGCTGCGGATCTGGCGGGCCAAGGTCGAGCTGCAGGTGGACGAGACAGGCGTCTTCGCGCCGGCCTGGCGCAGGACCATCGCCTGGAACGAGATCGCCTTCGCGCTCCAGCCCGCCCGGGAACGCGACCTGCGCCTGATGCTGACGGAGGAAGCCTTCCAGGCCGCCGGGCGGCGCGACGGGATGCTGATCCTGCCCCTGGCCCCGACGGGCCTCTACGCCAACGAGGCCCTGGCGGCGCTGCGCGCGGTGCATCCGGACCTGCGGATCGAGCTCTGGGCCTCGAACGGTTTCGTCCTGCCGATCCACGGCGCCACGGACGTGCCAGACACCGCCAAGGTGACGACCTACGGCTGACGGCCCAGCCGCCACGCCGCCACGAATCCCACCACGGCCAGCGGCAGCAATCCCCCGAACAGCACCAGCCCGTTCGTCGGGGCCAGGGTCAGGTCGACGCCGTGGCTGAAGCCCAGGACGTTGGCCATGGCGCCGATCCCCGCCGATCCGGCGGCGCCGCCGATCAACTGCGCGGTGGGGACAGCCGAGGAGGCCATGGCCTGTTCCTCGGCGGGGGCGCCGGCGATGGCGCGGCGGGCGATGAAGGCGTGGCAGAGGCCGAAGCCGCAGCCGAGGACGAGGAAGGCGCCGGAGATTTCCCACAGGCTGCCGCGCGCCACGGTCCAGGCGCTGAGGATCGCGCCCAGCAGGATCACGCCGGCGCCGATGCGGACCATGCGGCCGTCCTTCTCGGCGGGCACGTGGCCGAAGACCATGGCGCACAGGGTCCAGCCGGCGGCGATGGCCCCGGTGACATAGCCGGCGACCAGGGGCGAGGCGTCGTGGCGGGCCTGGATGAAGGCGGGGCCATAGACCGTGAAGCCGATCACCGCCGCCTCGGTGGCGAAGATGGTCAGCAGGCCAAGTCCCGTGGCGGTGGTGAGGTCGGCGGCCGACTTGGGCAGCAGGCGGTCGTGGGTGCGGGTGTTGGCGGCCAGCATGGCGGCCATGCCGATGACGCCGCCGATGGCGAGCGCGACGGCCGCGGTCGGCGAGGCGACGATGCCCGCCGCGCCGATCAGGGTGACGCCGATGACCAGCAGGATCAGCTGCAGGGTCGGGATGCGCCCTCGGCCCGCGTCTCGGTTGCCGGCGGGCAGCATGACCATGACGGCGACGACGAAGATGATCGCCTGGATCACGAACATCCAGAACGCTCCGCGCCAGAAGCCTGCGGCGGCGAACAGGCCGCCCAGCATGGGGCCGAGCAAGGTCGCCGCGCCCCAGACGCCGGCCACGGCGCCGTAGACGCGCGGCCACAGGTGTTCGGGGAACAGGGCGGTGATGGCGACATAGCAGAGGGCCACCACGGCCCCCGCGCCCAGGCCCTGGATCAGGCGGCCCAAGATGAAGGTGACGAACTCCGGCGCGAGCGCGCTCATGGCGCAGCCGATGGCGTAGGTCAGGCCGGTCAGGGCCGTGGCGGTGCGCAGGCCCAGCGCCATCGACAGCTTGCCCGAACAGGCGCCGGCGACGATGGAGCCGGTGAGATAGGCCGCGACCGACCAGCCGAAATATTCGTAGCCGCCGATCTCGCCCGCGACGCTGGGCATGATGGTGGCGGTGACAAGGGTGTCGGCGGCGTTCAGCCAGATGCCCAGGCAGAGCAGGGCGAAGCGGGGGGCGAGGGTGCGGTCGATCTGTAGGCCGGCCATGGAGGTCCCCCCGTACGCAAGGGACCCCGTTGCCCCGGGGCTCATCTAGGGGCGCGGGGGCGGTATGGGAAGCTTGGGGGTGAAACTCAAATTACTCCGTCATCCCGCGACGTGTTCGCGGGACCCATTTGTCCGCCGCAGGTGCGGAGCGGGTTCACGCCTTCACGCGGAAGCTGAACCATGGGTCCCGCGCATAAAGCGCGGGATGACGGATGAAGGGGGCGCTAGAGCGTCTTGGCCAGCGCCTCCAGCTGACCCGCGACGATGCCCCAGCCTTCGTGGAAGCCCATCTGCTCGTGGGTCGCCTTGTCCTCGGCGCTCCAGTGGCGGGCGACCGCGCGGTAGCGGGTCTTGCCGTCGCCCAGGTCCTCGAAGGTGATGATGGCGACCATGAACGGCTTGGCCGAGGGCTGCCAGGTCTCGGTGAAGGCGTCGGTGAAGACGATCTTCTGGTTCGGCACGACTTCCAGATAGACGCCCGGCTGCGGCATGACCTCGCCGTTCGGGCCGTTCATTTCCAGATAGGTGTTGCCGCCGGTGCGCACGTCCGTGCGGACGTTGGAGACGGTCCAGGGCTTGGGGCAGAACCACTGCTCCATCAGCTCCGGCGTGGTCCAGCACTTGTAGAGGTTCTCGGCCGAGGCCTCGAGAACGCGCTCCAGGACGAGCTCGCGGTCGGCGGGGAAGGTGGTGGCGGTGTCGAGGGGCATTGGGGCGTCTCCTTGTTGGTGTGAACTCTTGCCTCAAGGACGAACGACTTCCACCGCGTGCGACATCGCCCGCGATATTTTTTTGAGGCGTCTCTCTGGGAGGCGTCCTCGCCCTTCGACAGGCTCAGGGTGAGAACGACTTTGGACGCCGGGTCAGTAGAGACCTCACCCTGAGCCCGTCGAAGGGCGAGGGCTCGGCGCCTTGGTCTTGACCGCCCGCGCTCCCCGCCGCACTGTGCCTGAAATTCAAACAAACGTTTAGGGTGCGCGCCATGAGCCTCTTCGACCTGACCGGCAAGGTGGCGATCATCACCGGGTCCTCGCGGGGGATCGGCAAGGCGATCGCCGAGCGGATGGCCGAGCACGGGGCCAGGGTGGTGATCTCCTCGCGCAAGCTGGAACCCTGCGAAGCGGTGGCGGCCGACCTGAACGCCAGGCACGGGGCCGGGACGGCCATCGCGGTCCCGGCCAACATCGCCTCCAAGGACGACCTGCAGAACCTGGTCGACGAGACGAAAAAGGCGTTCGGCCAGGTCGACATCTGCGTCTGCAACGCGGCCAGCAATCCCTATTACGGCCCGTTGGCCGGGATCAGCGACGACCAGTTCCGCAAGATCCTGGACAACAACATCATCAGCAATCACTGGCTGATCGGCATGGTCGCGCCGGAGATGCGGGCGCGGAAGGACGGGGCGGTGATCATCGTCAGCTCGATCGGCGGCCTGCGCGGCAACGCCATCATCGGGGCCTACAACATCTCCAAGGCCGCCGACTTCCAGCTGGCGCGCAACCTCGCCCACGAGTTCGGGCCGGACAACGTGCGGGTCAACTGCATCGCGCCGGGCCTGATCAAGACCGACTTCGCCAAGGCCCTGTGGGACGATCCGGCCACGCTGGAGCGCTCGACCAAGGGCGTGCCGCTGCGCCGCATCGGCGAGCCGGACGAGATCGCCGGGGCGGCGGTCTATCTGGCCTCGCCGGCGGGACGCTTCATGACGGGACAAGCCATGGTGGTGGACGGCGGGGCGACCATATAACGCTGCAACTGCGGCGGTATGCTTAACCCGTCCTACATCAATCGCCGCGAAGGCTGACCGCGAGTTTCTGGATACGGATTTGCGGCGGCTTCTTTCGACCATCGTCCTGATCGCAACCCTCGCGGCCGGCGCCGCGTGGGCGCAGGACGGCGCGTCCCTGGCCCAGCGCCTGGACCAGCTCTCCCGCGAGATCGGCGCGCACGAGATCCGCGATCCGCCGCGCGACAACGAAGACATCGAACGCGCCGGCCGCCGCGCCCTGCGCGAGAAGGGCGCGGCCCGGCTCTATGGCCTGTGGCGGGTGCTCTACGCGTACAAGAGCAACCAGATCCAGGGCAGTTTCGACACCTGGGTCGCCCGCGCCCGCGAGGTCGCCGCGCGCGACAAGGACGAGGGGCTGGAGGCGCTGGTCGCGCTGGAGGTCCTGGCCTACCGCAACGAGACCCACGGCTTCCGGGCGTTCACCGACGCCGACTGGAAGACATTCATGACCCGGTCGGGGCCGGACATCCGGCTGATGGCGGGGATCGAGCGCGTGCGGCACCTGGGCCAGGTGGGCCGCTGGGCCGAGGCCGCACGCCTGGCCGCCGAGCTGACCGCCGACCTCGAGAAGCGCGGCCGCATCGCCCAGCCGGTGCTGGCCGAGCTGCACCAGGTGCACAGCTACACGCTGTCGGACATCGGCGACAAGGAAGGGGCCCTGGACCACATGGCCCAGGCCGCGCGGCTGGACGAGCGCGACGCCTTCTATGTGCGCAAGATCGAGCGGGTCTACGACATCGCCTATACGGCGGCCGACCTGGGCGAGCTGAGCGCCGCCGAGGGCTTCGCGGCCGTCCACCACAAGCTGACCCTGGCCGACGGCGATCCCGACCTGCTGACCTGGGATCGCTATCTGTGCGCCCGCATCGCCGACCTGCGCGGCTCGCCGACGCGGGTGCTGGCCTGCCTGGCGCCGGCCGCCAAGCTGCTGGTCGCGCCCGATCGCCGCCTGCAGGTGCGGATGCTGGCGCAGCGGGCCCTGGCCGAGGCCCAGCTGGGCCAGGCCGCCCCGGCCCGCGCCGACCTGGAGCACCTCAAGACCATCCCCGAGGCCCTGGCGCCGCGCGATCCGCACGTGGAGATGCTGATCGAGGCCTATCTCCACCAGGCCGAGGGCCGCAATGTCGAGGCCTTCCAGAAGCTGGACGCCTGGCGCAAGGCCGACGGCCTGGCCGCCAACAAGGCCCATTCGCGCGGCGTCTCCGAGATGTCGGCCGCCCTCGACAGCGAGCTGCGGGCCAAGCGCGACGAGAGCCGCCGCCTGACCGAGGAGGTGCGGCTGAACCGCAGCCTGGCGCGGGCGTCGGTGGTCATCGCCGTGCTGCTGGGCGTGCTGGTCGCCGGCGGCGTCGGCTGGGCCGTGCACCAGCGCCGCGCCTCGCGCCGCTTCAAGGGCGCCCAGGAGCGCGCCGAGGCCGCCAGCCAGGCCAAGTCGGCCTTCCTGGCGGTGATGAGCCACGAGTTGCGCACGCCGCTGAACGGCATGCTGGGCCTGGGCCAGGCGCTGCGGGCCGGCGACCTGACCGAGGAGCAGCGCGAACAGGTCGACCTGATCCTGGACAGCGGCGACACGCTGCTGGTGCTGCTGAACGACATCCTGGACCTCTCCAAGATCGAGGCCGGCAAGCTGGAGATCGCGCCCACGGTCGGCGACATCGTCCAGAGCTGCGCCCGCCTCGTCGGCGGCTACCAGCCGACGGCGCGCGAAAAAGGCGTCTCGATCGCCTTCAAGCTGGAGAGCGAGGCGCCGGGGCCGCTGCTGTTCGACGGCGTGCGGGTGCGCCAGTGCCTGACGAACCTGGTCTCCAACGCCCTAAAGTTCACCACCCACGGCAAGGTCGAGGTGGGCCTGGCGACCTATCCCGAGCCCGATGGCCGGGTGCGCGTGCGGCTGCGGGTCAGCGACACCGGCATCGGCATGAGCGAGGCGACGGTCGCCAAGCTGTTCCGCCCCTTCACCCAGGCCGACGCCTCGACCACGCGCAATTTCGGCGGCACGGGGCTGGGCCTCAACATCACCCGCCGCCTGGTCGAGATGATGCGCGGCGAGATCCGCGTCGAGAGCCAGGAGGGCGTCGGCTCGGTCTTCACCATCGAGATGATCGTCGACGCCGCCGAAGCGCCCGAGGCGCCGGTCTGGGAAGAGGAGGGCGGCGAGGAGGAGGTCGGCTTCACCGCCCTGCATGGTCGCCGGGTGCTGGTGGTCGACGACCATCCGGTCAACCGCCGGGTCATCCGTCTGTTCCTCGAGCCCTTTGAGTGCGAGCTGATCGAGGCCGAGAATGGCCAGCAGGCCCTGGACGCCCTGGAGCGCGAGCCGGTCGACATCGTGCTGATGGACGTCAACATGCCGGTGATGGACGGGCTGGAAGCCACGCGGCGGCTGCGCCTGGACGCGCGGTTCGCGAGGCTGCCGGTGATCGCCCTGACGGCCGACGTGATGTCGGCGCAGATCAAGACCTGCCTGGAGGCGGGCTGCGACGCCCACGTCGCCAAGCCGATCGACCTGCGGAACCTGCTGTCAGCCATGGACCGCTGCCTGGCGCGGGGCGCGGCGCGGGATTTGGCGGCGGGGTTGGGCGCGCTTTAGCCAACCTTCCTTCTCCCCTTGCGGGAGAAGGTGTCGCCGCAGGCGACGGATGAGGGGTCGATCGTCCTGTCGGCTTGGCGCCCTAACGTCAGCCGCTTGTCGCGGCGGATGCTTTCATCAACCCCTCACCCGACCCGCTTCGCGGGCCACCCTCTCCCTCAAGGGGAGAGGGTTTAGCTGAAAGCCGCTAGCGCCGCCGCCAGCCGCTTGACCCCCTCGTCCAGCGTCGCGTCGGCCTTCGCGAAGCACAGCCGCACCACGTTCGTCACCGCGTCCTCGGCGAAGAACGCCGACACCGGGATCGCCGCGACGCCGTGCTCGACCACGCAGCGCTCGCAGAAGGTCACGTCGTCGACCGCGATGCCCGACGCCGTCAGGTCGACGTTGAGGAAGTAGGTCCCCTGGCTCTCCAGCACGACATAGCCGGCGGCCCTGAGTCCGGCGGTCAGGCGGTCGCGGGAGCGCTGCAGGTCGGCGGGCATTTCGTCGAACCAGGCGCGGTGGTTCTCCAGCCCCCAGGCCACGCCGGCCTGCAGGTTGGGCGGGGTGGTGAAGGTTAGGAACTGGTGGGCCGCCGCCAGGGCCTTGGCCAGGGGCGGGGCGGCCATCAGGAAGCCGACCTTCCAGCCGGTCATGCCGAACAGCTTGCCGGCCGAGCCGATCTTCACCGTGCGCTCGCGCATGCCGGGGAAGGTCATCAGCGGGCGATGCTTGCGGCCGTCGAAGACCACGGCTTCCCAGACCTCGTCGCAGACGGCGATGGCGTCGTGCCTGACGCAGAACGCGGCGAGCAGGGCCAGGTCCTCGTCCGGCGCGATGGTGGCGGCCGGGTTCAGGGGACTGTTGAGGACGACCATGCGGGTCTTGTCGCTGAAGGCCGCCTCCAGCATCGCCCGGTCGAAGCGCCAGTGCGGTGGGGCCAGGCGAACCAGCTTGGGGATCCCGCCCGCCCGGCGCACCAGCGGCAGGTAGGCGTCGTACAGCGGCTGGAACAGCACCACCTCGTCTCCCGGTGAGATCAGCGCCGTGAAGGCGGCGGCCAGGGCCTCGGTGGCGCCGGACGTGACGACGATCTCGCTGTCGGGGTCGAGCTGCAGGTCCTGGGCGCGGACGTAGTGGCCGGCGACGGCGGCGCGCAGTTCGGGCAGGCCGCGCATCGGCGGATACTGGTTGGAGCCCTCGATCAGCGCCCGCGCCGCGGCCTCGCGCACAGGCAGGGGGCCCTGGTCGTCGGGAAAGCCCTGGCCGAGGTTGATCGCGCCGTGCTGGCGGGCCAGGCCGCTCATGCGCTCGAAGATCGTGGTGGGCAGGTTGTCGAAGACGGGATGGACCATGGCGCTTGGCGTAGCACGACCGGTGGTCGCTGAAACACTGGTCGGACCCCGCGCTTTTCCCTAGCTTCGCGCCAACACGCGCGAACGGGAGGCGAGTCGCATGCACGGCGTTGGATTCATTGGGGCCATCATCATCGGCGTTCTGGCCGGCTTCATCGCCGAGAAGGTGATGAAGCGCGACCACGGGTTCTGGATGAACCTGATCGTGGGCCTGGTCGGCTCGCTGCTCGGCGGCTTCGTCGCCGGGGTGCTGGGCATCCACTTCTGGGGCTGGATCGGCAGCCTGGTGATCTCGAGCCTGGGCGCGATCCTGCTGCTCTGGCTGCTGAGCCTGCTGAAGAAGAACTAGGTCTTCGGAAGAACCCGGCTTTTGGGCCGAACGAAAAAGGGCGCGGCCGAGGCCGCGCCCTTCTGCCTTCGAGGGACGTTTCCGTCCGATCAGAAGCGGTACTTCAGGCCGAAGCCCACCGACCACAGGCTGGCGGTCTGGTCGACCGTCGGGGTGGCCAGGGTCGTCGGCGAGGCGGTGGTGTAGCTGTAGCGATAGGCCACGCAGGTCGGGTCGGCCGCGCCGGCCACCGTGCCGTCGGCCTTGGCGCACTGGGCGTTGACCACCACGCCGCCCGAGCGGCTGTTGGTGTACTCTTTCACCACGCCCCACTTCTTGTTCAGCAGGTTGCCCACGTTGGCGATGTCCACCGTGAACAGCAGGCTGTGGCCCTGGATCGGAACCGGGATCTCCTGGGCGTACTGGAAGTCGAAGCGGTCGACGCTGGGGTTCTTGCCGAAGCCGCGCGGCACGATCTGGCCCTGCGGCAGGTCGAACTGCTTGACCAGGGCCTTGAGCTTGTCGACCGAGGCCTGGCTGTCGAAGAAGACCGTCGTGCCGCCGCTGCTGACGAACTTCAGCGGGTTGGCGGCGTCCGGGGAGCCCAGGTTCGGGATGTAGGCCAGCGCGTCGTCGCGCGACACGCCGAAGGTCGGGTTGCGGCCGCCGGCGGGGTCGGTCATCAGGAAGGTGATCGGACGGCCCGAGTGGCGCTCGCCGAACAGGCTGAAGCGCGAGACCCAACCGGGGACCAGCTCGGCCTTGTAGCTCAGGTTCAGCTTCAGCGAGTTGCGGATCAGGTTGTTGGACTTGCCCAGGGTGGCCGCGTTGGGATCGCGGTCGAAGCCCTGGTCGGGATAGTAGGCGCCGCTGGTGGCGTTGCCGCCGGCCGTGGTGCCGAACTCCGAGATGCCGCCGTACTGGCGACCGTCCTGCCAGGTGTAGGCCGCCCAGGTGTCGACGCCGAAGATCTTGCGGGCCGCCGAGAAGGCCAGGGTCCGCGTCCAGTTCTTCTTGGACGGGTTGTAGGCCTGGATGTCGCCGAACAGGCCGAGATTGGCGAGGTCGGGGTTGGTCGAGACCGGCAGGCCCAGGGCCGCGCGGTTGGCGTTGACCGCCGCCGGCGTGGCGCCGGCGATGACCAGGCCGTCATAGCGGGCGCGACCGTCCGGCGTGTACTGCACGGCGCCGTTGACGGTCAGCAGGCGGGCGCGGATGTCGCGGAAGGCGACGTTGGTGTTCGACCAGCTGGCCACCGCGTCGACGCCGAAATCGATGTCCCACAGGGTGGTCTTGAACGACAGGTTGGTCTTCCAGTCCGAGGCCATGTCGAAGCCAGGCGCCAGCGAGTTGGTGTAGGCGTTGCGGCGGCTGGCGCTGTCGGCGGTCAGCAGGCCCTGGGCGACCGAGGCCGGGCTGGTGATGAAGCCCGGATTGCTCTTGTTGATGGTCAGCAGGGCGTTGCCGATGGCCGGGTCGATGGCGATGTTGGTGGCCGTGTCGACGAAGGTGTCGTCGGCCGTGGTCGCCGTGCCCTTGCTGTCGCGACGGATGGCGAAGCTGTTGGTCAGGGCGCCGGTGGTGCCGCCGTAGCTGTTGCCCAGAAACACGTCCGGGATGCCGCCCGAGACCAGGCCGACGCCGCCCGACAGCTCGAACCACTCGCCGTTGTACTTGGCCGAGACGCGCGGCATGACGACGTCGATGCCGTCATAGGTGGTCTGGTTCGTATAGCCGTAGCGGGTCTGGAAGTTGGTGTTCAGCGTCGGCTTCTCGTCGCCGGCGTAGTGATCCCAGCGGACGCCGAAGTTCACGGTCAGGGCGTCGGTGACGTCCCAGGTGTCCTGGGCCAGCAGGGTGTGGACCTTGTAGCCCAGCACGGCGGCGGCGTCGGTGGCCGTGCCGGTCAGCGAGTTGCCGTAGGACAGCTGGTTGGAGAAGCCGTTCTGGAAATCGGCGACGGAGTCGAAGTAGTAGACCCCGCGCGCGGCCTGCAGGAACAGGTTGTAGATCTCCATGCCGCGGTACTGGTAGCCGGCCTTGATCTGGTGGTTCTCGATGCCGGTGAAGTTGGCGATGAACGAACCCGAGGTGTCCTTGGTCTTCAGGACGTTGGCCTGGCGGAACTGGTCGGGGCCGAAGTTGATCGACGGTACGCCCGACGAGCACGAGAAGGCGGCCGAGCCCGTGCCCGAGGTCGGGTCGGAGCAGATCGAGATGTTGGCGAAGCCCTGGCCTTCCGGCGGCATCTGGCCGCGCTGGTAGCCGCGGAACGCGACGCGGGCCTCGGTCGACAGGGTCGGGGTCCAGCGCGAGTTCAGCTGCAGGGCGTAGTTGTCCTCGTTCTCCGGCTGGACGTACCAGTTGGTGTCGAGGCTGATGGCGGTGGTCGACGGGCTGCGCTTCCAGACCGAGCTGAAGGCGTGGCGATAGGTGGCCGTCAAGCGGTGGTCATTGTTGATGTTGTAGTCGATCTTCACCGACGACTTCTCGTCGAGGATCGGCTTGACCAGGCTGACCTGGCCCGGCTTCAGCAGGCTGGAGGCCGAATAGCTGTTCCAGTTGGCCAGGACCGCGTCGATGTCGGCCTGCGAGGCGCCGGCGCCGGTCGAGATGCCGGGGATGCGGTTGAAGTTGGCGGCGAAGCCGGCGCCCAGCGGGCCGACGCCCGTGGTGTCGAAGCTTTTGAACTTCTCGTACGAGGTGGCGAAGAACAGCTTGTCCGGGATGATCGGACCCGAGAGGAAGAAGCCGAAATTGCTCTCGTGGATCTTGTTCTTGACCTTGCGATAGCCGGTCAGCGGGGCCTGGAGGATGTCGTTGTTGGTGAAGCCGACGTTCGGCACCTCGTTCCCGACCATGCGGGTGGTGCGATAGTTGTCGAACAGGGTGCCGTGGAAGCTGTTGCCGCCCGAGCGCATGATCAGGTTCAGGGCGCCGCCGGTGAAGTCGCCGTCCTCGACGTCGAACGGCACGGCCTGGATCGAGACCTGCTCCAGGGCTTCGAACGAGACGGGGCCGCGGTTGGTCGACAGGCCGCCGGTGTTGAGGCCGTAGCTGTCGGCCGAGCGGACGCCGTCGATGGTGATGCGGTTGGCGCGCGGCGAGGAGCCGGCGATGTAGAGGCCGCCCGACGGACCGGTGCCGCGCGCCACGAAGTCGAGATTGGCCAGCGGGTCGCGGCGGCCGATGTCGCGGATGTCGCGCTTGACCGAGACGACGGCCTCGATCTGCTGGCGGCCCAGGGTGGTGCGCGAGCCGACATTGGCCAGCTGGGTGGTGCTGGCGGCCTTGGCGGCGGTGATGACGACTTCCGAGACCTCGCTGGCCGGGACCAGGGTCAGGCGCACGCGCTGGGCGTCGCCGACGTTCAGGAACAGGTCGCCCAGCGCCTGGGGTGCCAGGCCCTGGCCGGTGGCGGTGATCTTGTAGGGACCGCCGACGCGCAGGCCGCGCACGTCGAACGCGCCGGCTTCGTTGGTGACGGCGGTCTGGTCGGTGCCGCTGGGCACGTGGGTGACGGTCACGGTGACGCCGGCGATCGGCGCGCCGCCCTCGCTGACGGTCACGCCCCGGATGGCGGCGGTGGTCTGTTGGGCGTAGGCGGGCGCGACGGCCAGCGTCAGAGCGCCGAGGGCCGCACCGGCGGCCAGTTTACGGATCAATGTCATGGAACCCCCTGCGAGTCGGGCGGCCCCGTACAAAGGGCGCCTGGAACGGCCCCTACTTCGCCTTGCTGACAGGCTGTTGCGTTATTTGTGACGCTTCCAAGTAAATCGAAACTTCATTGCGGAACGCCCGGTCGGTGAGCACGGAGCACGGGCTGCTTGGCGTGTTTTTCCGCAGCCGGACGATCGGGATTTACCCGACGGCAGTCTCGTCGGTGGCGGCGCCCGCCTCGCCCTCGCGGCGCATCTGGCGGGCCAGGTTCGAGACCAGGAAGCTGGGGATGTCGCACACCGGCATCGGGCGGCCGTACAGGAAGCCCTGGAAGGTGTTGCAGCGCATGTCGGCCAGCAGGGTCGCCTGGGCCTGGGTCTCGACGCCCTCGGCCGTGACCTCCAGCTTCAGGGTCTGGCCCAGCAGGGCGATGGTGCGCAGGATGTCGGCGATGGCCGTGTTGTCCTGCATCTCGGCCACGAACGAGCGGTCGATCTTGATGCGGTCGAACGGGAACCGCCACAGATAGGCCAGGCTGGAATAGCCGGTGCCGAAGTCGTCCATGGCGATCTTGACGCCCAGGGCCTTCAGGGCGGCCAGCTGCTCCAGGGTCTTGGCGCTGTCGTGCAGCAGCAGGCCCTCGGTGATCTCCAGCTCCAGGCGCGCGGGGGCCAGGCCCGAGGCGGTCAGGGCGGCCTGGACCTGGGCCACGAGATCGCCCGAGGCGAACTGGTTGGGCGACAGGTTCACGGCCACGGTCAGGTGCGAAGGCCAGGTCGCGGCGGTGCGGCAGGCCTCGTTAAGCACCCACTCGCCGATGCGACCGATCAGGCCCCATTGCTCGGCGCACTCGATGAACTCGCCCGGCGGCACCAGGCCCCGGCGCGGATGCTGCCAGCGCAGCAGGGCCTCGAAGCCGGTCGCCTCGTGCTCGCTGGCGCCGATCAGCGGTTGGAAGAACAGCTTCAGCTCGTTGTTGGCCAGGGCGTCGCGCAGGTCCAGTTCCAGCGCGCGGCGCTCCTGGGCCCAGACGTCCATCGAGGTCTCGAAGAAGCGCCAGGCGCCGCGACCGTCGCCCTTGGCGCGGTAGAGGGCCAGGTCGGCGTTCTTCAGCAGGCCGTCGGGATCCTCGGCGTCCTGCGGCGCGACGGCGATGCCGACGCTGGCGCCGATCAGCACGTTGTGGCCGCGCACGTCGTAGGGGCGCGAGAGCTGGTCGACGATCGACTGGGACAGGGCGCCCAGGGCCTCGGCGCCCGGCGAGGGGGCGATGACCACGGCGAACTCGTCGCCGCCCAGGCGCGAGACCAGCCCCGCATCGCCCACGACATCGCGCAGGCGGGCGGCGGCCTGGATCAGCAAGTCGTCGCCGATCGGGTGGCCCAGGCTGTCATTGACGCCCTTGAAGTGGTCGAGGTCCAGGCACAGCACGGCGCAGCCGGCGGCTTCGATCTTGCCATGGTCGGCGAAGGCCTTGCCCAGGGCCTGCAGGAACGACAGGCGGTTGGGCAACTGGGTCAGGACGTCGTAGTGGGCCAGGCGCGAGATGCGGGCCTGGTCCTCGCGAGCCTGGGTGATGTCGGCGCCGACGCCCCGGAAGCCGGTGAACTGGCCGTCCAGGTCGTGCACGGGCTTGGCCGACAGCGACCACCAGTGATGTTCGGCGCCGACGCGGATCGGGACCGTCACGTCACGGAAGGTCTTCTGCTCGGCGAACAGGGCGGTGAGCGAGGCGATGGGGCCGGCGGGCCCCTCGGGCGCGCCGCAAAGCTCCGACATCGGACGACCGATCAGGGCGTCCTTGTCGGCGCCGGACGCGGCGGCCATGCGGTCGGAGACGTAGGTCAGGGCGCCGTGGGCGTCGACCTCCCACAGCCAGTCGCTGGCGCCTTCCTCGAAGTCGGAGAGCAGCAGGGACACGACCTGCGTCTGCTTCTCCAGCTCCTCGGCGGCGACCATGCGGTCGGCGAAGATCTTGGCGTGCGACAGGCACGAGACGCTGACCACCATGTGGCAGAAGATCAGCAGGCCGCCCAGGGCGTAAAGGATCGGATTGCCGCTGACGGCCAGCACGTAGAGCGAGCCGGCGACCATCGGGGTCGAATAGGCGATGGCGGCGGCGGGCAGGGTCAGCATGGCGAAGCCGCCACAGCCGATCATGCCGGCGATCACCGAGGCGACCAGCATCGGCATGGCGCCGGAATAGTCGTTGGTCCCGGACATGGTCAGGATCGGCAGGGCGCCCCACAGGCAACCCAGGAGGCCGGCCTGCAAGGTGATGCGATTGACGCCGCGCGCCGAGACCGTGGACTTGACCGACTTGCGGTTCTGGGCGGCGACCCAGCCCTTGAGGCCCAGCAGGGCGTAGCAGATGACCAGGGCGGCCCACACGCCGACGCCGACGCGGTGTTGCCCGGTCAGGGCGGCCAGCGAAACCAGGAAGGCGATGACGATGTTGGCGCCCATCATCACGGGCGTCATGCGCAGGATGCTCTGCACCTGCTCCATGCGCACGCGACCCGCCATCGCCTCGGGGACCGAGGGCGACAGGGCGGCGAGGCCGCGATGGATCAACGTGCTGGCGACAGTGCGCACGGGCCCTCTGGCGAGACGGAGCGAATTTCCCTGCGGAGACCATCGTTCGGTCGGGTAAAAACACGGTTAAGTCGATTGCGCGACTCAAGAAGACCGAGGCGCGAAATGAGTTGGGGCGTGTGTTCGCGCGAGGCTCTTCTCACGCCGATCTTCCCGGCGAATGCCGGGACCCAGATCTCACGGCGCCTGGGGGGCTGGAAAGTCGCCCCGCTATTAGAGCCCACCCGGGCGTTCTTCCATCTGGGCCCCGGCATTCGCCGGGGAAATCGGAGGAAAAGGGGTGATCCCAAAGAAAAAGGCCGCCGTCCTTTCGAACGGCGGCCCCAATTTCGAACCCCTAGAGGTCCTACTCTTCCTTGACGCGACGCTTGCGGAACGACGGGTTCAGGATCTGCTTGCGCAGGCGGATGTTTTTCGGGGTCACCTCGACCAGCTCGTCTTCCTCGATATAGGCGATGGCCTGTTCGAGGGTCATGCGGCGCGGCGGGGTCAGGCGGATGGACTCGTCCTTGCCCGAGGCGCGGACGTTGGTCAGCTGCTTGGCCTTCATCGGGTTGACGTCGAGGTCGTCCTGACGGGCGTTCTCGCCGATGATCATGCCGAGGTAGGTCTTCTCGCCGGCGCCGACGAACATCACGCCGCGCTCTTCCAGGTTCCACAGCGCGTAGGCCGCGGTTTCACCGTCCGAGTTCGAGATCAGCACGCCCTTGCGCTGTTGGTCGATGGCGCCCTTGTAGGGCTCGTAGTGGCTGAACACGCGGTTCAGCACGCCCGAACCGCGCGTGTCGGTCAGGAACTCGCCCTGATAGCCGATCAGCGAGCGCGAGGGAGCGGTCAGCTGGATGCGGGTCTTGCCGGCGCCCGACGGACCCATGTCCTTCAGCTCGGCCTTACGGAGCGAAAGCTTCTCGATGACGATGCCCGAGAACTCGTCGTCGACGTCGATCATGACGTCTTCCATCGGCTCGAGGCGTTTGCCGGTTTCCGGATCGGTCTGGAACACGACGCGCGGACGCGAGATCGAGACCTCGAAGCCTTCGCGGCGCATGTTCTCGACCAGAACGCCCAGCTGCAGTTCGCCGCGGCCCGAGACTTCGTAGGCGTCGCCTTCGCTGGTCTCGGCGACCTTGATGGCCACGTTCGATTCGGCTTCCTTCAGCAGACGGTCGCGGATGACGCGCGACTGGACCTTGTCGCCTTCGCGACCGGCCAGCGGGCTGTCGTTGACCGAGACGGTCATCGAGATGGTCGGCGGATCGATCGGCTGGGCGGGCAGGGCGTCGGTGACGTCCATGGCGCACAGGGTGTCGGCGACGGTGGCCTTCGACATGCCGGCGATGGCGACGATGTCACCGGCTTCGGCGCCCTCGTCGATCGGCTGGCGCTTCAGGCCGCGGAAGGCCAGCACCTTGGTGATGCGGCCGCGCTCGATTTCCTTGCCGTCGCGGTCGAGGGCATGGATGGCCATGCCGGGGACGGCCTTGCCGCTCTCGATGCGGCCGGTCAGCAGGCGGCCCAGGAACGGATCGCTTTCGATCAGCACGTTCAGCATCTGGAACGGTGCGTCCTTCTTGGCGATCTGCTTCGGCTCCGGCACGTGGCGGACGATCAGGTCGAACAACGGACCGAGGTTGTCGCTGGGCACGTTCATGTCCAGCGTGGCCCAGCCGGCGCGGCCCGAGGCGTAGATGTGCGGGAAGTCCAGCTGCTCGTCCGTGGCGCCGATGGCGGCGAACAGGTCGAAGGCGGCGTTGTGGACGCGGTCCGGATCGGCGTGGGCGCGGTCGACCTTGTTGATGCAGAGGATCGGGCGCAGGCCCATCTTCAGCGCCTTGGTCAGCACGAACTTGGTCTGCGGCATGACGCCTTCCTCGGCGTCGATCAGGAGGACGCAGCCGTCCACCATGCCCAGGATCCGCTCGACTTCACCGCCGAAGTCGGCGTGGCCGGGGGTGTCGATGATGTTGATGCGGGTTTCGCCCGCTTCACCGTTCCAGAGCACGCTGGTGCACTTGGCCAGAATGGTGATGCCGCGCTCACGCTCCTGGTCGTTGGAGTCCATGGCGCGTTCCGTCGTCGCTTCGTTAGCGCGGAAGACGCCCGACTGGGCCAGCAGCTGATCGACGAGGGTGGTCTTGCCATGATCGACGTGCGCGATGATGGCGATATTTCGCATGGACATGGGGACGGACGGACTTTCCGGAGGAATAGGATCGGCGGGAGGAATAGGAGATGACGCTCTACGCGTCAGGCGCGCGGCTTTTACGCGACTGCGGCCGATTTATCCACCCCTAACCCCTTGAAACACTTGTCGCAGGTAACCGGTGTCAACATCAAACCCTTGCCGGGCTTGGCTTTGCGAGGTGTTCTCACGAGAGACCGTTTCAAACGCAACAAATTGTGCACTGCAGCATGAGCAAATTTTAGGCAGTTTCGAATAGCGACGTTTCGCGATCCTTTGCTGTGTAAGGGGATTGGTTAAATCCCCTCCGGAAAAATCGACATTAAAATGTGATTTTCTGCTTGCCTAATTTTGCGCCGCACCCTATAAACAATCCTGTGAGGCGGCGCTGCCGCTTCTGCCCTTCCTGGGCGTTTCCTCCCTAATGAACTGGCCCGGCGGTTTCGCCGGGCTTTTTTTTGGCCTTTGTGGCCCCGAAGCCCCGTTTCGTCCGTATTTCCCGGCGTTCGACGCCCGCCAGCAAGTCTGGAACCCCGGCTCGGCTCTCCCCGTTCAGCGAAAACACGGCCGTGCTGCACGACGCAGGCGGCTTCCTTCTGAGCAAGGACGCTGACGCGATGCGATCGATCCTCCTGGCGCTTCTTGGGGTGCCGCTCCCCATCATTCTGCTGCTCGCCTTCTGCACCCACCACTTCTGAGGCGGGCGCCATGACCTATGGAACCGAGCTCTCGCCGTCCGACATCCCGGACGAGCACCAATCGGCGGTCAGCTGGGAAGCGGTCTGGGCCGGCGCGGCCGCGACCGTGGCCATGCTGTTCGTCCTGCTGTCGCTAGGCGCCGGCTTTGGCCTGAAGATGACGCCCCACTGGCCCGTGGGCCTGACGGCCCAGGACTTCACGCCCGCGATCGGCGCGGTCTTCGTCGCCTGCCAGGTCGTGGCCAGCATGCTGGGCGGCTATCTGGCCGGACGGCTGCGGACCAAGTGGCTGCACGTCCACGACCACGAGACCTATTTCCGCGACACCGCGCACGGCCTGCTGGCCTGGGCGGTGAGCGTGGTGGGCCTTCTGGCGCTCGGCGCGCTGGCGACGCCGACGGCCGCGCCCGCCGCGGCCGACCTGTCGCCGGGCGAGATGCTCCGCGCCGCCCAGATCGGCGCGCAGGTCTCGCTGTTCTTAGGGATCGGCGCCCTGACCAGCGCCTTCGCCGCCTGCGTCGCGGCCGCGATCGGCGGCCTGCGGCGCGACGAGATGCACAAGCTGCATCGGGTGGTCAGGGTCTAAATCCCCTTCGCCCCTTGCGGGAGAAGGTGGCGCGCAGCGCCGGATGAGGGGTTGAAAGGCCTGTCCGATAGGGCGGCGTGACCCCTCACCCGACCCGCTTCGCGGGCCACCCTCTCCCGCAAGGGGAGAGGGGAGGGGCTCCAACCGCTACCGCAGCTCTCCGAGATCCATCCCGACCAGCGCCCGCGTCAGGGTTTCCGCATCCCGCGTCAGCTGGGCCAACCCCTCGGTCGGCTCGCGCGTGGTCTCGTTCATATAGAGCGCGCGGTTGATCTCGATCTGCAGGGCGTGGGTGCGCTTGGCCGGGCGGCCGTAGTGTTCGGTGGTGTAGCCGCCGGCATAGGGGGCGTTGCGCACGACGCGGTAGCCCAGGGCCTCCAGCTCGCGTTCGACAAGCCCCGTGAGTTTGGGCGAGCAGGCCGCGCCGAAGCGGTCGCCCAGCACGATGTCGCACGGGCCGCCGCTCTTGGCCCGCTGGCCGCGCGCCGCCGCCGCCGGCATCGAGTGCCAGTCGATCAGCACCGCCACGCCGTGCGTCGTGCGCGCCGAGGCCAACTGGCGGTCCAGCGCGTCGTGATAGGGGCGGTGGGCCAGCTCCACGCGGTTCTTGGCCTCGCCGAAGGTCAGCTTGCGGGCGTAGATCGGCCGGCCCTCGCCGGCGACGCGGGGGATCGTGCCCAGCCCTGCCGCGACCCGGGCCGAGCGGCCCTTGGCATATTCGGGCAGGTCGCCGTCGAACATCGCCGGGTCCATCTCCCAGGGTTCGCGGTTCAGGTCGACATAGGCGCGGGCGAAGCGGGCGCGGATCACCGCCGCTCCCAGGGCCGGCGCGCCGTCGACGATGCGGTCGACAAAGGCGTCCTCGGACGCGCGCAGCGTCTCCACCGGCAGGCGGGCGGCGTTCAGCATGTCGTCGGGATAGACGCCGCCGGAATGGGGCGAGGCGAAGACCAGGGCCGTGGGCGGCGGCGCCCCGGCCGGCGCGGCGCGCACGACCTCGAACGCCGGGCCGCCGAACGTCTCCAGGGGCGCGGTCGCCAGTTGGTCCGTGGAGATCGGCCGCCAAGCGCTCATGGCGCATCATCGAAGGCCGGCCGCGTCGGGTCAAACGGCAATCCACGGATGGCGCCTTATCCGTCCACAGCCGCGACGTTTAGGTTCATCCCCGATTTACGGACAACAGGATAAGGTGCGCTTCTATCGACGACTTTTCCGGACCCGAGACCTTAATGGCCCGCATCCTTCTCGCCGAAGACGATGATTCCCTCCGCGGCTTCCTGGCCCGTGCGCTCGAGCGCGCCGGCTTCGAGGTCCAGGCCTGCGCGGACGGCGAGGAAGCCGTCCAGCACCTGGAACACCCCTGGGACCTGCTGCTGACCGACATCGTCATGCCCGGCATGGACGGTATCGAGGTGGCCCGCCAGGCCGCCGCTCGCGATCCCGAGCTGCGCATCATGTTCATCACCGGCTTCGCCGCCGTCGCCCTGTCGGCGCAAGACCGCGCTCCGGCCGGCGCCAAGGTGCTGTCCAAGCCCGTCCACCTGCGCGACCTGGTCGCCGAGGTGGAAAAGATGATGGCCGCATAAGGGGTTAGCGGTTCTGCCCGAAAAAAATCGGGTAAAAGTTCCTCGGCGGCTTGCGCACCGGCAAAGCCGCCGCTATACCCCCACACCTTCCCGGCCGGGACGTTTCTTCGGAGACGGTTCGGCTCGCTTCGGCGGACGCGTAGCTCAGCGGGAGAGCACTACGTTGACATCGTAGGGGTCACAGGTTCAATCCCTGTCGCGTCCACCATTTCCTTCCTGAGAATCTCAGTTGTTCTTGCCGTGCGGCCCTGTGCGCCTCGGCTATCTTCGGAACAGGTTTGTCAGCCAATTGGATTGCGAGCTCGCAATTCCCAAGGTCTTGGCGGCAAGTTCTGTTTTGATCTTGGCGGCCTGAAGGCGCGCCGCTTCACGGCCCATGTCGGCGTCCACCAGATTGCCAACACCCGTCTCCAAGGTGTCGGAGAGAAGGCCATTCTGCTGTATGAGGCGGTCGAAGGTCTTGGCTCGCTCTCCAAAGTAGGTCGCCGTATCCAAGGCTTTCGCGATGGCTGCGTCGATCGTGGCAAGGAGCGGCTGGGGATCGTTCCAGTCGACCTTGTCCAGCCCGAGCGCTTCCGCCGTCATGGGGCGCGAAGCGACGCCCTCCAAGGCCCCCTCCGAGGTTCTGACGAACTCGTATGTCGTCGCCACGGATGTCGTGACCGGCGTGGTCGTGGTGCTCGAACTCGTCGTGGGCGGCGGTCCCCCTGTCGTGTCCAATACGACGCCGCCTATTTCGAAGGCGGACCCCGAAGCGGCGACATTTTCGTTGAAGCGAAATTCCAAGGACTGGCCTTGGTTGGGGTCGTAGTCGAAGCTGACGATGTTCTGGAACTGCACCGGTGCGCCTGGTCCCACCGGCGCGCCGCCTGAGGCATAGGGTTGCCCCGTCGCGGCGACGCGTTGGCCGTTCTGCCAGATCTCCAGAATATCGGGTAGGCCGTAGGCATCGAGGTAGAAGTCTATGCGTCCGGGGGTCGAGCCAGCGTTGCGTGTAAAAGTCCAGCTTGCTGCGCCCGAGACGTTCTGGGGGATGCTGGCGAGGGCGGGCGGCGTCGCGGGAGACGTCGGAACAGGCCCATAGGAGGTGTTGGTCTGGGTCGAGGTGGACGGGGTCAGAATATCCGCCAACGGTTTCTTGCCATCGAACTCGGCCAGTAGAGCCGTATTATCGATCTGACGGACCAAGCTCTGAAGGTCGGAGCGCAGCGAGGCCTTCGACTCCCCGCTCAAGGATGGATCGCGTAAAGCGACGGCCTTTTCCCGCGCCTGCCGCAGAAGATCGGTGATCGTGTCCATGCCAGCTGAGGCCACGGCGACTAGCGATTGTCCACGTGAGAGACTGTCATTGGCGACGCGCCAGCTTCTCTGTTGCGCCTCCATGCTCTGGGAGATGCCCCAGATAGCCGCGTTGTCCTTGGCTCCCGTAACGGAAAGTCCAGTGGATACGCGCTTCTGCGCAATGGCGAGCGTGGCGTTTGCGCTATTCATCGCTTGCGCAGCAAGAAGCGCGAGCTTGTTGGTGTTGATGCTATTCAAGACACGGTCAGCCGCCAAACAGCTCGCACATTACCAAGGCTTAACTGGCGGTTGCAAGTTTGCATTTGAAGGTTGAGGGCGCGCGGCTCGTCTACGCCGTCACCCGCACGCCTCCCGCTCCCCCGTCACCAGGTCGATGCGGAAGCACGTCTCCCGCCCCGTCTCCTCGTCCCGCACGATCAGCGACAGCGCGCCCTCGTCGTCGGGGTCGAAGGCGAAGTCTTCCAGATAGGCGGTGACGGCCGACTCCGGGGTCTGGTCTTCGAACCGCCGGCCGTGGTGGCCGTGCAGGTGGCGGGCGCGGACGGTGTAGGGCATGGCGGTCTCCTGACGGGAGAACGCTCGCGGGGCCGATAGGATTCGTCCGCAACGAAAAACGGCGGCGAGCCAGGCCCGCCGCCGCGTGTTTCCGCCCAGCTCGCGCCCCCTCAGGTCAGGTTGTATTCCGGCTTGCCGTACAGGCCGATCATGTCGACGCCATAGACGTTGTCGGTGACCAGCAGCGCGAAGAAGGCGTCGGCGGTCTTGGCGTAGAGGCCGATATCGGCCTTCTCGGCCTCGGCCATCAGCCAGCCGACCATGGCCGCCTTGGTTCCCTGGCCGTTGAGGCCGTCCTGGCCGTACAGCGCGAAGTAGTCGGCGCGGGTGATGGTCTGGCCGTTCAGGGTCAGGGCGCCGCCCAGCAGGTCGGCGACCTTGGCGTCCGTCGGGGTCAGGCCGAAGATCGTCGTGTAGGCCTTCTTGGTCGCGTCGCTCAGCGACAGGCCGCCGTAGTTGGTGGTGAAGCTGGCCGCGCCTTCGCCGACCTTGCCGAGGTTGACCGCGAAGTTGATGTAGCGGTTCTCGATGCTGAACGACTGGTAGTAGGCGCTGTTGAGGTTGTTGGTGTTCGAGCCGTCGGGCGAGACCAGATAGTCCATGCCGGCCGACGACGGCGTCTTGCCGGTGAAGAACTGGTAGCTCAGCACGGCCACCGCGCTGGTCGAGATCGCGGCCTTGGTCACCGTGGTGATCGCGGCGGTGTAGTCGGTCCCGGCGGCGATCGAGGCCGCCAGGCTCTTGGTCATGGTTTCCGAGCCCGGGGCGAAGGTGGCCAGGCGCAGGACATTGGCCATGGCCAGGGCCACGCGGCTGTCGACCATCGAGACGTCGCGATCCGAGAACTTGAAGGTCTCGACGTTGACGACGGTGTCGGTGCCGTCGCCCGTGCCGCCGTTGTCCTTCAGCTGCCAGCCACCGTTGGCCGAGGCGACGATGGCGTAGCTGGCGAACTTGCCCGTCAGGACCACCTCGTCGGCGCCCAGGCCGCCGTCGATGGCGTCGTTGCCGCCGCCGCCGATGATGCGGTTGCCAAAGGCGTTGCCGTTGATGGTGTCGTTGCCCGAGCCGCCGATGGCGTTCTCGATCACCGCGCCCATGGCGATGGTGACGTTGCCGGTCAGGCCGCCGACGCTGGAGAAGTAGCCCGAGCGCAGGTCGATGGTCTGGGCGACCTTGTAGCCCGAGAAGTCGAAGGTATCGACGCCGCCGGCGTCCCAGGCGGCGAAGACCAGCCTGCTCGACGTGGTGGTGGCGCTGAACCAGTCGCGGCCGGCGGTCGCGTTGAAGCCGTACACCGTGTCGCCGGTGCGCGTGGTCATGTTGGCGCCGTACGCCTTCTGGGCGGCGGCGATGTCGTCGAGCAGCGGGGCGGCGGCATAGGCGCCGTTGAACGAGCCGCCGGTGTTGGACTCGCTGAAGTACGACATGATCGTGTACTGGCGGCTGTCCTCGTAATACTGCGCGTTGGCCGCGTAGGTGGGCGAGGTGACGCCGGAATCGTACTCGGACGGGTGGGCGATGCCGATCGCGTGGCCCAGCTCGTGGGCCAGCACCATGCCGCCGTAGTTCGTGCTGGTCGGATTGATGTTGTAGCTGAACGTGCCGTTGACCCAGACGTCGCCGAGCTGGCTCTGGAAGGACTCGTCGCCCGGATAGTAGGCGAAGGCGGCCGCGCCCAGTTCGCCGGCCGTGTAGTTGCTGAACAGGATCGTGGCGCTGTTGCTGTAGGCCTCGTCGCCGCTGGAGCCTTCGCCCACGCGCACGAAGTGGATGTTGGCCACGTCCTCCCAGGCGTCCAGGGCCTTCTCGGCCTGGATGATCTGGGCGGTGTTGAAGCGCGTGAAGCCGCTGACGTCGCTCGGCATCTTGTTCGGCGCCGTCGAGCGGTAGGCGTAGCTGATGGTCTGAGCCGTCTCGAACTTGCCGCCCCAGCCGGGCTCGTCGCGCAGCAGCTGCATGGCGGCCTGGTCGACGGTCAGGCTGGTCTTGCCCGCCACGATGCCGGTGCGGTTATCCGCGTTGACGAAGTAGTTGGGCGTGTCGCCGCCGGTGATCGCGTCGGCGCCGATGGCGTCGCCGCCAAAGACGTCGGCGTTCATGCCGTCGGCGTTCGGGCGAGTTTCGATGAAGGTCTCAGTACTCACGGTCATACTCCACTCGCCCCACGCACGAAGTATGACTGTCGCCGGATTCCCCTGCAATCTTGGCAGTTCGCGACAAGTGCGCGCAGGTTTTCGGCCAAGCTAGACACGGCCGCATGAAGGCCTCCGTCGCCACAATTTTCACAATTGCCCGATTCTTGTGGCCCATCGGCAACACCCAAAATTCGAGATGGCGCGTTTGTCGTGCTGGGTCCCGGGGACGTGTCCGGCCCGCGACATATGTAAAAGAGGGTTTCAAGATGAAGATGCGGTTGCTGGTCGGCGTCGCTGCGGTCGCGCTGGGCGCGGCTTCGGGCGCCATGGCCCAGAGCGCCACGAGCGGTTGGTACGTCGCGGGCGACGCCGGCTACCATGAGCCGGCGGACGTGAAGGCGCGCTCCACCAACAATTACGACTGGACGTTCTCGACGGACAAGGACTGGGCCGCCTTCGGCCGCCTTGGCTACAAGTTCTCGCCGAACTGGCGTGTGGAAGCCGAGTACGGCTATCGCCCCGGCGACGTGCAGAGCGTGCGCGGAACCGGCGCCGCCGGCGGCGGCCAGCCGGTGGGCCTCTGCACCGCCGGCATCGGCCGCACCTCGGCCTCGCCGGCCTGCGGCGAGCCGGTCGGCAAGTGGAAGGCCTCGACCCTGATGGCCAATGTCATCTTCGACATGGCCCCCAGCTCGACCTTCAACCCGTTCATCGGCGCCGGCGTCGGCACCGCCTGGGTGCACAACAAGGTCTACGGCCAGCTGTCGGGCGTCCCGGCCGGCGCCGCGCCGTTCCAGAACACCAGTTTCGACGACGTCGACCAGGCGTTCGCGATGCAGGGTCTGATCGGCGTGGGCTGGAACCTGTCGGACAACTGGTCGATGGACCTGACCGGCCGCTATCTGCGCACGACCAAGCTGGATTGGGGTTCGGTGACCCAGAACGCCGGTCCTCCCGGCGGCAACATCACGGACGTCGGCACGTTCTCGGGCCGCTACAAGGACACCTCGGTGACCCTGGGCCTACGCTACACGTTCGGCTCGGCGCCTCCGCCGCCGCCTCCGCCGCCTCCCCCCCCGCCGCCGCCGCCTCCGCCCCCGCCGCCTCCGGAGGCTCCGCCCCCGCCGCCCCCGCCTCCGCCGCCGGCCTACGAGGCGCGTGAGTTCGTGGTCTACTTCCCGTTCGATCAGTACGTGCTGACGCCAGAAGCCCAGGCCGTGGTCCAGCAGGCCGCCGAATACGCCAAGGGCGGCAATGCGACCAAGGTCACGGTGACGGGTCACACCGACACCTCGGGCTCGGACGCCTACAACCGCAAGCTCTCGGAGCGCCGCGCCAAGGCGGTGGCCGATGGCCTGGTCAGCATGGGCCTGAACGCCACCAGCCTGGCGGTCGACTGGAAGGGCGAAAGCGCTCCGGCCGTCTCCACGGGCGACGGCGTCAAGGAACCGCTGAACCGCCGTTCGACGGTCTCGATCAACTTCCAATAGGCAGCTTCCAATAACCGGAAGCGCGATCGAACGATTTGGGGCTGGCCGAAAGGCCGGCCCCTTTTCTTTTGCTCCCCTCTCGGGGGAGCTGTCGTCCCCGGGACCGACCTGAGGTCGGCCCGAGGATAAACTCCGCGACTGAGGGGGCCATCTGGACCTAGGCCGCGCTGCCCCCTCCGGCCCTCCGGGCCACCTCCCCCAGCGGGGGAGGAGAGGGGGGATCAAACGGAAAGACGCTCCCGATGGGGCGTCGGGAGCGTCCAATCCGGCGGACCAAGAGGGCGGAGGACCGCCGTCACGCGACCGGCTGAAGGGGCGCCGGCCTCACGTGTGAGAAGAACGCCCGTTGCACAATACTGGTCGCTTCGGCCATTCCGATAACCGTGTTCGACTATACGCCGATGCTCATGTCGGGCGAGTCGAAACGCCGCGAATCCACCAGGTGCGACAAAACGCGCGGGAGGGGCGAGGGCAGGCCCAGGGCCCTGGCGACCAGGTGCTCGGCCAGCAACGGTGCCAGGCAGAAGCCGCGCGAGCCCAGACCGGTCAGGATCAGCACGCCATCGTCGCGGAGTCCGGCCAAGGGCAGGCGATCGGGCGTGGTGGCGCGGATGGCGGCGCGACCTTCGAAGGTCTCGTCCGCCAGTTGCGCCGCCAGGTCCGGCAGGCCCTTGGCCAGGGTGGCGAGGTTGCGCGCGTGGTCCTCGGGGCGGAGGTCGACGGCGGTCTGGTCGCGGTCGTGGGTGGCGCCGAACAGGACGCCGGTTCGGGTGGGGATGGCGTAGCCGCCGAAGGCCACGGGCGGGGTCGAGACGCCGCCGGCCCAGCTGGCCTGGCCGCGCACGGGTTTCAGCGCGACGCCGGCCAGGGCGCTGGCGGCGATCCCTCCCGCCAGGGCCACGCGGTCGGCGCGGGCGATGACCTCTCCGGTCTCGTCCAGCAGCAGCCAGCCTTCGCCGTCGCGGCGGAGGTCGGCGACGCGGGCGCGGACGACTTCGCCGGTCCAGGCCGAGGTCACCACGGGCGGTTCGATGACCAGGGTCGCGCCCATGGCCAGGGCCGGGGTCGCGGCGCCGATGCGGGCGGCGGTCTCCTCGGCGTCGAGAGCGACCATTGTACCCGGCTCGAACAGGTCCTGGGCCGCGACCGTGGCGAAGCGGGCGGGATCGCGCTCGCCGCTGGCCAGTTGGACGACGTCGCGGGCGATCACGGCGCCGGGCTCGGCTTCGTACAGCGTCACCGCGCGGGCCAGGGCCTGGGCATAGAGCGCCGCGCGGGGGCCGCCGCCGGCGTCCAGGGCCGGGGTGACCAGGGCGGCGGGATTGCCGGAGGCCGCGACGCCGTCGGGGGCGTCGATGACGGTGACGGCCAGGCCTTGCGCCCGCGCCGCCCGGGCCAGGGACGCGCCGGCTATGCCGCCCCCGACGATGGCCAGGGTCTCCGGGCGGGGCGCGGCCTTGCGCTCACCCGGTAGCCAAGCCTCCAGCCGCTCGCGCTTGCGGCCGAAGCCTTCGCGCTTGGCGATCTCGAAGCCAGCGGCCTGCAGGCCGCGCCGCACGGCGCCGGCCACGGTGAAGGTCGCCGCCTTTGCGCCCGGCGCCGAGCGACGGGCGACGGCGGCCAGCACCTCCTCGCGCCACATGGCGGGGTTCAGGGCAGGGGAGAAGCCGTCCAGGAACCAGGCGTCGGCCGCGCCGTCCCAGGCCTCCAGGGCCTCGATCACGTCCATGACGGCCAGGTCCAGGGTGGCGTCGAAGCCGGGCAGGTCGATGCGATGGAAACCCCGCGCCTTGCCCGGCCAGTGGTCCAGCAGCACCTGGGCCGCCTCGCCCAGCTCGGGCCAGTGGGCCAGGATGCGGGCGGCCTCGTCGCGGGCCAGCGGGTGGGCCTCGATCGAGAAGATGTGGAGGTGGTGTCCGGCGGGGCGTTCGCGCCGCCACAGGTCCAGCAGGGCGGCGATGTTCAGGCCCGAGCCGAAGCCCAGCTCGCCGACCACGAGGTCGCGCTGCTCGGCGAAGCGCTCGGGAAGACCGCAGCCGGCCAGGAACACCGCCCGCGTCTCGGCCAGGCCGTCGACGCTGGAGAAATAGACGTCGCCGTACAGGCTGGACTGCGGCAGGCCGTCCTCGCGCCAGACGAGCGGACTGGAAGGGGCGGTGGGATCCATGGGGCTGCTAGAGCGCCGGTGCGCGCCGGGCGTCAACGAAAAAGGGCCGCACCCGAGGGAGCGGCCCTTTCCCAAACACTTCGTCATTCCCGCCCTTGTGGCGGGAACCCCTCTATCCGCCGCAGGTGCGGGAGGGGCGGACTGCTCAGCAGTCCGCTGGCGTCTCACGTGTCAGCTGAACCAGGGGTTCCCGCCACAAGGGCGGGAATGACGGGAGGTTTTGAGGTGTCCCGTTCGAACCCTGAACGCTGCGCCTAGTGAGCCGCCTTCTTCTCTTCGTGCTTTTCCGCCGGCTTGGCTTCGGCCGGAGCCGAGGCCGGAGCGCTCGTCGCGCCGGTGGCGGCGGCGTCGGCGGCGGTGTCGGCCGGATCGGCGGGAGCCGCGGCGGCGTCGGCGGCGGCCTTGTTGGCGTCGGCGGCGGCCTGTTCCTTGGCCGAGGCGGCGTCTGTCACGGTCGAGGCGTCGGCGGCGGCGGCCTTGGCGGCGGCGTCATCGGCGCCGGCCTCTTCCTTCTTGCCGCAGGCGGTCAGCGACAGGGCCGAGACGGCGATGCCGGCGATGATGAGTTTGCGGATGGTGCTCATGGTGTTTCCCCTTGCTGGCCGCCTCGGCGGCGCTTTGGGCAAAAGGAATACCGGTTCGAAAGCCCGTGCAAGTTACGAGGCGCTAATGCCCGCGCCAGAGACTCTACAAGCGACGCTAACAGCGCGCTCGTAAACGCTACTCGTTCGGGATCTGCGACAGCGCCTCTTCCAGCTCGGCGAAGCTGGGCTGGGCGGAGCTGGGCACGTTGCCGCGGCCGATCTCGACCGAGATCTGGGCGGCGTTGCCGTGCAGGTGGGCGACGAGAACGGCCTGGATGATCTTGTAGAAGGCGTGGTCCTCGTCCAGCACCGCGCCCAGGCGCGTGGCCATCGGGCCGACCAGGCCATAGGCCATGAACACGCCCATGAACGTACCGACCAGAGCGCCGCCGATCATGCCGCCCAGGACGGCCGGCGGTTCGGTGATCGAGCCCATGGTCTTGATGACGCCCAGCACGGCGGCGACGATACCCAGGGCGGGCAGGCCGTCCGACAGCATGGTCAGGGCGTGGGCGGCCTGGTGGGCCTCGTGGTGGTGCTTTTCGAGCTGCTTCTCCATCGCGTCCTCGACCTGGTGGGGATCTTCCAGGTTCATGGTCATCATCCGCAGGGTGTCGCAGATGAAGTCGACGGCGAAGTGGTCGTGGGAAATCTTGGGGTAGCGCGAGAAGATCGTGCTCTCGTGCGGCTTTTCGATGTGGGCTTCCAGGGCGATGACGCCCTTGGACTTCATCGTCTTGGTCAGCAGGAACAGCAGCGACAGCAGGTCGCGATAGTCCTGCGGCTTCCACTTGGGGCCGGCGAAGATCTTGCCGAAGCCGCCCAGGGTGGCCTTGATGACCGTCATCGAGTTCGAAATCAGGAACGCGGCGATGCCGGCGCCGCCGATGGCCATCAGTTCGTGCGGCGCGGCGTGAATGATCACGTCCATCTTGCCGCCCGAGATGATGTACGAGCCGAACACCAGGCCGAAGAGCAGGACGATGCCGATGATCTGGAACATGGTGGTAGGCCGAACCCCGAGTTTGACGGCGCACTATCGCGGTTAATGATTAATCCAAGGTTCTCACACTTCTGACGGGCGGACTGTGACCCGCGACACATTGCGCCGGCCTCGCGACGGGTCTAACGGTCGTTTGATGACTGGGGAGCTCAAAGGGACTCGGATCGACCGAGGCGCGTTCGCCATCCTCTTCGGCGTGTCGGTGGCGACCGCCCTGGGGAACAACGGCATGTTGTCGGTGCTGCCGGCGATCGGCCGGCAGATCGGCATTCCCGACGCCATGGTCGCGGCGATCTTCTCGCTGTCGGCGGTGCTGTGGGCGATCACCTCGCCGATCTGGGCCCGCCAGTCCGATATCCGAGGCCGCAAGCCGCTGATCCTGCTGGGCCTGGGCGGGTTCTGCGTGTCGATGACCCTGTGCGCCATCGTCGTCTCGGCCGGCCTGCACCACCTGGCGCCGCCGATGGTGATCTTCGTCCTCTTCCTGCTGTGCCGGGCGCTGTTCGGCGGCTTCGGCTCGGCGGCCAATCCGGCGACCCAGGCCTATATGGCCGAGCGGACCAGTCGCGAGGAGCGCACCCAGACCATGGCCACCCTGGCCGGCGCCTTCGGCCTGGGCACCGTGGTGGGGCCGCTGCTGGCGCCGATGTTCGTGCTGCCGATCGTGGGCCTGGCCGGGCCGATGTTCGCCTTCGCCATCATCGCCGCCGTCATGATGGTGATCGTCCAGCGCGGCCTGCACGAGACCTTCAAGCCCGGACGCGGCGAGACGCCGCCGCGCCGCCGGATGGGCCTGCCCTGGCGTGGCGGCGGCGCGGCGCTCTGGCGCGACCCGCGCCTGAAGCCGTTCCTGATCTTCGGCTTCCTGGTCGCCTCGTGCCAGACGGCCCAGACCCAGACCCTGGGCTTCCTGATCATCGACAAGCTGGGCCTGCCGCCGATGAAGGCCCAGGGCTTCATCACCCTGGCCATGGCCGCCGGGGCCGTGGCCGCCCTGCTGGCCCAGTGGGGCCTGATCCGCATGTTCCGCATGGGTCCGCGCGAGCTGATGCGCTGGGGCGTGGGCTGCGCGGCCCTGGGCAACATCATCGTCGCCTTCGCGCCCGACTACGCGGCCGTCGCCATCGGCTACGCCATCGCCAGCCTGGGTTACGGCTTCGCCCGGCCCGGCTTCACGGCCGGAGCCTCGCTGTCGGTCGACGCCAAGGACCAGGCCGGCGCCGCCGGGGCCATCGCCGCGATCAACGGCCTGAACGTGGTCGTCGCACCGCTGTTCGTGCTGCTCTACGAGAAGATCGGCTGGGGACCGTTCGTGCTGAACGCCCTGATCCTGGCGGCGCTGGTCGGCTATGCGCTGCGGCAGACGGTGCTGCGCTCGATCAACCAGGGCGGCGCGACGGAAGAGGCGACGATCGCGGGGCTGGAGCGGTCGGACGAGGGGGGTGTTTGAGGGCCTTTCCCTCTCCCCCTTGCGGGAGAGGGTGGCCCGCGAAGCGGGTCGGGTGAGGGGTTTCACTCCGCTATCCGCATAGGCCTTTCGACCCCTCATCCGGCGCTGCGCGCCACCTTCTCCCGCAAGGGGAGAAGGAGTTCCTGACCCCTCAGCTCACCATCCGCTCCAGCGCCCGCCGATCCCGCAGCACCACGTGCCTGACAGTTGGGAGCTGGATCAGTCCCTCCTCCTGCAAGGCCGTCAGCGTCCGCGACACCGTCTCGATGGTCAGGCCCAGATAGTCGGCCATGTCCTGGCGGCTCATCGGCACGTCCAGTTCGGCGTCGGCGTGGGTGCGCTCGGCGATGTCCAGCAGCAGGCCGACGACGCGCTCCTGCGCCGAGCGGCGGCCCAGCATCAGCACGTGGTCCTGGCTGCGCTGCAGGCCCTCGGCGGTCAGGCGGAAGATGGCTCGCGCCGCGTCGCCGCGCCGGGCGGCCAGGTCGCTGAGCGCCCGGCGGCGGATCATGCGGACGCTGGCGTCGGTCAGGGCCTCGGCGGTGACGCGGTGGGCCTCGCCGATCTCGAAGCCGAAATAGTCGCCGGCGAAGTGGAACTCGTCGATCTGCCGACGGCCGTCGCGCAGGATGCGGTAGGTCCGCACCGCGCCCGAGACCACCTGGTAGACGTAGTCGGCGGTCTCGCCCTCGCCGAAGATCTCCTCGTCGCGCGAGAAATGCGGGCAGGCGGCGGGGATGGCCAGGACGGGATCCAGGGCGCCGTCCAGGGCGATGGGCGCGGTGTCGAGGCGGAGCGGAGACAGCATGGAAAGACCCTTCTGTTATTAGGGTCTTGCGCCTTTTCCCGGGGCCGCGAAATTCGGGAGCCGCGCCTAAGGAAGCCCCCTTACGCGGGGATGCGGGTGGCGACGGTTTGAGCCGGATCAAGGCGACGGGACCCGGCCGCGCCGATCTTCGCCGCCATGTCCGAGGCTCCCCTGATCCTGCTGCTCGTCGAGGACGAGCCCCTGCGCGAGGCCCTGCGCTTCTCGCTGGAGACAGAGGGGTATGTGGTGGGCACGCGCCCGGATGGACGGCCGGCGGCGGCCGTGGTGGTCGATGATGGCGGCGGGGTCTGGCCCGAGCCGCTGGAGGGGCGGCCGGTCATCGTGCTCACGGGGGACGCCGAGCGGCTGCTGCGGCGTGGGGTGCGGGGCGTGAGCCTGGTGGAGAAGCCGCTGCTGGGGGATGTGCTGAGCGAGCGGCTCAGCCAACTCATCAATCCAAACTAATCGCGTCATCCCGCGCATAAAGCGCGGGATGACGGGTGAGAGGGAAGGCCTTAGCCGCCCCGCACCGACAACGTCATCCGCACCAGCGCCGCCAAGTTATCCGCCTGCATCTTGGTCATCAGCTTGGCGCGGTAGATCTCCACCGTGCGCGGGCTGATCCCCAGCTCGCGCGCGATGACCTTGTTCGCATGGCCGGCGACAACGCCGTCCAGCACCTGGCGCTCGCGCTCGGACAGGGTCTCGAGGCGATGCAGGATGGCGGCCTGGTCGTCGGAGACCGGGGCGGCCTCGGTGGCCTTGGTGGCGCGGCCCAAGGCGTCCAGCATGCGGGCTTCGGAGAACGGCTTCTCGATGAAGTCCACTACGCCCGAGCGCATGGCCTCGACCGCCATCGGGATGTCGCCGTGGCCGGTGATCATGATGATGGGCATCTTGACCTTGAGGGCCGCCAGGCGGGCGACCAGCTCCTGGCCGCTCATCTCGGGCATGCGCACGTCGGTGACGACGACACCCGGCTTGGCGGTCGGCAGGGCGTCCAGGAAGGCCGGGGCGCTGGCATAGGCCACGACCTCGAAGTCGGCCGACTCCAGCAGGAAGGCCAGGGACTCGCGGGCGCTTTCGTCGTCGTCGACCACGTGGACGACAGCGGCGGGAACGTCACTCATCGACGGACTCCTTCAGACGGTTCGCCGGCTGCTCGGCCGGCGGCAGGGTGAAGCGGAACAATGCGCCGCCGCCCGGATTGGCGTCGGCCCAGATGCGCCCGCCGTGCGCCTCGATGATCGAGCGCGAGATCGACAGGCCCACCCCCATGCCCTGCGGCTTGGTGGTCATGAATGGCTGGAACAGGCGCTCGCGGACGTCGTCGGCGATGCCGGGGCCGTTGTCGGCGACGCTGACCAGGGACCAGCCCTCGGCGGTCACCGAGGTGGCGATGGTCATGGCCTTGCGGCGCGAGCCCTGCTCCTGCATGGCGTCGATGCCGTTGCGGATCAGGTTCAGCAGCACCTGCTGCACCTGGACGCGGTCGGCGAACACCGCATCGGCGGCGGGATCCAGGGTCAGGCGCACGTCGACCTGACGGTCCTTCTCGCCGATCAGCGCGAGCGCCGAGGCTTCCTCGATCAGCTTGGACAGGCTCTCGACGGCGCGCTCGCTGGCGCCCCGGCGGACGAAGTCGCGCATGCGATGGATCACCTCGCCGGCGCGCAGGGCCTGGGTCGCGGCGCGGTCGATGGCGTCGCGGACCTTGGCCTGGTCGGCCTCGCGGCCCCGGTCGATCAGGCGGCGCGAGCCGGTCAGGAGGTTGGCGATGGCCGACAGCGGCTGGTTCAGCTCGTGGGCCAGGGTCGAGGCCATCTCGCCCATGGCCGTCAGGCGCGAGACGTGGACCAACTCGTTCTGCAGTTCCTGCAGGCGGGTCTCGGTCTCCTGGGTTTCGGTCAGATCGCGGATGAAGCCGGTATAGGAGGGCGCCGCGCCCTTGGTCTCGCCGACCGCCAGCTCCATGGGGAAGGTCGAGCCGTCCTTGCGCACCCCGACCACCACCCGGCCCATGCCGATGATCCGCTTCTCGCCGGTGCGGTGGTAGCGCTGGATATAGCCGTCGTGGGCGGCCGCGTGCGGTTCGGGCATCAGGATGCTGACGTTCTTGCCCAGCACCTCGTCCGGGGTCCAGCCGAACATCCGCTGGGCGGCGGGGCTGAACGAGGTCATGGCGCCGGTCCGGTCGATGACCACCACCCCGTCGGGCACGGTGTCGAGGATCGAGCGCAGGTGGTCGTTGATCGCCGCCGCCCGTCGCCGCGCGGCGTGGAACCAGCCGCCGCCCACGGCCATGCCGAAGCCGACCGACAGGAAGATCGCCGCCGACAGGCCGCTGACCAGGTCGAACGGGATGTCCCGCGTCACCCACCAGACGCTGCCCCAGGCGAAGGTGGTGGCGAAGCACCCGGGGGCCAGACCGCCCAGCGCCGCGCTGACCAGTACGGCCGGCACGAACAGCAGGAACGAGGACGGCGCGGTAAAGGCCTCCGGCAGGTACAGGCGCGCCACCGCCGTCGCCATCACGGCCGCGAAGGCCGCCAGATAGGCGGTGGGGTGGGGATCGCTGAACAGGGTCGAGGACAGGCCCCGGGCCGGCTTCATGAGGACTCCAGTTGTCGGTTCTTATAGCCGCCGGGCTTTGACCAAGGTCAAGGCGGGGTCATTGCGTAGGTTCGATCCTGGGCTCGCCAATCAAAGGGAGAGTTCGAATGACGGGCGGGCAAATGGCGTATCTGGGTCTGGTGATCGCGGCCTTCACGGTGTTCGCCGTGGTGCTGTTCACGACCTACATCCGGGTGAACATGAAGTAGGGGAGCGGTCCCAAACCTCCGATCTCCCCGGCGAATGCCGGGGCCCAGATTCATCCGGAAGGGCTGGGGTGTTCGCGCTCCTCGGCCGCGCCAAGGCCTCCAACCTGGGTGGGTTCGATCTGGGCCCCGGCATTCGCCGGGGAGATCGGGAGGAATGGCGCCTGACAGAGCGCCTTCATTGCCGCTATTCCATCCCTCAGGGAAGCTTCACGGCGGGGACCGGTAGTGAGCGCGTTCGAGTTCTTCTTCAGTTTCTACGGCCTGGTTCTGGGCTTCTCGGCGGCCGAGCTGGTCGGCGGGTTCGCGGGGCTGGTCCAGCGGCGCAAGACCGTCCGCTTCGGCCACCTGACGATCCTGCTGGCCTTCTTCGTCGCCATCGACATCGCCACCTTCTGGAACCAGGCCTGGGTGATCCTGCGGTTCGCGCCGTTCAGCTTCGCCCTGCTGATCCTGGGCCTGGTTGTGGCCAGCACCTTCTATGTCGCCGCCAGCCTGGTCTTCCCGAAGGACCCGCCCGAGGGCGCGCACCTGGACGACCACTTCTGGCAGAACCGCAGGATCGTCCTGCTGTGCGTGCTGGCCGCGAACCTGGCCATGGTCGCCGTGTTCGTGGCCCTGACCCTGGGCACGGGCGAATTCAAGGCGGTGTTCCGGCCGGGGCTGTGGATCGGCCTGGCGGTCTTCACCGTCTTCACCCTGGTGGGCGCCCTGGCCAAGCGGAAGGGCGTGGTCACCGCGGCGCTCGTGATCCTGTTGGCCTATCACGGCCAGACCATCGCCCGCTCGGCCCTCGCGCTGGCCCAGGGCGGTGGCTGGACGGTGATCCAGAGCAAGGCGCCGAAAGGGGATTAGTCCGCGCCGGCCGAGGAGCCGAAAACCCCGTCCTTCGACAAGCTCAGGATGAGGTTTTCTACGCATACGGCGCTGAGATTAGTCCTCACCCTGAGCCCGTCGAAGGGCGAGGACGGACCCACGGGTGGCAAGCAAATCTAACCCATCCGCACCACCCGCCCGCAGATCGTGGCCGGGGCGGGGCGGTGGCTGACCAGCACCAGGCCTTGGCCGGTGCGTTGCAGCCGCGCCTCCAGCCGTTCCACGACCAGCGCCTCGGTCGCCGCATCCAGGCCCTCGGTCGGCTCATCCAGCAGCAGCCAGGGCGCGTCGCGCAGATAGGCGCGGGCCAGGGCCAGGCGTCGGCGCTCGCCGCCGGAGAGCCGCTCGCCGTCGTCGCCGAGCCAGGCGGCCAGGCCTTGCGGCGCGGCGCGGATGCGGTCGGCGAGGGCGGCGTCTTCAAGGACTGTCCAGAGCTGGTCGTCGGTCGCCCGAGGCGCGGCCAGGCGCAGGTTCTCGCGCACCGTTCCGGCGATCAGGCCGGCGTCCTGCGGCAGCCAGGCGAAGGCGGCGCGAGGCAGGGGCGAGGGGGTGTCGCGCAGGCCCAGCAAGGTCTCGATCGCGGTGGTCTTGCCGCAGCCTGACGGGCCGACGACGGCCAGGCGCTCGCCGGGGGACAGGGTCTGGCCGAGCACGGTCAGGACGGGCGGACCGTCCGCCGGGATCTCGGCGGTGTGGGGACGATGGCGCAGGATTGCGTCGAGCCGCTCGCGGGCCTCGGTGGCCGCGCCGTCCTGGTCGAAGGCGTGGGCGAGGCCGGCCAGGGCGTCGACGCTCATGGCGGCGGCCAGCCCCGCCAGGGCGGCGAGGGCTGGACCCGCCGGCGCGGCGGCGGCCACGGCGGCGGCGACCGCAACGCCAAGGATGGCGGCCTGGCTGGCCAGGATCAGGCCCTGGGCGCGGGCGGCCTCCAGGCGGGCGGCGTCGAGGTCGGCGGCCCTGGCGTTCAGGGTCTCGCCGGCCCAGGCGTCCAGGCCGTAGGCGCGCAGTTCGGCCGAGGCGGCGACCAGCGACGCGGTGGTCTCCTTCAGCGCCCCGACCCGGGCCTGGACGGCGGCGCGGGCGGGGGCGGAGAAGCGCTTGGCCAGGGCGCGGGCGGTCAGCAGGGCGGCTGCGGCGGCGGCCAGGATCACCAGGGCCGGGGTCCACCCGGCGAGGGCGGCCATCACCAGACCGGAGGCCAGGCCGGCGACGGCGCTCCAGGGGGCGGAGAGGCGGACGAAGCGGGTCTCGATGGCGTCGACGTCCTGGACCAGGCGGGCCGAGGCCTCGCCGCGCGACAGGGTCAGGGACTGGGTGACGGGCGCGGCGGCGAGACTCTCGAACACCGCCGGGCGGATCGTAGCCAGGGCGCGTAGGGCGGCGGCGTGACCGGACAGGCGCTCGCCGTAGCGGGCGGCGGTGCGCAGGATGGCCAGCAAGCGGATCAGGGCGCTGGGGATCAGGACGTTGAAGGCGTGAGCGGTGGCCAGCCCCGCCGCGCCGGCGATGGCGCTGGCGACGATGAACCAGCCGGAGAGGCCGAGTAGGATCGTCGAGGCCGCGCCGACGACGATGGCGCTGGCGAGGGCCAGCTGCAGCGCGCCGGCGCGTTCGCGCTTCTGGGCGCGGATGAGGAGGTCGAGGGGGGAGGAGGTCATCGAATGACAACTCCCCAATCCATCACCCCAAAACTCCTCGTCATTCCCGCCCTTGTGGCGGGAACCCCTGGTTCAGCTGGCACGTGAGACGCAAGCGAACCGCCAGCGGTTCGCCCCTCCCGCCCTTGCGGCGGACAGAGGGGTTCCCGCCACAAGGGCGGGAATGACGGATGTTTTGAAGGAGGTGCGAAAGATTTCACAGCCGCACCACCTGATCCGCCAGCGCCGCCACCGCTTCGGAGTGCGTCGCGATCAACGTCGTGCGACCTTTCGCGGCCTCGCGGATCGCGGTCAGCAGCGCCGCCTCCGCCGCCGTGTCGAGGTTCGCGGTCGGCTCGTCCAGCAGCAGGATCGGGGCGGGCTTGAGCAACGCTCGCGCCAGGGACAGCCGTCGACGCTCGCCGCCGGAGAGTCCACTGCCGCGCTCGTCCAGCACGAAGTCGAGGCCGCCGGGCCGGTCGAGGATCAGGCCCACTGCATGTGCCGCCGCCTCGATCTCGGCGCGGGTCGCATCACGTCGCGAGAGGGCGATGTTGTCGGCGGTCGAGGCCGGCAGGATCAGCGGCGACTGCCCGGCCCAGGCGATTTCGGACGATAAGTCCGTACACGGAATATTATCGACCAGGATGCGCCCGCCGGTCAGCGGGGCCAGGTCCAGCAGAAGGTTCAGCAGGGTGCTCTTGCCCGCGCCGGACGGGCCGACGAGGGCCGTGATGGTCCCTGCCGGAGCGGTGAGGTTGAAGCCGTCCAACGCCGGCGCGTCGGCGTCGGCATAGCGGACCGTGACGCCCTCGAAGCGGATGGTCGGGGCCTTGGCCAGCGGCGTCGCGGCAGGCTTCGGCGCGGGCGCCTCGAACGTCGCCAGACTGGCGGCTGCGGCTTCGGCCGCCTGCCGATCGTGATAGGCGGCGGCGAGGCGGCGCATCGGGGCGTAGACCTCCGGCGCCAGGGCCAGGACGAAGAAGGCGCGCTTGAGGTCCAGCTGTTCGGGGACCGGGAAGGGCAGCAGGCGCAGCAGGTTGAAGCCGCAATAGACCGCCACCAGGGCCACGGACAGGGCGGCGAAGAACTCCAGGGCCGCCGAGGAGATGAAGGCCACGCGCAGCACCTTGATGGTTCGTTCGGCCAGTTCGGAGGCCGAGCGCTTCAGGGCGGCGGTGGTCGTCCCCTCGGCCTGGAAGGCCAGCACCACGGGCAGGGCGCGGACGCGGTCCAGGAACAGGGCCGACAGTCGCTCCAGGGCCAGGAACTGGGCGCGGGCCTCGGCGGCGGCGGCCGTTCCGGCCAGCACCATGGCCAGGATGAAGGGAACCAGGGTCGCCAGCAGGATCGCCGCGCAGATCGGGCTGGCGAGGGCGGCGACGGCGATCAGGGCGAGGGGCAGGACGGCGGCCGTGGTCTTGGCCGGGAGGAAGCGGGCGACATGGCCGTCCAGCGCCTCGACGCCTTCGACCAGGGCGGTGATCGCCTCGCCGGCCGGACGGCGCGGGCCGGCGAACACGGCGCGAGCGATCTCGGCGCGGACTTCGACCTTGGCCTCGGCGGCGGCCTGGGCCCCGGCCTCGCCGGTGGCGCGGGCCATCAGGCCCCGCAGGGCGCTGGAGACCGCGACCAGGAGCAGCCAGCCGAGCAGCGGCGGGAATCCGCGCCGCTCGAGAATCGCATCGATCGCCAGGGCCAGGCCGGCCGCGAAGCCGATCGCCGCCAGGCCGTCCAGGAGACCGAACGCCTTCGCCCGGCGCATCGTGGGCCAGCGTTTCCGGCTGAATCGATCAAGCCAGGCTCGGGACGTCGAAAAACGATCAATCTGTACTATGCCGGCGCCCATGGGTTGAGTGTAGGCTGCATCCATCCGCAAGCCTTGATCCCGATCAAGGACCGGGCGGTTACGACGGTCTAGGGCAGGGCTCTCGAGCGGCGTGATCATCGGCCGTTCGTCTCGGAGCTGTCCATGGACCCCGCCGTCATCGACCTGTCGCGTCTCCAGTTCGCGCTCACAGCCCTCTACCACTTCCTGTTCGTGCCGCTCACCATCGGGCTCAGCTTCCTGCTGGTCATCATGGAGAGCATCTATGTGATGACCAAGCGTCCGATCTGGCGGACCGTCACGCGCTTCTGGGGCGTGCTGTTCGGCATCAACTTCGCCATCGGCGTCGCCACCGGCATCACCATGGAATTCCAGTTCGGCATGAACTGGTCCTACTACTCGCACTATGTCGGCGACATCTTCGGCGCGCCGCTGGCGATCGAAGGGCTGATGGCCTTCTTCCTGGAGGCGACCTTCGTCGGGCTGATGTTCTTCGGCTGGGACAAGCTCAAGCCCGTCAGCCACCTGTTCGTGACCTTCATGGTGGCGCTGGGCACCAACCTGTCGGCGCTGTGGATCCTGGTCGCGAACGGCTGGATGCAGAACCCGATGGGCGCGGCCTTCAACCCCGACAGCATGCGCATGGAGGTGACCAGCTTCCGCGACGTGCTGTTCAACCCGGTGGCCCAGGCCAAGTTCGTGCACACGGTCAGCGCCGGTTACGTGATCGCCTCGGTGTTCGTGCTGGGGATCTCCGCGCTGTACCTGCTGAAGGGCAAGTATGTCGGCGTCGCCAAGCGGTCGATGACGGTGGCGGCGGCCTTCGGCCTGGCCTCCTCGCTGTCGGTCGTCGTGCTGGGCGACGAGAGCGGCTACGCCCTCACCGACAACCAGAAAATGAAGCTCGCCGCCCTTGAGGCCATGTGGGAGACCGAGGCCGCCCCGGCCGGCCTGACCGCCTTCGGCATTCCGGACCTGCAGGCGCGCAAGACCCACTACGAGGTCAAGATCCCCTACGTCCTTGGCCTGATCGCCACCCGCAGCTTCGACAAGCCGGTGGAGGGCATCTTCTCGCTGGTCGCCAAGGCCGAGACCCGGATCGAGAGCGGCATCGTCGCCTATGGCGCGGTCGAGGCCTTGAAGGTCAATCCGCAGGACATGACCGCCCGGGCGACCTTCGAGCAGCACCGCCGCGATCTCGGCTATGCGCTCCTCCTGAAGCGCTACGTGCCCGATCCGCGCCAGGCGACGCCCGACCTGATCAAGAAGACCGCCTGGGACGCGGTGCCCAACGTGCCGGTGATGTTCTGGAGCTTCCGGATCATGGCCGGGATCGGGGTGCTGATGATCCTGCTGTTCGCCACGGCCTTCACGCTGGTGACCCTGCGCAGGCACGACAGCAAGTGGTTCCTGGTCCTCGCGGTCATGGCCCTGCCGCTGCCGTGGATCTCCACCGAGCTGGGCTGGGTGCTGGCCGAGATGGGGCGTCAGCCCTGGGCGGTGGACGGCGTGCTGCCGACCTTCCTGTCGGCCTCCAGCCTGTCCGTGCCGCAGCTGATCACCAGCATCGCGGTCTTCACCCTGCTGTACGGCGCGCTGGCCGTGGTCGAGGTCGGCCTGCTGGTGCGCGCCATCAAGAAGGGCCCGTTCGCCCAGCACGACCCCGTCCCGGACGGGGAACCCGCTGAACCCGAACCGGCCGTGGCCTAGGGCTTTCGACGATGGGATCGCCGCAAGCCCTAGCTCTTTGTTTTAGCGCATTTTCTTCACGCGAACCGGAATCCACTTCGCTCGAAAATGCTTTGAGGAGGTCATGCTGATGGAACTCCCCGTCGACTTCGCCACCCTGCGCGTCATCTGGTGGGCCCTGGTGGGCATCCTCCTGATCGGCTTCACCCTGACCGACGGCTTCGACATGGGCGTGGGGGCCTTGCTGCCCTTCGTCGCCAAGGACGACGCCGAGCGCCGCATGGTCATCAACACCGTGGGCGCGACCTGGGAAGGCAACCAGGTGTGGTTCATCCTGGGCGGCGGCGCGATCTTCGCGGCCTGGCCGTTCGTCTACGCCATCAGCTTCTCGGGCTTCTACCTGGCCATGTTCGTGGTGCTGGCCGCGATGATCATGCGGCCCGTCAGCTTCAAGTACCGCTCCAAGCGGCCTGGCGCGCGCTGGCGGTCGTTCTGGGACTGGGGCCTGTTCGTCGGCGGCTTCGTGCCGGTGCTGGTGTTCGGGGTGGCCATGGGCAACGTGCTGCAAGGCGCGCCCTTCCGCCTGGATAGCGACCTGCGGGCCTTCTACGAGGGGGCGTTCATCGGCCTCTTCTCGCCCTTCGCCCTGCTGTGCGGCCTGCTGTCGGTGTCGATGCTGGTGCTGCACGGCGCGGCCTGGCTGACGGTCAAGGCCGAGGACGGTCCGGTCACCGAGCGCGCCCGCCGCATCGGCGAGATCGCCGGCCTGGCCAGCATCGTGCTGTTCGCGGCCGGCGGCTTCTGGGTCGCGTTCGGCGGCATGGGCTTCCGGATCGAGGGCTTGGCCGATGCGGCCGGTCCGTCGAACCCGTTGCGCGGCGCGGCCGCCGTGCGGGCCCCGGGCGCCTGGCTCGACAACTACAGCCGCCACGGCTGGATGCTGACCGCGCCGATCCTGGGCTTCGCGGGCGCGGCCCTGGCCCTGGCCGGCATGCGCTGGAACAAGGCCTGGGCGGCATTCGCCGGCTCTTCGGCCTCGGCCCTGGGCATCGTCGCCACCGTGGGCCTGTCGATGTTCCCGTTCATCCTGCCGAGCAGCTTCGACCCGCGCTCCAGCCTGACGGTGTGGAACGCCTCGTCCAGCCACCTGACCTTGTTTGTGATGCTGATCGTGACGGCGGTCTTCCTGCCGCTGATCCTGCTCTACACGGCGTGGGTCTACCGCGTGCTGTGGGGCAAGAGCACCACCGGCGCCCTCGCCACCAATCCCGACCTGTACTGAGGAGCTAGAAAGTCATGTGGTACTTCACCTGGATCCTCGGTCTCGGCCTGGCCGTCGCCTTCGGCGTGCTGAACGGCGTCTGGTACGAGTTCAACCTGTCGGACGACGGGGACGAGGGGTTGTCGGAGCCGTAGGGTAACGATCAGGGTTCCGCCTCCCATATTCTCCCGTCATTCCCGCCCCTGTGGCGGGAACCCCTCTATCGGCCGCAGGTGCGGGAGGGGCAGACTGCTGAGCAGTCCGCTTGCATCTCACGTGTCAGCTGAACCAGGGGTTCCCGCCACAAGGGCGGGAATGACGAATGAAGGGGGGGACTGGTGATTTTTCACCGCGCCTACGCCCATTCCGAGCTCCCGCGACATTTGACCGCGCCCCTTAAAGCTCAGCCTTAACGGTTGTTAAAGACGGCTCGGGCTTTTGTGGCATGAGCCCGAGAGCGCGTCGAACACGCCGCCCCGGGCCTGCTCATTACGACCCGGGGACCTGGCCATGACCGACAACACCGCGCCCGCGCTGGAACTGATCTCGTTCTGCATCGGCGAGCAGGAGTTCTGCATCGACGTGAAGACGGTTCGCGAAATCCGCGGCTGGACCCCGGCGACCCCGATCCCGCACGCCCCGGCCTATATGCGCGGCGTCATCAACCTTCGCGGCGCGATCATGCCGGTCATCGACCTGCGCAACCGCCTGGGCCTGGGCGTTACCATCCCCGAGACCCGCCACGTCATCGTGGTCGTCGAGTGCCAGGACCGCCTGGCCGGCATCCTGGTGGACGCCGTGTCGGAAACCTTCACCGTGCCGCGCGACAGCCTGCAGCCGGCCCCGGACGTCGGCGTGGAAGAGCTGCGCTACATCCAGGCCATCATCTCGATGGAAAACCGCCTGATCACCTATCTGCGCATGGACGACGTGTTCCCGGCCGTGATCCGCGAAGCGGCTTGATGCTGATTTCTCCTCCCCTCCGGGGGAGGTGGCCCAGAGGGCCGGAGGGGGCAGCGCGGCATAGACCGGCGATCGCCCCCTCAGTCGGCTTCGCCGACAGCCCCCCGGGAGGGGGAGCAGACAAAAGAAAAGGCCGCCGAGGGCAACCTCGGCGGCCTTTTCCTTGTCCGGTCCAGCGGATCAGCCCTTGCGGACGATCCGGGCGGCGGCGGCGTGGAAGCCGGCGTCGGCGGCGGCCAGGTCGGCCACGGCGCCGTGGCGGTCGGCGGCGACGCTCATATTGTTCTTGGTGTAGCTCTCCGAGACCTTGCGGGCTTCCTGGGCGCGCAGGGCGGCGTTGGAGGCGGCGGTCTCGTGCCATTCGGCCAGGCTGTCGGCGGTGACCTCGGCGGCGGCGTCCGGATGCGGCGCGACCTCACCGAAGCCGATGGCCACGAAGCCGTGGATGACGCCGTAGTCCTCTTCCGACAGCAGGAAGGTGATCTGACGCTCCTCGGCCTGGCCGGTATAGGCGTCCTCTTCCGGGTCGAACTCGCGCAGCACCAGGATGTCGCCGACCTTGAACTCGCGGTCGTTGCGGCGGATCTCGAAGCGCTTCTGGCCGGAGCGGACGGCGGCGAAATATTTGGGCCAGGTCTTGAGTTCGTGGCGGGTCATGGGCGGCGGACTTTTCTTGACGAAACGGGAAGCGGGCGGTTCTGGCGGGTGGAACCTAGCGCAGGGTTAATGGCAATCGAAAGGCTGTGGATGGCCGGCAACCTCGCCCTTCGACAAGCTCAGGGTGAGGTTTCCGGCGAATAGTTCAGTAGTCCTCACCCTGAGCCTGTCGAAGGGCGAGGACGGCTCCTCACTCGTCGATGCAGAGCCGAACGATCTCGGCCCGCAGCTCCGGCATGCCCAGGCCCTTCTCCGAAGAGGTGGCCAGCACGCGCGGGAAGGCCGCGGCGCGCTTGGCGATGGCCTTCTGGGTGTCGGCGACGACCTTGTCGACCTCGTGCGGCTTGATCTTGTCGGCCTTGGTCAGGACGATCTGGTAGGAGACCGCCGCGATATCCAGGGCGTCCAGCGCCTCCAGGTCGACCTTCTTCAGGCCATGGCGGGCGTCGATCAGCACGTAGACGCGCTTCAGGTTCGGACGGCCGCGCAGATAGGCGCGACCCAGGTCCTGGAACTTGTCGGCGATCGAGCGCGAGACGCGGGCGAAGCCGTAGCCGGGCAGGTCGACCAGGCGAACCTGTTCCGCCAGCAGGAAGAAGTTGATCTCCCGCGTGCGGCCCGGCTCGTTCGAGGCGCGGGCCAGGTACTTCTGGCCCACCAGCCCATTGATCAGGCTGGACTTGCCGACGTTCGAGCGGCCCGCGAAGGCCACCTCGGGCAGGTCCGTGGACGGCATGGTGTCCATACGGACCGCGCCCATGATGAACGAGACCGGCTGGGCGAAGAACACCCGCGCCGTCTCGATCTGCTCGTCCGTGAAATCGGCCGCGCCGGGCAGCAGGACCGGCGGTTCCTTGGGGAGCTTGGGTTCGTCGGTCATCAGGTCGCTTTGGCGGTTTCGCCGCGCAGTCGAGCCAGGATCTTGTCGATCGGGTTCTCGACCTGATAGCGGCGCATGATGATGTACTGCTGGATGATGGTCAGGACGTTGCTCCAGCACCAGTAGATCACCAGGCCCACCGCGAACTGCGACAGGGTGAAGGTGAAGACGATCGGGAACAGCTGGAAGATGCGCTGCTGGATCGGGTCGCCGGCCGGCGGGTTCATCGCCGTCGTCAGCCACATGGTGAAGCCGTACAGCAGCGGCCAGACGCCGATGTGCAGCGGACCGGCCAGGAACGAGCCGATCAGCGGCGCGGTCGCCGGATCCCAGGGGATCGCGCCGAACAGGTTGAACATCGTCGACGGATCGCGGGCCGACAGGTCCTGGATCCAGCCGAAGAACGGCGCGTGGCGCATTTCGATGGTGACGGTCAGCACCTTGTACAGCGAGTAGAAGACCGGGATCTGCACCAGCATGGGCAGGCAGCCCATCATCGGGTTGATCTTCTCCTTGGCGTACAGCTGCATCATTTCCTGCTGCTGTTTCGCCGGGTCGTCCTTGTGCTTGGCCTTGAGCTTCTCGACCTCGGGCTGGATCTTCTTGATCTTGGCCATGCTCTCATAGCTCTTGTCCGCCATCGGGTAGAGGACGAGCTTGAGCGCCACGGTCAGCAGCATGATGGCCAGGCCGAAGTTGCCGACCCAGCGGTAGAAGATCTCGAGAACGTTGAAGATCGGACGGGTGAACATGGAGAACATGCCCCAGTCCACGGCCCAGTCGAAGCGCGGGATCTCGGCCTTGCGGCTGTCCCAGAACTTCCACCAGTCGGGCGCCTGGCCATTATACTCGTACTTGCGCAGCAGCGGCACGGTCTTGGCGCCGGCGAACAGGCGGGTGGCCTGGGTGACCGTCGCGCCGGGGTTCAGCGACTGGGTCGGGCCCAGCACGTTGACGTCATAGATGTCGGTGCCGCTGACCTGGGTCACGCGGTACTGGGCCTTGATGGTCTGGTCCTGGCCGGGGATCAGGGCCGCCAGCCAGTACTTGTCGGTGATGCCCGCCCAGCCGCCGACCGAGTCGAAGGTGGTGAGGGGCTTGTCCTTCTTCCACTTGCCGTACTTGTTCAGCTCGAGCTTCTGGTCCTTGCCCGCGCCCAGCACGCCGATGGCGCCTTCGTGGACGATCTGGGTCTTGCCCAGGTGCTCGGTGATGCCCTGGCGCTGGACGCTGGCGTAGGAGGCCAGCTGCAGGCCTTGCGTGCCGTTGTTCTTGACGCTGTCGGTCACCGTGAACATCGCCTGGTCGTCGATGGCGATGACGCGGGTGAAGGCCAGGCCCAGGCCGTTGTCATAGGTCAGGGTGACCGGAGAGTTGGGACGCAGCACCTGGCCCGGCGCGGCGGTCCACACGGTGCGGCTGTCGGGCAGGCCGGCGATGTTGTTGCCGGCCCAGGTGAAGTCGGCGAACCAGGCGTGCTCCGCCCCTTCCGGGCGGAAGAGCTCGACCGGCGGCGAATTCTTGTCGGTGGTCTCGGCGTACTGCTTCAGGAACAGGTCGTCGATGCGGCCGCCCTTCAGGGCGATCGAGCCCGACAGCGTCGGGGTGTCGACGACGAGGCGCGGGCTCTGTTCCTTGGCCTTGGCGCGCGACAGGCGCAGCGGCTGCGGATTGCCGTTGGCGTCCAGGGTCACGCCGGGCGTGGCCAGGACCTTGGCCGCGGCGGCCTTCTTGGCCTGCATTTCCGCCTCGGCCTTCCGCTGTTGCGGACCGGCGTAGAGGAACTGGTACCCGATCAGGATCACGAACGCGCTGACGATGAACATCAGCGTGTTTTTGTTGTCGTTCTGCATGGAGCGGTTAACCGGAAACTTTGAGATCGGGTTGTTGGGAAGAGGCGGCTGCGGACGATCGGCCGGATGGAGGCTTGGGAGCCTTGGCTCCCCCGCGATCATACTCGGCGGCGAGGCTTATCAGCGCGGTTTTGACATCGTCAAGCAAACGCCCCCATTCGCGCGAGCCCGTACCGCCTCGCGCAATGAACACATAGTCGTGCGAAGGGCGCGCATGAAGGGGTAGCACCAGCCTCGCGGCCTCGCGGAGGCGGCGCTTGGCGCGGTTGCGATCGACGGCCCCGCCGATCTTCTTGGTGGCGGTGAAGCCGACCCGCACCGTGGGGTCCTCGTCGGACCGCTGGCGCATCTGGATGAAGACCGCGCCGCGCGACAGGGCCGGGGCCTTGGCCGCCAGCAGGAAGTCGGGGCGCTTGCGCAGCCGCTCGAACTTGAGTTCAGGCATGAAAAAAGCCGCCTTTCCGGCGAGAACCTGAAACCAGGTCTGTGGAAAAGGCGGCTTTGATCATCGTCTTACCTCCCGAGGGAGGAAGAGAAATTAGGCGGTCAGGCGCTTGCGGCCCTTGGCGCGGCGACGCGCGACGATCTTTTGACCGTTCTTGGTGGCCATACGCGCGCGGTAGCCGTGACGGCGGGCACGCACGAGCTTCGACGGCTGGAAGGTGCGCTTCACGACGTGGCTCCGAAAATGCAAAACGTTGGACGCGAACCTGGGGGCTCGCGAGTGAGGGGCGGTGGATAAAAGAACGGGGCGGGGATGTCAACCTGAGTCGGTTCAGGGACTTAGAGAACTTGCCCCCTCCGCGCTTCGCGCTCCTCCCCCGGAGGGGGAAGAAGGTCGGGGCCCGCTTCTTCCGCCCGCCTTTGGGGGCGGACGACCGCGAAGCGGTCAGGTGGGGGGGAGCCTTAGGGAACAATCACCGCCTTGCCCACCACCTTGCGCCCGCTCAGCAGCTCGAACGCTTCCCGCCAGCGCTCCAGCGGCAGCTGCGCATGCACATGCGGCCGGATCGTCCCCTCGTCGGCCATCTTCCAGATCGCCTGCGCGTTCTCGCGGCCCTTCTCGGGGAACTGCCGCCCATACTCCCCGGCCCGCACGCCCATGACCGAGAAGCCCTTGATCAGCGGCATATTGACCGAGACGTTCGGGATCCGCCCCGAGGTGAAGCCGATGACCAGCAGCCGGCCGTCGAAGGCGATGCAGCGGACGCTCTCGTCGAACACGTCGCCGCCCACGGGGTCGTAGATCACGTCGGCCCCGTGGCCGCCGGTGATCTCTTTCACCCGCTCTCGGAAGCCTCCGGTGACGTTGACGGTCGCGTCGGGGGCGTAGAGGGCCTGAAGCTGCGCCAGTTTCTCGTCCGAGGCCGAGGCGGCGATGACCCGCGCGCCCAGCGCCTTGGCGAGATCCACCGCCGCCAGACCCACCCCGCCGGCCGCGCCGTGGACCAGCACCCACTCGCCGGGCTCGACCCGCGCGCGGCGGACCAGGGCGACATAGGCCGTGAGATAGGCCGCGCCATAGGCGGCGGCCTCGGCGAACGATAGCCGCGCGGGCTTGGGCTTCAGGGCGGCGGCGGCCAGCACCGCATATTCGGCGAACCCGCCCAGCCGCGCTCCGCCGACCACGGCGTCGCCGATGTTCAGGCCGGTGACGTCTTCACCTAGCGCCGCGACCTCGCCGGCCAGGTCCAGGCCCGGCGTGAAGGGCAGGGGCGGTTTGAACTGGTACTCGCCGCGCGTCATCAAGAGGTCGGGGAAGTTGACGCTGGCGGCGCGGACGCGGACCAGGACCTCGCCGGGGGCGGGCGCTGGGGTGGCGACGTCACGGATGGCGCAGCCGGCGAAGTCGGGGGCCAGGTCCTCAACGACGAGGGCGCGCATGGTGGGGGGCGTGCTCAATCTTCTATCCCAACAAAGCCTGTCATCCCGGCCGCACCCCGGCGAAGGTCCCGGACAAGCGCTGTGCGCTTTCCGGGATGACACGGGTTGAGTGCGTTTAGGCTCGAGCCGCCTCGAACGTCTCCCGCACCAGCCCCGCGATCTCGCGACACGCGCCATCCGCCGCCGGAATGGCCCCCGTGAAGGCGGTGAACCCGTGCGCCAGGCTGTCGTAGCAGCGATAGCGCACCGGTACGCCCGCCGCCTGCAGACGCTTGGCATAGCCCTCGCCCTGGTCGACCAGGGGATCGAAGCCGGCGGTGGCGATGATGGCGGGGGCCAGGCCCGAGAGGTCGGCGGTCTTGTCCGGCGACAGGCGCGGATCGGCCGGGTCGGCGTCGGCGCTCATATAGTGGCCCATGAACCAGTCCATGGTCGCCTTGGTCAGCGGATAGGCGTCGGCATAGGTGGTCATGGACGGCGTCTCGCTGGCCACGTCCACGGCCGGATAGATCAGGATCTGGGCGGCCGGCTGCGGCTCGCCCTTGCGCTGCATCTCCTGGGCGACGATGGCCGAGAAGTTGCCGCCCATGCTGTCGCCGCCGATGGCCGGCGGGGCGGCCGAAGCGCCGAAGCGCCCGGTGTTGTCGCGGGCCCAGCGATAGACGGCCAGCACATCCTCCAGCCCGGCGGGGAACTTGTGCTCCGGGGCCAGGCGGTAGTCGACCGAGATCACGGCCGTGCGGACGATCCGGGCCAGGATCCCGCAGAAGGCGTGGCAGGTCTCCAGGTCGCCGATCACCCCGCCGCCCATGTGGGCGTAGACGATCAGCGGCGCGTCGGTGTCCTGGCTCTCGGGGCGATAGGCGCGGCAAGGGATCGGGCCGTTAGGACCTTCGACCGACAGGCTCTCGGTGCGGACGCCGGGCTCCAGCGGACCCTGCACGGCGGCCAGGCCCTTGGCGCTGCCGGCCACCGCCTCGGCGGGGCTGACCGACGACATCGGCGGCATCTTCTTGGCCGCGTGGGCGAAGAACTGGAAGCGGGGGTCCAGGGTGCGGCCGCCCTTGTAGACCACCCCGCCGCCCGACATGGCCCGCAGGACCGGGCTGGGCAGCGACAGGATCAGCTTCAGTATGGCTTTCTGGGTGGCGTCCGAGGCCATGGTTTCCCCACTCTCTGCTTCGCCTCTTGGGCGTTCTTGTTGTTGTTCTTAAAGTCTCGGCAGCGCCGGCAGGCCGCCCAGGATCAGCTTGACCGCGAAGTCCGCCGCGCCCTCGGTGTCGACCGGACGCCGCTCCAGCATCTTGTCGCCGATCTCGCGGGCCACCGCGATGCAGGCGGTGGTCAGGTAGTCGAGGTCCACGGCCGGCGCGTGCTCGCGCTCCAGCACCCGGGCGAAGGCCTCGTGGACCTCGTCGAACACGGCGACCACTTCGGGTGTCGAGCGGGCGTGCGGGATCTGCTCGCCGGGCGGGCGGTCCATCCGCCAGCTTTCCTGCTCGGTGGCCACGAAGTTGAAATAGGCCAGGATCGCCCCGCGCAGGAACGACTGGAAGTCGACGGCCTTCTCGGACTCGGCGCGCAGCAACGGGCGGAAGCGGCGGGCGCCGTCATCGGCCAGGGCGTCGAACACCTCCTCCTTGGACTTGTAGTAGTTGTAGAAGGTGCCCGAGGCCAAACCCGTGCGGCGGATGATGTCGCGCACGGTGGCGGCGTCGTAACCCAGCTCGCCGAACACCTCGCGCGCGGCGTCCAGGATCGCCTGGCGGTTGGCGGTCTTGGTGCGCTCCCGCTTGCCCGGCCGCTGGTCGACGTGGGGCTTGGGGAAATAGGCGATATTCGACATGGACCGCGACTCGGAGGCGGGACGTTCGTGACGCCCCGTCATGATCACAGCCTTACTCTGCGGCAAGAGGCAAGGCCTTCACGGCACATGGTTTGATAGGCAGCGGGTTGCCCTTGGCCTTGGCGCGCTTGATCCCCCGCTTAAGCTCCTTGCGCAGGTCGAAGGCGTAGTCCCCGCAATTGATCTGGATCGTGTGCCGGGCCGAGGCGACGTAGTGGGCTTTCACCCCCTGGTGCATGGCGTCGCGCTCGGCGGCCATGGTCGCCGCGTCCGGCAGGGCGTAGCGGCCGGTCAGATAGGCGGCGATCAGCTTCGACTGCTCCTCGGCGATCGGCATCATGGCGCACAGCGGCTGGACCAGGGCGACCATGAACAGGTTGTCGAAGCGCGGGTCGATCATCCGCTTCCACAGGGCGATGTCGTTGTCCGGCGCGTCCAGGGTGATGCTGTCGAAGAACGGGAAGGTGATCTTGTAGCCGGTGCACCAGATCACGGCGTCGGCCTCGATGCTGGTCCCGTCCTTGAAGAACACCTGCTTGCCGTCGAAGCGCTCGATGTCGGGCTTGATGGTCACGTCGCCCGAGCCGATGCGGTTGTAGAGCTCGTGGCTGATGGCCGGGTGTGACGCCCCGAAGTCGTGGTCGGGCTTGGGCAGGCCGTGGTCCTCGGGCCGGCCATGCACGGCGGCGATCTTCTTCTCGATGGCCTTGGCGACCATCTTGCCCGGCAGGATCCGCGACAGCAGCGGCGGGTCCTGGCTGGGGTGGTTGTTGAAGAAGTCCAGCACGTCGGCGCCGAAATAGCGCGGCACCACCCAGTAGCCGCGGCGCACCGACAGATAGACGCCCTCGGTGTTTTCGCGCCGACCCAGCTCGCAGGCGAGATCGAGGGCCGAGTTGCCGAAGCCGACGATCACCACCTTCTTGCCGCGCAGGTCGTGGGGCGTGGAGGGATCGATATAATAGTGGCTGTGCATCTCCAGCCCGGTGAACTGGCCGGGCGGCCTGGGATCGGGCCAACGGGGATCCCAGTGGTGGCCGTTGGCGACGCACAGGGCGTCGTAGAGACGCTTTTCACCGGTCTCCAGGGTGATCTCCCAGATGCCGTCGTCCCGCCGCTTGGCCCAGGTCACGGCGCACTGGAAGGTGATGCGATCGCGGAAGCCGAAGTGGTCGGCGTAGTCGTCGAAATACTTCGCGATGTGGGTGTGGTGCGGATAGTCGGGGTAGTCCGCCGGCATCGGGAAGTCCGAATAGGCCATCTTGTCCCGGCTGGTGTTGATGTGCAGCGAGCGATAGGCGCTGCTCATGCCGTTGCGGTTCTGGAACACCCAGTTGCCGCCGATCCGGTCCGAGGCCTCGAAGCAGTCGAACGGGATCCCGGCCTCGTGCAGCTGCTTGCAGGTTGCGATGCCGGACGAGCCGGCGCCGATGACGCAGACGCGCGGCAGGGCGGGATCGGGCGCGCGGGTCTTGGCGCCGTGGACGGTCGAGCCGTCGGCCATCGAGCTTCCTCCCGTCGCCTGCCGTGGCAGGGCGACTTATCGTTGTTCAGGAAGGATGCGCCGCTGGGCGGGGGCGTCAATGTTTACGCGAGGGGAGGATAGCTCGAGGAGCCGCAACCTCGCCCTTCGACAAGCTCAGGGTGAGGTTTCTACTGCGGCGCTCGAATAGTCCTCACCCTGAGCCTGTCGAAGGGCGAGGACAGGCCCTCAAAGCGGCTTCACCGGAACCTCGATCTCCCACACAGCCTCGCTGATCGCCTCCAGCTTCTCGCGGTACAGGGCCGAGGCGTCGTGGAGGCCCTGGTTGTAGTAGTACGGCCCCAGCCGCTCGCTGATGAAGTCGAGCAGGAACTCGGCGTCGAAGCCCTTCACGTCCAGATCGAGCTCTGTGCGCAGGTAGTCGGAGAGGCCGCCGACCAGCTTGGCGCGGGTGTCCTTGTCGAAGGTGATCTTGGGCATGGCGAATCCGGGTGCGAGGGCGGCTGACGCATGCGTAGCCCCCTCAGTCGCTCCGCGACAGCTCCCCCAGCGGGGGAGCAGACATCGCGCCTCTCCTCCCCCTCTGGGGGAGGTGGCCCGGAGGGCCGGAGGGGGCTACTCGGCGCTGGCCAACAAGGGCTCCATCCGGATCTCCGCTAGCGCCGCCACCGGCAGTCTCCCACCAGCGCTCCTCGCCCGCGCCTCGCCCTTGGCGATCTCCTTCTTCAGGTCCGCGCAGTAGACGTTGAAATCGACCTGGATGGTGTGCCGCGCCGAGTCATAGAACTGCCCGGTGTGCCGCTCCTCGTCCTTGGCGGTGATGCGCACCATCTCGGCCTCCGACGGCGGGGCGTATTTTCCCGCCAGGTACCCCGCCGCCAGCTTGGCCTGCTGCTCGGCGAAGTTCACCAGGGTCGGCAGGGGCTGGGCCAGGCCCATGAAGAAGAGGTTCTTCACGCCTGGCTTCATCATCCGCTTGAACAGCGGGAAGCGGTGGTCGGCGCCCGGCAGCAGGGCCGGGTCGTCGAAGAATGGGAAGCTGATCTTGTAGCCGGTGGCGAAGACGATCGCGTCGACGTCCTCGACGGTGTCGTCGGCGAAGCGGACGCGCTTGCCTTCCAGCGCCTTGATCGCCGGCTTGAACTTGATGTCGCCGCAGCCGGCGCGGGTCAGGAACTCGCCCGAGACCGAGGGGTGAGCCTCCAGCGGCTCGTGGTCGGGCTTGGGCAGGCCGTAGTCCTCCATCCGGCCGATGGTCTTCTTGATCACCGAGCGGGCCAGGGACAGGCCCAGCTTCTTGGGCATCCAGGCCGGCATGGCGCTCTTATCGGCCGGCTTGCCGTTCAGGTACTTGGGGAGCACCCAGACTCCACGCCGGGCCGAGACCCAGAGGTTTTTCGCGATCGGTCGCTGCGAGAGCTCGCTGGCGATGTCCATGGCCGAATTGCCCATGCCGACCACCACGACGTTCTTGCCGCGCATGTCCACCGGATCGAACGGGTCGCTATAGGCGTGGGCGTGGAAGGCGGGGCCGTCAAACTCGCCCGGATACTCGGGGATACGCGGGTCCCAGTGGTGGCCGTTGCAGACGAACAGCACGTCGTAGAGCCGCGTCTCGCCGGTCGACAGGGTCACCGACCACAGGCCCTCGTCGGTGCGGCGGGCGCTCTCGACCCGGGTGTTGAAGGTGATCGTCGGACGCAGGCCGAAGTGATCGACATAGTCCTTGAAGTACTGGAACAGCTGCGCGTGGTGCGGGAAGTCGGGCCAGTCCTTCGGCACGGAGAAGTCCTCGAAGGCGAGGCGCCACTTGCTGGTGTCGATGTGCAGGCTCTCGTAGCAGGCCGACATGCCGTTGGGGTTCTTGTAGTACCAGTTGCCCCCGACCTCGTCGGACATCTCGAAGCAGTCGTACGGGATGCCGTAGTCCTTCAGCCGCTTGATCGTGGTGAAGCCGCTGCAGCCCGCGCCGATGACGCACGCTTTCGGGAGCTTTTCCGACATCTCCACCCACCTGACTTATCGTTGTTCAGGTTGAGTGTACCGGCGTTATCCGAGCCGGCAAGCGGCCGTTGGGGAAGGCGCGCTCTAGCGGAAGCGGGTCGGCTGGTAGTTCGACGAGCAGGCCGAGCTGCACTGGGCCCAGCGGGCGCCGCAGCCATCGTCGTCGCCGCTGGAGCTGCAGAAGATCAGGGTCCGGTTGCAGGTGGCCTTGCACTGCAGGACATCGCCGCCAGGCCGGCCGACGGCCAGCGGGATCGGCGCGGGCAGGAAGACGCTGGGCTGCTCGACGGGCGCCTGGATCGGCGTGGCGGGCCTAGGCTTGGCCGGAATCGTCGGGGTGGCGGCGACGGCCGGCAGGGCCGTGGCGAGAACCAGCAGGGCGAAGAGGGCGCGGCGCATGATCCGGGAGACTAGCGGGGTAGGGTAAAGGGGCGATTAACCATGTTTCCCCTTCTCCCCTTGCGGGAGAAGGTGTCAGCGAAGCTGACGGATGAGGGGTTGAAGAGCCTGTCCCACAGGGCGGCGCGACCCCTCACCCGACCCGCTTCGCGGGCCACCCTCTCCCGCAAGGGGAGAGGGATTACGCCTTCAGCATCTCCCGCCCGGCCCACACGCTGTGCGTCCCGCTGCTGAGCTTGTGCGGCAGGGCCACCCGGCAGACGATCTCGAAGCGCTTGGCGTCGACGATCGCGCACTCCGAAGTCCCCCGGTTCTCGTCGATCAGGAAGCTCACCAGGTAGCCGTCATCCTCGTCCACGGCGCCGATCTTGGCCGCGAACGGCGCCTCGCTGGCGTAGACGCCCTCGGGCAGCTGGATCGACAAGCTCTCGCCCGTTTCCAGGTCGTGCTTGACGAAGCCGTTGAACAGGAACCAGCCCGGCTTGGACGTGGTCGAATAGGCGTAACGGTACGGCTTGCCGGCGTATTTCTGGTTGAACATGCCGAACTCCAGCACCCGGTCGTCCAGGTGCTTCTCGGTCGTCTCGCCGGTCACCAGGTTGAAGCGCCAGCGGTGCAGCTTGGAGCGGAAGCTGTGCTCGTCCAGATAGGCCATCAGGTGGTTGTGGCCGTCGGGCGCGGTCTCCAGCGGGCGCGGGATCGGGTTCTCCTGGAAGTAGCCGTCCAGCACCACCTCGTCGCCGTCCTCATACGCATTGAGCCAGTGCAGCACATAGGTCGGCGCGGCCTCGAACCAGCGCGGCTCGCCGCCGGCGCGGGGCACCAGGGCGAAGCGGGACGGCAGGCCCTTGTGCAGGCGCACGGCGTGAATGCCCCGCGCCATCAGGTCCTGGTCCCAGAACACCGGCAGGTCGTTGAGGATCGCGTACTTGGACGAGAAGGTCATGTCGTGCGGCAGGCGCGGGCCGGGCAGGGGCACGCCCTGATAGACGCTGCGCTTGCCGGCCGCGTCGACCACGCCGTAGTGCATGTAGGGCCAGGTCTTGGAGTAGTTGAAGAACATCAGCTCGCCCGTGGCCTCGTCGACCTTGGGGTGGGCCGAGACGCCTTCCAGCGGCGCCCAGGCCGCGACGCCCAGGTTCTCCAGCGTCAGGGGATCCAGCCGATAGGCTTCGCCGCACTGGTAGAAGGTGGCGATGGCCTCGCCGTTGTGGACGACGATGTCGGTGCTGGCGGTGTCCTTCAGGGAGCCGTGGGCGCCGAAGCCGGGCAGCTTGGAGATCCCCGGACCGTCCATCAGCCCGCCCCACAGGCCCTCGCCGGCTTCCTGTTCGGCCTCGAAGCACCGTGTACGGATGAAGCGGTTGCGATAGGTCGCTTCCCCGCCCTTGAACTCGATGGCGTGGATCATGCCGTCGCCATCGAACGGGTGGTAGCGGCCGACCGGGTCGTGGACCGGGTTCTCAGTATTGCGCAGATAGACGCCGTCCAGGTCGGCCGGGATCGCGCCTTCCAGCACCTCCAGATCCCAGGCGTTGACCTCCTCGTGCAGCGGCGTCCACGCGCCGGTCATGTACGGGTGGTTGGTCGGCGACAGCGAGGTCCGCACCTTGGGCAGGCGATCGACTTTCATGGGCGGCTCCTCCGTATTCCGGCGAACCGTGACTCAGTCAGTCCGGTTGTGCAAGTTTCCCTTCGCGTCGCGTCAGGAAGATCGGCAGGCACATCAAACCTAGCGCCGCGCCCAAGGTCCAGACCAGGCCGGGGAACCAGCCCCGGCTGGCGAAATAGACCTGTGAGATCACCACCGGGCCGATGACCGCGGCGAGGCTCGCCAGGCTGGCCAGCACGCCCTGCAAGCGGCCCTGCTGGTCCTCGCCGACCTGGCGCGAGAGCAAGCTCTGGATCGAGGGCTGGCCGACGCCGCCCAGGCAGAACATCGGCAACAGCAGGAAGGCCATCCAGCCCTTGGTGGCGAGCGCGATGGCGACATAGGCGAAGGCGTCGGCCAGGATGCCGATGGTGATGGCCCGCCGCTCGCCGCAGCGCTCGGCCAGCGGGCCGGCCACGAACGCCTGGGCCAGGGCGTGGAACAGGCCGAACCCCGCCAGCGAGAAGCCGATGGTCCAGGGATCCCAGGCGAACTTGTCCTCGCCATAGATCACCCAGACCGTGCCGCCGACCTCGCCGATGATGTGCAGGGTGGCGAAGGCGATCATCAGCGGCAGGATGGCCGGGAAGGCCGCCGCCCAGCGCAGCGAGGCGAACGGGTTGAAGGCGGCCGGATCGATCGTCGGGCTGCGGGCCTTGTGCGACTCCGGCAGGATGAAGAGGGCCATCAGCAGGTTGACGCCGTTCAGGGCGGCGGCGGCCAGGAACGGCGCGCGGACCCAGCTCGCGCCCAGGAAGCCGCCCAGCACCGGACCCAGGATGAAGCCGATGCCGAACATGGCGCTGAACAGGCCAAAGCGCCGGGCGCGCTGATCCTCGGGCGTGATATCGGCGATATAGGCCTGGGCGACGGCCATGTTGGCCCCGGTGATCCCAGCGATGGCGCGGCCGACGAACAGCCAGGCCAGGGACGGGGCCAGGGCCATGAACACATAGTCGATCGCCGCGCCCGCCAGCGAGACCAGCAGCACCGGCCGGCGGCCGACCTTGTCGCTGATCGCGCCCAGCACGGGCGAGCACAGGAACTGCATCAGGGCGTAGAGGCCCAGGAACGCCCCGAACTTCCAGCCCAGCTCACCCGTATGGCCGACCTCGCGCAACAGGCGCGGGATGATCGGCATGACCAGGCCGATGCCGACGGCGTCCAGGGTCACGGTGGCGAGGATCAGGCCGAAGGCGGCCTTGGAGCGGTCTTTGAACAGGCGGGTCATAAAATTTATCATCGATAAAGTTCCTTATCGTCGATAAAGTCGAGATCGGCCGCGAGGTCAAGCCGATTCATATGGGGCCGGAAGCAGAGCTATGAAGGTCGATCGCCGGCGCATCCTGGAAACCGCGCTGGAACTCCTCAACGAGGTGGGCGTCGACGCCCTGTCGACCCGCGCCATCGCCGAGCGCCTGGGCGTGCGCCAGCCGGCGCTCTACTGGCACTTCAAGAACAAGCGCGCCCTGCTGGACGCCATGAACGGCGAGATCCTGGCGCGGGCGCATGACGCCCGCGTGCCGCGCGAGGGCGAGAGCTGGCAGGACTTCCTGCGCCGCAATGGGCGCAGCTTCCGGGCGGCCTTGCTGAGCTATCGCGATGGGGCGCGGGTGCACGCCGGCACCGAGGCCGATCCGGGCGACCTGGCGCATGTCGAGGCCCAGGCCATGGTGCTGGTGCGCGCGGGCTTCTCGCCGGCCCAGGCCATGCAGCTGTTCGTGGCGGTCGGCCGCTACGTGGTCGGCTGCGTGCTGGAGGAACAGGCCTCGCCGATTGACGGTTCTGCCGAGCAGGCGCGACTGGACGAGGCGGCCCAGGCCTATCCGGTGCTGGCCGAGGCGATGGCGTACTACCGGGACAGCGGCCACGAGGGGCTGTTCGAGCGCGGGCTGGCGCTGATGGTGCGAGGCGCGGAGGCGGAGCTGGCAGACTGGAGGGACCGTCCTCGCCCTTCGACAAGCTCAGGGTGAGGACTACTCATCGAGCGTCGCACTAGAAACCTCACCCTGAGCTTGTCGAAGGGCGAGGTTTCGGTCCCGCTGTGCTAGCCGGCCGGGCTCACCCGCCACACCACATTCCCCACATCATCCGCCACCAGCAGCGCCCCCGAGGCATCCACCGTCACGCCCACCGGCCGTCCCTGGGCCTTGCCCTGAGCATCCAGGAACCCGGTCAGGAAGTCCTGCACCCCACCCGCTGGCTTGCCTCCCGCGAACGGCACGAAGATCACCTTGTACCCCGCCTGCGGATTGCGGTTCCATGAGCCGTGCTGGCCGATGAAGATCCCGCCGCGATAGGCGGCCGGGAAGCTGGCGCCCTCATAGAAGGTCAGGCCCAGCGAGGCGGTGTGGGCGCCCAGGGCGTAGTCGGGGACGATGGCGCGTTCGACCAGGTCGGGGCGGCGGTCGGCGTCCTTGACCCGCTTGTCGACGTGGCGGCCGTAATAGCTGTAGGGCCAGCCGTAGAATCCGCCGTCGCGGACCGAGGTCATGTAGTCGGGGACCAGGTCGTTGCCGAGCTCGTCGCGCTCGTTGACCGTGGTCCACAGCTCGCCATTGGCCGGGTTCCAGCCCATGCCGTTGGGATTGCGCAGGCCGCCGGCGAAGACACGCTTGGCGCCCGTCGCCAGGTCGACCTCGAGGATCGCGGCGCGGTCGACCTCGTTGTTCATGCCGTTCTCGCCGACGTTGCTGTTGGAGCCGACGGTGGCGAACAGCTTGGTCCCGTCCGGGCTGGCGATGATGTTCTTGGTCCAGTGGTGGTTGATCGGCCCGCCCGGCAGGTCGGCGATCTTGCGCGGCGCGGCGGTGATGCTGGTCGCGCCCTCGGCGTAGGGGAAGGCGACGATGGCGTCGGCGTTGGCGACGTAGAGCGTCCCGTTGACCAGGGCCATGCCGAACGGCGAGTGCAGGCCGGTCAGGAAGGCGGTCTTGGTCTCCGCCACCCCGTCATGGTCGGCGTCGCGCAGCAGGGAGATGCGGTCGGCGCTGGGCACGCCGGCCCCGGCCTTCTTCATCAGCTTGGCCTCGAAGAAGCCCTTGATGCCTTTCGGCTTGTCCTTGCTGGCGGGCTTGTTGCTCTCGGCCACCAGCACGTCGCCATTGGGCAGGACGAGCAGCCAGCGCGGATGGTCCAGGCCGCTGGCGAGCGCCTGGACCTTGAAGCCCGCCGGCGCCTTGGGCGTGACGCCCGCCGGCCAGCCGACCACGTCCGAGACCTTCACGGTCGGCAGCAGGGTCTTGTTGGGTTCGGGCAGGGCCGGGTTGGGGCCGTAGCCGACCGTGCTGTTCTGCTGGCCATTGCTCTGGCCACAGGCGGCGAGCGCCGTGATCGCGCCCCCGACGATCAAGATTTCGCGAAGCCGGCGTTGCATGGGGCGCTTCTCCATTCAGCCCGCGTTCAACGCATGGGGCCATTATTATGTTCGGACGCGACAGCCGAAAGTGGATGCCGGTTTCGGCGGTGGTCGCGTCCTCTTGCTTAGGTTGGAGCCTGTCCGAAAAGGACAGGCTCAGGGAGAACAGTACGGTTCGACCATGGTGAAGTTCCAGTCCTTGCGCGTAACGCGACTTGCCCCAGACCGCAGAAACGTCCTGGCGGGCCTGATCGGCCTCGCCACGCCCGGCGCGGCGCTGGCCGCCTCGCGAAAGAAGAAGCCGCCGCCGCCCCCTCCGCCGCCGCCCCTGGTCACCGTGCTGGGCGACTCGATCACGGCGGGGCTGGGACTCTCCAACGACCTGGCCATGCCTGCGCGCCTGCAGAAGGCGCTGGACGGGATGAGCATCCGCTCGCGGGTGCGCGCCTATGGCGTGCTGGGCGACACCACGGCCGGCGGACTGAACCGCGTCGACCGCGTGCCGGCCGACACCTTCGTCTGCGTGGTGGCCCTGGGCGGCAACGACATCCTGCTGGGCGTCGATCCCGCGCGGACCAAGACCAACCTGCGGACCATCATTCAGCGACTGAAGCAGCGAAACATCCGCGTGGTCCTGGCCGGGGTGAAGTCGCCGGCCCTGCTGGGCGTCGACTATGCCCGCCGCTTCAACCAGATCTATCCTGACCTGGCGCGCGAGGAGGGTGTGTTCTACGCGCCGGACTTCTTCACCGGCGTGATCGGGGTGTCGCGGTTCATGCAGCGAGACGGCATCCACCCCAACGCCGAGGGCGCGCGGATCATCGCCGAGCGGCTGGCGCCGGTGGTGGCGCAGGCTTTGCGAGGCTAGGGGGGAGTGCTCCCGAAGCCGACCCACATATAGTTCCGTCATTCCCGCCCTTGTGGCGGGAACCCCTGGTTCAGCTGACACGTGAGAAGCAAGCGGACTGCTTAGCAGTCCGCCACTACTGCACCTGCGGCGGATAGAGGGGTTCCCGCCACAAGGGCGGGAATGACGGAAGAGTTGGTGTGGGCCGGATACAAAAACGCCCTCCGCCGGGTCCGGCGAAGGGCGCTCTGGCTCGATTGAAGTCCAGTCTACTCGATGATCGGCTTCTTCGCCGCCACGTGGTGCTGGCCGCCGAAGATGCGGCGCATCAGGTTTTCGGACCGGGTCTTGAGGCCGTCCATCAGGACGAACACCACCGGGATGTAGAGCAGCGACAGCAGGGTCGAGGTGATCAGGCCGCCGATGACCGCGATGGCCATCGGGGCGCGGAACTCGACCTCGGCGCCCAGGCCGATGGCGGTGGGCAGCATGCCCGCGCCCATGGCCACGGTGGTCATCAGGATCGGCCGGGCCCGCTTGTGGGCCGCGTCGACGATGGCTGTGCGCTTGTCCATGCCGTGTTCCTGCATGGCCATGATCGCGTACTCGACCAGCAGGATCGAGTTCTTGGCCGCGATGCCCATCAGCATCAGGATCCCGATCAGGGTCGAGATCGAGAAGCTGGACTTGGCCAGCACCAGCAGGCCGAAGGCGCCGCCGATGGCCAGGGGCAGGGCGACCATGATGGTGATCGGGTGGGCGAAGCTGCGGAACAGCAGCACCAGCACGACGTACATCAGGAGGACGCCGGTGATCAGCGCGCCCAGGAACCCGACCACCATCTCCTGGATGAACTCGGCGTCGCCGGCGGCCACTTCCTTGACGCCGTTCGGCAGGGTCTTGACCGAGGCCAGGGCGTGGACGCGCTTGGCCGCTTCGCCGACGACGATGCCGTCGAGTTCGGCGGTGATGGTGGCCACGCGGGCGCGGTCGCGGCGGTCGATCTGTGAGGGACCGGCGCCAAAGCGGATGTCGGCGACCGCGCTCAGCGGCACGGGGCCGTTGGCGGAGGGCACCTGCAGGGTCTGCAGCACGGCGATGTCGCCGCGCGCGCTGTCGTTCAGGCGCAGACGGATCGGCACCTGGCGGTCACCCAGATTGTACTTGGGCAGGTTCTGGTCGACGTCGCCGATGGTGGCCACGCGCACGGCCTGGCTGATGGCGCCGGCCGAGACGCCGGCGCGGGCGGCTTGGTCGGGCCTGGGCGTGACGACGATCTCGGGACGGGCGATCGAGGCGGTGTTGACCACGTGCGCCAGGCCCGGAACCGAGCGCATCTCGGCCTCGACCTTGCGGGCGGCCGCTTCCAGGGCCGGGCCGTTGTCGCTGACCAGGCTGAGCGTATAGCTGCTGCCGTTCGACGGGCCGCCGCCGTTGTTGCCGCCCAGGCCGATCCGCGCGCCGGGAATCTCGGCGAACTTGTCGACCATCTGGCGGCTGAACTGGCTCTGGCTGATCCGCTGGCTCTTGTCGGTCAGGTCGGCGGTCACCGAGCCCTTGTTGACCGAGTTGTTGCTGCCGACCGAGCTGTAGACGCTGACGACCTCGTTGCGGGCTCGCAGTTCGCGGGTCACGCGCTGCACCACCGCGTCGGTCTCGTCCAGGGTGGCGCCCGGGGGCAGCTCGACCGAGAACTGAGCCCGGCCACGGTCGGCCTGGGGTTGGAATTCGAACGGCAGGGCCATGAACAGCAGGACCGAGATGACCAGCATGGGCACGCCCATGGCCAGCACCTTCCAGCGGTTGTTCAGGCCCCAGTTCAGGCTCCTGAGGTAGGGGCCCATCCACGGCGGGTCCTTGTCCTCGTGCTTGGTGTCGGCCTTCAGCATGTAGGCGCCCATCAGCGGCGTCAGCAGGCGGGCGACCACCAGCGAGAACAGCACCGAGACGCAAGCCGCCAGGGCGAAGGCCTTGAAGAACTGGCCGACGATGCCCGGCATGAAGCCGACGGGGGCGAACACGGCCACGATGGTGAAGGTGGTGGCCACGACGGCCAGGCCGATCTCGTCCGCCGCTTCCATGGCTGCCGCATAGGGGCTTTTGCCCCCGCGCATGTGGCGGACCATGTTCTCGATCTCGACGATGGCGTCGTCGACGAGGATGCCGACGGTCAGCGACAGGGCCAGCAGGGTGATGCCGTTCAGCGACTGGCCCATCGGCGCCAGCACCGCGAAGGTCGGGATCAGCGACATCGGGATGGCGACGGCCGACAGCAGGGTGGCGCGCCAGTCGCGCAGGAACAGCAGCACGACCAGCACGGCCAGCACGGCCCCGATGATCAGGGCTTCCATCGAGGCGATGTAGCTTTCCTCGATGTACTTCACGTTCGAGGTGATCTCCTCGATCGTCAGCTCGGGGTGCTCCTTGTCGAGCTTCTCGACGGCCTTGCGGACCTTCTCGGCGGTCTGGACTTCCGAGGCGCCGCGCGAGCGGATCATGCTGAAGGTCACCACCTCCTGGCCGTCATAGCGCGCGCGGGAGCGCGGCTCGGCCCAGTGGTCGGTGACCGTGCCCAGGTCGGCCAGGCGCACGGTGCCGCCGCCCGAGACGGGCACGCGGGTCTCGCGCAGCTGCTCGACCGAGCCGGCCGCGCCCAGGGTGCGGATGGCGCGCTCGGCGCCCGAAATGGTCACGCGGCCGCCAGGCAGGTCGGCGTTCGAGGACACCAGGGCCTGGCTGACGGCGGCGGCGGTGACGCCGCGCGCGGCCAGGCGGTCGGGGGCGAGGGCGACCTCGATCTCACGGCTGACGCCGCCTCGGCGGTTGACCTCGCCGACGCCGCGCGTGGCCAGCAGGGCGCGGCTGACGTCGTTGTCGACGAACCAGCTGCGCTGCTCGGGCGTCAGGGTCGGGGCCTTGACCACATAGGTGATCAGATCGTCGCCCGAGATATCGACCCGGGTGACGATCGGCTCCTGCATGTCCTGGGGCAGGGAGCCGCGCAGGTTGGACATGGCGTTGCGCACGTCGTTGGTGACGCGCTCGTGGTCGACGCCCAGCTCGAACTCGATGACCGTGGTCGAGGCGCCGTCGACGACGGTGGAATTGGTGTGGCGCACCTGGCCGAGGCCGGCGATCGAGTCCTCGATCAGCCGCGTGACCTGGGTCTCGAGTTCGCTGGGCGCGGCGCCGGGGCGCACGGCCGTGACCACGACGATCGGCAGGTCGACGTCGGGCTGGTTGTTGATCCGCATGCCGCTGAAGCTGACCACGCCGGCGATGGTCAGCAGGACGAACAGCAGGATGACGGGGATCGGGTTCTTGATCGCCCAGGACGAGATGTTGCGCATCGGGGGCGGTCCTTAGCGGGCCGACTTGGCGACAGGCGCGGCGGTCGGCGCGAGGCCGATGCGGACCAGGTCGCCTTCGCCCAGGAAGCCGGCGCCCTCGACCACGACCTGTTCGCCGGCGGTCAGGCCGCTGGCGGCGACGCGGTCGCCGGTGCTGGCCAGGACGGTGATGCGACGGAAGTGGACCTTCCTGGCGCTGTCGACGACGAACACGCCCGGGCGGTTCTCGCGATAGAGGATCGAGGCCGACGGCACGACCAGGGCCGGCTGGTCGCCGGCGTCGATCGTGGCGCGGGCGAACATCCCCGGACGGAAGCCGCCCATCGACGACAGCGCCACGCGGGCGACGCCCAGGCGGCTGGTCGTGTTGACCTCGGAGGTGACGATGCGGACGCGGCCGCTGATCTCGCCGACCTTCTCGGACCGGATCGTGGCGGGCATGCCGGCCTTGACCGAGGCCAGGTCGGTCTCGGGGATTTCGGCGTCCAGTTCCAGGCGGCCGTCGCGGACGATGCGGAAGAGCTCGGAGCCGGCGGAAACGATCTGGCCCTTGGTGACGGTGCGGCGGCTGATCATGCCGCCGACGGGGGCGCGGACCGAGGTCTGGGCGACGCGCGCGGCGGTCTCGCCCCGGCCGGCTTCAGCGGCGGCGAGGTTGGCGGCGGCCGTGCCCTGGCGGGCCGTGGCGGTGTCGAGGCCGGCCTGGCTGAGATAGCCCTTGGCCTGCAGTTCCTTGGCGCGGTTCAGGGCGGCGCTGGCCTCGGCCAGGGTGGCCTTGGCGCTGGCGACGGCGGCGTCCTGCTGGCGCAGCTGGGCGGCGATCAGGGTGCTGTTGAGCTGGACCAGGATCTGGCCGGCCTGGACCACCTGGCCCTCGTCGGCATTGACCGACACGGCCGTCAGGCCGCCGGTCTCGGCGCCGACCGGGACCTCTTCCCACGGCGAGATCGTGCCGGTGGCGTTGATCTGGCGGGCGATGGGCTGGCTGGTGACGACGGCGACGCTGACCGTGGCCGAGGCGGTCGGGGACGCCTTGGGCTTCTTGTCCTTCTTTTCGCCGCAGCCTGACAGAGCGATCGCGCTCACGCCCAGGACCAAGACCAGCGCGCTCAGCTTCGGGCGGCGCCCATTGATCCCGTTAAGCACGAACATATCCCCAGCAGTAATTGAGCCCGAGGCCTTCTAGCCGACAAACCCCGGGCCGCTGAGTTAATTTGCCGTAAGACGATAAAATGTCTCAAACACTTGCTGGAGCGCGCGAGCCTACAGTCGCTCGATGATCGTCACGTTGGCCAGGCCGCCGCCTTCGCACATGGTCTGCAGGCCGTAGCGCGCGCCGCGGTCCTGCATCGCGTGCACCAGGGTGGTCATCAGCTTGGCCCCCGAGCCGCCCAGCGGATGCCCGAGCGCGATGGCGCCGCCATTCACGTTCAGCCGATCCGGATCGCCGCCGGTCACCTTCAGCCAGGCCGTCGGCACCGAGGCGAAGGCCTCGTTGACCTCGTAGAGGTCGATGTCGCCGATCTTCAGGCCGGCGCGTTGCAGGGCCTTTTCCGTGGCCGGGATCGGAGCCTCCAGCATGATCACCGGGTCGTGGCCGATCACGGTCATGCTGTGGATCCGAGCCAGCGGCGAGACACCCAAAGCCTTGAGTCCACGCTCGTTGACGGTCATCACCCCGGCCGCGCCGTCGCAGATCTGGCTGGAGGTGGCGGCGGTCAGGCGGCCGTCCTCGGTCAGCAGCTTCACCGCGCCGATCGACTCCAGCGAGGCGTCCCAGCGGATGCCCTCGTCGGCGTCGTGGGTCTCGACCGAGCCGTCTGGAAGGGTCACCTGGATCGGCACGATCTCGGCGGCGAACTTGCCGCCCTTGGTGGCGGCCATGGCGCGCTGGTGGCTGGCCAGGGCGAAGGCGTCCAGCTGGTCGCGCGGCAGGTCGTACTTCCTGGCCAGCATCTCGGCGCCGGCGAACTGGCTGAACTGGATGCCCGGATAGCGCTCTTCCATCCGCGGGCTCTTGTAGGTCCCGAAGCCGTTCTTGTAGGGCAGGGCCGAGGACAGCCCCATCGGCACGCGGCTCATGCTCTCGACGCCGGCGGCGATGACCACGTCCATGGCGCCGGACATGACCGTCGCGGCGGCGAAGTGGATGGCCTGCTGCGACGAGCCGCACTGGCGGTCGACCGAGGTGGCCGGCACGCTTTCGGGCAGCTTGGAGGCCAGGACCGCGTTGCGGGCGATGTTGATGGCCTGCTCGCCCACCTGGCCGACGCAGCCCATGATCACGTCCTCGATCAGGGCCGGATCGACGCCGCTGCGCGCGACCAGAGCATCGAGCACCACACCCGCCAGATCGGCCGGATGCCAGCCCGAAGCCCGTCCGCCCTTGCGTCCGCCGGCCGTCCGCGCGGCCGCGACGATGTACGCTTCGCCCATGATTTCCTCCTCCTGTTGATAGGAGTGAAACAGGCGCTCAAAGGGCTGTCAGCCGTGACGCGGCGTCAGGCGGGGCGCGGCTTTCGGGTCAGGGAGCCGATCAGCAGGGCCAGCATGGTCAGGTAGCTGAAGATGTTGCTGGCCACGAAATAGGCCCGGCCCCAGATCTTCGGATCCAGGATGACCGCCAGGTGCACCAGCACCACCAGGCCCAGGAACCCGCTGGCCCACAGGGGCCACCAGCGGTCGGAGCGCAGGGCGATGGCCAGGACCGTCGCGAACAGCACGATGTCGATGATCATGACCTCGATCTCGAGGCCCCAGAGCTGGATCTTGCTGAGCAGGACGGCGGTGGCGAACCAGGCCACGACCATGGCCGTCGCGGCTACCCGTTCGGGCCAGCCGCCGAGCCAGAGGGCGGTTCCGCTGGACAGCAGCAGGAACACCAGGCTGGCCCATTGATGGAGGGTGTGCAGGGTCATGGGCTGCAACCTAACCGCGTCCGCGCGGAAAAGACCATGCGCGGACGCGGAAAAGTGCAGAGGGGGTCGTCAGGCGACGTCGCGGACCACTTCCAGGCGGCCGGTCGGCGGGGGCGCCGGGGGCTTCTCGCCGCCGCCGCCGAAGTCGTCGAACGAGATGGCCGAGAGGCCGATATCGCGCTGGGCGACCGACAGGCTCTTGTGGGTGGCGACGATGTTCTGGCGAGCCACGCCCAGGGCCTGCATGGTCTCGATCGCGCCCATCAGCGCGTCCTGGCCGACGATGGCCGAGAGATTGGCGCTTTGGCGCGAGGCCGGCATCAGACCGGCCAGGGCGGCGGTCTGGGTGATGGCGGCGTCGATCGCCTTCTCGGCGGCGAACAGGGCTTCGGCCACGGTTTCGGCGGCCTGGCGGCGTTCCTTGAGCATGAGTGGTCTCCTTCACGCCGGTGGGGCCGGCGCGTTGCAAAAGGGATGAAAGGCTGTCTGGTAGATCTCGCCCGTGTCCGGACGAGGGGTCTTCAGGGGAAGATGGCTTCCAGCGCGTGGAGCCCGGCCAGGATCGATCCGAACGCAAAAGCGGTGACGATCATGACGGCCGCGATGAAGGCCAGTCGGAGGGGAAGGCTCAGTTGGTTAGGTCTTCGTCCTCCGAGTCCGAAGAGGAGGAGTCCGACAGGAACGTCTCGTCCATCACCGCGCTCGCGATGCAGAGGATCTCCCGCATCACCAACTCGCTGGGCTTGAACGAAGCCTGCTTGCGCGTGGCTTCCACCAGGTCGTGCACCATCGACTTGCCGGCCGGGGTGGCCGACAGGCTGTTCAGCTGGCGCTCGAGCTCGCCCCAGGTGATCGGGGGCAGGGTCTCGGCCGTATTCAGGAGAGGCCACTCGCTCTGGAAGCTCATCACTTCCCGGCGAAGATGCGCGGCCCGTCCGATCGCGTCCTTCTGATGGGGGGTCAACTCGTTCACTGGGAACTCCTTCCTCGATGCGGTCAGCTGACCGGGAGGAAGGGTGTTCGCCTAGCCGGGACGGATCGGACCCTGACGCGATCGGAGGGGGGGTATCGGGGGCGATGACAGGGGGAGGCTGGTCGCGGTCGAACACGCGCCGCGCGGCGTCGTAGCGATCGGCCGCGCCGAGCCGCCGGCGGGCCTTGTCCAGATGCCAGTCGACGGTGTGCTTGGAGAGGCCCAGCTCGCGGGCGATTTCCTTGGAGCTCATGTGGCGATCGACGAGTCGGAGACACTCTCGCTCACGCTCGGTGAGACGCTCTAGGCCATCGACCTGATCCGACAAGGTGTGATCGCCCTTATCCATCGGCGCGAACCTTATGCGAACATTCCGGATCGGCAATACGCCCGAACATTAAACCTTGGCTATTAAGGTTACGGCAGATCGCTTCCTGCGAGTTGCGAGGACACCTTCCAGAGGTCGACGCCGCCTTCTGAGGCATGGGTGTCGATGGCGGCCAGTTCCTCGGTCGAGAACGACAGTCCCTTCAGCGCGGCCAGGGTGTCTTCCAGCTGGGCGACCGTGCGGGCGCCGACCAGGGCCGAGGTCACGCGTGGGTCGCGCAGGGTCCAGGCGATGGCCATCTGGGCCAGGGTCTGGCCTCGGCTCCCGGCGATCTCATTGAGGGCGCGGATGCGGGCGATATTGTCGTCGCTGAGCAGCCGGGTCGCGAACGAGGTCTCCCGCGCCACCCGGGAGTCCGTCGGCACGCCGTTCAGGTACTTGCCGGTCAGCAGGCCCTGGGCCAGCGGCGAGAAGGCGATGCAGCCGACGCCGAGGTCTTCCAGCGTGTCGAGCAGTTCGTCCTCGATCCAGCGATTGACCATCGAATAGGACGGCTGGTGGATCAGCAGGGGCACGCCCTCGCTCTTGAGGATCGCGTGGGCCTGGCGGGTCAGCTCGGGCGAGTAGGACGAGATCCCGACGTACAGCGCCTTGCCCTGGCGGTGCAGGTGGGCCAGGGCGCCCATGGTCTCCTCCAGCGGCGTCGTGGGATCGACGCGGTGCGAGTAGAAGATGTCGACATAGTCGACGCCCATGCGCTTGAGGCTCTGGTCGCAACTGGCGATCAGGTACTTCCGCGAGCCGCCGATTCCGCCATACGGCCCCGGCCACATGTCCCAGCCGGCCTTGGTCGAGATCACCAGCTCGTCGCGATGGGCCTTGAAGTCCGTGCCCAGCACACGGCCGAAGTTCTCCTCCGCCGAGCCGTAGGGCGGGCCGTAGTTGTTGGCGAGGTCGAAGTGGGTGACGCCCAGGTCGAACGCGCGGCGCAGGATGGCGCGGCCGGTCTCGAACACGTCGGTCCCGCCGAAGTTCTGCCAGAGGCCCAGCGACACCGCCGGCAGGTCCAGGCCGCTGCGGCCCGTGCGACGGTAGGGCATGGACGCATAGCGGTCGGCGGCGGCGACGTAGGGAGCTTGCACGGCGGATCTCCGGACTGCGGACGCGCGATCGCACGGCCGCGCGCCAAATTTATGACAACGTTGTCAAATATCGATCAAAAAGCAAGGCCGGTGGTGTCAGGCCTCGCGACGCGCGGCTTCGCTCTCGGTGGCCGGCGAGGCGGCTCGGATCAGCTCCAGCACGTCGACGATGATCTCGCGCATGGCCGAGAAGGCCTTGTCGGCGTCGCGGGCGATGATCGCCTCGGCCACGTCTTCGTGCGAGGGGATCGAGGCCGTGCGGCCCTTGATGCGGTTGGTGAAGCGGATCGAGATGCGCAGCGCCGTGTTCACCAGCTCGTGCAGCTCGCGATAGAACGGGTTCTTGGTCGCGCTGAGGATGGCGATGTGGAAGGCGATGTCGGCGGTGAGGGGATCGTCCTCGCCCTCGGCGGCGGCCTTCATCCGGCGCAGGCCCTTGCGGATCTCCTCCAGCCCCGCCTCGTCGGCGTTGCGGGCGGCGAGCGCGGCGGCGGCGGGCTCGATGGCCAGGCGCATCTCGGTGAAGTCGGCCAGCAGGCGCAGGGAGAACTTGCGTTCCAGCAGCCAGCGCAGCACGTCCGGATCGAGCATGTTCCACTCGGCTTCCGGCTCGACCACGGTGCCGTGACGCGGGCGGGCGCTGAGCAGGCCCTTGGCCGTCAGCATCTTGACCGCTTCGCGGGTCACGGTGCGGCTGGCGCCGAACTGCTTGGAGAGTTCACCCTCGGTGGGGAAGCCGACCTCGACATATTCGCCGGTCACGATGGCCTGACCAAGTTGCTCGACCAGACCGTAAGTCAAACTCAGGCCGGGCTGGGTGCGCATCGGCGGATCTTCTTTCCTGCGGGCGGCGAGGCGAAAAGGGATTCGCCGCTCTAGTAACGTGGTTTGCTCCGCTCGCGAATGGAGCGGTTATAACTGAATACAGCCGCGCCGCGCCGTTTGGGCAAGAGCGTTCGGAAAAGAGGCCTGACCAAAACGGAAAAGGGGCGAAACTTATCGCCCCTTCCCCGTCATTGGAGAGCGCCTACCACCAGGTGGCGTAGAGCGCGATCAGGATCAGGATCACCCCGATCCCCGCGATGTTGAAGCCGGTCGAGGTCTTGTAGCTGACCCCCTCCAGCGTCACGACGCTGACCTCCTTCTTGGCCGGCGCGACCAGCGAGACCAGCACGGCCCCGACCAGCGACAGCAGGAAGACCACGCCCACGCGGTTCATGAACGGCATGGTGTAGATGGCGTGTTCCTGCAGGTACCAGAACATCCCCGACAGCACGGCCGAGCCGATGGCGGCGGTCAGGGCGCCGGCGGTGGTCGTCTTCTTCCAGAACATGCCGAGGATGAAGATCACCACGATCCCCGGCGTGAAGAAGCCGGTGAACTCCTGGATGAACTGGAACGCCTGCTCTGCGCCGCCCAGCAGCGGCTTGGCGGTCAGGATGCCGATGATCACGGCGACGACGGCGGTGATGCGGCCGACGGTGACCAACTGCTTCTCGCTCTGGCCGGGCCGCGCCTTGGCGTAGACGTCGAGGGTGAAGATGGTGGCGATCGAATTGATCTTGGCCGCCAGCGACGCGACGATCGCCGCGACCAGGGCCGCGAACACCAGGCCCAGCAGGCCGGGCGGCAGCAGCTTCATCATCTCCGGATAGGCCTGGTCGGGCTTGATGCCTTGCGGGGCCAAAACCAGGGCGGCGATGCCCGGCAGCACCACGATCACCGGCATCAGCAGCTTGAGGTAAGCCGCCATGGCGATGCCCTTCTGGGCTTCCTTGAGGTCCTTGGCGCCGAGGGCGCGCTGGATGATGTACTGGTTGAAGCCCCAGTAGCTGATGTTCATGATCCACAGGCCGCCGACCAGCACCGCGATGCCGGGCAGGTCCTTGTAGTGCGGGTTGTCCTTGGAAAGGATCATGTCGAACTTCTCGGGGAAGGTCGTCGTCAGGTGGTGGAAGCCCGCCAGGACGTCGCCGTGGCCGATCTTGCCCAGCGACAGCCAGGCGATGATCAGGCCGCCGGTGACCAGCAGGGCCACCTGGACGATGTCGGTGAGCGCGACCGCCTTCAGCCCGCCCCAGATCTGATAGGCCAGGGCGAAGGCGCCGATGGCGGCCAGGGCCCACATCTGGTCCAGGCCCGTGACCGTGTGCACGGCGATCGAGCCCAGCCACAGGATCGAGGTCAGGTTCACGAAGACGTAGAGGCCCAGCCAGAACACGGCCATCAGGGTCCGCACGCTAGGGCCGTACCGCTGCTCTAGGAACTGCGGCATGGTGTAGACGCCGTTCTTCAGGAACACCGGCAGGAAGTACTTGCCGACGATGATCAGGGTCAGGGCCGCCATCCACTCGTAGGAGGCGATGGCCAGGCCGATCGCGTAGCCCGAGCCGCTCATGCCGATGATCTGTTCGGCCGAGATGTTGGCGGCGATCAGCGACGCGCCGATGGCCCACCAGGGCAGGGCCTTGCCGGCCAGGAAGTAGTCGGTCGAGTCCTTCTGGTGGCCGCCCTTGTCGCGCGACACCCATTGGGCCAGGCCGAAGATGGCGACCGCGTAGATCGCCAGCACGGCCAGGTCGATGGCTGCTAGGTTCATGGTTTCCTTCCCCCCGTCTCGTTGATGGCCTTGGTGGCCCTGACGGTTATTTCTGGTCCCAGGCCGCGACCAGGGCGGCGGCGCGTTCGCCGACCTCCTGGGCCGTGTAGCCCGGACGATAGAGTTCGCCCCCGACGCCGATGCCGGCCACGCCGGCGGCGCGCCAGGGCTCAAGATTGGCCGCGCCCACGCCGCCGACGGCGTAGACCAGGATGTCCTTGGGCAGCACGTCCTTGACCGCCTTGATGTGGCCCGGCCCGAAGGTCCCGGCCGGGAACAGCTTCAGGGCTTTGGCGCCCGTCTTCACGGCGGCGAAGGCCTCCGAGGGCGTGGCGAAGCCGGGCATGGCGACGAGGTTCAGCTCCACCGCGCGGCGGATGACCTCGGGATCGGTGTTGGGCGTGACGATCAGCTTGCCGCCGACATTGGCGACGTCGTCGACCGCTTGAGCTGAGAGCACCGTGCCGGCGCCGCACAGGGCCTGGTCGCCGAAAGCGTCGCACAGGCGCTTGATGCTCTCCAGCGGGTCGGGCGAGTTCAGCGGCACCTCGATGCCCTTGATCCCGGCGGCCACCAGGGCGGCGGCGATGTCCACGACCTCGTCCGGCTTCACGCCGCGCAGGATGGCCACGATGGGGGGCAGGGGGGCGGTGGTGGTCATAAGCTACTGGTCCTGAGTTCTGGAGATCGCCGAAAGCCCGGCGAGGACGGCCGCGTCGCCGTCGACGACAGTCGCGCCGACGTCGATCTGGGCGAGAGCCTGGACATAGAGGTCGCTGAGGGCGCCGGCGCCGATCACGGTCACGGCGTCCATGGGGCCGAACCAGTCGCGCGCGGCGGCGACGTCGGCGGCGATCAGCAGGCCCGAGAGGTAGCCCATGGCGTCGGCGGGGCTCGTGCCGTCGAGCAGTTGCCGCGAGCGGGTCTCGAACATCAGGTGGGGCAGGCGCGCCGCGCCGTGCTCGGCGATGCGCTGCAGGCCCAGCGCGAAGCCTTCCGCCGAGCCGTCGGCCTGGGAACCGCCACCGGCGGCCAGGGTCGAGTGCTGCTTCAGCAGGGCGAAGGTCTCGCCGACCGGAGCGGTGACGAAGCCCATGATCCTGCCGTCCTCGACCACGGTCCACTTGTTGTGGGTGCCGGGCAGGACCAGCAGATGGCGGCCGACGCGCAAGGCCCCGTCGAGCGCCAGGGCGCCGAAGACTTGCGTCTCCTCGCCGCGCATCACGTCGGGACCGCCCAGCGGGTTCGTGCAGGAGAGGCCCGGCACGATGGTCACCGGCAGGCCGTCGGCCTCGATGCGAATGGTCTTCTCGGCCACGTCGGCGGGACCGGCCGGGCAGGCGGCGTAGGGCGCTTCGACCCAGCCGATGCGCGAACCGACCATGCCGCACAGCAGGGCGCCGGCCGGCTTGGCCTCGCGCCAGTCGCCGACCAGGTCGAGGAAGGTCTTCTCCGGCGTGTCGGTCAGGGCCGAGACGCCCGGGCCGTCGCGGCGGTGGATGACGCTCTTGCCCTGGCGCAGCCACAGGCGCAGGCGCGAGGTGCCCCAGTCGCCGACGATGACGATGTCCTGGTCCATCAGTGGCTTTCGCGCGTCACGACCGAGCCCGAGGCTCCGACCAGGAAGTCGAGGTCCGCGCCCTGGTCGGCCTGGAGCACGTGGTCGACATAGAGCTTGGCGTAGCCGCGCGTGTATTTCGGGGCCGGACGATCGGCGCGCCAGGCGGCGAGGCGGCTTTCCAGCTCGGCCTCGCTGATCGACAGGCTGAGCGAGCGGGCTGGCCCGTCGAAGACAATCTCGTCGCCGTTGCGGACCACGGCCAGCGGGCCGCCAGCGTCCGACTCGGGCGAGACGTGCAGGATCACCGCGCCGTAGGCGGTGCCGCTCATGCGGGCGTCGCTGATGCGCAGCATGTCCTTGACGCCCTTCTCGAGCAGCTTGCGGGGAAGCGGCATGTTGCCGACTTCGGGCATGCCCGGATAGCCCTTGGGACCACAGCCCTTCAAGACCAGGATCGAGGTCTCGTCGACGTCGAGGTCCGGGTCGTCGATGCGGGCGCGGAAGTCCTCGATGGTCTCGAACACCACGGCCTTGCCGCGATGGCTGAGCAGTTCGGGCGAGGCCGCGCTGGGCTTCATCACCGCGCCGCCGGGGGCCAGGTTGCCGCGCAGGACCCAGATGCCGCTGTCGGGCTTCACGGGGTCGGCCATCGTGCGGATGACCTCGGCGTTGAACACCTCGGCGGCCTCGTACTGGGCGCCGATGCGGTGGCCGGCCACGGTCGGGGCCTCGGGATCGAGCACCGCTTCCAGCTGCTTCATCACCGCCGGCAGGCCGCCGGCATAGTGCAGGTCCTCCATCAGGAACCGGCCCGACGGCTGCAGGTCGACCAACAGCGGCACGTCGCGCGACAGGTGGTCGAAGTCCTCCAGATCCAGCTTCACGCCCAGGCGTCCGGCCAGGGCCAGCAGGTGGACGACGGCGTTGGTCGAGCCGCCGATCGCGGCGTGGACGCGCAGGGCGTTCTCGAAGGCCGCGCGGGTGGCGACCTGGGAAAGGGTCCGGTCTGCCTTGACCATCTGGACGATCACCCGGCCGGTCTCATGCGACAGGGCCCGGCGGCGGGCGTCCACGGCGGGGATGCTGGCGTTGTAGGGTAGGGACAGGCCCATCGCCTCGATGATCGCGGCCATGGTCGAGGCTGTGCCCATCGTCATGCAGGTGCCCGGCGAGCGGCTCATGCCGGCCTCGGCCGACATGAAGTCCGTCAGGCTCATCTCACCGGCGCGGACGGCTTCCGAGAACTTCCAGACGTCGGTGCCCGAGCCGATGTCCTTGCCGCGGAACTTGCCGTTCAGCATCGGGCCGGACGAGACGACGATGGTGGGCAGGTCGACGCTGGCCGCGCCCATCAGCTGGCCCGGCGTGGTCTTGTCGCAACCGCCCAGCAGCACGACGCCGTCGATCGGATTGCCCCGGATCGACTCCTCGACCTCCATGGCCAGCAGGTTGCGGAACAGCATGGCCGTAGGCCGCATCTGGGTCTCGCCCAGCGACATGGCCGGGAACTCCAGCGGCAGGCCGCCGGCCTCCCAGACACCGCGCTTCACGTGCTCGGCGATCTCGCGCAGGTGGGCGTTGCAGGGGGTGATCTCGGACCAGGTGTTGCAGATGCCGATCACGGGACGGCCATCGAATACGTCGTCGGGCAGGCCCTGGCTCTTCATCCAGGATCGGTGGATGAACCCATCCCGATCCAGCTTGCCGTACGTGCCGCCGCTGCGCAGGCGCTTGCCCGCGTTTCCGTCGCTCATAACCGTCCCTAACGCCGGCCCCACGGGCCTGTCTTCATCGCTGACCCTGGCATTTATAATATAATAATGATCAAGGCAATCCGAGGCGCTTGTGGAAGCGTTTCCAGCCGCCTTCGGACGAATTACGCCTGTAGTTCAAAGGGGTGTGGCGGAAAAACAGCGTTTCACCTGCGAAATGATAGCGCTATCAATTTCGGCTTGAAGGTAGCACTTATACGATTATAGCTACCAACCATGGAGCAGCGGCGTCCGCGCGCCGCACGTCACCAGGCCCCCAGAACGGCCCGGGACGGCTCTTCAACAGGGGGAAGGGAACGGCTCATGACGCGCCAGGATTCGTCACATCGGAAGTTCATGCTCGCCGGCGCATCCGCGCTGGTGCTTTGCGTCGCCGCACCTAGCGCGGTGTTCGCGCAGGAGAAGGCCAAGGACGATACGGCCGTCGAAGAGGTCGTCGTCACCGGCCAGCGCGCCGCCATCCAGTCGGCCCAGAAGATCAAGCAGAACGCCTCGGAAATCATCGACGGCATCAGCGCCGACGACATCGGCAAGCTGCCCGACCGCTCGGTCACTGAAGCCCTGCAACGGGTCGTCGGCGTCACCATCGACCACACCATGGCCCGGGGTGATCCGGAGCACTTCTCGGTCGAAGGCTCGGGCGTCAACATCCGCGGCCTGACCTATGTCCGCTCAGAGCTGAACGGCCGCGACAGCTTCACCGCCAACGGCGGCCGCTCGCTGTCGTTCGAGGATGTGCCGCCCGAACTGATGGCCGGCGTCGACATCTACAAGAACCCCTCGGCCGAGCAGATCGAAGGCGCCATCGGTGGCCTGGTGAACCTGCGCACGCAACTGCCCTTCAACTTCCCGGGCCTGAAGATCGGCGCCTCGGCCTCGCTGGGCTATGGCGAGCTGTCGAAGGGCAAGGCCAAGCCGTCCGCCTCGCTGCTGGTCTCGGACCGCTGGGACACCAATGTCGGCCAGATCGGCGCCCTGTTCGACGTGGCCTTCTCCAAGAGCCACACCCGCACCGACGCCATCCAGCAGGAGCCCTATTTCCCGCACCAGCCGGTGACCCAGGACGCCAGCAACACCTGGAACACCACGGGCAAGACCGTGTGGCTGCCCAACGGCCTGCAATGGCGGACCCTGGACTTCGACCGCCGGCGCCTGGGCCTCTACGGCGCCTTGCAGTGGAAGCCGAACGACAAGTTCCAGACCAGCCTGACGGGCTTCCGCAGCGACTACGAGATGAAGTGGGGCGAGCTCGCGATCTTCTCGGCGAACGGCAATCCGGGCAACATCGTCGTCACCAACGGCAAGTATGACGACAAGGGCGTCCTGACCTCGGGCGTGCTGTCGAACCCGGCCGATGGCGGCATCCCGTTCAACGACGACGTCCGCGCCGCCAATCGCAAGTCAGTCACCACCGACTTCTCGTGGTCGACCCAGTGGACGCCGGACGACAGGCTGTCGATCAAGACCGACCTGCAGTACGTGCGCGGCACGACCAAGGGCTTCGACTCGACCGTCGCCACGGGCCTGCTGATCCCGTCCGAGACCGTCGACCTGACGGGCTCGCTGCCAAGCATCGGGGTCGACAAGACCTACATGACAAACGCCAACAACTACTATTGGGCGTTCACGATGGACCACTTCGACGAGAGCGTCGGCAAGGAGTGGGCCTGGCGCGGCGACGTCGAATACAATTTCGACAGCGACGTCCTGAAGTCGCTGCGTTTCGGCGCCCGCTTCACCGACCGCTCTGCGCTGAACAAGAACACGCCCTACAACTGGCAGGCCGTCAGCCAGACCTGGATGCTGGGCTGGTACATGAACAGTCTGGCCTCGGTGGGGACCTACAAGGCGCCGACCACGACCTACGCCTTCCCGAACTTCTTCAACGGCAACGCGACCCTGCCCTCGGCGGTGGTGTTCCCGGCGCTGGAACTCGCGAACGGCTGGCCTGACAGCTACAAGCTGCTGCACAGCTTCCGCGCCAAGAACAGCATCTACGACCAGGCCTATACCTGGACGCCGGCCTCCTACGGTCCGGGCGCGATCAACGAGCAGTCGGAGAACACCTATACCGGCTACGCCATGCTGCGCTTCGGCTTCGACCAGGCCCAGTATCCGGTCGACGGCAATGTCGGCGTGCGCGTGGTCAAGACCCGCTCGGAAGCGATCGGCTCGTTTGTCGGCGCCGCGACGCCGACGGTCGATCCCAGCATCCCGGCCGGCAAGATCCCGATCTTCACGGCGACCACGACCGAGAGCACCTACCACAACGAATACACCAACGTTCTGCCCAGCCTGAACGTGCGGGTGAAGTTCAGCGACCAGCTGCAAGCCCGCTTCGCGGCGGCCAAGGCGATTGCGCGTCCCGACTACAGCCAGCTGCAGGCCTACACGACCCTCAGCGTCGGTATCAGCGGCTCGGGCACGAACGCCGTCGCCGACCTGACCGGCACCGGCAGCGGCAACCCGTACCTGAAGCCGACCAAGTCGAACCAGTACGACGCCACCCTGGAATGGTACTTCGCCCCGACGGGCTCGCTGACGGCCGCGGTGTTCTACAAGGACCTCAAGGACGTCGTGAACAACGCCCTGTACAACGTGCCGTACGCGGCCACGAACGGGACGGTCTACAACTTCGCCACCACCGCGCCGGTCAACGGCGCCGATGGCACGGCCAAGGGCTTCGAAGTGGCCTACAGCCAGTTCTTCGACTTTCTGCCGGGCTGGCTGAGTGGCTTCGGGGTGCAGGCCAACTACACCTATGTCGACTCCAGCCAGAAGCTCTACGCCAACCCGAAGAACGCCACGACCAGCCAGCTGACCGCCCTGGCCCAGAACACCTTCGGCGTGGACACCAACGGCTCGACGTTCAGCGCCCTGCCGCTGACCTACCTGTCCAAGCACAGCTACAACGTCGCCCTGATGTACGAGAAGGGTCCGATCTCGGCCCGCCTCGCCTACAACTGGCGCTCCAAGTACCTGCAGGCGGTGAACGTCAACGGCACCAACGGCAGCAACGGCTTCAACGCCGCGACCAAGGGCTACGACCAGCGCTGGGCCCTGCCGACCTGGGCCGACGACTACGGCCAGCTGGACGGCTCGGTGTTCTACAAGGTCACGCCGAACATCACGTTCGGGGTCGAGGCCCAGAACCTGACCGACAGCACCTACAAGCAGCTGATGCAGCAGAACATCGGCATGAAGGGCCGCGCCTGGTTCGTCACCGGCCGCCGGTTCAACGCCCAGGTTCGGTACACCTTCTAGGGTTGGCGAAAACGGAAGCCTCGCCCTTCGACAAGCTCAGGGTGAGGTTTCCTACTAGTTCCGGCACGAGATCGTCCTCACCCTGAGCTTGTCGAAGGGCGAGGGCGATCTCGCTGTCCAAGGGGCGTGAAGATGAGCGACAGGCGTATCCGCAAGGTGGTGGTCGTCGGCGGCGGCACGGCCGGCTGGATGACGGCCGCCGGGCTGTCGCGGTTCTTCGAGAACCAGACGACCACGGTCGAGCTCGTGGAATCCGAGGCCATCGGCACGGTCGGGGTGGGCGAGGCGACGATCCCGCCGATCCGCAACTTCAACGCCGTGCTGGGCATCGACGAGATCGAGTTCATCAAGGCGACCCAGGCCACCTTCAAGCTGGGCATCGAGTTCAAGGACTGGCTGGTCCCGGGCTCGCGCTGGTTCCACGGCTTCGGCGACTTCGGGCCCAATATCGACGGGATCTCGCCGCACCATCACTGGCGGCGGTTGCGGGCGGCGGGCGATCCGACCAGCCACGAGGCCTATTCGCTGACGACCCACATGGCGCTGGGCAACCGCTTCCGGCCGCCGGCGCCGGATCCGCGCTCGGTCTATTCGAACTATTCCTACGCCTTCCAGTTCGACGCCGGCCTCTACGCCCGCTACCTGCGCGGCTACGCAGAGGCCAAGGGCGTCACGCGCACCGAGGGCAAGATCGCCGACGTCGTGCTGCGCGCCGCCGACGGCTTCGTCGAGGCGGTGGTGCTGGAGGACGGCCGCCGCATCGAGGGCGATCTCTTCATCGACTGCTCCGGCTTCCGGGGCCTGCTGATCGAGGGCGCGCTGAAGACCGGCTATGACGACTGGTCCCACTGGCTGCCGGTCAATCGCGCTCTGGCCGTGCCCTGCGATCGGGTCGGGGAGCTGACGCCCTACACGACCGCCAGCGCCGACGCGGCCGGCTGGCGCTGGCGGATCCCGCTGCAGCACCGAACCGGCAATGGCCATGTGTTCTGCGACGCGTTCATCAGCGAGGACGAGGCGGCTTCGGTGTTGCTCGCCAAGCTGGACGGCAAGGCCCAGGACGTCCCGCGGCCGCTGCGGTTCGTCACGGGTCGCCGCAAGAAGATCTGGAACCGCAACGTGGTCGCGGTCGGCCTGTCGTCGGGCTTCATCGAGCCGCTGGAGAGCACCAGCATCCACCTGATCCAGAACGCCATCGGGCGGCTGATCGAGTACTTCCCCGACCGCGACTTCGATCCGAAGCTGACCGAGGCCTTCAACCGGATCAGCGCCGAGGAGATCGAGCACATCCGGGACTTCATCGTGCTGCACTACATCACGGCCCGCCGCGACGACTCGCCGTTCTGGAAGCACATCGCCAACATCGATCCGCCCGACGCCCTGAAGGAGCAGCTGGACCGCTTCCGCCGCACCGGCGAGGCGTTGCTGAAGACCGAGGACTCGTTTCTCGAGCCCAGCTGGATCTCGATCTATCTGGGCCAGGATATCGTGCCCGAGAGCCACCATCCGAAGGCGGACGACATCCCCCTGGACGAGCTGGCCGACGGCATGCGCCGGCGCCGCGAAGCTGTGCGCCAGGCAGCCGAGGCCCTGCCGTCGCACGCCGCCTTCATCGCCCGGTTCTGTCAGGCTCCAGACCAATGACAACGCTATCAAAAGCGCTTGATGGTCTGAATAATATGACTATAGTCGGACAAGCTCAGTCGAGCCGGAGCCATTGCCGGATCGACGGCGCGAGGAGGGTCTCACCGGCCTCCGCGCGCCACGCGCGGCAACCTCTCCCCGAGGTCGCGCGGCGTCTTGACCCGCGCATCGTCACCTGCGGCGGTGCGCGGATTTTTTTGATCGGTGGCATTTTCCGGACTTGCCGACGCCCTTCTGCGCGGTAATCGTCCGACAAATACTGGTAGCGCTACCAAGATGGCGCGCCGCGTACGGGAGGAGGCGATGGGACCATCACGCTTCGCTGCGATCCTGGGGCTGGCATCCGCCCTGGTCCTGAGCTCGGCCGCGCTCGCCGCCGACCGCGAGATCCCGCGCCTCGTCGAGAAGAACGGCCGCCATGCCCTGATGGTCGACGGCGCGCCGTTCCTGATGCTGGGCGCCCAGGTCAACAACTCGTCCGCCTGGCCCTCGCAGATGCCCAAGGTGTGGCCGGCGGTCGCCAAGCTGGGCGCCAACACCGTCCAGGTTCCGGTCGCCTGGGAGCAGATCGAGCCGGTCGAGGGCCAGTTCGACTTCTCGTATCTGGACTTGCTGCTGGCCCAGGCCCGTGAGCACGACGTCCGCCTGGTGCTGCTGTGGTTCGGCACCTGGAAGAACTCCTCGCCGTCCTACGCGCCCGAGTGGGTCAAGCTGGACGACAAGCGCTTCCCGCGCCTGAAGAAGGAGGACGGCCAGCGCTCGTACTCGATGTCGCCGCTGGCCCAGTCGACGCTCGACGCCGACCGCAAGGCGTTCGTGGCGTTGATGACCCATCTGAAGGCCAAGGACGCGGCCGAGCGCACTGTCATCATGGTCCAGGTCGAGAACGAGACCGGCACCTACGGCACGGTCCGTGACTTCGGCCCGGCGGCGCAGAGGGTGTTCGACGGTCCCGCGCCCGCAGCGCTCGTGAAGGCCGTGGGCGCGAAGCCCGGAACCTGGGCCCAGGCGTTCGGCAAGGACGCCGACGAGTATTTCCATGCCTGGCACATCGGCCGCTTCGTCGATCAGGTCACGGCGGCCGGCAAGGCGGTCTATCCGCTGCCGATGTACGTCAACGCCGCCCTGCGCGACCCCATCAAGCCGGGCGAGCCCAAGAGCTATTCGGCCGGCGGGCCGACCGACAATGTGCTGGGGGTCTGGAAGGCCGCCGCGCCTTCCGTCGATCTGATCGCGCCCGACATCTACATGAAGGAGTCGGTCAAGTATTCGGCGGCCCTGGCCCACTACAAGCGGCCCGACAACGCCCTGTTCGTGGCCGAGACCGGCAACGATCCGGTCTATGCCCGCTATGTCTTCGACACCCTGGGCAGGCAGGGCATCGGCTTCTCGCCGTTCGGCATGGACTATACCGGCTACGCCAACTTCCCGCTGGGCGCGGCCAAGCTGGACGAGGCGACGATCGAGGCCTTCGCGGCCAACTACCGCCTGCTGGCGCCGATGGCCCGCGCGTGGGCCAAGCTGTCCTTCGAAGGCAAGGTGTTCGGCGGTTCCGAGCCCGACGACCGCAGCCCCCAGACGACGACCCTGGGCGCCTGGACCGTCACCCTGCGCTACGGCAAGTGGCAGTTCGGGGCGTCCGACTGGACTTGGCTCAAGGATCGCCCGCCCGGTCCGCAAGGTCCCGACGGCGGCGGCGTCGTCGCCCAGCTATCTTCTGACGAGTTCCTGGTCACCGGCCGCAACGTCCGCTTCGAGTTCGGCCGCCCTGACGGCAAGGCGATGCTGATGGCCCGCGTCGAGGAAGGCCACTTCGAGAACGGCCAATGGGTCTTCGACCGCCTGTGGAACGGCGACCAGACCGACTACGGCCTCAACTTCACCGGCGGCGCGCAGATCCTGCGGGTCAAGCTCGCCACCTACTGACGGGACCAGCCATGCGTATCCTAGCTCTCTCCGCTTTCAGCCTCGCGCTTATGGCCTCGACCTCCGCCTTCGCGCTCGACGGCGGTTTCGAGAAGACCGCCGACGGCGTGGTCGTCACTCCGGCCTCGGGCCCGGCCAAGAAGATCCGCCTGCAGGTGATGAGCGACCGCGCTATCCGCGTGACGGCCTCGCCGACTGACAGCCTGGACACGCCCCAGAGCCTGATGGTCATCGCGGCCCCGAAGACCTCTGGCTTCACGGTCAGCGAGGCCGGCGGCAAGGTGGTGCTGAAGGCTGGCAAGGCGACGGCGGAAGTGGCCCTATCGACCGGCGCGGTGTCGTTCAAGGACGCGGCCGGCAAGACGGTGCTGGCCGAGCAGGGCCGGGCGGCGTTCAAGCCCCTGACCATCGACGGCAAGGGCTTCTACGGTGTCTCACAGCGATTTAATCCGTCTACGGACGAAGCCTTCTACGGCCTGGGCCAGCACCAGAACGGCCAGATGAACTACAACGGCCAGGACGTCGAGCTGGCGCAATATAATCGCGACATCGCCATCCCGTTCGTGCTGTCGACGCGCAACTACGGCGTCCTGTGGGACAACAACGGCATCACCCGTTTCGGCGACCCTACGCCCTACGCCCTGGCCTCGCGCGACCTGAAGATCTTCGACGCCAGCGGCAAGCCCGGCGGCTTCACGGCCAAGTACTATGTGAAGGGCGAGCTGAAGTTCACCCGCGTCGAGGCCGACATCGACTACCAGTATCTCGACGACCTGCCCAACTGGCCGAAAGAGGTCAGCGACGCCAAGGGCAAGCCGCTGAAGGGCGCGACCGTGGTCTGGGAAGGCGCGGTCGAGGGCAAGGTCGACGGGCTCCAGAAGTTCAAGCTGTACTCGTCCAGCTACGCCAAGCTGTGGGTCGACGGGCAGCTGAAGATCGACCGCTGGCGACAGAACTGGAACCCGTGGTTCCACAACTTCACCGCACCGATGAAGGCCGGGACCCGCCACAAGGTCCGCGTCGAGTGGGATCCCAACGACGGCTACATCGCCCTCTTGCACAACAATCCGATCCCGGCCGCCGAGCAGAAGTCCCTGACCTTGACCTCGGACGTCGCCCACGCGATCGACTACTACTTCGTGGCCGGCGACAACCTGGACCAGGTCGTCAGCGGTTATCGCGAACTGACCGGCAAGGCCCAGGCCATGCCACGCTGGTCGTACGGCTTCTGGCAGAGCCGCCAGCGCTACGAGACGCAGGACCAGCTGGTCGACGTCGTGAAGGAATACCGCAAGCGCGGCCTGCCGCTCGACAACATCGTCCTCGACTGGCGCTACTGGAAGGACGACAGCTGGGGCAGCCACAAGTTCGACGAGACGCGCTTCGCAGATCCCAAGAAGATGCTGGCGGACGTCCACGGGCTGAACGCCCACTTCATGATCTCGATCTGGCCGAAGTTCTATCCGACCACCGACAACTACAAGGAGCTCGACGCCAAGGGCTTCATGTACAAGCGCAACACCGACCAGGGCGCGCTGGACTGGGTGGGGCCGGGTTACCTGAACTCGTTCTACGACCCCTATACGCAGGAAGCGCGTGACATCTACTGGCGCCAGGTCAAGGACAACCTGGGCGGCGTCGGCATCGACGCCTGGTGGATGGACAGCGACGAGCCGGACATGCACTCCAACCTCGACATCCCCGAGCGCACCCTGCGCATGGGGCCGACGGCCAAGGGGCCGGGGGCGGAGTTCTTCAACTCTTACCCGCTGCTGCATACCCAGAGCGTCTTCGACGGCGAGCACGCGCGTGAGCCCAACAAGCGCTCGTACATCTTCTCGCGCTCGGCCTTTGGCGGCATCCAGCGCCAGGGCGTGGCGGTGTGGAGCGGCGACGTCGTGGCCCGCTGGGACGACTTCAAGGACCAGATCTCGGCCGGCGTGAACCTCTCGATGTCGGGCCTGCCCAACTGGACCACCGACATCGGCGGGTTCTCGGTCGAGGATCGCTATACCAACAAGGATCCCAAGCACTGGGCCGAGTGGCAGGAGCTGAACCTGCGCTGGTTCCAGTTCGGTGCGTTCAGCCCGCTGTTCCGCAGCCACGGCGAGTTCCCGTATCGCGAGATCTGGAACCTCGCGGACGAGGGGACCGAGGTCTACAAGAGCCTCGCCTGGTACAATGAGCTCCGCTACCGGCTGATGCCCTACACCCTGACTCTGGCGGGCGAGACCTATCACCGCGACGGCAGCATCATGCGCGGCCTGGTCATGGACTTCCCCAGCGACCTGAAGGCGCGGGACGTCAACGATCAGTTCCTCTACGGCTCGGCGTTCCTCGTGGCGCCGGTGACGCAGTTCAAGGCCCGCTCGCGCGACGTCTACCTGCCGGCCGGGACTACCTGGTACGACTTCGAGACCGGCAAGGCCCTGGCCGGCGGCCAGACGATCAAGGCCGCCGCCCCGCTGGGCCGGATGCCGCTCTATGTGAAGGCCGGCTCGATCGTGCCGACCACCGAGGTCCAGCAATATATCGGCGAGAAGCCCGACCTGCCGATCACGCTCGTCGTCTACACGGGCAAGGACGGCAAGTTCGAGCTCTACGAGGACGACGGCCTGACCATGGCCTACCAGCGCGGGGCCTACAGCCGGATCCCGGTGACCTACGACAACGCCTCGGGGCGGGTGGTGATCGGCGCGCGGTCGGGTCGGTTCGACGGCATGGCGGAGAAGCGGACGTTCAAGGTGCGCTTCATCGGAGCGGGCGCGAGGCCGACCGACTTCGCTGCGGCGGTGGATGCGGCGGTGGAATACGCCGGCGAGGCGGTGGTGGTGACGCGGAAGTAGTCGCGCCTACAGCCCCTCGGGGTTTTGCGGAAGCCAGGCGGCCCAACGTCGTTTGGCTTCCGCGACCGCTGCCTCAGTCGGTAGGAAGAGGTCCGCACCACCGTCGTAGGGCGCGAAGACCGCGCCTGTTTCGGGCGACATCCAAAGCGTTTGCAGGGCCACATCCTTTGCGACATTGCGCATCAGCGTCGTGAAGCGGCGACGGCTCCACCGGACACGGCCGGCATAGAAGCGCCAGACCAGGTCCCAAGCGGGGTCTCCATCGTCGTCGGGTACGGTGTGTTCGGCCGCGAGCTGCAAGCCAAACTTCCGGATGGCTCCATAGTCGGTCCGGAAAACTTGCGCGGGCGCTTGATCGTACGGAAGTTCGGATGCGTTGCGGCCGTCGGCCTGAACGAGCCAGACGTCTCCATGGCCGAGTGTGTAGCGCGCCATCGCGTCCGCGCGGCTCAACACGATGTCCATCTCGCGCTTGTTCTCAGGATAGCGCTTCGACTCTGGCAGCGAGTGGAACCGCACCCAATGTTTCGCGCCACCTTCGCGCATGATGTAGCCGATCGGCGAAAGCTCTGGGTGAGAGCGATCCCAGCTCTCTTGAAACTCGCTCATGCCTGTCCCCTAAACCGCTCAATCAAAAACGCCGTCGCTGGTCCCGGCGGCGTGTCCCCGCGATAGATCGCGTGCAGCGGATACACCGCCTCGCGCAGGTCCGGCATCTCCAGCCGCACCAGGCGCCCCGCCGCGATGTCCTCGCGCACCATCGGCTCGGGCATGTTGCCCCAACCGAAGCCTTCCTTCAGCAGCAGGTGCTTGGCCCCCAGGTCGCCGAGGCGCCAGGTGTGGGCGCTGGAGACCGCGAAGTCGCGGCCCTCGGTCAGTTTCGAGCGATCGGTCAGCACCAGTTGGGTGTGGGCGCGTCCGGCGCCGGGTGGGTTTGGTCCTTGCGCCAGGGGATGTTCAGGGGCGGCGACCGGGATCAGCTTGGTGGCCCCCACGGCGATGTAGTCCAGCTCGTCGCCGCCATAGACCACCTCCGTGGGGCCGGCGACGCCCAGGGTGGCGCGGCGGTCCAGGACCATTTGCGTTACCGCGCCCAGGGCCTCGACGTGCAGGCGCAGATGGACGGTGGGATAGGCCTCGCGGAAGGCCCGCAGGGCGTCGACGACCCTGGCCGTCGGCAGCATGACGTCCAGCACCAGGTGAACCTCGGCCTCCAAGCCCTGCAGCAGGCCTTTGGCCTGAGCGCGCAAGCTGGCGACGTCGCCGGCGATGACCCGGGCCTGGGCCAGCACCACCTTGCCGGCCTCGGTCAGTACAGGGCTCTTGGCCGCGTCGCGGTCGAATAGGGTCAGGCCTAGCTGGGCCTCCAGATTGGCGATCGCATAGCTGATCACCGACGGCGCCCGGTTCAGTCGCCGCGCCGCCGCGGCGAAGCCGCCGGCCTCGACGATGGTCAGGAACACGGTCAGCTGGTCGAGGGTGGGAGTTCCGGGTTCGCTCATCGTCGTCATGATCGTTCGAGAAATTCGAACATATTAGACGATTTTATTCGGATATCGCGCAAGTCCAAGCTGGAGCAAAACCTCCGCCAACGACGAGGACAAGACGCCCTCGCCACCGACATCAAGGCAAGGAGGCCGTCATGGCCAAGGTTCTGGTTCTCTACTATTCGTCCTACGGCCACCTGGAAACGATGGCCAAGGCCGTCGCCGAGGGCGCGATCGAAGCCGGTGCGACCGTCGACATCAAGCGCGTGCCGGAAACCGTTCCGGAAGCGATCGCCAAGGGCGCGCACTTCAAGCTCGACCAGGAAGCCCCGGTCGCCTCGGTCGAGGACCTGGCCAATTACGACGCCATCATCGTCGGCGCTCCGACCCGCTTTGGCCGCATGGCCTCGCAGGTCGCGGCCTTCTTCGATGCGGCCGGCGGCCTGTGGGCCCGTGGCGCGCTGCACGGCAAGGTGGCCGGCGCCTTCACCTCGACGGCGACCCAGCACGGCGGTCAGGAAACCACCCTGTTCTCGATCATCACCAACCTGCTGCACTTCGGCACGACGATCGTCGGCCTGGACTACGGCCACGCCGGCCAGATGACCCTGGACGAAGTCACCGGCGGCAGCCCGTACGGCGCCACCACCATCTCGGGCGGCGACGGTTCGCGTCAGCCCAGCGAGAACGAGCTGACCGGCGCCCGCTACCAGGGCCGCAAGATCGCCGAGACCGCGATCAAGCTGCACGGCTGAATTCCGTTGTAACCGGCCGCGCGTTCCTGCGGCCGGGTGTCGAGGCCGATCGGTTCCTCTCTTTTGGGAAAGGGGGAGCCGGTCGGCCTTTTCTTCGTTGATGAGGAAAGGGAGTCTCTCGATGCGTCGCCAATCCCGCTTTCTATCGGCTTCATTCCTGTCCGAGGTCTGGAAGGCTTTGGTCTTCGTCCTGACCATCCGGGCGATCGCCAAGCCCTATCGCTCGCGCCGCCTCTATCTGGCCGAACGCTGAGCGCCGAACGACGGTCTGCATCGTCTTGAATCTATTCGGCTTTGGGCGAGCTGACCGGTGAGGTCCTGTTTCGCGGTCGTTGGTGTGATTTTCAGCTTAGTTGTGCCATTTTGGGACAACTTCTGTGTCGTTTTGAGACAAGATTGATTATTGCGGACTTCAAAGTTTACCTATTGTCCATTTCATTATTAACAAAATAGACCTGTATCTTAATAACGTATTGTGGATTCCTTCAACGAACTGGAAAGGCTGTTGAGCGATACTTGTCGTGGGTAAAACGCCCACCGGCAGTCAAAATGACGTCGGAATACCTCGAATAGGAGTTATTTCGTTATGGCGCTGAACAGCATCAACACGAACGCGGGCGCTCTGGTCGCCCTGCAAAACCTGAACTCGACCAACGGCGAACTGCAGGTCGTCCAGCAGCGTATCAACACCGGCAAGAAGGTGGGCAGCGCCAAGGACAACGGCGCGGTCTGGGCCATGGCCAAGAACCAGTCGGCCACCGCGTCGTCGCTGAACTCGGTGAAGGACTCGCTGCAACGCGGCCAGTCGACCATCGACGTCGCGCTCGCCGCCGGCGACACCATCACCGACCTGCTCGGCAAGATGAAGGAAAAGGCTCTGGCCGCTTCCGACACCTCGCTGAACACCGCCTCGTTCAACGCGCTGAAGTCTGACTTCAACTCGCTGCGCGATCAGATCGAAAAGGCCGCTGGCAACGCCAAGTTCAACGGCGTCAGCATCGCCGACGGCAAGACCACGAAGATGACCTTCCTGGCCAACACGGACGGTTCGGGCTTCACGGTCGCCGCCAAGAGCCTGAACCTGTCGGGTATCGGTCTCTCGGTCGCCTTCAGCTTCACGTCGGCCGCCAACGCCAAGTCGATCCTCACGAAGCTCGATTCGGCCATCGGCACCGCCACCAACAAGCTGGCTTCGCTGGGTACGTCGTCGACGGGCCTGGACACCCACCTGACCTTCGTCGGCAAGCTGCAAGACAGCCTGGACGCCGGCGTTGGCAACCTGGTGGACGCCGACCTGGCCAAGGAAAGCGCCAAGCTGCAATCGCTGCAGACGAAGCAGCAACTGGGCATTCAGGCCCTGTCGATCGCGAACTCCTCGAGCTCGTCGATCCTGAGCCTGTTCCGCTAATCCGGAAAAGTCGTCGACATCATTGTCGGCGTTGGGGCGGACCTTCGGGTCCGCCCTTTTTCTTTGGGCGAAGAGTCGATCTGAGTCTAATCGGACTCGCGGCCACATGTATTTGCAGTTCAAGTGCCAGTATAAATCTCAGTTGGACTCTGATTTCGGCGCGAATGACTTCCAGAATCTGAATTGAGGTTAATCAGATTCTTTGATCTGTTAATTGTGTAACAAGGTTCGATCAACTTTATTGAAAGGCAAGCGTCATATTGTCGCGGTGGGTAAAACGCCCACCGACCGTCAAAACGACGGGCGGACACCTCGGAAAAGGAGTGTTTCGTCATGGCGCTGAACAGCATCAACACGAACGCCGGGGCGCTCATCGCGCTTCAGAATCTCAACTCGACAAGTGCGGAACTCAACGTCGTCCAACAACGCATCAGCACCGGCAAGAAGATCGGCAGCGCCAAGGACAATGGCGCGGTGTGGGCGATGGCCAAGAGCCAGGCGGCGACCGCCAACAGCATCAATGCGATCAAGGACTCGCTGCAGCGCGGCCAGTCGACCATCGACGTGGCCCTGGCCGCCGGCGACACCATCACCGACCTGCTCGGCAAGATGAAGGAAAAGGCCCTGGCCGCTTCCGACACCTCGCTGAACACGGCGTCGTTCAACGCGCTGAAGTCGGATTTCAACTCGCTGCGTGACCAGGTCGAGAAGGCCGCCGGCAACGCCAAGTTCAACGGCGTCAGCATCGCCGACGGCAAGACCACGAAGATGACCTTCCTGGCCAACACGGATGGCGCGGGCTTCACCGTCGCCGCCAAGAGCCTGAACCTGGCCGGCCTGGGCCTGTCGGCCGCCTTCACCTTCACCTCGGCCGCCAACGCCAAGTCGCAGCTGCTGCTGATCGACAAGGCCATCGGCACCGCCACCAACAAGCTGGCTTCGCTGGGCACCTCGTCGACGGGCCTGGACACCCACCTGACCTTCGTCGGGAAGCTGCAGGACAGCCTGGAAGCCGGCGTCGGCAACCTGGTGGACGCAGACCTCGCCAAGGAAAGCGCTCGCCTGCAATCGCTGCAGACCAAGCAGCAGCTGGGCATCCAGGCGCTGGCCATCGCCAACGCGTCGAGCTCGGCGATCCTGAGTCTTTTCCGATAGCCTGACGACCGCACGGACGGGTCAGGTCGCCGACCTGTCCGAACGGGAGCGGCTTTAGACTGGAAAGGGGCGGACCTTCGGGACCGCCCCTTTTTTCAGGTCCCTAGGCCAGGCCCGGTCCCTCGATCTTCAGCACCGGGGTGAAGGCCGGTCGGCGGTCGGGCAGGTCGACGACCAGAGCTCCGGCCTCGCGCCGGAAGGGCAGGGGATCGCCGCCGCCCAACAGGGTCGCACGCCGCACTTCGCCCGGTGCGCTTCCACCTTCCTTTGGCGCCAGACTTTCGATCCGCAACGGCCCCGTCGGCCAGGCCATCGGCAGGGCGTAGAGCGCGCCGGCCTTGGTGGTGAAGCGGATGTCGGCGGCCTCGAACGGCTTGGCGCCGCCCTCGTTCTGCATGCCTTCGCTGAGCCTGGTCGGGCCCTCGCCGAAGACCCGCCAGGGCCGTGTGCCGTAGATCGCCTCGCCATTGACCGCGATCCAGCCGGCCATGTCGGCCAGCACCTTCTCTTCCTTGTCGTCGATCGAGCCGTCGCCGCGCTGGGGGATGGATAGCAAGAGGCAGCCGTTCTTGCTGACCACGTCGATCAGCCGTTGGATCACATCGCGGCCCGACTTGTAGCCGCCGCGCTCATAGAGCGGCCGGTCGTAGTGCCAGCTGCCGATGCAGGTGTCGGTCTGCCAGGGCTCGTCGCGCAGGCGGTCGGAGAAGCCACGCTCGACGTCCTCGACGATGGCCCGGCGTTGCAGGGGCGACAGCTTCTTGCCCGTCACCACCACGTCGCCGCCCCGCTGGTTGTAGTAGCGGGCCGTGGCGTCCAGGCCGGCCTGGCCCAGCGGCAGGGTGTAGTTGTCGAAATAGACGAGGTCGGGCCGGTAGCGATCGACCAGGTCGTTCTGGCGCAGCAGCCAGTTGCGCACGAAGCCCGGATTGTTCGGTGGCGGCGTCTCGATCCAGTCGCCGTCGTGGCTGTCGTGCCAGGCGTTGGCGGCCTTGATGCTGTCGATCCCGTCCGGGATGACCATGCTGCCGCCGGTATAGAGTTCCTGCGGATCCAGGCCCTGCCACCACTGGCCCTTGCCCATGGCCTTGGTCAGCCGAAAGGCGTCGTAGCGCTGGCCCTTGCGCGGCCCCTCGGCGTCGTAGCCATAGGCCGTCTGCCACCAGTGCCAGGCGTGGGCGGCGTGGTTGGAGACTCCGAACCGCAGGCCGTGCGCCCGTGCGACCTTGGCCCAGGTCCCGACGATGTCGCGCTTGGGCCCGACCCGCGTGGTGTTCCAGGCGTGGTGGCGACTGTCGAACATGTCGAGGTTGTCGTGGTGATTGGCCATCGACATGAAGTATTTCGCGCCCGCCGCGACGTACTTCTTCATCAGGTCTTCCGGATCCCAGCGCTCTGCTTTCCAGCGCGGGATGAACTGCATGAAGCCGAAGTCGGCCGGGTGGCCGTAGGTCTTCACGTGGTGGTCGTAGTAGCGGTTGCCCTGCTGGTACATCTGGCGGCCGTACCAGTCGCCGAACTCAGGCACGCACTGCGGCCCCCAGTGCGACCAGATGCCGAGCTTGGCGTCGCGGAACCAGTCGGGGACCTGGTAGCCGGCGGCGAGGGACTCCCAGGTGGGCTGGAAACGAGTTGCGGCCAGGGCGGGTGAGGCGGCGAGGGCGGCGCCGGTGGCGATGAGGTCGCGTCGCGTGAGGGTCATCAGCGCACCGGGCTCAGATGGATGACGCCGCCGCCGCTGGGGGCGAGCTTCAGCGCCAGGACGTTCTTAGCCGAGACCACGCGATGCTCCGGCTCGAGCTCGGTCGGCGTCGCCCCGTCCTGGCGGATGTCGGCGCTGTAGCCGTTCTTGCCGTCCAGGAACCCCAGCGGGACCTTCACCGTACGGCCGGTCTCGTTGGTCATGGCCCCCACCCACCAGTCGTCACCCTTGCGGCGGGCGATGACGATGTGCTCGCCGATCGCGCCGGACAGCACGCGGGTCTCGTCCCAGGTCGTCGGGACGGCGCTGATGAAGTCGAGCCCGGCCGGCGAGGCCGCATAGGTCAGCGGGCTGTCCGAGACCATGGAGAGCGGGCTGTCATAGACCACGTACATCGCCAGGGCCTGGCCGCGCGTGGTCTGCACCGTGGGCAGGATGAACTGGTTCTGGAAGGCCGCCGGCGCCACGTTCTTGAAGCCGCCCGGCGTGTAGTCCATCGGCCCCAGCAGCATCCGCGTGAAGGGCAGGGTGACGTTGTGGGTGGCGGTGATCCGCCGGCTCCACTTGTTGTACTCCGCGCCCAGCACGCCCTCTTGGGTGACATAGTGCGGATAGGTGCGGGCGAGGCCGCGCGGGGCATAGGCGCCGTGCAGGTCGACCATCAGGTGGCGCCCGCCGGCCTTGGTCAGCAGGCGGTGATAGAAGTCGACCATCTGCTGGTCGTCGCGGTCCATGAAGTCGACCTTGATCCCCTTCACGCCCCACTTTTCGTAAGTCGCCAGGGCTTCGTCCATCTGGGCGTCCAGCGCCTTCCAGTGGACCCAGACCATGATCCCGACGCCCTTGTCGCGGCCGTAGGCGATCAGGTCGTGGATGTTGATCGCGGGGATGGCGCGGGTAACGTCCGTACCCGGAAGAACCTTCGGCGCCTGGCCCGAGCCGACGTACCAGCCGTCGTCGATCAGCATGTAGTCGAGCTTGTTGGCGGCCGCGAAGTCGATGAAGCCCTTCATCGCCGCATCGGTCATCCCTTCGGCGCCAGCGACCTTGCCGCCGTTCCACCAGTCCCAGGCCGCCTTGCCGGGCTTGATCCAGGACGTGTCGGTCAGGGCCGTCGGCGGGTTCAGGCTGGTCATCAGGTTCGAGGCCACCAGATTTCCAGGCCCTTCGCCGACCATCACCACCCGCCAGGGCGATACGGTGTCGGTCCCGATCCGCGTCAGCACCGCTTTCGATGGATCGTCCAGGCGCGGCGACAGCTTGGTCTCCAGGCCCAGGCCGCCGTCGCCCCGGCCGGTCAGGTAGAGGCCGGCATAGTCCTTGAGGTCCGCCTCGGCGATGGCGAAGGCCGCGCTTTTCGTCTGGCAGACCACCGGCAGCTCGTAGAGCGCCGAGGCGCGGAAGCTCCGTGCCTGGACCGGGTCGTACTCGCCCTCATGCGACGTGCCGAACCGCCCGAGGTTCAGCGCCCAGCAGCGATCGTCCGCGGCGAAGTCGAATCGCGTCTCCTCCACGCGGATCGCTACCCCGGCCAGATTCGCCTGGTCGGGCAGCACGTAACGGAAGGCGACGCCGTCATCATAGGCGCGGGCGACGATTTTCAGCCGCCGCTGCATCCCGCCGGCTTCAAGAAATTCTACGGTCGTTTCGGTGAAGTTGTCCCGCACGGTGCGGGCCTTGCCGGCGACCAGATCATAGGTTTGGTCGACCTTGCGGCTGGTCGCGCCGACGATCTTGAGGTTGCGCGAGAGACTGCCGCCCTTGTCCAGCACCAAGCCGAGCGGCGAGGGAGAAATCAGGGTCTCGCCCTTGAACTTTAACGTGAAATTGGCCTGACCACTTTCGTCCGAAATGCGGATTTCGGTCCGACCACTGGGCGAGACGACGACCTGTTCTGCGGCCTCCGCCCGGAGGGTGGCCCCCCCAGACAGCAAGACTCCTGTTAGCGCTGTCAAAAACTGGCCGCGACGCTTCATTTGGAGTTTCCAACCCGATCTTGTTCTGGCTATTTGTCACACAAATAAACGGCCTATGGATCGGCGTCGAGGGGTATGACAACGTTGTCCGCGCCGTAACTTGGCGGCTACGAAGAAGAGTTGGGGAGTATGAACACCAGAACCCTTTGCGTCGCCCTGTTGGCGTCGACCTTTCTGTGCGGCGCGGCCGTGGCCGCCGACGGCCCGAAATCGACCGCCAACCCCGCCAAGTGGCCGGCGGCCAAGAGCCAGGGCCTGGTCGATCCGGCGACCGAGGCCTTCGTCGATAGTCTCCTGACCAAACTGACCCTCGAGGAGAAGGTCGGCCAGCTGATCCAGGCCGACATCGGCCAGATCAAGCCCGACGAGCTGAAGACCTATCCGCTGGGCTCGATCCTGGGCGGGGGCAGCTCGCCGCCGATCGGCGCGCCCGACCGCTCGCCGCAGAAGCCGTGGGTCGATACCGCCAAGGCCTTCCGTGAAGGCGCGGCCGCGCGTCAGGGCGGGACGCATATCCCGCTGATCTTCGGCATCGACGCCGTGCACGGCAACAACAACGTCGTCGGCGCGACCCTCTTCCCGCATAACATCGCCCTGGGCGCCGCGCACGATCCCGAGCTGATCCGCCGCATCGGCAAGGCCACGGCCTATGAGACCTCGGCCGCCGGCTTCGACTGGGCGTTCGGCCCGACCCTGACCGTGCCGCGCGACGACCGTTGGGGCCGCGCTTATGAAGGCTATTCTGAAGACCCCGCTATCGTTCGCGAATACGCCGGCCAGATGATCCTGGGCCTGCAGGGCGCCGTGAGCCAAGGCGGTGTGCTGCAGCAAGGCCACGTCGCGGCCAGCGCCAAGCACTTCCTGGGCGACGGCGGCACCGAGAACGGTCACGACCAGGGGGATACGAAGGTCTCGGAAGACGACCTGATCCGCCTGCACGCCCAGGGCTACGTGCCCGCGATCAACGCCGGCTCGATGACCATCATGGCTTCGTTCTCCAGCTGGAACGGCCAGAAGATGCACGGCAACAAGAGCCTGCTGACCGACGTGCTGAAGGGCCGGATGGGCTTCGACGGCTTCATCGTCGGCGACTGGAACGGCCATGGCCAGGTGACGGGCTGCAAGCCGACCGACTGCCCGCAGTCGATCAATGCGGGCCTGGACATGTTCATGGCGCCCGACAGCTGGAAGGCGCTCTACGAGAACACCCTGGCCGAGGTGAAGTCGGGCGTGATCCCGATGGCGCGCCTGGACGACGCCGTCCGCCGCATCCTGCGGGTTAAGGCCAAGCTGGGCCTGTTCCAGGCCGCCCGTCCCTATGAGGGCCGCGAGGGCGTGATCGGCAATGCCGAGCACCGCGCCGTCGCCCGCGAGGCGGTGCGCAAGTCGCTGGTCCTGCTGAAGAACAACGGCGTGCTGCCGGTGAAGGCCAGCGCGAACGTGCTGGTCGCCGGCTCGGGCGCCAATGACATCGGCAAGCAGTCGGGCGGCTGGACCCTGTCGTGGCAGGGCACGGGCAACACCAACGCCGACTTCCCTAATGCGGAGTCGATCTATGCCGGCCTGAAGACCGCGGTCGAGGCCGGCGGCGGCAAGGCGACACTTGCGGTCGATGGTTCGTTCGACAAGAAGCCTGACGTCGCCATCGTCGTCTTCGGGGAAAATCCGTATGCGGAAGGTGTCGGCGACCTGAAGACCTCGCTGGAGTACCAGCCGGGCGCCAAGACCGATCTGGCCCTGCTCAAGAGCCTGAAGGCCAAGGGCGTGCCGGTGGTGGCCGTGTTCCTCAGCGGCCGTCCGCTGTGGGTCAATCCCGAGATCAACGCCTCGGACGCCTTCGTGGCCGCCTGGCTGCCGGGCTCGGAAGGCGGCGGCGTCGCCGACGTTCTGATCGGCGACAAGGCCGGCAAGCCGCGCACCGACTTCCATGGCAAGCTGTCGTTCAGCTGGCCCAAGACGGCGGCGCAGTTCACGCTGAACAAGGGCGATAAGGGCTACGATCCTCTGTTCGCCTATGGCTACGGCCTGAGCTACGCGCGTCCGGGCAAGGTCGCGAAGCTGTCGGAAGTCTCTGGCGTCAAGCCGATCGCCGACAACGCCGTCAACTACTTCATCGCCGGCAAGACCCCGCCGCCGTTCGAGTTCAAGGCCTCGCCCTCGTCGTCGGTGCAGATCGACCCGGTCGACGCCGGCAACATCCAGGAAGCCGGCCGCCAGGTCACCTTCGCGGGCGACAAGATGGGCCGCGTGACCATCGTCGGCGAGAAGCCGCTGGACCTGACCTTCCAGACCAATGCCGACATGGCGCTGAGCTTCGAGTACCGCCTGGATGCGGCGGCGACCAAGCCGGTGATCCTGGCCATCGGCGCGGGCAAGCTGGACGTCACCCCGCCGCCCGGTTCGCCGACCGGCCAGTGGGCCAGCGTCAAGATCCCCCTGAAGTGCTTCCAGTCCGCCGGGACCGACGTGACCAAGGTCGTCGCGCCGTTCGATCTCGGCACGGCCGGAACCTTCCAGGTCTCGATCGCCAACGTGAAGCTGACGACGGACCCGGCCGGGGCGGTTTGTCCGCCCAAGGCGCAGTAAAGATGGAGCAGGGATGCGGCTGAAGTTACTGGCCCTAGGGGCCGCATCCCTTCTTGTCAGCGCGGCCCAGGCCAGCCCCTTGGCCTCGGTGTTCAGCGACCACGCGGTGCTGCAGCGCGACCAGCCGATCCGGGTTTGGGGGCGGGCGGCGCCGAATGCCTCGGTGGCGGTCGATCTCTCCGGAACCGCTGCATCCGCCACGGCCGACGCCCAAGGTCGCTGGAACGCCGTCCTGCCCGCGCGGCCTGGCGGTGGTCCGGCCCTGACCCTGACCGTCCAGGCGGGCGCCGAGACCCAGACCGTCTCCGACCTCGTCATGGGCGATGTCTGGCTGTGCTCGGGCCAGTCGAACATGGAGTACCCGCTGCGCCGCGCCCTGAACGGCGACGGCGAGGCGGGCTCGGCCACCGACCCCAACATCCGTCTTCTGCAGACGGGCAAGATCAGCAAACCCGAGCCGCAGGCCGATCTGCCGGCCGGCGTGGTCTGGAAGGTCTCGACGCCGGAAACCTCTGCCAATTTCAGCGCCGCCTGCTTCGTCATGGGCCGTGAGCTGCGCAAGACCACCGACGTCCCGATCGGCCTGATCGACGCCACCTGGGGCGGTTCGGTGATCCAGGACTGGATCAGCCGCGAGGGCCTGACCGCGCTGAAGACCTATGACGAGGGCCTGGCGGTGCTGTCCGACTACGCCAGGGATCCCGCGGTCGGCGCGCTGAAGTGGGGCGCGATGCTGGACCGCTGGGCGGGCGCCAAGACGCCCAACGCCAAGGGCTGGGAGAAGCTCGACCTCGACGACCGCGCCTGGAAGACCCTGCCGATGGAGGCCTTCTGGGAGCAGGCCGCGCCGGATCTTTCGACCTTCGACGGGACGGTCTGGCTGCGCACAGAACTGACCCTGACCAAGGCCCAGGCAGCCCAGGGCGCGACCCTGTCGCTGGGCCCGGTCGACGACATCGACACCACCTTCGTCAACGGCCGCGAGGTCGGCTCGAAGGAGGGCTGGGACACGCCGCGCGACTACCGCCTGGCGCCCGGCGAGCTGAAGGCTGGCCGCAACGTCGTGGCCCTACGGGTGATCGACACGGGCGGCGGTGGCGGCGCCTGGGGGCAGGCGGCGCTGAAGGGGATCAAGCTGGACGACGGCGGCTTCATCCCGCTGTCCGGGACATGGCGCTACCAGGTGGCCGCGCCGCTGTCCGACACCGCCCTGCCGCCGCACGCGCCGTGGCTGGGTTCCAGCGGGCTCAGCACCTTGCGCAACGGCATGATCGCGCCGCTGGTCCCTTTCGGGGTCAAGGGCTTCGCCTGGTACCAGGGCGAGGCCAATGTCACCGAGGCGGCCGAGTATGCGCGGCTGATGCCGGCCATGATCGCCGACTGGCGCAAGGCTTTTGGTGCGGAGCCGTTCCTGCTCGTGCAACTGGCGGCCTTCGGAGCGCAGCATCCGGGCGTGGCCAGGTCCGACTGGGCCGCGCTGCGCGACGTCCAGCGACGGGTGGCGGCGGCTGATCCGAAGGTCGGCATGGCCAGCGCCGTCGACATCGGCTCGCCCTACGACATCCACCCGGCCGACAAGGCGCGGGTTGGCCAGCGCCTGGCGCTGCTGGCGCGGAAGCTGGCCTATGGCGAGGCGATCGTGGCGGCGGGACCGGCGCCGCTTTCGGCGCGGCGCGAGGGCGGTGAGGTCGTGGTGGTCCTGGACCAGCCCGCGGTCGTGTACGGCTCGGGGCGCCCTGCGGGATTCGAACTTTGCGATGACGCGGCGTGCCGGTTCATCGATGCGACGGCGGAGGGGGCGAGCGTGCGGCTGGTGGTGCCGGCGGGGATGGCGGCGAGCAAGGTGCGGTATGCCTGGGCGGACAGTCCGATTATCAATCTCTACGGGGGGACGGGTTTGCCGGCGACGCCGTTCGAGGTGGCGCTGCCGTAAATCTCCTCCCCCTTTGGGGGAGGTGGCCCAGAGGGCCGGAGGGGGCAGCTCGGCGATGGCGGCGATGGCCCCCTCAGTCGCTCCGCGACAGCTCCCCCAGAGGGGGAGCAGAACAAGCTTCAGCACGAAAGCTTGGTTACCCCGCCGCTAACCAGCAACCCCTTGTCCCACAACGCCATTCCTCTCCCGTGAAGGGAGCCGCGCGTGGAGTACGACGAGCGTCAGACATGGATCGCGCTATGGACCGCCGTGTTCGGCGAACCGCCGCCCGTGGAGCCGGACGACGAGGCGACGGCGCGGATCCTGGTCGACTGCCTGCCGCTCGCGCCGCCCTACGCCATCACGTCCCGAACTGAGTGAACGGCACGCGGTTGAAGAACTCGCGCTCGGCGCCGCGCGGGTCGTTTTCCATGCGCGAGGTGTTGTCGAACACCATCGTCTGGCGGCGGGGCAGGGTGTAGGGCTCCCACCTGGGCAGGGCGCCGCCGTTCGGATCGCCGGTGCGGGCGAAGTTGACGAAGGCGTCGCTGATCGTGTTCGACATGGCCACCGACTCCGGCCCCGTGCCGACGATTGAGCCCTTGGCGTCCAGCGTGCCGAACACCAGGCCGATGTCGATGGTGTGCGGCGCGCCGAAGATGCCGCCGTCCTTCGGCGACTTCCAATTGACCTGGTAGGCGTAGGCCGGGGCGCCGGCCTTTGCGCGCTCCTCGTCCTGGATGATCGCGGCCTTCCACGAGCGGCCGGCCGTCGAGGCGGCGAAATAGACGTCCGACGGCGAGTAGTTCGGATAGGTCTGGCGGTAGAAGGCCACGACCGTCTCGGGATCGATGTCGATCCGGGCGTTGAACTGGCCCGGCAGCTTGGCGATCACCTCTTCCCAGGTCTTGGGGAAGGCCTTGGCGTCGAAGCCGATAAAGCCCTTGGTCTCGTCATGGGTGTTGCCGCACATCAGCGGGACGCCGAGGCCGACCGGCGAAGCGTCGGGGAAGAACGGGTGGCGGTCCAGGCTCCGCTGGTCCAGCACTGGGCCCATATAGACGCCGCCAGAACCGGCGATCGGATCGACAGCCCGCAGGCCCTCGACCATCTGCTCGGTGGTCAGGGCGCGGGCGGCGGCAAGGTCCTTGGCGCCGGTCTTGTCGAGAAACGCCTTGGCGCGCTTGGTGGCGTTGAACGGGCCGCCGGCGGTGACCTGCTGGCCGCTCATGGTCACGGCGCTGCTGAACAGGCCCTTGGCGGCCGGCATGGCCAGCAGGGTGGCGATCTTGGCGCCGCCGCCGGACTGGCCGAACGGCATCACTCGGCTGGGATCGCCGCCGAACTGCGCGATGTTGTCCCGCACCCATTGCAAAGCGAGGACGATGTCCAACTGGCCGTTGTTGCCGCTGTCGCCGACCGTCGGGTCGTTGAACAGGCGGGCGAGGTAAAGATAGCCGAAGGCGTTCAGGCGGTGGTTGATCGTCACCACCACGACGTCGCTGCGCTTGGCCAGCTTGGTCCCCTCGTACCAGGGGTGACTGCCGGAGCCGGTGTTGTAGGCGCCGCCGTGGATGTAGAACATCACCGGCCGCTTGCCGCCGTCCGCGAGGCCGTCCTTCTTCGACGCCTTGGCCGGGGTCCAGACGTTGAGGAACAGGCAGTCTTCCGATTGGGCCTCGTCCTCGCCGCGGCCCTGCGGGCAGGACGCGCCATAGGCCAGGGCGTCCTTCACGTCGGTCCAGGGCTCGGGCTTGACCGGCGGCATGAAGCGGCGCGCGCCGCCGGTGTCCTGGCCGTAGCGCAGACCCTTGAAGACGTTGATCCCGTCCTGGACATAGCCCCGCACCTTGCCGGCGGCCGTCTTGACGATCGGCGAGCGCGCCTCGGCGGTGAAGCCTACGGCCGGCAGGGCGGCGTAGGCAGCCAGCGCGGCCGCGCCGGTGATCAGGCCGCGGCGGCCCATCGTCGGGGAAGTGTTGGGGGTGTCCACGGCGGTTCCTCCGGCGCTTTCTGCTGAGCGTCGCGGTATCGGTAGCCCCCGCATGACACCGGTGACAATCCCTATTTTCGAGCCCTATTCCCAGGGCGGCGGCTCGACCGGCGCGATGTCCCGACGATCGTCGTCGGATTTCACAGGCTTCAGCCCGGACAGGTCACCGGCTTCAGCGGCTTGATGTCCTTGGCCGTGATCGGCTCGCCCCGGGCGAGCTTCTGCATGGCGGGATCGGCCTTCAGCCAGCTTTCGCCGTTATAGGCGACGTGGCGCTTGTCCCAGGTGGGGATGGCGGCGGCCAGCACCTGCCGGTCCGCCGCGTCCACGGCGTCCGAGGCCGCGAACCGCAGGATCTCGTGTGCGCCGCTGGTCGAGGCCAGCCGGCCGATGTCCTGGAACAGCATCTGGCGTTGGGCCGGGCCCAGGCAGAAGGCCGGGGTCAGGGCGGGGACATCCCGCTCGTCGCCGCCGACGCCGATCCAGCGCATGACGACGCGCATGGGCAGGCGCAGCGGATCGTCCGGGCCGCCGGTGGAGGCGGCGAGGTTCTCCTTGCGGGTCAGTTCGGCCAGCGCCCAGTCGCCGATCTCGTTGAGCTGACCCGAGAGGATCAGCGTCAGGTCGGGATTGGCCCGGTAGTCCTTCCCCAGCAGGCCCTTGAGGGTCTCGGTATAGCCGGGGTCGTCGTCGAACCGCTCCCCGGAAGCCAGGGTCAGCTTCAGCGCCAGTTTCGGCCATCGCTCGGCGATGTCGGACTCGCTGCGCCACCGGGGTTGGCCCTCGTCGCGGAAGGGATCCTGCTGCACCTCGCCGATCGCCGCCAGCAGCAGTCGGGCGTCGCCCTCGGGCGCCGTCGCGATCATCGGGACCGCGCGCGCCTCGATCAGTTGGTAGGCCTCTCGATAGCGGCCGTTCTTGGCGTAGAAGCGCAGGGCCATGGCCAGGTCGTCCGCAGGCGCGTCGGGCGCCGTGAAGGCTTCGAAGAGCGGCATGGCCTTGGGATGGTCGCCCTCGATCAGCATCTCCAGGATCGCGGTCAGGCGCGGATCGCGGCGGGGCGGCGGAGGCGGCTTGCCGCTATCCAGGCCCGAGGCCTTCATCATCAGGTCGGTGAACGCCTCGGCCTCGGACTGCTCGGTGTCGAAGGCGCCGGGGCGCGGCCTGTAGCGCGGAGGCCGGCCGGCCTTGAGGTCGTCATAGGCCGCCAGCAGGAACTCGGTCGGCTTCCAGGGCGACAGCGCGCCGAGGTGCTGTTCGATGTCGGCGGCCAGGGCCTGGTCGTCGCGCGTAGGCGCGGGCTTGGCCAGGAGCTCGGCGCGCATGCGCTCCAGCGTCGCCACCTGGGCCAGGGGCGCCTCGGAATTCTGGACGCCCAGATAGGCGCGGATCGTCCGCATCCACAGCGAGGTCTCGCCGGCATAGTCCTCATTGATCCGCGAGAACGGGTAGCCCACGGGCCCGTAGAGCTTGTTCTGCTTGCCGAGGATCAGCACGTAGGACGCGCCCTTGCTCATCGTCATCCGATTGCAGGGACCCATGTGCCCCTCCGGGTGGGAGAAGACGATCTGGTTGGGATCGCTGGGCCTGGTGCGTCCGAGCGTCAGGCCGACGACCTCGATCTCGCCGACGGCCTCGCCCTTCAGGGTCTGGAGGACGCGGAACACGACCTTGCGATTGAAGAAGTCCTCCCGCCCGGTGTCCTTCGCGCCGATCGGGGTGGCGACCACGATGGTGTCGGCGATCTGGACGAGCTCGAAGTTGCTGGGCCGGACGTAGCCGGGGACCGTCGAGCAGGCCAGCGCCACGACCGGCGCGCCGAGGGCCAGCGTTGCGACCGCCCATGTTGCTCGAACCCAACGCCGCCAAGCCATGCGCATCTCCCGTCAGGGGGACAGCTTCGCTGGCCGGTCGGACTCGATCAAGAGTAAATCTTACAAATGTAGTTCTATTTTCGAGCTAGCTCAGCGCCTTCACCGCCGCCGCGTGCTCGGCGATCACCGCCAGGGTCGAGGCGTCGGTGTCGAAGACGCCGTACAGGCCCTGCTCTTCCTGGGGCGGGTCGCCGACGAAGCTCTTGTCGCCGTGGGCGAACCAGGCGTCGGCGTGCTGGGCGCGGCCTTCGCCGTTCCAGGCCCAGAAGTTGGTGCCGGCCACCGGGCCGCCGGTCTTCATGTCGTCCAGGGCGAGGCCGTAGATCGTCCGATAGAAGCGGTCCTTGTCGGCAGTGGCAGAGCCGGGGACGAAGGCGCGGGCCTCGCGGATCAGGCCGAACTCCTCAATGACCAGCGGCTTGTTCAACTGCCTGGCCAGGGCGATGTGGCGGACGACGTAGTCGCGGCAGCGGGCCTCGCCCTCGGCATAGGTGGCCGGCTGGTTCTTCGGGTCGATCCAGCCCCAGTTATTGGGCCAGACGTGCAGGGTGACGTAGTCGATGTTCGTAGGCTTGTGGGCCTCGACCACGCAGGCCTCGCTCTCCAGGCAGCCCATCGAGCCCTCGCTGCCGGTGCTGACCAGGTGCTTGGGATCCAGCGTCTTGATGATCGTCGAGACCTCGGCGATCCAGTGATAGTAGATCGGCAGGTTCTTGGTCCCGAACGCCTGGGTCCCGCCCGGGCGCGGCTCGTTGGCCAGCTGCCAGGCCATGATCGCCGGATCGTCGCGATAGGCCTTGCCGGTGACGGTGTTCACGCGTCCGACGAGGCCCAGGAGATAGCGGCGGAACAGGGCGTTGGCCTTGGCGTCGCCGTAGAAGCGGGCCGAATAGTCGGGATATTCCGGCCACGGATGTTTCGGATCGCCCTGCTGGAACCAGGGTCCGTTGCCGACCCAGTTCAGATAGGCCGGCATGCCGCCTGACCAGTCCCAGAAGTTGTTGACGTAGATCACCGCCTTCATGTCGCGGTGGGCCATCTCGGCCAGCAGGACGTCGAGGCCTTTCAACAAGTCCTGGCTGTAGACGCCGGGCTCTTCCTGCATTGTCGGGCTGACGGCGGCCTTGGCGGGCGAGCGTTCGCCGGCGCCCAGGACGCGCAGGTTGGTGACGCCCAGGGCCTTCAGCCGATCCAGCTCGCGCTTCAGCCGCTCACGGTCGCCGGTGGCGCCGGGCGAGCCCAGCCAGGCGCCGTACCAGAGGTTCCCGCCGACGAAGCGGTAGGGCTTGCCGTCCAGGACCAGGCGGCCGTTCCTGACGCTCACGAAGCCCTTGGCCGGCGCGGCGGGCTTCTTCGCGCCAAGGGCGGGGAGGGCGGCCGCGGCGGCGATCAGGTGTCGGCGGGAAAGGGCCATGGCGTGTCCTCCGGCGGGGTTCTGGCGGCCCCTGAGCGGCAGCATGCCGCGCGTTGATAGCGCTAACAACTCACTTCGGCTTGGCCGCGTGGGCGACGGTCCAGTCGACGACGGCGCTCAGGGCCGCCGGGGCCATGGTCTCCTCGATCTGGCCGTACTCGGCGATCAGGCCCGTGCCGGCGGTCTGGAAGAGGTGGTTGAGGCCCGGCAGTTCCAGTGTCGTGGCGTCGGTCGCGGCGGGCAGGCCGGCCTTGATCGCGGCCAGGTTCGCGGCGGCCGCGACCTGCACGTCCTTGGCGCCGCCGATCGCCAGCACCGGCGCCTTGATGCGAGCAAGGTAGGGCTTGGCGTCGCTGCGGATGAGGGAGCGGTAGTGGGCCGACAGCATGGTCGGGAACTGCTTGCGGGTAGGGGCTTGCGCCGGCACGCCCTCGCGGTCGAGCACCGCGTTCATGCCCGCCAGGGCCGAGGCGTCGTCCTGGGGGGAGGCGACGATGGCCAGGAGTTCGCCCTGGACCCTGGTCGCCGCCTGGATCTGGGCCTCGCTCGCGCCGGAGGCCTTCAGGATCGCGCCGACCTGGCCAACCACCACGCTGCCGCCGGTTCCGCCCGGCGCGGCCATCAGCACGACGAAGGCGACCTTGGGGTCGTCCGCGGCGGTGCGGATCGCCAGCGCGCCGCCCTCGCTGTGGCCAAGCACGCCGACGCGGGCCTTGTCGATCTCGGGCCGGGCGCGCAACCACGCCAGGCTGGCGGCGACGTCGCCGGCGTCGTCATCCAGAGTGGAAGAGCCCGGGAAGGCCGCCGAGCCGCCCACGCCGCGATCGTCGACGCGCAGCACGGCCACGCCCTTGCGGGTCAGGGCGTCGGCGATCAGCAGGAACGGCTTGTGGCCGTAGAGGGTCTCGTCGCGGTCCTGGGCGCCCGAGCCGGTGAGCAGCAGCACGGCCGGGAACGGACCCGCGCCCTGCGGAACGGTCAGGGTCCCGGCCAGCTTCAGGCCCGACGTCGGGTTGGCGTAGGTGACGTCCTCGGCGCGATAGGGGAAGGGCGGCTGGGGCGTTTGCGGTCTGTTGACGACCGGCGCGGCGGCCGGCGCGGTGCGGCTCATGACCAGCGGCGCGCTGGCCCCACCCTGCGTCCACTGGCCCGTCAGGATCTTGCCGTCCGGCGAGACGGTTCCTTCGAACGCCGCGGGCGTGGTGTTCAGCGCCAGGCGGACCTTGCCGCCCATGACCACGGCGCTGGCGGGCAGGCCAAAGGCTTTCTGGGCCGGACTGTCCAGGGTGGCGGAGCCGTCCGCCTTGATATGGAAGACCAGCGGCAGCTGCCCGCCGCCGAGAGCGAGGCTGCCGTACCAGTCACCCGCGACAGGAGCGACCTGGGCGGAAGCGATCGCGGGCGCGAACAGCGCGGCGGCGACAACGGCGCGAGGCAGGAAACGCATAGGCTTGGAACTCCCCGAACTGGACGGGGAGCTTAGGCGTCACGCGGGACGGTTGTGAAGGGCGGGCGCGCCCTCTTCGTCGCAAAGCGGCGGGACTAAGAGGGCGTCTGACCGATCTACAGATTCAGCAGCGCCGGATCCCCGCCCTGGGCGGTGATGTTGACGCTGACCGCGCGCTCGACCGCGAAGCGCAGCAGGGCGTGCGGGCCGCCGGCCTTGGGGCCCGTGCCCGACAGGCCCTCGCCGCCGAAGGGCTGGACGCCGACGACGGCGCCGGTCATCGAGCGGTTGACGTAGGCGTTGCCGGCCGGGACCAGGCGCTGGACGTCGGCGGCGAAGCTTTCGATCCGCGAGTGGATGCCCAGGGTCAGGCCGTAGCGGCGGGCCGCCAGGGCGCCGGCGACCTGGTCCAGGTTCTCCGGCTTGTAGCGGACGACGTGCAGGATCGGGCCGAACACCTCGCGCTCCAGGAAGTCGGCGGCGGGGATCTCGGCCAGGACCGGCGCGAAGAAGGTGCCGTCGGTCGGGGCGGTCAGGGCGTGAAGGAGTTTGGCCTCCTTGGCGAGGCGGACCTGGTGCTTCTCGAGCGCTTCCTTGGCCTCGGCGTCGATCACCGGGCCGACGTCGGTGACGGCCAGGGCCGGATCGCCGACGACCAGGGCGTCCATGGCGCCCTTCAGGCCGTCGATGATGTGCTCGGCGGTGTCTTCCGGCAGGAACAGCAGGCGCAGGGCCGAGCAGCGCTGGCCGGCTGAACCGAAGGCGCTGACGATGACGTCGTCGATGACCTGCTCGCGCTGGGCGGTGGTGTCGACGAACATGCCGTTGAGGCCGCCGGTCTCGGCGATGAACGGCACGATCGGGCCCTGCCTTTGGGCGAGAGTCTGGTTGATCCGCCAGGCGGTGTCGGTGCCACCGGTGAAGGCGACGCCGTCCAGGCCGTCGTGGCTGGTCAGGGCCGCGCCGACGGTCTCGCCGCGACCCGGCAGCAGGGCCAGCAGGCGGTTGTCCAGGCCCGCGGCGTGGTACAGCTTCACCGCCTCGAAGGCGATCAGCGGGGTCTGCTCGGCGGGTTTGGCCAGCACGGCGTTGCCGGCCGCCAGGGCGGCGGCGATCTGGCCGGTGAAGATGGCCAGCGGGAAGTTCCACGGGCTGATGCAGACGAAGACGCCACGACCGGCCAGGCGCAGGGTGTTGGTCTCGCCGACTGGGCCCTTCAGGACCTCGCCCTCGCCGAACTGATCCTCGGCCAGGGTGGCGTAGTAGCGGCAGAAGTCGACGGCCTCGCGGACCTCGGCGATGCCGTCCGACAGGGTCTTACCGGCCTCGCGCGACAGGATGGCGATCAGGCGGTCGATGTTGTTCTCAAGCGCGTCGCCCATGGCGCGCAGGACCTTGGCGCGGGCCGGGCCGCCGGCCTGGTCCCAGGCCGGTTGCGCGGCGCGGGCCAGCTTGAAGGCCTCGTCGATCTGCGACGTCTTCGCCTCGGAGACCGCGCCGATCACCTTGGCGTCGTCGGCCGGGGCGACCACCGGCAGCGGCGCGCCGCCGGCCACGACCTTGCCGCCGATCAGCGGACCGGCGCCCAGGTCGATGCGATCCAGTTCGGCCACGGCCTTTTCCAGGCGCGCGCGGTCAGCCTTCACCGAGAGATCCAGGCCGGCGCTGTTCTGACGGCGCGGGCCATAGACGTCGATCGGCGTCGGGATCTTGGCGTGGCGGTCGGGATGAGCCTCGACGGTGTCGATGGGGTCGGTGACGACCTTCTCGACCGGCACGCGCTCGTCCAGCAGGGCGTGGACGAACGAGGTGTTGGCGCCGTTCTCCAGCAGGCGGCGAACCAGGTAGGGCAGCAGGTCCTCGTGGCCACCGACGGGCGCGTAGGCCCGCAGGGTGATGCCGTCATAGAGGTCGTCGGCGGCCTTGTAGAGCGCCTCGCCCATGCCGTGCAGGCGTTGATGCTCGATCTTGACGCCGGCGTTCTTGGCCATACGGACCACGGCCGCCAGGGTGTGGGCGTTGTGGGTGGCGAACTGGGCGTAGAGGTGCGGGGCGGCCTCGATCAGGGCCTTGGCGTTGACCAGGTACGACAGGTCGGTGGCCGGCTTGGTGGTGAACACCGGATAGTCCGGACGGCCGGCGACCTGGGCGCGCTTGATCTCGCTGTCCCAGTAGGCGCCCTTGACCAGGCGGACCATCAGCCGACGGCCGGTTTCCTTGGAGAGGGCGGCCAGGCGGGCGATCACCTCGCCGCAGCGCTTCTGATAGGCTTGGACGGCCAGGCCAAGACCCTGCCAGTCGCCCAGTTCCGGTTCGCGGCACAGGCGGTCCAGAAGCTTCAACGACAGGGCCAGGCGGTCGGCCTCTTCGGCGTCGATGGTGAAGTTGAGGTTGTGCCTGGCGGCGATCTTGGCCAGGCGCAGCGTGCGGGGATAGAGCTCCTCCCACACGCGGTCCTCGTGGGTCGCTTCATAGCGCGGGCAGAGGGCCGAGAGCTTCACGGACACGCCGTGGCCGGCTTCCGGACCCGCGCCCTTCGACAGCTTGCCGACGGTCTCGATGGCGTCGGCATACGACTTCTCGTAGCGCTCGGCGTCGGCGGCCGTGCGGGCGCCTTCGCCCAGCATGTCGAAGCTGCACATGTCGCCTTCGTTGGCGGCGCGCTTGATGGCGGCTTCAATCGTCCGTCCAAGGACGAACTGTTCGCCCATGATGCGGATGGCCTGACCGACGGCGGCGCGGATCACCGGCTCGCCGACGCGGCCGGCCAGCTTCTTGATGAAGCCGGGCAGGTCCTTCTTGGCCTCGTCATCGGGCTCGACGATCTTGCCGGTCAGCATCAGGCCCCAGGTCGAGGCGTTGACGAACAGGCTGTCGCTGCCGCCCAGGTGGCTGGCCCAGTCGGCCGAGCCGATCTTCTCGGCGATCAGCTTGTCACGGGTGTCGTCGTCGGGGGTGCGCAGCAGGGCCTCGGCCAGGCACATCAGGGCCAGGCCCTCGCGGGTGCCCAGGCTGAACTCCTGCAGGAAGCTTTCGACCACGCCTTGCTTGCGGACGGAACGACGCGCCCCGCGCACCAGGGCCTCGGCCTCGGCGCGGACGGCGGCGCGGTCCTCGCTGGACAGGGGCTTGGCGGCCAGAAGGTCGGCGATCACCGCGGCTTCGTCGCGATACTTGCCGGCGTCGAGCGAGTCCCAATCCGTCTGAGGCGTGGTGTTCATGGTCGTTCCCTAATTAGATATCGTCGGTCTAACTCGGCTTCGTCCAAAGGTGCTTCGTTTGTCTCGCGCTCGGTCCGATTGATCTTCGGACAAGGTGGCGAAATCGATCATCCGCTCCAGGCGCGCGAACGGGCGCGGCGAGGCGTCGCGCGGAGCATGCTCTGGAAAAGGGGAGGGAGGAAGGGGCGCGGCTTTTGGGGGGAGACGCCTGCGCCCCTTCCTCTCATGCGCGACGCCCTAGGGGGGAGTGGGGAGGCGTCGCGTAGGTTCCAACCACGGCGGCTGGCCGTATGTCCGCCGGCGCCTTTGAGGAGGGGGAGCGCCAAGCGGGGCTGGAACGATCGAAGGTGTACCGCCAAGCTTTCCGAATGTGCTACGTTTGTGAGCGCTACTTTTCGAAGCTTCTTCGGGGAAATCGCCTCATGGCCATGTCCACTCTGGATGATACCGATCGCCGGCTGTTGAAGGTTCTGCAGGTCGACGGCCGCATCACCAACGCCGAGCTGGCCAAGCGCTGCAACCTGTCGCCGGCGGCCACGTTCGACCGCGTCCGGCGGCTGCGCGAGCGCGGCTACATCACCGGCTACGCGGCGTTGCTGGACCCGGCCAAGGTCGACCGGGCGCTGCTGATCTTCGTGGAAGTGGTGCTGGAGCGCACGACCGGCGAGACCTTCGAGGACTTCGCCAAGGCCGTGCTGCGCGCGCCAGAGATCCTGGAGTGCCACATGGTGGCCGGCGGCTTCGACTACCTGATCAAGGCCCGGGTGCGCGACATGGAGGCGTACCGCAACTTCCTGGGCGACATCCTGGTCAAGATGCCGGGCGTACGCGAGACCCGGACCTATGCGGTGCTGGAAGAGGTGAAGAGCACGGTGCAACTGCCGCTCTAGGCCCTACCCCTTCTCCCGCTCCCGGAAAGCCGCGACCTTGGCCCGGTTCCCGCAGGCGCTCATCGAGCACCAGCGGCGGTCGCCCTTGCGCGAGGTGTCCAGGAACAGGATGGCGCAGGTCGGGCCCTGGCACTGGCGGATGCGGTCGGCGTCGGGGCCGCCCAGCAGCGCGATGGCCTCGTGCGCGACGCTGGCCAGCAGGGCGTGGGTGTTTCCGTTGAGCTTCGTCGCGCCGGCGGCGTCCAGCCAGGGCGCGGCGGCGGGTTGGGCGGCGAAGGCGTTCAGCGCCTCGCGCGGCGCTTCGGGCAGGAGGCGGCCTTCGGCGCGCGCGGCGGCCAGGGCGTAGAGCGTCTCGCGAAGCGCGCGGACGGCCGAAAGATCTTCGGCGTTCGCGCCCGGCGCGCGATCGGCCAGGCCCGCCGCCACCAGCCAGCGGTCGAGGTCGCCGGGCGCGTTCAGGGCCTCGCGATGGTTGCCGCTGACCCGGCCCGCCAGGGTGGCCGGCAGGTCCAGGGCCACGCGGCCGCCCCGGAAGCGGAAGCCGTCTCTTGTCTCTTCGGGTTTGGGCGTCACGAACATCTCACGGGAAACCGGATTGACAGGTTAGCGGACTTCGTCGAGTTTGCGCCAGTAACCGACTCAACAAGTTACATGGTGGCGCGATGCGAAAGACGATGACGGGCCTGGGCTTCGTCCTGGCCGGGGCCTTGGCGATGGCGGGCGCGGCCCAGGCGGCGGACTTCCCTCTGGCCGGGACCTGGACCCTGACGGCGGCCGACCAGATCACGTCGGGCGGCGTGCGGGCGCGCGACTATGGCGCGGCGCCGAAGGGGCGGCTGATCGTCGACAGGGCCGGCCGCTACAGCCTGCAGATCTTCAGGAGCGAGCGGACCGGCTTCGCCTCGGGCGACAAGAAACGCGGGACGCCGGAGGAATATGCCGATGCGGCCCTGGGCTCCTCGACCCACTACGGGACCATCGCCATCGACGAGGCCAGCCACGCGCTGCTCTTCAAGATCGACGGGGCGTCTTTCAAGAACTGGGAGGGCGCGACCCAAGCGCGGCCCTACGATCTGAAGGGCGACGTGCTGAGCTACCGCGTGCCGGCCCGACCAGACGGCTCCACGGCGATCTCGGAATGGAAGCGCGAGCGGTAGGAAACCCCGCCCTTCGACAGGCTCAGGGTGAGGTTTCTACTGATGCGCTGAGCAAGAATTAGTCCTCACCCTGAGCCTGTCGAAGGGCGAGGACGCCCCCAGAAAAGAAAGGGGGGAACGGGCGGCCCCAGGGGTGGGGGGAGGAGCGCGCCCGTTCCGTTCGCAGCCATCGGGGGGATGATGGACAACGAACCGCCCCGGCTCTCGCCGGGGAGCTCTGCGATCAGGCGGCGTGATCAGGCCTTGGGGGCGCCGCCGCCGAGGGTCTTGTAGAGGGTGACCAGGTTGGTCGCCCGGGCCAGGCGCGCCGTGATCAGGCCCTGCTGGGCCGAATACAGGGTGCGCTGGCTGTCGAGCAGGGTCAGGGCGCTGTCGAGACCGGCGTCGCGGCGTTGCTGCGACAGGCGGGTGCTGTCGGTGGCGGCCGTGACGAGGCGCTCCTGGGCGGCGACGCGGTCGGCGACCGTGGCGCGCACCGACAGGGCGTCGGAGACCTCGCGGAACGCCGTCTGCACCGTCTTCTCGTAGGTCGCGACGGCGATGTCGCGGTTGGCCTTCGAGACGTCCAGGTTGGCGACATTGGCGCCGCCGGCGAAGATCGGCAGGCTGATCTGCGGCACGAAGCTCCAGACCCCCGTACCGCCGCCAAACAGGCCGTCCAGGTCGCCGCTGGCCGAACCGGTCGAGCCGGTCAGGCTGATGCGCGGGAAGAACGCCGCGCGGGCCGCGCCGATATTGGCGTTGGCGCCTTGCAATTGGTGCTCGGCGGCCAGCACGTCGGGACGGCGGGTCAGCACGTCCGAGGGCAGGCCCGCCGGCAGGTCGGCCAGGATCTGGGCCGAGGTCAGATTGCCAGACGGCAGCAGGTCGGTCGGCACGTCGCCGCCGGCCAGCAGGGTCAGGGCGTTGCGGTCCTGGGCGACCTGGGCGGTGTAGATCGCCACGTCGCTGCGGGCCGTCTCGGCGAGGGTCTCGGCGTTGCGCAGGTCCAGCAGCGAGCCGGCCCCGCCATCGACGCGCTGGCGCACCAGGCGCAGCGAGTCCTCGCGGGTGGCCAGCGTGCCCTTGGCGAGGGCCAGGCGCTCCTGGTCGGCGGCCAGGGTCAGCCAGGCGTTGGCGGTCTCGGCGATCAGGCTGGTGCGCACCGAGCGGCTGGTTTCCTGGGTGGCCAGGTAGCTCTGCAGCGCGGCGTCCTTCAAGCTGCGGACGCGGCCGAAGATGTCCAGCTCATAGGCCGTGAAGCCGATGGTGGCGCTGTAGACCTCGGTGTCGAAGGCAGCGCCGGTCTGCGAGGTCGAGCCCGGGGTGCGGCTGCGCTGCTCGGACAGGACGCCGTTGATCGCCGGGAACAGGGCCGCGCGCTGGATGCCGTACTGGGCGCGGGCCTTCTCGATGTTCAGCACCGCCACGCGCAGGTCGCGGTTCTGCTTGAGGGCCAGGTCGACCACGCCTTGCAGGCGCGCATCGGCCAGCACCTGGCGCCAGTCGAGGTCGGCGGCCGAGACGGAGCCCGTGGGCTCCGGCGTCGGCGTCGACCAGGTCTGGGCCACCGGCAGGGCGGGCCGCTGGTAGTCAGGGGCCAGGGTGCAGGCGCTCACCGCCGTGGAGGCGAGCAGGATCAGTGTGAGGTTACGGAACATGGTCAGTGGGCCTCCGTCGACGGCGCTTCGCTCTGGTGAGCGACAGCCTCGTCGTGGCCTTTGTGTTTGGGTTTGAAGATCTTCTCGACCAGCACGAAGAACAGCGGGACGAAGAAGATCGCCAGCAGGGTGGCCGAGATCATGCCGCCGATGACGCCGGTGCCGATCGCGTGCTGGGCGCCCGAGCCGGCCCCGTTGGAGATCGCCAGGGGCAGCACGCCGAAGACGAAGGCCAGCGAGGTCATGATGATCGGGCGCAGACGGATGCGGACCGCTTCCAGCGTCGCCTCGGTCAGGCTCATGCCCTTCTCGTAGAGGTCCTTGGCGAACTCGACGATCAGGATGGCGTTCTTGGACGCCAGGCCCATGGTCGTCAGCAGGCCGACCTGGAAGTAGATGTCGTTGCTGAGGCCTCGGGCGAAGGTCGCCAGCAGGGCGCCGACGATGCCGAGCGGCACCACCATGATGACGGCCAGCGGGATCGACCAGCTCTCGTAGAGGGCGGCCAGCAGCAGGAACACCACCAGGATCGAGATGCCGTACAGGGCCGGGGCCTGGTTGCCGGACTCACGCTCTTGCGCGGAGAGACCGGTCCATTCGAAGCCGATGCCCTGGGGCAGCTGGCCGGCCAGCTTCTCCATGGCGTCCATGGCCTGGCCCGAGCTCTTGCCCGGGGCCGGGGCGCCCTGGATGTTCATCGACGACAGGCCGTTATAGCGCTCCAGACGCGGCGAGCCGTAGGTCCACGACGACGTCGCGAAGGCTGGGAACGGGACCATCTGGCCCTGGTTGTTGCGCACGTACCAGCGGTTCAGGTCTTCCGGCGTCATGCGGTAGGGGGCGTCGGCCTGCATGTAGACCTTCTTCACGCGACCACGGTCGATGAAGTCGTTCACGTAGGAGCCGCCCCAGGCCGCGCTGAGCGCGCTGTTGATGTCGGCGGTGGTCAGGCCCATGGCGCCGGCCTTGGCCTGGTCGACCTCGATCTTCAGCTGCGGCGTGTCGTCCTGACCGTTCGGGCGCACGCCCGCCAGGTTCGGATCCTGCGCCGCCATGCCCAGCATCTGGTTGCGGGCGTTCATCAGGGCTTCGTGACCGACGCCGCCAATGTCCTGCAGCTGGAAGTCGAAGCCCGACGAGGTGCCCAGCTCCGGCACGGCCGGCGGGATCACCGCGAAGACCATGGCGTCGCGGATGCCGCCGAAGGCGCCCATGGCGCGGCCGGCGACGGCCTTGGCCTTGAGGTTGGCCGCCTTGCGTTCCTCGAAGTCCTTCAGGCGCACGAAGGCGAGACCGGCGTTCTGGCCCGCGCCGCCGAAGCTGAAGCCCGAGACGGTGAACACCGATTTCACGGCGTCCTTCTCGTCGACCAGGAAGTGGTCGCGCACCTTGTCCAGCACGCCCAGGGTCCGCTCCTGCGTGGCGCCGGCCGGCAGCTGGACGAGGGTGATCATGATCCCCTGGTCCTCTTCCGGCAGGAAGGCGCTGGGCAGGCGCACGAACAGCAGGGCCATGACCACGATGATCGCGGCATAGATCGCCATCCAGCGGCCGCTCTTGCCCAGGATGCCGCGCACGGCGCCCTGGTAGCGGCTGGAAGCGTCGTTGAAGCTGCGGTTGAACCAGCCGAAGAAGCCGGTCTTCTCGTCGTGGTGACCCTTCTCGACCGGCTTGAGCAGGGTGGCGCAGAGGGCCGGGGTCAGGATCAGGGCCACGATCACCGACAGGCCCATGGCCGAGACGATGGTGATCGAGAACTGGCGGTAGATCACGCCCTGCGAGCCGCCGAAGAAGGCCATCGGCACGAACACGGCGGACAGGACGAGGGCGATGCCGATCAGGGCGCCGGTGATCTCGTTCATCGACTTGCGGGTGGCCTCGAGGGGAGACAGGCCCTCCTCGGACATCACGCGCTCGACGTTCTCGACCACGACGATGGCGTCGTCGACCAGGAGGCCGATGGCCAGCACCAGGCCGAACATGGTCAGGGTGTTGATCGAGTAGCCGAACAGCGCCAGCACCCCGAAGGTGCCGAGCAGCACGACCGGCACGGCGATGGTCGGGATCAGGGTCGCGCGCCAGTTCTGCAGGAACAGGAACATGACGATGAACACGAGGATGATGGCCTCGATCAGCGTCTTGACCACTTCCTCGATCGACAGCTTCACGAACGGCGTCGAGTCGTAGGGGACGACGTACTTGTAGCTGGCCGGGAACGACTTCTCGAGCTGGGCCATCCGCGCCTTGACGGCGGCGGCGGTGTCGAGCGCGTTGGCGCCGGGGGCCAGACGGATGGCGAGGCCCGCGGCCGGCTTGCCGTTGAACTTGGCGACCGAGCCGTAGTTCTCGGCGCCCAGCTCCACGCGGGCCACGTCGGCCAGGCGGACGGTGGCGCCGCCGGCGCTGTTCTTGACGATGATGGCGCGGAACTGCTCGGGGGTCTGCAGGCGCGACTGGGCGGTGATCGTGGCGTTCAGGCCCGTGCCCGGCAGGTTCGGCGTGCCGCCGATCTGGCCGGCCGAGACCTGGGCGTTCTGGGCGCGGATCGCGGCCGAGACGTCGGCCGGGGTCAGGTTGAAGCTGGCCAGCTTCTGCGGATCCAGCCAGATGCGCATGGCGTATTGCGCGCCGAACAGCTGGATGTCGCCGACGCCGTCGACGCGGCTGAGCGCGTCCTGGATGTTGCTGGCCAGGTAGTCGGCGACGTCGGTGTTGGTGACCTTGGGATCCTCGGAATAGAGGCCCACCACCATCATGAAGTTACGCGCCGACTTGGCGACCGTCAGGCCTTGTTGCTGCACCTCTTGGGGGAGCAGCGCGGTGGCGGTCTGCAGCTTGTTCTGGACCTGGACCTGGGCGATGTCGATGTTGGTCCCGGCCTTGAAGGTCAGGGTGATCGACGCCGCGCCGGAGCTGTCGCTGGTCGACGACATGTACTCCAGGCCGTCCAGGCCCTTCATCTTCTGCTCGATGACCTGGGTGACGCTGTCCTCGACCGTCTTGGCCGAGGCGCCCGGATAGACGCCCGAGACCGTGACCTGGGGCAGGGCGATGCTGGGATATTGCGCGACCGGCAGGGTCCGGATGGCGAGCGCCCCGGCCAGCATGATCACGATGGCGATGACCCACGCGAAGATGGGCCTGTCGATGAAGAAACGCGAAAGCATCTGCGGCGCGCCTTAGTGCTTGGCCGCTGCGGCGGGCGGCGCCGAGACGGAGCCGGCCGGGACCGGCTTGATGGGCGCGCCGGGGCGCAGCTTCTGCAGGCCTTCGGTGACGATCTTGTCGCCCGCGTTCAGGCCGCTGGTGACCAGCCACTTGTCGCCGACCGTCTGGCCCAGGGTGACCGGGCGCGCCTCGGCGCCGCCCTTGGCGTTGACGACGGTGACCATCGCATTGCCCTTCGGATCGCGCTGGATGGCGCCCTGCGGGACCAGGATGCCGCTGGCGGCGACGCCCTGGCTCAGCACCGCGCGGACGTACATGCCCGGCAGCAGCGTGCCGTTCGGGTTCGGGAACACGGCGCGCAGGCCGATCGAGCCGGTGCCCGGGTCGACGGTGATGTCCGAGAACTCCAGGCGGCCCGGGATCGGATAGGTCGAGCCGTCTTCCAGTTTCAGGGTCACCGGGGCCGAGCCGGAGCGGCCGATCTTGCCCGAGGCGAACTGCTGCTGGAGCTTCAGGAGCTCGGCCGAGGTCTGGGTCAGGTCGACATAGACCTTCGACAGGTCCTGGACCGTGGCCAGCGGCGCGGCCTGGCTGGCGGTGACGAGGGCGCCGGGGGTCACGGCGCTCTTGCCGATGCGGCCCGAGATCGGGGCGGCCACGCGGGTGTAGTTCAGGTTGATGCGGGCGTTGTCGAGCGCGGCCTTCTGCACGGCGACGGCGGCGGCCGTCTGGGCGGCGGCGGCCTGGGCGTCGTCATTGTCCTGCTTGGACACCGCGCCGGTCTCGACCAGGGCCTTGTAGCGGTCGGCCTTCAGCTTGGCCGCGGTCGCCTGGGCCTGGGCCTGGAGGACGGCGGCGTTGGCGCTGTTGACCGTGGCCTGGAAGGTCGCCGGATCGATCTGGTAGAGCGACTGTCCGGCGCGAACGATCGAGCCCTCTTCGAACAGGCGGGCCTTCACGACGCCGCTGGCTTGCGGACGCACCTCCGAGACCAGGAAGGCCGAGGTGCGGCCGGCCAGTTCGGTCGTCAGCTCCACCGGCTGCGATTGCGCGACGATGTAGCCGACCTCGGCCGGACCGCCGAAGCCGCCCGCGCCGGCGCCGCCCTTGCCCTGGCCGCAGGCGGCGAGCGTGAGTGCGATGGCGGCGAGGCCCACAGCCGTGGACACGGCCGAGCGTTGGAATTGCATATCTGACCCCGGAAATGCGGTGGCCGTGTGGGCTATTACCCTTGACGCGGCCGGCATGATGAACAATGTGAGAATGAACGTTCATTCTCAAGCGGGCTGGACATAGGAGCGGTAGTGTCGCAAGTCAACCACCGCCCGGCTTGAACTTGGCTGACCTAACGGAAATGTAATGCCGATCAGGAAATTCCCAAGTGGGACCCTCAATGACTGACGAGAGCCAATCGGGCCGCCCCTCGCCGGAATCGCGTCGTCAGCAGATCCTGGACGCCGCCTGCGAGCGCGTGCGTCAGTCGGGCTTCCACGGCGCCAGCATGGCCGACATCGCCAAGGCCGCCGGCCTCAGCGTCGGGCAGATCTACCGGTACTTCGAGAACAAGGAGGCGATCATCGCCGCCATCGTCGCCCAGGACCTGGCCGAGATGCGCGACAAGTTCGCCGAGATGGAGAGCCGACCCGGCACGCTGAGCGACGCCATCGACGAGCACCTGCCCGAGAGCATCGAGAAGTGCTTCGATCCGCGGCGCGCGGCCCTGGCGCTGGAAGTCGTGGCCGAGGCGGCCCGCAATCCCAAGGTCGCCGCCATCGTCCGCTCGGCCGACGAACAGGAGCGCGCCCTGGCTCGCACCATGATGGAGCGCGACCGCAAGCCCGAATGGAGCGACGAGGAGTTCCAGGCCCGCTGCGAGGTGATCGGCCTGATCTTTGACGGCCTGCTGATGCGCGGCGTCAATCACCCGGACCTCAACCGCGAGGCCCTGATCAAGGTCCTGCGCTCGACGGTCCGGCACTTGATGGCCTAGGGGGCGGCGGGAGGCTTTACGCCCCCTCCGTCTCGTCGCCTATCGGCGCCGATCCACCTCCCCCGCAAGCGGGGCAGGAGGGCGCATCCGGCATACTCCTCACCCGTGAAACGGGGGAGGTGGCGCGCGGCGCAGCCGCGTGACGGAGGGGGCGCTTCCTGCTGAATATGTCAAAAATCCGCATATAATTCAAAGCTTAAGCATTGAATCTCCGCGTCGACCGGTCGCATGGCGGTAGCGCGTTAACCCTTCCATATCTGCCGCCATCCCCTCAGCGACAGAAAGTCCCCCATGAACGCATCGACCGCGAAGACGCTCAGCCCCGCCCTGCGTTGCATCCTGGGCCTGGCCGCCGTGTTCGCGCCGATGGTGGTGGCGGCGATGGAGCGCCCGATGTCGCGCCGGCATGAGCCCGCGCCGATCGTCAAGCTGCTGGCCGAGATCGCGAAACCCGCGCCGGTCCCGGTCATGGAGCTGGTCTGGAAGGGCGCCGACCTGGACGGCGACGGCGCGTCCGACTTCGCCAACCCGACCGGCGAGGCCCCGCGCGGTCACGACGCCTTCGGCGACGGTCGTTTCGGCGCCAGTCGCGACGGCGGCAGCCGCGACCACGAGGGCGTCGACTACATCGCCTCGGCCGGTCAAGCGGTCCACGCGCCGATGTCGGGCTATGTCACCAAGATCGGCTACGCCTATGCCGGCGATACGGGGCTCAAGTTCGTCGAGATCACCAACCCCGCCCTCGGCTACGCCGCGCGCGCCTTCTACGTCTCGCCCCGCGTCGAGGTCGGCCAGACGGTCCGCCTGGGCGACACGATCGGCAAGGTCGAGAGCCTGCAGGGCCACTATCCCGGCATCATCAACCACGTGCACCTGGAGATCCTGGCCCCCGGTGGTGATCGCGTGAACGCCGCGCGGCTGATCAAGCCGACGATGGTGGCGGTGGCGCAGACTGAAGCGTCCGCCGACTGAAGCGCTAAAAGAATCCCTCTCTCAGAGAGAGGGATCTCTTCTACGGAACCAGCGACCGTCCCAGCTCCGGCACGGCATCGGCCAGCGCCTTGGCGACCATCGCCGAGAAGTAGTCCGCGCCCTCCGGCCCGACGTGCGTGTAGTCGAACACCGGCTTGAAGCTCCCCATCGCGCTGGGCGGCGACGGCGGAGCGGCAGGCGGGCGGGGCGGGACGACCGCGCCGGGGATGGCGGGTTCGTAGAAGGCCGCGCCGGTCGTCGTGCCGGACTTGGCCGCCTTGATGATTTCTGGCGCGACATCGGCCGCCGGCGGGGCCTCGCCGAATTTCAGCGCCTCGTATGCGCCCATCGCCTGGACCGCGTCGCGGGACAGGGCGTGCAGGTCGACCAGCGGCGTCCCGGTTTCCTTGGCGACCTTGCGGATGGCCTCGGCCCAGGGGGCGAGGTCGTCGAAGACCTTGCCGTCCTTGAATTGGCGGCGGATCAGCGGGGTCACGAGCACTGGCCTGGCGCCGGCCGCGCGGGCCTCCTCGACGAAGCGCCTGACGTTGACCGGGAACTCGGTGGCCAGATCCGTCGAGCGCTCGGGCCGACCGGGCTGGTCGTTGTGGCCCAGCTGGATCAGGACCCAGGTCTTCTCGAAGCCGCCGGAGGTCATTTCCTTCAGCGCCAGGGCCCAGGAGCCTTCCTCGCGATAGGTCCGGCTGGACCGTCCGCCGCGTCCCAGGTTCACGCAGGCGAGGCTGGAGCCGACGTGTTTCGCGCAGAAGCTGCCGCCCCAGCCGCTGTTCACGGCCGTGGTGGAGTCGCCGACGAGGACGACCTTGCTGGCGCGGAACATGGGTTCCGGCGCGGTTTGCGCGTGGGCCAGGGCGGGGAGGAGGAGGGCCGTAACGGTCAGAAGGGCTTTGAGCGACATCACGATCTTCCCCTGCGGCGTCCTCGCCCTTCGACAAGCTCAGGGTGAGGACTACTTTTGACGCCGTATCGGTAGAAAACCTCACCCTGAGCTTGTCGAAGGGCGAGGTTTGCGGCCCCTCTGAATCTAGTCCAGCGCCCGGTACTTGAAGTTCCTGAACCGCGCCGAACCCTTGCCGGCCGCATAAAGCCCCGGCTTCAGCATCAGGAACCCGCCCCGCACATTGTGGTGGTAGCCGCTGACTTCCATGCCCCGGTCGAACCGCTTCCAGGTCTTGCCGCCGTCGCCGCTGGTATGGAAGCTGACGATGTGGCGGGTGTTGATCACCTTCATCAGCAGCTTGGCGCCGTGCGGGTTCGCAGGCCGCCCGCGCTCGATGCCGTACTGGTGGGTGACGAAGTTCTTCTGGTCGAAGCCCAGGCCCGCATAGAGCTGGCGGTCGTAGAACAGGATCAGGCCGGCGCGGGTGTCGGGATCGACCTCAATCTCGCACTCGATCTCATAGGCCTGGTCGCCGTTGACGAAGATCAGCGGCGCGCCGCTGGACGGGGCTTCGCCGGCGCCCTTCAGGGTCAGGACGCCGCCCGAGCGGGTGATGCGGCTCTGTTCGTCCGGCTTGGGGTCGAAGAAGGCCCACTGCACGCCGTACTTGTCGGTGCTGAAGTCGTCCGACAGCGCCTTGCCGTGCGGGCCGGGCTTGCCGCCCTTGGGCTTGGGGATGGGCTTCGACAGATCGCCGCCGCCCACCTCGAACCAGCCGTCGGCGGTCCAGGTCACCGGGGCCAGCAGGGTCTGGCGGCCCAGCGTGTAATAGCCGTTTTCGTAGCCGTGATAGACGGTCCACCAGTCGCCAGGCGTGGGGCCCTCGACCAGGGTCGCGTGGCCGCGCGACCACCACTTCTCGGTATTGTCGACGGTGCGGACGATCGGGTTGCGGGGGTGATCTTCCCACGGGCCGGCCAGGGACTTGGCGCGGGCCACGATGACCATGTGGCCGGTCGGCGGGCCGGCCGTGCCGCCCACGGCGGTGACCAGGTAGAAGTACTCGCCGCGACGCATGACCTTGGGGCCTTCGGGCGAGAAGCCCTCGACGTCCCAGGTGTCCGGATAGCGCCACGGATTGTAGACGTGCTCAGGCTCGCCGACAGTCGACAGGCCGTCCGGAGCCAGCTTGATGCGGTCGCCGCCCGACAGGAACAGCCAGCGCTCGCCCTTCTCGTCGACGATGTGGCCAGGGTCGATATAGCGCGGCAGCTTGAGGTCAATCGGCTCGGACCACGGGCCTTCGATCTTGTCGGCCCAGATCACGTAGCTGGTGTTGTTGTTCGGCTTCTTGGCCGGCAGGTAGATGTAGAAGCGGCCCTTGTGCTTGCAGATCTCGGGCGCCCAGATCGAGCCGACATTGGTCTTCAGCGTCGTGACCACCGGCGTCCAGTTCACCAGGTCCTTGGAGTGCCAGATCAGCAGACCCGGATACGCGTCGAACGACGAGTGGGTCATGTAGTAGTCCTCGCCGTCCTTCAGGATCGACGGGTCCGGGTGGTCGCCGGCCAGGATGGGATTGAGGAACGTGCCGTCGCCGAGGTCGGCCTTGCGCTGGCCCTCGACGCCCTTGACCCAGGTCGGACCAGTCGTGGCTTTGGCGGGGAGGATGCCCATCTGGCCAGCGGCCTCGGTGGTCGCGGGAATGGCGGCCAGGCCGGCTCCGGTCAGCAGCGAGCCCAGCGCGCCGCGGCGGTTGATGTCGACCATGGGTATTCCTCCCGACGCGTATGCTTCTTGGCGCTCACTTAGCGTCAAGCCGGCGGCGATGTCCACCGGTGTCATTTGTCATATTGTTTGATTTTAATAGTCTTTTTCGTGGCGAAGCGCACGAGGCGATAACAACGACGAAGCCTGGTCAAACCGCACAAAAAAACGCCCGGAGGAGACCCCCGGGCGCTTCTTGTATCTGCTCCCCAGAAGGGGAGGGGGTGACGGAGCGCTTAGCCCTCCATCGCCTCCAGTTCCTTGCCACGGGTCTCGTGGATCAGCTTCTGGACCAGGAAGAACGAGACCAGGGCGCAGACGGCATAGAAGCCGTAGGTCGCCGGCAGGCTCGCCTTCTTCATGATCGGGAAGCTGAACGAGATGGCGAAGTTGGCGATCCACTGGGCGAAGCCGCAGACGGCCAGGGCCGAGCCGCGCATCTGGTTCGGGAACATCTCGCCCAGCATCACCCACATGACCGGACCCCAGGAGAGGTTGAAGAAGATCACGTAGAGGTTGGCGGCGACCAGGGCGATCGGGCCGATGCTGGGATCCAGGGTCAGGGCGCCATTGACCGTGGTGGCGGTCGAGAAGCACCAGGTCATCACGCCCAGGGTCACGGCCATGCCGGCCGAACCGATCAGCAGCAGCGGCTTGCGGCCGACCTTGTCGATCAGGGCGATGGTGGCGAGGCACGCCAGGATCGAGAGCGAGCCCGACAGGATGTTGATCTTCAGGCTGTCGTCCTCGGTGAAGCCCACCGACTGCCACAGCACCGAGCCGTAGTAGAAGACGATGTTGATGCCCACCAGCTGCTGGAACACGGCCAGGACCAGGCCGGCCCACAGGATCAGGCGCAGCTTCCGGGTCTCCGGATCCAGCAGGTCCGAGAACTTCGGCTGGTGGTCGACGGCCAGCGAGGCGCGGATCTCATCGACCTTCTTGGCGCCTTGGCCCGCGCCGAACAGGCGCGACAGGATGGCCTCGGCCTGGGCGTCCTTGCCCTTGGCGACCAGGTAGCGCGGGCTTTCCGGGATCACCAGCAGGGCGAAGAAGAAGATGCCGGCCGGGATGACCTGCATCCAGAACATCCAGCGCCAGGCGGGCAGGCCCATCCAGAACTCGGCGGTCGAGCTGCCGGCGGTGTGCGCCAGGGCGTAGTTGGCCAGGAACGCGCCGGTCAGACCGGCGATGATCATGATCTGCTGCACGGACGACAGGCGGCCGCGGATGTTCGCGGGCGTGACTTCCGAGATGTAGACGGGGCAGAGCACGCTGGCCGCGCCGACGCCCAGGCCGCCGATCAGGCGGAAGATCACGAAGACGGTCGAGGTATGGGCCGCGCCGGTGCCCAGGGCGCTGATCACGAACAGCAGGGCCGAGATGATCATGACCGTGCGGCGACCCCACACGTCGGCCAGGCGGCCAGCGGCAAAGGCGCCGAAGGCGCAGCCGAGCAGGATGGCGGCGACGTTGAGGCCCTCGCCCGCTTCGGTCAGGTTGAAGGCGGCCTTGAGGCCCGTCTGCGTGCCGTTGATGACGCCGCTGTCGTAGCCGAACATGAAGCCGCCAATGGTCGCGACGGCGACGATCGCGGCGACGAAGGCCATGTTGACCTTAGCGCCATCGGCGCTCATGCCGGCGCTTGGGCCAGCGTTAGAAACTGAAGCCACAGGTATCCTCCCCATGGGGCCTGTTCGGCCCGTTGATGCCCTAACGGTCCTTGTCAGACCTCTAGTTGCCGGCGACCTTAGTGTTACCGGTATCAGCGCGCAAGCGGCGGTTCTGACGACCACCAAACCCACGCGCGGGACTCACCCCTGCAGCCCTACCGATAGCAGGGCGCATGCGGTTTCGCGACGTCCGTCTCCAGAGATGCGCGGCGGCGCGAGCGCCCCACCCCGGTGGTCCGATCTCGAAGGGGGTGTGGCCCGAATGTGACCCTATCCGTGCGTTCGCGAACATTGCCGAAAAGAAATTTGTCCCTGCTCTCGGAAGGGTCTTTACGGCTGGAGGTCGAGATCGCGCGGATGTCCGCCGCGGCTCCCTCGACATCCAAGTTGGGGATACTCCTTGCGACTGAAGTTCGCCCTGTTCGCCGCCGCCGCTGCGATTCTGCCGCCTACCGTGGGCCTGGCCCAGACTGCTCAATCTTCTACCCCCGCCGCCCAGACTGCGCCGAAGCCGGCGGGCAAGGACGGGCCGACCGCCGTTGAAGGCGTGGTCATCCGCAGCGACTCCACCGCGATGCGCACCGACATCGACCGCCGCAGCTACAGCGTCGCCAACGACCTGTCGGCCAAGACCGGCTCGATCAGCGACGCCCTGCGCAACATCCCCTCGGTCGAGGTCGACGTCCAAGGCAACATCAGCCTGCGCGGCGATCCGAACGTCACCATCCTGATCGACGGCAAGCCCTCGGGCATGTTCAACGGCGACAACCGCGCCGACGCCCTGCAGCAGCTGCCGGCCGACCAGATCGATCGCGTCGAGGTGATGACCAACCCGTCGGCCGCCTACCGTCCCGATGGCTCGGCGGGCATCATCAACCTGGTCACCAAGAAGACCCAGAAGGCCGGCGTGACCGGCACGATCCGCGGCAATGTCGGCCCCGACGGCCGCTACAACGGCGGGATCAGCGCCACGCGCCGTCAAGGCAAGGTCACCCTCTCGGGCGACGCCAGCTATCGCTATGACGAACAGCAGGCCTGGTCGACGACCGAGCGCGCCGTGCTGGACAGCGCCAGCGGCAAGTTCCTGGAGAGCGACCAGTCGGCAGCGGTCGTCAACACTGGCGGCGCGCTCAGCCTGCGTACGGGGATCGACTACGACCTCGACAAGAAGACCCGTCTGTCGGCCGAGGTCCGCTATCGCGGCATGAACTACGACAGCGCCATCGCCGAGACCTATGCGGGCCGCAACCTCGCGGGCCTGACCTCGCAGTCGTATCTGCGCGACAGCAGCGCGCGCATGGTGCGCGACAACGCCGCCGTCGCCGGCGACTATCGCCGCCAGCTGGGCGGCGACGGTCACGAGGTGACCTCGCACCTCGAGTACGAGACCACCCAGTTCAAGCGCGCCTCGACCGCCTTCCAGGACGGCCTGGTGGGCGTCTCCGACCAGTACGAGAGCTTCGGCTTCGGCGCCGAGCAGGCCCGCATCAACTGGAAGATGGACTACAGCAAGCCGCTGCCCGGTTCGTCCAAGGTCAAGGCCGGCCTCGACTTCGAGTTCGCCGACAACGGCTACAACAACTACGGCGCCCGTGGAACGACCCTGACCAACCAGGTCCTGGACGCCGCCCGCACCAACCTGTTCGACTACGACCAGGACGTCCTGGCCGGCTATGTCACCTATGAGCGCCCGATGGGTGACCTGACGGTGCAGGGCGGTCTGCGCGCCGAGCAGGTCAACATCCGCACCAACCAGATCACCTCGAAGCAGAAGAACCAGAGCGACTACTTCCGCCTCTATCCGACCCTGCACGCGGGCTATCGGATCGACGACGCCAACACCTTCAACGCCAACTACAGCCGCCGCGTCCAGCGCCCGGGTCCGCAGGACCTGAACCCCTATCCGGTCTATCAGGACCCGCTGAACTATCGCGCCGGTAACCCGAACCTGAAGCCGCAGGTCACCGACTCGTTCGAGCTGGGCTGGCAGTACCGCAAGGGTCCGGCGACCTACATCGCCACGGCCTATTTCCGCGACACCAAGGACGGCGTCACCGACGTCGTGAAGAACCTGGGCAACGGCGTCTTCCTGACCACCCGCGAGAACCTGGCCAAGAGCCGCAACGGCGGCCTGGAGCTGGTGGCCTCCGGCCGCCTGACGCCGAAGCTGACCTACAACGTCAGCGGCAACGCCTTCTGGAACGAGATCGACGCCTCGGCCCTGGGCTTCTCGGGCAAGCGCTCGGGCACGACCCTGACGGGCCGCGCCAACCTGAACTTCCAGGCGACGCCGAAGGACTTCTTCCAGGTCAACGCCTTCACCTCGGGCAAGCGCATCACGCCGCAGGGCCATCGCGAGCCGGTGCAGCTGATCAACGTCGGCTATCGCCGCAAGGTCACCGACAAGCTGAACTTCGTGGTCACCGTCAACGACGTCGCCAACTCGTTCGAGGACACCGTCGTCACCGAGACCGCGCTGCTGCGGGACAAGACGCGCCGTACCGCCAAGGTGCGCGCGGCCTTCTTCGGCTTCAGCTACGCCTTCGGCGGTGGCAAGCCGCGTCCGGAACAGTTCGACTTCGGTTCGGGTGGTCCGGGCTAAGGATTACACTTGTAAGAACTGGGGTTTCCAATCAGGGTCGCGGGCATGACATCCGCGATCCTGAAGACCCTGGCCGCCCTGGCCGTCGCCGTTCTCGCGGCGGCGCCGGCCGTGGGCGCGCCGAAGCCTGCCGACAGGCCAGTGGCCCACAAGGCCGCCGCCTGCGCCCTGGGCGCCCAGGTCATGGCCGACCAGGCCAGGCGCGGCGTCAACGCCTTCGACGCCCAGGAAAGCTTCGACAACACCTTCATCAAGCGCGGCATCAGCGAGGCCCGGCCCCATGGCTGGAGCTTGTCGGCCTGGCAGAAGACGCTGCTCACCCGGCAACCGCCGGTGAACCTGTTCGCCGCCTGTCCTGACCTGGCGAGCCGGTTGCCAACGGGGACGCGCCTGGCGACGGACGAGGATCGCGCGGCGGTCCAGCGCCTGGGCCAGACGCCCCCACGAACCTATCTCGGAAGCATCGCCGCGCCCTCGATTGTGGCCGACGGCCGGACGGCGCTGGTGATGGAGTTCAGCAAGTGCTCGGGCCTCTGCGGCGGCGGCAGCCTCTATGTCTACAAGCTGGTCGACGGGCGCTGGGTCAAGGACGCGCCGGTCTTCCAGATGATCTCCTAGGCCAGGGCCTTCTCGTAGAGGGCGTCGCGGGCCTCGCTCATGCGGCCGCGTCCCGCACCGCCCGCCAGGCGTCGATCACCGCCTTCACCGTGATCTCGCCGTCCTCGAATGTGGTGGCGGCCGAGGACACCGACACCCGCATCACCCAGCGGTCTCGCCAGGTCGCCGCGCCGATGAAGGCGATGGCGTCGGCCTGGATGCGCTCGACCGTGGCCAAGGTGGCCGCGTCATCGTCGCCGAACCGGACCATGAACTGGTTCAGCGGCACGTCGGCGACCAGCTCGATCCCCGGTTCCTGGGCCAGAGCCGAACTCATGTGCTCGGCGATCCGGCAGTCGCGCTCGACCAGCTCGGCGATGCCGTCGCGACCGAACTGGCGCAGCATCGCCCAGGTCCCGATGCCGCGCGCCCGGCGCGACAGCTCCGGCACGTAAGCCGACGGGTCGCGCTCGGCCCCCACGGGCGGGGGCAGGTAGCTGGCGGTGATGGCCATGGCCCGGCGGTGGGCCTCCGGGTCCCGGACGATGGCGAAGCCGCAGTCATAGGGCGTCTGCAGCCACTTGTGGCCGTCGGTGGCCCAGCTGTCGGCCTGGTCGACGCCGTCCAGTTGCGCGGCGCGCGTCGGACAGGCTCGCGCCCACAGACCGAAGGCGCCGTCGACGTGCAGCCAGGCGCCGGCGGCCTTGGCCATCGGCGCGATCTCGCCAAACGGGTCGCTGGCTCCGGTGTTGATCTGGCCGGCCTGGGCGATGGCGATGACCGGGCCATCTCCGGCCTTGATCGCGCGTTCGAAGGCGGCGGGCAGCATGCGGCCCAGGTCGTCGGTCTCGACCGTGGTGACGCGCTGGGCGCCGAGGCCCAGGTACTTCAGGCCCGAGAACACCGTGGCGTGGGCGTCGGCGCCGATCAGCACCCGCACCGGCGGCGCGCCGAACAGGCCATCGGCCTCGACGTCCCAGTTGACCCGCCGCAGGACCTCGGACCGCGCGGCGGCCAGGCAGACGAAATTGGCCACCGTCGCCCCGGTCACGAAGCCCACCGAGGCCTCGGCCGGCAGCCCCAGCAGGTCCAGCATCCAGTTGGCCGACACGGTCTCTATCGCCGAGGCGGCCGGGGCCGAGACCAGGTTGCCGACGTTCTGCCCCCAGGCCGAGACCAGCCAGTCGGCGGCCACGCCCGTCGGGTGCGAATTGCCGATCACCCAGCCGAAGAAGCGTGGCGCGGTCGCCGCGCGGATGCCGGGGGAGGCGAGCGCGATCAGCTCCTCGATGATGGCCTGGGCTTCGCCGGGCGCGGCGGGCAGGGGCTTGTCGAAGGCGGCCATCATGTCGCGATAGGTCGCCACCGGCGTGGTCTCGGCGGTGGCGATCCGCCGGCGATAGGCCGTGGCCTCGCGCGCGGCCCGCTCCATGGCCGCGAGGCCGGCTTCCAGTTCCTTCAAGTCCATCGACGCTCTCCCTCGGCGGGGAGGTGATCCCAAGTCGGGGCGCGGGGGAAGGGCCTAAGGCCCAGCTGCCTTGCTGAGGCCCCATTGGGTCTCCACCGTAGGTGGATGTCCCTGTCCGAACTCCGCCGCCAGTTCTCCATTCAGCCCCATGGCGACCGTTGGGGCGTCGTGATCGACGACGAGGTGGTGCTGGTCGCCGAGACCCGCGAACGCGCCGAAGCGGTCGTGGCCGAAGCGGCTGAAGTGCTGGAACGCAGCGGCTTCCGACGCAGGCCGGAGCGGCGGTCGTTCGTGGGCGGCGAAGATTAGGTTTCCGCGGCTTTTCGCTGTCGGATCGGCAACCCCACGACGGTCAGCCAGAAGACGCCGCCGCCCAATGCGCCGAAGGGAGCGAGAAAGCCCAAAAACTTGAGGTTTTCCGTAACCCCAAACCAGGTCAGGCGACCGTCCACGATCGTGGCTTGGCCGCCTATCGAGGCTTGGTCTGCAGCCGGAAGGAACGCCAGCAAACCCCAGGGGAGGATCGCGACGAAGGCGCCCGCTAGGACACAGTTCAGCAGTGTCAGTCGCAGCTTTCGGCGAAGGACGGCGAAAACGGGCAGGCCTACAAGCAGGGACGGGACATAGCCGCAGAAGATCAGCGCCAAGGGAAAGGTCATGATGACCCGGGCCCAGAAATCCGGGAGACCGCCATAGGCGGGAGTGATCGCCGAACCCAGAAAGCTCGGCAGGATCGGCGCGAGCATAAAGCCTGCCAGCAGCCGCCATCCGCGAGGCTGGGCGTCGAGCTTGGTCATGTGGGGAATTTAGCCCGGAACGCAGAAGACAACCAGAGGTGCAACAAAAAGCCCCGGATCACTCCGGGGCTTTCGTCGTCTCTAGTGGTTATGCCTCGGCAGTTTCGCCGCCAGGTCCTGGTACTTCACGGCGAACTCCAGCACCCCGCCGGTCTCCAGCTGGCCCGTATGGGCGCGGTAGATTTCCTGCCAGGGGGTCATGGTCTCGGGGACAGCCGGAATGCCTTCCTTGCGGCGCTCGGCGATCACGGCGTCGTCCACCAGCGCATCGCAGCGGCCGGTGTTGATGTCGATGCGGATGATGTCGCCGGTGCGCAGCCACGACAGGCCGCCGCCGATGGCGCTTTCCGGCGAGGCGTTGAGGATCGAGGGGCTGTCGGCGGTGCCCGACTGTCGGCCGTCACCCAGCGTCGGCAGGGACATGATCCCCTTCTTCAGCAGGTGGTCCGGCGGCTGCATGTTGACGACCTCGGCCGAGCCCGGCCAGCCGATGGGACCGGCGCCGCGGATCACCAGGATGCAGTGCTCGTCGATGTTCAGGGCCGGATCGTTGATGCGGTGGTGGTAGTCGTCCGAGCCGTCGAACACGATGGCGCGGGCTTCGAAGATCCCCTCGCGGCCAGGCTCGCTGAGATAGCGTTCGCGGAAGTCGGCGCCGATGACGCTGGCCTTCATGATCGCGAAGTCGAACAGGTTGCCCTTCAGCACCAGGAACCCGGCCTTCTCGGCCAGCGGCTCGGCGTAGGGGAAGATCACCTCGCGGTCGCCGGTCTCACGGCCCTCGAGGTTCTGCGCCATCGTCTTGCCGGTCACGGTCAGCACGTCGCCATGCAGGCGGCCTTGCTGCAGCAGCTCCCACAGCACGGCCGGCGCGCCGCCGGCCCGGTGGAAGCGCTCGCCCAGATACTTGCCGGCCGGCTGCATGTTGACGATCAGCGGGATGTCGTAGGCCGCGCGCCAGTCGTCGGCGGTGACCTCCAGCCCTGCGTGCCGCGCCATGGCCGCGATGTGCGGCTGGGCGTTGGTCGAGCCGCCGGCCGCCGCCACCAGGGCGATGGCGTTCTCGAAGGCCTTCTTCGTGAGAATGTCCTTCGGCTTGATGTCCTCATAGGCCAGGTCGACGATGCGCTGGCCGGTCTTGTAGGCCATCTGGCCGCGCTCGCGGTACGGGGCCGGGATGGCCGCGCAGCCGGTCAGCGACAGGCCCAGGGCCTCGGCGACCGCGTTCATGGTCGAGGCGGTGCCCATGGTGTTGCAGTGGCCGGCCGAGGGGGCCGAGGAGGCCGCGCGCTCGATGAACTCGGCCTCGGTGATCTCGCCGGCCGCCAGCTTGCGGCGCGAGCGCCAGATCACGGTGCCCGAGCCGACCAGCTCGTTCTCGTGCCAGCCGTCCAGCATCGGACCGCCCGACAGCACGATGGCCGGGATGTTGACCGTGGTGGCGGCCATGATGCCGGCCGGGGTGGTCTTGTCGCAGCCGGTGGTCAGGACCACGGCGTCGATGGGATAGCCGTGCAGGGTCTCGACGAGACCCAGGTAGGAGAGGTTCCGGTCCAGCGCCGCCGTCGGGCGACGGCAGTTCTCGAAGATCGGATGGACCGGAAACTCCATGGGGATGCCCCCGGCGTCGCGAATCCCGTCCCGCACCCGCGTCACCAGATCCAGGTGAATGCGGTTGCAGGGCGAGATGTCGCTGCCGGTCTGGGCGATGCCGATGATCGGCTTCCCGCTTCGCAGCTCCTCCGGCGTGATCCCGTAGTTCATGAAGCGCTCCAGATAGAGCGCCGTCATGTCGATGTGGTCGGGGTTATCGAACCAATCGCGGGATCTGAACCGGCGGGGCGTGCGACTAGACAAGGCGTACCTCGTGTTGGGGTTGGCCCGCGACCTCGACCTGGATCGCGAACAGACCGCCGGCCAGCGGCTGGGCGGCCAGTTGTTCTTCGTCCAGGCCCTTGCGGGCGGTGGTGATGTAAAGGGTCTTCAGGTCATCGCCGCCGAAGCAGACCTTGGTCACGTTCGTGGCCGGAACCATGACGCGGGCGACGACGTCGCCTTCCGGCGAGATGCGCAGCACGGCCGCGCCGCCCCACAGGGCGGTCCACAGGAAGCCTTCGGAATCGACGACGGAACCGTCCGGATAGACGTTTTCGCTGTTGAAGCGGGTCAGGACGCGCTTGTTCGACAGCTCGCCGTCTTCGGCCAGGTCATAGGCGAAGATCGTCTTTTCCAGGGTGTCGGTGTGGTAGAACGTCTTGCCGTCGGGCGAGACGCACGGGCCGTTGGTGATGCAGATGTCGGTGTCGACGCGCGTCAGGCCCTTGGCGTCCAGACGATAGAGCGAACCGCTCTTGTTCTCTTCGCCGTCGTGCATGGTGCCGAACCACAGGCGGCCTTGGGCGTCGACCGTGGCGTCGTTGGTGCGGTTGTTCAGCTCTTCGGCCTCGATACTGGCGTTCTTCTGGAACCCCATCAGCGGGTTGAAGCGGAAGAGGCCGCTCTTCAGACCGGCCAGGTACATGTTCGGGCCCATCGGGGCCAGGAACGAGACCTGCTCAGGCGCGTCGAAGCTGTCCTGTTGGCCGGTGGCGGGATCGTGACGGTGAACCTTCTGGCCCTTGATGTCGACGAACCAGATCGCATTGTTGTGCCAGATCGGACCTTCGCCCAGTTCGGCCTTCAGATCCCAGACGCAGGTGACCACGCTCATGATCACTATCTCCACATAAAACCGATGTTGGCCCGTTCGATAAGGCTGCGCGGGCCTCCAGGGAAGCCCGCGCGTCGGCCAAGCTCGGATTTATCGCCAGCCGGCGTCGATCCAGTACTCGTGACCAGTGCATAGCGAGGCGTCGTCCGAGGCCAGGAACAGCACCAGCGAGGCGACGTTCTCGGGCACCAGGCGGCCCTTCAGGCATTGCGCCGCAACGATCTCGGCCTCGCCTTCCGGCGTGTACCACTTCTCCTGGCGCTTGGTCTTGACGTTGCCGGGCACCACGCAGGTGACGCGGATGTCGTCCTTGCCCAGTTCGCGGGCCAGAGCGCGGGTCATGCCCTCGATGCCGGCCTTGGCGGTTTCGTAGAGGACGAGGTCCTCCAGGCCCAGGTGCCAGCTGATCGAGCCGAAGTTGATGATCGCCCCGCCGCCGCGCTTGGCCATGCCCGGCGCCACGGCCTGGGCCGCGAACACCATGTGGCGCAGGTTCACGCCGATGCGGTTGTCCCAGTATTCCGGCGTCAGGTCGGCCAGGCTGTGACGGTCGTCATTGCCGGCGTTGTTGACCAGCACGTCGACGTCGCCGATCTCGGCGAAGGTCGCCTTCAGCGCGGCCAGGTCCATCAGGTCGCAGCGCTTGTAGACCGGCGCGATGGCCGCGCCTTCGGACAGCTGCGCGACCAGGGCGTTGGAGTCCTCGTCGACGATGTCGAGGAAGATCACTTCCGCGCCCTGGCGCACGAAGCCGGCGGTGAGGCCGGCCCCGATGCCCGAGCCGCCGCCGGTGACGACGACGCGCTTGCCCTTCAGGCTGGGATAGATGGCTGAGGACATGCTGCTTACGACCACGAGTAGGAGGTTTTGGTCTGGGTGAAGAACTCGACCGCCGCGAAGCCCTGTTCGCGGGCGCCGTACGACGAGCTCTTCGTGCCGCCGAACGGCACGTGGTAGTCGACGCCGGCCGTGGCAAGGTTGACCATGGTCATGCCGGCCTTGGCGTGGCGCTGGAAGTGGCGGGCATATTTCAGCGAGGTCGTGGCGATGCCGGCCGACAGGCCGAACTCGACGCCGTTGGCGATCTCCAGGGCTTCCTCATACGACTTGACCCGGATGGTCGAGGCGACGGGGCCGAAGACTTCCTCATTGTTGATCCGCATGCCGGCTTGCGTGTCGGCGATCAGGGTCGGCTGCACGTACCAGCCCGGATTGTCGAGCTTCAGGCGATCGCCGCCGGTGACCAGGCGGCCGCCTTCCGAGGTCGCGATGTCGATGTACTTGTAGCTGGTCTCCATCTGGTCTTCGGAGACGGCCGGGCCGATCTGGGTGTTCGGGTCCAGAGCATCGCCGACGCGCAGGGCGGCGACCTTCTCGGCCAGCAGGGCCACGAACTTGTCGTGGATGCCGTCCTGGACGATCAGGCGCGAGCTGGCGGTGCAGCGCTGGCCGGTGGCGTAGAACGAGCCGTCCAGGGCGATGGCGACGGCGCGTTCCAGATCGGCGTCGTCCAGGATGATCAGCGGGTTCTTGCCGCCCATCTCCAGCTGAACGCGGGCCTGGCGGGCCACGGCGGCGGCGGCGACCTGCGCGCCCACGCCCTGCGAGCCCGTGAACGAGACGCCGTCGACGTCCTTGTGCTTGATCAGGGCGTCGCCCATCGAGCCGCGGCCGAACAGCATGTTGAATACGCCGGCAGGCGCGCCGCACTCGACCATGATGTCGGCCAGCACGTTGGCCGTGGCCGGCGTCGGGCCGGCCGGCTTGATCACCACGGTGTTGCCGAAGGCCAGGGCCGGAGCCGCCTTCCAGGCCGGGATGGCGATCGGGAAGTTCCAAGGCGTGATCAGGCCGAACACGCCGACGGCCTGGCGATAGGTCTGGACCTCGACGCCCGGACGGGTCGATTCCAGGTTCTGGCCGTGGCGGCGCAGAGCCTCGCCGGCGAAGTACTTGAAGATGCGGCCGGCGCGGACGGTTTCACCGATACCCTCGGCGACGGTCTTGCCTTCTTCGCGGGCCAGCAGCCTGCCGATGTCGGCGCTGCGGGCGATGATGGTCGAGCCGACCTTGTCCAGCAGGTCCGAACGGACTTCCGGCGAGCTTTCCGACCACGACGGGAAGGCTTTCTTGGCCGCGTCGACGGCGGCGTCGACCTCGGCCTGGCCGCCCATCGGCACCTTGGCGACGACGTCGTTGGTGTTCGAGGGGTTGGTGCTCTCGGCCGGGGCGTCGGCGGCGACGCGTTCGCCGCCGATGTAATGGCGCAGGGTATCGGTCATTTGCCGGAGTCCTTGGGAATTAGAGGAGGCCGCGGCCGGCCAGGTTGCGAACGAGGGCCGAGATGCCGAACGTCCACGGCTTGGCCTTGTCGCAGGTGGTGACTTCGTTCTCGAGCGTGCCCAGCTTCGGCGTCGAGACGCGGACGCGGTCGCCGACCTTGTGGGTGAAGCCCTGGCCGGGGGTGTCGCGGTCCTGGATCGGGGCGAACATGGTGCCCAGGAACAGGGCGAAGCCGTCCGGGTACTGATGCTGCTTGCCGAACGCCTGGCCAGCCAGCACGGCGGGATCGCGGCTGATCAGGCTCATATTGCTGTGGCCATCCAGCACGAAGTTGTCGCGGCCGGTGATCTTCAGCGTGACCTCGGCCGAGCGGACGTCGTCCAGGCTGAAGGCGTCATCGAACAGGCGGAAGAAGGGGCCGATCGAGCACGACGCGTTGTTGTCCTTGGCCTTGCTGAGCAGCAGGGCCGAGCGGCCTTCGAAGTCGCGCAGGTTGACGTCGTTGCCCAGCGAGGCGCCCCGGATCTGACCCGAGCCGTCGCACAGCAGCACGACTTCCGGCTCCGGATTGTTCCAGTGGCTGTCGTAGCGGACGCCGACCTGGTCGCCCCAGCCCATCGACGACAGGGTCGGGCCCTTGGTGAAGATCTCGGCGTCGGGGCCGATGGCGACTTCCAGGTACTGGGACCAGAGGCCGTCCTTGATCAGGGTCTGCTTCAGGCGCTCGGCGCCCTCCGAACCCGGGTTCACGCTCTTGAGGTCGCCGCCCATGCTGGCCGACAGCTGCTCGCGGATCTTCAGGGCGGCGGCGGCGTCGCCGCGCGCGCGCTCCTCGATCACCCGCTCCAGGGTCGAGACGGCGAAGGTCACGCCGGCGGCCTTCAGCACCTGCAGGTCGACGGGGGCCAGCAGCTTCACGGCCGCGGCGTTGTCGGGATCGTCCCAGGTCGGACGAATGTCGAGGGCTTCGAGGGGACCCTTGTCCTCGCCGCGCGGGATGGCCGCGCTGGGGCCGAAGGCGTTCATCAGGTCGGCGACGGTGGGGGCGATCTTCGAGACATCCTCGACGCGGCCGCCGCGCACCAGCACGGGCGTCGGGCCATCGCCGAAGTCGATACGGCCCAGCAGGGTCGCGTCTTTCCAGTCTTCCGGAAGGAATTCACTCACGCCCACGGCGTCGTCTCCCCAATGCTCGAGCGTCTCAAGGCTGCCGACACTAAACGGCGGCGCTCGTTCGTCAGGCCCTTGGTAGCGCTAACATGCAACGACGGCAAGCACGTTGTCTGACCAATTTCCTTTCACCCTCTCCCAAGGGGAGAGGGCGGGGCCCATCGCGCAGCGATGGGAGGGTGAGGGACTAGCGTCCGGCCGCCCGAAGCGTGGCGATGATCATGTCACCAACGCCGCCCGGATCGTTGAGCACCAGATCATTCGGCAACCGGATGAGGAGAAAGCCACATGCTTCCGGCACGGCCGTCCGCTCGATGTCCTTGAGCTGGGTTTCTTCGTCGTCGTGCATCCTGCCATCGAGTTCGACGATCAATCGGGCTTCTACGCAGACGAAGTCGGCGAAGTAGCGGTCGATCGGGACCTGCCGACGGAACTTGAAGCCCGCGAGGCGACGCCCTCGGACGAGGGTCCACAGGCGCGCCTCGGCAGGCGTTTGCTCGCGGCGGAGATGACGGGCGACGGCTGTGCGGCTCATGCCGCAATGAAATCGAAATCAACCTGAAGTTACAAGAAAAGTAACTGCAATTTCTGACGGTGTGGTCCCTCACCCTCCCACGCCTTCTGCGCGGGCCCCGCCCTCTCCCTCCGGAGAGGGTGACTATTCCGGCGCTTGCCCGCTGGAATCTCGCACGATCAGCGTGTGCGGGTGCATCAGCTGCCGGGGATCGCCGCCGCCGTCGCGGTGGCGGCGGATTTCTTCCAGCACCAGGTCGACGGCCGCGCGGGCCATGGCGGCGATGGGCTGATGCACGGTCGTCAGGGCCGGCCAGATGTTGTCGGCGATCGAGGTGTCGTCGAAGCCGACGATCGAGACGTCGCCCGGCACGTCCAGGCCCAGGCGATGGGCCAGGCCTTCGGCGGCGGCGGCCATGTCGTCATTGGCGGCGAAGATCGCGGTCGGGCGCGGCTCGGCGGCCAGCAGGCGTTCGGCGGCTTCCAGGCCCGAGCGATAGGTGAAATAGCCCTGCTCGACCCGGATGTCCTCCATCGGGATCCCGGCGGCCTTCAGGGCGGCCATGAAGCCGTCCAGGCGCTGCTGGCTGACGGTCTGGTTCGGGTGGCCCTTGATGAAGCCGAAGCGCTTGTGGCCCAGGCTGATCAGGTGCTGGGTCAGCTCGAAGGCGGCCGCCTCGTTGTCGATGCGGATGGTGGCCATGTCGGTGCTGGCCGCGCCCGGGGCCACGGCCACGGCGGCGGCGCCGGCGGCGCGGACCTCGGCCAGGACCTGGGGCGATTCGCACAGCGGCGGCGGCAGGATCAGGCCATCGACACCGGTCTTCAGCAGGCGGGCCAGGGTGGCGCCGGCCAGCTCGGGCTCGGCGCACTTCTCGATGACGATCTGGGCGCCGGTGCGGCTGCTCTCGTCGAGGGCGCCGACCAGGAATTCCGAGAGGTAGCCGGTCGAGGGGTTGTCGTAGAGCAGGCCGATACGGAACGGTGCGGAGCCGGCCAGGCTGCGGGCGGCGGGATTGGGAGCGTAGTTGAGGTCGGCGATGGCCTTCTCGACCAGGGCCCGGGTCTCTTCCTTGACGGTGCTCTCGCGGTTGATGACCCGCGACACGGTCATCGGCGAGACGCCCGCGCGCGCGGCCACGTCACGGATCGTGGCGCTCTGGGTCGTACGACGACGCTGGCGCTCGACAGGCTGGTTCATTCTTTTTCCGTCCCTTTGCGGGCGGGACACTAGACCGCTTCGGGTAGAGCTTGGAAGAGCGGCGGGAAATGCTGCTAAGACCGGGGCATGACCTCTCTCGGCGCGATCATCCTGTGCGGCGGCGGCTCCCGGCGGATGGGGCGCGACAAGGCCCTGCTCGACTGGGACGGCCAGCGGGCGGTTGACCGGGTGGCGGCCCTGGCGCGGGCGGTCGGGGCCGGGGCGCTGGTGACGGCCGGCGCAGACCTTGGCCTGCCGTGGGTTCCGGACGACGAGGCCGGCGCGGGCCCGGTCGGCGGGGTGCTGGCCGGGGCCAAGGCGCTGGGAACGGCGCGGCTGCTGGTGCTGGCGGTCGATGCGCCGACGGTGATGGTGGAGGACCTGGCGCCGCTGCTGGCGGGTGGCGGCTACTACGACGGTTTGCCGGTGCCGATGGTGCTGGACGCTTCCGCCTTGCCGGAGGGCGTCGAGGCCGGCTGGCCGCTGCGGCGGTTCGTGGAGCGGGCGGGGCTGGTGGCGCTGCCTGTGCCCGATGGCGCGATGGCGCGGCTGCGGGGGGCGAATACGCCGGAGGAGCGGGCGGGGTTGTTGCGCCGCTGAGCGCCCCCTCCGTCTCGCTGCGTATCCGCAGCGATCCACCTCCCCCGTCCTACGGGTGAGGAGGAAACGGCTCTTCTCCTGCCCCGCTTGCGGAGGAGGTGGCGCGATGCGGATACGCATCGTGACGGAGGGGGCGCTATGCCGCCGTCAGTACACGTCCCGCCGATACCGCCCTTCATCTGTCAGGCGCTCCAGCACTTCGCCGCCCAGCACCTCGACCAGCGTCGCGTGGACATCGCGCGACATCCCTTCCAGCGACCCGCAGACATAGATCGCCGCGCCATTGGCCACCCAGCGGCGCAGCACGTCGCCCGCCTCCCGCAGGCGGTGCTGGACATAGATCCGTTCGGCCTGGTCGCGGGAGAAGGCCAGGTCGACGCGGTCCAGCAGGCCTGAGGCCTTCCAGCCTTCGATCTCGTCGCGGTGGAAGTAGTCGTGGGCCGCCGTGCGCTCGCCGAAGACCAGCCAGTTCCAGCGGACGCCGGCGGCGGCGCGGGCCTTCAGGTGGGCGCGCAGGCCGGCCAGGCCCGTGCCCGAGCCGATCAGGATCAGCGGACGGGTGTCGTCGGGACCATGGAAGCTCCGGTTGGTCCGCACGCGGGCCTCGACCGTCTGGCCGACCTCGGCGAAACGGCAAAGCCAGCCCGAGCCCAGGCCCGGCGCGCCGTCGGTGCGGGGCATCAGGCGGACGATCAGCTCGACGCCACCGTCGCTGGGCAGGGAGGCGATCGAATATTCGCGATGCGGCAGGGCGGTGAGGCGCTCGGCGATGGCGTCGCGCGACAGGCCGCGCAGGGCCTCGATGGCGGCGGGTGCGTGCGGCAGGCGCAGGCCCGAGAGTGTTGCGGCGAAGGCTTGGTCCAGGCCCAGCGCGGCCACCTCGGCCGGGTTGTTGCGCGGGCCGATCTCCAGGATGTCGCCGGCCTGCCAGGTGGCGCCATCGGTGGGTTCGAGGCGGATATGCCAGGCCTCGCCGCCGGGGCTGCCGGGGTTCAGCAGGGTGCGCTCGGCCAGGGTCCAGCGGCCATAGGCCGGGCGGCTCCAGTCGGGGGCGTCGGTGACGCCGGTGAGCAGGGAGAGCTGCCCCTGCCAGTGGCGCAGCGAAGCCGGATCACCATCGTCGACCTCGACCCGGTCGAACAGAGGCTGGCCGCCGTTGCGGGCCAGCCAGGCGTCCAGGCTTCGGCCGAAGGCGCAGAACTCGGCATAGGTCGAGTCCCCCAGGGCCAGCACGCCGTAACGCAGGGCCGAAAGGTCCGCGCCGTCCTTCATCACGTCGCGGATGAAGGCGCGGGCCGGGTCGGGCGCGTCGCCCTCGCCGGTGGTGCTGACCACGAACAGGGCGCGGCCCGTCAGGTCGGCGGCGGTGACGGCCGAGAGGTCCTTCAGGGTGACCGGCGCGCCGGCCTCGGACAGCGCCTTGGCGGTGGCGTTGGCCAGTTCCTCGGCGAAGCCGGTCTGGCTGGCGAAGGCGACCAGCACGGGCTCGCCCGCGCCTTGCGACAGGGCCTGCGCGGCCTTGCGGGTAGCGCGGCGGCGCAGGGCTTCGCGCACGGCGACGCCCGCGCAGAACAGGGCGTAGACGCCGGCCACGGCGCCGGCGGCGACGAGGCGGCGGGCCTCGGGCGGGAAGGCGGAGAGATCGACCATCAGTCCAGCATCGCCTGCAGGGCGGGCGACAGGCGCTCTTCGAGGCCAGTCGCGCCACGGCTGACGATCAGCGCGGCCAGGTCGTGTTCGGCCGCGAAGGCCAGGGCCGCGTGGGGGGGCATGACGGTGAGGGCCGTGGCCCAGGCGTCGGCGCTCATGCAGTCCTGGGCCAGCACGGTGACGCTGACGGTCGGATTGGCGGTCGGCGCGCCGGTGGCCGGGTCCAGGGTGTGGGCGTAGCGGCGGCCGTCGTGATCGAAGTACCGGCGGTAGTCGCCCGAGGTCGCGACGGAAAGGTCGTGCAGGGCGACGACGGTTTTCTCGGAATCGTTGGCGGTCGGCGGGCGCTCCAGCTCGACCCACCAGGGCTGGCCGTCGGGCTTGGCGCCGATACCGCGCAGTTCGCCGCCGACCTCGACGAGGTAGCTCTTCACCTGGGCGCGATCGAGCGCAGCGGCGGCCTGGTCGACGCCGAAGCCCTTGGCGATGCCGTTGAGGTCCAGCTTCAGGCCGCCCGGCTGGAACAGGGCGTCGCCGTCCAGGGTGAGGCGCTTCCAGCCGACGGCTTCCCGCAGCGGGGCGATGTCGGCCGCCAGCGGCGGCTCGCCGGAAAAGGGACGCGGGCCGAAGCCCCAGAGGTCGGTGAGCGCGCCGAGGGTCGGGTCGAACGCGCTGGCGCTCTGCTCGGCGATCTGGATCGCGTGGCGCAGGACCGCAGCGGTCGCGGGCGGCAGCGTCGTCCAGCTTCCGGTGGGGCTGCGATTATAGCGCGAGAGGTCCGACAGCGGCTCCCACGGGCTCATCTCGGCGACAACCGCGTCGAGGGCGCGCTGGACCATGGCCTCAAGGGCGGTGAGGTCGATGGTGGCCGGCAGCACCGCCTTCACCGACCAGGTCGTCCCCATGGTCGCGCCGCCGAACGCGCGCACGGTCCCGCCGATCGGGCGGGCAGGCGGGGTGGCGATGGCGGGGACGAGGACGCGGGGCATGGCAATCAAATCGAACCCTTCCCCCTGGATGGGGGAAGGGCAGGGTTGGGGGTGATACGGCGGTGGGGTTGATGCGGCGTCGCTCGATCTTGGCGCGGCGCCACCCCCATCCCCGACCCTTCCCCCATCCAAGGGGGAAGGGAGAAATCAGCAGACCTTACGGCCGCTGGGCTTCGATCGTGGCGGTGTAGCTGGCGCTCTGGCCGTTGCCGGCGAGCGGGGTGGCTGGAGCGGGAGCTGCGCCCGGAGCCGGAGCCCCGCCCGGAGCGCCGCCGCCCGGACCGCCCATGCCGCCGCCGGGACCACCGGGACCGCGACCGGTTTCACCCGAGCGGACCGTGGCGTTGACCCAGTACATGCCGGCTTCCGGCAGGGTGAACTTCACCGCGCCGTCGGCGCCGGCCTTGACCTTGATCTCGCCGGGCGAGGCGCGCCAGCGGGCGCCGCCGGGGATGAAGGTGACTTCCAGGTCGGCGGCGGGCTTGCCGTCCAGCAGGAACTTGAAGGTCGCCGCTTCGGTGGCCACCACGTCGGTCGGGTGGGTCACCGGCACCAGCTCCAGGCCTTTGCCGGTCGGTTTCAGGGCGTCGGTGGTCGGCTTGTCGCGCGTGACGAAGGTCTCGTTGCGGCTGCTGCTCTTGATCGTCTTCAGGTCGGCGGCGCCGGCCGGGACCTGCTTGGCGAAGTCTTCCGGCGAACCGCGGAAGCGCTTCACTTCGCCGTTCTCGGTGTAGCTGGCCATCACCGAGTTGGTGGCGGTGAAGATCTTGTAGGTGCCGGGCTTGGTCAGCTGGACGTCGAAGGTCGAGCGGAACTGGCCGGTCGCGGCGTTCTGGATCTTGTCGGCGGCGCCGTCCGGGCCGATCACCTGGATCGCGTCGGTGCGCATCGGGCGATGGTCCGGATAGAACAGTTCGTTGGAGACGGCCGCGTCGACCGTCACCCACGAGCCGTCGCCCGACAGGGTGGTGAAGGCCGGGATCATCCAGCCGCGGTGCGCCGAGGCCGACATCGGCAGGGCGAGGGCGGCGCTGAGGGCAGCGACGGCCAGAAGGCTCTTCTTGAAGGTCATGGCTTTCCTCACTTCACGGAGACGGTGACGGCGCCCAGTTCGGACGCGCCCTTGACGGTGGCGGGCTTGCCGGGCTTGCCCCAGGTGAACGGCACGCGGACGGCTTCGTGGCCGCCGACTTCACGGGCGGCCTCGACGACCAGGTTGTACTGGCCGGGCTTCAGGCCCTTCAGGTCGCCCTTGGCGCCCGAGAAGACGATGGTCTGCGGACCGGGCGCGCGCGTGGCGCCGCTGATCCCGTCGGCCGGGAAGTTCATCTCGCGGCCGGCCTTGCGCCACCACTGGCGCATGTCCTTCAGCCACTTGGTGCCGTGGTCTTCCTTGGAGTCGGCGTCGTACCAGACGGCCAGGGTGCCGGCGGCGCTGGCGTCGGCCGGATTCTCGATCCAGATGGCGACGTAGGGCTTGTGGTACTCGGCGACCGACAGCTTCGGCACGGTGACCGTGACGTTGAGGTCGGCGGCCAGGGCCGGCGCGGCGCCAATAGCGGCGCCAGCGAAAGTCAGCAGGGAGATCGAACGCTTCACGGTGTCTGCCTCAAAGGTGGACGAACAGGATGACGAGAATGACGGGGGCGGCCAGGCCGAAGCCCACCAGCGGCCAGGTCAGCGGCCGGGCGCGGGCGTGGAACTGCAGCAGGATCAGGCCGGTGACGGTGAAGATCACGCAGGCCGCCGCGAAGATGTCGATGAACCAGGCCCAGGCCTTGCCCGAATTGCGGCCCTTGTGCAGGTCGTTGAGCAGCGAGACCGCGCCGCGCGTGGTCTTCTCGTGCTCGACGGCGCCGGTCTCGCGGTCGATCGAGACCCAGGCGTCGCCGCCCGGACGGGCCAGGGCGACATAGACCTCGGTGTCGGACCACTCGCCCTCGCGGCCAGCGACGTCGGCGCCGACGGCCTTGTCGAGGAACGGCTCCAGCTGGACGGGTAGCGGGCGCTTGCCCTCGGCCGGGCCCTTGGCCAGCACGGCCAGCAGCTCGGGCGGCAAGGTCGCCTTGCGGCTGACCACCTTGGGCTCGGCCTCGATCTGGCCGGCGTGGTTCAGGGTGATGCCGGTGATCGCGAACAGCAGCATGCCGATCAGCGACAGGGCCGCACTGATCCAGTGCCACTGGTGCAGCTGCTTCAGCCAGAAAGAGCGGCGATGCTGATCAGTGGCGGACTTCACGGGGGCGCTTACGGAACCTTGGGCGGCGAGAGCTCGTCCTTACTTGAGAACGAATTGCAATTTCAAGCCACAAGACGGGCCTTGAACGCGGGCGACGCTTTTTCAATCACGTAAGGGCGTGTCCGGAGCGTGTCCCGGATGTTGCGCTTCTATTGCGCCCAATGGCCTATGGGGCAGCCTATTGGGCCAGCTGGGGCGCGCCGCGCGCCAGGGCGCCGAGCAGGGCGCTGGTGGCGACGGGCTTCCTCAGAATGGGGCCGTCGTCGACGTCGGGCTCCTGGTATCCGGTCAGGTAGACGAACGGAATCCGGCGGCCGGTGAGGGCCTTGGCCACCGGCGTGATCAGCTCGCCGCCCAGATTGACGTCCAGCACCGCGCGGTCGACCGGCTGGCGCTTCAGCAGCTCCAGGGCCTCGGCGATGCCGCCCGCCGGTCCGACGACCTCCGCCCCGGCCGCGACCAGGACGCGGGTCAGCTCCATGGCCACCACGGCCTCGTCCTCGACCACCAGCACGCGCTGGCCGCGCAACGAGAGGTTCTCCTCGCCGGCAAGACCGGGGCGATAGGCCGGGGTGCTCTCGGCCGCGCGGGCCTGGGCGCCCTTGGGGATGTCGAGGCGGACCTCCAGCCCTTCCGGACGCCAGTCCAGCTTCACGCGGGCGGCGGCCTGCTTGACCGCGCTGTCGATCAGGGTCGAGCCGAAGCCGCGCCGGGCGGGCGGGCCGATCCGCACCCCGGCGGTCTCGTGCCAGACCAGGTTCAGCGCGCCGTCGGCGTTCCAGCTCCAGGACACCGACAGGCGTCCCTCCGGCCGCGCCAGGGCGCCGTACTTGCTGGCGTTGGTGGCCAGCTCGTGGATGACCAGGGCCAGGGACTGGGCCGCCTGGGCGTCGATCAGCACCGGCGGGCCCTGCACGGCGATCTGGTCGCTGCCGTCGTCGCTGTAGGGATCCAGCTCCAGCCGCAGCAGGTCGTGCAAATCAACGCCGCTCCAGCGGGCGGTCGACAGCAGGCTGTGGGCGCGGGCCAGCGAGCCGATGCGGCCCGACAGGGCCTGGACGTACTGGTCCTTGTTGTCGAAGGGCGTCAGCTGGGCCAGGGACTGGACCACGGCCAGCACGTTCTTGGCGCGATGGTCGACCTCGCGGATCAAGAGACGCTCGGTCTCCTCGGCGCGCTGCAAGGCCAGGTCCGAGCGGGCCCGCTCGCTGGCGGTCCAGATCAGCTCGGCGACATTGGCGATGAAGCCGGCCTCGTCGTCATTGAAGGCGCGCGGGCCGTCGTGGGCCACGAACAGATAGGCCGACAGCTGGCCGGCCTTGATCAGCGAGACGGTGACGAAGGCCCGGATGCCGATCTCGCCATAGGCGTCCAACGCCTCGGGCGTGTTGGTGCGCGCATCCAGGGCCACGTCGCCGACGCGGACGGTGCGGCCGGCGCGCATGTCCGCGCCCATCGAGGGGCCGAAGTCGTCGATGCGGAACTGCAGTCCGCACAGCGGGATCACGCCCGTGGCTGTACCACCGTCGTCGGCGACGATGTCGGCCACGGCGTTGGCCTCGTCCATCTCGGCATAGCCGGCGCGACCGACGCCCAGCTGCTCGGTCAGCATCCGCGCGGCGGTGCGGGCAATGGCCGCGGGATCGGCCTCGTCGCGCAGCTTTTGGCCGAGGTCGAGCAGGGCGGCCCGGCGGCGCTCGCCGGCCAGCATCCGTTCGAGTTCAGCGGCGGCCTTCTTGCGGTCCGAGATGTCGGTGACCAGCACGTAGTAGCCGGGGATCTCGCCGCCCCGGGCGATGTCGGGGACGTACTGGGCCTCGATGTAGCGGACGCCGGCGTCGCCGCGATACTGGATCTCGCCCTCGAAGGTCAGGCTCTCGCCGGCCAGGGCGCGGACGATGTTGGGACGCAGGCGGTCATAGGCCTCCTCGCCCAGCACCTCGATCAGGGTCCTGCCCTCGATCTCGGAACGGTCGATCCCGAACCAGCGCTCATAGGCGCGGTTGACGAAGCGATAGCGCTCCTCGCGGTCGACATAGCTGATCAGGATGGGAACGGCGTCGGCCATGGCGCTGGAGAAGACGGCGCGTCTTTCCAGCGGCGGGTATTGCGGCGGCAGGGCTTGGTCGTCTCGAGACATGCGTGACGGACGCTCAATCCTGAAGGCGGCGGAACCTCACCGTGGCACGGCGTGATCACAGTCCAAACGGTTAACGCGTGAGGCAAACGGTCGCACCAACCAGCGCGCGAGCCTGGCCACGCTAGGCCTGGCTGTCTTGTCTGTATGTGACGACCAGCACATCGCGAACGGCCGCCGCGGCGGGGTCCAGGGGGCGGATCGGCGTCACCCCGTGCAGGACGCGGTGGTCGTCCAGGAACACCGCGTCGCCGGGCGCGACCAGGGTGAACGAGCCCAGGCTGGAGCCGTCGGGCGCGAAGATGTCGGTGACGCCGCTGTCGACGTTCCGGCGGTCGACCAGCATGACGATCACCCAGTCGACGCCGTCGCGGTGCGCGCCCTCGGGCGTGGGCAGACCGGCCTCGCCGGCGCGGGCTTCGATGCGGAACTGGTGCAGCTCGACGTGCCAGGGCGTGGCGGGCGATCCGGACAGCGGATGGAAGAGGTCGAGCCCCGCCGTGATCACGGCCTGGGTCACCGGGTGGTCGGCGATCGCCTCGGTCACCGGCTCGAACCAGCGCTGCACGCCGCCGTTCAGGCTGTTGTAGTCGCGGCTCTGCCAGTGCGGCTGGTGCGGCTTGCGATCGACCTGGCCAGGTAGCGCCGAGAAGGCCGCGAACCGGCGGCGACGATAGCGCCCGCCGTCGGCCATGAAGGTGTCCAGGCCCAGGTCGTTCCAGCTGTCGGCGAAGGCGTTCCAGCCGCCGGCGGCAGGGCCGAGCAGGGCGCGGGTCTCGGGAGCTTCGAAGCGGATGAAGCCCTGATCGGCGAGGGCCGACTTGGCCGCGCTCAAGCGACCACTCCGGGCTTGAAGAACAGGCCCAGCTTCAGGCTGGCGGCGATGCGCTCGGCCTTCCGGCCGACGATGGCGGCGCGCGGGGCGTCGAACAGCTCGACGGCGGTCTGGTGGAACAGGTTCAACCAGGGCGTGAACAGGCCTTCGGTGATGCCCTCCACGCTCTGGTGGACGATCATCGGCTGGCCCTTGTAACGGCCGGTGGTGTTCAGCACCGACGACCAGAAGTCCTTCAGCGTCGCCAGGTGCGCGGGCCAGCCGTCCTCGCCGATCGCGTTCTCGAAGATCGGCCCCAGGCGGTGGTGCCGACGGATGCGCGCGTAGAAGGTCTCGACGAGCTGGTCGATCTCTTCGTCGGTAAACTGGGGAGGCGGGACGGGCATGCGCGGAACATGGGTCTTTCGCGCGTCCGACTGAACCCCGGAGCGATCAAACTTGGCTTCGGATTCTTACTTAAGGGGGCCGGCGCGGTGACACCCTCTCTCAAAGAGAGAGGGATTTCTTACTGCCCCCGTACGCTCTCCGGCGGACCCAGATAGCTCCCCGACACGGCCCCTCGCGACAGCACCAGCCGCTGGAACACCACCCCCGGATCCACCCGCCACAGCCGCACCCGATGCGGGCCCGCCGAGGGGACGTTCAACCGCGTCGTTTGACTGCGCACATTGTCCGCCACGGCCTTGTTCCAGGCGGCCTCCGACTGGTCCGGCTGGCTGTTGACCACCACCGGCGCGGCGTCGTCGATCGAGACCGCATAGGTCAGGCCCTTGCCGCCTCGGAAGTCGAGCGTCGGCGAGACCAGCACGGTCAGGTCCACCGGCCCGGCCTTTTCGAAGTCGACCAGATAGTCCAGCGACGGAGCACCCTTCCCCGGCGCGGAGGCCGCAGCCGTCGACGGATAAGCCGCGACGGCCGACAGGGTGCGGCCCAGGTTTGGGATGGTCTTCCAGGTCACGCCCTGTGCGCCATTGGCCGCGCTGTAGTGCTCGGCCTCGATCGCCGTCAGGCCGCCGGCCTCGACGAAGGCGCCCTTGGCCGGCTTGCGGTCGGGATTGGAGATCATGACCGCAATGGTCTTGGTCTCGCCGCCGACCGTGATCTTCACGTCCGCCGTCTGGTCGCCCTTCGGTGCGCGGTTCCAGTCGACCGAGACCTCGACGCGCAGGTCGCCCGAGGCGTTGGTCGGGCCTCGCGCGGCGTTCAGCCACGACGCCCCCTCCGAGACCGTGACATTGATCGGCGCGCCCTTGCTGAAGACGTCGATCCAGCGGCTCTCGGCGCCCCAGCGGGCGAGGGCGGGCAGGGCCTCGCCGCCGCCTTCCGGCCCGACGCCCCAGCCGGCGGTCGCGGTGACGGTCTGGGTCTTGGGGACGATGTTGGTGTCCGGCTGCTGCCAGATCGTGTAGCCGATGTGGGTCTGGTCCATCATGTGGAGCCACTTGCCGCCGTTCAGCTGGTCGTGCTGGCGGGTCAGTTCGGCGTCGCGGTCGAACAGGTTCCGCACCAGCGTCGCCTGGCTGTTGGCGGCGATGCGGCCCTGGTCGGCATAGAGCTTGTTGCGCCCCGCCGCGATCTGCAGGCGGTTGTAGTTGGCCGCCGCCTTCACCGGGAACCAGACCAACTGGAAGAAGGCGCTGTCCTGGCTCTTCGGGATCGCGGCGCGGACGGCGTCGGCGCGCTTCTCCAGGTCGGCCCACTCGGCCTCGATCCGCTCGGCCTCGCGGAAGTTGACCAGGCTGAAGGTCGCCGCGTCGATCAGCTCCGGCTTACGCCGCGCATTCAGCTTGGTGTAGCCGTCCAGCAGCGCCGCGATCTCGCCCGCGCGTTCCGGCCCGAACTGCTGGGCCGCCCAGTTTCGCGTGTAGGTGGGCAGCTTCTCGACCGGCAGGGCCGCCGGGTTCCAGGCGTAGTCGAGGAAGAACTCGGTCGGCAGCTCCATGGGCTTCAGGTCGCCGACATTGACGATCCACAGCTGGTCGGCGCCGTAGTCGGCCGCCAGCTTCATCTGCTCCCAGGTGCGCTCGATCTGGTTGGTGTTCAGCCACTTGTAGTTCCGGGGGCCGCCCACATAGTCGAAGTGGTAGTAGACCCCGTAGCCGCCGGGGCGCTTTTTACCCAGTTCCGGCAGGCGCCGGATGTTGCCCCAGTTGTCGTCGGCGAACAGCAGGGTGACGTCGTCGGGGACGCGCATTCCCGCGTCGTAATAGTCCTGGACCTCCTTGTAGAGCGCCCAGACCTGGGGGGTCTTCGAAGGATCCTTGCCAGTGACCTCGCCGAGGATCTTGCGCTGGTCGGCGACGATGGTCTCCAGCAGCTTGGTGGCCGTGCCCTCGCTCATCGGCTCGTCGCCGTCGCCGCGCATGCCGACCGTGACCAGGCTCTCGTTGTCGCCCATCCGGGCGGCGCCCTCGCGCCAGAACTTGCGCAGCGCTTCGGGGTTCTTGGCGTAGTCCCAGCGGCCCGTTCCGTAGCGCTCCCACTCGACGTGGGCGCGGCTCATCGGCTCGTGGTGCGAGGTGCCCAGCACCACGCCCATCTCGTCGGCTAGAGTGGCGGTCAGTGGGTCGTCGTCATACAGCGACTTGCCCCACATGGCCGGCCACAGATAGTCGCCCTTCATGCGCAGGATCAGCTCGAACACCCGCTCGTAGAAGGCGTGGTTGATGCCGCCGAACTTGCTCCGCGCCCACGGGCCCAGCGCCGGCTCCTCGTCGTTGAGGAAGATGCCGCGATACTTCACGGCCGGCTTTTGGACATTGGCGCCAGCGGTCACGAAGACGTCGGCGCGCTTGGGCACGGGGACGTCGGCCCACCAGGTCCAGGGCGAGACGCCGGCCCGTTCCGAGAGGTCATAGGCCCCGAAGATCGTGCCGCGCTTGTCGGCCCCGGCGATGACCAGGGCGCGGGCCACGCCCGGGCGGGGGTTGTCGACCACCTGCTGGACGAAGGCCTCCCACTGGCCCTTGACCCCGGAGACGTCCAGCTTGCCCGAGGCGACGAGGGCGTCGATGGCGGCGCTCTTGCCGAGAGTGCCGATGATGACGATCTGGGCCCCACTTGGGGGCGCGTCCTTGGCCGGGGTCTGGGTTCCGGACAGCGTCGCGAGATCGTTGCGCAGGCCCTGGATGGCGCGGATGGCGCCGGGGAAGTCGGTCTGATCGAACTCGATCCGCGCGGGCTTGCCGCCGGCGATCAGCGGGAAGGCGTCGGCGCTGGGGGATAGGGTGATCGCGGCGGGCTCGGCGGCTGCTTCTGCGGCGTGGGCCTGGACTGGCGCGGCGAGGGCGACGGCCGTGGCGAGACCGGCGGCCAGGGCCAGAGCCGAAACGGCGGCCCAGACGCCCCCTCCGTCACGTCGCCTATCGGCGCCGCGCCGCCTCCCCCGCAAGCGGGGCAGGAGGACTGCCGCATTCTCCTCACCCGTGAAGCGGGGGAGGTGGCGCGGCGCCGATAGGCGACGTGACGGAGGGGGCGTTTCACGCATCACTGAACCCCGATCTCGAACGGCCCGGCCGGAAGCCCGGCGCTGTCGAACAGGTTGAACGTCGGGCTGTCGGCCCAGGCGAAGCGGACCTTCGTCCCAGTCCCGGTCAACACCACGGTCGAACCCTCGATCCTCGCATCCGCCCACCGGCAGGCCGTGTCGCACAGCTCGAAGCCGATCACCCGGTCCGAGCCGCGCGCGACGAGCTTTCCGCCGACCTGGGCAAAGCTCACCACCACCGTGTCACCGACCCGCTTGGCCGAGACGACCTCCGGCCCCGTGGTCACGGCCTCGCCGTAGACGCGGCGGGCGGCCAGGGCCAGGCGGCGGCCGACTTCCTGCTTGTTGCCGGGGTGGATGTCGAAGGGATCGCCGATGTCGTGGGTGACCGCGAGCCCGGCATGACCGTCGGCGGCCACCGCGCGGCGCTGGGCGTCGCGCAGGGCGGCGGTCGGGCCGGGGCCGGGCGTCTGGGCGAAGGCGCCGTAGTCGGCCAGTTGCGCCACGACCACCGGCATGTCCGCGGCCTGGCCTTCGCGGCGCTCGGCCATCAGGGCCTGGAGCAGCGGCGCATAGGTCTTGTCGCGGCCGACATTGGTCTCGCCCTGGTACCAGGCCATGCCGGCGAGGGCGTAGGGCCCCATCGGGGCCAGCATGCCGTTGTAGAGGGTCGAGACGCCGGCCAGGGTGTCCCACGGCGCGCGGGGCGGATCGCCGCCGGTGCGCGGCTCGATGCGGTAGGTCCAGGCGGTCAGCGGCAGGCGCGTGCCGTCGGCCAGGGCCAGGGCCCGCTTGGCCGGATCGCCGTACATGCCGCCATTGGCATAGGTGTCGTAGGCCGATACGACGATGACGTTCTTGCCCGCCTTCAAGGCGCCGGCGGCCAGCGGATAGGACCGGTCCAGCCACGCGCCCGAGGTCGCCCCGACGCCCACGCCGTTGAGATAGGTGGTGTCCATCTCGTCGACCTGGCCGACGGCGAGCGTCGCGCTCTGCGCGGCCTGGGTCGGGGTCAGCTCGACCTCGGCCTTGAACCAGACAACGCCGTTGAAGTCGGCCAGGGCCGGCACGCCCCAGCGCTCCCAGATTCCCAGGCCGTTGGGCGCGGCCGTCCAAGACCCGGCCCCGGTCCAGGGCGCGATAGCGGCCTCGGTCGGATGGCGGGCGGTCCACCAGCCCTTGATGGTCTCGCCCCAGCGGCGGCTGGCGGCGACGGGGTCGGTGATCGACAGGTTCAGGGTCGCGATGGCGTCGTCATAGCCGCCGACCTTGCGCAGCGCCTTGGGCGTCATCCACGCCTCGATGCCCGAGCCGCCCCAGGACGCGTGGACCAGGCCCAGCGGGACCTTCCGCGTCTTTTGCAGCTCGCGGGCGAAGTAGAAGCAGGCGGCCGAGAAGCTCCCGACCGTGTCCTTGTTGGCAGGCTTCCAGACCGGCGGCTTCTTGAACTCGGCGGCGGGCGAGCGAGCGTCGGCCTTCTCGATGGTCGCCATGCGGATGGTGTCGTTGGCCGCGCCGTTGTTGATCTGGTTCCAGGCGTCGCCGGCGGCGCTGACCTGCATCTCCATGTTCGACTGGCCCGAGCACAGCCAGACGTCGCCGACCAGGACGTCGCCGGCCGACTTGCTGGCCGAGGCGGTGGTCGCGGTGATGGTGTAGGGGCCGCCGGCCGGCGTCGCGGGGAACTCGACCCGCCAGGCGCCGTCGGGGCCGGCCTTGGCGGTCAGGGTCTGGCCCGCGAAGGAAGCCGTGACCGTCTCGCCGGGCTTGGCGGTTCCGAAGACCGGCAGGGGGCGATCGCGCTGGACCACGGCGTGGTCGGCGAAGAGGCCGTTCAGGAGGGCCAAATTTCCCGAGGAAGATTGGGCGGCGGCCGGCGAGGCGGCGAGCAAGGCCAGCAGGATCGGCGCGAGACGGCGCATGGGGGAACTCCTTCTCTCTCCTCCTCCTCTGGGGGAGGTGGCCCAGAGGGCCGGAGGGGGCTAGCTCGGCCTATGCCGCGCCGGCCCCCTCAGTCGCTCCGCGACAGCTCCCCCAGAGGGGGAGCAGACTTACGCCACCACCAGCTTCGCCGTCTTCAGGTCCACCGAGTTCGGACCGGTCATGATCGTGAACGCGCCGGGCTCGACCACCCGCTTCATGTCCAGGTTCCAGAACCACAGGTCCGACGGCTTGATCTCGAAGGTCACCGTCGTCTTGGCGCCAGGGGCGACCGTGACGCGCTTGAAGTGCTTCAGTTCCAGCAGCGGACGGGTGACCGAGGCCGCCTCGTCGTGGACGTAGAGCTGCACCACCTCGTCGCCGGCGACCTTGCCGGTGTTGGTCACGTCGACCTCGACCGTGGTGCTCTCGCCCTGGCCGATCCTGGCCTTGGCCAGGCGCGGGGCCGAGAGGTCGAAGGTGGTGTACGAGAGGCCGAAGCCGAACGGGTACAGCGGGGCCGTTTCGCCGAACAGATAGCCGCGGCGGGCGGTGGGCTTGCGGTTGTAGTAGATCGGCAGCTGGCCGACGTCGCGGGCGATGCTGACCGGTAGCTTGCCGCCCGGATTGGCGCGGCCGAACAGGATGTCGGCGGCGGCGTTGCCGGTCTGCTCGCCGAGGTACCAGCCCTCGATGATGGCGTCGGCGCGCTGGGCCAGCAGGTTGATCGATAGCGGACGACCGTTCAGCAGGAACACCACCGTCGGCTTGCCCAGGTCGAAGATCGCTTTCGCGAGATCGTTCTGCTGGCCGATCAGGTCCAGGCTGTCGCGGTCGCCCAGGTGATGGTCGGCCCAGGCCTCGCGGCTGGTCTGCTCGTTGTCGCCCAGCACCATGACCACGACGTCGGCCTTCTTGGCGACCTCGACGGCTTCGGCGATCAGCTTGGCGTTGATCGCCGGGTCGACCAGCTTGACCTCGTCGGCGGCCCAGATGCGCTTTTCGGTGATGCGCACGGCCTCGGCGTAGTCGAGCGTGAAGCCCTGGGCCTTGGCCTCGGCGGTCAGGCCCTCGTGGATCGAGACCACGTGGCGCGGGATGTCCGAATAGCCGCCGATCGGCGTGTCCTTGGCGTGGGTGCCCAGCAGCGCCAGGCGCTTGAACGTCTTGCCGTCCAGGGGCAGCACGCCCTTGTCGTTCTTCAGCAGCACGACGGCCTTGCGGGCGGCCTCGCGGGCCAGGGCGACGGCGTCCGGCGTGGCCGTCTTGGCGTCGGCCGTCTTCTCGTCGCAGTAGGGGTTCTCGAAGAAACCGCCCTCGAACTTCATGGTCAGGACGCGGCTGACGGCGGCGTCGACTTCGAACTGCGGAATGCGGCCCGACTTCACCAGTTGCGGGATCAGGGCGTAGGCCTCGCCGTCCGGCAGCTCGACATCGACGCCGGCGTGCAGGGCCATCACCGCCGTGTCGGCGAGATCGGCGGTCAGCTTGTGGCGGGCGATCAGCTCCTTGATCGCGAAATAGTCGGACTGGACCGAGCCCTTGTAGCCCCACTCCTCGCGCAGGATCTTGGTCAGCAGCCAGCGGTTGGCGTGCGAGGGGACGCCGTCGATTTCGTTGTACGACGGCATGACCGAGCGGACCGGCAGCTCCTTCACCGCGCGTTCGAACGGCGGGAAGAAGTTCTCGCGCAGGGTGCGCTCGGCGATCTGGGCCGGGCCGACATTGGTGCCGTTCTCGGGCTGGCCGTGGCCGGTCATGTGCTTGAGGGTGGCGAAGACCTTGTCCTTGCCCAGCGGCAGGGTCGTCCCCTGGAAGCCCCGGATCGCCGCCAGGCCCATCTCGGCGCAGACGTGCGGGTCCTCGCCATAGGTCTCCTCGATGCGGCCCCAGCGCGGGTCGCGGGCCACGTCGACCACGGGGGCAAGGGCCATGTTCGAGCCCCGGGCGCGCATCTCGCGGGCGGCGACGGCGAAGATCTTCTCGGCCAGCTCGGGATCGAAGGTCGAGGCCAGGCCAATGGCCTGCGGGAAGCTGGTGGCGTCGCGGGCGACATAGCCGTGCAGGGCCTCGTCGTGCATCAGCAGCGGGATGCCCAGGCGCGTCTTCTCTACGGCCCACTTCTGGGCGGAGTTGGTGTACTTGGCGGTCTGAGCGGCGTTGCGGCCGATCGCGCCGTCATCGGCGCCGGCGGCGGCGTCGACCACCGTGGCGGGCTTGAGGCCCTTGCGGTCGGTCGGGCGCGAAATCTGGCCCAGGCCGTCGGGGAAGTTCTTGCTGGCTTCCTCGGGCGAGAACTCGCCTTCGGGGGTCTGGATCTTGGCCTTGGTCAGCCAGATGCCGATCAGCTGGGCGGCCTTCTCCTCGATCGTCATGCGACCCAGCAGGTCCTGGACACGGGCGTCGATCGGCTGGGTGGCGTCCTTGTAGAGCGGCTTGTCGGCGGTCTTGGGCTTGGCCTTGTCGGCGGCCAGCGAGACGCCGGGCATGGCGGCGGCCGAGAGGGCGGCGAGGCTCGCGCCGAACAGGCGGCGGGTGAGGGTGTTGGTCATCCTGGTGTTTCCCGAGGCGGCGCGTTGCGTTTGTCAGCGGCTCTGGGGCCGCCTTTGTCAGGCACTATGGGGGTGGTTGTCAGACCACTCAAGTCATAAATGGTACCGGTCTCATTTCTTGTCGGCGACGCAGGCGGCCTCATAGGTCTCGCGCAGCTGGCGGAACACGCTCAGACCTTCGGGCGGGGGCGACGCGTCCAGATGCAGGACCCGCAGTTCGTCCATCAATCGCGCCCAGAGCTCGGGGCCGCCGTCTTCCAGGAGCTCGGCCCGGACGGCCAGCTCACGGGTGACCGGCATGTACCGTCGGCCCCAGGCGCCCATCACCGCCAGCATCGGCACCAGCTGGATGGCCTTCTCCGTGAGGCTGTAGCGGACCTTCTGCTTGTGGCCGGGCTCGTCGGCCTTCGACAGCAGGCCGCTCTCGACCAGGCTCTTCAGGCGGCTGGCCAGGATGTTGGAGGCGATGCCCTCCTGAGAGCCCGCCAGCAGTTCGCGGAAGTGGCGTTTGTTGCCGAACATGATGTCGCGGATGACGATCAGGCTCCACCGATCGCCCAGCGCCTCCAGGGTCAGGTTGATCGGGCAGCCCGACCTTTGCGCTTCGCTCAAAACCACGTCCTCGCAGAAACCGGTTGCAGACTACAATCGGATATGCAGGATGCAACCAGTTGCTAAATGCAATCGGTTTTGGAGGCCGCGATGGGCAAGGTCCGCGTTCGCAATTTCAGCATCTCCCTGGACGGCTTCGCGGCCGGTCCCAGCCAGACCCTGCAGGACCCGCTGGGCGTCGGCGGCGAGGGCCTGCACAAGTGGGCGTTCGCCAAGGACATGGACCCGGTCGACAAGCGCTTCGCCGACGCGATCATGGACGGGGTCGGCGCCTGGGTGATGGGCCGCAACATGTTCGGCCCCGTTCGCGGCGACTGGCCGGACTTCGACTGGAACGGCTGGTGGGGTCCGAACCCGCCGTACCACGCGCCCGTCTTCGTCCTGACCCACCACGCCAGGCCGTCGGTCGAGATGGAGGGTGGCAACAGCTTCCACTTCGTCACCGACGGCGCCGAGGCGGCGCTGGAAAAGGCCAAGGCCGCGGCAGGCGACCAGGACGTCGGGATCGGCGGCGGGGCCTTGACCATCCGCCAGTATCTGGAAAAGCGCCTGATCGACGAGCTGCACCTGGCCGTCGCGCCGATCCTGCTGGGCTCGGGCGAGTCGCTGCTGGCGGGCCTGGACCTGCTCGCCCTGGGCTACGAGATGGTCGAGTACGTTCCCTCGTCGCGCGCCGCGCACATGCTGCTGCGCAAGGTCTGAGGAGATCGGCGATGACGAAGGCGGCTTAGGCCTGATCGACATTCAATCCAGCCAACAAACCCTGCCTTCCTGGGCCTTGTGCCCAGGACCCATGGTGCAGGCGCAGTGAAGGTTGGCCAGAGTTCACGGCCTTTCGGCTGCGTGAAACTCAAAATGCCGACGCCTGCCTCAGGCATGGGTCCTGGGCACAAGGCCCAGGAAGGCAACGGATAGGCGCCAGCGTGAGGTGAATGTCGATCCGCCTTAGCCCTGCCAGCGGTCGATCACCCCCTCCAGCACCGTCAGCGGCGCCGGACCCACCATCAGCGCCGTGTCGTGGAAGCGCTTGATGTCGAACTTGGCCCCCAGACGCGCCTTGGTCCGTTCGCGCGCCGCTGCCCAGACCGTGTGGCCGACCTTGTACGAGCAGGCCTGGCCGGGATTGGCGCAGTAGCGCTCGACCTCGCGGGAGATCTTGCCCACGGAGTCGCCGCCGGTGTCGACCATGTAGGCGATGGCCTTCTCGCGGCTCCAGCCCTTGGCGTGCAGGCCGGTGTCGACCACGCAGCGCGAGGCGCGGAACAGGCGCGCCTGATACATGCCCAGCAGGCTGAGATCGTCGCCCTCGTAGACGCCCATCTCCATGGCCACCTGCTCGGCATAGAGCGCCCAGCCCTCGGTATTGGCCGAGAAGCCCATGTTCTGGCGCACCCTGGGCAGGTTGCTCTGGGCGACCAGGGCCAGCTGGAAATGGTGGCCCGGCGCGCCCTCGTGATGGATCAGCGTCGCCAGCGACAGGCGCGGCCACTCGGCCGTGTCCTTGAGGTTGATGTAGACGGCCCCCGGTCGTGAGCCGTCCAGGGCCGGCCGCTCGTAATAGGCGCCCGACGAGCCGGCCTCGGTATAGGTCGGCACGCGGCGCACCTCGACCGGGATCTTGGGCATGAGACCGAACCACTGCGGCAGCAAGGGCGCTAGCTTGGCCAGGCGCTCGTTGCAGTAGGCCAGGACCTGGGCGCGGCCCTCGTCGGTATTGGCGAAGAGCTGGTCCGGCTGGGCGCCCAGGCTGGCCATCCGCTGGCCGACGCTGCCTTGGGTCAGGCCGCGCTTCTTGAGGATCTCGTCCATCCGGGCCTGGATCTCGGCGCCTTCGTCCAGGCCCAGGCGGTGGACCTCGTCCGGGGTCTTGTTCGTGGTCGTGTAGATCTTCAGCAGGGCGGCATAGAAGGCGTCGCCGTCCTTCAGGCGGCCGATGCCGGCGTCGTGCACGGCCTTGGGCCGCATGGCCTGCAGGGCGGCGATCTGACGGTCGAGGGCGGGGTGGATCTCGCCGGTCAGCACCTTGGCGGCCTGGGCGTCGTAGTCGCCGTACTGTTTCGCGCGGCGGGCGGCCGAGGCGACCAGCACGTTCTTGTCGGCCGGGATGCCACGGAACTGGGTGAGCTGGGCGATGGCCTTGTCGACCATGAAGTCCGACGGGATCACGCCCTTGGCGGCGTCGCTGCTGGCCCGTTCGGTCTCCTGGTCGAGGACCGTGGCGAAGGCCTTCATGCGGGCGATGTAGGCGTCCGCGTCGGCCGTGTTCTCGATCTTGTGCTTGCCGTCCAGGAAGCTGGGGGTCGAGATGTAGGCGCCGTAGTACTGGGTCAGCACGAACGGCCGCGAGCCGCTGCCATAGTCGAAGCGCGAGGTTCCCTCGCGGGCCTCGTAGTTGAAGAGGGCGGTGTCGTAGTTGATCGCGTCGTCGCCGGAGAGCGCCTTGCGATCGATCTTTTTCAGGCTGGCGACGCGCTGGCCCGGCTCGGCGCGGTCGCGCTTCCAGCCGGCGGTCGAGCGGTCGCCCAGCTTGGAGCGGGCGTCGGCGTGCTTGCCGGTGTCGAGGCCCAGGTTCGTGGCCTGCTCGGGGCTGTTGCTCAGGTCCTGGTCGAAGAAGGTGTCGAACAGCGCATAGAGCTGGTCCTTGGCGGTCGCGGCGGCGGCCGGAAGCGCGGTGGCGAGGGCGGTCGCGGCCGTCCCCATCATGATCTGGCGACGGTCGAGCATGGCGGTTCCTAGGCTTGAAACGCCGGCGCCCCCTTGTCCGGCGGCGCATGGTTCGCCGGGGAAGGGGCAGGGGTCAAGCCGCCGGTCTTCCAACTGGTCGGGGCGTACAGTCCTGCTAGATTTCGCGCCTTGAAGGGGAGAGCGAGCGATGGCCCAAGGTCTCGGAACGCCGGTGGCGTTCGTGATGGTTTCCGACCGCGAGCGGGCGCTGGCCTTCTATCGCGACGTGCTGGGGCTGGCGTTGCGCAGCTCGGACGGCTTCGGCGACTTCCTGGACATGGGCGGCGGCCTGCTGCGGATGACGGCGGGGCCAAACCACCAGGCCAGTCCGCACCCGGTGCTGGGCTGGCATGTCGAGGACATCTCCGCCTCGGTCGTCGAGCTGAGGGCGAAGGGCGTCGAGTTCCTGATCTACGAAGGCTTCGGTCAGGACGCGCTCGGCGTCTGGACCTCGCCGGACGGCGCCTCGAAGGTGGCCTTCTTCAGCGACCCGGACGGGAACGTGCTGACGCTGTCGCAGGGATAGGTCAGGGCGCGGGCGTGGCCTCGACCAACTGCCTCAGGATGCGGTTCTCATAGGACGTCTGACCGTCGTAGTTGAACCGCATGAACTGCACGGCGTATTGGATCGCCTCCAGGTCCTTGCCGGTCTTGCCCAGGGGCAGGGGGACGATGCGGTCGATGCACTGCTGGATGCTGCGCCGGCTCGCGATGTAGTCCCGGGTGACGGCCTCGGCGGTGCGCCAGGCTTCCCAGCTCTTGGCCGTTCGCGCCGCCTCGACCTTGGCTTCGGCGGCGAAGCGCAGCGTGCGGCTCTTTTCCCACGTGTCGCCGAAGCAGGCGTTGGCGTCGGCCACGGCGGCGCGCACGACCGGGTCGTCGGCGATGGGCGGCGGCGGCGGTGGCGGTGGAATTCCGGGCGGCGGCGGTGTCTGCCCGATCAAGCCGGCGGCGAGGATGATCATCCAGGAGGTCATGCCGCGACTACATCACGACCGTCGCTCGGCGCGCAATCGGCGAGCCCGCGCCGAACGCCAACCTCCAGGCGTAAAAAAGGGCCCGCCTGGGAGGGGTGCGGGCCCTTTTCGGTACGCGTTCAGAGGGATTGAACGAGGGGAAAGCTGACACATGTGTCGCCTTCCCGCCCTTCCCCAAATCGTCGCAGGCTGCGAACGGATCGCAACCTGTGGACGAGGCTGAGCTGCTACTTGCGCGGCGTCAGGATGTCGCCGAGACGGTCCGGGGCGCCGGCCACGCGCTCCAGGCGCGGGTAGCGCAGGCCGCCGCGATAGTCGATCTTGACCATCTTGTAGCGGCCGCCGTCCTTGATCAGCAGTTCGACCAGCGGGTTCTCCGGCTTCATGGCGGCGGTGACGGCGCTCTTCAGCTTGTCGCCGTCGAAGGCGTCGCCGTTGACGGCCACGACCGTGAGGCCCTGGGTCAGGCCGGCCTTGAACGCCGGGCCGCCCCACTGCACGTCGGTCAGCACGCCGTCCGAACCCACCGTCAGGCCCAGCGAGTAGGGCAGCGGAGTGTTCTTGGCCTTGCCCTCGGCCGACTTGGCGAATTCGGTCGGGGTGGCGGTGTAGACCAGCTTGTAGCCGCCACGCTCCAGGCCATCCAGCGGGGCCTTTTCCTGCACTTCCTGGATGCGGGTCTTCAGGAACGTGGCCCAGTCATGGGCGACCACGCCGTTCAGCCCGGCGACCACGTCGTCGAAGGTGTAGGTGCGGACCACGTACGAGCCGTTGTCGACGCCGAAGAAGGCGTTGGCGAAGTCGTCCAGCGACTTCTTGCCGCCGGTCTTCTCGCGGATCAGCGTGTCGGCGTCGAGCCAGACCAGCAGGCCTTCCGAATAGTAGTCCTCGCTACGCTGGTAGGAGAGCCACGACAGCGGCTTGCGGCTGGCGATGATCGGGTCGTTGGTCGTGTCCTGCACCGGACGCCAGTCGCGGCCGCGACGGTTGTCGTAGGTGGCGGCGGTGGCGGCGATCGAGTCCATGGCTTGCTGCTTGGTCAGCAGGCCCGAGCGGGCGGCCAGGACGTTGCCCCAGTACTGGGTCTGGCCCTCATAGACCCACATCAGGCTGTCGCGCATCGGCACGTTCAGGTTCGGCGTGAAGAGGTCCGCCCCCCGACGGAACTTGCCGTTCCACGAGTGGGTGTATTCGTGGCTGAGCAGGTCGCGGCCGACGAAGTTCTTGTCCCACTCGGTGAAGTACTTCGGAGCGACGCGGTTTTCGCTGGAGCGATGGTGCTCCAGGCCGATGCCGCCGATCTTGTCCGACAGGGCGACCAGGAAGTCGTAGTGGTCGTAGTGGTGCGAGCCGTACAGCTTGTAGGCCTGCTGCACGAGATCCTTGTGGATCTGGATCTGCTCAGGCTTGGCGTCCAGCAGCTCGGGGCTGTCGGCGACCATGTTCAGGCGCACCGGCGCGGGGCCGGTCGGGTCCAGGTCGATCGACTTGAAGTACTTGCCGGCGAAGATCGGGCTATCGACCAGGGTCTCGACCGTGGTGGTCTTGAAGGTCGTGACCTGGCCGTCGGTCTTGGCAGTCTCCAGGGCCGAGGCCAGCTTCCAGCCTTCGGGCAGCTTGACGCTGGCCTCGATCGGGATCTGGCGGGTGTAGTAGCCGGCCGGATACATGGTCACCTGCAGCCACTGCAGGTTCAGCATCTCGGGCGTGACTTCCGTGCGGCCGACCTTGGCCTCGACGGCGGTCAGGAACTGGTAGCTGACCTTCAGCTCCTTGGTCCCGGCCGGCACGTTGACGTGGAAGGCGTAGACCTGGACGACGTCGCGGACCCAGGGGATGCGCTTGCCGTCGGCGGTGACCACCAGGCCGGCCAGCTTGTCCAAGTCATTGCGCGGCGAGTGACCGCCCGGGACCCACTGCGGATACAGGAACACGAAGTCGCCGGCCTTGCTGACCGGGATGGTCGTGGTGACGTTCCAGATCTTGCGGTCCAGGTCCGTGGCGTCGACGGCGACCTTCAGCGTGCCGCCATAGGGCACGTCGCGCGGGGCGGCGATCGGCGGGGTCGCGGCGGCCGGCTCCGGCAGCGACTGGCCCTGGGCCAGAGCGGCCGTCGCGGCCAGGGAAAGGACGGAGACCGAGAAGAAAAGCGCTTTCACGAAACACCCCAATGCGGCGCGCGGGTTCCCTCCCGCGACGAGAAGCCGGGATGTTTGTGGCGTTAACACCCGCTTGTCGAGGGTAAGTTGGCCTCGGAAAGCAGAACGTTGGTATTTGGTGGGTTGTCGTTACGAGACTGAAACTTAGCGACGCTGAAGACAAGAAATCTGCTCCCCTTTTTGGGGGAGCTGTCGCGGAGCGACTGAGGGGGCTAGTGCGGCCTTCGCCGCGCTACCCCCTCCGGCCCTCCGGGCCACCTCCCCCGGAAGGGGAGGAGAGGCCTAGCTCGCCTCAGCCCAACGGATCCGACAGCGGCACGCTCGTCGTCGCGCCGTCGTCGCGTTCCACCCGCAGATTGTTCTGGACGTTGTCGACGCCCGAGACGCTCTCGGCCAGGGCCTCGGCGCGCTTCTTGTCCTCGCGCGAGCGGACCGTGCCCGACAGGGTGACGTCGGCGTTGCTGACGCTGACCTCCACGCCGTGGGCGTCTAGCCAGGAGTCCTCGGTCAGGCGGTCGCTGACGTCCTCGCGGATGCGCTCGTCCGAGCGGCGATAGCCCTTGGGGCCGCGACCACGATGGACGCCGTCGTCCTGGCGGCGGTGCAGGGCGTCCTGGTCGCCCATCCACGAGGAGACCTCGTCGCGGGCTCGGTCGAACCAAGTGCGCTCCTCGTGGTGAGAGGGGCGCGCCGCGCGCCGGCGGTGCTCGAAGGCGCGGTAGCCGCGGTCGGCGCCGGGATCGCCATAGGCCTCATAGCCCCGGCGGCGGTGGTCGTCCGGATGGAAGTAGCGCTCGTCGCCATAGTCTGCGGTCGGGCTGGAATAGCCGCTGGACCCGTAGTCGCCGGTCGCGCCGCCGAAGCTGTGACCGCCGACGCGGCCATAGTCGCCAGGCGAGCGGTAGCCGCTCGCGCCCGCGCCGTAGTCCGCGCCGGAACGCACCCGGCCATAGCCGATGTCTCCGCCGGCCTGCGCCGCGCGCAGGAACTCGCCGCCGTGGCGACGGGGACGCGGCGGCGGATCGGCGCGATAGCCGGTCTCGCCATAGCTGTTGTCATAGGGCGGATCGCGGCGGCGCGAGGCGTCGTAGCCATAGCCGCGCTCGCGGTCGAAATCGCGGCCAAGGTCGCTTTCGCGATCGACCTCGAAGCGGCCTTCGCGATCATTCCATTTGCTCTCGGGCATGGGTCTTCTCCGCGTTTCTCGGGCATCGGGCGCGTCGAGGCGCCCCGACCTTCAAAACGGGCGGGCGGGAGTCGGTGTTCCTAATGCCGAGCTTGAGATATCCACAGACTCGCCAAACTTGTGGGTGAAGCGTCTACGTCCGATATCTGCGCCGCCGCGCTTCACTATGATGCCCGTTCACTGATCGGCCACCCGCCCTAAATGCGTTTCGACGACCGCTTCCTCGAAGAACTGAAGTCCCGCCTTCGCCCTTCCGACGTCGTCGGCAAGTCGGTGAAGCTGCGGCGGCAGGGTCGCGAATATGCGGGGCTGTCGCCCTTCACCAAGGAGAAGAGCCCGTCGTTCTTCGTCAACGACGAGAAGGGCTTCTATCACTGCTTCTCCAGCGGCAAGCACGGCGACATCATCAGCTTCCTGCAGGAGACTGAGCGGCTGACCTTCGCAGAGGCGGTCGAGCGGCTGGCGGCCGAGGCCGGCATGAGCCTGCCCGCCGTCGATCCGCACATGGCCCGCGAGGAGCAGAAGCGCTCGTCCCTCGGCGACTGGATGGAGCTGGCCACCGCCTGGTTCGAGGCCGAGCTGCGCCGCCCGGTGGGCCAGACCGCCCGCGCCTACCTCGAAAAGCGCGGCCTGCCGGAGACGGAGTGGAGCCGCTTCCGCATCGGCTTCGCGCCCAACAACCGCACGGGCCTGAAGGACTACCTCGTCGCCAAGGGCGCCAAGCCGGGCGACCTGATCGACGCCGGGGTGCTGATCTCGCCCGAGGACGGCGGCCAGCCCTATGACCGCTTCCGCGACCGGATCATCTTCCCGATCACCGACAGCCGGGGGAAGGTGGTGTCGTTCGGCGGCCGGGCCATGGATCCCAACGCCCGCGCCAAGTATCTGAACGGTCCTGAGACCGGGCTCTTCCACAAGGGCCGGGTGCTCTACGGCTTGTTCGAGGCCCGCAAGATCCTGCACGCCGGCCAGAGCGGGGGCGACAAGCCGCCGATGGTGGTGGTCGAGGGCTATATGGACGTCATCGCCTGCCAGCGCGCCGGCGTGCCGGCCGTGGCGGCCATGGGCACGGCCCTGACCGAGGAGCAGATGGAGGGGCTTTGGCGCCTGCATCCGACGCCCACCCTCTGCTTCGACGGCGACAAGGCCGGCCAGCGCGCCGCCCACCGCGCCATCGACCGCGCCCTGCCGCTGCTCAAGCCCGGCCGCTCGTTCCTGTTCTCGATGCCGGTCGGCGGCAAGGACCCCGACGACGTGCTGCGCGAGCAGGGACCGGGCGCGCTGAAGGCCCAACTTTCCGACACCAAGCCCTTCGTCGAGGCCCTGTTCGAGCGCGAGAAGGAGGTCGAGCCCTTCGACACCCCCGAGCAGCGCACGAACCTGAAGGTCCGCTTGCGCACCCTGGCGGCGACCATCGCCGACAAGGACCTGGCTCACGCCTACAAGGAAGAGCTGCTCGACCGCCTGGACGAGTACCGCAACGCCCGTCGCGCCAAGCCGGACGCCAGCGACGCGGGCCGGCAGCTCTCGCGCCAGCGTTGGGACAACACGCCCCGCAAGGGCGGCTTCGGCAAGAACCGGATCGAGGGCTCCACGGCCGAGGGGCGCGCCGCCGCCCAGGCCTTGCAGCAGGCGCCCCGTCCGTTCTCGGCGGCCCTGCTGATCGCCGCGATCCGCGACCCGAAGGTGGTCGACGACCGCATCGAAGTGCTGATGAACCAGGGCTTCGGCGACCAGCGCCTGGACGCCATCGCCCACGAGCTCGTCAACCTGCGCATGGATACCGACCACGTGGAGTCCGGCCTGTTGCGCGGCCGCCTGGCCTCGGCCGGCTATGACGACGCCAGCCTGGCGGTCCTGGAGCGCTCGGCCGCCCACGTGAAGGCCCTGGACGCGACCCACAGCGCCGCCCAGAGCCCCGACGAGGCGATCCGGACCCTGTGGTCCCAGGCCTTCGACCTGCTGCTGCGCCTGACGGCTCTCGAACGCGCCGTCGATGACGCCAAGACCGACCTGGTCGACGACAGCGATTTCCAGACCCTGCTGCGCCTCAAGACCGAGCGCGACGCGGTCAAGCGGCTGATCGACAGTGGCGGCTGGACCGACCCGGCCCAGGTCTCGCAGGTCCTGCACTAGCCATGGACCGGAGGACAGCGCTTGGCGGATTGATGCTGGGGCTGGCCGCTCCGTTCGTCGCCGTCGCCGTCGCCGCGCCGGGAAAGGGCGCGGGTCCCAAGACCGCGGGATGGCGCGCCGCCGACGCCTTCCTCAACCGTCCCGACTTCATGCTGTACGACGTCGGCGAGGTGAAGGCCGTCCACTATGCCGAGGTGGCCAGCGCCTATGGCGCCTCGCGGCTGGCGGCGGCGACGGGCGATAAGGCCCTGTTCGAGCGCGTGGCCCAGCGGCACGCCAAGCTGCTGGCCTCTGGCGTCGGCAACAGCGCCAACCATGTCGACGCCAATGTCTACGGCGTCTGGCCGCTGGAGCTCTTCCGCTGGACCAGCGATCAGGACGCCCTGGCGCGGGGCCTTTCCTATGCCGATGGCCAGTGGGCGAACCCGCGTCCGGATGGCCTGAGCGCCCAGACCCGCTTCTGGATCGACGACATCTGGATGATCGGCGCGCTGCAGCTGCAGGCGTGGCGCACGACAGGCAAGGCCCAGTATCTCGACCGCGCCGCCCACACGGCCCAGGCCTATATAGAGCGCCTGCAGCAGCCCAATGGCCTGATCCACCACGGCCCCGACGCGCCGTTCTTCTGGGGGCGCGGCAATGGCTGGGTGGCGGCGGGCCTGGCCGAGGTGCTGTCGGCGCTGCCCAAGCATCATCCCCGTCACGCGCCGATCCTGGCGGGTTATCGCCGGATGATGGCGGCCCTGCTGGACTTCCAGGCCGGGGACGGCATGTGGCGCCAGCTGGTCGATCGTGAGGGCGCCTGGAAGGAGACCTCGGCGACGGCGATGTTCGGCTTCGCCATGACCCTCGGCGTGCGGCGCGGCCTGCTGGGCGGGGCCTATCACAAGGCCGCCGAATGGGCTTGGGAGGGTCTGGCGCCCTATGTCGGCGCGGACGGCCGGGTGTCGGAGATCTGCGTCGGCACGGGTCAGTCCAAGGACGCCGACTACTATCTCAACCGCCCCCGCGCGGTCGGCGACCTGCACGGCCAGGCGCCGCTCATGTGGTTCGCCGCGGCGCGGGAAGGCGCCTGGGACGAGCGCTAAGCCCGACAGAAGCGGCGCCACGGCTGCCAATATATGTGACCGCAACCGCGCGTCCCATCTTGACACCAGCGTCACCCACAGCCACATGCCGACTCAAGGAACTGCCAAGCAGCTGATTGACATCGCTCGGGCCGCCGTTGCGCGCGCCCTCATCGAAACAGGATGTCACCCTCGTTGCGGCCCCAGGTCCCCAGCGGTCGCCGACCCGATCAGGGAAAGCGTCAGGCCGCGCCTAAGCCATATGGTCTCCGCAGGGTCTCTCGCGGAGCGCTCCTACATGGCGATACAGGCGCGATCTGGCAGCATCTGACGGGAACGTGATCCCTGGGAAAGCGCTGACTCTAGAATCGCGCGCGGACCGAGCCGGCAGAGCCTTTTCGAAACGGATTTTCTCGGCGCCGCTCTTGCAGCCTCTGCACAAGAACGGGCGGTGTCGATTTCGGAGAGCTTGATGAGCAACAATTCCTCGGCCGAGACGGAAGCGCCAGAAGCCACGGGTGGTGACGGTCCTCTGCTCGACCTGACCGACGCCGGCGTAAAGAAGTTCATCAAGCAGGCGAAAGCCCGCGGCTACGTCACGATGGACGAGCTGAACAAGGTGCTGCCGTCCGAGGAAGTCAGCCCCGACGCCATCGAAGACACCCTCGCCATGCTGAGCGAGATGGGCGTCAACGTGGTCGAGGCGGAAGAAGACGCTGAAGGCGCTGAAGGCGGCGAAGTCGCCACCCGCGACGAGAACACCACGGTCATCACCAGCGACAAGCCGGCCGCCTACGACCGCACCGACGATCCCGTGCGCATGTACCTGCGCGAAATGGGCTCGGTCGAACTGCTGTCGCGCGAAGGCGAAATCGCCATCGCCAAGCGTATCGAGGCCGGCCGCGACACCATGATTCGCGGCCTCTGCGAGTCCGCCCTGACCTTCGAAGCCATCATGGTGTGGCGCGAGGAACTGGGCACGGGCCGCATCCTGCTGCGTGAAGTCATCGACCTGGAAGGCACCTACGCCGCCATCAACGGCGTCGCCGCCCAGCCGGCCGCCGAGGACGACGCCGAACCGGCCGAGCCGGTCGACGACGAAGCCGGCGAGGCCAAGCCCGAAGGCGCCGAGGGCGAGGACGAGGACGACTTCGACGACGGCGCCGGTCCGACCGTCAGCGCCATGGAAGGCGAACTGCGCGAAGGCGTCATGGCCATCCTGGACGCCATCGCCAGCGAGTTCGAAAGCTTCCGCAAGCTGCAGGACAAGCTGGTCGGCAGCCGCCTGAAGGGCGAGGACCTGACCGACGCCGATCGCAAGGCTTACGAAGGCCTGTCGCAGACGATCATCCAGCACCTGAAGACGCTGAAGCTGAACAACAACCGCATCGAGGCGCTGGTCGAGCAGCTCTATGCGATCAACAAGCGCCTGATCGGTCTGGAAGGCCGCCTGCTGCGCCTGGCCGACAGCTACGGCATCAGCCGCGGCGAGTTCCTGAAGGCCTATTTCGGTTCGGAGCTGAATCCGAACTGGGGCGACCAGGTCAAGGGCATGGGCGTGCGCTGGACCAAGTTCGTCGAGAACGACGCCCAGTCGGTGACCGACATCCGTGGCGAGATCGCCGCCCTGGCCACCGAAACCGGCGTGCCGATCGACGACTACCGCCGCATCGTCCAGACGGTCCAGAAGGGCGAGCGCGAGGCCCGTCAGGCCAAGAAGGAGATGGTGGAAGCCAACCTCCGTCTCGTGATCTCGATCGCCAAGAAGTACACCAACCGCGGCCTGCAGTTCCTGGACCTGATCCAGGAAGGCAATATCGGCCTGATGAAGGCCGTCGATAAGTTCGAATATCGTCGCGGCTACAAGTTCTCGACCTACGCCACCTGGTGGATCCGTCAGGCGATCACCCGCTCGATCGCCGACCAGGCGCGGACCATCCGTATCCCGGTGCACATGATCGAGACGATCAACAAGATCGTCCGCACCAGCCGCCAGATGCTGCACGAGATCGGCCGCGAGCCGACCCCGGAAGAGCTGGCCGAAAAGCTGGCCATGCCGCTGGAAAAGGTCCGCAAGGTCCTGAAGATCGCCAAGGAGCCGATCTCGCTCGAAACGCCGATCGGCGACGAGGAAGACAGCCACCTGGGCGACTTCATCGAGGACAAGAACGCCGTCCTGCCGATCGATGCGGCCATCCAGAGCAACCTGCGGGAAACCACCACCCGCGTGCTGGCCTCGCTGACCCCGCGTGAAGAGCGCGTGCTGCGCATGCGCTTCGGCATCGGCATGAACACCGACCACACGCTGGAAGAAGTCGGCCAGCAGTTCTCGGTCACCCGCGAACGCATCCGCCAGATCGAGGCCAAGGCCCTGCGCAAGCTGAAGCACCCGAGCCGGTCGCGGAAGCTGCGGAGCTTCCTGGACTCGTAATCGCGGCCCACGCCGAATGAAGACGCCCCGGTCGCAAGGCCGGGGCGTTTTTCGTTTGCGCGCTCTGCGGAAACACGGGTCTATCGCGCTCGCATGCGGACGATGATCGGAAGACTGGCGCTGGGCGCCGTGGTCCTGGCGCTGATGGCGGGCGACGCCCCCAGGGCGCCGTTCGCGGTGGCGGCGGGCCTGTTCCAGCAGGGCGCGCCGGACCTGGGGCTGAAACCCGCGCCCGGCGCCGAGACCTTCACTGTCTTCGCGCCGACGGAGGCCACCGACAAGTTCAGCAACGGCGTCGTGCTGATCCCCTTCAAGGGGAGGCTCTACGCCCAATGGCAGCGCTCGGCGCGCGACGAGGATTCCGCCGACACCTCCGTCGCCTACAGCGTCAGCGCCGACGGCAAGACCTGGAGCGCGCCCCAGACGCTGGCCCCCGCCGGGGCCAACGGCCTGATGCACTCCAGCGGCGGGTGGATGACCGACGGCAAGGTGCTGGTCGCCTACGCCAATGTCTGGCCCGAAGGCTTCCAGTCGGGCGCCGGCGGCTATGCCGAGTACCGGACCAGCCGCGACGGCCGGACCTGGAGCGCGCCCCAGCGCGTGATGGGCGCCGACGGCAAGCCGGTCGAGGGGGTGATCGAGCAGGACCCGCATCGCTACGACGGGCGGACCTACACCGCCTTCCACCTGCGGCCGGGCGTGGTGGCCAAGCCGTTTTTCACCGACGACCCGCTGGGCGTCTCGGGCTGGATCGAGGGCCGGATGACCAGCCTGCCGCGCGATACGACCACGGCGGCCGCCGCGCACGAGCGCCGCCTCAGCCGCGAGATCGAGCCCAGCCTGTTCCGCCGCGCCGACGGCTGCCTGGTCATGGTGTTCCGCGACGAGCAACTGAGCTTCCACCAACTGGCCGCCGAGAGCTGCGACCGGGGCGTCTCGTGGACCACGCCGGCCCTGACCGACATGCCCGACGCCCGCGCCAAGCAGAGCGCCGGCAACCTGCCGGACGGGACGGCCTTCCTGGTCAACGCCCCCAATGCCGACCGCGTGCGGATACCGCTGGCGGTGACCCTGAGCGCCGATGGCCGGACCTTCGACCGCAGCTGGCGACTGCGCGGCCAGGGCGACCTGCAGCCGCTGCGGTTCGAGGGCAAGTACAAGCGTCCTGGCTACCACTATCCCAAGAGCGTGGTCTGGAACGGCTGGCTCTATGTCGGCTACGCGGCCAACAAGGAGGACGTGCAGGTGACGCGGGTTCCGGTGATGAGATTGGCGGGGCGCTAGCGCTGCCAATCCAACCAACCAATTTCACTCCGTCATTCCCGCCACAAGGGCGGGAATGACGGAGCTATAAGTTAAAGGGCGGGGAGCCCCGTCGCTCCCCCTTCACCTCAATCAATCGACGGCGCGCCGTCCGAGGTTTCGCTCTTCAGCTCCAGCCAGTCCTGGAACGGCTCGCCATAGGCGCGGTCGAGGAACTCGCCCTGGAAGCGGAAGGGCAGGTTGGCGTTGCTGTTCCACAGCATGACGATGCCGGTCTTCGTGGCCGGATCGAAGATCATGGTCGAGCGGTAGCCCGCGATGCCGCCGCTGTGGCCGACCAGCCGGTGGCCCTTGAAGGTGAAGCTGCGCATGCCCAGGCCGTAGCCGGCGTTGCTGAGCGCGCGGCCGATCGACGAGCGGCCATAGGGGCGGGCGGTGGCGACGCGTGGGCGCTGGATCTCGTCCAGCACCGCCGGCGGCAGGACGCTGGGGCGCAGGCCCATCTGCGCCTGCATCCAGGTGGCCAGGTCGACAATGGTCGAGTTCACCCCGGCGGCCGCGGGCACGCGGTAATAGGCCTCCGACATCGGCAGCACCCGGCGGTCGCCGTGCGGCCGGGCCCAGTTGTCCGAGCGCTCGATCGCGGCCAGGCCGATGCTGGCGCTGGTCATGCCCAAGGGGGCGAACAGGCGCTTCTGCACCGTGTCGGCATAGGCCTCGCCGGTGCGGGCGTGGAGGATCTCGGTGATCGTGTCGTAGGCGACGTTCTGGTAGCTGTGGCAGGTCCCCGCCGGACAGGCCGGCGGCACGCCGCCCAGGGCCTGGCGGATTTCGGCGGGGTCCTTGTCGTCCTCCAGCCGGTCGTCATAGGCGTGCTTGGGCAGGCCGGTGCGCTGGGACAGCAGCTGCTCGACGGTCAGGGTGTCCTGGGCGCCGCCGGCCAGGCGCAAGGTCGTGTTGAAGCTCCCGACCGTGTCGTTCAGCGACAGGACGCCGTCGGCGGCCAGGCGCGCGCTCAGGGTCCCCGAAACCGTCTTCGACAGCGAGGCCCAGCGGAACACCGTCTGGGCGTCGACCGGTCGGCCATGCTCGGACGAGGTCAGGCCGTAGCCCTTCACGAACGACAGGCGGCCCTCCTCGACGACGGCCACGGCCAGGCCTTCCATCGAGCGGTCGGTCATCATGGCGTTGAAGCGCTGGTCCAGCGCCCGGTAGTCGATCTTGCCGTGCCAGTCGTCGGGCTGGGTCGGCAGGCTTTCCGGCGGACCGGGACGCGACGCGGCGGAGGGGGCCAGCGAGGCGACGACCTTCGGATGGAAGAGGGCGACGCCGCCGCCGATGACAACCAGGGCCAGGCCGACCAGGCCGCCGACAATCCACTTCAGGCGCGGCTTGGACGCTCCGCGAACCTGTTCTTCCACTTGCGGCACTGGCGCTGAAACTCTTCGGGCTGGGGACGCGAGGATGCCCTCGCGTTTCGGGCCTTTATTGGCCCAACCCCCTCCCGAAGCCAACGCCAAACCGAGGGCGATCCACACCGGATCGCCCTCGGAGCGTGGCAGCCGAAAGTGTGAGCGGTTTCGGCGGCCGCCACGCGCCAAAGTTTGAATGTGGATCAGGCGTGTTCCAGCGTCTTGGCCTGCGGCTGGTGCGCGTCCAGGGCGTTGTGCGGGTCGGCCATCTGCGAGACCTCGTTGGCGAAGGTCAGGTACTCGGCGGCGAAGCTGAGCGGCAGGATCTCGACCAGCCAGGCGTTCTCGACCCACACTTCGATGACGTGGAAGTGGCCGCCACGGCTGCAGACATGGGCCTCCCAGCCCTTGGCGGCGGCGTGGGCCAGGACCTCGGTCACCGGCATCGAGACGCTCAGCGCGAAGTGGGTCGGCGAGCGACGGCCTTCGGTCTCGGGCTGCTTGACGAAGATCGCGCCCGGCTCGCCGTTCGGGACCATGACGCTGCCGGCCGGATAGATTTCCAGGCCGGTGCCCATGCCGTCGGCCTTGAAGACCATGTAGCTGCCGGGGTTCGGGGGGAAGTCGACGACGACGCCGTCCATGACGTGGGCGAAGAACTCGGCGCAGCCCTTGGGATCGGCGGCGCTGACGGACAGGTGGTGGATCATGATGCTCTGCTCTGCGGTTTTGGGCGCAGCCGGCCGCGCGGCGCGCAACAGCCGTCGCGCGCGGTCGGGTACGCTTCTGGTGAAAAAGAACGGCGTTACTTCGCCGAGGCCGCGGGGTGTACGAGCGCGCTAAGTAAGGCTCAACTTACAAGACTGTCATGACCGAGATTTAACCGCCGATGGGCGTTGCGTGACTAACCCGTCACGTACGACGCCAGGCCGTGGCCGAACGACCAGTCCTCGCGGAGGTTGGGCGCGATGACCACCATGACGTCCTCGGGGCGCAGGCCGGGATCCTTCGTCAGCCGTTCGGCGATGGCCTTGTAGAGCGCCTGCTTGGTCGCCGTGTCGCGGGTGGCGCTGGCGGTGATGTGGACGATGACGAGGTCGTCTGTTCGGTGCACGCCCAGATAGTCGGGGTCGTAGATCAGGCTGCCGGGCTCGTACTGGTCGATTAGCTGAAAGCGGTCGTCGGGCGGGACCGCGAAGGTCTCGGCCAGCGCCGCGTGGACCCCGTCGGCGATGGCGCGCAGCTGGGCGGGCAACTTGCCCTTGATCGTGGAAATACGGACGAGGGGCATGGCGGGGAGCTCCGGGCGTGGCGTGACGACGGAGCGGATTTGGGAGCGATGCGGGCAATTTGAAACCCCTCTCTCTATGAGAGAGGGGTCTCCCGCGCCGACTAGCCGCCGCTCGCCGCCACCGCGTCCGGCCTCGCCTCCAGCGCCCGGGCGACGGCGGCGATCAGGTCTTCGCGCTGGATCGGCTTGCCGACGTGGTCGTCCATGCCGGCGGCGCGGCACTTGGCGATCTGGTCGGGCAGGACGTCGGCGCTGAGCGCGATGATCGGGATGGCGCCTAGCGGACCGGGCAGGGCGCGGATGGCGCGGGTGGCGGCCAGGCCGTCCATGCGCGGCATGTGGACGTCCATCAGCACCAGGTCGAAGTCGCCGGCCTGGACGGCCTCGACCGCCTGGCCGCCGTCGTCAGCGGTGACCACTTCGCAGCCGGCCAGGGTCAGCAGGGCCTTGCCCAGTTCGCGGTTCATCGGGTGGTCGTCGACCAGCAGCACCCGGGCGGCGCGGTCGGCGGCGGTCTGCGGGGCCGGGCGAGGGGCGGTGACGATCTCGGCGGCCGGCTCGGCGGAGAGGTTGATCCAGAAGCGCGCGCCGTGGCCAAGCTGGCTCTCGACGCCGATGTCGCCGCCCATGCGGCTGATCAGGGCCTTGCTGATCGCCAGCCCCAGGCCGGTGCCGCCGTAGCTGCGGCTGATCGAGCTGTCGCCCTGGCTGAAGCGCTGGAACAGGCGCTCCTGCACCTCGGGGGCGATGCCGATGCCGGTGTCGGTGACCTCGAAGCGCAGCTGGCCGGCGGCGGGGCCGGCGGTCAGGCGCGCGGTGACCTCGCCCTGCGCGGTGAATTTCAGGGCGTTGGCCAGGAGGTTCAGCAGCACCTGGCGCAGACGGGTCTCGTCCAGGGCCAGGGTCGCGTCGACATCGGCCTCGCCGGAGGCTTCCATGATGGTGCGGACGGCCAGGCCCTTGGCGGCGGCGTCGGGCGCGATGATGGCCACGGCGTCGCGCAGCAGGGCCGACGGCGCGGTCGGGGTCAGGGTCAGGTCCAGGCGGCCGGCCTCGACCTTGGCGAAGTCCAGCAGGTCGCCGACGATCTCGGCCAGCGAGCGGCCGGCGCGGGCGACAAGGTCCAGGCGGCGGCGATTGACGACCGACAGGTGCGGATCGTCCGCCACCAGGCCGGCGAAGCCGAGGATGCTGTTCAGCGGCGTGCGGATCTCGTGGCTGATCGTGGCCAGGAAGTCGGACTTGGCCTGGCTGGCGGCCAGGGCCTTGGCCTGGGCGGCGCGGGCGACGGCCTGACGGCGGATCAGCAGGGCCTGCAGGCGCGCCTGACGGCCCAGGGCCAGGGCGGCGACCATGCTGACGGCGTAGAGCACGATGTGGAAGACCAGCGCGTGGCGCAGCGGCGGCAGGGCGACCTTGATGTCGAGGCCCGTCCGCTGCAGCACGGCGGGAATGGCCATGGCCATCGAAGCCGTGACCACCACGGCCACGGCGCGCGGTCCGCCCCGGAAGGCGGCCAGCAGGGCGGGGGCGAACAGCATGACCTGGTAGTCGGCGTCGGTGACGAAGACCACGGCCGAGGTCGCCATGACCAGCAGAAGGGTGGCGGCGGCCTCCAGCGAGCGGACGTGGAAGCCCTGCAGGTGGCGCTTGTCCATCAGGATCAGCACGACGGGCAGGATGATGGCCACGCCCAGCACGTTCGAGGTGGTCCACTCGCTCCAGCCCAGCATCGGCGGCTGGCCGGCGCTGAACGCCAGCAGGCCGTTGACCACTAGCGAGCCGCCGGCCGTCAGGGCCGAGGCCACGGCGATCATCAGCAACAGGCTGCGCGGATCGCGGATCCGCACCGGCAGGCGCATCCGGCGCAGCAGGAAGGCGGTCGCGGCGATCTGCAGGCCGTCCAGGGCGGTGATGATGACCACGAACTTCACGCCGTCGCCGACCAGGCTCTCCAGCGTGATGTGCAGGAACGAGATCGCCGCCAGGAAGATCAGGCCTTCGCGGCGGTTCAGCACCAGCAGCCCGGCGATGGCCACGGCGTTGGCGGTCCAGATGGTGGGGATGTTGTGCGTGGCGCCGGCCAGGAACAGGCTGTAGGCCATCCCCGCCGTATAGGCGCATATGAGGGCGACGAGCTTGCCCCAGCCCTTCGTCTCAGCACGCTCCTCAACGCCGGTCGTCACGCCGTACATCCCTCCATGCCTGACGATCGAGGGGACTATGATCGGCAAAAGGTCGGCGTTTGGTTAAGCCCGACGCGGTCGGACCCGTTCCCGGTCAGGCGTGGCGCTGGAAGACCTCGGCCAGGACCCGGGCCGTCTGCTTGGCGTGGCCGGCCTCGTCGAACAGCAGCGGCTGGTCCTTGGGGCGCTGGCCGGAGTCGCCGCGCAGCCAGGTGTCGCTGTCGCGCAGGCCCCAGATCGTGAAGGCGTGCTGCTGGCGGGCGGGCAGGGCCATGAAGGCCTCGGCCGCCTCGCGGTACCGGTCGGCCTGGCGCTCGTAGCGGTCGCCGGCGAAGGCCGGGTTGAAACGGTCGCCCAGCGAGACGTCCAGCTCCGACAGGTGGATCGGCAGGCCGAAACTGGCCAGCTCCTTGATCGCCGTCGTCACCGCGCCGGCGGGCAGGTCGTAGTCGATGTGGGTCTGGGTGCCGATGCCGCTCAGCGGCGCGCCGCGCTTCAGGAGCCGTTCGACCAGCCGCATGAAGGTCGCGCGTTTGTTGGGCTTCAGCTCGAGGTGATAGTCGTTGATGAACAGCACCGCGTTCGGATCGGCCGCGTGGGCGTGCTCCAGGGCCAGCGCGATGTGCTCGTCGACACCCAGGTTCCGGGTCCACAGGTTCTCGCGCAGGCGCTCGCCGTCGTCGGCGATCGGCTCGTTGACCACGTCCCAGCCGTTGGCGACGCCGCGATAGCGTCCGACGACGGCCTCGATGTAGTTGCGATAGGCGTTGGCGAAGGCGGGCTTCTGGCCGTCCAGGCGCTTGAACGGCCCCATCTCATTGGCGAACCAGATCAGGGCGTGACCGTGCAGGCGCATGTCGCGCGCCTTGGCGAACGAGGCGATGTTGTCCGGGCGGTCGAACAGGAAGCTCCCGTCGTCGCGCAGGATATATTCCATCTTCATCTCCCACTCGGCGGTGAGTTGGGAGAACTGCTCGCCGAGCAGGTCGGCGTATTCTGGGAGTTCTAGCCAGCGGTTCTGCACGCAGCAGCCGACCGGGAAGCGGGTCATGCCGCGCAAGGGCGGCAACGGCGGAAGCGGAGGCTGGCTCTTGGCGCCCTGACCACAGGCCGACAGCGCCAAGGCCGAAGCGATGGCGGCGCGGCGGGTGAGGGCCATGCTAGCGGCCGCCCATCGCGGCGCGGCGGATGCTGACTTCGTCCATCTGGGCGGATTCGTAGGCGTCCAGCTTCTTGGCGGCGACGATCTTGGCCTGCTCGGCCACGTGTTCGTACTTCTTGAGGTTCTCGAAGGCCTCGGAGAGAGCGTCGCGGGCGCCGACCTCTTCCAGCTGGCACTGCTCGATCTGGACGACCATGTCGGCGCGGCGGCGCTTGTAGCCCTCGCGATAGCCGATCATGTACCAGCCGGCGCTGGCGTCACCCTCGGCGTTCTTGGTCTCGGTCTCGGATTCGGCGTCCAGCATCGCGATGCGCAGCTCGGCGGCGATGCGGCGCTCGGAGATCTCGGCGAGGCGTTTCTGCAGCGTCTCGACCTCGTGGTTCGAGATACGGATTAGCGAGGCGGCCCACTTGGTCATCAGTACTCACTCGCCAGGATCTGCCCCAGGTATCCGAAAGAGTCGTCCAGAGAGGTTGCTTCTTCCTTATCCTGGCTAAGGAAAGCCTCGATCGCTGGGTTCAGGCGGATCGCGCGGTCGACGACGGGGTCGGCCCCGGCGCGATAGGCGCCGATGCGGATCAGTTCTTCCATGTTGGCGTAGGCGGCCATGACCTGGCGCGCGCCCTTCACGACGTCGCGCTCGTGCGGGTGCTGGCAGCCCGGCATGGTTCGGCTGATCGACTTCAGGACGTTGATCGCCGGGAAGCGGCCGCGCTCGGCGATCGAGCGTTCCATGACGATGTGGCCGTCCAGGATACCGCGCGTGGCGTCGGCGATCGGCTCGTTGTGGTCGTCGCCGTCGACGAGGACGGTGAACAGGGCGGTGATCGGGGCGGCCGTGGTGCCGTCGGCGCGGATCGGGCCGGGACCGGCGCGCTCCAGCAGCTTGGGCAGCTCGGTGAAGACGGTGGGCGTGTAGCCCTTGGTGGTCGGCGGCTCGCCGGCGGCCAGGCCGATCTCGCGCTGGGCCATGGCGAAGCGGGTGACCGAGTCCATCAGGCAGAGGACTTCCTGGTCCTGGTCGCGCAAGTACTCGCTGATCGCCAGGGTCATGTAGGCGGCCTGGCGGCGGGTCAGGGCGGGCTCGTCCGAGGTGGCGACCACGACGACGGCGCGGCGCAGGCCTTCTTCGCCCAGGGTCTCTTCGACGAATTCGCGGACCTCGCGGCCCCGCTCGCCGATCAGGCCGACGACGACGGCGTCGCAGGTGGCCTCTTTCGCGAGCATCGACAGCAGCACCGACTTGCCGACACCCGAGCCGGCGAAGATGCCCAGGCGCTGGCCGCGGCAGGTGGTGGTGAAGACGTTCATCGAGCGGACGCCCAGGTCCAGGCGCTCGCCCACCCGGCCACGGGCGTGGGCCGGCGGCGGGGAGGTCTTCAGGGGATAGGGAACTTCGCCCTGGGGCAGCGGGCCGAGGCCATCGATCGGCTCGCCGAAGGCGTTGATGATGCGGCCCAGCCACGCCTTGGTCGGGCGGACCACGGCGCCTTCCGGCATGACGCGGATCTCCGCGCCCGGGCCGACGCCCTCGACGGGGCCGAAGGGCATGAGCAGGGCGCGGGACTCGCGGAAGCCCACGACCTCGGCGGGCAGGGGCTTCTGGCCGAAGCGTTCGATCTCGACCCGCGCGCCCACCGACAGGCGGGTCAGGCCGCCGCGCACCTCGATCAGGAGGCCGTTCACGGCGGCCACGCGACCATAGATGGTCAGCGGATCGATACGTTCGACGGCGGCGATGAGACTGCGCAAGACGGCTCCTAATGACCTGCGCAGACTCGGTGATCGTGGTTAACCAGGTATGAAGTCAGCCCTTCGGAAGCGGCTTTGCCGGTGCGACCAATTGGTCGGTGAAGAACCGGGTGACCGCCAGGTTGAAGTCGCGGTGGAAGGCCACGCGATCGAAGCCCGGCGCGCTCTGGCAAAGGATCTGGGTTCCGCCGACTGGCGCGGCGTTGCACGGCGTCAGGAAGTCGAAATGCCGCGCGCCCTGGACCACGTGATAGTCGTGCGGCCGGTGAAGGTTCTGGTGCACGAACTCGGCGTACTCGTCGCCGGGCAGCACCTCGTCGTCGCTGGCCTTCCACAGTTGCAGCGGGACCTTGACCCCCTTCAGTCCGTCCTTGCCGAAGGCGAAGCCCAGGGCCGGGGCCGCCGAGACCACGGCCTTGATGCGGGCGTCATGCGTCCACCTGGCGGTCAGGACGTCGGCCGGGATCGGCCGCTCGGCGGTCAGCTTGCAGTCGTAGTTCTGCGGATGAGCCTTGCAGTGGCTGGGCACCTTGCCGATGTCGGCCTCGCCGCCGGCCGCCGCCAGTACGGTGAAGCCGCCCGACGAGAAGCCGAAGGCGCCGACCTTGTCCGCATCCAGCTTCGCTTTCAGCGGCGAGGCGTCCAGCATCCAGCCGATCAGGGCCGAGAGGGCCGCCGGACGGTCGGCCATGGCGGTGGCGCGGCTCTGGTCGCGATAGTTGTCGCCGGGGTGGGTGAGAGCGGCGACCACGAAGCCGGCCTCGGCCAGGGCCTGGGCGGTGTCGGCATGCCCGCCGAAGAAGCCGCCGTTGCCGTGCGACATGACGATCAGCGGCAGATGCTCGCCGACGACCGGCGCGCCGGCCGCGACGGTGTGGCCCCAGGAGCCCAGGGCCATGGGCGCGGGCTTGGCGTCGGTCGGATACCAGATCCCGACCTCGACCGGCGGTCCCTCGGCGCGCGGCTGCTGCAGCACCATGAAGCCGGCGTTGGCGGCGAATGCGGGGGAAGCGATGGCCGCAGCCGCGAGACCGGCGGCGGCGAAGAAATGACGGAGCGACATGACGGCCCTTCAGCGAGTGACGATGACGCTGCTGTGAGGCCGCTTCCGGGAGGTCGCCAGCGCTCCTGCGCGAATGGGCGAACGGGTTCGCGAGGCGGCGAACGGGTAGGGCTGGCGACTCCGCATAACGGCGCTCTATAGGAAGGGCATGACCGCCCGCGTTTCGAGAGCGTCGATCCTGGGGACTGCCCGCGAGTGGGCGGTCGACCTGTCCGTCGGCCTGGCGATCGGGCTGCTGCTGGGCCTGATGGGGCCGTATGGCAGCTTCTTCAACGACAAGCCGCCGCTGCGGGTCGCCTACTGGACCGGCAGCATCGTCACCGGGATGGTGCTGTTCGGCCTGCTGACGCGGTCGACCGTGCTGCTGGTCCAGCGGCTGCGCGCGCCGGACTGGGCGGCGATCCCGGTGGTGATCCTGGTCGGCGCCCTGATCCAGGGCTGGTTGTCGCGCGTCGTGGCCGTCGCGATCTGGCCGCACCTGGAGCGGGCCGTCTCCTGGCCCGAATGGTACGGCCAGTGCGTGGCGACCACGACCCCGATCGTCATCGTCTACTACATCCTGCGCATACGCCCCCGCGCCCGCCCGCACGCGTACAGGCCCGCGCGCGAGGCCCTGGTCCCGGTGGAGGTCCCCGCGCCGGCCGCCGACCCGGGGGCGGTGCTCTATCTGAAGATGGAGGACCACTATGTCCGGATCCGCACCGAGCATGGCTCGCGGCTGGAGATGGGGCCGCTGGCCCGGGTGACCGGCGGCCTGTCGGGCGTCGAGGGCCTGCAGACCCATCGCTCCTGGTGGGTGGCGCGGCGGGCGATCCTGGGCGTCGAGCGCGACGGCCGGAACCTGCGCCTGCGGCTTGTGGACGGCGAAACCGCCCCCGTCAGCCGCGCCTCCGTGGCCAAGCTTCGGGCCGCCGGATGGCTGGCCGCAGAAAACATCGACTGACCGCTGCGGCGGGGCGTCGCGGCCCGCGAAACTATACCGTAGGCAGGCCGTCCGGACGGCGCACGTCATGCGCGAACCGGCTGTTCAAATTCTCGCGACAGAACGCCGCAATCTCGCCTCACGAGCGAACGCCGGCAGAGCTTCGCCTTAACGACCGAACGGTGTTCGTAACGCTTTCAGGGCACGGATTTTAGGGATTTCCAGACCCGAATTAGGGACCTGGAAAGGGGGGCTGCGACGCCTGCGACCAATGTATCCAGGGGCGTCCCGACCGCTTGCACCCGATTCGCAAATCAGATTAACCATTCGACCAACGGAAACATTCACCATTAACCAGTCTTAAATTAACTCTCCGGCACAGTGGCCGAAGGGTTAAACGGCGGTCCTCCGCCTAAGACGTTCGAATACGCCAGATTTGGCGTGGAGGGGCTCATGCGCGTACTGTTGATCGAGGATGACAGCGCGACAGCGCAGACCATCGAACTGATGCTGAAGTCTGAAGGCTTCAACGTCTATACGACGGACTTGGGTGAAGAAGGCGTCGATCTGGGTAAGATCTACGACTACGATCTCATCCTGCTCGACCTCAATCTTCCTGACATGAGCGGCATCGATGTTCTGCGCACCCTGCGGGTCGCGAAGATCAACACGCCGATCATGATCCTGTCGGGTACGGCTGAGATCGACACGAAGGTGAAGACCTTCGCTGGCGGCGCTGACGACTATATGACCAAGCCCTTCCACAAGGACGAGATGATCGCCCGCATCCATGCGGTGGTCCGTCGTTCGAAGGGTCACGCCCAGTCGGTCATCAAGACCGGCGACATCGTGGTCAACCTGGACGCCAAGACGGTCGAAGTGAACGGCAACCGCGTTCACCTGACCGGCAAGGAATACCAGATGCTGGAGCTGCTCTCCCTGCGTAAGGGCACGACCCTGACCAAGGAGATGTTCCTGAACCACCTGTACGGCGGCATGGACGAGCCGGAACTGAAGATCATCGACGTCTTCATCTGCAAGCTGCGCAAGAAGCTGGCCGCTTCGGCGCACGGCAAGCACCACATCGAGACTGTCTGGGGCCGCGGCTATGTGCTCCGGGACCCTAACGAGCAGGTCAACGCGGCCTGATTCATCGAGTTCAGTAAGCGTAACAGTACAGCGTACCGCAAGACGCCCGCCGGAAACGGTGGGCGTTTTCTATTATGGATCATATGGTTACGCTTCCGCGCATTGCGGCCGTTAACCATGCCGTGACAAAACGACCAAAGCGCCGAATAGTCCTTGCCGCTGAGAGCGGGGGTGACCATGTTCCGGCGCAAGGATTGCTGGGGGGCAGCCCAGCCGTGTCATTTTGACTTGAGCGGCATCGACACCGACGGGGGACCGATGCAGGAATTTGATCCGCGACGCAGCGCCACGCGCTGGGCGCCGAGGGTTTTCACCGCCGTGGCCGGGCTCGCCGCCCTGGGCCTGGGCTGGAAGCTGACGGCTGACGACGTCACGGCCCCTATCGTCAAGGCTCCGCTGGATCCCGCCGCCCTGACGGCCCTGCAGCATGTCGCCTTCGCCAGCGCCGAGGCCCAGCCCGGCTTCGAGCGTCCCGAGAACGTCGCGGTGAAAGTCCGCCCGGGCGAGACCCTGCAAGGCGCCGTACAGCGCGCCGGCGTCGCCCCGGAAGACGCCCAGCAGGTTGTCTCGGTGCTGCAAGGCGCCATCGACACCGTCAACATCAAGGCCGGCATGGCCTTCGAAGCCGCCATCGCCCAGCGCCGTAGCCAGCGAGGCCCGGCCCGCCTGATCGGCCTGTCGATGCGCACCAGCCCGTCCTCGACCCTGACCGTCTCGCGCACCTTCGACGGCGCCCTGCGCCTGCGCGAGATGGAAGAAAAGGTCCGCGACGAGCAGAAGGTCGCGTGCGGCGAGATGAACGGCTCGTTCTACGAGAGCGTGGCCAGCGTCGGCGGCACCCCTGCGGTGATCAGCCAGGCGGCCAAGCTGTTCTCGCACAAGATCGACTTCTCACGGGACATCAAGGAAGGCGACCGCTTCTGCCTGGTGTTCGACCGCAAGGTCACCGAAAGCGGCCGCACCATCGAGGCCGGCGACCTGGAATATGCCGAGGTCAAGGGCCAGAAGTTCTACGCCTTCGACCGCAAGGGCGAGGACAAGGCGCAGTTCTTCGACGAATTGGGCAAGAACATCAAAGGCTTCCTGCTGCGCACCCCGGTGGATGGCGCACGGATCACGTCGGTGTTCGGCATGCGCCGCCACCCGGTGCTGGGCTATACCCGCGCCCACCAGGGCGTCGATTTCGGGGCCGGCACCGGCACGCCGATCCTGGCCGCCGGCGACGGCGTCGTGCTGGAGGCCAAGCGCTGGGGCGGCTATGGCAACTGGCTGCGCATCCGCCACCAGAGCCAGTGGGACACCGGCTACGGCCACATCTCGCGCTACGCCAAGGGCATCCGCCCGGGCGTCCACGTCCGCCAGGGCCAGGTGGTGGCCTATGTCGGCTCGACCGGCCTCGCGTCCGGTCCGCACCTGCACTACGAGGTCTGGCTGAAGGGTGGCCGGATCAATCCGATCGGCGCCAAGGTCCCGCAGGGCACGATCCTGGGCGGCGCCGAACTGGCCTCGTTCAAATCGCAGAAGGCCCGCATCGACCGCATGCTGGCCGAGGGCGGCTCGCCGGTGAGCAACGAGGACACCCCGAAGCTGGCGGCGGCCGACCTGGAAAAGGTCACGCTGCGGTAGCTACTAGGCGCAGCGACACCCCAATACTCATCCGTCATTCCCGCCCTTGTGGCGGGAACCCCTCTATCGGCCGCAGGTGCGGTAGGGGCGGACTGCTGAGCAGTCCGCTGGCGTCTCACGTGTCAGCTGAACCAGGGGTTCCCGCCACAAGGGCGGGAATGACGGAAGGTTTTTGGACTGGTCGGTTTGGACGTCTTCCGCCTACCCCATCGCCGCCTGGATCCCCGCCAGCAGGTTCGCGGCGGTGATCGGTTTCGACACGTGAAGGTCCGCGCCGGCGGCCAGGGTCTGTTCGCGGTGGGCGGTCAGGGCGTTGGCGCTGAGCATGATGATGGGCGTGCGCGCCGCGCCGGCTTCAGCCTCGAGCGCGCGAATGGCGCGGGTGGCGGCCAGGCCGTCCATGCGCGGCATCTGCATGTCCATCAGCACGACGTCGAAGGTCCCGGCCTTGTAGGCCTCGACCGCGTCCAGGCCGTCGCCGACGGTGACGACGTCCGCGCCCTGACTGGCAAGATCAGCTGGGCGACGCGCTGGTTGGTCGGATGATCCTCGACCAGCAGCACGCGCAGCGGCGCATCCGCCCGGCCCAGCGAGGCCGTCGGGGTGTCGCGCGGCGCCTCGGGCTCGGCCGGTTCGGCGCGGGGCAGGACCAGCGACACCACGAAGCGGCTGCCGGCGCCGGGCGTCGAGACCGCCGAGATCTCGCCGCCCATCATCTCGACCAGCGAGTGGCAGATCGACAGGCCCAGGCCCGTACCGCCGAACCGGCGGCTGATCGAGGCGTCGGCCTGGTGGAAGCGGGCGAACAGGCTCTTGGCGTGATCGGCGTCGAAGCCGATGCCGGTGTCCTCGACCTCGAGCGCCAGGCGGGCGTGCTCGCCCCCGCTTCCATCTTCGGCCGGCTCGGTCGCGAGGCGCAGGGTGACGCCGCCGGTCTCCGTGAACTTGATCGCGTTCGAGAGCAGGTTGCCGACCACCTGGCCCAGTCGCGTGCCGTCGCCCAGATAGCGGCCGCCGGTCTCGCCGACGACGCGGAAGCTCAGGCCCTTCTCCTCGGCCCGGTGGCGCATGATCTCGATGCTGGAGCGCAGGGCCTGGTCCAGCGCGAAGGGCCGGTGCTCCAGTTGCAGCTGGCCCGCCTCGATCTTGGCCACGTCCAGGAAGTCCGACACCAGCCGCTCCAGCGTCGCGCCGGAGTCGCGGATCAGCCCGACCATCTCCTCCTGCTCGGGGCCGAGCTTCGTGCGGGCCAGGGCGTCGACGATGCCGATGACGCCGTTCAGCGGCGTGCGGATCTCGTGGCTGATATTGGCCAGGAAATCGGTCTTGGCGCGGTTGGCCGCCTCGGCGGCGGCCTTGGCCTCGACCAGGGCCCGCTCAGCCGCCACGCGTTCGGTCACGTCGCGGGCGACGCCATAGATGCGCTCGCCGTGCCGCTGGGCGCGCCATTCGAGGGTGCGGTAGTGGCCGTCGCTGTGGCGATAGCGGTTGGTGAAGCCCACCACCTCGTCGCCGTCCTGGCGGTTCTCGACCTCGACCGCGCTGTCCAGGGTGCCGGGCATGTCGTCGGGATGGACCAGCCGCAGCAGCGGCTTGCCCTCCATGTCCTCGGGATGGTGACCCAGCTTGGCGTACCAGGACCGGCTGGCCTTCAGCACGCGTCCTTCGATGTCGCGGATCACCAGCAGGTCCAGCGAGACGTCGAAAAAGGCGCCGATGTCCTCGGATAGGTCTTGGCGGGTGGTGGCCTGGGCCATGACGACCGAAATCCTTACTGACGCCGAGGAGACCTGGCGCCGAAGCATCAGGACAAAACATCGATATCAGTTGCGCTTGCGTCTGTGGAACAACCTTGGCGTGATCATTGGAAAAGACTTGCGGCGTGTGTCGAAGTTTCTCCCGAGGTGCCATTCTGTGTAACGTCGTTATTCTAATGGGCCTGACCAATATTTCCGTAGGCCCTGACAGCTCGGAAACCGACCAAGATTGAAGCGGACGGGCCCAGGGCCTAGAAGCAGCGCTTCCATCGCCCAGTCCACCTCGAAGCGAGTGCGCGTTTGTCCAGTTCCCGCGTCGACCTTCCCCAGGATGGTCTCTACCGCGACCGCCGCTTCGTCGTCGGCATGGCCGTGCTGTGCTGTCTGCTGTGGGGCAGCGCGTTTCCGGCGGTGAAGGCCGGCTACGCCATGCTGCACGTGGCCAAGACCGACACGGCGACCCAGATGCTGTTCGCCGGCTGGCGGTTCCTGGCGGCGGGGGCGATCCTGCTGGTGCTGGCCGTCCTGAACCGCAAGCCGATCGCCATCGCGCGCGAGCAGATCGGCCGGATTGTCGGCCTGGGCCTGTTCCAGACCACGGTGCAGTACGTGTTCTTCTATGTCGGCCTGGCCCACGCCACCGGCGTGAAGTCGTCGATCATGAACGCCACGGGTGCGTTCTTCGGCGTGATCCTGGCCCACTTCCTCTATGCCAACGACAAGCTTACCACCCGCAAGGTGCTGGGCTGCCTGCTGGGCTTCGCGGGCGTCGTGGCCGTGAACCTGGGGGGCAAGGGGCTCGACTTCGAATTCAGCCTGCTAGGCGAGGGCTTCGTGGTCGCCGCCGCCTTCGTGCTGGCCGCCGCCTCGATCTGGGGCAAGGGCATCTCGCAGAAGATCGACCCGATGGTGATGACCGGCTGGCAGCTGACGATCGGCGGGACGGCGCTCTTGGCCATCGGCGCGGTCGCGGGCGGCCACCTGGGCGGCTTCGACGCCCGCTCGCTGCTGCTCTTGGCCTACATGGCCGGACTGTCGGCGGCGGCGTTCGCGCTGTGGAGCCTGCTGATCAAGCATAACCCCGTCGGCATGCTGGCCGTGTTCAACTTCCTGATCCCGGTGTTTGGGGTGCTGCTGTCGGCGATCTTCCTGCACGAGCCAGTGCTGGCCTGGAAGAACGCCGTGGCGCTGGTGCTGGTGTGCGCGGGGATTTTCCTGGTGACGCGGCGGGGGCGGGCGAAGGCCGCGTAAAGCCTGCTCCCCTCCTGGGGGAGCTGTCACGGAGTGACTGAGGGGGCTAGTGCGGCCTCTGCCGCGCTGCCCCCTCCGGCCCTCTGGGCCACCTCCCCCAAAGGGGGAGGAGAGAGGCTACTCCACCCCCGCCACCGCCAGCAGCGCCGCCAGCCCGACCTGCATGCCCTTCACGGTCGGGGCCTTTTCGATATCGATCCACTCGTCCAGCGCATGCGCCCGGCCGCCCTTGCCGCCGGCGCCGATGGTGACGGCGGGGATGCCCAGGCTCATCGGCACGTTGCTGTCGGTCGAGCTGTCCTCGTGTTCCGGCTTGAATCCCAGAGCGGTGATCGCCGCCGCCGTCAGCACCACGATGTCGGCCGTTTCGGGGGTATTCCCCGCCGGCCGCTCGCCGATGACCTTGGCGTCGTAGCTGACCTTGCCGTCCTTGGTGGAGCGGGCGGCGTTCTCGCCGGCCACGGCCTTGTCCAGGATGCCGACCAGGATCTGGTCCAGCTTGGCCAGTTCGGCGGCGCTTTCCGAGCGCATGTCGAACTCCATGAACACCGAATTCGGGATCGAATTGACCGAGGTCCCGCCGCCCGTGACGCTGGCCGAATAGGTGGTCTTGGGGTGCTTGGGCGTCTCGACCGCATAGAGATCGGTCACGGCCCGGCCCATGGCCGCCATCGGATTGACGATGCCGAACGCGCCGTAGCTGTGGCCGCCCGGGCCGTTGAAGGTCACTCGATAGCGCTTGGAGCCGACGCCCTTGTCGACGATCCGCGACGGGTCCGAGCCGTCCATCGAGAAGAAGGCGCTGATCCGGCCCTTGTACGGACCCTTGTTGAACAGGAACCGCGTACCACGCAGGTCGCCGGGGCCCTCCTCGCCGACATTGCCGACGAACAGGATGTCGGCCTTGGTCTTGATCCCGGCCGCGTCCAGGGCCCGCAGATAGGCCAGCAGGGTGGCCAGCGAGCGGGTGTCGTCGCCGATGCCGGGGGCCATCAGGCGCGTGCCCTCGCGCTTGACCTTCACGTTCGTGCCTTCGGGGAAGACGGTGTCGAGGTGGGCGGCGATGACCACGAACGGGCCCTTGCCCTTGGTGGCGGTCCCGGGCCGCACGCCCATGACATTGCCCTCGGCGTCCATCTCGACATTGGTCAGGCCGTGGGCCTTCAGCATCTCGAGATAGGCCTTGGCGCGGGCTTCTTCCTTGAACGGCGGAGCCGGGATCTCGGTCAGGGTGACGATGTCGCCGACCGTGCGCTCGTAGTCCGCGTCCAGCTTGGCGGCGGCCTTCTGGAAGGCGGGCGAGGCGACCATCTTGGCGACGGCCTTGGCGGGGGCGGGCTTGGGAGCTGAGGACGCGGGAGCAGCGACCAGGACGGCGCCAAGGGCGAGCAGGGAGGCGGTGTGGCGGAGGGTCATGGCAGCGTCCTGAACGAATCCCAGACCTAACTCCTATCCGATTTCCCCGGCATTCGCCGGGGAAGTCGGAAGTTGATGGTCAGGCGCCGAGCCTCGCCGCCCCACCCATCCAAGGATCGCTGATCGAGTCCGCCCCCGTCTCGACCCGTCCCGCCAGCCGCCGCAGCCAGGTCGGCTCCCCGTCGAGGCGGGCGGTCAGGTCGTACCAGCCCTGTTGCGTCTGGAAGAGGTGGGCCACGGTGTCGACGCCCTTGAACACGGCGCGCCAGGGCGCCTGGCCCTCGGCAGCGATCAGCACGGTCCGGGGCTGCGGGCGGATGTTGGTCACCGTCACCAGCAGGCCGTCGCCCCGGGCGCGGGCGCTGAGCTCGACGCCGGTGTGCTCGCCGGCGAACCGGCGGTGGAAGCCGTTGGGACCCAGCACCCACAGGTCATAGGCGCCGACCGGCCAGGCGTCCTCCAGGTGTGCGCGAGGGCCAACGGTGTAGCGGCGCGGAACCGCGTCCAGTCGCAGGCGGTCATAGACCTGCAGCACCGTCGCCGTCGTCCCGATGTTGCTGAGGGTGAGGGTCACCGCCCCCTTCACGGAGCGAGCGTCGACCGCCGGGGCATAGGGCAGCGCCCGTGACGGTCGGGTCCCCTTGGCCTGTTCCGGCGCGACCACCGTCTCCGGTGTCGGTGGCTTGGTGCGGCCCGGCAGGGCGTGCGCCCGCTCGGCGGCTTCCTTCGTGGCCGGCAGGGGCGGGAAGGGCTGTCGGTTGGGCGTCTTGAAGTCGAAGCATCGCGTCAGGTCCCCGCACACCGCCCGCCGCCAGGGCGAGATGTTGGGCTCCTTCACCCCGAAGCGCGCCTCCAGGAAGCGGATCACCGAGGTGTGGTCGAACACTTCGCTGGAGACCCAGCCGCCCCGGCTCCAGGGCGAGATCGCGTACAGCGGCACGCGCGGTCCCAGGCCATAGGGGCGGCCCATCAGGTCGTCGCGCTCGGCCTTGGCCTCGGTCGGATTGCGGACCAGGTGATGCTCGTCGGCGAGGTCCACGGTCGAGCCGCCGGCCAGCTTGCCGCCCGCGTCGCGCGAGGGCGGAGCGGGTGGCGGCATGTGGTCGTAGAAGCCGTCGTTCTCGTCGAACATCACCAGCAGCACCGTCCGCGCCCAGACCTTGGGATCGGCGGTCAGGGCGTCGATGACCCGAGCCGTGTAGTCCGCGCCCTGGGCCGGGCTGGAGGGGCCGGGGTGCTCAGAGTCGGCGGCTGGGGCGATGATCCACGACACCTGCGGCAGACGGCCGGCCGCGACGTCCTCGCGCAGCTTGTCCAGATGCCAGGTGGAGAGGCCCAGCTGCTTCAGGCGCGGGTCCGAACCCGGCAGTCCCTTGAAGCTGTCGCGGTAGGTCTTGAAGCCGGCAAGCGGGTTGTCGGTGAAGTTGTCGGCCATGTCCTGGTAGACGCGCCAGGAGACGCCGGCCTTCAGCAGCCGCTCGGGGTAGGTCGTCCAGCCGTAGGACTCCGGCGGCGCGCCCTGTTCGGGGAAGCGGTCGTGCGAGTTCGAGATCGACGGCCCGCCGGCCTGGCCCCGGCCGTCATTGGTCCCGGTCCACAGGAACAGGCGGTTGGTGTTGGTCCCGGTCTGGGTCGAGCAGTGATAGGCGTCGCAGAGGGTGAAGGCGTCGGCCAGGGCGAACTGGAACGGGATGTCGGCGCGCTGGAAATAGCCCATCGACCAGGGTTTCTTGGCGTCGGGCCAGCGGTCCATGCGGCCCTGGTCCCAGGCGTCCTGGGCGTCGATCCAGTTGTGCGGCGTGCCCTCGACCCGCATGTGGGCGAAGGTCTGGGCGCTGTTCAGCGGGAACGGGGCCAGCAGGCGGTCCTTGTCGTACGCCTGGACGAAGACCGAGGCGTCCTTGCGGCCCGGCGCATCGCGCACCGGGATCGGGAACCGGTCGCCGAAGCCCCGCACGCCGGGCAGCGTCCCGAAGTAGTGATCAAAGCCCCGGTTCTCCTGCATCAGGATCACCACGTGCTCGACGTCGTTGATCGTGCCGGAGCGGACGTCGGCGTCGATCGCGGCGGCGCGGGCCAGGGCCGGCGGCAGGGCCATCGCGCCGATAGCGGCGAGGAGGGCGCGGCGGTCGAGGTGGGTCATCGCGGACTCCGGGGAAGCTGGGCCGGAGGTAGCATGGGGTGTTTGGCGGGGGTGTGACAGGGTTTCTCCTTCTCCCCTTGCGGGAGAAGGTGGCCCGAAGGGCCGGATGAGGGGTTGTACAAACGAGCACCGCCGCGACGGCGTTGAGGCTGTCGCGGCGGCGCCCATCTTCAATCCCTCACCCGACCGCCTTCGGCGGCCACCCTCTCCCGCAAGGGGAGAGGGTGAGAGCGCTCAATCAAACACAATCACCGACCGCGCCAACTCCCCGCGCTTCAGCTCATCGAACGCGCTGTTCACGTCCTCCAGCCTGATCCGGCGCGAGATCAGTTCGTCCAGCTTCAGCCGGCCCTGCATGTAGAAGTCCACCAGGCGCGGCATGTCGACCGGGAAGCGGTTGGAGCCCATGTAGCTGCCCTGGATGCGGCGTTCGCCCAGGAAATCGACGCCGTGCAGCTCGATCTTGGTGCCGACCGGGATCATGCCGATCACATTGGCCGTGCCGCCCCGGCGCAGCATCTTGAACGAGGCCTCGGCGGTAGCCTTCAGGCCGATGGCCTCGAAGCTGTGGTGCACCCCGCCGCCGGTCAGCTCGACCACGGCCTTGGCGATGTCGTCGACCGCCGAGCCGTCGATCACGTCGGTCGCGCCGAAGGTCTTGGCCAGCTCCAGCTTGGAGGCGACGCGGTCGATGGCGATGATCCGGCCAGCGCCCGCGATGGCCGCGCCGTTGATGGTGGCCAGGCCCACGCCGCCGCAGCCGATCACGGCCACGGTCTCGCCGGGGCGGACGTTGGAGGTGTGCATCACCGCGCCCACTCCGGTCATCACCGAGCAGCCGATCAGGGCCGCGCGGTCGAACGGCATGTCCTTGCGGATGGCCACGCAGGCGTGCTCGTGGACCAGCATCATCTCGGCGAAGGACGACAGGTTCAGGAACTGAGCCATCGGGCCGCGCGCGCCCCCAAGGTCTTCCTTGAACAGGCGCGGCTCGCCGCCCTTCGGACGCTTGGTCTCCGGGCTGATGCACAGGTTCATGTGCCCGGTCAGGCAGACCTCGCAGTGGCCGCAATAGGGGTTGAGGCAGGTGATGACGTGGTCGCCGACCTTCACGGTCCGCACCTCGTCGCCGACCGCCTCGACGATGCCGGCGCTCTCGTGACCCAGCACGGCGGGCATGGGGTGGCTGTAGGAGCCCTCGATGAAGTGCAGGTCGGAGTGGCAGACCCCGGCGGCCTTGGTGCGGATCAGCACCTCGCGCGGGCCGGGCTTGCCGATGGCCACGGTCTCGATCTCGAGGGGCTTGCCCACCTCGCGCAGAACAGCGGCCTTCATGCTCGTCTCCCTTGATCTGAGGGGAGACTAGCGTTCCGCTCGGGGCCAACGGAAGGGGTTATTCGAACAAATGTTTGGCGCTCGCGCTAGGTCAGCATCCCGATCATGTCGCGCGCCGGGCGGACCACGGTGGCCAGATAGCCGAGGACCAGGACCAGCGAACCGGCGGTCACCGCGCCCTTGAACAGGACCATGCAGCCATCGACCAACCGGGCGCGCCCGAACAGGTCTCGCGCCACCTGAGCGGCCACGGCGGCGGCGAAGAAGATCACCAGGGCCGTCACCGCGGCCAGGGTCACCGAGGCCGGCCACGGGCTTTCGCGCGCGAAACCCGCCAGGACGAACGCGAAGGGCGCGTAGCCCAGGGCGGCGCGCGATCCTCGTTCGGTCCAGCGGTGTCCGACCGCGCAAAGGGCAAGGCCGGTCAGTAGCAGAAGGGCGCTGGCCAGTGCGGCCAGATGCTCGGCGGTCATGTCGGGTCCTCCGTTCGACGTTGGCGGTGCGTTTAAGGCCTCCGTCGGCGGCGGACTTGAACGCAGGGGCTGTTTCGTCGCCGACCCGACCGTCGCGAATCGACGCGTCTGCTAAGCTTCCGGCCATGGCGTTGGGACGGGCGAAGCTGGCGATGGCGCAGGGCGTCAGCGTCTGGGTGCTGGAAGCCCCGGGCGGCTTCGGCGACGCGCACTTCCATTCGCATCACGCCATCCAGATCAGCCTCTGCCTGGACGGTTCGCTGGCGCTGTTCACCGAGGCCGAAGCGCTTCGGGGGCCGGTGATCGCCGTCGCGGCGGACGCGCGCCACCGGTTCGAGGCCGAGGGCCTGCTGGCCTTCATCTTCGTGGAGCCGGAAAGCCGGGCGGGCCGGGCGCTGACCCAGGTGCTGTTCCAGGGCCGGGACCTGGCCGCTCTGGATCCGGCGGTTCTGCGGGCGGCCGCGCCGCTCTCGCGAACCTTCGAGGCGGGTCTGAGCCCCGAAGCCCTGCAGGCGGCGGGCCTGGCGGTCGTCGACGCCCTCGCGCCCGTCGCGCCCGCGCCGCTTACCGATATCCGCGTCCGCAAGATCATCGACCACGCCGTCGCCCATCTCGACGAACCGCTGAGCTTGAACGACGCGGCGCACGGGGTCTTCCTGTCGCCCAGCCGCCTGCGGCACCTGTTCGTCGAGCAGACGGGGCTGGCCTTCAAGACCTATGTCCTGTGGCTGCGGCTGGTGCGGGCCCTGCAGGTCTATTCGGAAGGCCGCTCCCTGACCGATGCGGCCCATGCGGCGGGTTTCGCGGACTCGGCCCACTTCAGCCGGGTCTTCAAGCGCACCTTCGGCCTGCCGGCCACGACCCTGGCGCGGCTTTAGCCTCTGCGTTCAAGCGAGCGGGCGCGCCCGGCGGTAGATCGTCCTGGTCACTCGAACAGGAGATCCCCCGATGACCCCGACCCCAAGATCGACCCAGGAAACTGAAAAGAAGTGCTCGCCGGCCTGCCGCTGCACGGACTGCAAGTGCGCTGACAACTGCAAGTGCAAGAAGGCCTAGGCGCCAAAAAGAAAGGCCGCGTCCGATCCCCCGGACGCGGCCCTTGTTCTTTCGAAGGGGATGAACCCTTACGCCGCCAGAGCGATCTGGCGTTCCGGCAGGATGCGGCTGACCGCCAGCAGGACCGTCATCGAGCCTTCGCCGGCCGTGATCACGGCCGCGACCAGCGGCGAGTCCTCGCCGTCGCCGAGGGCCGGGGGCGGATTGATCTGTTCGGCTTCCACCGTGAAGCTGTCGCACACCGCATCGACCAGCAGGCCGGCGACGTCGGTCTGGTTCTCGACCACGATGATCACCTGGCGCGGACCGTCCTGCGCCGCGCCCTTGCCCAGGCGCCACGACAGGTCGATGACCGGCATGACCTGGCCACGCAGGTTGATGACGCCGCGCACATAGGCCGGCGCGTCGGGCAGCGGGGTCGGCGGGGTGACGCCGCGGATTTCGCGGACGGCGCTGACGGGGACGCAATAGGTCTGGGCGCCGACCTCGAACGACAGGACCTGCAGGGCCTGGCCTTGGGCGTAGGACACGGTGCTCGACATGGCGGTCTCCGTAGGCGCAAGGCCATCCGGGGCCTCGTTCCTGATCACTTTCACGCAAAAAGATGAACAAACCGGTTCCACGGGGTGTGGACGGTTTTAGGCAAAATCCGTTCAGGCGCCGTTCAGGCAGGAAATCCGATCTTGGCTTCAACGCTTGAGACGACGCGATGCGCGGCGGGGAAGCGAAGACCCAAGGAGGCCGAGATGGCCAACAAACTGATGATCACGGCAGGCCGGGTCGCCGCTGGCGTCGCCGCGCTGTCGCTGGCCGCCGCCGCGACCACCGCCTCGGCCGATGGCCGCCACTATCGCAACCATCGCGGCAACGGCGGCGACGTCGCCGCGGCCGCCATCGCCGCCGGCGTGATCGGCCTGGCGATCGGCGCCGCCATCTCGGACGGCGATCATCGCGACCGCCGCTACGACGACCGTTACGACCGTCGTTACGCCCCGCCGCCGCCCCCGCCGCGTTACGGCCATAGCTACGGCTACGCCCCGCGTCCGTACTACGGCGACCGCGAATGCTGGACGACCCGCGAGTACGACCGCTGGAACGGCACGTACTACGAGCGGACCGTCTGCCGCTAAGGCCTTCCAGAGATTGGGCGGACGTTGTGAGCCGGCCGCCCGATGCTGGCGTCGACCGCCCCGTCGACGCCAACCCGCCCCGAGGCTTCCCTAGCCTCGGGGCTTTTTTCGTTTGCGAGGGGCCGACCTTCAAAGAAGGGACTCGACTCGCGGCTATAATGAGAACAAAAAAGGAACATTACTGCGAACCGCCGGAGGCTCCGACATGTCGCTCGCCACGCAACCTTCTGTTCAACAGAGCCCCTTCGGCGCGGGCCTGCGCCTGACCGACGATCGGCTGGACATCGCCGAGGCCGTGCTGGCCGGCGCCTGGCGCACCCTGCGCGCGGCGGGCTTCGGCGAGGCCGAGGTCCAAGCCCTGTTCGACCAGATCGCCGACCGTCCGGAGGACCTGGCGCGGCGGCTGCGGAAGATGGCCAACGCGGGAGCTTAGTATCCCGCCGTCATTCCCGCCCTTGTGGCGGGAACCCCTGGTTCAGCTGACACGTGAGATGCAAGCGGACTGCTCAGCAGTCCGCCCCTCCTGCACTTGCAGTGAATAGAGGGGTTCCCGCCACAAGGGCGGGAATGACGGGGATTTTTGGAGCTAAAGCTTCCGCTGCAGCAGGGCGCGCATCATGTCCGCGCGTTGTGCCGTGTCGACCGAAATCCGACCCGCCAGTTCGCGCATGCCGGCCGGATAGGCGTCGCCGCCGTCGGCGATCAGTCGGGCCTGGTCGGCCAGGCGGCGAAGGTCGCGGTCCAGCCGCTCGACCTCTTCGCGGGCCAGCAGGCGCGCTTCGTCCTGCAGGCGCTTCACGCGTTGACTGGTGCTCTCGGGACCGCGCCCGAGGTCATAGATTTCCGCCACGCCCGAGATGGGAGGCACGATCTTCAACGGCTTGCCGGCCATGGATAAGGGCTCCTCGATAAGGGCCGGCCTGCGCCAACCCACACCGTATCAAAGCCCGGCTTAGCGCCAGCGTTCCGTGGTTTTTCCGGAAAGGGAAGCAACGTGGCCGCCGCGCCACAGGGTCGGGCGCGGCGTCACGGAAGGCGTTACAGAAGGCGTTACTGGGCGGCGTGCGGGAACGGCGCCTGCGAAGCCGGGAAGGGCGCGAGGGGCGCGGCTTCGACGACCGGCTGGGCTTGAACCGGCGCCGGCATGGGAGCCAGCGGCGCGGCCTGGGCGAAAGGTTGCGGCGCCGGCGCGACGGGCTGCGGCTGAACCGGAGCGGCCTGGAGAACGGGTTGCGGCGCGACCGGAGCGACCTGGACCTGCGGAGCCGGAGCCGGAGCCGGAGCCTGGACTTGCGGCGCGGGTTGGGGTTGCGGCGCCGGCTGGACGGCCGGACGGCGGAACTTCTGGCTGCGGCCTTCGAAGGTCGCGCCGGTCTCCATGCCCAGCTGCTCGTGGGTGATGTCGCCCTCGACGCGGGCGCTGGCGTATAGGCGAACGGCCTGGGCGGTGATCGAGCCGACCACCAGGCCGTGGACCTCGGCGACCTGGGCGACGATCGAGCCCTCGACGCGCGCATTCGGGCCGACGGCCAGCTTGCCGACCTTCACGTCGCCCATGACCACGCAGTCGAGGTGCAACTCGACATCGCCGATCACGTCGCCGCGGATCGTCAGGCCCTGGGTCAGCACGGCGGCCGGCTTGGGACGCGGCGGCGGCTGCGGAGCCTGCGGTTGCGCCTGCGCCTGCGGTTGAACCTCGGCCTGCGCCTGCGGCGCGGGCGCGGCGGGGCGCGGCTGTTCCAACGGAGTCAGGGCCACCGGGGTCGGGGTGTCTTTCTTCCGGGTGAACATAGCAGCAGGCCTTGTCTCAAAATGGGCTTCGTTACGTCCTGTGCAGCAAGAACGAGGCCGATTTCGGAACGAACCCTATTCGGCGTCCCGGACATGGGTCGTCGGGCGGTCGTCGCCACTGGCGACCTCGCCGTGCCAGACGGCGTTCTTGTCCTCGTAGACGATGCCCTCGGTCTCGCCGGGCTGCTCCTGCTCGTCGGCGGCGCGCCGGGCGGCCGTCAGCGCGGCCTCGTGCGACGGGAAGGTCTCGGAGAACGTCTCGCCCACCTTGTAGGCCCAGCCGCCGTCGTGCTGGACGATCTCGTAGGTGATGTCGGTCATGAGCTGTCTCCGAATGGCGCACCGGTTCGAACGGACCGCCAGCTAAGGCGGTTCCGATGACAGGGTCTTGTCGGAAACCGCGCATGAGACCGCGGAAGTTTGTTGCTAATTTGTTCTCAATCTATGGTATGTTCAGGGGTGGAAATACAATCGGGCGGGGTGACGATGTTTGATCCGCATAACGTTATGCGTTATGATCTTTCCATATGATCCGGAGTTTTGCGGACCGCGAGACGGAAAGGATCTGGCTGGATGGCCGCTCACGCCGACTACCATCGGACATCCAGGCGAATGCTTCGCGCAAGTTACGTTTGCTGGACGCTGCGGAACATTTGGACGATCTGCGGCTTCCGCCCGGCAACAGGCTGGAAGCGTTGTTGGGGGGCCGAGAGGGCCAGCACTCGATAAGGATCAATCAGCGGTGGAGGCTTTGCTTCCGCTGGAGCGGTGGACACGCCTACGATGTCGAAATCTGCGACTACCATTGAGATAGCAGCAGAGGATTGGCTGCATAATCCGACGGCAGGCGAAATCTTGTTGGAGGAGTTTCTCAAGCCGATCGGCATGAGTCAGAGCGCCTTGGCGCGCGCCATAGGCGTGCCGCCGCGCCGGATCAACGAGATCGTGCTGGGAAAGCGCGCCGTAACCGCGGACACCGATCTGCGCCTGACGCGCTACTGGGGGCTGTCGGAAGGCTTTTTCCTGCGCTTACAGAACAGCTACGATCTGATGGAGCAGCGCCGCAAGATGGGCGCGGAGCTCGAGAAGATCACGCCGAGAGCGGCTTAAGCTGCGCTTCAATTGAAGTCGAAGCGGAAACGATATCGCTTCAACATCAGGTTCGGCACGGCCCTACTCGCCAATTCGACACGGTGATCGAAATCGGAGGCTACGATAATGCCTCTAACCTCGCCGCCCCTGTCTGCCTGTAGAGACGCCATATATGCCAGGGTCTGGGCGATCACAGCAGGTCGTCCAACGTCCGCCTTCAGCTCGATGACCGTAAGCTTTCCAAAGCGGTCTTTGGCCAAGATATCGATGAGCCCGGCTTCGACGCGTACTTCTCGCCCATCATCCACGATTTCGAGGCCAGCTTCCAACTGACCGATATCGCTACGCAAGGCGATCTGCAGATCGCGCTCCAGCGCGAAAGTCTTCCCTGCTGTCTCAGCGGCGACTTCCGCACTAGTTGCTTCAGGCTGCAGGGAGCCCGGCTCGTCTTCCGGCGAACCGCCACCTCGGAAGCGCTGATAGGAACTCAGGCAGCTGCGGAAGAAAGCCAGAAATTTATAGATATTCTCTGGCTCTATATCGATTGATGATGGGTTCTCCCGACCTGCTCGTTGATCGCCCGTTGTGTAGTTGAATTTCGCCTTGAGGCTCTCAAGCCCATCTGCGTCGAAAGCCGCGTCAAGATCGACATCTTCAGCGCGCTCAATACGCTTGAGCGCGCTGCAACGGGTCGAGACCGTATTTGCGCTTAGGCCTTCAGCAATCATGTAGCTGCGGAAAGCCTGTTCGCGCACGGCCTAAGCTACCTTCACCCGCGCCGCGCTTTCCGGCAGGTCCGTGCCGAACGCGCGCTGGAAGAACTCGGCCACCGTGGGGCGTTCGAGTTCGTCGCACTTGTTCAGGAACGTCAGGCGGAAGGCCAGGGCGACGTCGTGATCGAAGATCTCGGCGTTCTGGGCCCAGGTGATCACCGTGCGCGGGCTCATGACGGTCGAGATGTCGCCGTTCATGAAGGCGTTGCGGGTCATGTCGGCGACGCGGACCATGGCGGCCAGGGTGCGCTTACCCTCGGCCGTGTCGTACGACGGGTTCTTGGCCAGCACGATGCCCGCCTCGACGTCATGGTCGAGGTAGTTCAGCGTCGTGACGATCGACCAGCGGTCCATCTGGCCTTGGTTGATCTGCTGGGTGCCGTGATAGAGGCCGGTGGTGTCGCCCAGACCGATGGTGTTGGTCGTCGAGAACAGCCGGAAATACGGATTGGCGCGGATGACGCGGTTCTGGTCCAGCAGGGTCAACTTGCCGCCGGCTTCCAGCACGCGCTGGATGACGAACATCACGTCCGGACGGCCGGCGTCGTATTCGTCGAACACCAGGGCGATCGGGCGCTGCAGGGCCCAGGGCAGGATCCCTTCACGGAATTCGGTGACCTGCTTGCCTTCCTTCAGGACGATGGCGTCCTTGCCGACGAGGTCGATGCGGCTGACGTGGCTGTCCAGGTTCACGCGAACCAGCGGCCAGTTCAGGCGCGCGGCGATCTGCTCGATGTGGGTCGACTTGCCGGTGCCGTGATAGCCCTGGACCATTACGCGACGGTCCTTGGCGAAGCCCGCGCAGATGGCTTTCGTCGTCTGCGGATCGAACTTGTAGGCCGTGTCGATCTCGGGGACGTGCGGGTCGCGGTGCGAGAAGGCCGGGACCTTCATGTCGCTGTCCACGCCGAACGCGTCGCGGAGCGTCACCCACTTGTCGGGGACCAGGGTGATCAGAGGATCTTTGGCGGAGCTGTTTTCGGCGAACTCGGGCATGACCTACCCGATATAGCCTTCACCCCCTTCGGTTCAATTGGATTCCAATTGAACCGAAAGTGTTTTGGAACCCGGAGCGCGAGGATCGCGCTCCTCGGGGGGAGGGAAGAGAGCGCCGCAGCACGGCGCCCCCTCCAGTCCGTTTTTTAGCGATTGGCCAGGATCACCGAGGCGATCAGGCCGGTGGCGACGGCGGCCAGGACGTACTGGTTGTCCACCTTCTGCCAGCGATAGCCGCGCGGCGGGGTGCGCAGGCCGTGGCGGCGATAGTCGCTGACATAATAGCCGTTGCCGCGATAGCGGGAGTCCAGGCGCTGGCCCTTGGCCCAGCGGCGGTACTCGCGACGATCCTGGCGATCCTCGGCGCGGGCCTGGTCGCGGCGGCCCTGGTCGTAGGCCCGGTCGTGGCTGTCATAGTGCTTGGAGTGGCGGTAGTCCTGGGCCGAGGCGGCCCCGGTGCCGCCGGCCAGCATCAGAACGGCGAGCGAAGCGGTCAGAAAGCGTTTCATATCGGGTCTCCTTCGATGAGGATGCCACCCTACGAGGGGCGACGTGGTCCCGGCATGAACGGCCGTGCTCAGCTTAAGTTCATGTTTCAAAAGGGAAATGTTGTTTCCTGGGTCGTCCGTATGGAGTTATCTGCTTGATCCGCATCGACTTTCGAGGGGTGTTCGACGCCGCGCGGCGCGAGCTGGGCGCGACCTCCGCGCTGCTGGTGCTGGCCCTCGGCGCCTGGGGTTTCCTGTCGATCGCCGACGAGGTAGCCGAAGGCGAGACACGGGCGCTCGACCTGGCGGTGCTGGAGGCTCTGCGGGTCGATGGCCAGCCACACCTGATGGTCGGACCCAAGTGGCTGCACTTCGCGGCCATCGACATCACCGCCCTGGGCTCGCTGGCGGTGCTGGGCCTCATGATCCTGCTGGCCGTCGCCCTGCTGCTGTCGCTGCGCCGCTGGGGCGAGGGGCTGATGCTGCTGGTCGGGGCGGGCGGCGGGCTGGCGATCAGCCAGACCCTGAAGCATGTCTTCGACCGCGAGCGTCCGCACCTGGCCTATCGCGCCGTCGAGGCGGTCAATCCCAGCTTCCCGTCGGGCCACGCGATGATGTCGGCGGTGGTGTTCCTGACCCTGGGCGTGCTGGCCGCGCGCTTCGCCGACAAGCGGCGGGTCAAGGTGCTGGCGGTCAGCGCCGCGGTGCTGGTCAGCCTGCTGGTCGGGGTCAGCCGGATCTATCTGGGCGTCCACTGGGCCAGCGACGTGCTGGCCGGCTGGTGCGCGGGCGCGGCCTGGGCCATGGCCTGCTGGCTGGTGGCCTTCCTGATCCGCAAGGGGATCCGGCGGTCCTCCTCCCCACCCGGTTCTTAGGCGCTACCCCTTAGGCTTGGGCCGCCAACGGAGCTCCAGGGTGGTCCACACGGCGCCGACGAAGTCCGCGAGGCCCACGGCCAGCCAGGCCTTGGGCAGCCAGTCCAGCAGCACGAAGGCTCCGAACACCACCAGCGAGAACACCCGCAGCACCACCGAGGCCCGCATATAGGTGCGCTGCCCGGTCCAGCCGGCAACGTGGTAGCCCATGCCGTAGGCCAGCAGCAGCAGCCCCGCGAACCGGACCCAGGGCAGGGCGGTGGCGTCGGTGTGGGCGTCCAGCAGGTCCAGCACGGGACGCGGCGCGACCGCCAGGGCCAGGCCGGCGGTCGAGATCAGGCCGCCCCAGAACCAGATGCTCCACGGCTTGCCGAACGGCACCGGGGTCACCGGCGTCGGCGGTTCGGTCGGCGCGCGCCACTCTCCGTTCGGAGAGGCGGGATCGCGGTCGGTCATGGAATCTTGTCCCTCGCCCACAGGCGGCGGGAGCATGGCTCATGCGGCCTTTGCTTCGCAAGTGCAGGTCTTCACCGCGAACGTTCGCGGGACGCCGCCCGGCGGGCCTATCGAAAGTTTATCCTGCGCTTCCGGCTCAACTTCTGGAGTTTCCCGACGCCTTGTGTAGCTTGACCATGGGACTCGGGCAGGGCTTTGGGGGATTTGTGGGCGACAAGGCGGCGGCCGCAGCGGGCTTGGACCTGTTCGGCACCACGGGCAACGACCGCCTGGTCGGCGCCGAGGGCGATGACAGGCTTCACGGCTACGAAGGCGACGATACGCTGGAGGGCGGCGCCGGGGACGATGTGCTGGAAGGCGGCACGGGCCGGAACCAGCTCCTCGGCGGGGCGGGCGTCGACACCGCCAGCTACATGTACTCGCCGGTCACCATCGTCGCCGAACTGAAGTACCAGACCGTCTCCGGCTACGGCTTCACCGATACGCTCGACAGCATCGAGATCGTCATCGGCTCGTCCGGCAACGACGCGCTCGCCGGCGACGACGGGAACAACCGACTCGAAGGCTTTTTCGGCAACGACAACATCTTGGGCGGCGCTGGCGACGACCTGCTCTATGGCGGCGAGGGCGATGATTTCCTGTACGGAGAGGCGGGGGACGACCTCCTGAACGGCGGAGAGGGCATGGACCTCGCCGACTATTCGGGCGCGATGGCGTCCGTGCGGGTCGACCTTAGTATCCAGGGAGCGCAGGACACCCTCGGCGCCGGCAAGGACACGCTGGTGTCGATCGAGAACCTCCGCGGGACCCGGTACGACGACATCCTGATCGGCAACGACGCGTCCAACAGGATGTACGGCGCAGCCGGCTCGAACACCTATGACGGTCGCGGGGGCACCGACACGGCGGAGATCGATGGCTGGGCCACCGACTTCACCATCAGGGCCGCGGCCGACGGGACCTTCACGGCCACCAGCCTTCTCGACGGCGCCGTCCAGACGTTCAAGAACGTGGAGATCGCCCGCTTCTGGTCGGGTTCGATCTATCTGAGCTTCGATTTCTCGATCGCGATCGACAAGGCGTTCAGAGCTATCCTGCGCGCGCCCAGCCAGGATGCGGCCATGAGCCCGGCGGCCGCCAGCGTCTACAATGCGAGCATGGCCGGGGCGTCGACGGCGGCGGTCCTGGCGGAGATCGTCAAGGTCGCCGACAGCAGCACGTCCGTCGCTACGCTGAGCTACCTGTTCTTCACGGGCAAGATCCCGACCCAGCCGGGCTACGATTTCCTGGTCTCGCCGACCGGGCCGAACGCCAACAATCTCAACAGCGCCTACTACCGCAGCTTCAATCTCGAGAACCGCTACATCAACTTCGCGGTCAACCTCGGCAAGTTCGGCGACGGCAAGGTCCAGTTCCAGGAGGCCTATGGCGCGCTCAGCCTCTTCGACGCGACGCGGCAGGCCTACAAGGCCATCTTCGGCGCCGCGCCGAGCGACGCCAAGATCCACGCCCTGATCGACAGCCGGACGAACTATTTCGCCGGCTACGGCGGGGACGGCCCGAACGGCCTCGGGACGAAGGCGGCCATGGTCGGCTGGCTTCTGGCCGAGGCCGAGAAGGCCGACCTCGGCGTCATGGCCCGGACGAACGCCGCCTGGCTGGCGGACCTTGCCGACGGTTCGGCGCCTTTCGCCATCAACATCCTGGATCCGGCCAACGGGTACTGGAAAGCCGACTTCGTCTTCGGGGGCTGAGCGCTCCCTCCAACCCTCCGATCTCTTTGCGAGGACGTGTGCCTGTAGACATTTCTAATCCCGCCAGAGCCTCGGCGGGCGACCTCATCCAGGGCACGAACGGTTCCGACCTGCTGCGCGGCACGGAGGGCTCCGACACCATCCGCGGCTACGCGGGCAACGACATGATCTACCCGAACGGCGGCAACGACGACATCGACGGCGGCGAGGGGAACGACGGCGTCGTCTTCTCCCTGTACGGCGCCGGCTTGCGCGTTGACCTGGCGCTGCGGGGTTACCAGGACATCGGTCCGGGCCTGGTCCTGCTCACCGCGATCGAGAACCTCTACGGTTCGCGGTACGATGACGAGCTTCGCGGCGACGACGGGGCCAACTTGCTTCGCGGCGACGAGGGCGATGACCTCCTCGAAGGGCGCGGCGGGAACGACTACCTGATTGGCGACAAGGGCTCCGACGTTCTGCGGGGCGGGGACGGCGACGACGAGCTGATCGACAGCAGCGGCGCGCGCGATCCGCTCTCGTTCCGGTCCGTGGGCGACAACGAGCTCTATGGCGGCGCCGGCAACGACCATCTGGACGGCGGGCCCGGCGACGACCTGATGTACGGAGGCGACGGCGACGACGTCTTCGAGAGCGGCTGGGGCCTGGACCTCATGGACGGCGGCGCCGGCTTCGACCGGGTCACGCTGAGCTGGGCCGGCGCGGTCACGGTCGATCTGGCGCTCAAGGGGGCCCAGGTCGTCACCAGCGGCGTCGCCATCAATTTCGTGTCGATCGAAGGGGTCGTGGGCTCGAACGGGGCCGACACCCTGCTGGGCGATGCGAACGACAACGTCTTCTACGGCGGCGGCGGCAACGATGTCATAGATGGCCGCGACGGCTTCGACATCGTCCAGTATTCGAACTTCAGCAGCACCTTCAAGCTGACCAAGACCGCTGAAGGTTGGGCGATCTCCGACGACGGCGGCCTCTCGGGCGCCAAGTATGGCGGGGTCGATCAGGTCAAGAACGTGGAGCTGATGCTGATCGGCGGCACGACCCTGCTCCTCGCCGGTAGTCCCACCGCTGTACTGCCGCTCACCAGCGGCGCGATGTCCTATCTCGGTGGCGTCCTGCTGCGCGCGCCCGAGTCGCTCAGCAAGGTGGTGCTGAAGTCGATCGGCGAGAAGCTGGACGGCGGCCAGATCAACCCGATCGAGGCGCTGAAGGCGGTGATCGCCGCCGCCGACCAGACCACGTCGGTCGCGACCCTGAGCTACCTGTTCTTCACCGGGAAGATCCCGGGCCAGGCGGGCATCGACTATCTGGTCTCGCCGACGGGCCCCAACGCCAACAACCTCAACAGCGCCTACTATCAGAGCTTCAACGTCGAGAACCGCTACATCAATTTCGCGGTCAATCTGGGCAAGGTCGGCGAGGGGAAGGACGCGTTCCAGGCCATGTACGGAACGCTCAGCCTGTTCGACGCCACCAGGAAGGCCTACGCCGAGATTTTCGGAGCGACCCCGTCGGACGCCAAGGTCACCGCCCTGCTGGCGGGCGGCCGGGACGTCTATTTCGAGAGCTACGGCAAGGACGGGCTCAGCGGCCTCGGGACCAAGGCGGCCATGGTCGGCTGGCTGTTGGCCGAGGCCGAGAAGGCCGACGTGGGCGTGATGGCGCGGACGAACGCCGCGTGGCTGACCGATCTGGCCGACGGCTCGGCGCCGTTTGCGATCAACATCCTGGACCCGGCCCTGGGCTACTACTCGCGGGACTTCATCTTCGGCGGCTAGCGGCCCCGCCGTCCTAGACCAGGGTCAGCACCAGCGGGCCGTTGCGGGTCGCCACCAGCGTATGCTCGTACTGCACCGTGGCCTGGCCCTGGGGCGGGCGCAGGGTCCAGCCGTCGTCCAATTCCTCGACCCAGTCCGCGCCGAGCGACAGGAACGGCTCGATGGTGAAGACCAGGCCTTCCGGGATGGTCCGGCGGTCGCGCGGTTCGTACCAGGTCGGGATCTCGCGCGGGTCGTCGTGCAGCGAGCGGCCGACGCCGTGGCTGGCGAGGTTGCGGATCAGGCTGTAGCCGTTCTTCTGGGCGAAGGTCTCGATGGAGCGGCCGACCTCGTTCAGGCGACCGCCCGGCTTCACCGAGCGGATGCCGGCCCACATGGCGCGGCGGCCGTCGCGGCACAGCCGCTCGACCCGCTTGGTGATCGGCGGAACGGCGAAGCTGGCGCCGGTGTCGCCGAAATAGCCGTCCAGCTCGGCCGAGACGTCGATATTGATCAGGTCGCCGGCCTTGACGATCGTGTCGCCGGGGATGCCGTGGGCGCAGTCGGGGCCGACCGAGATGCAGGTCGCGCCCGGGAAGTTGTAGGTCGTCTCGGGGGCCGAGCGCGCGCCTTCCTTCTCCAGCAGGGCGCGGCCAAAGTCGTCCAGCTCCTTGGTGGTCATGCCGGGCTCCAGCGCGGCGCCCATGGCGGCCAGGGTGCGGGCCACCAGGTTGCCGACGGTGCGCAGCTTCTCGAGCTGGTCTTCGTTCTCGATGGTCATGGCCTGTCTCCGGAGGGGCTGGCCGCTAGACCATCCCCGACTTCTGCAGCTGCTTGTAGGCCTTGATGACCCGCTGCAGCTTGTGCTCGGCGCTGCGGTCGCCGCCGTTGGCGTCGGGGTGGCAGCGTTTCAGCAGTTCCTTGTAGCGCGCCTTGATCGCCGGACCGTCGGCCATGGCGTCCAGGTCGAGATCGGCCAGGGCCTGGCGCTCCAGCTTGCCCAGGCGGCGCTCGGCGGCGTCGCGTTCGGCCTCGGCCCGGCGTTGCTGGGCGCGGAAGACGCCGAACGGGTCGGCGAAGTGGCGGGCGTCGCGGGCGGCCTGGGTCACGGCCTCGCGTGAATTGGCGTCGGCCTTGAAGCTCCAGGTCGGACGACCGCCGGTCATCCGCTCAGTCTCCTGCTCGGCGCGAATCTGCGATTCGTTCATGCCGGCGTAGAAGTTCCAGTTCTTGTTGTACTCGGCCGCGTGCTGCTGACAGAACCAGTAGTGCTGGTTGGGCAGGTCGCGCGACTTCGGCGCCTTGGCGCTGCCAGCCAGGCGACATTCGGGATGGTCACAGCGCTTCTCGCCGGGCTTGAGGCCCAGGACGTCGTTTACCGGGTCGTCTTCGCCCTTCTTGGGCGGACGGACCCGGATGTCCGTGAATTTTGGTCGGTACTCGAACGGCCGGTTCATGGCGTCTAGAGTAAGCCCGCGCTATTTCCGTTCAAGGATTGACAAGCAAGAGACGCACATGGGCGACGTCGCCGACACCATTCGCCGCAAGCTGAACGACGCTTTTTCGCCCTCGCGGCTGGAACTGGTCGACGACAGCGACCGCCACCATGGCCATGCCGGCCACACGGGGGCGGGGGAGAGCCACTTCAACCTCAGGATCGAGGCGCAGGCCTTTGCGGGCAAGGCCCGGGTGATGCGCCAGCGCCTGGTGATGCAGGCCCTCGCCGAGGAGTTGGCGGGCCCTGTTCACGCGCTTTCGATCGTCGCCAAGGCGCCCGGCGAGGAGTAAGGCGACGCTTACTTTTTCGCTTGCGCGAAACGGCTGCGGCTGATTGCCTCTCTCCCCGGCGCGATCCTGCCGGAGGGCTGGAACCCGCATGAGCGCCGACGTCACGACCACCCCGAAACCTGGCCAAGGCGATTCGCTCGAGCAGGACGCCGCGCGCGCCCTGCCCGGACTGCTGTCGCGTTCCTACGCCCGCTATTCGAAGTTCACGGTGGCGGCCGCGGTGATCGACGACGAGGGCCGGGTCCACTACGGCGTCAATGTCGAGAACGCGGCCTATCCCGTCGGCACCTGCGCCGAGCAGACCGCCATCGGGGCGATGATCACGGCCGGCGGCTCGCGGGTCATCGACAAGGTGCTGATCGCCGCCGGCTCCGACGCCGTGGTCCAGCCCTGCGGGGCCTGCCGTCAGCGCATCGCCGAGTTCGCCGGCCAGACCTGCGAGATCGTCTCGGTGCAGGGCGGGGCGACGACCGAGCGGATCGCCTTCTGGAGCCTGCTGCCGCACTCGTTCGGACCGCGCGACCTGGACTGAGCCCGATCTCCGACCGGACACGAAGACGCCGCCGCTGGGCCCCAGCGGCGGCGTTTTTCGTTTCAACCGTTCGCGCCCAGCCCTTCGCCCAAAGAAAAAGGGGCGGTCCGAAGACCGCCCCTTCCCAGCCTTGACCCGAAGGTCGCGGCTTACATCTTGTAGTTGAAGCCCACGAAGAAGCGACGACCGAAGAGGTCGAAGTTGTCTTGCGTGGTGTTGCCCAGCCAACGATCCGGCTCGCGGTCGAAGGCGTTGACCACACCGGCGCGGACCACCAGGTCCTCACGCGGCGCGTACTTCACGGTGAAGTCGTGCTGCGTGAACGGACGCGTGCGGTAGTAGCGCGGGTCGCGGTTGTCCGGGTCGGCCTTGATATCGTCGACGTCGTACGGACGCGTACCGTTGCTCAGCCACTGCGAGGACTGCCAGTCGGCATCCCAGGCGATCGAGAGCTTTTCGTTCACTTCCCAGGTGAGCTTCGACGAGAAGCGGACGCGGGGCAGGCCCAGGCCGGTTTCGTTGTCGATGTGCTCGCTCGGGATGGCGATGTTCACGAAGTCATGCTGTTCGAACAGGTAGTTGCCCGACAGACGGTAGTTCAGGCGACCCCAGTCCTTGCCGATGATGTCTTGGACATCGGTGTGGTACAGGAACTGGTAGTCGATGCCGCGGTTGGTCGTACGAGCGTAGTTCACCGCGCCTTGGATGAAGTCGATGATGCCGTACGCCGGCGTCGTGTTCACCGGCGCGCCGCCGACGCGGGTCAGCGTCTGGCAGATCGAGGTGTTCAGGGCTTCGCCGTTCACGCACTGGTTGGCGGCCGTTTGAGCCGTCACCGAGGCGATCACGTCCTTGATGTCGATGTCGAAGTAGTCGACCACGAAGGTCGCCTTCGGCCAGAAGCGCGGCGTGACGATCATCGACGCGGTGACCGAGAACGACTTTTCAGGCTTCAGGAACGGGTTACCCGCGTTCTTACCCGACGGCGTGCTCGAGTAGATGATGTTCGTGCCGGCCGGGATGCCCAGGGCGGCGCAGTTCTTCTCACGGTTCGCCTTGATCTTGGCGTCGGTCAGGTTCTTCAGAACCGTCGCGTCGCAAGGATCGGTGATCTGAGCGAAGGTCTGCGTCGGCGGACGGTAGGTTTCCGACAGGGTCGGCGCGCGCACCGACTTACCCGAGGTCGCCCGGAACGTGATGTCCTGGATCGGACGCCAGATCGCGTTGAAGTTATAGGTCTCGGTCTTGCCGATCGTCGAGTAGTCCGAGCTGCGGAATGCGGCGCCGATTTCCAGGCTCTTGGCGAGCGGAACGTCACGCAGCAGCGGCAGACGGAATTCGCCGAAGTATTCCTTGGTCTCGTACGAGGCCGGTTGGAAGTCGGGACCGGTGTTCATGAACAGGATGCGGTCGCCGGTCGAAGCCGAGCGGCCGATGGCCTGGGTCTCTTCACGACGCCATTCGGCGCCGACGGCCAGGCCGATGCGACCCGCGCCCCAGAAGTCCCACAGCTCGCCCGAGACGAAGCCCAGGGCGTCCTGTTGGACGTTCTTTTCGTGCAGGTTGATCTCGGCCAGCAGGTAGTCGGCGGCGGCCTTGTTCAGACCACCCGGGCCGAACACGCGGAACGGCTGGCAGTTGGTGATTTCTTCGTAGGCCTTGGTGCCCTTGACGTAGTTGACCGTCTTGGCGTCGCGGATCGAGCGGGCGTCGTCCTTGATGGTGACGCCTTGCTTGTCCAGGATCTTCACGCGGCAGACGATTTCGCCCGGCTTGCCGTTGACGATACCGGCGGTGTCGACCACGGCGTCGGCGGCGAACTTGTAGCGGGGGGCGTCAACGCCGCGCTCGAAGTTCGTGTTCTTCAGCTCGCCGTAGGTATAGCCCAGCTCGTACGACAGGTTGTGGATGAAGCCCACGTCGTCCTTGCTGCCACGGAAACCGGCCACGTAGCGGCTCAGTTCCTTTTCGTTCAGCTGAGTGCGGGCCGGACCGAACAGGCTGTGACGGGCGCGGACGTCGGCGACGGTCGCGGTCGTCGTGATGTTGCCGGTCGTGGCGTCGTACGCGGTGATCGGCGTACGGGTGTTGGCCAGGATGGCGCTACGCACGTTCGCCGGCAGGTAGGCGTTGTCCAGACCGATGTTGAACGAGCTGTTCGAGAACCAAACCGGGTTCACGCCAGCGGCCACCGGCAGGATGCCGATGTCGAAGAAGGTCTGCTGGCTGCCGTCGAAGGTCGATTCCTTGACGTACTTCGCTTCGCCGAAGAACTGCAGGTCTTCGGTGATGTTGAAGTTCAGGCCGCCCTGGAAGCGGTAGTTCTTCGAACGCGGCAGGCGGCTCGCCTGGCTGAAGTCCGTGTTCGGGTTCAGGCCGTCGCCGCCGATGTTGGTGACGCGCTGGAAGCCGTTTTCGTCGCGGAAGGTGCCGAACGACGGGTTACGAGCGTTGCCGGCCTGGTCGAAGATGAACGAGTTGCCCGGTTCGATCGCGAAGCAGTTCGGGCTCATCGGAGCGACCGACGTCGTACAGCTCTGGAACGGGATATCCGGGTCGCCCGGGTTGGCCGACGGACGCAGCGAGTTGGCCAGGACGGTGATGCCGCCGACCGGACCGATCGACAGGGTGCGGGCGTCGTGGATCAGGATGTTGTCCATCACGCCGTCGGGCTGGCTGTTCGACACGTCGGTGTCGTTGTTCAGCAGCACCCAGGCCTTCTTGCGCCAGTCGACCTGGCTGTCGAGGACTTCGTCGTTCTTTTCGTATTCGGCCGAAGCGTAGACGTTCAGACGACCGTCGAAGAAGTTGTGGCCGACCAGGGCCGAGATGCGCTTGTTCAGCTGGCCGTCTTGGTTGATCTGAGCGGCGGTGCCGTCGATCTCGACGCCTTCGAAGTCCTTGCGCAGCACGAAGTTGACCACGCCCGACACGGCGTCGGCGCCGTAGAGGGCCGAGTTCGAACCGGTGATGACTTCGACGTTCTGGATCAGCAGGCGCGGGATGGTGTCGACGTCGACCGACAGGCCGCCGCCGTTCGAACCGACGTGACGACGACCGTCGACCAGCGTCAGCGTCCGCGAGGTGCCCAGGTCGCGCAGGTTCAGCAGCGACAGACCGCCGTCGTTCAGGCCCGAACCGGTGGTGTCTTCCGGCACCAGCGAACCCGACAGGGCGGGGATGTCGGCCAGAACGTCGATGACGCTGGCTTGACCGGTCGACACGACGTCGTCGCGGCTGACTTGGATCAGCGGGGTCGGGGAGTTGGTCGGGTCGCGACGGATACGCGAGCCAGTGACCACCACTTCCTCAACGGACGTCGCATCCTGAGCGGCGGCGGGCGCGGTCTGCGCCAGCGTGACGGTCGGAGCGAAAGCCGCGAGGCTTCCCAGCATCGTAGTCGCCAGGAGAACCTTGGTTTTCAACGCCATGTTTTAGTTGTCCTCAAAAGTACGAGCACCCGACACGCCAGCCGCGCGCGGGAGCAAAGAGGGCCATTCCTCAATGGGGAACGTTAAAGCCTTTCGGCGGCGCTAGAAGCGATCATGGCCGAATTGGGTCGCGTTGATGGCCGTCCGTTACCGAAAAGTCACGATTTCGGTGCGCAAACGTCAAAATTGGAAAAATCTTGTCGCGTTGCCCCTTGGTCGCCTAGGTAACTAAGGGTCTGGAGGGGCAAGTCATGCCTTTTGGAAACCGGTGTTAGCGGTCCGATATCGCCCCAAGAGCGAAAAAAGGCCGAAAAAGCCCCAAAACCGGTAGCCCATTTTTTGCGTCGCCGGGCCGAGCGCCTACGCCGGGTGATCAAAACCCGGGCGGCGGACGCTCGCGAATTGGTCAGCCCCTAGGCGGTCTGGCTGACCAGACCCTCGAGAACCCGCTTCAGGTCGGCTTCGCGGAAGGGCTTCTGCAGCACGGCGGCGCCCTTGTGGTCCTCGGTGAGTCCCGCCTCGCCATAGCCGCTGGCGAAGGCGAAGGGCACGCCGCGCGCCTTCAAGGTGTCGGCGACCGGGAAGATCGGGCGGCCGCCGAGATTGACGTCCAGCAGGGCGGCGTCGATGTCGGCGGAGGTCGCCAGGCGAAGCGCCTCCTCGATTTCCGCGGCGGGGCCCACGATCGTGCAGCCAAGGTCCGTCAGCATGTCCTCGACCAGCATCGAGACCAGCGCCTCGTCTTCGACGACCAGGACCTTCAGGGACGACAGTGTCTTCATGTGTCAGGGCTCCAGCGCGCGCAGGGGCAACGCCATTTGGCAGACGAGGCCTGGAGCATCATAGGTCAGCTCGACCCCGCCGGATAGCTCGGCCGCGAGGCCGCGTTCCAACAGTCTTGCGCCGAAGCCCCGGCGGGCGGGCGGCGTCACGGGCGGACCGCCGCGTTCGGTCCAGATCAGGCGCAGGATATCGTGGTCGATGGTCCAGTCGACCCGCACCCGGCCATCCGGCGTCGACAGGGCGCCGTACTTGGAGGCGTTGGTGGCCAGTTCGTGGATGCCCATGCCCAGGGCGACCGCCGCCTTGGGATTGAGGCGCACGTCCGTGGCGTAGCCGAAGCTGACGCGATCCTCGCCGGCCATGGCGTGCAGCTCGACGTCGAAGACCTCGCGCAGGCTGGCGCCTTCCCAGCTCTCGCGGGTGAGGAGGTCGTGGGTGTGTGAGAGGGCGATCAGCCGCGTCTCGAACGCCTCGCGGAAGAACTCGGGCGAGGCGCTGGAGCGCAGGGTCTGGGCGGCGATCGACTGCACCGTCGCCAGGCTGTTCTTGACCCGGTGGTTCAGCTCGTTGACCAGCAGCTTCTGGCGCTCCTCGGCGCGCTTGCGCTCGGTGATGTCCAGCGAGACACCAGCCAGGCGGCGCACGCCGCCGTCGTCGGCGGTCTGGGCGGCGCGACCGCGGGCGTGCAGCCAGCGCAGCTCGCCGCTGGGGTGCACCACGCGGTACTCGACGTCGTATTCGGCGCCGTCGCGGATGGCGCTCTCGATCGCCGCCAGGATGCGCGGGCGGTCCTCGGGGTGGATGGTGGCGATCAGGTCGCCGAAGGTGAAGGTCTCGTCGGGGCGGCGGCCGTAATTGGCCTTGCACAGGTCCGAGGCCTCATAGGCCTTGGTCGCCACGTCCAGGTCCCACGAGCCCATGCGGCCGGAATCGAGGGCGAACTTCAGGCGCTCCTCGGTGCGGCGGCGCTGGCCCAGCTCATCGAGGGCGGCGGCGTTGCTGGCGACCGAGTTGAGGGTGACGGCGACCTGGGCGCCCAAGCCGATCAGCAGGCTCTCGTCGCGCGGCGAAAAGCGGGCGGGCTCGGGATGGCCGAAGAACAGGCCGCCCAGCACGACGCCTTCGCGGGTGGCGACGGGAATGGCCAGGTAGCTGCGGACGGGCAGGTGGCCCTCGGGCATGCCCTTACGCGGCGCGTTGTGGCCGTAGCGCGGGTCCTGGGTGATGTCGTCCGAGCGCACCGGCCCCTCGCCGTCGAATGTGGGGGCGAAGATCGCCGTCTTGCGCGGCATCGGGAAGCTCGCGAACGCCTCCGGCGGCGCGCCGGCCAGACGGTAGAGGGTGTAGGACTCCCCCGCCGCGTCGACCACGTTGTAGAAAAAGGCTCCGAACGCCGCGCCGGTCAGCTCCCGCGCGCCCTCGATCGCCGCCTGCACGACCTCGTCGATGTCGTTGCCGGAGGCGACCGCCTCGGTGACGCGGGACAGGGCTTCGGACTTGCGGATTTCGTCGGCGAGAGCGGCCTCCAGTTTGGCCAGGCGCGCGTCGAGATCGATGTCGCCGCCGTCCCGAACGATGGTTTCAGCCAACCTGGCCAATACGCCCCCCTCACCGGACCGCCCCTGGTCCGCAAGGGCGTTGAACGCGCCTCTCGGGATCCGGTTCCACAAAGCTTGGCTTTGGAAGTGTTCAGAGTTCGTTGTCGTCGTCCAGACGGGCGCTGATCCGCAGGGCGGTGATCTGGTTGCGCTGTCGGCGGAAGACCTGGAAGCGGTGCCGGTGGAAGATGAAGGTCTGGCCCGGCTCCGGAATCATCTGGGCTTCGTGGATGACCAGGCCGGCGATGGTGACGGCGTCGCCTTCCGGCAGTCGCCAGTCCATGGCGCGATTCAGGTCGCGCACCGTGACGTGGCCGTCGACATTGACCGAGCCGTCCGCCTGCCGCCGCACGCCGTCCACGGCGGTGTCGTGCTCGTCGTCGATCTCGCCTACGATCTCTTCCAGGATGTCCTCCAGCGTCACCAGGCCCTGCAAGGCGCCATACTCGTCGACCACGAGGGCGAAGTGGCTCTTGCGCTTGAGGAAGGCGTTGAGCTGGTCCTTCAGGTTGGTGGTGTCGGGGATGAACCACGGCTCGCGCAGGATGGCGGCGATATCCAGGCCCTCGACGCCGGTCGGGCACTCGGCCAGGGCCTTGAGCAGGTCGCGGGCGTGCAGCACCCCGACGATGTTGTCGGGCTCGTCGCGATAGATCGGGATGCGGGTGTGCTGGGCCTCCAGCACCTCGTCGACCAGTTCGCGGGCCGGCAGATCGGCGTCCAGCAGCACCATCGACTTGCGGTGGACCATGATCTCGGAGACATCCATGTCCGAGAGGTCCAGCACCCCGCCCAGCATCCGCCGGTCGCCGGCTTCGACCAGGCCTTCGGAATGGTGATAGTCGACCGCGCCGCGGATCTCCTCGTGGGCGGCCAGCACGTCGACGGCCATGTCCAGCTTGACCCCGAACAGCCGCAGGGTGCGCCGGACGATCCACTGGATGGCGTAGATGACCGGGCCGAACAGGCGGACGATGAACAGGGTCGGCCCCGACAGGGTGCGGGCCACGTCGTCGGACCGGACGATGGCCACGGTCTTGGGCAGCACCTCGGCGAAGACCAGGATCAGCACGGTCATGGCCGCCGTGGCCACAGCGACGCCCCACGGGCCGGGGATCAGGGTGGTCAGCACCTGGGTGGTCAGGGCCGAGGCCAGGATGTTGATCAGGTTGTTGCCCAGCAGCACCGCCCCGATCATCGTCTCCTGGTCGGCCAGCAGCTTGTTGACCCGCCGCGCCGGCGCGTCGCCCTCGCGCTCCAGCTGGTGCATCCGCGCACGGCTGGCCCCCGTCATCGACGTCTCGGCGGCCGAGAAGATCGCCGACAGGGTCAGCAGGGCGATGACGACGGGCGCGAGGCCGAGCAGGGCGGTGAGCATGATCCGTTCTAGCCCGCCGACAGGACGTTAGGGAGTCGGCGATCGCGCCGACGCACAAGGAGGACGAAATGGAAGAAAGCCGCCGCGAGGATGAAGAGCGGGCCCTGGCCTTCGCCGGACTGGCGCTGGTCAAGGCGCTGATCAATTCGCTGGAGCGCAAGGGGCTTCTCGATGGTCCCGAGGTCCAGGGCGTTTTTGACGACGCGCTGACCTCGCTGGAGCACCGCGTCCAGGACCCCGCTATCGGCCTGGCGCGCCGAATCATCGAGGGCGTCGTCATCGGCCGCGCGATGCAGCGACCGGGAGATGAGGCCGCATCCTAGACCGCTTCTCAGCGCGCGGCGCGCGTGGTGACATCGCGAGCAAGGGAGTTCGATATGACCACGCAGGACGAGATCGACAGCTACATCGCCGGTCAGACGCCGGCCAAGCGCGAGGAGCTGCTGGACCTGCATCGGCGCGTCCTGACGATCGCGCCGGACTGCAAGCTGTGGTTCCTCGACGGCCGCGACGAGACCGGCAAGGTCGTCTCCAATCCGAACATCGGATACGGGGCCTACGAGATCCGATACGCCAGCGGCGAGACCAAGGAATTCTACCGCGTCGGCCTCAGCGCCAACACGACCGGCGTCTCGGTCTACGTCATGGGCCTGGCGGACAAGACCTACCTTCCCGACACCTACGGCGCGCGGCTCGGCAAGGCCAAGGTCACTGGCTACTGCATCAAGTTCAAGTCGACGAAGGACATCGACCTCGCGGTGCTGGAGGAGGTCGTCGCGGAGCGGATGGGGTAGTTGTCCTCCCGGTTGAACCTTGGCTATCAAGGTCGCAACGCTGGGGGATAGATGCCGTCGTTCCGACACCGGAAGTTGCCGATCACGGGGACGCGGTCACTCGCCTGGGATCGCGACCGGTTGGTCGATTGGTTGCGGCTCGGCGAGATCTACGACCTCGACGGTGGTGTCGCGCCGGGCAGTGTCCGCTACGCCTATCGTTTCGACGCCGTGACGACCCTGGGCGACTACACGGTGTTGTATGAGCGCCGGGGGACCAAGGGTCTGGTTCTGCGCGGCGGCGAGATCCTTCGCGAGATCGACCGCAGCTTCTATCAGGCCCACGCCTACGACTATCCGATCGCGCTCTTTCGCCTGCCCGACGGCCGGGCGGCGCTGGCGCATTGCCCGACCGGATACAATCGGTTGGACATCGAGCTGCTCGAGACGGGCGAGCGCCTTACCGCTCGGAAACAAGGAAAAGCGGCGGATGTCTTCCACTCGGGGCTGGCCATCGATGGGAGCGGCGCCTGGCTGATGAGCGCGGGGTGGCGCTGGCATCCGGCTTATGTCGTTGGCTTTCATCGCGTCGCCGACGTGCTGCGCGCGCCCAAGCGTCTGGACAGGGACGATGGTGAGGTCAGCGGTGGCGCCGAGATCGCCTTTGCGGCCTTCCTTGATGCGGATCGCGTCGTGCTGGCGTCATCGCCTGACGCCGAGCTGTTCTACGAAGAAGACGACCCGGACCTTAAGCTGCCTCCAGGCACGATCGGGGTGTACAGGCCGGCTACGCAGTCCTGGGACAGCCTGGCGACGTTCCCGGAGCCCACGGGACGGCTTCTGGCGGTGGACGATGATCACGTACTGGCGTTGTTCGACCACCCCAAGCTGGTCCATGTCCCGACCGGGCGGATCGTCGAGCGCTGGCGCGACATCCGCAGCGGGACTTGGGCGGGCTGCGTCAGTGGGGACGTGACGACAGAGCCGCCGATCGCCTGGGATCCGGTCGCCAGGCGGCTGGCCGTGGCGAGAGAAGACGCGATCGACGTCCTCTTGCCGGCCTAAACCGCCTTACGCGATCCATCCCCAAGGTCAGCTGCCGCCCGCCGGAGTTGCTGAGACTACGCCTCCAGCGCCTTGATCATGTCCACGCGCGTCGCGTGGCGGCCGCCTTCGAACTGAGCGGTCAGGAACGAGTCCACGATGGCAAGCGCCAGGGCCTCGTCGACCATGCGCGCGCCGATCGACAGCATGTTGGCGTCGTTGTGCTGGCGGATCAGGCGAGCCGAGCGGGTGTCGGCGCAGACGCCGCAGCGGACGCCCTTGACCTTGTTCGCCGCCATCATGATGCCCTGGCCGCTGCCGCACAGGACGATGCCGAACCGACAGTCGCCAGACGCGACAAGCCGCGCCGCCGCCTCGCCGTGCTGAGGGTAGTGCGTGCTTTCCGAGGTGGTCGGCCCGATATCGACGGCCGTCCAGCCCAGCGCCGAGACATGGGCGGCGATGGCCTGCCGGAGTTCAATTCCGGCATGGTCGCTGGAGAGGACGATGCGGTCGGTCATGCGTCCCGTTCCTCAGACTTCCCCTAGACCGCGCCTTCTTCCACCAGGAACGTCTTCAGCGCTTCCCGGTCCACGTCCTTGGCCACGAACGCGTCGCCGATGCCGCGCACGAGAACAAAGGTCAGCTTGCCGCCTTCGGCCTTCTTGTCCTGGCCGCAGTGGGCGACCAGGGCGTCGGCGTTGAACGGTTCGGGCCGCACATCGGAAAGCTTGGTCGGCAGGCCGGCGGCCTTGATGGCGGCCTCGGCGCGGACGGCGTCCTGGCTGGGGCAGAGGCCCTGCTTGGCCGAGAATCGGAACGCCTGGGCCATGCCCACGCCCACCGCCTCGCCGTGCTTCAACGCATCGCCGAAGCCCATCTCGGCCTCGATGGCGTGGCCGAAGGTGTGGCCGAGGTTCAGCAGGGCGCGGCGGCCGGCTTCCTTCTCGTCTTCCTCGACGATCTCGGCCTTCATCTCGACCGAGCGGCCGACAGCGCGGACCAAGGCGTCGACGTCGCGCTCCAGCACGGCGTGGACGTTCTTCTCCAGCCACTCGAAGAAGGCGAAGTCGCCCAGCAGGCCGTACTTGATGATCTCGGCGTATCCACAAGCCAGCTCGCGGGCGGGCAGGGTGCACAGCACGTCGAGGTCGGCCAGGACGAGGCGCGGCTGGTGGAAGGCGCCGATCAGGTTCTTGCCGCGGGGAGTGTCGATGGCGGTCTTGCCGCCGACCGAGCTGTCGACCTGGGCCAGCAGCGTCGTCGGGACCTGCACGAAGTCGATGCCGCGCTTGTAGATCGCCGCCGCGAAGCCCGCGAGGTCGCCGACCACGCCGCCGCCGAAGGCCACGATCTGGTCGCCGCGCTCCAGGCCCAGGGCCAGCAGGCGGTCGGAGAGATCCTGCAGGCCCTCGAAGCTCTTGCTCTCCTCGCCGGGCGGGATGGTGATGACGTCGACGGCGACGCCGGCCCGCTCCAGCGAGACGGCCAGGCGTTCGCCATGGTGCTCGCCGACATTGGCGTCGGTGACGATGGCCACGCGCTTGCGCTTGCCCAGCACGGGAGCGACCCGTTCGCCGGCCTTGTCGATCAGGCCCGGGCCGATGACCACGTCATAGGCGCGATCGCCCAGGCCCACGGAAACGGTGCGGATCATGGCGACTCCTACTCGGCGTATTGGGCGCGCAACGCCGCCAGGATGGCCTCGACGGCCACCCCGTGCGGCGTGTCGCCGGTCTGGACGTGCACCTGCGCCTCGGCATAGGCCGGGTAGCGCACCTCGGCCAGCTGGGTCAGCACCTGCACGGGGTCCTTGCCGCGCACCAGCGGGCGGTTGTCCTTGCGCGAGACGCGGCGGGCCAGGAGCTCGATGTCGGCCTTCAGCCAGACCGAGACGGCCTTCTCGTTGATCAGGGCGCGGGTCTCGGGATTGACGAAGGCCCCGCCGCCGGTGGCCAGCACGTGCGGTGGCTCGTCCAGCAGGCGGCCGATCACCCGGCGCTCGCCGTCGCGGAAGGCCGGCTCGCCCAGCTCGGCGAAGATCTCGGAGATCGACCGGCCGGCGGCGGCCTCGACCTCGTTGTCGGCGTCGCGGAACGGCAGGTCCAGCACGCCCGCCAGCCGCCGTCCGACGCTGGACTTGCCCACGCCCATCAGACCCACCAGCACGATGGTTTTCGCCCGCAGCGGGGCGAGGTCGCCCTTCAGAGAAGCCATGGGGGGCGAGGACGTAGCGTCGGGAATGGAGTCGGGCTCGGTCATGATGCGGTCGCGGGTTTACACGACGCTAGGGGCGCCCGCCAAGTTTGCGAGACCCGCGTCATGCGTCATAACCAGATCATGCTTCGCTCGCCCCGTTTCCCGCACGCCCTTGCCCTGCTTGTCGCCCTCGGCGCGACGGCCCCGTTCCTTGCTCAAGGCGCCGCCGCCCAGGAGGATGTGAAGGTCAAGAGCCTGGCCGCCCCCGACTACTTTACCAGCGCGGTCGCCGACACCGGTTTGCCGGCGGACCTGTGGAAGGACACCGCGCCCGACATCATGCGCGACGCCCTGCCTCGGATCGCCGGGGCCAAGGCGCTGTCGCCGGCCTTCGCGGACCTGGCGCGGCGCCTGCTGTCGACCGGCGCCAACGGCCCGGCCAAGGTCGGCGACGATCCGGAGATGGGCGCCCAGCGGGCCCTGGCCCTGATCGCCCTGGGCGAGGCCAAGGCCGCCAACGCCGTCCTCGACCGCGCGACCGGCGCGTCGGACAGCTCGGCCCTGTCGCTGGCCTCGGCCGAGGCGGCCCTGATCGCGGACGACGACGACAAGGCCTGCCGCATCCAGGACGCCCTGACGGTGGATCGCGGCGCGCCCTACTGGCTGCGGCTGCGGGCCTTCTGCCAGCTGAAGGCCGACCAGGCCGATCCCGCCCAGCTGACCTTCCAACTGGCCCAGCAGGCCACCAAGGACACCGACTACGGTCGCCTGATGGGCGCGGCCCTGGCCGGGACGCCGCCCGGCGCCGCCAACTTGAAGAACGGGATCAACTACGCCCTGTCGCGGCGGCTGAATCTCGACATCCAGTCGGCCGCCGCCGTCGCTTCGGCCTCGCCGGCCCTGAAGCCCCTGATCAAGCCGAGCGGCGACCTCTCGGGCGTCGCCTCCGGCGCGGACCTGACCGCGCAGGAAGCCTCGGACCTGGCCTTCCTGCGCCAGGCCAAGACCCTGCCGGCCTTCGTCGAGGCTGCGCACGCTTCGGCGGCTTCGATCGCCGTCCTGGCCCATGCCGCCGGACCGCTGCAGGACCCGGTGCTGCTGGCCCGCGCGGCCGTGGCCTCGGGCGACGTCGCCAGCGCCCAGGCGATCCGGGCGCGCATCGTGGGCGAGACCGCCGCCAACGCCACGGCGGTCGACTTGGCGATCCTGGACGCCTTGATCGCGGCGGCCTCCGGCAAGGTCGAGAACGCGGCGCTGGCCGCTCTCATCGCGCGCGGCGCCCCGATCAACGCCTCGGCGGGCGCCCGTTCGCCGGTCCAGGTCGCGGCCGTCCTGCTGTCCAGTCTGGGCGGGACCCTCGACGCCGACGCGCGGGGCCAGTTCTACACCTTCGACGCCGGCAAGCCGGTCGCCTCGCCGGTGCGCCTGCAACTGCTGGAGGACGCCGGGACCGCCAAGCGCAAGGGCGAGGCTGGCCTGCTGGCCCTGTCGATCGCCGCCGACTTCGGCGCGACCGGTCCCGCGCCGGTCGACCGCGCCCGCATCGCCAAGGCCCTGAACCGCGCCGGCCTCTCCGCCGACGCCCGCGCCATCGTCGTCGAGGGCCTGCTCTCGCTCGCCTATACGAAATGAGTGCGAAGGGCGCGGGCTGGGTCGACGCCTTCCTCGAGATGATGGCCGTCGAGCGCGCAGCCGCTCGCAACACCCTGACCGCCTACGGCAAGGACCTGGAGGACGCGCGCGCCTATCTGAGCCGTTCGGGTCACGACCTGGACGACGCCGACGCCGAGACGATCGAGGCCTATTTCCAGGACCTCGGCGCGCGCGGTCTGTCGCCGGCCACCGCCGCCCGCCGCCGCTCGGCCGTGCGCCAGTTCTACCGTTTCGTGCTGGGCGAGACCTGGCGGAGCGACGACCCCTCCCGCCGCGTCGCCGCGCCCAAGGCCGGCCGCCCGCTGCCCAAGGTGCTGGAGCGCGAGGAGATCGAGCGCCTGCTGGCCGCCGCCACGGCGAAGGACGGCGCCCAGGGCCTGCGCCTGACCTGCATCATCGAACTGATCTACGCCTCAGGCTTGCGGATCTCCGAGCTGCTGGCCCTGCCGCTGTCGGCCCTGGCCCGCGACCCGGCCTATCTGATCGTCAAGGGCAAGGGCGGCAAGGAACGGCTGGCCCCCCTGAACGACGCGGCCCGGACGGCGGTGAAGGCCTACCTCGTTGAGCGGCCGGCGTTCCTGCCCAAGGGCGCAAAAGACAGCCCGTGGCTTTTCCCCTCGCGCGGTTCGACTGGTCGCCTGACCGCTCGCCGCGTGTCGCAACTGCTGGAAGACGCCGCCATCGCCGCCCGGGTCGACCGCGAGAAGGTCAGCCCGCACGTCCTGCGCCACGCCTTCGCGACCCACCTGCTGGAAGGCGGCGCCGACTTAAGGGTCATCCAGACCTTGCTCGGCCACGCCGACATTGCGACGACCCAGATCTACACCCACGTGGCCGGCGAGCACTTGCAACACGTCGTCCAGACCAAGCACCCGCTTGGACGCAAACGCTAGAGAAGCCTCATGTCCGAAGAAACCCGCGACTCCAACGGCAACATCCTGGCCGACGGCGACACCGTCACCCTGATCAAGGACCTCAAGGTCAAGGGCTCGGGCGGCGTGACCCTGAAGCGCGGCACGATCGTCAAGAAGATCCGCCTGACCGGCGACCCCGACGAGATCGAGGCCAATGTCGACAAGGTCAAGGGCCTGGTCCTGCGCACCGAGTTCGTGAAGAAGGCATAAGCTTAACCTTGCCGTTCTAGGCTCGCGCCCGAGCAGGCGGAGAACCGCCGGATGAGGGCGTGAGCCATGGTGACGGCGGCGGGGCAGGCGGGACCCATGGTCCTGGCCGCATACGGCAAGGCGATGGGCATGGTCCCGGCGGTGTCGAAGGACGAGTCCGCGGCGGCCAAGACGCTAGAAGCCAAGGCGCCAGAAGCCAAGACCCCGGGGGCCGAGGCGCTGGACCGCCTCAAGAGCGACCTTCGGACCAATCGCAAGACCGCCATCGGCGACGCCAAGGGCCGGGCGCGCGAGAAGCTGCAGCGCATCATGGAGAAGATGAAGCTGCTGAAGAAGCTCTATGCCGGCGACCCCAAGGCCATGGCCAAGGCGCTGGCCTCGGTGGCCAAGGAGCTGCAGGGCGCGGTCAAGGACTACGGCAAGGCGGCCAAGGAAAGCGGCGAGATGTTCAAGGCGGACTTCGCCGCCGCGCCCGACGCCTCGCTCACGCCCGACCAGCAGGCCGCCGCCCGCAAGACGCTGGAGGACGAGGCCAAGATGGAGGCCGCCAGCGACATGGACTTCATCAAGTCCGTCCGTTCGATCGGTAACGCCCTGAAGGACGAACTGACCACCGCCAAGACCAAGGGCATCCTCACCCAGCCCGGCAAGTTCGAGCAGTCCGACGAGGTCAAGGACGCCGACGAGAGCCTGAAGGACCTCGACAAGATGACCGAGGACCTCGACCAGCAGATCCGCCGCGACATGCCGCCGGGCAGCCTGATGAAGCTGGCGGCTTAGGGCTTAGGACCCGCCGAATACGTACTCCGGCTTGCCGTAGGTCCCCACCAGATCGATCGCGTAGCCCGCGCCGTCCGCCAGGTCGGCCAGGAAGGCGTCATTGGCCTTGGCGTACATGCCAAGATCGGCCTTCACCGCCTCGGCCAGCAGCCAGCCGACCATGGCGGCCTTGGTGCCGATCCCGTTCAGTCCATCCTTGCCGTAGCTGTCGAAGTAGAGATCCCGCCCGCCCGCCAGCAGGGCGGCGACCTTGGCGTCGGTCGGCGCAGCGCCGAAGATCACGGCGTAAGCCTTCTTGGTCGCCTCGGCCAGGGTCAAGCCGCCATACTCGGCGGTGAACTTGGCGCTGCCTTCGCCGACCTTGCCGAGATTGACCGCGAAATTGATGTAGCGGTTCTCCAGGTTGAAGCTCTGGTAGTAGGCGCTGTTGAGGTTGGCTCCGTTGGGTCCGGTCGGCGAGACCAGGTAGTCATAACCCCCGCCGCCGGGGATCTTCCCGGTGAAGAACTGGTAGGCGAGGGTCGCCACCGAGGTGGTTGCGCCCGCCAGCTTGATCAGTTCCGCGACCGCTTGGCTCTGGTTCATGGCGCCAGCGACGACCGCAGAGGCCAGTTCGCCCATGCGGGTGGCGATGGCCGCCTCGTACGGCTGCTCGCGCAGGATGTTGAACGAGGCCTGGATCAGCCCGCTGGACGGCAGGGCGATGGTCTTGTCGGTGAAAGTCGCCTTTTCGATCGAGACCAGGGAATCCGGGCCTTCGGCCGACTTCAACGCCGTCACGGTGATCGAGCCGTCGGCATTGGCCTTCAGCGTGTAGTCGGTGGAGGCGCGCCTATAGTAGACCGTGTCGACGCCGCCGCGTCCGTCGATCATCGACGAGGTATCGGCCAGGAAAGGCGAGGGCAAATTCAGCGTCGCCGCGCCGAAGGTCGCCACGCCGTTGTTGTTCAGCAGCACCCCGTCCGACAGCTGGACGCCACCCCCGCTGACCGTCGCCTTGCTGAGAGTAAGGCTGTCACCCTGCCAGGTCGCGCTCTGCAAGATGACGTTGGAGAGGTGGGTCTGGTCGACGAACTGCAGACCCGTCGCCTCCAACTGCAGAGCGGTGATCGGGCCGTTCGTCTCGATCCGCAGGGTCTGCACGACCATGAGCCCGGCGGGAAGGGACAGTGTCTGGGCGACCTGGCCGTTTAGCTTGATGGTCAGGACCGGATTGCCAGAGACGCCGGCGAAGCTGGTTTGGACCTTCAGTTCCAGAACGTTCTTCAGGCCGGCCTGTTCGGGATGGGCATAGACCAGGTCGGCGGCTTCACTGCCCGTGATGGTGTTGCGGCCGGGGCCGCCCAGCATTGTCGCACCGGCTGCCCCCGCCGTTAGGATGACGTTGGCCTGCACCCCGCCCGAGACATAGCTGTAGAGCGTGTTCGAGCCCTGGGCGCTGGGGTTGGCGGCGTTGGCCATGAACATCATCGGGCCGCTGGCCAGCACCCGCGTGTCCTGCAGCGTGTTGTTCACCGACGGCAGCCAGCCCAGCGCGCTGTAGAAGGTGAACATCTTCAGCAGCGCGGCAGGATCGTTCAGCGGTGCGTAGTCCAGCCCCAGCATCTGCAGGCCCGCTGCCGCATAGGCCGGCGCCATCGTCTTGGCGAGTTCGGCCTGGGCCGTTCCTGTGTAGACGCCGGGCCTGGTGAAGTCCTCCCGATCGTGGCCGTAATAGAGGACCTCCCACAGCGCCGCGTCCATCTTGGCGACGGACTCCGGATAGGCCTTCACCACATCCGCGCCGCCGTTAAGCACCAGGTAGAAGGTCCGCCCCGGGGTCTTGGACTCCACATAGTTGGCGATGTCGGCCAGCAGCTTGGACATTTCCAGCGTGGCGTCGGCATAAACCGGATTGCCAAGGATGTTGTTGGCCGCCCATTGCGCGCCCGTGGGCACGTCCAGGAAGATGCCGTCCCAGCCCGCGGCGATCAGCTTGTCGATCAAGCCGTACAGGATCGGCCGCCAAGCGGGGTTCCAGAATTGCACTGAATAGAGGCCCGGAAAGCCGGGCATCTGCTTGCCCAGCCACGAGACGGGCGCGCCGCCGGGGAACAGTTCGGGCTCCCAGAAGGCGGTTGCCTCGCCCACATCCAGGTAGCCAAGGATGAGTTTGCTGCCGTTCGGGTCCGCCAGGCTCCGTTTCAGCGGCTGGCCATAGGCGTAGCCGCTGAGGATAACCAGGTCGGCCGAAGAGGCGCCGATCTGTGCGGCGACCGCGTCAGATGGCAGGTCGTTACCGCCAATGACATAGGCGAAAGAACGCACTTGGCTCAGCGTCAACGACATCGGCGCCCCCTACCGACTCGCCGCCCCGGCGGCGCTCTTCACAACAAAGGCGCAGCCTTGAGCGGGTATCAAGACGTCCACGGTATCGCGGCGCGCGCATTCGCGCAGATAGACTAGATGGGGGACTTGCCAGCGGCGGCGAAACGACAAATTTGTCTGTTGTCAGGCGAAGTTCCGCGCCGCCGACCAGGCCCTACTTTCCCTCGAACGCCCGCTGGATCGTCGCGATGTCGATCTTCTGCATGCCCATCATCGCCTGGAACGCCCGCGCGGAGGCTTCGGGATCGCCGCTGGTGATCATCTCGATCAGCTTGCGCGGCGTGACCTGCCAGGACAGGCCGTACTTGTCCGACAGCCAGCCGCAGTTGGACTCGTAGCCGTCGGCGGTCAGGGCGTCCCAGTAGTGGTCGACCTCGTCCTGGGTGGCGCAGTCGATGACGAACGAGGTCGCCACGCTGAACTTGTATTCCGGCCCGCCGTTGAGGGCGGTGAAGGCGGCGCCGTCCAGTTCGAACTCCACGGTCATCACCTTGCCGGCCCCGGACGAGGCCTGCGGGGTGTCGCTGGGATAGTGGGTGATCCGGTTGATCTTCGAGTTCGGAAAGATCGAGACGTAGAACTTGGCCGCCTCCTCGGCTTCCTTGTCGAACCAGAGGAACGGGGTGATCTCGGGCATGGAATTCTCAATCGGCTGTAGGGACCCTCATCCTCGGCGACGGTGAGCGAACCTGGCTTTGGCAACCAGGGTAAAATTGCGAATATGCCGCGAGCGTGAAAACGAAATTGTTGAATCGTGCTCAGCAGAGCAGTGAACTGAGCGGCCTTATCCGTCGCGCGACACGCCCCATCTTGGAGCAGCCGGCGGTGAGGGCCGCCGCGCCCGCCAGATACAGGAGCTGCCCATGAAGACGCGCGTACTCGGCGACGGCCTTGAGGTCTCGGCCATCGGTCTCGGCTGCATGGGGATGGGCCAGGTCTACGGCACGGCCCTGGAGACCGCCGACGCCCACAAGCTGCTGGCCAAGGCGGTGGACCTGGGCGTCACCTTCTTCGACACCGCCGAGGTCTATGGCCCCTACACCAACGAGGTCCTGGTCGGCGAAGGCCTCAAGCCCTTCCGCGACAAGGTCGTGATCGCCACCAAGTTCGGCTTCGACATCGCCCCCGAAGGCGCCGGCGAGGGCTATGCCCGGATGCGCGGCGTCAACAGCCGTCCCGAGCACATCCGCGCCGTGGCCGAGGCCTCGCTGAAGCGCCTGGGCGTCGAGGCGATCGACCTCTTCTACCAGCACCGCGTCGATCCGAACGTGCCGATCGAGGACGTGGCCGGGGCGGTCAAGGACCTGATCGCCGAGGGCAAGGTCAAGCATTTCGGCCTCTCCGAAGCCGGCGCCGCCACCATCCGCAAGGCCCACGCCGTCCAGCCGGTCGCGGCCTTGCAGAGCGAGTATTCCCTGTGGTTCCGCGAGCTGGAGGCCGAGATCATCCCGACCCTGCGCGAGCTGGGCATCGGCCTGGTGCCCTACAGCCCGCTGGGCCGGGGCTTCCTGACCGGGGCGGTGAAGCCGGGCGACTTCGGCAAGAACGACTTCCGCAGCGGCTTGCCGCGCTTCCAGGGCGAGGCCCTGGCCAAGAACCTCGGCCTGGTCGAGGCCCTGACCCAGATCGCCGCCGAAAAGGGCGTGACCCCGGCCCAGCTGGCCCTCGCCTGGATCCTGCACCAGGGCGAGCAGATCGCCCCGATCCCCGGCACCACCAAGATCGGTCGCCTGGAGGAAAACCTCGGCGCGGTCGAGGTGACCTTCTCGGCCGACGAACTGGCCCGCATCGCCGCGGCGGTGCCCGAGACGGCGATCGAAGGCGACCGCTACACCGCCGCCGGCATGGCGATGGTGGGGCGGTAGATCTTGGCGTCCCGGCGCGATGATCAGCGCCGGGCGATTGTTTTGGTCCCTAACGTTGCCTAGTCGACAATGGTCGCGCCGCGTGGCGTGGTATGGTCCGGCTGGTCGCGCCGCTTCCTTGTTCCGCCGCGCCAAAAAATCTTCTCGCAAGCTGAGCCATTTGCGCGTTCGCGCGTTTTTGGCCGAGCAGCTGAGCTTAGGGGCGCTCGGACCGAATGGCGGATGGACATGGCATCACGGGCGATGTGACGGGGCTGGACCCCGCGATCGCGCACGTCTTCATCACCGACGAACTGGCCGCCCGGCCGATCAAGCCGGCCGATCACCTGGCCGAGAAGCAGGCGATCCAGGACCTGGCCATGCGCATGGCCGACCAGCCCGAACAGGTGCTGCCGCGTTTCGTCGACCTGGCCATGCAACTGACCGGTGGCGTCTCGGCCGGCCTCAGTCTGTATGAACCCGAGCCCGCGCCCGGCGTGTTCCGCTGGCGCTATCTGCGCGGCAGCCTTTCGCCGTTCGAGGAAGCCACCACCCCGCGCAACTTCAGCCCCTGCGGCGTTACCCTGGACCGCAACGGGCCGGTCCTCTCCAAGCATCCCGAGCTGGTCTATGACTGGATCGTCGACGCCGGGATCACCGTGCCCGAGGTGCTGCTGGTGCCGCTGAAATTCGGCGGCGAACTGCCGATCGGCACCCTCTGGATCGTCTCCGACAAGGAAGGCTGGTTCGACGCCGGCCATGCCCGCTCGATGGCCGAGTTGGCGGGCTTCCTGGGCATCGCCCTGCGCATGCTGGACAGCGAAAGTCAGCTGCAGGCGGCGCTGGAGGAGCAGGAGGTCCTGACCAAGGAGATGAGCCACCGGGTCAAGAACCTGTTCGCCATCACCGACGGCATGATCCGGGGCACGGCCCGCAGCGCGGTCGACAAGCAGGACATGGCCCGCGCCCTGTCGGGCCGCCTGCACGCCCTGGCCAACGCTCACACCCTGGTCAGCCGCAAGCTGCACGAGGTGGGCCGCGCGCCGCGCGCGGGCGACATCGGCCTGCTGATACAGGCCGTGCTGGCCCCGCACGAACACACCGACGTCGGCCTGCCGGCCCGCTTCTGGATCGAAGGACCGCACGTGGCGTGCGGCGACCATGCGATCAACGGCGTGGCCCTGGTCTTCCACGAGCTGACCACCAACGCGATCAAGTACGGCGCGCTCTCGAGCGAGGCCGGCCGGGTCGAAGTGCGGTGGTCGGTCGAGGGCGACGCCCTGCATCTGTCCTGGCTGGAGCGCGACGGCCCAGCCGTGACCGCCACGCCGACCGCAAAGGGCTTTGGCAGCAACCTGGTGCGCAACACCGTGGTCAGCCAGTTCGGCGGCGAGCTCGACCACGACTGGGGCGAGGCCGGGCTGACGGTGACGATGAAGCTGCCGCTGGCGAAGGTCGCGCTGTAGCGATTGGCGCCCCGGAAACCTCCCGGATTGGCGCTTGTCGGGGTCATTTCCTGCCTCCCATCTGCAGGCTGCTGACAGAATCCGGTCGTCGATCCGCAAGTTTCGGGCGGAGGCGCGCCGGAAGGCGGCTTAAGGCGCAAAGACGCCGTCTCCGGGAGGATCCATGTACTCGACCATCCGCCGCGCCGCCCTGGCCGGGGCCGCCGCCTTCGCCCTGGCCTCGCCGGCCTTCGCAACGCCGGACGCCCCGCAACGCCAGAGCCTGGACGACGCCTGGTGGACCGGGCCGCTGCTGGCCTCGGGCGCCGGGACGCTGCCGCAGGGCCACATCCTGTTCGAGCCCTATCTCTATGACGTGAAGCCGTACGGAAGCTTCGACGCCGACGGCAAGCGCCGCAGCGCGCCGGACTCTGACACGATCGGCTCGTCGGCCTACATGCTGTATGGCGCGACCGACACCCTGACGGTCGGCTTCATCCCGCACCTCGGCTACAAGCGCGCCAATGGCCGTTGGAGCCAGGGCCTCGGCATCGGCGACCTAACCGCCCAGGCCCAGTACCGCCTGATGCAGTACGAGGAGGGCAAGCGGCCGACCGTCTCGGTGATGATCCAGGAGAACCTGCCGATCGGCCGCCACGACGGGCTGGACGACCGTCCCAACGACGGCTGGGGCAGTGGAGCCTTCGCCACGACCGTGGGCGTCAATTCGCAGTACATCTGGTGGGCTCCGAACGGGCGCATCGTCCGGACGCGGCTGAACTTCCAGTACACCCGCTCGGACAACGCCAAGGTCAGCGGGGCCAGCGTCTACGGCACGCCCAAGGGCTTCGCCGGCAAGGCCCAGGCGGGCGACAGCTTCCTGGTCGACCTGGCTTTCGAGTACAGCATCACCCGCAACTGGGTGGCGGCGCTGGACCTGGGCTGGCAGCGCGACGACACGACCAAGGTCACGGGCCGGCTGAACGGGACCAGCTTCGAGCGCCGCTATCCGGTCAGCAAGGCGCTGATCGTGGCCCCGGCGGTGGAGTACAATTTCAACAGCCGCGTGGGCGTGATTGTCGGGGCGCGCATCGTCCCGGCGGGGCGGAACACGACCGCGTCGGTGACGCCGGCGATCGCGGTGAACTACGTGCGGTAGCCACAAAATCTCCCGTCATTCCCGCCACAAGGGCGGGAATGACGGTTGAATAGAAGAGCGTTGATCGCCCACACTCCGCCTCATGGCAGGCAACCCGCTCCACACGCTCGATTCCATCGAACTCCTGAAGCTGGGCAAGGCGTCGGTGACGGTCGGCGGCCTCTTGGCGGGGTTGCTGATCGTCGTGGTGGCGATCTTCGCCGCGCGGCTGACCTCGGCGGGGCTGCGCAAGTTGCGGGAGAAGGCGGCCGGCAACGCCGCGTCGCTCTACATCGTCGAGAAGGTCGCCAGCTACGGCCTGGTGATCATCGGGGTGATGGCCGGCCTGTCGACCATGGGCGTCGACCTGACCTCGCTGACCGTCTTCGCCGGCGCCCTGGGCGTCGGGGTGGGCCTGGGCCTGCAGGGCATTATCAAGGACTTCGCGTCCGGGGTCAGCCTGGTGTTCGAGCGGCTGGTGGCGGTGGGCGACTTCGTCGAGCTGCCGAACGGCAGCCGGGGCGTGGTCCACGAGATCGGCCCGCGCGCCACGCGCATCCGCACCAACGACAGCACCGACGTGATCGTGCCCAACTCGGTGCTGGTCAACGACCAGGTCGTGAACTGGACCCTGCGCGGCACCAACCGCCGCATCCGGGTGCCGTTCGTCACCGCCTTCGGGGCCGACAAGAACAAGGTGCGCGAGGCGGTGCTGAAGGCCGCCAAGGCCGCGCCGTTCACCTCGCCCGACGACGCCACCCGCCGCGCCCAGGTCTGGCTGGTCGGCTATGGCGACAGCGCCCTGAAGTTCGAGCTGATCGTCTGGCCGACCGTCGAGGCCGTCCGCCGCCCGGCGGCGATCTTCGCGGCCTATACCTGGCTGATCGACGATGCTTTGCGCGGGGCCGGCATCGAGATCCCGTATCCGCAGCGCGACGTGCGCCTGCGTGGCCTGTTCGGCGAGGAGGGCGAGGACGCCCTGACCAGCCTCAAGCTCGAGCCCGGTTCGCGGCGTCGCAAGGCGGCCAGGACGGTCAAGCCCGGCTCCAGCAACGACGCCGCCGCCGACCTCGAGCGCGAGGACCCGGACGAAATGCCCAAGCCCGCGCCGCCGTCGGCGAAGACTTAACGGCGATCAGCTTGACGGGCATGCTGCGTCGCAGCAATGTTCTCGCGGGCGCGAGAAAAGCGCACCCCTATCCCGCTCATCCCCGCGAAAGCGGGGACCCAAGCTGAATCGACGGTTTCGCGTATGGCGCCAGCCAGATCCTGAACCTCCGCTTGGGTCCCCGCTTTCGCGGGGATGAGCGGGGAGGGAGGATCAAAACGGGGAGTGTGATCGAATGAAAACCGCACGCGGCTTTTTCAAACCCTTGGCCATCGGGGCGCCGACGCCCTATCGCGAGCTGCCCGCCCGCGTGGAGCGGATGATCCACTTCGTGCCGCCGCACCTGGAGAAGGTCCGCGCCAAGGTCGCCGAGATCGCCCCGACCGTCGACGTCATCCTCGCCAACCTCGAAGACGCCATCCCCGCCGACGCCAAGGGCGCGGCCCTGGCCGGCCTGGTGGCGATGTCGCGCGAGGTCGACTTCAAGGCCCTGGGCGTCGGCTTCTGGACGCGGATCAACTGCCTGAACTCGCCCTGGCACCTGGATGAGGTCGCCACCATCGTCGAGAAGGCCGGCGACAAGATCGACGTGATCATGGTCCCCAAGGTCGAGGGGCCTTGGGACATCTTCTACATGGACCAACTGCTGGCTTCGCTGGAGGCCAAGCACGGCGTCACCCGCCCGATCCTGCTGCACGCCATCCTGGAGACGGCCGAGGGCGTGATGAACGTCGAGGCCATCGCCGCCGCCAGCCCGCGCATGCAGGGGATTTCGCTAGGTCCGGCGGACCTCGCCGCCAGCCGCGCGATGAAGACGACCCGCGTGGGCGGTGGTCACCCCGGCTACCGCGTCATAGAGGATCCGCACGCGGACGGTTCGGCGCGCGCCTCGGTGCAGCAGGACCTCTGGCACTACACCTTCGCCAAGATGGTCGACGCCTGCGCCGCCCACGGCATCAAGCCGTTCTACGGCCCGTTCGGGGCGATCGACGACCCGGTCGCCTGCGAGCAGCAGTTCCGCAACGCGTTCCTGATGGGCTGCGCCGGCGCCTGGAGCCTGCATCCCAGCCAGATCGCCATCGCCAAGTCGGTCTTCAGCCCGGCCCCGGACGAGGTAGCGTTCGCGCGGAAGATCCTGGAGGCCATGCCGGACGGCACGGGCGTGGCGATGATCGACGGCAAGATGCAGGACGACGCCACCTGGAAGCAGGCCAAGGTGATGGTCGACTGCGCGCGGCAGATCGCGGGCAAGGACGCGGAATACGCGGCGCTGTACGGGTTTTAGATCCTCCCCCTAGCGGGGGAGGTGGTCGCGAAGCGACCGGAGGGGGAACTTGTCCTGGCCCGGACCCTTCCCCCTCCGTCGTCGCTGCGCGCCGACACCTCCCCCGTCAGGGGGAGGATTTTTCAGTTCCCGCCCACCGTCGTCACCACCCGCGCCCCCGCCGTCAGCAGCTTGTGGATCGGGCACTTCTCGGCGATCTGGAACAGGCGCTCGCGTTGCTCGTCCGACAGCTCGCCCTCGATGGTGATGATCCGCTCGAAGCGTTCGTGCGGGGTCTGGTCGGCGTCGAAGTGCGAGAAGACCTCGACGTGCATGCCGCTGATGTCCCAGCCCTTCTGGTTGGCGTAGAGCCGCAGGGTCATGCTGGTGCAGGCCGCCAGGCCCGCGGCGACCAGTTCGTGCGGGTCGGGGCCCAGGTCCAGGCCGCCCTGCGCCACCGAGACGTCCGCGACGATGGTCGAGGGGCCGGCCGTGACGAAGGTCTGCAGGCCGCCGTGGCCGCTGTCGGTGGCGGTCGCGAACGGGCGGGTGTGGACGGCTTCGGTCATGGCGGGAGTCCTTTCAGGCGGTACGCGGAAACTCGCCCCTGATAGCCCAGGCTTCAAGGCCGCGCTTGCACGTTTGGTACTAGCTTGAACTCCGGCTCATGGTCCGGCCCCAGGGTGATCGAGGCGCGCGGGATCACCGGCCGATCGCCGGCCATGCTCACCCGGAAATCCGCCAGCAGGCTGGCCAGGATGATCTGCGCCTCGGCCAGGGCGAAGCCGGCTCCGATGCAGACGCGCGGGCCCATGCCGAACGGGATGAAGCCCTCGATGCTCCACGGATGGGCGTGGTCGATGAACCGCTCGGGCCGGAAGGCCGTCGGCGCGTCCCACAGCTTGCGGTGGCGGTGCATGACCCACGGGCTGATGGTGATCATGCAGCCGGGCACGACCGGGCAACCCAGCACCTCGTCGGCCTCGACAGCCTGGCGGGCGATCATCGGGGCGGAGGGATAGAGCCGCAGCGTCTCGAACAGCACCGAGCGCAGCAGCGGCCAGTGCTTGAGGTCATCCAGGCTGGTGATCTGTTCAGGTGGAAAGGCCAGCGCCTCGACGCGGACGCGGTCCTGGGCGGCGGGATCGAGGGCCAGCAGATAGGCCGCCCAGAACAGCAGCCGCGACGTCGTCTCGAACCCCGCCGCCAGCATCGAGCTGCACTGGTCGCGGATCTCCTGGTCGGGCAGGGGCGCGCCCGTCTCGTCGCGGGCGGCCAGCAGCTTGTCCAGCATGTCGCTGACTTCCGCATGCGGATGCTGGCGCCGCTGCTCGATCAAGGCGTCGACGGCCGCGAACCAGCGCTTGCCGACCCGCCGGCGCTCGCCGTCCAGGAACAGCAGGTCGTCGGCGCCCTTGGCCACGAAGTCCATCAGGTTGAAGTGCGCCGGCCCCTCCATGTAGCGCCGGGCCAGATCCGCCAGCACCGCGCCCTCGGCGTCGGCCCGGCGCGAGAACAGGGCGCGCAGGACGGCGTCCAGGGTGGCGCGGTGGAAGGCCTGGGCCAGGTTGGCGCGGCGCTCGCCTTCCAGCGCCTCGACCAGGCCCGCGCCGGCGGCGATGAAGTGGGGCAGCAGGCCGCCGGTCGCGGCGGGGGTGAAGACCGGGGCCAGGCTCTTGCGCTGGCGCTTCCAGGTCTCGCCTTCGGACATCAGCACGCCCTCGCCGACCAGGGGCTTCAGCGGCCGCGCCGCCTTCACGGGGCGCTGGTACTTGGGCGAGGTCAGGATGTGGCGGACGCTGGCCGGGTCGTTCACGAACAGGCCGGGCTGGCCCAGGAACATGTAGGGCTGGGCGAGGCTCTCGTAGTCGTCCTCGCAATAGGCCCCGATCAGGCTGCGGCCCATCTCGATGGCGACGCGCAGCTGGCCCAGCGGCGTCACGCCCAGCGGACGGGGATGGATCTTCGGAGCCGGGGGAATAAGCGGCGTAAGAGCGGGCTCGGGAGCGGTCAGAACCGTGTCCATGGAGCAGCGGCCTTCCGGTAAGCGGGATCCGTTTTGGACCCCATCCGGAAGCAGAGGCTAGAACCGCTCAGGTTGCGATGCAATAATTCATCGCCTGCGGAAATTACTTACGTAGCGGCGTTATGCGAGCTTACGCCGCCACCGCGCGCAGCGGCGCGACGTCGAACACGCGCTGCGAACCGCGCCAGACTTCCACGAAGTCGCAGCGGTGATGCATGTCGAGAAGTTCGTAAGCTCTGGCGCGCGCGGCCGAGTCGTCGGCGCAGGGCGACACGTCGAAGCGCGGAACCGCGCCATCGGACTCAACACAGAAAAAGGTGAACACCTGCATGGGAACTGTGTGCTCTCATCAGGCGGGGCCGCGCACATTCGATGGCGGAGGCCGCAGGGGCGCAAGTCGTCTTCCGCGACTGCTACAAAACAACGTAGGACTCTTTGTCGCGATTCTCCAGAGGAATGAGTCTCGATTCGAGACTCACCTGTGAACCGCACCTTCGAGCCTGTGGATAAAACTCGGCGGATTCGAGGCGGTTCCCGGCCGGAATCTCGCCTCTTTCCCTCGCGGGATTCCGCCACTAGGTTCGCACCCTTTCATCAACGGCGACGTTTAAGAGTCCATGGCCGCCCATTATCTCGATTTCGAACGTCCAATCGCTGACCTGGAAAGCAAAATCGAAGAGCTGTCGCGGCTCTCCGAGACGGCTGGGCCAGGGTCGTTCGACACCGAGATCCAGGCTCTCCGCGACCGTGCGCAGGAGCTGCGCAAGGAGGCCTACGCCAATCTGGACGCCTGGCAGAAGACCATGGTCGCCCGACATCCCCAGCGGCCCCATCTGCGCGATTATGTCGCAGGCCTGATCGACGAGTTCGTCGAGCTGCGCGGCGACCGCAAGTTCGCCGACGACCAGGCCATCGTCGGCGGCCTCGGTCGCTTCCGCGGCCAGCCCGTCGTGGTCATGGGCCACGAGAAGGGTCACGACACCACCACGCGCCTGAAGCACAACTTCGGCATGGCCCGTCCGGAGGGCTATCGCAAGGCCGTCCGCCTGATGGACATGGCCGAGCGCTTCTCGCTCCCCGTCATCACCTTCGTCGACACCGCCGGCGCGTATCCTGGCCTCGGCGCCGAAGAGCGCGGTCAAGCCGAGGCCATTGCCCGCTCGACGGAACGCTGCCTGACGCTGGGCACCCCGATGGTCGCCACCATCGTCGGCGAAGGCGGTTCGGGCGGGGCCATCGCCCTGGCCGGCGCCAACCGCGTGCTGATCCTGGAGCACTCGATCTATTCGGTGATCTCGCCGGAAGGCGCGGCCTCGATCCTGTGGCGCGACGGCGCCCGGGCCAAGGACGCGGCGACCCAGATGCGCATCACCGCCCAGGACCTGATCAAGCTGGGCATCGTCGACCGCATCATCGAGGAGCCGGCCGGCGGCGCCCACTCCGACACCGACACCGCCATCCAGGCGGTCGGCGACGCGGTCGAGGACGAGCTGAAGGCCATGGCCGCGATGAGCGCCGCCGAGCTGAAGAAGCAACGCGCCGATCGCTTCTACGCCATCGGCCGCGCGGGCCTGCAGTAGGCGCATCTTTTCGGGGCGGCGGATGTCACGTCCGCCGCTACCGTCTCGTCTTGTCTCCAAAGGGCCAGTCCCGGCCCCAAACGGAGCAAGACCATGGGCGATGCCGCCGCCTTCCGCCACGACCATAACCTCCCCGACGTCTACAAGGCCTTCCTGGCCGCCGAGATGGCCGTCCGCGCCGCCGGCGTGCCGTCGGGCCTCAAGCACCTGATCTATCTGCGCGTCTCGCAGCTGAACGACTGCGCCTATTGCGTGAAGATGCATTCCAAGGAAGCCCGCGACGAGGGCGAGACCAATGCCCGTCTCGACCGGCTGATCGTCTGGCGCCACGTCGACGACTTCACCGCCGCCGAGAAGGCGGCGCTCGCCTGGGCCGAGGCCTTGACCAGGCTGCCGGCCCCCGACGGCTTCGCCGCCCTGCGCGCCGAACTCCGCGAGCACTGGACCGACCAGCAGGCCAGCGCCCTGACGGCGATCGTGGCGCAGATCAACCTGTGGAACCGGCTGGGCGTGTCTGGGCACTAGCTCCGATCGCTGAGCCAAACTCACTGCCTTCCTGGGCCTTGTGCCCAGGAAGGCAGGGCCAGTGGGCATGAGTGACGGTCTTCCACTAAGTCATGTAGCCTAAGGCACGCTAGGGTGGAGTTCTCCTGGTGGAGCTTGCCCGATGATCCGCGTTCTTCTCGCCGCTGCGGCCCTCTGCCTGATCGCCGTGCCCGCCGCCCTGGCCGGCAAGCCCAAGCCGTCGATCTGGCGGGAGGTCGATCGTTGCCCCGGCGGCGGCTCCAACATGGTGCTGGCCGAATGCGCCGCGGTGGCCCTGGACCGCGAGGACCTGCGGCTGAACCGCGCCTACAAGGCCGCCATGGCCCGTCTGAAGCCGCCGGAGCAGGCGGCCCTGCGCAATGCCCAGCGCAAATGGATCAAGACGCGCGACGACGAGTGCCGCGAATATCTCGACGAGGCCCAGTACGGGCGACAAGGCGGGATCCTGGCCACCGTCTGCCAGGCCGACATGAGCCGAGACCGCGCCGACGACCTGGAACGGCGTCGGTCGCGCTAGACCCTCTTGCCTGACCTAAGGGGCGCCCCCGCATAGTCTTCTCAACGAGATCAGAGGGAGCGCCTGAAGGGCGGTATTGGGCATGGCCATCAAGACCCGTTTCACCGAGATGTTCGGCGTCGAGCACCCGATCGCCCAGGGCGGCATGCAGTGGGTCGGCAAGGCCGAGCTGGTCTCCGCCGTCGCCAACGCCGGGGCGCTGGGCTTCCTGACCGCCCTGACCCAGCCGACGCCGGAAGCGCTGGCCAAGGAGATCGCCCGCACCCGCGAGATGACCGACAAGCCGTTCGGGGTGAACCTGACCATCCTGCCGGCCATGACCCCGCCGCCCTATGCCGAGTACCGCGCGGCGATCATCGAGAGCGGGATCAAGATCGTCGAGACCGCCGGCTACAAGCCGCAGGAGCATGTCGACGACCTCAAGGCCCACGGGGTCAAGGTGATCCACAAATGCACCGCCGTCCGCCACGCGCTGAGCGCCGAGCGGATGGGCGTCGACGCCATCTCGATCGATGGCTTCGAATGCGCCGGCCACCCGGGCGAGGACGACATCCCCGGCCTGATCCTGATCCCGGTCGCGGCCGAGAAGGTGAAGATCCCGATGATCGCCTCGGGCGGCTTCGGCGACGCGCGCGGCCTGGTCGCGGCCCTGGCCCTGGGCGCCGACGGCGTCAACATGGGCACCCGCTTCTGCGCCACCCAGGAGGCGCCGATCCACGACAACTTCAAGCAACAGATGGTCGCCAACGACGAGCGCGCCACCGACCTGATCTTCCGCACCCTGCACAACACCGCCCGCGTGGCCAGGAACGCCATCAGCCAGCAGGTCGTGGCCATCGAACGCGCCGGCGGCGCCAAGTTCGAGGACGTCGCCCAGCTGGTGAAAGGCGCGCGCGGCCGCGAGGGCCTGGAAAGCGGCGACATCGACCACGGCGTCTGGAGCGCCGGCATGGTCCAGGGCCTGATCCACGACGTGCCGACCGTGAAGGAGCTCGTCGACCGCATCGTGGCCGAGGCCGAGGTGCTGATCCGCCAGCGGCTGGCGGGGATGGTGGGGTAAGGCCGGTCTCAATCTCTCCTCCCCCTCCGGGGGAGGGGGACCGCCGAACGGCGGTGGAGGGGCCAGCCGAACGGTTCGACCCCACTTGTCGGGATCAGAATGCGCGGGGGGCCGCTGGCCACAGGATGTAGCCCCGCCTCACAGGGCCCCTCCACCGGCATTCGCCGGTCCCCCTCCCCCGATGGGGGAGGAGAGATCGGAAGCCCCGCATGACCGCGAATTCACGCGACAACCCCAACCGCCGCCCCCGACACTCCGGCCCACGATCCCACGCCGGAGCCGTCGATGATCCTCACCGCCCTGCTGACCGCCGTCCTGGCGCTGTCGTCGGCCCCCGCCCAGGTCCCGCCGTCCCCAGCCCTCGACCAGGCGATCGCCGCGCGCGACACGGCCCTCTTCAGCGTGATGTTCGAGCAGTGCGACCCGGCGGCCCTGGAGGCGCTGGTGACCGGCGACATGGAGTTCTATCACGACAAGGGCGGGCTGATGGCCCACGACGCCTTCGTCGCCGACTACGCCAAGGGCTGCGCGGCCAAGCGCGCGCCGGACGCCTGGCGCTCGCGGCGCGAACTGGTCGCCGGCACGATGAAGGTCTACGCCATCCCCGGCTTCGGCGCGGTCGAGGAAGGCGCCCACCACTTCTACGAGCGCAAGGGCGACGGCCCCGAGCGGCTGGCCGGCCGGGCGCGGTTCTCCATCCTCTGGAAGCTGGAGCCCGACGGCCGCTGGCGCATGGCCCGCACCTTCAGCATCGACCACGCCGCCGCGCCCTAGGGGGGCTTGGGAGCGCGCTAGACCTTCACCCGGAAGTGGAAGGCGTCCACCGCCAGCCCCTCGCGGAAATAGAAGGCGTGGGCCCGTTCGCGGACGACGTTGGAGATCAGCTCCAGATGCCCGCAGTCCTGCCGCCGGGCCTCGTCCTTCAGCCAGTCCAGCAGCGCCTTGCCGTGGCCCTTCGACCGCGCGTTGGGGTCGGCGACCAGGTCGTCCACGCTGAGGAACCGCCCGCAATACAGCATGTCCAGCACCCGCCACCCGGCCACGACCCGCACCACGCCGTCCTCGACGGCGGCGGTGAGGCGGAAGTTGTCGGACGCCATCAGCTGCCGGATCCGCGCGACATAGGTCTCACGGGCGAGGGCGGGGCGGAGGTGGTGCATGACGTCGAACGTCGCGAGGATCTCGGCGTCGGTGGCGGGGTGGTGGATCACTAAAGGGGCTCTCTCATGCCCTCGAACATTGGGTGGTTTTCGACGCATAGCCAACGGCACGCGAGAAGTTGAGCGCTTCCTCCGATGCCGAGAGAGCCTCCTCTTACGGTGGTGGTTGACCCAGTTCGCGTGCGGGAGTTAACAGAATCTATGAGCCTGACCGTCGCACCCGAGATTGAAGCTCTCGAACTATTCCTGACGAAGCTGGATGCCCATCCGAAGGGCACAGAGACCGTTGCTTCGGCTATTCAGGCGCTATGGCCGCCGAAGGTGGAAAACCGCCTTTTGGATTTTATGCGGGCATTAAGTTCGCTTGAGAACTTGATTGCAGAGCTACCGTTACCGTTGAGAGGTGTCGCGACCCGAACGGTTGATGGAATTGTCTGCTCGTTCGACGCCCACACGATAACAAAGCCGTTGGACTGGCTTCGCAGCGCGCGCGCCAAGGAGCTTCACCTTGCTAGACAGACGCTCGAGCTCTTCCACGAGCTGACAGTAGACCGAGACAGCTTTGCTGCAAGCCGACCGAATCTTGAGAAGGCTATTGATGCCCTTGCTGATCGGGTTGCGAAGTCAAGTCTTTCAAGCGTGTCTAAGTCGGTCCTTGAGGCTCAGCTTCAGCTCCTAAAGCGGAGCGCAGAGCGCTTTGAAGCGGGAGCGATTGGCACATTTCGCGACAGCGCAAATTCGATTCTTGGCCGGGTAGTAATTCAAATTCACAACGACGAATTTCTTCCGAAAGATGACAAGCGCAAAATGATTGACGAGTTAATCGCTGTCTATGACGTGCTAGAAAGGGGAGGGAAAACTCTCTCGCTTACAGGCAAGAAAGAGATGTTGCGCCTGACCGGGCCGGAATAGTGCGAATCGACATTCGATAGGGCTAGGAGCGCTGGTCGGTGAAAAAGGACACGCTGTCTCGTCCATCAGTGCAGCGGTAAGGCGAGGCAAGTTCGGTGGAGACTTGGCGGGCTGGTCAGCAGTAGTGGCTAAATGGCCTCGTGCGGCAATCTGCAGCCTGCACGTAGGAGATTTGTTGGCCCTAAAATTTTAAGTTGGGGCGGAAAGCGCCGTCCAGGCCAATCGCATGGGTGGCTCTCTTCCACGCCTCAAACTTCGCACTGCGGTTGCCGCCAATAGAATTATCGACGTGCATGTGAAGCTCACCAACCATAACCAAGCACCGCACCCTCAGTTGCTCAATGCTATCGACAGCGCCTGCCAGCCTTGTAGCGCGTGCAGTCTCCAACTTCGTCTTTGGGATGCGTTGCAACTTCGTATCGATGACCGCCTGCAAAGAGTCGGTAGCGTAGCGAAGGCTGCTTTCGATCAACGAAGCGCTGTGGAGGACCATAACATCAGTTACTCGGTCGAAAGCGAGGCGCTCGAGGCCGCGTATATCAGCCTCAATAGACCGAATGAGTAGTGTTAGGGTGGCGTCTGTCGGGGTTGTTGAAATGTCCAAACCGACACGTGTCGTCAAAATGCGATTATAGGCGATCAGTGACGCCGTGATCAGCGCGTCATGTTGGGTTTGGCAGGCCTCGATCTCACCCCGTTCACGCACACGCCTCTCGCGATCAGCGCTCCAATTGGCGATGTAGAAGGCGGCCCATATCGACACTACCGCGCCCACGGCTTGGGCCCAGCCAGCCAGCTTGTCGTGGAATTCTAGCCAGGCGACGATATCCCACCACCAACCAACGGCCATTGCCAACAGTGCCGCAGTAGCCCCCGCCAACGCTCCTAAGACGCTTCTCCCATCGAAGTTCATGCTACTCAGCTCCAAAAGCTTGGCTGAAAGGGTGAAGCGCATCGCTTGGAAGTCGAGCGCGGAGCTTATCAGCAAGGACGTTGTCACGTTAGGCGGGGGCAAATTGTCAGCTTGTAGCCTCACCCCGCCACCACCGCCCGAAACCGCTCCCGCTCCGACGGTATCAATCCCTCGTCATACCCCCGCAGGCAGGCCTCCTCCGCGTCGCGCACGCGCGCCACGCCGTAGGCTCGCAGCGTCTGGTCGGCCACGGTGACGCGGTCGATCCAGCGGCCGACGCTCTCGCTCGCCCCGTCGCCGAGGGGCGCGACGCCATCGTCGAAGACGACGTCGTAGCTCAACGCCCCGTCCGAGCAGGCGATCTCGACGCGCTGGGCCTGGCGCCAGGGGACTTCGCCCAGCGACTGGCCGTCGTGCAGCCAGACGACGCCCGAGACGGTGGCGGCGCCGAGGTCGCGGCCGGCGTTCAGGGTGTCGAGGGCGAGCGCGCCGGCGACCAGGGCGGCGGCGACGCCAAGGGCGGGCCAGCGGTATCGCGGCGACAGGTAGGGCAGCGGCAGGCCGGCGTCCCCGCTCCCGCGGCGGCGGAAGCTGAGGATCAACGGGAGCAGCGGCGCGATCAGCGCGATGAAGGTCAGGCCGGCGCCGTCCGTGGCGCCCGCCGGCCACGAAGCCAGCAGGTCGGGGATCGCTTCCGTCGCGGCGGCTACGCGGGCCCAGGCGACTTTGTCGACCCAGGCGGCGCCGAGGCCGCCGAGGATCATCACGGCCACGGTCGCGGCGCCGAAACCGACCATCGCGGAGACCGAGTCGTCCTGGCGTTCGTCCGCGTCCGAGGGCCGGGTGGGATCGGTCATGGCGCGACCGGCGTCAGCGGCTCAGCAGGGCGCGCAGGGCCGCCGTCTCGGCCGGGGTCAGGCCCTTCTCGTAGTGCGCGAGGCACGTCGCATCGACGCTCGCGAACCTCGGCACGCCGCGCAGGCGCAGGGTCTGGTCGATGGGGGCCAGGCGCGTGAGCAGGCGAGGGATTTCCGCCTGGTCGCGGACCAGCGGGGCGACGCGGCCGCTGGGCACGCTGACGTCGTAGTTCAGTGCGTAGGTCGTCTCGCGGGTCTTCGGATCGGCGAGGGTGGCGCAGCCGAGGCCGACGTCGCTGGCCGCGCCCCAGGTCCAGTATTCGCGCGGCTTGCCCTCATAGAGCCAGCTGACCCCGAACGGGGTGGCGACGACGACCTCGTCGCGGCCGGCCAGGGCGCCCCAGGTCACGCCGGTGGCGACGCTGGCCACGGCGGTGGCGATCAGGAGCTGGCGGGTCTTGCGCGCGGCCGGCGTGGCGGTCCGCTTGTCCATGCCGAAGGCGCCGGACAGCAGGGCCGAGGGACCGAACAGGATCAGCAGCATCGGCCAGAACAGGTCCCCGCCCTCGCGCCAGGTGATCAGCACGTCGGGGATCGAGCGCAGCACGGCGGCGTCGCGACGGTCCAGCAGCGACTGGGCGAAGAACAGCGCCGCGATCCCGCCGGTCACCAGGCCCACCGTGACCAGCACGCCCAGCAGCTTGTCGGTGGTGGCCAAAGCGTTGTGCGGCGACCCTTCGGCCATGCGGCGGTTTCCCTTGGGCGTTTCCTGGGGCGGCCGGGCTGGCGCCTGTCCCTTGCCTATCGCGCGTCGCCTCTTGGGGAAAGGCCATCGGGGGAAGGCCAAAGGGGGAAGGCTGGGGGCGCGTTCGATAATACCACTGCGCTTTACCGAACGGCGGAATGCCAATAGCTGGGACGGCCTCGAATTTGCCGGAGCCGTTCATGACCCTTCCCCGCCGCGACCTCCTGTTGACCGCCGCCGCCGCGCTCGTCGCGCCGGGCCTGGCGCGCGCCGCCGAGCCGGGCGACTGGCGCTGGCTGAACGCGCCGAAGACCTGGTCGTGGAAGGACGGGGCGCTGGATTGTGCGGCCGAGCCGGGCACGGACTTCTGGCGCAAGACGGCGGGCGGGCCGGTGGTCCATAGCGGCCACTTCTGGTTCCGGCGCCAGGCGGGGGACTTCCAGATCACCGCGCTGCTGGACGGCGACTACGCCGCCGACGCGGACCAGACCGGGCTGATGGTGCGCGTGGACGAGGCGACCTGGGCCAAGCACGGCGTCGAGTGGCTGAAGGGCAGGCCGCACGTGGCCAGCGTCTTCACGCGGGACTGGTCGGACGGGACGGCGGCGGTGGTCGAGGCCCGCGCGGTGCGGGTGCGGATGACGCGCAAGGGCCAGACGCTGGTGTGCTCGCACGCGGCGGGGGATGGCGCGTGGGTGGATGACCGATACGGCTACCTGCCGATGGGGGCGGCGGTGGAGCTCGGAGTGATGGCGGCCGCGCCGCTGGGGAAGGGGTTCGGGGCGCGGATTTCTGGGGTGGAGATCGTGGGCGGCTGACGCCGCGTCAAATCCTCCCCCTAGCGGGGGAGGTGTCGGCGAAGCCGACGGAGGGGGAAGAGGCAAGCTCAGCGGAACTTCCCCCTCCGGCCTTCGGCCACCTCCCCCTTGGGGGGAGGATTTGTGTCTCGCAGCCTCGCTCCCTACCGCCGCTTCTTCCTGAACTCCTCGGCTTTCTCCTGGCGGATCTCCGCCCGGATCCGTTTCGGCGCGGACTTGTCGACCTCGTCGCCCGTCGCCGAGAGCACCTCGTTGGCGAACTCGAGATCCATCAGCTTCATGCGCTTGATCTCGTCGCGCAGTCTGGCGGCGGTTTCGAACTCCAGGTTCGCCGCGGCCTCGCGCATCTTGGCCTCCAGGTCCTTGAGCGCGGCCTTGAAGTTGTCGCCGCTGAACGGGCGGTCGTCGGTCTCGGACATGCCCATCGGCACCAGGACGCGGTCGCCGCGCTCGTAGGGGCTGTTGAGGATGTCCTTGATGTCGCGCTTGACGCTCTCGGGCGTGATGCCGTGCTCGAGATTGTAGGCGTGCTGCTTCTCGCGGCGGCGGGAGGTCTCGGCCATCGCCCGTTCCATCGAGCCGGTGATCCGGTCGGCATAGAGCACGACCTTGCCGTCGACGTTCCGCGCCGCCCGGCCGATGGTCTGGATCAGCGAGGTCTCCGAGCGGAGGAAGCCTTCCTTGTCGGCGTCGAGAATGGCCACGAAGCCGCACTCGGGAATGTCCAGGCCCTCGCGCAGCAGGTTGATGCCGACCAGCACGTCGATCTTGCCCATCCGCAGCTCGCGGATGATCTCGATGCGCTCCAGCGTATCGACGTCGCTGTGCATGTAGCGGACCTTGATGCCCTGCTCGTTGAGGTACTCGGTCAGGTCCTCGGCCATCTTCTTGGTCAGGACGGTGACCAGGGTGCGGTAGCCCTTGGCGATGGTCTGGCGGATCTCGTCGACCACGTCGTCGACCTGGGAGGCGTTGTCCTTGGAGACCGGACGCACCTCGACCGGCGGGTCGATCAGGCCGGTGGGGCGGATGACTTGCTCGGCGAAGACGCCGCCGGCCCGCTCCATCTCCCAGTTGGCGGGCGTGGCCGAGACGTGCACCGACTGCGGGCGCATGGCGTCCCACTCCTCGAACTTGAGGGGGCGGTTATCCAGGGCCGAGGGCAGGCGGAAGCCGTACTCGGCGAGCGTCCATTTGCGGTTCCGGTCGCCCTTGTACATGGCGCCGATCTGCGGAACCGTCTGGTGGCTCTCGTCGGTGAACAGCAGGGCGTTGTCGGGGATATATTCGAAGAAGGTCGGCGGCGGCTCGCCCGGCCGGCGGCCCGACAGGTAGCGGCTGTAGTTCTCGATGCCGGCGCACGAGCCGGTGGTCTCGATCATCTCCAGGTCGAAGGTCGTCCGCTGCTCCAGGCGCTGGGCCTCCAGCAGCTTGCCGTTCTCGATCATCCAGGCCAGCCGCTCCTTCAGCTCGGCGCGGATGGCGATGATCGCCTGGCGCAGGGTCGGGCGCGGGGTGACGTGGTGGCTGTTGGCGTAGACCTTGATGGTCTCCAGGTCGGACGTCTTCTTGCCGGTCAGGGTGTCGAACTCGGAGATCGCCTCAACCTCGTCGCCGAACATGGTCACGCGCCAGGCGCGGTCCTCGTAGTGGGCGGGGAAGATCTCGATGGTGTCGCCGCGACGGCGGAACGTGCCGCGCTCGAAGGCCATCTCGTTGCGCTTGTACTGCTGGGCCACCAGGTCGGCGATCAACTGCTTCTCGTCGACCTTCTGCCCGACCTCCAGGGTGAAGGTCATGGCGGTGTAGGTCTCGACCGAGCCGATGCCGTAGATGCAAGACACCGAGGCCACGACGATGACGTCGTCGCGCTCCAGGATCGCCCGGGTGGCCGAGTGGCGCATCCGGTCGATCTGCTCGTTAATCGACGAGTCCTTCTCGATATAGGTGTCGGTCCGGGGCACGTAGGCTTCGGGCTGGTAGTAGTCGTAGTAGCTGACGAAGTACTCGACCGCATTCTCGGGGAAGAACCCCTTCATCTCGCTATAGAGCTGGGCGGCCAGGGTCTTGTTCGGCGCCAGGATCAGCGCCGGGCGCTGGGTGCGCTCGATGACCTGGGCCATGGTGAAGGTCTTGCCCGAGCCGGTGACGCCCAGCAGCACCTGGTCCTGGTCGCGGTTGTTGATCCCCTCGACCAGCTCGGCGATGGCCGTCGGCTGGTCGCCGGCGGGCTGGTAGTCGCTGACCAGCTTGAACTTCTTGCCGCCCTCGGACTTGTCCGGCCGCGACGGCCGGTGCGGGGTCCAGAGCATGGGCATGACGCCGTCGGCGACGTCCTGGACCGTGTCCATGATGAAGGGCGCGGAGACGTCGGAAACGCCGGAATTGTCGCGAGAAGGCATGGCCTCAAGTTAGGGACCCGCGCGCGTCTCGGCTAGAGGGCCTGCTGACGGGGAGTGGCAGCAGACTGGCGGCAGGAGCTCTATCGGCCCTCTAGGACTTCGGCGCGGCTCCCCGCTCCGGCGCGAGCGCCTTGTGGATGTTGCGGATCTCCTGGTCGGTGAGGAAGCCGGCGTCCTTGACGACGTAGCTCATCACCCCGAGCGGCGCGCCGCCCAGCGAGCGGCCGGTGCGGAACATGCGGACCAGCTCGTCCTCGCTATAGGCGGTGACCACGGCGCGCAGGGGCGGGGCGACGGTCTTGCCGTCGCCGATCGGGTGGGGCTCGTCCAGGGCGTGGCAGTGGGTGCAGGTGGTGTTGATCCAGTAGTCACCGTTGGTCGGGCCCGACATCGGCCGTTGCAGCGGCGGCTTGGCGTCGACGGCCTGGGTGGCGCTCAGCGGGACGCCGCCGGTGGCGAGGGCGATCATGCCCACGGGGCCCCAGCGCATGGAGAGCTTGGCGTTGTCCGGCGTCGGCGGCAGCGAGCGCAGGTAGCGCAGCACCGAGGCGATGTCCTGGTCGGCCAGGCTGCCGAACGAGCGGGTCGGCATGACGATGGTCGAGGCCCCGTTGTGGCGTACGCCGCTACGCAGCAGGCGGACGAACTCGGCGTCGGTATAGTTCGGGACGACCTTGGTCAGGTTCGGCGCGGCGATGCGGCCCAGCGCCGGGTCCTCGATCATCACCCGGCCGGCCCCGTTCGGGTTGTGGCAGGCCAGGCACCCGAAGACCATGCCGATGCGCTTGCCCTCGGCGGCGTCGCCCTGGCTGACGGGGACGCGCACGACCGGCAGCGGCGTGTCGAACCGGCGGACGCGGTGCTCGAAGGTCATGGCGGCCAGGATGCCGACCATCACGAGGGGCAGGGCGGTGACGCCGATCAGGATCTTTTTCCAGAGCGCCATGCGGGCCGCCTCCAAGGGGTTGTCTCGACCGCCGATTAGACGCCGCGCGGCCGGGCATCAAACACCGTTCCTGCAACGCCGTTATCCGTTTATGGATAGGGGCGGAGGGGCCGAATGTTCGAATGGGGTGATATCCGTTTCCTGCTCGCGGTCGCGCGCGCCGGCACGTCGCTGGCGGCCGCCGAGGTGGTGGGCAGCAGCCAGTCCACCGTCACCCGGCGCATCGACGCGCTGGAGGCGGCGTTGGGGCTGAAGCTGTTCGAACGCCGGGCCCAGGGCTATAGCCTGACCAACCAGGGCGAGGCCCTGGTCGAGCTGGCCAAGACGGCCGAGACGGCGATGCTGGCCATCGGCGAGGCGGCCGAGACGGCCAAGCGCCAGCTGTCGGGCGTGATCCGCTTCACCATGCCGCCCGAGGGCGCCGATCCGATCACGGTGGCCCCGCTGGCGCGGTTCATGGAGCGGCATCCGGGGGTCAAGATCGAGACGATCTTCACCGACGCCTTCCTGGACATCGGCGCCGGCGAGGCCGACGTCGCCGTGCGCGCCGGGCCGCGTCCGACCGATCCCAGCCTGATCGCGCGCAAGGTCGGCGAAGTCTTCTGGCAGGGCTGCTGCAGCCGCGACTATCTGGCGGCGAACGGGGCTCCGGCCAGCTGGAGCGAGCTGGGCCAGCACAAGATGATCGGGGCCGAGGGGCAGCTGGCGGCCGCCGCGCCGCTGCGGCGCTACGGGGAGCTCTGCGGGGACTTCGCGATCCGCGCGCCGACCATGCGGGCGCTGCTGGGCTTCGCGCGGAGCGGGGCGGGCATCGCCCTGTTGCCCGAACAGGTCGTGGCGGCCGCCGACGACCTCGTGCCCTGCCTGCCGGCCCTGGAGGACGCGCCCAGCGAGGTCTGGATCATCACCCGCGAGGATGTTCGTCACACGCCCCACACCCGCGCCTTCATCGACTTCTTCGTCGCTCACATGACGGCCATCCACCGGCGCGGCGCCAACGCGCTGGGCTGACGCGAGAACGGCCGCGCTCCGGGGGGAAGCGCGGCCCTCGAACGCGGGGCGCCGACAGAGAGAAGGAAGGCCGGCGCCCCTTCGCGTCAGAGATTGTATTCGGGCTTGCCGTAGGTCCCGATCAGGTCGACCGCGAACGAAGCGCCGTCGGCCAGGTCGGTGAAGTAGGCGTTGCTGGACCCGGCATACTGGCCGACGTCGGCCTTCATCGCCTCGGCCAGCAGCCAGCCGACCATGGCCGCCTTCGTGCCGATGTCGGTCTTGCCGTACGAGGCGAAATAATCGGCTCGGTCGTCGATCAGGGCGTGGACCTTGGCGTCGGTCGGCGTTGATCCGAAGATCTTGGCGTAGGCGGTGCGAGTGGCCTCGAACAGGGTCTTGGTCCCGTATTCGGTTGCGAACGCCGCCGACCCCGCGCCGTCGCGACCCAGATTGACCGCGAAATTGATGTAGCGGTTCTCGGCGTTGAAGGTCTGGTAGTAGGCCGAGTTGAGGTTGTTCGGATTGGGTCCGATCGGCGACACCAGATAGTCCATGCCTGCCTCGCCGGGCGTGTGGCCGGTGAAGAACTGGTACGAGGTCGTGGCCACGGCGGCCGTGGCGTCGGCCATGTTGATGATCGCCTTCAGCGCATTGGCCTCGGTCATCTGACCCGAGGCGACCTTGTCGGTCAGGCCCTGGACATAGGCGCGGTCCGTATCGGTGGCTGGGGCGTAGCGCAGCAGGTTGTCGAAGGCGTTGGTGAGGCGCACCAGGGTGTTGGCGCCGGTCGTCACCAGGGCGTTGAACTCGGCCAGGGTCCCGGTGACCTTCTCCACGCGGATGGTCCCGCCGTCATAGGTCAGGAGCGTGCCGCCATTGCCGTCGCTGGCCGCGCCGGTGAAGGCCTTGCCGTCCAGGTCGAAGCGGTCCTCGGCCTTGGAGAAGTCGCGGACCAGGTCGTTGCCTTGCCCGAAGCCCGAGAAGGCGAAGCGGTCGGCGCCAGCCCCGCCGGTCATGATGTCGTCGCCCGCGCCGCCGATCAGGATGTCGTTTCCGGCGTTGCCATAGAGGTTGTCGCTGCCTGCCCCGCCGTCCAGCTGGTCGTTGCCGTCGCCCGTGGCCTCCAGGTCCTGGTCGCCGGTCAGGCTGTCGTCGCCGTCGCCGCCGATCAGGCGGTCGTGGCCGGCGTCGCCGCGCAGGGTGTCCGAGCCGCCTTCGCCGCGCAGGGTGTCGTTGTCGGCCTGGCCGTAGATGTAGTCGCCGCCGGCCCCGCCATAGAGAGCGTCATGGCCCGCGCCGCCGTGGAACTTGTCGTCGACCGCGCCGCCCTTGATGCGGTCCGAGCCCGCGCCCGACCACACCTCCAGCTGCTCGACATTCACCAGGCTGCCGCCGCCGGTGATCGACTGCACGCCGGTGGCGTTGAGGTCCAGGATCACCGACGAGGTCAGGCCCGTCAGGTTCAGATAGGCGTAGTCGCCCTGGGCCCCGTCGGCCCCGCCGTCCAGCTGGTCGCCGATGCCCCCGTACAGGCGGTCGAAGCCGGCGCCGCCATAGAGCTTGTCGACATAACCGTCGTTGTCGTTGGTCCCGCCGGCATAGAGATAGTCCTCGCCGTCGTCGCCGTAGAGAACGTCGGCGCCATCGTCGCCATAGAGGGCGTCGTTGCCGCCGCCGCCGCTGAGCAGGTCGTTGCCGCCCATCCCGCGCGCGGTGTCGATGTCCGCCCCGCCCTGGAATTGGTCGTCGCCGGCGGTTCCGGTGTAGGTCGTCATGGTGGTTGGTCCTTTGAGTTCGTTGCTGCTTTTGGGGAAACCGGGCCGCACGACGCCTTCCCGTCGCGCCGGAGGGGCGGGACGGAGCGCAGGCGAACGGGCGCGACGGCTCACGCCGCCGACGTCGGTCCGGGGTCGAGGTGAAAGGGTCAGGGCGGCGCTAGGCGCCGCCGGGCCTGGGGTCAGGCGGTGCGTGGCCTCATGCGGTCACGCTCTTGGAGCGGATCGCCGAGAGCAGGCCGTCATAGGCGGCGTAGCACTCGGCCCAGTGCGGCAGGCGCCGCAGGGTCGCCATCCAGCGGCTGACCGCCGGATAGGGCGTCAGGTCGAAGCCGACGATCTCCAGCAGGCTCACATAGGCCGCGCCGAAATAGTCGGCGATGGTGATGCGCTCGCCAGCCACGAAGCCGCGATCGCCGATCCAGTGGCGGTCCAGGACGGCCAGCCAGGTCTCGGTCTTCTGCCGGGCGCGGTGGGCGAGTTGGGCGGCGGCCTCGGCCTGAGCCGGGCGCATGTCCGGCATCAGGACCGGATAGACCAGGCCGTAGCCCGCATCGCGGGCGAAGCCGGTATTGAACCAGTCCAGCCGCGCATCGACCACGGCCCGCGCCTTGCGGTCGGTCGGGTAGGCGGGCGAGCCGGCCTGGGCGGCCAGGTAGCGCAGGATCGCCGCGCACTCGGTCAGGATGAAGCCGTCATCGTCCAGCACCGGCACCTGCAGGTTCGGATTGAGGGCGGCGAAGTCGGTGGCGTGATGCTCGCCGTGCGCCAGGTCGACATAGACGAGATCGAGCGCGATCCCCGCGTCGGCGGCGAACAGGGTCACCGCGCGGCTGGTGGTCGAGGCCGGGTCGTAGAAGAGGCGCATGACGGCGGAAGTCCTTGGCTTGTCGTTGCGCCAGGAGATAGCGGCGACGCCTGTCGCGCTTCAAACACCGTTCCTGCGGAGGGGTTATCCGTTTCTGGATAGGGGGTGGTAAATGATTGTGTTCACTGGAATTTCTGCCGCGCCTCTTCCTTCGGAGAGACGATGTCAGTGGCTGCTATAGAAATAGTGCCGGGTGAACTGGTGGCTCACCAATGCGATATCCACCACGAGACGCCGGTTCGGCGCGTATAGATAGAGATGCGACGCCGGGGCCGGAGCGCAGTAGTCCTCGAGGCAGATTTCGGGACGCCATTCCTGGTTTTCCTCTGTCGCGCCCGTCCTGGCGGCGATCATCCCGTTGCGCCACAGGACCTCGTTGACCGCCGGATTCTGGAACTTGCCGGGATCGAGGCTAAGGCGTGAATAGTCTTCGGACGGCAAAGGCTCCAGCATGCCGAGATCCTCTCTGCACGGCCCCAAGGGCGCACCGGCCTGGTGCGTGCAGGACGGTAGACTCCAGCAGCGCGTGTCCTCAGGCAGCTTGACCCAGCCCGACTTGGACCCTGGTCCGCACCCGGACTCGCCGCTCAGGCGATAGACCCGGGCCGAGAGGCCCGAGAAGCCGATCGAACCGATCCGGCTGGGTCCAATTCCGTTCGACCCGGAGTCCTTCATGACGACCAGGGAAAGCCCCGGAAAGGCGTCGCGCAGCGTGTCGTGACCGCCGCGGCGTCCGCCTTCCAACCGCCGCGTATTGGCCCAGCGGACATAGCCGTTACGAGGGTCCATCACAGCCGTGGTCGATAGCGACAGCAGGCGGTTTGGCGCCTCGGCGCTGTCGAACAGCATGCTGTCCTGGCCATAGCCGTTCCGGCCGTCCGGGCCCGAGGTGAGCGAGACCTGCTGCTCTTCCCCGCCGCCGGCCCGGCTGAAGCGGCAGGGAAGCAGATCACCGACGATCAGGATCGAGCCGTCGGCCCGCTTCGCCCAGTGATGCTCTGAATCGTAGGAAGTGATGTGGTTGAAGGCGATGCTGTCGCTCTGATCGACATGCGTGCAGCGCACGGGCAGCGCCTGCGGCTCCTCCTGCCCGGCGAAGGCGACCTGGCTGACCGCCGAGTAGCGCTCGGGGAAGAACATCGACTTGATGGTCTTTGGTCCGCAACCCGCCAGCAGCAGGGCCGAGGCGGCGAGGGCGAGGACGGACGGAAATCTCATGACGCTACCGGGCAGGTGCGGATCGTCGATCCGGCGGGAGAGTCCTGAGTAGTGGCGCAGCCTTAAGTAGAGGCTAACCGCCCCACCGTCTGCCCATCCGCCTCTCCGCCGAAGTACTTGTCCAGCGCCTGCTGAAAGGCCGGCTCTTCCGGATCGGCCGTCCGGAACAACGTCAGGCTCGACCGCAGCTTCATGTCGTCCGGCGAGCCGAACACGGCGTGGGCGTCGTGGCCGGGGAGGGCGTTGATGGCGTCTACCGCCTCGACCAGGCGCGGGCCCAGCACCGGATGGGCGAGATAGGCGCGGGCTTCGGCGAGGTCGGCGATCGCATAGAACCGGGCCGTCGGGCTGCGGCCCAGGCCCGCGATCTGCGGGAACACGAACCACATCCAGTGACCGGTCTTCTGGCCGCGACGCAGTTCCGCCAGCGCCGTCTCGTACGTGCTGATCTGGGCGTCGATGAAGCGACTCAATGAAGTCATGACGCTCCTGAAAGCGCGTGAACCGGGGTGCGGCTCCCGAAAGAGGTCGATCACGAGAATGTAAGTGAGTACTCACTTGCAATCTTCGGGGCGCGCCGATAGGTTGCGACTGTATCCACCGAGGACTCGTTTATGGCGAGGCTCGACGACGTTTTCATCACTGGCTGCGGGGCTGTGTTGCCCGGCGCGCCGGTGCCCAACGACCGGATGGAGGACTATCTGGGACGAGTGGGCGGACGCCCCAGCGCCATGGGCCGCCGCGCCCTGCGCTGGAACGGGGTCAAGACCCGCCACTACGCCCGCGACGCGCAAGGCCAGCCGACCGACAGCAACGCCGGCCTGTGCGCCAAGGCGGTGACGGCGGCGCTCGCCGATGCGGGCCTGGAGCGCCGGGACCTGTCGTTCCTGGCCGCCGCCACGACGCAAGGCGACTACATCGTCCCCGGCCACGCGGCGACGGTGCATGGCGAGCTGGGCGGTGAGCCGCTGGAGATCGCCAGCTTCCAGTCGGTGTGCGGCAGCGCCCTGATGGCCGCCAAGTCGGCGTTCCTGGCGGTGGCCTGCGGCGAGCACAAGGTCGCCACGGCCTGCGCTGGCGAGGTCTCCTCGCGCTGGTTCCAGCCGGAATTCTACGAGGGCTCGGCCCTGGTCGACGACAAGGGGCGCCTGGCGCCCGAGGCCGACATCCTGCGCTTCACCCTGTCGGACGGGGCGGGGGCGGTAGTGGTGGAGCCGAAGCCCGCGCCGCGAGGGTTGTCGCTGAAGATCGACTTCATCGACCTGACCTCCCTGGCCGGCGCCTTCACCCCCTGCATGTGGGCCGGGGCGCCGCCGAAGGATCGGTCCGAGGCGCTGGCGACCTGGGGCTTCTCGGCTCCGCTCAAGGCCCATGCGGACGGCGGCATCGCCCTGCTGCAGGACTTCGACCTGCTCAAGCAGGTGATCCGCGCCTGGGTCGGCGTCTATCTGGAGAAGGTCGACCAGGGCCGCATCGTGCCAAACGAGATCGACTGGCTGCTGTGCCACTACTCGGCGGAGTCGCTGCGGGAGGAGATCGTCGGCCTGCTGGAAAGCACCGCCGGCATGATCCCGCGCGAGAAGTGGTTCTCGAACCTGCCGACCGTGGGCAATGTCGGCTCGGCATCGATCTGGGTGATGCTGGACGAGTTCATGCGCTCCGGCCGCGCCAAGCCTGGCCAGAAGATCCTGTGCGTAGTGCCCGAAAGCGGCCGCGCCTTCGTGGGTTTCATGATGCTGGAGGTGGTGGGATGAACGCGATGACGCTCAACAGCGAGGGCTGCGACGTCGCCGACGTGCTGCGCCGCCTGGCGGTGGTCTTCACCCGCTTCGAGCAGCGGCTGGAGGCGACGCCGATCATCGGCCGGATGTCGCGCGGGCGGCTGACAGTGGAGGACTACCGCGCTTTCCTCGTCTCGCTGCGCCAGCAGGTGAAGGACGGCGCGCTGTGGATGGCCCGCGCGGCCTCGAACATCGGCGAGCCGCACCTGGAACTGCGCTCGCTGGTTCTGCGTCATGCCGTCACCGAGCATCGCGACTTCCGCCTGTTGGAGGCCGACTATGCGGCGACCGGCGGCGATCTCGCCGTGATCCAGGCAGGCGAGAAGAACATCGGCTCCGAGGCCCTGTCGGCCTGGATGTTCCATGAGGCGTCCAAGCCCGATCCGTTCGGCCTCTTGGGCGCGATGTGGATCATCGAGGGCCTGGGCCAGATGAAGGCGCTGGAGTGGGGCAAGCGGATCCAGAGCCAGCTGTCCCTGCCCGACGAGGCGGTGCGCTTCCTCGTCTATCACGGCGAGAACGACGTCGAGCACATCGCCGAGTTCGAGCGGATGCTGGGCCTGGTCCTGCCCGATCCCACCATCGCGGCGCGGATCGTCAAGGTCGCCGAGGTCACCGCGCGGCTCTATGCCCTGCAGATCGAGGAGGTGCTGGCGTGAGCCCACTCGCCCCCAAATTGGCTGAAGGCTTTGACGTCGCGTCGCACGATCCGCGCGATCCGGACCCCTGGCTGGCGCTCTATCTCGACCAGAGCCTGCCGATCGCCGAGGAGGCCAAGGCCGCCCTGGCGCGCGGCAACCGCACCTGGTCGCGGCGCTGGCTGTTCCCGGTCATGCGCGCGCCGCTGCTGGGCTTCTTCCTGCTGGTGAAGATCGCCCGGGCCATCTCGCCGCGCTTTCCCAACTGGAACGGGCCGCTGCACCGGCTGATCCACTGGGGCTTGCGGACCTTCGGCTCGCCGGACTGCAACCAGCTGATCATGCGCCACTTCCACATCGGCACGGAGCTCTTGGGGTTCATCAAGGCAAACGCCGGGCCGGTGACCATCGAGACCGTGCCGCTGCGGCCGACGACCTTGAAGGCGCTGGAGGACAACGTCTTCCTGCAGCACGACCTCAACGTCTTCAACTTCGTGATCCAGCTGAACGCCAGCCTGCGGGCGCAAGGGCGAGACCTGGCGCCGGTCGAGCGGCCGGACTTCTCGATGATCTCGGATGATCCGTTCCCGATCCCGGCGACCCAGGCCGGACCGCTGAACAAGATCGACGTCCAGACGGCGGTCGAGGCCTATACCCCGCTCTACGCCCTGTTCCTGCCGCGCGCCGACTTCGTGCGGGCCGCCGGTTCGCTGCAGCTGGACGAGACCGTGGCGATCTACATCGCCAAGATCCTGGGCTCGGACTACCACCTGTCCTTCGTCAAGAACGGCCACCCGCTGGTGCCGCTGTCGACCCTGCAGGCGGGGTATCGGCTGATGATGCACGGCCTGGACTGCGAGGCGCTGCACGGGTGGCTGCGGTTGTTGAAGGCGCGGCAGGCGGCGGGGTTGCCGTTGGATCCACGGGATCCGACGGGGCGGGGCTAGTCCCCGAACCGCTTCGCCACCCAGTCGATGAACACCCGCACCCTCGGCGAGAGCTGGCGGCTCTTCGGGTACAGCAGCGACACCGGCGTCGGCGTCGGGGGATAACCCGCCAGCACCTCGACCAGGCTGCCGTCGGCCAGATGCGCCTCGACCCGGTAGCGCGGAACCTGGATCAGGCCCAGGCCCAGCAGCCCTATGGCCACGGTGTTCTCGGCCGAGTTCACCACCACGTCGGCCTCGACCGGAACCTCGCGGACCTTGCCGTCGACGGTGATCTCCAGCGGATGGGCGTGGCCCGTCCCGGCCTGGAGGAAGCCGACCATGCGGTGCTGGCCAAGATGGTAGGGCGCCTTCGGCGTCCCCCGCCGCGCCAGATAGGCCGGCGAGGCGCAGGTCACTTCCGGCAGCAGCGCCACCCGCCGCGCGACCATGGCGCTGTCGGTCAGGTCGCCGATCCGCAGGACGCAGTCGACGCCCTCGCGCACCAGATCGACCAGGCGGTCGCCCTCGGTCATCTGGATTTTCAGCTCGGGATAGGCCGCCAGGAACTCCGGGAGGCCCGGCAGCACGAACCGCCGCGCCAGGGCGCCCTGCACGTCCACCCGCAGCAGGCCGCGCGGGGTGCGCTGCCGGAACGCGCCTTCGGCCTCTTCCAGGTCGTCCAGCAGGCGGAGGCAGCGCCGGTAATAGGCCTCGCCGTCCAGGGTGGGGCTGACCTGGCGGGTGGTGCGCTGGAGCAGCCGCACGCCCAGCCGCGCCTCGAGCTGCTGCACGGCCTCGGTGGCGGTCGATCGGGGCACATCCAGATCGGCGGCGGCCTGGGTGAAGCTGCGCCGCTCCACGATCCGCGCGAACAGCCGCATCGCCTCGAACCGATCCACGCCGCTCGCCCCCATTATTCGACAATGCGAACAGTGATGTCGCGGATGGCTGAATTATTCAAGCCAGGCGAAGGCGCAGGATCTCTCCAGCCAAAAGGAGAGCCTTCCATGACCTCATCGACTGAAAACAGGGTGGCGCTGGTGACCGGCGCCTCGGGCGGCATCGGCGGCGAGACCGCCCTGCGCCTGGCCCGCGACGGCTTCACCGTCATCGTCAACTACGCCGGTCGCGCCGAGCCCGCCGAGGCGGTGGTCCGCCAGATCGAGGCCGCCGGCGGCCGCGCCGTCACCGCCCAGGCCGATGTCAGCGACCCGGCGGCCGTCGCCCGCCTGTTCGACAACGCGCAGACCGCGTTCGGCGGGGTCGACGTGGTGGTCAACAACGCCGGGATCATGAAGCTGGCCAGCCTGGCCGACAGCGACGACGCCCTGTTCGACCAGACCGTCGCCGTGAACCTGAAGGGCGTCTTCAACGTCCTGCGCGAGGCCGCCCGCCGCCTGCGCGACGGCGGCCGGATCATCAACCTGTCGTCCAGCGTGGTGGGCCTGCTGCCGGAGCGCTACGGCGTCTATGCCGCGACCAAGGCGGCGGTCGAGACGATGGGCGCGATCCTGGCCAAGGAGTTGCGCGGTCGGAGCATCACGGTCAACGCGATCGCGCCCGGCCCGACGGCCACGCCGCTGTTCCTGGACGGCAAGTCGGCGGAGCTCGTCGAGAAGCTGGCCAAGGCCGCGCCGCTGGAGCGCCTGGGTCAGCCGGAGGACATCGCCGGAGCGGTCAGCTTCCTGGCGGGACCGGATGGGGCGTGGGTGAACGGGCAGGTGGTTCGGGTGAATGGGGGGATCGTGTGATCCTTCCCTTCTCCCCTTGCGGGAGAAGGTGTCAGCGTAGCTGACGGATGAGGGGTTGAAAGGCTTGTCCGGATAACGGAGCGCGACCCCTCACCCGACCCACTTCGTGGGCCACCCTCGCCCGCAAGGGGAGAGGGGCTAGTAATTCCCCAAACTCAGCACGTTCCCGTCCGGGTCCTTGAACCACACCACCTTCATGCCGTCCGCCCGGTGCACGTCCCCTTCGCGGGTCATCCCCGGCATGTCGTAGTGCTCGAACCGCACGCCCTTGGCCTGCAGCGCCGCCACCGTCTCGTCGAAGGCCTCGCCAAGGGACCAGGTCAGGACGGTGGCCTCGTTGGTCCCGGCGTGGTCCGACTCGTAGAGCAGCACCGTCGAGCCGCCGGCCCGGAAGCCCTGCACCGAGGGCTCGTCGCCGGGCAGGGGCGTCAGGCCCAGAATCTCCTCGTAGAACGGCCGCGCCGTGGCCAGGTCCCTCACCGCCACGGTCGCCTGGGCCGCCTTGTCGCCGAGCATAGAAACCTCCGTCTCGTTCCCGAGAAGAAGGCCTGAGCGCCGAACGCCGTTCCGCCTGTTGACTCCCAATCATACTGTGTGACATACAGTGTGTGTCACACACCATGTGATGCACACTATGTGGCGCACACCCATGCCGACCGAGACAGACATCTTTGAATCGCTCCGCCAGGAGCTGCGGCGCGGGACCCTGATCCTCGCCGTCCTCGCCCAGCTGCGGGAGGAGCGCTACGGCTACAGCCTGCGCCAGGCCCTCTCGACCGTGGGCGTGGAGATCGACGAAGGCGCGCTCTATCCGATGCTGCGCCGGCTGGAGGCCCAAGGCCTCCTGGCCAGCGAGTGGCGCGAGGAAGACAAGCGCAAGAAGCGTTTCTACCAGCTGTCGGAAGAGGGCCGGACCGTGCTGGCCCGCCTGGCCGACGAATGGCGCGCGATCAACGCCGCCCTCGAGCCGCTGCTGTGAGCGCGCGGCCTTTCAATTTCCAAGGGGACAAGACCATGAGCGATCTCATCGATCGTTATCTGGCGGCCGTGGCCGCCCTGCTGCCGAAGGCCTCGCGCCAGGACATCATCGCCGAGCTGCGCGACCTGATCATGAACCGCGTCGAGGAGAAGGAAGCCGTTCTGGGGCGTCCGCTCGACAAGCGCGAGATGGAGGCCCTGTTGCACGACATCGGCCACCCGATCGCCGTGGCCGGCCGCTACGGCCCGCACAAGGCGCTGATCGGGCCGGAGCTCTATCCGTTCTGGGAGTTCGGCGTGAAGGTCGCGCTGGCCATCGCCGCCATCGCCGCGATCATCCCGGCGGCCATCGTGCTGATCACCGGCGAGGGCAACCCCCACACCGTCACGGGCGTCATCAACGACTTCATCCCGACGGCGCTCAGCCTGGTGGGCTGCGCCACGCTGATCGGGGCGGCGATCGAGCGCGGCTGGATCAAGGTCGGCGATTTCAAGCAGTGGAAGGTCAGCGACCTGCCGGTCATCCCCCCGGGGCAAGGCAAGGGCTGGTTCTCCAAGAGCCGCTTCGAGGGCCTGTTCGAGCTGATCGTCATGCTGCTGTTCATTTCGTGGTGGACCAAGCTGCTGCCGTTCCCGATGGGCGCGATCGTCCATGGCGACGGCGACGTGGGCGTCGTGCTGAACCCGGTCCTGGCCTCGCTCTTCTGGCCGATCCTGGGCCTGGCGATCGTGCAGGCGATCTCCTCGCTGTTCGTGGTGGTCAAGCCGGGCTGGGTGCGGCCTCGGGCGAGCACGGAGTTGCTTGGCGCCGTGGGCGGCCTGGCCCTGGTGGCGGTCCTGTGGCCGGCCCAGCCGCTGCTGACCTTCGTGCTGCCCGGCGGCGCTGACGTGGCGCGCCTGCAGGAGACGGTCGACCTGTCCTTCAAGATCTGCATGGCCGTGGCCGCCGGCATCAGCCTGACCAAGCTGTTCGTCGAGGGGCGGCGGCTGGTGCTGGGGCGGTAAGGGCGCTGCCTTCCATCTCTCCTCCCCCCGATGGGGGAGGAGAGGGGTCTTCCGGGGCCCGGATACCCCTCCCGACTCTCCCGAAATTCCCGTCTTGGTTAATCGCCGCCGTTAATCTTTATGACCTCGTCGAGTAACGATGCGGACTGTTTCAGCTTCCGCCAGGATCGGTTGAGCACAGCCCTGGCAAGGCTTTCGCAGCGGCAAAAAAACGCTGCTCTGGCTTGTCGAGCTTTTCGCGAGGATTCAAGGCGTTAACGAATTAACTGTGCGACGCTTACGCACAGAAGCCATGTTGCATCGCAGCAAGTGCTTGCGAGTCGGTCATGGATACGTCATAAGCCGCTACAAGCAGGATCTTGGCCACAGCGTGATACGGCCTATCCACCGCTTCGAAGGGTTCTCCGCCAGTGCATTTCGCGGGGGTTTCGGAGCGATTTTGTCGGGGGGCGGTACGCCCTCGCCGCGCAGGACGCTAGTTTTGTATATCAAGTCGCAGACGCGCGCGGACGCGCGCGGGCTGGTCGGCGCCGTATTGGTCGGATCCATCACGGGTCTGGCTCTGGGCGGCGTTTACCTCATGGGTGGCCTGGCTCAATCGGCCTCCACCCACGCCCGCGTCGCCCGCCTGGCCGACGGCGCCTCGGGGAGCTTCTCCGACGCCGCGATGGTCAGCGCGGCTACGCGTATGGACCCCGGCGCCCTCGCCGTGGCCAAACGTCACGATCCCTACCTGTTCGCGGCCGTTGACCAGCGTGACCGCCAGTCGCAACAGCTTGCCGCCCGCCTCGAAGGCGCGAACGCGGCCAATCTCCGCCCCGGACAGACGGGCCGTAGCGGCCCCCTGATGCTCCGGGCCAGCTTCGGCTCCGGATTCAACATCGGCGGCGCGACTCCGTTCCAACTTGGCAATGCTTTGGCGAGCTCGCGCGAGCTCGAGTGCCTGGCCGACGCCGTCTATTACGAAGCCCGCGGCGAGACCCCTAGCGGCCAAGCGGCCGTGGCCCAGGTGGTCATGAACCGCGTGCGCCACCCGGCTTTCCCGAAGTCGATCTGCGGCGTGGTCTTCCAAGGCGCCTATAACCGCACCGGCTGCCAGTTCAGCTTCGCCTGCGACGGCTCGATGCGCCGCGCTCGCGAGACCGGCGCCTGGAGCCGCGCCCGCACGGTCGCCGCTCGCACCCTGGCCGGCACGATCGGCAGCGAGGTCGGTTCGGCCACGCACTTCCACACGGTCAATGTCTCGCCCGGCTGGGGCCCGCGCCTGCTGCGCGTCGCCCAGGTGGGCATGCACATCTTCTACCGCTTCGGTCGTCACGGCGGGACGTCTAGCTTCTCGCCGTCGCAGGCGCCCAGCGTGGACGACATCGCGCCGTCGGAAATCGCCAGCCTGACCGCCGACGGCAAGCCGCCGGTCGTCTACGCCGCCGCCGCTGTCGGCCGCCTCGAGCCCGCGTCCAGCACGCCGGGCATGGGTGGTCCGCTGGGTCCGGTCTCCGAGCCCGCCTCGGCCCCGATCGCCACGGCGGCCAAGGCTCCGGCCGCCCCGGCCCTGACCTCGGTCAAGACCTCGGGCGACAAGCCGGCCCTGGAAGGCCTCAAGACGACAGTAGGGGCCGGGAGCGGAGCTGCTTCCTGACCGTATTGGGCATGTGGCTGGTGGCGAAGCGCATCTGCTTCGCCCGCTTGCCCACGAAGTAGTGCAACTGCTTGCCGTGCGCGGCGTCCCAGACCACCTGGGCGGCGTCCTCCACCGGATAGACCTCCAGCCCGCCCTTGCGCAGGGCGTCGGACATGCTCTCGTTGGTGCCTGACGCCCCGGCGTTGAGAATCGGCGTCTCGACGAACCACGGCATGACGCAGGCGACGCTGACCCCGTGGGCGGCGTATTCGACGTCCAGCGCTTCGGAGAGGCCCCGCACCGCGAACTTGGTGGCCGAATAGACCGCCAGCTTCGGCGAGCCGTAGAGCCCCGCGCACGAGGCGATGTTGATCAGCCGCCCACCGGCGCTTTTCAGCAGCGGCAGGCTCGCGCGGGCGCCGTTGATCACGCCCTTGATGTTGATGTCGATCTGGATGTCGCAGTCGGCGTCCGACAGGTCCTCCAGCACCCCGAACCGCGCCACGCCGGCGTTGTTGAGCAGCACGTCGGCCTTGCCGTCTGTCTCCTTGCCGAACTCGCCCAGCGCATTGGCCCAGGCCTCGCGGTCGCGGACGTCCAGCGGATGGACCGCGCCGTTGGCCGGGCCGATGGCCTCGTGCGCGGCCTTCAGGCCGGCCTTGTCGATGTCGGAGAGGCCGACGAACCAGCCCGCCGAGGCGAAGCGCTTGGCGCAGGCCAGGCCGATGCCGCTGGCGGCGCCGGTGATGAAGATGCTCTTGCGCCCGTTCGCCGGCATCGCGGTCCCCTCCCGTATCATTGTTATCAATGATCAGATGCCGAGACGGCGGAGGGGTCAATAAGAAACCGGAGGGACCGAAACCTCGCCCTTCGACAGGCTCAGGGTGAGGTTTCTACTGATCCGGCGTTTGCAGTCGTCCTCACCCTGAGCCTGTCGAAGGGCGAGGACGGCCTCGCAGGTTAGTCCGTCTGGTCGTCGGTCTCGGCCTCGGGGCCGTTCTTCTTGATCGACTCGATGGCGTTCTTGGCCGAAGCCTTCGACGAGTAGCCTTCGGTCCAGAAGATGGTCTCGCTGTTGTAGACGAAATAGGCGACGAACTCGCCCGCCTTGTTCTTCTTGATCACGAACTTATGGGCCATCGAATAGCGCTCCTTGGAAGGCTTTGAAGATCATCGGCCCCACCCGATGCGCGACCGTCGCCTTGCCGACACGCTCCTGTCAACCGCGCCCTTGTCACGTTCGGGTTCGCGTGAGGAAGATCGGGTCTTCGCCGCGCGAGTCTTCCGATGACCCAAGACCACCTCGAACGCCTGTCCCGCGAGCTGCTGCGGCGGCCCTATGACGAGCTCAACGACGTCCAGAAGCGGGTGATCGATCTCGTCCTGGCCGAGCAGCCTTCGTCGGGACCCGTCGATGACGCGGACAACACCTTCTGGACGCGCCTGGCCGACCGGGTGGCGGCGATCGGCGGCTCGTGGGGCTTCATCGGCGGCTTCGCCCTGGCGCTGTTCCTGTGGATGGGGCTGAACCTGGCGCTGACCCCGTTCAAGCACGCCTTCGACCCCTATCCCTTCATCTTCCTGAACCTGCTGCTCTCGACCCTGGCCGCCATCCAGGCGCCGGTGATCATGATGAGCCAGAACCGCCAGGCGGCGAAGGACCGCCTGACCGCCGAGCACGACTACGCCGTCAACCTGCGGGCCGAGCTGGAGATCATGCGGGTGATCGACAAGCTGGACGCCCTGCGCAGCGACGAGCTGATGGTGCTGTGCCGGGAGCACGCGGCCCGGCTCTCTGAACTGCAGGAGGAAGTGGTGCAGCTGAGGGCGGAGCGGGGATGAGCCTCACCGTCGTCACCGCCCAGTTCGCCGTAGCGGCCGACATCGACGCCAATCTGGCGGCGATCGAGCGCCTGATGCGCCAGGCCTGGACAGCGGGGGCGGAGGTCGTCCACTTCCCGGAGGCCGCCCTGTCCGGCTATGCGGGCGTCGATTTCGAAAGCTTCGGTGGTTTCGACTGGCCGCGCCTGGAGGCCGCCACGCGCCGGGTCATGGCGCTGGCCGGCGAGCTGGAGCTCTGGACGATCCTGGGCTCGGCCCATCGGCTGGACGGCGAGCGCAAGCCGCACAACTGCGCCTATGTCATCGACGCGTCGGGCGCGCTGGTCGATCGCTACGACAAGCGGTTCTGCGCCGGCGACGCGGCCGGGCTGACCGGGGACCTCGCCCACTACACGCCCGGCGACCATTTCGCGGTGTTCGAGATCAAGGGTGTGCGCTGCGGCGTGCTGATCTGTCACGACTATCGCTATCCGGAGCTCTATCGCGCCTATCACCGGCTGGGCGTGCGGATGATGTTCCACGGCTTCCACGCGGGCGGTCTCTCGTCCGAGCGGTTCGCGGCCATGGAGGCGGACGTCGGCCGCCATGTCCTGACCGGCGGGACCACCTTGCCCGCGATCACCATGCCGGCCGGCATGATCGCGGCGGCCTCGAACAACAACATGTGGATCAGCTGTCCGAACACTGCGGCGGAGAGGAGCTGCTGGCCGTCGTTCATGGTTCGGCCGGACGGGGTCATTCCCTGGGCTTGCCGGCCGGAGGTCGAGGGCTGGATCGTCGAGGAGATCGATCCGGAAGCGCCGATCTACGACAGCACCGTCGCCTGGCGTGACCGCGCTATCGACGGGGTGCTGCACTCGGGGGAGTTGGCCGATGACCCGAGGTCGAAGACGCGGACGGAGCTCTGACCATGACCATCCTGGCGATCGAGCACGTGCAGCTGGCCATGCCGGCGGGCGGGGAGGACGCAGCGCGAGCCTTCTATCGCGACCTGCTGGGCATCGCCGAAAAGGCCAAGCCGCCGCATCTGGCCAAGCGGGGTGGGTGCTGGTTCGAGGATGGGCCGGTGAAGATCCACCTCGGCGTCGAGGCCGATTTCCGGCCGGCGCGGAAGGCGCATCCGGCGCTGGTGGTCGACGACGTGCTGGCGCTGGCGCAGCGGCTCAAGGCCGCCGGCGTCCGGGTGGTCGACGACGAGCCGCTGGAGGGCTGGGACCGCGTCTATGCCGACGACCCGTTCGGCAACCGGATCGAGCTGATGACGGCGAAGGGTTAGCAGAACTACCTCCAAGCTCCCGTCATTCCCGCCCTTGTGGCGGGAACCCCTCTGTCGGCCGCAGGTGCAGTAGGGGCGGATCGCTGGCGATCCGCTTGCATCTCACGTGTCAGCTGAACCAGGGGGACCCGCCACAAGGGCGGGAATGACGGGAAGATTTAGGGGGCGTTCACCGCCAGACCCACCGGCAGACCTTCACCCGGTGATGATGCCGCCACTCGCGGTGGCAGACCTTGACCTTGTGGCCGCGCCCGTAGTGGTGGCCGCGATCCCCGCGAACGCGGTCGTAACGGTCGTGGCGATCATGACGGTCGTAGCGGTCGCCCCGGTGGTCGCGGTCGGCGGCGAGGCCGGCCGTCGGGACGCTGGCTGCCAGCATGGCGGCGGCCAGGGCGCCAGCGCTCAATAGTTTCGAAGCGAACATGGATAGCTCCAGATCGAAATCCCTCGATCCCGGAACGCACGATCCGCCGGCTCTGTTGCGCCGCTGTGTCCGGCTCGTACGGCCTAGCTGGCCTTGCTACCCCACCTTCGCCGCTCGCCGCAGCGCCTGCGGTGGCTGCCCGAAGGCGCGGATGAAGGCGCGGCGCATGCGCTCAGAGTCGCCGAAGCCGGTCTCCAGCGCCACGTCCTCGACCTGCAGCGGGCCGCTGTCGAGCAGGGCGCGGGCGGCCTCGACGCGCAGGCGCTCGACGGCCTTGGCCGGAGTGACGCCGGTCTCCTGGGTGAACAGGCGGGCGAAGTTGCGTGGGCTCATGGCGGCGCGGTCGGCCAGCTGCTCGACGGAGAGCGCCTCGGACAGGTTCAGCCGGGCCCACGACAGCAGGGCGTCGAAGCGGCCGGGGCGCAGGTCGATCAGGGCCGAATGCTGCGACTGGCCGCCCGGGCGATGGTGGTAGACCACCAGCTGCTGGGCCGTGCGGCGGGCCACGGCCTCGCCCTCGTCTGCGCCGATCAGGGCCAGGGACAGGTCGATGCCGGCGGTGATGCCGGCCGAACTCCACACGCTCCCGTCCTGGATCCAGATGCGATCCGGCTCCAGGCGGATGTTGGGGTAGCGGCGCTGGAAGTCCTTGGTCCGGCTCCAGTGGGTGGTGGCGCGCTTGCCGTCCAGCAGGCCCGCCTCGGCCAGGACGTAGGTTCCCGAGCACACGCTGGCCACGCGCCGCGAGAACTGGCCGGCGTCACGCACGAAGGCCAGGGTCTCGGCGCAGGTGGCTGGGACCTTCACCCCGTCGCCGCCCGAGACCAGCAGCGTGTCGAGGCGCGGGCAGTCGGCCAGGGCCGTGGTCTGGATCGCCACGCCCGAGGAGCTGGGCGTCAGGCCTCCCCGTAGAGAGAGGAAGTGCAGCGAATAGGCCCCGGGCGACAGCCGCCCGGCGATCTCGAAGGCCGCGATGGGCCCGGTGGCGTCCAGCAGCTGGAAGCCGGGATAGACGAGGAAGCCGATCGCTCGCGCCATGCCAAAAGCCTGTGGCTGAAACCGTGGGAACTATGTCATTTCCGCCAGACGCTAATCGAACCATGTTCTCTTCGTCAACCGATACGGAGAGACGCCATGAGCCAGACACTACAGATCGTGATCGCCCTCTTTCCCGGCGTCACCCACCTGGACTTCACCGGTCCGCACCAGATCCTGTGCCGCCTGCCGGGCGCGAAAGTCACGGTGGCCAGCCTTGCTGGCGGCGAGATCGAGGCCGACGGCCTGGTCTTCGCGCACCTGCCCAAGCTGTCCGACGTCGAAACGTGCGACGTGCTGCTGGTGCCGGGCGGCTTCGGCACGACCGAGGCGATGGCCGACCGCGACTTTATCGCCGAGATCCGCCGACTGGCCGACGGCGCCAGGTACGTGACCTCGGTCTGCACGGGCTCGCTGGTGCTGGGGGCGGCGGGGTTGCTGAAGGGCAAGCGCGCGGCCTGCCACTGGGCGTGGCGCGATCAGTTGGAATATTTCGGCGCCATCCCCGATCCGTCGCGGGTGGCGCGGGATGGGCGCTACATCACCGGCGGCGGGGTGACGGCGGGCATCGACTTCGCCCTGACCGTGGTGGCCGAACTGGCCGGCGAGGACATGGCGCAGGCGATCCAGCTGGCGGTGGAGTACGCGCCGGACCCGCCGTTCAACGCGGGGCGGCCGGAGACGGCGCCGGAGGCGGTGCTGCGGCGGGTGTCGGGGATCTATGGCAAGGCGATGGACGAGCGCGTGGCGGCGGCGAAGAAGGCGGCGGAGGTGATGTGATCTGGAGCGCCCCCTCCGTCTCGCTGCGTATCCGCAGCGAGACGGAGGGGGCGCTCAGCCGACCTTAACCCCGGTCATGGAAATCGCCGCGAACACATCGTCGGTGAAGAAGCTGACCGCCTCCCCAACCTCCTGCGCTCCCAGCACATAAAGCAGCGGCAGATAGTGCTCGGCGCTATTGATCGAGATCTCCGCGTCCGGACCCAGGCTCCGCCAGTCGATCAGCGGATCATGATCTCCCGCCGCGATCAGCGCCTTGGCCTTCTCGTTGAACCGATCGGCCCACTCAGGCGCTTCGGGCCGCCGGAAGTCCGCCGCGCGCAGGTTATGGACGATGTCGCCGCTGCCCATGATCAGCACGCCTTCGTCCCGCAGGGCGCCGAGCCGACGACCCGCCTCGTAGTGCCAGCGGTCCGGCCGCCCGCGATCGATGCTGAGCTGGACCACCGGCACGTCGGCGTCGGGATACATCGGCTTCAGCACGCCCCAGGCGCCGTGGTCGAGGCCGCGTGTCGGATGCTGCACCACCACGTCCGGCGACAGGAGTTCGCCCACCCGCGCCGCCAGGGCCGGATCGCCCGCCGCGCGGTACTGGACGTCGAACAACGCCTGCGGGAAACCGCCGAAGTCGTGGATCGTCTCGGGTGCGCTCGAGGCGCTGACCGCCGAGGCGCCGCGCGTCTCCCAGTGGGCGCTGATCATCAGCACCGCCTTGGGACGCGGCAGGGTGTCGCCCAGCCGGCGCCAGTCGCGGCTCCAGGCATTGTCCTCGATGGCGTTCATCGGCGAGCCGTGGCCGACGAACAGGACGGGCATGCGAGACATGGTAGACCCTATTGGAAACAGTAGAAGTTACAGATAGTGGCCGCGACGCCATACCGCAAGACGACGTTCCTTGGACGGCTTTTCCGGGGGCGACGCCTTTGGTATGGCGGCCTTTGTGACCGTTCCGCTTCCTCCGACTCCCTCGGCCGTCTCGGCCGACACGCCTGCTCCGGACGCTCTCCGGCCGGCCAAGGAGATCGTGCGCGGCGGGGCCCTGGACTTCCTGCGCTTCCTCGCCTCGCTGCTGATCGTCGTCTACCACTATGGCGCCGAGAGCCCGATGCGGATCGAGCGCTTCGGCCAGGTGTTCTCGCGCGGGTTCCTGGCCACCGACTTCTTTCTGATGCTGTCCGGCTATGTACTCGGCCGCGCCTATGGCGCCTCGACCCTGAGCGGCCGCCTCTCGACGCCGCGGTTCTGGGCCCGTCGCGCCGCGCGGGTCTGGCCTGGGCACCTGGTGGTGCTGGCCATGCTGGCAGTGCTGGTGCTGTTGCTCAACACGGTCGGCACCGACGCCCACAAGCCCAGCCGCTTCGCCTGGGACCAACTGGTGACCCAGGCCCTGTTGATCCACGCCTGGGGCTTCCCCAGCGATGGCTGGAACCTGCCCAGTTGGTCGCTATCGGCGCTGATCGTCTGCTACGCCCTGTTCCCGCTGTTCTGGCGCACGGTCAGCAAGGTGCGCCGCGCCTGGGTGCTGCCGCTGGGCGCCGCCGTGATCCTGGGCGTCTTCGAAGTGATCGCCCGCAAGGTCTTCGCCCATCCGCTGCCGGACCTGCAGTTCCAGTACGGCGTCGTGCGGGCCCTGCCGCTGTTCGTGCTGGGGGTCTGCCTGGCGCGCGCGGTCGACATGCGCTGGCCCTCGGAGGCGGCGGCCAAGCGGCTGCTGTGGGGCGGCCTGGCCTTGCTGGTCGTGACCCAGCCGCTGGACCGCTACGCCCTGCCGGACGAGTGGCTGTTCGACGCGCCGTCGCTGCTGGCCATCGCCATGATCGTGCTGGGCGCCGGCCGCCTGCCGGTCAAGAAGCCGAGGGCCTGGATCGAGGAGGGCGCCAAGCTCTCGTTCGCGCTCTTCATCACCCACATCTTCGTCGGGGTGATCTATTGGAGCGCCGTCCACAAGCTGATCGAGACCGTGCCGATCGGCATCGGCTGGCAGTGGCTGATGTGGCTGGCCGGCTTCCCGATCGCCTACGGGGCGGCCTGGCTGTTCCACACCTATATCGACCAGCCGATCCAGGATCGGCTGCAGCCGCTTTTGAGGAAGTAAGCATGACCCGGCACATCCCCCTCCAAGGCGTCGAGAACTTCCGCGATTTCGGCGACTACGCCGCGGGGGAGGGACGCCTGAAGAAGGGGGTGTTGTTCCGGGCCGCGCATCAGGCCGAGGCGACGGACGCAGATCTCGAGACCCTGGCCGCACTGGGCATCGTTACCCTGGTCGACCTGCGCCGGCCCAATGAGCGCGAGCGCTCGCCCTCGCGCCGCTGGACGGGGTTCGCCGCCCAGGTGATCGACAACGACCTGGGCGTGACCGGTGTCGATCCGTGGCTTGAGTTCATCTCCAGCGCCGAACTGACCGAGACCTCGGTCCACACCTACATGGACGAGTACTATCGCCGCCTGCCGTTCAAGGAGCGGCACATCGATCTCTTCCGCCGCTTCTTCCTGGCGTTGGCGCAGGCGAAGGGCCCGGCCCTGATCCATTGCGCTGCGGGCAAGGACCGCACCGGCGTGCTGGCCGCCCTGACTCATCACATCGCGGGCGTCGGCGACGACGACGTCATCGACGACTATCTGCTGACCAACGACCCCGGCCGTTTCGACCGTCGCGGGGTGGCGTTCATGGACCACATCGCGACCCAGACCGGTCGCCGTCCGAGCGAAGCCGCCATGCGCGCGGCCATGGGCGTCGAGGCGCGCTACCTGGCGGCGACGTTCGCGGTGATCAAGGACGCCCACGGCTCGCTGGATGGGTATCTGGAGCAGGTGGTCGGGCTGGACGCGGACACGTGCGAGAAGGTGCGGGCGCATATTTTGGCGTAGGTCCGCGGCCCCCACATAAACCCCCGTCATTCCCGCCCTTGTGGCGGGAACCCCTGGTTCAGCTGGCACGTGGGGCGAAAGCGGATCGCCAGCGATCCGCCTCACTCTCACTTGCGGCGGATAGAGGGGTCCCCGCCACAAGGGCGGGAATGACGAAGGTTTTGGGAATGAACCGCAGGTTCATCACCTCTCCAAAACCGTAAGGTGACAAACGCCCGTTTAACCGCCAACGTCACCCCATGGTCGCGTCAGACGGCCGAGCGTCATCAGGGTGTTGCATGAGCGAGCTGGCGGGGTCGCCTCCGGGCCTGAGTGAGACCGTGGCCGACGACGTGCTCGTCCCGCCCCCCTCAAAGAAACTCTCCCGAAGCGCGCTCAGCTGGATCCTGCATCAGGGCACGCGCGACCCCTATGTCATTCTCGTCACCATCTATGTTTTCGCGCCGTACTTCTCGCGGGTGCTGGTCGGCGATCCAGTCAAGGGCCAGGCGGCCGTCGCCGATATCTCCACGGTCTATGGCCTGCTGACCGCGGTGCTGGCGCCGATCCTGGGCGCGTCGATCGAGCGCTTCGGGCCGCGCAAGCCGCTGATGGGCGTGATCCTGGCGATCATGGTCCCGCTGCTCTACCTGCTGTGGCTGGCCCAGCCGGGCGGCTTGCCGGTCGATCTGGTCGGCGTCGTCCTGATCGTGCTGGGCGTGGCCTATAACTGCGGCGACGTGCTCAACAATTCGCTGCTGTCGCGGGCGTCCGAGAAGGGCCAGGAGCCGGTGCTGTCGGGCCTGGGTTACGCCGTGGCCAACGGCCTGTCGGTGACCCTGCTGATCTTCGTGATGTGGGCCTTCGTGCTGCCGGGCGTGGTGCCGTGGTCGTTCGTGCCCTCGGCTCCGCTGTTCGGCCTCAGCCAGAGCGCCCACGAGCCCAGCCGGATCGTCGGGCCGCTGGCCGCCACGGTCATGCTGCTGGGCGCGATCCCGTTCTTCCTGTGGACCCGCGACGCGCCGCGTACCGGCGTCTCGCTGCTGGCCTCGCTGAAGGAAGGCGTGAAGCTGATCATCGACACCTTCGGCAACCTCAAGGGCCATGCCGACGTCGCCAAGTTCCTGGGCGCACGGATGCTGTATTGCGACGGCATGACCGCGCTGCTGATCTTCGGCGGCCTGTTCGCGGCGGGCCTGATGAAGTGGGGCGAGCTGGAGATGCTGGCCTACGGCATCTCGCTGTCGATCTTCGGGGTCATCGGCGGGCTGATCGCGCCGTGGTTCGACAAGACCCTGGGTCCCAAGCGCGCCATCCAGCTGGAGATCGGCATCTGCATCCTGGTGCTGCTGGGCACCCTGGGCATGGGCCGCGAGAAGATCCTGTTCTTCTGGACCTGGGACGCGGCGACCCATCCGGCCGTCTGGAACGCGCCGCTGTTTCGCACCTTGCCGGAGCTCGTCTATCTCGGCATGGGCCTGCTGATCGCCGTCTTCGTCACGGCCCAGTACGCCTCGAGCCGCACCCTGCTGGTGCGCCTGGCCCCGCCGGACCGCATGGCGGCCTTCTTCGGCCTGTTCTCGCTGTCGGGCACGGCGACCATGTGGCTGGGTTCGCTGCTGGTGGCCGTGGCGACCAAGATGTTCGCCAGCCAGGTCGCGGGCTTCATTCCGATCGCCGGGCTGCTGGCGCTCGGCCTGGTCGGGCTGTTCACGGTGAAGGGCGGGGAGCGGGAGGAGGCATAGCTTCAATGAAGCATGCCTTCCTAGGCCTTGTGCGACCCATCGTTCGGCTGTCTGGGTGTTTGAGTGTGGGCGAGCACATTGACGGCGCACACCCGGAGACTCAGGACCAAGCTCGGCCATGGGTCCTAGGCACAAGGCCTAGTAAGGCGGGTTTGCTTGGTTCGGTTCCGTACCGCCCCCGATTTTGATACTGCCCTCCCCATGCGCCGCGTCGCCCTCCTCACCGCCCCCTGGCGCGAGCCGGTCTGGGCGCTGGCTCCCTTCCGGGACGAGGCCTATGCCTGTGCGCTGGTCACGGGCGGGGCTGGGCGGTGGTCGTACCTGCTGCTGGCGCCGGACCAGACGCTCAGCCTGTCCGCCGCCAACCGCGCCGATCCGTTCGACGCGCTCGAAGCCCTGGTCGGCCCGCGCCTCTCGACCGATCCCGAAGGCCCGCCGTTCCAGGGCGGTGTTGTCGGCCTCGGCGCCTACGAACTGGGTGACCGGGTCGAGGCGCTGGACCTTGGTCGCACCGACTGGCCGGACCTGATCTGCGCCCGCTACCCGGCACTGCTGGCCTTCGACCATCACGCGCGCCAAGTCGTCGCCGTCGGGCGTGGTGAGACCGAAGCTGAAGCAACGGCCCGCGCCCGCAACGCCCTGGCCTGGCTCGACGCCCCGGCTGCAGACCGGCCCGAACCTGCCGGCCCCCTGTGCGCCGACCTGACCGCCACCGACGGCGCAGCCTATGAGGCCGCCGTGGCGGAGGTGGTCGAGCGCATCGTCGGCGGCGAGATCTTCCAGGCCAATATCGCCCGCGCCTGGACCGGTCGCCTGGCCGCCGGCGCCGACCCGTTCGACCTGTTCGTCCGCCTGCGCGGCCAGAGCCCCGCGCCGTTCTCGGCCTATTGGCGGCTGCCCGGCAGGGCGCTGGTCTCCAACTCGCCCGAGCGGTTCCTGAAGTTGGACGCGGCGGGCGCCATCGAGACCAAGCCGATCAAGGGCACGCGGCCCCGCGGTCGCGACGCCGTCGAGGACCGGGCCTTGGCCGCCGAGCTGCTGGCCAGCGACAAGGATCGGGCCGAGAACCTGATGATCGTCGACCTGATGCGCAACGACCTGGCGCGGGTGTCGCCGCCGGGCAGCGTCAAGGCGCCGGAGCTCTTCAAGGTCGAGAGCTTCGCCAATGTCCATCATCTGGTCTCGACCGTGACGGCGCGGCTGGCCGAGGACCGCACGGTCGCCGACCTGCTGCGGGCCAGCTTCCCGCCGGGCTCGATCACCGGCGCGCCCAAGGTCCAGGCGATGAAGGTCATTGCTGGGCTGGAACCGCCGCGCGGGCCCTATTGCGGTTCGTTGTTCTGGGCCGGCTTCGATGGCGCGCTCGACTCCAGCGTGCTGATCCGCACCGTCGGGCTTGTCGAGGACGCTTTGGGCTGGCGCTTGGAAGCGCGGGCGGGTGCGGGCATCGTCGCCGACAGCGACCCGCACGGCGAGCGACTGGAGACCGAGGCCAAGATCGCGGCGCTGAAGAGGGCCCTGACCGAATGATCCCGCTAGATGCCATTCCCCTCGATGACAGGGGCCTGCTGCTGGGCGATGGCCTGTTCGAGACCATGCTCGCGCTCGACGGCGCCGTCCCGCACCTGTCTGCACACCTGGACCGCATGACGGCTGGCTGCGAAGTCCTGAACCTGCCGTTCGACCGCGACGAGGCCGCGCGGGTCGTTCGCGACGCCGCGCCCGCCGAGGGCCGGTTCGCTGTCCGCCTGACCCTGACCGCCGGTTCGGGCGGACGAGGGCTGGACCGGCCGTCCGCCGCGTCGGTCCGCCTGCTGGCCACCGCCGCGCCCTCGGCGCCGGTGACGACGCCCGCGACCCTGACCGTGGCGACCACCCGCCGCAACGAAGGCTCGCCGGCCTCGCGGCTGAAGACCCTGTCCTATCTCGACAACGTCCTGGCCCGCGCCGAAGCCCACGCGGCCGGCGCCGACGAGGCGGTGATGGTGAACAATCGCGGCGAGGTCGCCTGCGCCGGCGCGGCTAACCTGTTCTGGATCGCGGACGGGCGCCTGTTCACGCCGAAGCTCGACTGCGGCGTCCTGGCGGGGATCACCCGCGCGCGGGTGATGGCGCTGGAGCCGGCCGACGAGGTCGCCGTGGACGCCGAGGCGCTATCGCGCGCGGACGCGATCTTCCTGACCAACAGCCTGATCGGCGTGCGGGCGGTGTCGCGGCTGGGGGATCGGGCATTCGAACCGCATCCGCTCGTGGAGCGGCTGCGCGGCGTGCTGACCTAGCTCAGCTCGCCGAAGACCACAGCACCGCGTCGCCCTTGCGGGGGCGCAGGTAGTAAGTGCGGGCGAAGGTCATGCTGGTGGGCATGACCAGCTTGATCGGCGAGGTGTAGGTGTAGCTGGCCCGGGCCATGACCACGCTCTTGTCGGCGGGTAGCAGGCCGACCGGGATGTCGGTGACGGTCGAGCCGGCCGCCGGGCAGTTGGTCATGCCGGTGACCGAGGGCTTGGACCAGGCGACCTTGTCCTTGCCGGTCGAGTCCGAGGTGATGCTGGCGATGCACATCTTCAGGCCCGAGATCGGGAAGGGCGACATGGTGATCTCGCCGATCTTGAAGATGTCCTGCGTCTTCAGCGGACCGGTCTGGGTGCCCTGGGCCACCAGGTCGCCCATCTGCGAGGCGATGTTCGACAGGCGACGCTGGGCCATCATCGCCTGGGTCAGCTCGGCCATGCCGCAGTACATGACGATCAGCACCGGCGCGATCAGGGCGAACTCGACGGCGGAGACGCCGCGCCGGTCGCGCCAGAAGCCCTTCAGGCTGTTCAGCTTGCGACCGCTCATTCGTAAGGCTCGTTGGTGAAGGCGGTGGCGGCGTAGATGATCCGCTTGTTGCCGGAATTCTGCAGGCCGGTGTTCAGCAGCGGCGTGATCAGCGGCCAGGTGTAGTAGGCGCGGATCAGCACGATGGAGCCGGCCGCGCCGGGGTTCCAGTTCATGGTCGTCGGCACGGTGCCGGCCGAGGCCGAAGTATTGCCGGCGGTGTAGTCGCTGAAGGTGCGCACGTCGATCTGCAGGTTGGTCGAGCACTTGCTGCCCAGCCAGCTCATCTTGTTGCAGACCGAGGTCTTGAAGGTGCTGGCCGTGCCGCCGGCGGTCTGAACCTGGCCGGTGCGGATCTGGCGGCCCACGTCCAGGACGGCGTTCTCCAGGGTCAGCGAGACCAGGAACACCAGGCCCAGTTCGATGATGGCGAAGACCAGCATCAGGAAGGGGATGGCCACGAAGGCGAATTCGACCGCCGTGGCGCCGTCTTCGGCGCGCGCGAAGCCGCCGGCCGTGCGGGCCAGCCGGCGTCGGGCGCGATCGAGGAGGCGGCTGATGGCCATGCGGTGGGCGATCCCTGGCGTGGGAGGTTCGTCCCTCAGGCTAGGCCAATGATCCTAATCAGTGGTTTAGAGCGCGCGAACGCCCCCACGCGTACGTGAGGGCGCGAAGTTGGCTGCTTCGAAGACCGTCTCTAGGGGACGGTCTGGGCGGGCGCGGCCGAAGCGGCGCCGGCCGCCGCGCCGAGGCGCGTGCACTGGGCGGCGCAGGCATAGTTGTTGGCGTTGACGCCGCGATAGACCGTGACGCCGCCGCCGCCGTTCTCGGACACCACCACCTGGCGGTCGGCCAGGGCGCGGCCACCGGCGCTGAAGGCCAGGAGGCTGGTCACGCCCGGACGCTTGCCCAGGACGACGAGGGTGCGGTCGTTGACGACGCTGACGTCGGCGATGCTGGGGTCGCCCACCACGATGTCGCGAACGGGGGCCGAGAGGCTCACATAGGAGGCCTGGCCCGCGGCGACCGGCAGGTCGGGCGAGGCGGTCGCGGTCGTCGACGTGACCCGCACGGGGAGGGTCTGAGCGCTCGCGGCAACCCCCGAGAGGGTCAGGGCGGCGGCGATGACGAGCGAAAGGCGGCGCATGAGTGTTTCCGATCCCGGATACGAACGTCCTCCAGCATCACTTTCTTTGGTCAATAAAAGACTAAAGCGCGGCTGTGTGCGGCAAGGCGCCGCTTGAGAAAGTCCTTGAATCAAAAGGGGTTGAGCGCGTTTCGGAAGTGCATGGTTAAGAACAAATAACGGTAAATACAAATAAACCAAAAGAAAATCCGCGAAAACTATTCGCTGTTTACTGGCCATTAAGTGCGCCGGGCGAAATTGATCGTGTTTTCGGGGGTGAGCAAGTCGAACGGCTTGAGAGCCTCAAATCAACTAGCTCTGGTTTTTGGAGACCAAGTCATGACCAAGTTCGTCACTCGCTTCCTGAAGGATGAATCGGGCGCCACGGCCATCGAATACGGCCTGATCGTCGCCCTGATCGCCGTGATCATCGTGACGGCCGTCACGACCCTCGGCACCAACCTGCGCACCGCCTTCACGAAGGCCGGTACGGCGGTGTCGACGGCGGCTGGCACCTAAGCCAACCTCCGACACGCTCGAAAAGAAGAGGGTCGAGGCTTCCGCCTCGGCCCTTTTTCTTTACTTCGATACTCAAAAGACCCCGTGCGTTCGCGTCGGGGTCTTTGTCGTTTGTCGGATTGCCGACCAAATCTTTAGGTTGCCCCCGGATTAACCAACAAGCCTTACGCGGATTTCACTCTCCGAGACGTATTGTCGCAATGTGAGTTCAACTTCTCGGAGACTGCGTTCATGACGCGCCTGCTCAAAGCCTTCGCCCAAGACGAATCCGGCGCCACCGCCATCGAATACGGCCTGATCGTCGCCCTGATCGCCGTCATCATCGTCGGTGCGGTCACGACCCTCGGCACCAACCTGACGACCGCCTTCACGAAGGCCGGCACGTCGGTGTCGACCGCCGCCGGCACCTAACAAGTTCGAGACACCTCGAAAACGGGGAGGCCGCGACGCGTAAGGGCGTCGCGGCCTTTTCGCTTTTTCGGGACCTGGTTTCTCGTCGGGAAACCATTGCTTCATGGGTGCGCCCCAGAATGGCGCGATCTCAATTCGAGGCGCGACCGCCCCATGCAGGCCCTTCAGATCCCGCTGCTGCTGGTGTTTCCGGCCCTGGCCATTGTCGGGGCGCTGAAGGACCTGACCAGCTACACGATCCCCAACTGGATCTCGCTGGCCCTGATCGCCGCCTTCGTCCCGGCCGCCCTGGTCAGCGGCGCGCCCCTCGCGCAGATCGGCCTGTGCCTGGCCGTGGGCCTCGGCGCCCTGGTGCTGGGCATGGGCATGTTCGCCGCCGGCTGGATCGGCGGCGGCGACGGCAAGCTGTTCGCGGTCTGCGTCCTGTGGCTGGGCTGGCCCGCGTGCCTGCCGTTCATGCTCTATACGGGCCTGGCCGGCGGAGCCCTGACCTTCGCGATCCTGGGCTTACGCTCCGGCTGGCTGGCCCCGGCCGTGGCCGGCGGCCCGAGCTGGCTGCGCAATCTGGGCAAGGCCGGCGGCGACCTGCCCTACGGCGTCGCCATCGCCATCGGCGCCCTGGCCGCGTTCCCGGAGGGCGCGCTGGCCCACGGAATCCTGGGTTGAACCTCTCCTCCCCTTTTGGGGGAGGTCGCCCAGAGGGCCGGAGGGGGCAGCTCGGCCTATGCCGCATTAGCCCCCTCAGTCGCTCCGCGACAGCTCCCCCGAAAGGGGAGCAGAGCGCGACAGCCTGTCGCGCGCATCTCCCCTCCGAAGTTAAAAACTTTTAGCGCGCGTTAACCATGCACAGGCGAGCATGGGACGTGGCCAGAAAGGCTGACTGACGAATCGCGTGCTCTCGCCGGACGGCGGCCATGCGGCTCACCCAAGAGTTTCAGCCCGCGCCATGAGTCCCGTTCGTCTCCTGATCGTCCTGGTCGCCGCCATCTCGGCCATCGGCCTCGCCGTGGTCCTGCAGAAGGCGCTCGGCGGCAAGTCGGCCGCGCCGGCCGCCCAAGCCGCGACCAAGACCGCGCCCGAAAAACCCATGACCCAGGTCCTGGTCGCCAAGCGCGACCTGCCGATCGGCACGCGCCTGATCGCGACCGACGTCACCTGGGTGGCCTGGCCCTCGGACGCCGTGAATGGCGCCTTCATCACCAACGGCGCCGCGCCGGCCAAGCCCGAGGGCAAGGTCGAGGCCGCCAAGGCCGCCGTCTCCGGCGCCGCCGACCAGATGATCGGCGGGGTCGATCCCGCCAAGGCCATCGAGGGCGCGATCGTTCGCGACCCGATCCTGACCGGCGAACCCATCACCCCCCGCAAGATCGTCCGTGGCGGCGAGGGCGGCTACCTGTCCGTCGTCCTGACGCCGGGCAAGCGCGCCATGTCCGTGCCCGTCACCTCCGACACCGCCGTGGGCGGCTTCATCCTGCCGGGCGACCGCGTCGATGTGCTGGTGACCCGCGAAGCCCAGATCAATGGCTCCAGCGAAGGCGGCTCGATGAGCGGCAAGCTGATCGCCGCCGAGACCGTCCTGCAGAACATCCGCGTCCTGGCCCTCGACCAGGCGACCGCCGCCGAGAAGGACGCCAAGTCCATCGTCGCCGCGACCGCCACCCTCGAGGTCGGTCCGGTCGAGGCCGAGGCCCTGGCCCGCGCCAAGGCCGGCGGCTCCGTGACCCTGGCCCTGCGCGCCTATACCGACCTGGGCGGTCCGTCGGGCATGACCCGGCCGGCCGTCCCCGAAGACACCTCCGTTCGCATCAACCGCGGCGGCACGACCACCAGCGTGGCGGTGCGCCAATGAGCCGTCCGGTGAAAGCCCCTGTGAAAACCCGCATGTCTCCTCAACGCCGCCTCCTGACGGCCCACGTGGCCGCCCTGCTGGGCCTGTCCTCGGCCGCGCCGGCCTTCGCCGACGGTCCCATGGGCGGTTCGCACGTCTATCGCCAGCCGGCCCGCGTCTCGCGACCGGCCCCGCTGGCGCCGATGCCGGTCGCGCCGCCGATCGGCGACCAGGTGACCCGCATCACCCTGACCGCCGACCAGGCCGCCTCCAGCATCGAGCTGGCGCGCGGCAAGTCGGCGATCATCGAGCTGCCCGCCGACGTCCGCGACCTGCTGGTCACCAACCCGGTCGTCGCCGACGCCGTCTTGCGCGACAAGCGCCGCATCTATGTCGTCGGCCTGGCCGAGGGCGTGACCGACGCGGCCTTCTTTGACGCCACGGGCCGCCGGATCATCTCGCTGACCATCCGCGTCACCCAGCCGGTCGACCAGCTGGCCGTGACCCTCAACCGCGTCCTGCCCGACGCCCGCATCCAGGTGCAGCCGATCCGCGACAGCGTCGTGCTGACCGGCATGGTCCGCACCGCCGCCGAATCCGAGTCGGCCGCGCGCATCGCCGCGCAGTTCGTCGGCAGCCCGGACAAGGTGCTCAACATGATGAGCATCGCCGGCAAGGACCAGGTGATGCTGCAGGTCCGCATCGTCGAGGTGCAGCGCAACGTCATCAAGCAGCTGGGCGTCAACATGAACGCCGTGCTGGGCCAGCTGGGCAGCGACCAGTTCCAGCTGGGCTTCACGCCGACCTATGGCGTGAACGGCAGCCTGCTGGGCGGCATCACCGGCGGCTACAATCTCAACACCACCTCGCAGCCGACCGGCGTCATCCCCAGCATCTTCGGGGCGATCCCGGGCGCGAACTCCAGCGTCTCGCTGCTCAACTACCTGCAGCGATTCCTGGCCAGCGACGGCAGCCTGACCGCGGCGCAGAACAGCTATCTGGGCTCGTACGCCAACTCGATCGCCGGCAAGACCACGGCGGTCATCCCGACGGGCGCCACCAGCATCACCTACACGATGGCCGATGTCGGCATCTCGTCGGCGACCCTGCCGCAGGCGGTGCAGGCCTATCTGAACGGCGGCGGCTCCTCGAGCGGCAACTCGCCCCAGAACCTGTGGATGCAGAACTTCCTGAACAACCTGAACACGGTCACGCCGGGGACGGGCATCTATCAGGACAAGGGCAATCCGCTGGCCTCGGTCACCAATGGCCTGGCGGGCAGTGACAACGTCAATTCCGCCAAGGGCATGCTGCAGGCCTTCGAGCGCGTCGGCCTGATGCGCACCCTGGCCGAGCCGAACCTGGCGGCCGTTTCCGGTGAGAAGGGCAACTTCCTCGTCGGCGGGGAATTCCCGGTCCCGACCGGTCAGGACGCCAGCGGCAAGGTCTCGGTCGAGTACAAGCCCTACGGCGTGGGCCTGGGCTACACGCCCGTGGTGATGTCGAGCGGCCGGATCTCGCTGAAGATCTCGACCGAAATCTCCGAGCTTTCCAGCCTGGGCGCGTTCTCGATGAACAGCGGCACGTCGTCGAGCCTGGTGGTGCCGGGCCTGTCGGTCCGCCGCGCCGAGACGACGGTCGAGCTGCCGTCGGGCGGCTCGTTCATGATCGCGGGCCTGCTGCAGCAGACGACCAAGCAGACGATCGACGCCATCCCGGGCATGACCTCGATGCCGATCCTGGGCGCGCTGTTCCGCTCGCGCGACTTCCAGAACGGCCAGACCGAACTGGTGATCATCGTCACCCCGTACATCATCGACCCCACCCGCCCGCAGAACCTGCAGACGCCGGCCGACGGCCTGCAGATCGCCAGCGACATGAGCACGGTGCTGATGGGCAGGCTCAACAAGGTGGTCAAGGCGCCGGCCGGCGCGAACGCGGGGCGCGCGTACCAGGGCCCCGTTGGCTATGTGATCGAGTAGGACGCAGCCATGACGCTTAACCCCTCCGTCAAGACCGTCCTCAAGGCTGGCGCCTTCGCCGCCGCCCTGGCGGGACTCGCCGCCTGCGCCTCGGCGCCGAAGCCCGACGAGGGTCCTTCGCGCACCGCCGCCACCGAGACCCAGCAGTGGACAGACCGCATCAAGGTCACCTCCGCGCCGGACGAGATCGTGCTGGCCCCGCACGCCACGGGCCTGTCGTCCAACCAGTCGGCCGCCCTGGAAGGGCTGGCCCGCCGCTGGATGGAAGCCGAGGCCCGCGAGCTGGTCGTCACCACGCCCAACAGCGCCGGGGCCATGGCCTCGCAGATCCGCGATCGCCTGATCATGCTGGGCGCGCCCGGCTCCAAGGTGCGCGTGGTCGGCTTCACCCCGGTCGGTCCCGAGGACGACACGATCCGCGTCGGCTTCCTCCGCTACCAGGCCGAGCCGCTGAAGTGCGGCCAGCGCTGGGAGAACCTGGCCGCGACCCGCAACAACACCGCCTATGACAACTTCGGTTGCGCCATGGCCGCCAACATCGCCGCCCAGGTCGCCAATCCCGAGGACCTGGTCCGGCCACGCGACATGGATCCGGCTGACACCGGCCGTCGCGACAACGTCCTTGGCAAGTACCGCAAGGGCGAACTGACCAGCTCGGCCAAGGACTCCGGGTCCAGCGGCACGATCTCGAAGGCGATCCCGTAATGCGGCCGACCGACAACGATCCCTTCGACCTGGGCTTCGACGCCGCCGACGAGTTCACGACCGGCGCGTCCGATCCCTGGCGCTCGTCCGCCCCCTCGCTGAACCCCGCCGCGGGCGGCTTTGAGGACCCGTTCGCCGAGTTCCCGCCGGCCCGCCCGCGCGACGACGCCCCGCCGCCGCGCGCCCAGAACGCCGCGCCGCCGGTCACGCGTCCGGCCCAACAGCCGCGCGCGCCGCAGCCGCAACAGCAGCCGCAACGCGCCTATGAACCGGCCGTGGCCGCCGCGTCGGACTACGACGACCGCGACCTCGACATCGCGCCTTCGGCCCAGGTCCAGGGTCAGGCCTCGGCTCCGGCCGCCCCGGCCTATAACGAGCCTCTGTCGGACGGCGGCATGGGCGACGCGGCGATCCCGCGCATCAGCATCCACGCCTTCTGCGCCCGTCCCGACACGGCCAAGCTGATCCAGCACGCCGCCGCCGATCGTCGCATGGCCCGCGCCTCGACCATCGTCCGCGACGGTGGCCTGGAGGCGGCCGTCGACTACTACCAGAACCAGCCGACGCCCTCGCTGGTCATGGTCGAGACGACCGACACGGCCCAGCGCCTGCTGCACCTGCTCGACAGCCTGGCCCAGGTCTGCGACCCGGGCACCAAGGTCGTCGTCCTCGGCCAGACCAACGACATCGCCCTCTATCGCGAGCTGATCCGTCGCGGGGTCAGCGAGTACCTGACCCAGCCGCTGGGTCCGTTGCAGGTGATCCGCGCCATCGGCGGCCTGTACGCCGATCCGTCCGCGCCGTTCGTCGGCCGCCAGATCGCCTTCGTCGGCGCCAAGGGCGGGGTGGGGGCCTCGACCCTGGCTCACAACTTCGCCTGGGCGATGGCCGAGAAGATGCAGACCGCCACCGTGCTGGTCGACATGGACCTCGCCTTCGGCACCGCCGGCCTCGACTTCAACCAAGACCCGCTGCAAGGCGTCATGGACGCCCTGACCCAGCCCGACCGCCTGGACCCGGTGCTGATGGACCGCATGATGGTCCGCTGCGGCGATCGCCTGTCCCTGCTGGCCGCTCCGGCCTCGCTGGATGACGACTACGAGATCGGCGCCGAGGCGTACGAGGAAGTCACCCAGAAGATCCGCGGCGCCGCGCCCTTCGTGGTGCTGGACGTCCCGCACGTCTGGAACGCCGCCACCCGCAGCGTTCTGGTCGGCTCCGACGACCTGGTCGTGGTGGCCACGCCGGACCTCGCCAGCCTGCGCAACGCCAAGAACATCATCGACCTGGTCCGGGGCTCGCGTCCCAACGACGTGCCGCCGCGCCTCGTGTTGAACCAGGTCGGCGTGCCCGGTCGTCCCGAGATCCCCGTGAAGGATTTCGGCGAAGCCCTGGGCGTCCAGCCCTCGCTGGTGCTGCCGTTCGATCCCAAGCCCTACGGCCAGGCGGCCAACAACGGCCAGATGCTGGCCGACGTGGCGCCCAAGTCGAAGGCCGCCGAAGGGCTCGAGCACCTGGCGCGCCTGATCAGCCGGCGCGAGCCGCCGCCGGTCACGAAGACCTCCGTCCTCTCGGGCCTGTTCAAGAAGAAGTAGATGTTCGGCAAGCGCGATCAGTCAGCCCCCGCCGAACAGAAGGCGCCGCCCCCCGCACCGACGGGCGGCGCCGCCATCGCCACGCGTCCGCAACGGGTCGAGCCGGCCGCAGCCGCGCCTGAGCCCAAGGCGCCGCCGCCCAAGGTCAACAGCCCCTCCAAGGGCGGCCCAGGGCCGAAGGCCACGCCGGGCCTGGACCAGCTGCGCGCCGCGCAAGGGGTGGCCGCGGCCCAGACGACCAACATCGTCCGTGAGCAGAGCGACTACTACCACGCCACCAAGACCACGATCTTCAACGCCCTGCTGAACACCATCGACCTGAGCCAGCTGGCCCAGCTCGACCAGAAGCAGGCGGCCGAGGAAATCCGCGACATCGTCGCCGAACTGGTGGCGATCAAGAACGTCTCGATGTCGGTGTCCGAGCAGGAGCACCTGGTCCAGGACATTATCAACGACGTCCTCGGCTACGGTCCGCTGGAGCCCCTGCTGGCCCGCGACGACATCGCCGACATCATGGTCAACGGCGCCCACCGGGTGTTCATCGAAGTGGGCGGCAAGGTTCAGCTCACCAACGTGCGCTTCCGCGACAATCTTCAGCTGATGAACATCTGCCAGCGGATCGTCAGCCAGGTCGGCCGCCGCGTCGACGAAAGCAGCCCGATCTGCGACGCCCGTCTTCCCGACGGCTCGCGTGTCAACGTCATCGCTCCGCCCTTGGCTCTGGATGGTCCGACCCTGACCATCCGGAAGTTCAAGAAGGACAAGCTGACCATGAAGAACCTGGTGGAGTTCGCCTCCATCAGCCCGGAAGGGGCGCGGGTCCTGGGCGTCATCGGCGCCTGCCGCTGCAACATCGTCATCTCCGGCGGTACGGGCTCGGGCAAGACCACCTTGCTCAACACCATGACCGCCTTCATCGACCCCACCGAACGGGTCGTGACCTGCGAAGACGCCGCCGAACTGCAGCTGCAGCAGCCGCACGTGGTGCGCCTGGAAACCCGTCCGCCGAACCTGGAAGGCTCCGGCGCGGTGACCATGCGCGACCTGGTCAAGAACTGTCTGCGGATGCGTCCCGAACGCATCATCGTCGGCGAAGTCCGTGGCCCGGAGGCGTTCGACCTCCTCCAGGCCATGAACACCGGCCACGACGGCTCGATGGGCACGCTGCACGCCAACAGCCCGCGCGAAGCCATCAGCCGTATCGAGTCGATGATCACCATGGGCGGCTACGGCCTGCCCTCGAAGACCATCAAGGAAATGATCGTCGGCTCGGTCGACGTCATCGTCCAGGCCGCCCGTCTTCGCGACGGTTCGCGCCGCATCACCCACATCACCGAAGTCGTGGGCCTGGAAGGCGACGTCATCGTCACCCAGGACCTCTTCGTCTACGAGATCACCGGCGAGGACGAGCACGGCAAGGTCGTGGGCAAGCACCGCTCGACCGGCATCGCCCGCCCGCGCTTCTGGGATCGCGCCCGCTACTACGGCCTGGAGCGCGAGCTGGCCGAAGCCCTCGACGCGGCGGAGTAGGCCATGCTGTTCATCCTGGCCGGGATCCTGGGCTTCATCACCATCGCGGGCCTCGGTTTCGCCTTCGCGGGCGGCGACGGCGCCTCGGCCAAGGCGGCCAAGCGCGCCCAGCTGATCGCGGGCGGCGGCGAACGCCTGGCCAGCGTCCGCGCCAAGGCGGCCGCCAACACGCCCGAGGCCCGACGCCAGTCGATCCTCAAGGCCCTGAAGGACCAGGAACGCAAGCAGAAGAAGGCCTCGCTGAGCATCGCCGCGCGCATGCAGGCCGCCGGCCTTGGGCCGAACGTCAGGATGTTCTGGATCATCAGCGGCGTGCTGGGCCTGTTCGTGGCCGTGATCATGCTGCTGCTGCAGCAGATGCCGCTGGTCGCCCTGGGGGCGGGTTTCGCCGCCGGCGCCGGTCTGCCGCGTTGGGTGCTGGGCTTCCTGTCCAAGGGGCGGACCCACAAGTTCACCGAGGCCTTCTCCGACGCCGTCGACATCATCGTGCGCGGCATCAAGTCGGGCCTGCCGGTCCACGACTGTCTGAAGATCATCGGCAAGGAATGTCCCGAGCCGCTGGCCGGCGAATTCCGCGTCCTGACCGAGAATATCGCCATGGGCGTGCCGATGGATGCGGCCCTGGAGAAGATGTACGAGCGCATGCCGACCAACGAGCTGCGCTTCTTCTCGATCGTGCTGGCCATCCAGGCCAAGACCGGCGGTAACCTGGCCGAAGCCCTGGGCAACCTCTCCACCGTGCTGCGCGCGCGCAAGCTGATGAAGGAGAAGATCAAGGCGCTGTCGGCTGAAGCCGTCGCCTCGGCCTTCATCATCGGCTGCCTGCCGCCCGGCGTCGTCATCCTGATCAGCGTGACCTCACCCGACTACATGAAGCCGATGTTCACCGACCCGCGCGGCCACCTGATGCTGATGGCCGGCGCGTTCTGGATGACCATGGGCATCCTGGTGATGCGCAAGATGATCAACTTCAAGTTCTAGGGGGAGGGCCGCATGAGTATCGTCGAGACCCTGACCAACCCCTCGAACATCCTGACGGCGTTCATCGCCCTCGTGGTGTTCCTGACCATCATCACCCTGGCCTCGCCGGCCCTGCGCAACGGCAACCTGGAAGGCCGGCTGAAGTCGGTCGCCAACCGCCGCGAGGAGCTGCGCCGCCGTTCGCGCCAGAACATCGCCTCGCGCGGCGGGGGCATGGGCTCGGCCAGCTCGCTGCGCCACCAGGACGAAGGCCTCTACAAGAACGTCGTGGACCGGCTGCAGCTGTCGAAGCTGCTGGAGGATCCCAAGGTCGTCGACAAGCTGGCCCAGGCCGGCTTCCGCGGCCCGCGTCCGGTGACCACCTTCTACTTCTTCCGCTTCGTCATGCCGTTCGTGTTCGCCGCGGTGGTGGCGTTCTATCTCTATGTGATCAACGGCTTTGGCCTGCTGCCCATCCAGAAGATGTGCGCGTGCGTGGCGGCCCTGGCGATCGGCTACTACGCGCCGAACGTCTACATCACCAACGTCGCCCAGAAGCGCCGCGAGTCGATCGTGGCCGCCTTCCCGGACGCCCTGGACCTGCTGCTGATCTGCGTGGAAAGCGGCATGTCGATCGAGGCGGCCATCCAGAAGGTCGGCTCGGAAGTCGGCGCCTCGTCGATGGAGCTGGCCGAGGAGCTGTCGCTGCTCACCGCCGAGCTGTCGTACCTGCCCGACCGCCGCCAGGCCTATGAGAACCTGGCCCGCCGGACCAATCACCCCGGCATCAAGTCGGTGGCCACCGCCATGATCCAGGCCGAACGCTACGGCACGCCCCTGGGCACGGCCCTGCGCGTCATGGCCAAGGAAAACCGCGAACTGCGCCTCTCGGCCGCCGAGAAGAAGGCTGCGGCCCTGCCAGCTCAGCTGACCGTGCCGATGATCATGTTCTTCCTGCCGGTGCTGTTCCTGGTGATCATGGGTCCGGCGATCATGAAGATCCAGGACGTGTTCGGGAAGCACTAACGCCCCGGTAGAGACCTGGCGCCGGACTTGCGCGCGACGATCCCAGCGTTTTCGTTTTGGGACAGTGCGCGTGGACAAGTTCAAGGAGACCTCGGCCGCCTTCGCGGAGACCGAGCAAGGCGGCGCGGCCATGGAGACCGGGCTGCTTCTGGCGCTGGCGGCGGCCTTCGCCTTCACCCTCAGACACGTGGTGGCCAGTCCGCTGCTGGGCGTGTTCACCCGCGCCTCGAAGGTGATCAGCCAGGCGCTGGCGGGTTAGGGACGGTCTTCCCTCTCCCCTTGCGGGAGAGGGTGGCCCGCGAAGCGGGTCGGGTGAGGGGTTGTACAGGCGCGACCGGACAGGGCTTTCGACCCCTCATCCGGCCCTTCGGGCCACCTTCTCCCGCAAGGGGAGAAGGGAGGGTTCTCTACTGCCCGCCGCCCGACTTCAGCGCGTCCCAGCTCCTCGCCGAGCCCGCCTGGCCGACGGCCGCGCGGAGATAGGCCAGGTTGTTGGCCACCAGCTCGGGCGGGAGGTCGGCGCGGGCCAGCTTTTCGGCTTCCGGCAGGCGGCCTTGCAGGCCGACCACCAAGGCGAGGTTCTGGCGCACCTGGATATTGGCCGAGGGCAGGGCGATGGCGCGGCGCAGCTGGGCCTCGGCGCCGGGCAGGTCGCCCTTGGCGGCCAGGTGCATGGCGTAGTTGGTCAGCGGGGTGGCTTCGCTCGGCGCCAGGGCGATGGCCTGGCGATGGGCGGCCTCGGATTCCTCGTCGCGCTCGGCCTGCTCGTAGGCGACGCCCAGCAGGGTCAGCGGACGCCAGTCCTTGGCGTTGAGCGCGGCGGCGCGGCGGGCCGGGTCGATGGCGTAGAAGCCCTGGCCGCGCGCCACGTGGGCCCGGGCCAGCTCCATCAGCAGCGAGGCGTCGTCGGGATGGGCGACCAGGCCCTTGGTGGCGGCCATGGCGGCCTCGTCGTTGCGGCCCAGCTGGCGCAGCGCCTGGGACAGGCCCGCGCCGGCTTCGGCGTCGGCGGCGTCGACCTCGAACTCACCGCCCCAGAAGGCCGCGCGGGCCAGCGGGTCCAGGCGCCGAGCCTCGGCGCGTTGCTGCGGCGAGGCCTTCACCAGCGCCGGCGCAGCGGCTTCGGGCGCGGCCTTGGGCGTGTCGGCGGCGAAGGCCGACGACGCGAACAGCAGGGCGGCCGGGGCGAGAACGGTTGCGACGAGCGCGCGCTTGGGACACATGAAGACGAGTCTCCGAAAGGTTGCGCCCATTGTCCGGCCGCGGCTCTCAAGGAATCGTTAAGCATAATTTTAAAGGGTTCCGCCGATGACCGACGCGACGCATCCGATCCTGGCCGAGGCCGAGGGGCAGGCGATCCCGGTCCATCCGCTGGCGGAAGGCGAGGTCGAGGCCTTCCTGGCGCAAAAGCGAGCGGCCATAAGGGTTTACGCCGAGGCCAACAAGTTCGCGGGCAAGACCGGCCAGGTGCTGGCGGTTCCCGGAACCAACGGTGCGATCGAGCGCGTGTTGCTGGGGCAGGGCGCCGGCCGCGTTGATCTGTCGCTGTTTCGCACCCTGGCCGGCAAGCTTCCGGCCGGCGAGTACGCCTTGACCAAGCCGCCGCGAGGCCTTGATCCTGCTGAGGTCGCGCTGGCCTTCGCGCTCGGGACCTACCGTTTCGACCGCTACAAGAAGAAGGGCGAGCCGATCGCGCGCCTGGTCGCGCCCAAGGGCGTCGACGTCGCCGCCGTCACCGCCATGGCCCACGCCTGCGCCCTGTGCCGCGACATGGTCAACACCCCGGCCAACGACATGGGGCCGTTGCAGATCGAGACCATCGCCGGCGAGATCGCGGCCAAGTACGGCGCGACGATCTCGGTCGTGCGCGGCGATGACCTGCTGCTGCAGAACTACCCCGCCGTCCACGCCGTGGGCCGCGCCGCCGTCGAGGCCCGCGCACCCCGGATGATCGAGGTCAGCTGGGGCGATCCTTCGCACCCGCTGGTCGCCCTCGTGGGCAAGGGCGTGGTGTTCGACACCGGCGGCCTGGACATCAAGCCCTCGTCCGGCATGCGGCTGATGAAGAAGGACATGGGCGGCGCCGCCCACGCCCTGGCCCTGGGGCGGATGATCATGGAGGCCGCCCTGCCGGTGCGCCTCGTCATCCTGACCCCGGTGGTCGAGAACGCCATCGCCGGCGACGCCATGCGGCCGGGCGACGTGCTGCAGACCCGCGCGGGCCTGACCGTCGAGGTGGGCAATACCGACGCCGAGGGCCGCCTGATCCTGGCCGACGCCCTGACCCGCGCCGCCGAACTGAAGCCGGCCCTGACCCTGGACTTCGCCACCCTGACCGGCGCGGCGCGCGTGGCCCTGGGGCCGTTCGTGATCCCGTTCTGGACCTCGGACGAGAAGCTGGCCGCTCAGATCGAGGTGGCCGCCAAGGTCGTCGCCGATCCGCTGTGGCGCCTGCCCCTGACGGACGCCTATCGCGACGCCCTGGAAAGCGACATCGCCGACCTGAAGAACGATCCCGACGGCTGGGCCCAGGCCGGCGCCACCACGGCGGCCTTGTTCCTGCAGCGGTTTGCGCCCAGCGGTGAAGATGTGGGACCCTGGGCCCACTTCGACGTCTTCGCCTGGAACCCCAAGGGTCGTCCCGGATTCCCGGTGGGGGGCGAGGTGCAGGCGATCCGCGCCGCGTTCGCCATGATCAAGGGCCGTTTCGCATGACGCTTGATACCCGCGTGACCCTGGCCCGGCCCGACCTGGCCGACCAACGCCTGGAGGGGCTGGCCCCGTCTACCCGCTACGCGCCCAGCCAGGTGATGGTCTGCGCCGTGCCCGCCGCGGCCATCCGCGCCTCGGCGGCGTCCGATGCCGAGCAGTGGGACCAGCTGCTGTTCGGCGAGGTCTTCCGGGTGCTGGAGGAGAAGGACGGCTTCGCCTGGGGCCAGGCTCCGCGCGACGGCTATGTCGGTTTTGTCGAGCTGTCGGCCCTGGTCCCGCAGGGCCATCCGCCGACCCACGCGGTCAAGGCGATCCGCACCTACGCTTTCAGCAAGCCCGACATCAAGTCGCGGCCCGAAGGCCTCTACAGCCTCAACAGCCTGATCACCGTCGAGGCCCGCGAGGGCCGCTTCGCCAAGGGCGCCGGGACCGGCTGGTTCATCGAGGAACACCTGTCGTCCATCGGCCGGGGCGAGAAGGACTATGTCGCCGTCGCCGAGCGCTTCCTGGGCGCGCCCTACCAGTGGGGCGGCCGCGAGAGCCTGGGCCTGGATTGCTCGGGCCTGGTGCAGCAGGCGCTCTATGCCTGCGTCCGCGCCTGCCCGCGCGACACCGACATGCAGCGCGGCTTCTTCGGCGAGATCGCCGAGGCCGAGCGCCAGCGCGGCGACCTCGTGTTCTGGAAGGGTCATGTCGCCATCCTGCTGGACGCCGACACCATCCTGCACGCCAACGCCCACCACATGGCCACCGCCATCGAGCCCCTGGCTGAGGCGGTCGCCCGCATCGAGGCGGCGGGCGTCGGCGCGCCGCTCGGCTACCGGCGGGTGCGATGATCCAGCCCGAGATCATCCCGCTGGGCGCGGGCGCGGCCAACGTCCTGCACGGCGAATGGCCCGACCGCACGGTCGACACCATCTCGCGCGGCGAGCTCCATTCCTATCGCGTCGCCAAGCCGCTCGGCCGGGTGCTGGTCTGCGCCGGCGGCGGCTATGTGCGGCTGATGTACGACCGCGAGGGCGCGCAGATCGCCGCGTGGCTCAACAGCCTCGACTACGACGCCTATGTGCTGGTCCACCGGTTGCCGGGGCAGGGGGATGGCGCGGGCGGGGTCTGGCCCAAGGATATCGCCCTGACCGACGGCGTCGCGGCGGTGAAGTCCATCCCGCGCGACAAGCCGCTGTTCCTGCTGGGCCTGTCCTCCGGCGGGCACCTGGCCGGGGCGCTGGCCTGCCAGTCGGGCGTCGATCCGGCCGGCCTGCTGATCGCCTACGGCCCGATCAACGCCAACCACAGCCGCTACAAGGCCCCGGCCGGCAAGCCCGACTATCCGCCACCGGAGAAGCAGGCCTTCTACGACGACTGGCCGATCGGCCTGGCCAGCGAGCCCCACAGCGTGCCGCGCTGCCCGGCGTTCCTGGCCTATGCCCTGCACGACCAGGCCGTGCCGGTCGAGCATGCCCTGAACTACATCAAGACCGCGCGGGATCTGGGGCTGGACCTGGACGCCCACGTGTTCGGCAAGGCTCCGCACGGGTTTGCCCTGCGCGAGCTGGACGGGTCGCAGGGGGCCTGGCCGGATCTCGCGGCGCTGTGGATGGCGCGGCGGTCGTAGGGAAAAGGTGTAGCTAGCGGTTCCAGGCTGTTCTTATATTGTTCTCCCCTTTCGGGAGAGCCGCCCATGGCGCCGCGTGAAGCCTGGATCGCCGTCTACATGATGGCCGACCACTACCGCGGCACGATCTATACCGGCGTCACGGGCCGCTTCATCACGCGGGTCACGGACCATCGCGAGCTGAGAGGTTCAGGTTTCACTCGGAAATACGGCCTTAAGCGTCTCGTCTGGTACGAGGAGTTCGACTTGATGACCGAAGCGATCCAGCGAGAGACATCGATCAAGCGTTGGCCGCGCCAATGGAAGGTCAATCTGATCGAGCGCGACAATCCCCGCTGGGATGACCTCTACGCCGCCGTGTTTGAATGGACGCCTGTTCCGCGCCAGTTCTAACCCACAAAAGCTCCCGTCATTCCCGCCCTTGTGGCGGGAACCCCTCTGTCCGCCGCTGGTGCGGAGATGTGGCGGGCCAGCCCGCCAATGCGCCTCACTTGTCAGTTGAACCAGGGGTTCCCGCCACAAGGGCGGGAATGACGGAGTGTTTTTGAAGCGTTCTTGACCTTGTCAGTGAAGTCGAACTCCGCCCCTTGACGGCCATAAATATGCATGAAAATGTATATGTATGGATACGCAGATAAATCTCTTCCAGGCCCTGGGCGACACCACCCGCTTTCGCATCGTCGAGGCCATGAAGGCCGGGGAGTGCGCCGTCGGCGACATCGTCGAGCGGATGGACATCCATCAGTCGGGCGTCTCGCGGCACCTGCGCATCCTGACCGAGGCCGGGATCGTCCAGATGCGGCCCGACGGCCAGAAGCGGCTCTACTCGCTGCGCCGCGAGGCTTTCGATGAACTGGAGGCCTGGGTGGAAAGCTACCGACGACACTGGGAGGCGCGGCTGGATCGGTTCGGCGCCGCTCTCGCGCGAAATCGAGCGGCCGCCGAGGCCGCCGCCAAAGAGGATTCCGAATGAGCACCGCGACCGTGGGCGCTCGCGCCCAGTTTTCCGTCGAACGCACCTACGCCGCCACGCTGGACGAGGCCTGGGCGCTGTGGACCACCAAGGACGGCATCGAGTCCTGGTGGGGTCCGGAGGGGTTCGAGGTCAGCGTCGTCTCGCTGGACCTGCGCCCCGGCGGCGAGCTGAACTATCTGATGATCGCCGTCACGCCCGAGATGGTGGCCTTCATGCGGCAGTCGAACATGCCGCTGCCGACGCCGTGCAAGATCACCTACACCGAGGTCTCGCCGACCCATCGCCTGGCCTACAAGACCCTGACCGACTTCGTGCCGGGCGTCGCGCCCTACGACGTCAACACGGTCGTGGAGCTGGCGGCCACGGCGGCCGGGGTCAAGCTGACCATCACCTTCGACGCCATGCACGACGACGCCTGGACCGAGCGCGCTCGCGCCGGCAACGAGAGCCAGCTGCGCAAGCTGGACGCGCTCATGGGCGCCGCCAGCGAGGGGGACAAGCCGTGCATCGCCGGCTGACCCACGCCAAGCGGAGAGGTTGGTCGCGGGTCTGGCCGGGATCGTCGCATAGCTGACCATGGGCGGTAGACGGCGGGGCCGCCGTGGTGCGCCGTCGCGTCGCCGGTGCGGGCCATCGCCCGGCCATTGAGCTGGACGCGCCGATGGGCGTGACCAGAGAGGGGGAAATTCATGCATCGCAGACTGATCAGCGTCGGGGCCGTGGTCGCCGGGTTCCTGGTGACCGCCGTGACCTCGACCGTCGTGGACTCCATCCTGCACGCGACCGGCGTCTATCCGCCCGTCCCGCAGCGGATGTCGGAAGGCCTGTTCGTCCTGGCCTTCGCCTATCGCGCCGTCTTCACCGTGGCCGGCGGTTATGTCGCCGCCCGTCTCGCGCCCGACCTGCCCATGCGCCACGCCTGGGTCCTGGCGGGGATCGGCGTCGTCGCCGGCCTGGCGGGGATCGGCGCCTGGCGCTCCATGGGCGGCGAAGCGATCGGGCCCCTGTGGTACGCCCTCTCTATGCCGGCCATGGCCATTCCTTGCGTCTGGCTGGGCGGCAAGCTGGCCGTCCGTCATCGGGCCTCGGCCCAGGAGGTTCGAGCATGATCACGATCCACGACTTCCCCGGCGGCGCGCGCGGCCTGCGGACCTCCTGGCTGTGCGAGGAGATGGGCCTGGCCCACGCCTTCAGCCCGGTCGGCTTTCCGCCCAGCCCGGAGTATCGCGCCCTGAACCCGTTCGGGACCGTGCCCTTCCTGCAGGACGGCGAGGTCGAGATCGGCGAGTCGATCGCCATGCTGCTGTACGTCGCCGGCAAGTACGGGCCGACCGACCTGCTGCCGGCGACGGATGATCCGCGCTACGCCAAGGTCCTGCAGTTCACCCTGCTGGGCGAGGCCTCTCTGTCGGCCTCGATGACGCCGCTGATCGCCGCCCGCTTCGCCGCGCCCGAGGACCAGAAGCGCAACTGGTCGGTGGTCGCTTGCGAATACCGGCTCAAGGGCTTGCTGGAGCTGCTGGCCGAGACGGTCGGCGACCGCGACTTCCTGGTCGGCGACAGCCTGACCCTGGCCGACATCTCGGTCGCGACGGGCCTGGCCATCTGGATCGGCGCGGTCGGCCAGGAGATCCCGCCGCGCCTGCAGGCCTATCTCGACCGACTCAAGGCGCGCCCGGCCTATCAGCGGGCCAAGGCCGGGCACCAGTAGGAGGCCGCCATGCGATCGCCTTTCCTGGCCGTGCTGCTGATCAGTCTCGGCGTGGCCGGGACGGCCGTCGCGGCGCCGACCAGCCGGTTCGTCGAGGTCGGCGGCGGCGTGCGCCTGGCGGCCGTGTCCCAGGGCGCGCCCAGCAGTCGCCCGGCGGTGGTGTTCGTCACCGGCTGGCGGGTGACCAAGGCCGTCTGGCGTCCGCACATGGCCACCCTGGCCAAGGACCGGCTGGTCGTGGCCTTCGACCCGCGCTCGCAGGGCGGCTCGACCATCACGGCCGAGGGCGTGACGCCCGAGCAGCGGGCGCGCGACCTCGCGGCCCTGCTGGACGCCTATGGGCTGAAATCGGTGGTGCTGGTGGCGTGGTCGCAGGGCGTGCAGGACCTGGCGGCCTTCGTCCGGCAGGAGGGAACGGGCCGGCTGGCCGGCGCCGTCCTGGTCGACGCGCCGATCAGCGCCGGCAGCGCGGGCGTCAAGGCCGCGCCGGAGGCCGCCGCCCGGACGCTGGACATGGTCGCCCTCTACCAGCGCGTCCCGCGCCCCTATACCGAGGGCATGCTGGAAGCGATCATCTCGCGCCCGCCGCCGCCGGCCGAGATGACCGCCATCGTCGACGAGGCCATGAAGACCCCGTCCGCCATCGGCGCGGCCATGCTGGTGTCCGACCTGCTGGGCCCCGACCGCACCGACGCCATCGCCAAGCTGGATCGTCCCGCCCTGGTGATCGCCGCCGCCCGCTCGCCCGAGCTGGAAGCCCAGCGCGACATGGCGCGACGGTTGCCCAAGGGCCGGTTCGAGATCGTCCCGGACGCCAGCCACGCGCTGTTCATCGACGCGCCCGAACGGTTCGACGCCCTGCTCGCCGGCTTCCTGGCCGAGCTCTGAGACTAGGCCAGCTTGAACTTCGGCGGCGGCAGGCTCAGCCGGATGTCGGCCACGGTTTCGCCGCGGAAGAACTTCACCAGCAGGCCCTGGACGTCGGGATGGGCCTCGAAGACGTTGTGGCCGGCGTTCTCGACGATCACCCGCGACTTGCGCCGGAACTGGGCCGCCACCTCGTCCTGCTCGGCCATCGGCGTGCGGCCGTCCAGCGTGCCGGCGAGCAGCAGGGCGGGATGCTCGATGCGCAGCGGCGTCCGGAAGGTCTCGCCCAGATCGGCGCCTGGGACCACGCCCAGCAGCTGCGGCATCGGGAAGTTCAGCGCCGAGCCCAGCACGGCGGTCTTGGCCTCGCGGCGTACCAGGGCCAGCCGGCCCGGCGAGATCCCGGACGCCAGGTCCGTGGCCTCGGGCATGCCGGCGATGCCGAGCAAGCCCGCGAACTCGCCCATGAACGGCGCCAGAACCTCCGTCTTGCCGGCGTCGAGCGCCAGGTAGAGGCCCGGCAGCATGACCAGGGTCTGCGGATTGGCGATCAGCCCGCCCGCCATCAGCTGGATGGCGAAGCCGCCGATCCGCAGGTCGACCGGCGCGCCGTTCAGCTTGGCGGTCATCGTGATGGGGTTGGCCTCCAGCTTGGCGTGCACCCGCCGCATCAGGGCCGGCAGGTCGGGGATCGCCGCGCGGACGGCCGGGTCGGCGGCCAGCAGGCCGTCCACCTGGCGCAGGAGGGCGTCGACCGCCGAGGGCCGCTTCACGGTCTGGTCCTGGCCCTCGAGGCTGGCCAGGGCCACGCGGCCGACCCGGTCGCCGTGCCGCTTGAGCATGCTCAGCGCCAGGTGCGTGCCATAGCTGATGCCCCAGAGATCGACCTTCTCCGCGCCCAGGTGGCGGCGCAGGTCGTCGATGTCGTCGGCGTTCTGTTCGGTGTTGTAGCCGGTCATGGCTACGCCGGCCTTGGTCCAGTCGGCCCAGGCCTCCTGGAAGTCCTGGCGGAAATAGGCGGTCAGTCCGGCCTCGGTGAACACCGGCGGCGGGCGCGTCGAGGTCGGCCGCTCGGGGATGGCGTTGGACAGGCCCGTACCTCGCTGGTCGAAGGCAATGACGTCGGCCACTTCGCGCAGGGCCATGAAGATCGGGAAGCGCGGTCCGCCCGCCGCTCGTGTCGCCAGGCCGCCCGGCCCGCCGGCCAGGTAGACGATCGGCGGCCCCGGCTTGGCCGCCGTCGAGGCGAACCGGACATAGCTCAGCCGGATCTTCCGCGACTTGGGATCGCGGCGATCTTCCGGGACCTCGAAGAAGCCCCGCTCGGCCTCGGTGTCCTGGCCCTGCCAGCCCTTGAAGCGGAAGGCGCCGGGCTGCGTCGCCGGCGCGGCGGCCGAAGGCGAAAGGGCCTGGGCGAGCGCCAGGGTCGGGAAGGCCAGGCCGGCGGCGGTGAGCAGGGCGCGGCGATTGAGTGCGGTGTGGGTCATGCCGACAGCTGAGCCGTCCGCCGCGCCGGCCGCCACGCCGCTTCGGCCAACGGCGCCCGATCGTCGGTGAATGGCGGCGCATCTCGGCGAATGGCGCCCTATAGGGTGAGGCCATGTGGCGAACCTTGCTTACCGGCCTGCTGCTGGCCGGCTTCACGACTCTGGCCCAGGCGCGCGAGACGCCGTGGCAGGCCTGTCACGGCGCGATGGGGCCGGACGGCCCGGTGCTGAGCGACTGCCGGCCGATCCAGGATTTCGTCGATCCTCAGGGCCGCGAGCTCTGGATCCGCTCGACCATCGACACGCCGAAGGACACCCGCCAGCACGCCCTCTATGTGGCGGGCGCGGCCTCGTCGGAGGCCTGGCTCAATGGCCAGCGCCTGGGCGCCAACGGCCACCCCGGCGCGGATGCGCGGGAAGAGGCCCCGGGACGCTACCAGGCGACCTTTCCGATCCGCGAGGCCACTTGGCGGTCCGGCGCGAACACCCTGGTGCTGCACCTGTCGTCGTTCCACGGGACCTTGCGCCTGGACCGGCCAATGAGCGCCATCGTCGTCCTGCCCTATCCCTATCCGCAGCGGATCGCGCTGCTGGCCGTCACCTTCGTGGCGGCCGGGGCCCTGCTGGCGGCGGCCTTCGGTTTCGGGGTCATCCACGCCATGCGCCGCACCGGGTCCAGCCTGGTGCTGGCCTGCATGGCCGGGGTCGCGGCCCTGCAGGCCATCGTCGAGAGCCTGCGGCCGCTGTTCGACTATCCCTATCCGCTGCACGCGTGGCGGATGAGCGCCATCTGGGCGCTGGCGGCCGCCTTCGCGATCCTGCTGGTGAGCTATGCCGCCACCCGTTTCCTGCCCAAGGCGCGCAACCTGCTGATCGGTCTGGCCGTGGCCGTGGTCGGCGCCACGGTCCTGCTTCCGGGGTTCGACATCAAGACAGTCTGGGCGCTGATCCTGGGCGTGGCCATCGCCACCCTGCCGGCCGCGGCGGGCGTGCGCGGCAAGCGGCCCGGCGCGCGGCTCACCCTGGCCTATCTGGCGCTGTTCCTGGCGCTGGCCCTCGGGTTCCCCGAGTGGCTGGCCGACTTCTCCTACTTCCTGCTCGCCGCCGGCCTGGTGCTGCCGCTGCTGATGGTCGAGGTGGTGCGGCTGGGCCGCGACGACCGGGGCCGTGAAGCCGCCCTGACCGCCGCCGCCAGCCGCCCCGATCGCCTGACCGTGGCCTCGGCGCGCGGGGTCGAACTGGTGCCGATCGCCGAGATCCTGGCCGTGGTGGGGGCCGACGACTATGTCGAACTGCGGCTGGTCGGCGGCCGCAGCCTGCTGCACGCCGCGCGCCTCGACGGCATGGCGAGCCAGCTTCCCGTCAGCTTCCTGCGCGTCCACCGGTCCGTGATCGCCAACCTGGCCCAGGTCCAGCGGCTGGAGCGCGACGGCGACCGCTGGCGGCTGCATCTGAGCGAAGGCGCGCCCTTGCCGGTCAGCCGCTCGCGCCAGCCCGCCCTGCGCGAGGCCCTGGACGCGCCGCCCGTCGTTTCCGGGCGGGCCATTCCCGAGCAAGCATGAAAAAAGCCCCGGAGTTTCCTCCGGGGCTTCTTCGATCCTGGTGTTCCGAGAGCCTTAGGCCTTCGGCGGAGCAGCAGCGCCACCAGCGGCCGGGGCGGCCGGAGCAGCGGCGGCGCCGGCGGCCGGAGCCGTCGTGCCACCCGCGGCGCCCGGGGCGGCGGCGTCAGCGGCGGCAGCGCCTTCAGCGGCCGGAGCCGCGGCGGCGGCCGGACGCGGCGGCGGGACCGGCAGCTTCGAGCCGAGGCTGTGCAGGTAGGCGATCATGGCGATCCGGTCTTCCGGCTTCTTCAGACCGACGAAGGTCATGTTGGTGCCGGGGACGTCCTTACCGGGCGCCTTCAGGAACAGGTACAGGGCGTCGTAGTCCCACACCGGCGTCTTGCCGGAGAAGTCCTTCATCGCGCCCGAATAGTTGAAGCCCGGGTGAGCGGCGGGCTTGCGGCCCAGCACGTCCCACAGGCCAGGGCCGGTCGCGTTGGCGTTCGAGGCGTCCAGCTTGTGGCAGGCCGCGCACTTGGCCGCGACGGCCTCGCCGGCGGCCACGTTGGCCGGGGTCAGGACGGCGGCCCAGTCGGGCGGCGTGTCGACGGCGGCGGCGCCACCGGCGGATTCTTCCTGGACCGCGATCTCGTAGCCGGCCTTCTCGACTTCATGCTTCTTGAAGACGATGTCCGACGCTTCCCGCAGACCGAAAATAACGAGGCCGGTCAGCAGCACGCCGCCAGCGATCTTGTTGAACGTCAGGTCGCTCATTTCAGCCTAGTCAGCCTCTTGTCGGCCCACCCCAGGGCGGGCTTGAAACCAGCACGGCGGAATCGTCAGGACGAGTCCGCAACGCGCGTCATGTTGCGCTCGCGTCTCTTACACGCTACCGCCCCTCGCGCAACCGGTCCGCAAAGATTTGAGGCCCAGAACCGTTGATGAACCCGATCGTCCTGATCCCCGCGCGGATGGCCGCGACCCGCCTGCCGGGCAAGCCGCTGGCCGATATCGGCGGTGTCCCGATGATCGTCCGGGTTCTGAACCAGGCCCTGGCGGCGAACATCGGCCCGGTGGCCGTCGCCGCCGGCGATCCCGAAATCGTCGAGGCCGTGCGGGCCGCTGGCGGCGTGGCGGTGCTGACCGACCCCGAACTGCCCTCCGGCTCGGACCGCATCCTGGCCGCGCTGGCAGAGCTCGATCCGGGCTTCGAGCACGACGTGGTCATCAATCTGCAGGGCGACATGCCCTTCGTCGACCCGGCGGTGCTGAGCGACTGCGCTCGGATACTTAAGGAGTTCGACGACGCCGACATCGCCACCGTCGTCGCGCCTGAGGCCTCGCCGGCCGACCGGACGAATCCGGATGTCGTGAAAGCCGTGCTGGCCATGGAGGACGACGGCCAAAGCGGTCGCGCGCTCTATTTCACCCGCTCGACGCTCTATGGCGACGCGCCGGTCTGGCGCCACATCGGCATCTACGGCTATCGCCGCGAGGCGCTGGTGGTGTTCAACGACGCCGCCCCCTCGGCCCTCGAAAAGCGTGAGAAGCTGGAGCAGCTGCGCGCCATGGAGCTGGGCCTGACCATCCGCGCCGCCGTGGCCGCCGAAGCCCCCATCTCCGTCGACAACCCTTCCGACCTCGAAGCGGCCCGCAAGCAGGCCCAGGAAACCGCATGAGCATCCTCAAGAAGATCGCCTTCCAGGGCGAGCCCGGCGCCAACAGCCATGAGGCCTGCCGCACCTATTTCCCGGAGTACGAGGCCTATCCCTGCGCCACGTTCCAGGAGGCGTTCGAGGCCATCAAGTCCGGTGTCTGCCAGTTGGGCATGATCCCGATCGAGAACTCGATCGCCGGCCGGGTCGCCGACGTCCACCACCTGCTGCCGGCCTCGGGCCTGAAGATCATCGGCGAGCGCTTCAAGCCGATCCGCTTCCAGCTGATGGCCAACAAGGGCGTCAAGCTGGCCGACATCAAGCTGGTGGCCTCGATGCCGATCGCCCTGGCCCAGTGCCGCAACAGCCTGCGCAAGCTGGGCGTGGCGACCGAGGGCGCGGGCGACACCGCCGGCGCGGCCAAGGCCCTGGCCCTGAAGCCCGAGCCGACGCGCGGCGCGGTGGCCCCGGCCCTGGCCGCCGAGATCTACGGCCTCGACATCCTGGCCAGCGACATCGAGGACGAGCGCCACAACACCACGCGCTTCCTGGTGATGACGGCCGACACCGCCCCCGCGCCGCCGCCGTTCACCCACCGCTGCGTGACCAGCTTCGTGTTCAAGGTTCGCAACCTGCCGGCCGCCCTCTACAAGGCGATGGGCGGCTTCGCGACCAACGGCGTCAACATGACCAAGCTGGAAAGCTACATGGAGGACGGCGCCTTCACCGCCACCTTCTTCTACGCCGAGGTCGACGGGCGGCCCGAGGACCGCAGCCTGGCCTTGGCGTTCGACGAGCTGAAGTTCTTCTCGGAGAAGTTCGAGATCCTGGGGGTGTATCCGGCCGATCCGTTCCGGGATCGGGGGAACTAGCTCCCACATAAACCACCGTCATTCCCGCCCTCGTGGCGGGAACCCCTCTGTCCGCCGCGGGTGCGGCAGAGGCGAACCGCTGGCGGTTCGCTTGCGCTTCACGTGTCAGCTGAACCAGGGGTTCCCGCCACAAGGGCGGGAATGACGGATGTATTTGTTAGGTGGCTTGGCAGCCCTGCTCATCCACCTTCCCCAAGCGTCACCATTTCCGATACCCACGTTCTCTGCTTTTCTTCCCAGGCAAAAACCAAGATTCCTGGGGAGGGACGTTTGCAAAGTTCGATGCCAAGTTCGATGATCGCGCCGGTGATGGCGCTGGTGGCGTGGTCGCTGGTGATCTGGGTCTGGATGTACATCCAGCGGATCCCGGCGATGCAGAAGGCCGGGATCAAGCCGCAGGATGCGCGGTTCCCGGGCTCGCTGGACAAGCTGCCCGACGGCGCGCGCCAGGCGGCCGACAACTACAACCACCTGATGGAGCAGCCGACGATCTTCTACGCGGCGGCCCTGGCCATCCAGGTCGCCGGACACACCGACGGCATGGCCGTGCACTTGGCCTGGGTCTATGTCGCCGTGCGCGTGCTGCACAGCCTGCTGCAGGTGAGCGTGAACCTGGTGGCGGTGCGGTTCCTGCTGTTCGTCATCTCCACCGGCGTGCTCGGCGCGATGGTGGTGCGGGAGCTGATGCAGGTTTTCTAGCGCGGAAAACCCCTCTCTCTGAGAGAGAGGAAGGGGCCCGCCGCGTAGCGGTGGGAGGGTGAGAGGTTACAGCGCCAACCGGAGTGCCGGCACGCCGTCGAGCCTCGTAACCACTCACCCCAACCCTCTCTCAAAAGAGAGAGGGAGCTCGCCTTGCCGCTAGATGGCGTCGAGGCCAATATCGAGCACCGGCGCCGAATGCGTCAGCGCCCCGACGCTGATTACGTCGACGCCCGTCTCCGCGATGGCCCGCACGGTGGCCAGGTTCACCCCGCCCGAGGCCTCGATCACCGCCCGCCCCTTGGCCAGGCTCACCGCCGTCCGCAGGTCGTCGAGGCTGAAATTGTCCAGCATCACGACTTCTGGCCCGTGTTTCAGCGCCTCTTCCAGCTGGTCCAGGCCGTCGACCTCGACCTCGACCTTCACCAGGTGGCCGGCATGGGCCCGCGCCCGGCGGACGGCTTCGCCGACGCCGCCGCAGGCGACGACGTGGTTGTCCTTGATCAGGATGGCGTCATCCAGGCCGAAGCGATGATTGACCCCGCCGCCGCAGCGGACGGCGTATTTCTCCAGGGCGCGCAGGCCCGGCGTGGTCTTGCGGGTGTCGACGATGGTCGCGCCGGTGCCCTCGACCAGGCGGACATAGGCCCGGGTCAGGGTGGCGATGCCCGACAGGCGGCCCAGCAGGTTCAGGCCCGTGCGCTCGGCGATCAGCACGGCGCGGGCGTTGCCCTCGGCGCGGGCCAGGACGGTGCCCGGCAGCACGTCCGAGCCGTCAGGGGTCACCACCTCGAAGGACGCGCTCGGGTCCAGCGCCGCCAGCGACAGCCGCGCGCACGACAGGCCCGAGACCCGGCCGTCCTGGCGGCTGGCCCAGACCACCGACAGGCGCGCGTCCGGGTCGATGCAGGCCTCGCCGGTGATGTCGCCCGCGCGGCCCAGGTCTTCGGCCAAGGCGAGGTCGACGATCGGGCGGACCAGCAAGTCAGCCAGCGGGGTCACGGAAGCGGCAGCCATTGGGTTTCCTTCAGGGGCGCGCCGGCGCCCGACAGCAGAGCTTGGGTGAGGGTCTTGGTCGCCCGCCGCACCTCGACGCCGGCGGCCTGCGGATCGGCGGCGGCGGCGATGCGCAGCACGCCTTGCACGAAGGCCCCGAACATCAGGTGGGCCAGGGCCGGCACGACGTCGGGCTCGATCAGCTTCTCGTCGGCCAGGTGCTCCAGGGCGTGGGCGATCAGGCCGACGCCCACCGGCTCCTGCATCGCCGTCCAGCCGTCGACGCCCAGCACGGTCAGGCCGTCGACCAGCAGCAGACGACGCGCGTCCGGCGCGTCATAGGCGTCGTACAGGCGGTCGGCGCCGATGACGATCTCGTCCAGGTGATGGGCCGACTGGCCCATGCTGGCGGTCTCGACGCGGTCGCGGACATCGGCCAGCACCGCCTCGCAGGCGGCGCGGAACAGGTCGGTCTTGTCCTTGAACTGGTAGTAGACCGCGCCCTTGGTCAGGCCCGCCGCGGCGGCGATGTCGTCGACCGAAACCCCCTCGAACCCCCTGTCGGCGAACAGGCGGCGCGCCTCGGCGACCAGGCGCTGGCGGTTCGTGAGAGGCGGGGGGCTTGACGGCATACTCATGGTATGACGATCATACTGTCGGTATGACAAGCGCGAACACGCGCTGCAGGGGAGGTGACGCGATGAAGCTTTCGACCCCAATGATCGTCCTGGGCGCGACCGTGGCGGCCCTGGCCGTCGGCGGCCTGGGCTTCATGAGCGCCGGTGGCTGGAACCACGAGGGCGCGCTGATGGCCACGCGGCTGACGGCGCGGTTCGCGTTCCCGATCTTCCTGCTGGCCTGGAGCGCCTCGGCGATCGCGACCCTGTTCCCGGGCGGCTGGCGCACGACGCTGTTGCGCCGCCGACGCGCGGTGGGCCTGTCGTTCGCGGCGGCGCATTTCGTCCACCTGGGCTTCATCGTGATCGTGGCGTTCGTGTTCCGGCATCAGCTGAACCCGGTCAGCATCTATGGCGGCGGCTTCGTCTATGTGCTGATCGCGGCCATGGCGGCGACGTCCAACAACGCCGCGATCAAGGCGCTGGGCCCGGCGCGCTGGAAGCTGCTGCACATGGTCGGTGGCATCGGCATCCTGCTGGTCTTCACCAACAGCTATGTCGGCCGGCTGATGACCAAGCCGATGCTGGCGATCCCGGCCCTGGCGCTGATCGCCCTGGCCGTGACCCTGAAGGTCGCCGCCTGGATGAAGCGTAGCCGGCGTCTTCAAGCCGCCTGATCTCACGCGGCTTGGCGGCGCAGCGCGCCGGCCGCCTCCAGCGTGACGAAGGTGCGGACCGGCTCGGCCGTGGCGGGGAAGTCGCTGCGGAAGTGACCACCCCGGCTTTCCTGGCGGGCCAGGGCGCTGTCGACGATCAGCCGCGCGGCGACCAGGGTCGGGCAGGGACCGAAAGCTGGCTCCAGGGCGGCGATCTGTTCCGAGAGGCGGGTCAGGCCCGCCTTGTCGCGGATCACCCCGGCGTCACGGCTCATCGCTCGGCGCAGGACCTGCAGCGTGGCGTCCGGCAGGTCGGGTAGGGGCGTCAGGCTGACCGGCTCGCCGCCGACCTGGCCTTCAGCCGCCGCCGCATGGCCGGCGCGGGCGCCGAACACGGCCGCTTCCAAGAGGCTGTTGGAGGCCAGGCGGTTGGCGCCCTGCACGCCCGTCGAGGCGCACTCGCCGGCGGCATAGAGGCCCGGCAGGCTGGCGCGGCCGTCGAGGTCGGTGGCGACCCCGCCCATGTGATAGTGCACGGCCGGGACGACCGGGATCATCTCGCGGCGCGGATCGATCCCGCCACTGCGGCAGGCCTCGAACACGGCGGGGAACTCGTGCGGGAAGTGGGCGCCGACCGCCGTCGTGGCGTCGAGGAAGGCGCCTCGGCCGGCGGCGCGCTCGGCGTGGATGGCGCGGGCGACGACGTCACGCGGCGCCAGCTCCTTGGCCGGGTGGTAGTCGGCCATGAAGGCGCGGCCATCGGTATTACGCAGGATCGAGCCTTCGCCGCGCAGGGCCTCGGTGGCCAGCGGGGCAGGATCGCGGCCGATGTCGATGGCCGTGGGGTGGAACTGCACGAACTCCGGATCGGCGATGGTGGCGCCGGCGAGAGCGGCCAGGCCCAGGCCCTCGCCGCGCACCTGGGCGGGGGTGGTGGTGACGGCATAGAGACCGCCGACGCCGCCGGTGGCCAGGATCACGCTGTGGCTGCGGATCTCCACGAGTTCGCCGTCGATCTCGGCCAGGACCCCGACGACGCGGCCGGTCTTGTCCTGCAGCAGGCGACGAGCGCGGGCGTTCTCGCGGATCTCGATGCTCGGCGTCGCGCGGACGGTCGCGATGACGGCCGCCATGATCGCCGCGCCGGCCCCGTCGCCGCCGACCCGGGCGACCCGCGCCTTGGCGTGGGCGGCCTCGAGGCTGAGGACGAATTCGCCGCCGGTCTTGCGGTCGAACGGGGCGCCGAGGGCGGCGAGGTCACGGACGGCCTGCGGACCTTCGCGTGTCAGCAGTTCAACGGCTTCGGGATCGCAGAGGCCCGCGCCGGCGGCGATGGTGTCGGCCGCGTGCAGCTCGGGCGAGTCATCGCCGGCCAGCGCGGCGGCCATGCCGCCCTGCGCCCAGGCGCTGGAGCAGCCGGTCGCCAGCGGCGTCGGCGACAGGACGAGAGCCTTCTCAGCCGCCAGGGCGGCGGTGAGGCCGGCAAGGCCAGCGCCGAGGATGACGGGGCCGTCGAAGGCGATACGCTCGATCATTCTACGCTCCACTCCCTTCCCCTTGATGGGGAGGGGCCGGGGATGGGGTGAACACGGCTGTCCAGCCTCATCGAGAAAGTCCGGGAAGGACGGTGGAAGCGGATCGGCCGCGTCACCCCCATCCCCAACCCTTCCCCCATCGAGGGGGAAGGGAGCTCTTTAGATCAGCTCCACATCCACGTGATGCCGCGCCTTCACGAGGTCGTACCGGGCCGGGCTGGCCGGCGGCGGCAGGTCGATCATGCGCTGCACCGCCAGGCGCGCGCGGTCGAGGACGTCGGCGTCGACCGTGACCTCGTACTGCTCGTGGACCAGGGCGTCGTAGATGTTCTTCAGCGTGATGCGCTTCATGTGCGGGCACATGTTGCAGGGGCCGATGAACTGGGTCGCCGGGCTTTCGGCCTGGACGTTGCTGGCCATCGAGCACTCGGTGATCAGCACCACCTGGGCCGGCTTCCGCTCGGCGACATAGTCGTTCATCGCCGCCGTGGAGCCCGCGAAGTCGGCGGCTTCCAGGATCTCGGCCGGGCACTCGGGGTGGGCCAGGACTTCCGCGCCCGGCCAGGCCGCGCGCATGTCGGCGATGTCGCTGACGCTGAAGCGCTTGTGGACTTCGCAATGGCCCGCCCAGGCGATGATCTTGACGTCGGTCTGGCGCGCGACGTTGCGGGCCAGGAACTCGTCGGGGATCAGGATGACTTTGTCGACGCCCCATTCCTTGGCGGCCCACTCCACCACCTGCACCGCATTGGCGCTGGTGCAGCAGATGTCGGTCTCGGCCTTCACGTCGGCGGTGGTGTTGACGTAGGTGACCACCGGGATGCCCGGATAGCGCTGCTTGATTAGCCGCACGTCGGCGCCGGTGATCGAAGACGCCAGGCTGCAGCCGGCCTTGAGGTCCGGGATCAGGATCTTCTTTTCGGGCGAGAGGACCTTGCTGGTCTCGGCCATGAAGTGCACGCCGGCCTGGACGATGATCTTGGCGTCCGACTTGGCGGCTTCCTTGGCCAGGGCCAGGCTGTCGCCCACGAAATCGCCCACGCCGTGGAAGATGTCCGGCGTCATGTAGTTGTGGGCCAGGATCGCGGCGTTCTTCTCGCGCTTGATCCGATTGATCTCGGCGATCAGCGGCGCCTGTACGCGCCACTCCATCGGGGTGACGTGGTGCTTGACCTTGTCCCAGATTCCGTCGGTCTCCGCCTCGACTTGGGCGGTGAACTCGAGCGGCGCCGCAAAACCGTCGGCCATCTGATTCTCCGTTATGCTCAAAGTGAGCATTTCCAGGGCCTCAAAAAACGCCGGAGCCTTGCAGGTGTTCCCTTCGGGCGGTCCGACGCAGGGGTTATGCTGAAAGTGAGCAAAACCGTTGTGACACATATAGCCCGTCCGCGCCGGAATGCAAACCGGCTTAATCTGAAAGCATGGCGCCATTTTCTGAGGCGGCCCGTGACGGGCGGGGTGGGGGCGTCAGGGTGCGGCGACCCGTCGCAGCGGTCGGCGCTTGCCAAGACCAGCGGGGAAGTCGCGAGGTTTTGGGCTTACATATCCGTAATGTGGAAGAAAAATTCCGCCACCGTGGCGGATGCGCGGAATGCTATGAGCGTTTTACGACGCCCTAAATGTACAGTATTTGGTGTACAAGTAAAAATCAGGCGCTTCGATGCATCGAATTTCAATATCTTATATGAAATTATATTATTGGAAGTAGTGAACTGATCTTCGTTCTTTTATCAGAAGGTTCGGCGGGTGTCCTCATTACGAGTTTGTAAGGCTGTGACTTTATTGCGACAGGCTTTTGGCGTCGTATTTCAACCTCGCAATGTTCGTTGACCTGAGATCGTTTAAGTCCGTAGCTCCCCCGCAGCCGGGCTCCATTCCGAGAGTCCGGAACCCGTGCATGTACGCATGCGCGGCGCAGAGACGCTGGGGAGTATACCTTGAATACGAAGTCCATCCGGGAGCGCCTGCTCGCTTCCTCCATGATCTGCGGCGCCGCCGTGGCCATGCTTGGCGCCGGCCAAGCCGCCGCGCAGACGGCCCCCGCTGCCCAGAACGCCGACCAGACGCAAGTTGAGGAAATTGTCGTCACCGGTTCGCTGTTCCGCCGCACCGACACCGAAACCCCGTCGCCGGTCACGGTGATGACGTCGGAAACGCTGGCCCACGCCGGCATTACGACCGCCTCGGACGCCATCCGCTCGATCTCGGCCGACGGCGCCGGCTCGATCGGCACCGGCTTCCAGAGCGGCTTCTCGGCCGGTGGTTCGGCCGTGTCGCTGCGCGGCCTGGGCGTCTCGTCGACGCTGGTCCTGGTCGACGGCCTGCGTTCGACCAACTTCCCGATCAACGACGACGGCCACAACGCCTATGTCGACCTGAACTCGATCCCGTTCAGCCTGATCGACCGCATCGAAGTGCTGAAGGACGGCGCGTCGTCGTCGTACGGCGCTGACGCCATCGGCGGCGTCGTGAACCTGAAGCTGAAGAAGCAATTCGTCGGCGTTAAGGGCAGCGCGGAAGCCGGTGAAAGCGATCGCGGCGACGCCGAGAGCCGTCGCGCCGACATCACGCTGGGCTACGGCGACTACGCCGAGACCGGCTGGAACGTCTACGTGAACGCCGAGTATCAAACCAACGGCCGGGTCACGAACCACAGCCGCGGCTTCCCGTACAACACCCAGGACCTGCTCTCGATTGGCGGCCTGGACAACAACACCGCCGACCAAGCCCTGACCACCGCCACGCCGAACGCCGTCGTGACCCGCGTCAGCCAGTCGGACCTGAACAACCCGCTCGCGGGCAAGGTCGGCTCCCCGCTGACCGTCAACTACCAGTCGCTGAACCTGAACTGCGCCAACGGCACCTATACCCAGGTATCGGCCGCCGCCAACGGCACGGGTTGTAAGTGGAACCTGGTCGACTCCTACAGCCAGATCGCGCCGAAGCAGAAGCGCTACGCCTTCAACGGTCGCCTGAGCGCCCGTCTGAGCGAAAACGTCGAAGCCTACGCCACGGGCAGCTACTCGATGTCGGAAGTCGACATCATCAGCGCGCCGCGCGCCCTGCGCGCCACGCAGCCCTTCGGCGGCGCGCCGTCGCTGGCCTCGTCGAACCCGGGCATCGTGCTGCCGGTCTACATCTGCGCCGCCGGTGTGAACTGCGCCACGGATCCGACCCGCACCCTGAACCCGAACAACCCGTTCGCCGCCGCCTTCGCCGCTGACCCGGCCAACGGCGCCGCGCGTATCTACTACCTGTTCGGCGACCTGCACTCGGGCAGCAACCGCAAGAACGAAGTCATCCGCGGCACCTTCGGGTTCAACGGTTCGTTCGGCGACGACTGGAACTGGCGGATCGAGGGCGTCGGCGCTCGCGACAACCTGCGCCTGACCCAGTTCGGCTACCTGAACATCGCCAACACCCTGAAGGCCATCAACACCGGCGCTTACAACTTCGTCGATCCGTCGAAGAACACCCAAGCGGTCCGCAACTCGATCTCGCCCGACCTCGTCACGCCGTCGCACTCGTCGGTCATGTCGCTGGACGGCTCGATCACCAAGTCGCTGTGGACCCTGCCGGGTGGTGACATGCAGCTGGCCGTTGGCGGTCAGATCCGCAAGGAAGTCCTGGAAAACAACAACCAGAACGCCCGCCTGGACACCTGGACCCTGTCGACCGCCTCGGCGTTCGGCAAGCACACCGTCAAGGCCGTCTTCTTCGAAGTCGCCGCCCCGGTCATGGACACGCTCGAACTGAACGTGTCGGGCCGTTACGACGACTACTCGGAAGGCTTCAGCCACTTCTCGCCGAAGTTCGGCGCGAAGTTCACCCCGATGAAGCAACTGGCTTTCCGCGGCACCTTCTCCAAGGGCTTCCGCGCGCCGACCTTCGCTGAATCGGGCCCGCGCTCGCAATATGCCGGCTTCGTCACCACGACCCCGCCGGTCCCCTTCCAGACCGCTCACGGTGGTTCGACCAACCCGTACGCCCAGGCCTACAGCCTCGGCCGCGGCGTGGCCGGCAACCCGAACCTGAAGCCGGAAACCTCGCGCAGCTTCACGCTGGGTACGATCGTCGAGCCGACCCGTTGGCTGTCGATGACCGTCGACTATTACAACGTCAAGAAGTCTGACCTGATCACCTCGGGCCCGGACATCTCCAAGGCCGTGGCCGCCTACTACGCCGCCGGCAACCAAACGGCTGGCTGCGCCGCTGTCGCCGCCGTCGGCGCTGGTTACTCGTGCAACGTCGTCGACGCGCCCGATCCGCTGTTCCCGACCGCGCAACCGCGCGTTCTGATCATCAACGTCCCGTACGTGAACGCCAACTACGCGATCACGGCCGGCGTGGACTTCGCGGCCACCGGCAAGTTCAACCTGACGGACAACATCAAGTGGACCAGCCGCGTCGAGGTCACCCACCTGCTGAAGTACGACCTGCACACCGGTACGGAAGTGCAGAAGTACGCCGGCACGCTGGGTCCGTACGACCTGTCGTCGGGCAACGGTACGCCGGACTGGAAGGGCAACTGGCAGAACACGCTCGCCTTCGGTGAGAAGTACACCCTGTCGGCGACCGCCTACTATGTCGGCAGCATCAAGTCGGTGGCTCCGGACACCAACGGCAGCAGCGAGTGCACGGCGGGCAACCCGTACGGCACCGGCAACGCCGCCGTGGCCGGCAAGTTCTGCAACATCAAGCGCTTCATCAACGTGGACATGAACGCCACGGCGGAAGTGAAGGAAGGCGTGCAACTGTACGCCAACGTCGGCAACGTCTTCGACAAGAGGGCCCCGATCGCGCCGGGCGCTTACGCCTCGGCTCCGAACTTCCTGACCACCTACCACTACGCCGGCCTGGTCGGCCGTACGTTCAAGGTGGGCGTGCGCTTCGAGTACTAGTTCGACCCACCTTCGGGTGAGTTGAGAGGGCCGGCTCCGCAAGGGGCCGGCCCTTTTCTTTGGCCGAAATCCCGGGGCGAAGCTCTGCCACGTTCACGATGGCGTGTTGGTTCTATTGCACCGCCTAGCCGCACCATTTCGCGAGTCCGGCGTTAGAGGGCTGTTCAACGCTCTTTAGGGTAGCAAAATGGCCACGCTTCAAGTCCTGCGGACGACCTACAGCGACGTCGCCCGCATCCGGTACGCGGACATTTCCGCCACCGACAATCTCGCCCTCCAAGCCCTCGCAAACAGTGTCGACACGTCGGCCCTGACCTTGACCGAGGCGCGCGCCATGGTGGCCAAGATGGCCTACAACACCACTTCGGTGGCGTCCCTGGCTTACTACTTCTTCGTCGGCGTCACCCCGACCGCCGGCGGCTTCGACTATCTGGTGTCGCCGGTCGGCGGCAACGTCACCAACCTGAACTCGGCCTATTACGCGACGTTCTCGGCCGAGAACCGCTACATCAACTTCGCGGTGGCCCTGGGCAAGGGCGGCGCCGGTTCGGCGCGCTTCACGGCGGCCTATGGGGCGCTGGATCTCAACACGGCGATGACCAAGGCCTATACCGAGATCTTCGGCTTCGCCCCCGAGGCCAGCAAGGTCAGCACCTTGCTGAACGAGCTGGTCCCGAACGGCAAGGGCGGGACCTTCACCCGCGCCGAATACTTCGCCTCCTATGGCGGTGACGGCCTCAACGGCCAGGGCACCAAGGCGGCCATGGTCGGCTGGCTGCTGGCCGAAGGCGCCAAGAGCGGGATCGGTGTCTACGCCGCCGCCAACCAGGCCTTCCTGGCCGACCTCAGCATCGATGGCGAGGCCAACTACAATGTCGACCTGCTAGGGGTCTACGGCGCGCAGGCGACCTATCCGAACGGCGCCTCGATCACGGCGGCGATCGACCAGAGCGTCTCGCTCAGCGCCTCGGCGCCCGAGCTGCGGGCGACGACGGGCAGCGACACGATCGCCGGCGTCGACAGCAACGCGGCCCAGCTGATCTCCACCGGCGACGGCCATGACCGGATCACCTTCACCGGCGGCTTCGCGGGCTATATCGACTCCGGGATCGGCAACGACATCATCAGCGTCGGCGTCCTTGCCGCCTCGACGGTGGTCCAGGGCGGGCAGCCGAACGGCACGATCTCGGCCGGCGCGGGCAACGACACCATCACCGTGGGCCGGATGGCCGACGGCGCGGTGATCGACGGCGGCGCGGGCGAGGACACGGCCACGATCGCCTTCAACACGGACTCGGTGCTGAACCCCCGGATCAGCAATGTCGAGCACGTGATCATCAGCGGCGCGACCATCACGTTCGGCGGCATCCCGACCAGCGGCTGGGCGGGGCTGAAGGACATCACGGTCAAGACGGCGGCGACGGTGACCGACATCGCCGACGGCGTCGCGTTCGAGCTGAACGGCGTCAGCAGCGGCGCTGTGGTCGCTAACTACCACACGGACCTGATCTTCAGCGGCTCCAGTTCCACCCTGGTCGGCGCCAAGTCGGTGACGGTCCGGCTCGACGGGGTCTCCAACGGCGGTGCGACGCCGACGACCCTGGCCGTGGGCAGCGACGACGGTCCCCTGATCCTCAATGTCCAGAGCAACAGCGCCCTGCAGTCGATCACCGGCGGCGGGTCGGTGGTCATCACCGGCATCGGTCGCCTGACGGCCGGCTTCACCACCTTCAACCTGGACGCCTCGGCCTCGGCCGGCGTGGACATCACCAAGATCGGCTCGGCGACGGTCAACAACGGCACCACCGCCGTGCTGTCGGGCTTCAACGACACGATCGCGGTGGATCTGCGGGGCCAGGCGAGCGGGGTCTACACCCTGGGCGCGGGTTCCGACGTCTTCAGTCTGTACCAGGACGGCTTCGCCTCGCCGCGGTTCTCGAACCTGACGCTGGACGGCGGCAAGATCACCACGATGGCGGTGATTACCGACTTCGTGAAGAGCGTGGACCAGGTCAATCTGGGCGCGGCCATCACGTCCGTGGTGACCAACCTCAGCGCGGGCTCGGCGACGACGTTCGAGCAGGCGCTGGCCAATGTGTCCGTGCAACTCGCCGCCAACGGCACCGCCGTCTTCACCTACAATGGCGACAGCTACATCTATCACCAGGACGCCACCGTGGGCCTGAACAGCGGCGATGGCCTGATCAAGCTGGTCGGCGTCACCAGCCCGACGGTCGGTATCGGCGCCAGCGTCGATATCCACTACACCTAGGCCTCGGCCGGGCGCGTCCGCTAGTGCGGGCGCGCCTGCGCAAGCGCCTGGGCCAGGGTCTCCAGCGAGAAGGGCTTGCTGATGAACGGCCAGTCGCCCGCCCGCGCACGGCCCTGGTCGCCGCCGGTATAGCCCGAGCACAGCACCACCGGCAGGCCAGGACGGTCGGCGGCCAGCTTCTCGGCCAGGTCCACGCCGCTGCGTCCGCCCGGCATGATCACGTCGCTGAGCACCAGCTGGATGCCGGCGTCCTGCTCCAGCCGTGACAGGGCCTCATCGACCCCGCCGGCCCGCACCACCGAGTGTCCCAGGTCGTGCAGCATGGCGTCGACCAGCTCGGCCACCTGCGGGTCGTCTTCCACCAGCAGTACGTGCGAGGGGACCTGGGTCTGGACGTGGTCGACCTGCGGGGCGATGTCGGCCGCCGTGTCGCCCTCGACCACGGGCAGCAGCAGGGCCACCGTCGCGCCCTGGCCGGGCTTGCTCTCGATATCGACCGATCCGCCCGACTGCCGCGCGAAGCCGTAGACCTGCGACAGGCCCAGGCCCGTGCCCTCGCCGGGCGCCTTGGTGGTGAAGAACGGTTCGACCGCCCGGACGATGGTGCCCGCGTCCATGCCCATGCCGGTGTCGCGCACGGCCACGCGCAGATACTTGCCGGGCTCCAGCTCGCCCTGCTTCTTGCTGATGGTGACGGGGCGTGACTCGATGGTGACCTCGCCGCCCGGCGGGGTGGCGTCGCGGGCGTTGACCACCAGGTTCAGCAGGGCCGCCTCGAACTGGCCCGCATCGATCTTGGTCGCGCGCACTCCCGCGCCCAGGCGCAGATTGAAGGTGTAGGCGTCGCCCAGGGCGCGCTTCAGCAGCCCTTCGCACTCGGCGATCAGGCGGTCGACGCGGCAGACCTCGGGCTTCAGCGGCTGGCGACGAGCGAAGGCCAGCAGGTGCTGGGTCAGCTTCTCGCCGCGCTTGGCCGCCGCCAGGGCCGCGCCCACCATCCGCTCGCGTCGGCGCTCGTCCTCAGGGTGGCGCTCGACTACGTCCAGGGCGCCGATGATCACGGTCAGCAGGTTGTTGAAGTCGTGAGCCACGCCGCCGGTCAGCTGGCCGATGGCCTCCAGCTTCTGGGACTGCAGCAGGGCCGCCTGGGCGGCGTCGCGCTCGGCCACGGCGGCCGAGACGCGGTCGGCCAAGAGTTCGTTGACGCCGGTCAGCTTGGCTTCGGCCTGCTTGGCGTCGGTGGTGTCGAAGGCCATGCCGATGAAACCGACAAACTCACCGGCCGGGTCGAAGCGCGGTTGCGAGAACGACTTCAGCCAGCGCCATTCGCCGTCGGCGCGGCGATAGCGGCCCTCCAGGCTGAACGGCTGGCGCGAGGCTTCGCCCTGGACCTGGGCCTTGAGGATGTTGGGCAGGTCCTCCGGGAAGAGGCGCGTGCGCCAGTCCATGGTCAGGGCGCCGTCGTAGTCGAGGCCGGCGAACTCGACATAGGCCTTGTTGATGAACTCGCGCACGCCGCCCAGGCGCGACACCCACATCAGGGCCGGGGCGCTGTCGGCCAGGGTCCGGAAGCGGGCCTCGCTTTCGCGCACATGGGCCTCGGCGCGGCGGCGGTTGGTGACGTCGAAGTTCAGGCCGATCATCCGCACGGCCTTGCCGGTTTCGTCGCGGATCACCTCGCCGCGCCCGTGGACCCAACGCTCGCCGTGGCTGACGTCGGCCAGCCGGTACTCGACCTCGTAGTCCTCGAGGTCCTTCAGGGCCCGGCGGATCCGCTCGTTGGTCATCGTCCGGTCATCGGGATGGACGTAGCGGGGCACGTCGCTCAGGCCGATGACGATGTCCTCGGGAATGCCCATGTTTCGCCGCGCGCCGGGCGACAGGTAGAGCTCACCGGTGACCAGATCGTAGTCCCACGGCCCCACCCCGGCGGCGGTCTGGGTGACGCGCAGCCGGGCCTCGGCGTCGGCGCGCTCCTCGCGGGCCCGGGCCAGGCTGCGCATGGCGCCGCGCAGGCCTTCCGCCGCCGCCACGACCATCAGACCGCACAGCAGGAAGATGACCATGGTGGCCAGCTCGTCCTCGGAGATGCGCACCGCGCCCTGGTCGCTCCACAGCCACCAGCCGAAGCCGGCGCCCGCGACGAGGGGGACCAGACCCCAGCGCCAGCCGGCGTAGAGGGTCACCATCATGATGGCGGGGAAGAACGGCTGGGTCGCGCCCACGCCGCCATGCAGGCCCAGCAGCGCGATGCGCATCAGGACCGCCATGGCCACGCCGATCAGGGACGCGACGGCGCATCGCCACGCCGGCGGGGGAACCGGAGGGATCAACCAGGCGCTAATCAGCCCGTGAATGCGTCCTTGTTCGTCCGAGGCCAAGATCGGGGCGTCTTTGTGCTCCATCCCCGCTCCAAGCAAAGATGTCTTGCCAAGAGCATGGACACGCTTACCTAGAGCACGCAACACGGGAGATCATCATGGCGGACGCCCTGAACACCGGATTGAGCACGAAACAACGCGGCGACATCGCCGGCGCGCTCAACAAGGTTCTGGCCGACAGCTATGCGCTCTATCTGAAAACCCACGGTTATCACTGGAATGTTCGCGGCCCGAACTTCCAGTCGCTGCATGTCCTGCTCGAGGGCCAGTACCAGGAAGAGTGGGCGGCGCTCGACACCATCGCCGAACGCATTCGCGCTCTGGGTGAGCTGGCCTCTCAGGGCTACGCCACCTTCGGCAACCTCTCCAGCATCAAGGACGGCGATCCGGAGCAGGACTGGGAAGCCATGCTCGGCGAGCTGAAGGCCGACAACGAAACGGTTATCCGCACGCTGCGCGAGGCCTTCCCGGCGGCGGACGACGCCGGCGACGAGGCTACGGCCGACCTGTTGACCCAGCGCCTGCAGGCGCACGAGAAGCATGCCTGGATGCTGCGCTCGACCCTTGGTAGCAGGTAGAGGCCAGGGACACGGGGTGGGGATCCTGACATCGACACGGATCTGGCAGGGGATCGCGGCGGCGCTGCTGGTCACCGGCCTCTACGCCTGCGCCACCGCCTACGTGCCGACCGGCTCGGGGCGCGAGGCGGGCCTGGTGCGGATCACCGCCAGCTTCACCGACGCGGGCCTGCGACGCTATGTCGCCGACATGGACCCCGCCATGCTGGCCCTGGCGCGCCGCCACGACCCGCGCCCGCACAAGGACTACTGGGGCCGCGTGCCAGGCTGGGAAGTCATCCGCCTGAAGGACATCCCGCGCCTGGGCGACCGGCCGGCCGACTTCGACGAGGCGCGGACCATCAACGCCATGCGCCCGACCACCGAGGACATCGAGCCGGCCAAGCCGTTCGTCCTGACCGGGACCGCCGACGCGCGGGCCAGGGCGCTGAACTGCCTGACGCAGGCGGTCTATTACGAGGCGGGGTTCGAACCGGGCGAAGGCCAGATGGCCGTGGCCCAGACGGTGATCAACCGGATGCGCCACCCCGGCTATCCCAAGTCGATCTGCGGCGTGATCTACGAGGGCGCGGCCCGGACGACGGGCTGCCAGTTCAGCTTCGCCTGCGACGGCTCGCTGGCCCGGCGGCCGCTGCCGCTGATCTGGGCCAATGCCGAGGGCGTGGCCCGGCGGGCGCTCGCGGGCTTCGTGTTCAAGCCGGTGGGCACGGCCACCCACTATCACGCCGACTATGTCGCCCCGTACTGGGCCCCGACCCTGGTCAAGCTGCGCCAGTTCGGTCAGCACATCTTCTATCGCTGGACCGGCCCGTCGGGGATGCTGCGCGCCTTCACCGGCCGCTATTCGGGCGACGAAACGGTCTCGGCCGAGATCCTGATGGCCGCCGACCCGCGCATTCTGGAAGGCGCCAAGCCCGAGGACATCGCCACCGTCGCCGCCAAGCCGGTCGACACCGTGCCGACCGAGATCCTGGAAAGCGGCAAGGTCCCGATCCTGCCCAACGCCCGCCTGGTGGCGGTGCCGGACGCCACCGCTCCGGGCGGCCAGCGCTATCGCGCCGAGGGCACGGTGGCCGGTCGCCGCATCCCGACGCAGGACGAGATCATGCGGATCAACAAGGCGCTGGAAGGCATGGCGGGCATGCCGAAACCGCCGGCGGTGGTGGATGCGCCTGCGGCGCCGCCGAAACCTTAGGGGTTCTGCTCCCCCTCTGGGGGAGCCGTCGCGGAGCGACTGAGGGGGCCAATGCGGCCTAGGCCGCATTGGCCCCCTCCGGGCCACCTCCCCCGAAGGGGAGGAGATATCAGGCCCCAAACGCCTTCGCGTATGTCGCCGTCACCGGCCGCCGCGCCTCGGCGTCCGTCAGCCGCGCCGCCATCAGGTGCGGACCCGAGAACGGCGTCACCACCTGCTCGGCCAAGGCCGCCGAGAATCCCTGCCGCTGATAATAGGCCGGATCGCCCAGCACGATCACCGTCTCGACGCCAGCCATCCGGCAGGCTTCCAACCCCGCCGCGATCAACTGACCGCCGACGCCCTGCCGCTGCCGATCCGGACACACGGCCAGCGGCGCCAGCGACGCCAGGCGCTCGCCGGTGTCGGACCCCATGGGACTGAACAGGACATGGCCGGCCAGCGCGCCATCATCCTCGAAGACCAGCTCGACAAGCGCGTCGCCGTCGGCCCGCAGGGCCTCGACCAGATGCGCCTCGTCGGCTTGCTCGAACGCGGCCGCGACCAGGGCGAAGATCGCCGTGTGGTCGTCGGCGCGCGCGGGTCGGATCACCAGGCGCCGATCTTGTTGGCTTCGGCGTGGCTGATCGGGTGGTGGGCGGCCTTGTGGTCTTCCTCGGCCAGGAAGCGCACGGCTTCCAGAGCCGCCATGCAGCCCATGCCGGCCGCCGTCACCGCCTGGCGATAGACGTCGTCGGTCACGTCGCCGGCGGCGTAGACGCCCTCGATCGCGGTCGAGGCCGTGCCCGGCTTGACCTTCAGATAGCCGCCCTGACCGACTTCCAGCTGGCCGGCGAACAGTTCCGACGACGGCGCGTGGCCGATGGCGATGAACACGCCGTCGGCGGCGATGTCGGTGGTCTCGCCGGTCTTGATGTTCTTCAGCCGCGCGCCGGTGACGCCCATCGGATCGGTCTGGCCGGTGACCTCGTCGATGACGCTGTCCCAGATGACCTCGATCTTCGGATGGGCCAGCAGGCGCTCCTGCAGGATCTTCTCGGCGCGCAGTTCGTCCTTGCGGTGGACCAGGGTCACCTTGCTGGCGAAGCTGGTCAGGAACAGGGCCTCTTCGACGGCGGTGTTGCCGCCGCCGACCACGATGACGTCCTTATTGCGATAGAAGAAGCCGTCGCAGGTGGCGCAGGCGCTGACGCCGAAGCCCTGGAACTTGGCTTCGCTCTCGATGCCCAGCCACTTGGCCTGGGCGCCGGTGGCGATGATGATCGTCTCGGCGATCCAGTCCTGGCCGCTGTCGGTCTTCACCGCGAACGGGCGCTTGGACAGATCGACGCTGGTGACGATGTCGCCGACGAACTCGGTGCCGACATGCTCGGCCTGGGCGCGCATCTGGTCCATCAGCCAGGGGCCCTGGATGACGTCGGCGAAGCCCGGATAGTTCTCGACATCCGTCGTGATGGTCAGCTGGCCGCCGGGCTGGATGCCGGCGATCAGCACGGGCTTCAGCAGCGCGCGGGCGGCATAGATGGCGGCGGTGTAGCCGGCGGGGCCCGAACCGATGATCAGGCAGCGAGTTTGGCGGGGAGCGGTCGTGGACATGGCCGCAGATATAGTTGCGATTCCGCTGCGAGGCGATGGCTGGATGGCGGTGAAAAACTCATGCCGTATCGAGGTCTTTTCACCTTGGTGGCGGCCATTCGGCATTGGCGCTATGCGGTGAGCATGAACCCGCTGCTGGAACGCATCACCATCGAACCCGGTAAGGTCGGAGGGCGCCCCTGCATCCGCGGCCTGCGGATCCGCGTTCAGGACGTGCTCGAAATGCTGGCCAATGGCATGACCACGGCCGAGATCATCGAGGACTATCCCTATCTCGAAGCCGACGATGTCCGCGCCGCGCTGGCCTATGCGGCCGCAGCGGTCGGCGACACGGCCATCGTCGCCGCTTGAGATTCCTGGTCGACGCCCAGTTGCCGCCGAGCTTGGCGGCCTGGTTGCGATCGAAGGGTCATGAGGCCGATCACGTCATCGACACGGGAATGGCGGACGCGCCTGACGCGGCCATCTGGGCGCGGGCGATCGCGGAGGAATCCATGATCGTGACCAAGGATCGTGATTTCGTGGATTAGGCGCTGGCTCGAACGCCCAGGGCGCGTATCTTCTGGGCTCGGTTTGGCAACATACGACGAGACGCCTTGATCGCACGGTTCGAGGCGGCTTGGCCTGAACTATCCGTCGCTCTGATGAGCGACGTGACAATCATCGAGGTGGGACGATGAAAGCAGGACTTCCGATCGGTATGGGCGCGGGGATCGCCATCGGCGTGGCCTTCGGGCTGGCCATGGACAATCTGGCGCTGGGCCTGAGCCTGGGCGTGGCCATCGGGGCGGGCTCGGGCATCGCCATGCAAGGGCTCGGCGCGGCCAAGGAAACGCTGGGCGAGGCGAAGAAGCCCGGAACGTCCACCAGCGACAGTTCGAGCCTGTTCGACACCACGACCCTGGCCGCCTCGTCCGGCGACAGCGGATCGTCGAGCAGCGACAGCTGCGACGTCAGCGACAGCGGCGGTAGCGACGCTGGCGGTGATTGCGGTGGTGGGGACGGCGGGGGCGGTGGCGGCGATTGACGCCTCGTCCACCTTTCCGGGGTTAAACTGTCGGCAACCACGTTTTCGGATGTCCGCCCATGTCCGCCCCCTTCATCGAGATCGCCGGCCGCAAGATCGGCTCGGACCACTCGCCCTATGTGATCTGCGAGCTGTCGGGCAACCACAATGGCAGCCTCGACCGCTGCCTTGAGATGGTCGACGCCGCCGCCGCCACCGGCTGTGACGCGATCAAGATCCAGACCTACACCGCCGACACCATCACGCTCGACGTCGACCGGCCCGAGTTCAAGATTCACGGCGGGCTGTGGGACGGGCGCACGCTGTACGAGCTCTACCAGGAAGCCCAGACGCCCTTCGAGTGGCACGCGGCCATCTTCGAGCGCGCCAAGCAGCGCGGCGTCACCATCTTCTCCAGCCCGTTCGACGAGACCGCCGTCGACCTGCTCGACAGCCTGGGCGCGCCGGCCTTCAAGATCGCCTCGTTCGAGGCCGTCGACCTGCCGCTGATCAAGTACGCCGCCTCCAAGGGCAAGCCGCTGATCATCTCGACCGGCATGGCCAACCTGCAAGAAATGCAGACCGCCCGCGACACGGCCCTGGCCGCCGGCGCGGCGGGGGTGCTGCTGCTGCACTGCGTGTCGAGCTATCCGTCGACCTTCGCCGACGCCAATGTGCGCAACGTGCCGGACATGGCCGCCCGCTTCGGCTGCCCGGTCGGCCTGTCGGATCACACGCCGGGCACGGCCGCCTCGGTGGCGGCGGTGTCGGTCGGCGCCTGCTGCATCGAGAAGCACTTCACCCTGGCCCGCGCCGACGGCGGTCCGGACGCCGCCTTCAGCCTGGAACCGGCCGAGTTCAAGGCCCTGGTGGACGACACCAAGAACGCCTGGGCCGCCCTCGGCGCGGCGCATTACGACGTGCTGGGCGCCGAGCGCGCCAACCTGCAGTTCCGCCGCTCGCTCTACGTCACGTCAGACATCAAGGCTGGCGAGACGCTGTCTCGCGCCAACATCCGCTCGGTCCGCCCCGGCAACGGCCTGCCGCCCGGCGAGCTAGACAACGTCCTGGGCAAGCCCGCGACGCGGGACATCGCCCGGGGCGAACCGCTGGACTGGTCGATGGTGGGCTAGACCGAAACCTCGGAGCGACCGTCCTCGCCCTTCGACAAGCTCAGGGTGAGGACGACTTCAGCGTTGGATCCGTAGAAACCTCACCCTGAGCCTGTCGAAGGGCGAGGTTTCGGCTCCTCGGACTAGCCTAGGATTCCGCCGCCCGCCGCAGCGTCGTCCGCCCCCGGTACGCCAGCCGCCAGACCCACTCCAGCGGGCCCATGGTGAAGCGCTTCAGCCACCAGTGGGACCACAGGATCTGGGCGAGCCAGCTGAGCACGACGATGCCGGCCAGGGCAGGGCGGTCCAGCTTGCCGTAGAGCTGGAGGCCTCGGCCGCCATAGGACAGCACCGTCATGATCACCGACTGCATCAGGTAGTTGGTGAAGGCCATCTGGCCGACCGGGGCCAGCACGGCCGGGATGGCGCTCCAGAACCTCGCGTTCATGGCCAGGGCCAGCAGACCGAGATAGCCCAGGCTGACGGCCGGGGCGGTAATGCTCTGCATCCAGTAGGTCACGCCGCCCAGCAGGATCGGGTGCGAGGGGATGACCATGTAGAGGCTCTCCATCGCCGCCACCAGCAACATGGCCGACGCGCCGATCGCCACCAGCGTCTTGTGGACGGCGGGCGAGGCCAGGCCCTTCAGCCAGCCGATCTTGAACAGGCCCATGCCGGTCAGCATCAGCGACAGCACGATCAGCGGCCAGGCTGGGAACCACGTCCAGGAGCCGACGAAGAAGTCCCAATAGCCGTGGGCGTTCTGGGTCAGCGAGGTGGCGAAGTCGCCGGAATAGGCGGCGGTCTGCTCCCGGGTGTCCTTGGCGATGCGAGCCAGCACCTGCGGCGGTATCGGCTTGTCCATGTCGGCGGCGTGGCTGAGCGCGCGCCACAGATTGTGGCCGTTGATCGCCAGGTGCAGCGCGATCCCCGCCGTCAGCAGCCACTTGGGCGACCAGCTGCGCGCCAGCAGCACGACCAGGCCGACGATGGCGTAGTACGACATCACGTCGCCCTGCCACAGGAAGAGGCCGTGCAGGAAGCCGATCACCAACAGGGCCAGCAGGCGCTTGATGATCATGGCGGTGCGCGAGCGGTCGCCGCCTTCACCGCCGATCAGCAGCACCGAGGCCCCGAACAGCATGCCGAACAGGGTGTAGAACTTCTGTTGGAAGAAGACCTGGGTCACCCACCAGACCGCCAGGCTGGCTGGCGCCTGGCCGTGCGGCCAGAAGGGTATGCTCTCGGCGACGCCCTCGGGCACGAAGACCAGGGGGATGTTGCAGAGCATGATCCCCAGCATCGCCAGGCCCCGCAGCGCGTCCAGCAGGACGATCCGTTCCTTGTCCATCAATGGCCCCTCTACCCAAGGGTGATGTTGGGTGAGTGGCGCGAAAACTACAAGTCTAAATCTAAAACTGCCATCTCTCCTCCCCCTTTGGGGGAGGGGGACCGGCGAACGCCGGTGGAGGGGCCCTTTGCGGCGCGGTTACATCCTGTGGCCGGCTAGGTCGCGCTAGTTCTGATCACGACAAGTGAAGGCTGGACCGTTCGGCTGGCCCCTCCACCGCCGTTCGGCGGTCCCCCTCCCCCAGAGGGGGAGGAGATGCGGTCTTAGAGCAACCCCAGTCGCTTGCCGGTGATCCGGTCCAGGGTCCGCTTGGGCAGCACCTCGGTCATCAGCACCTGCATGGGCGAGGGCGAGACGACGTAGCGGACCTTGGGGTTGGGCGCGGTCAGGGCGGTGGCGATGGCCTCGCCGATCTTCTCGGGCGGCAGGCCGGCCTTGCCGATGCTCAGCATGTACTGGCGCAGCCGTTCCAGCGCCGTGGCGTAGGGGGTGTTGGCGTAGCGGGCCACATCGACCTGGTCGGCCTTGTCCCAGATGGGCGTGGCCACCGCGCCGGGCGCCACCACCACCACGTCGACCCCGAACGGCAGCATCTCGCGGCGCAGGGATTCCGACAGGCCCTCCAGCCCGAACTTGGTGGTGCAGTAGGGGGCCATGAAGGGGTTGGCATTGCGGCCGCCGACCGAGGAGATGTTGACGATCCGGCCCGGATCGCTGACCCGAGCCCCGCCCGCGCCGAGCAGGGGCGCGAAGGCCTGGGTGGCGATGACCACACCGGTCAGGTTGACCTCCAGCTGGTGGCGCCAGTCGTCGATGGAGAGGTACATCAGCGGTCCCGCCACGGCGACGCCGGCGTTGTTGACCAGCCCGGCCAGGGTCACGCCGTCCAGGGCAGCCTCGACCTGTCTTGCGCCCGCGCGAACGGCGGCCTCGTCGGTGACGTCGAACAGCAAGGGCGTGAAGGCGTCGCCGAACTCGCTCTTCAAGCGGTCGGCGTCGGCCTGCTTGCGGACGCTGCCGAAGACATGGAAGCCCTGGCCGACCAGCACCTTGACCGCGCCCCAGCCGATGCCGGTGGAGACGCCGGTGACCACCACGGATTTCTTCTGCGCCATCTCGGCCCCTCCCTGTGTTCGGGAGAGGATGGGGTAAGTGAACGCTGTTCGCCAGAGGGGGCGCGAGAGGGTGCGCGAGAAGGGGCGTGAGAGGGCGGGCTTGCCGGCCGGCCCGATCCGTGGTCGCAATCGCACAGGTTGAGTTTTAGGAGGCGTCCGTGGGGTTTGCGCTTGTTCTGGCCCTGACGGCGGCGATGGGCGTCCAGGACCTTCCCGGTTGGCGCGACACGCCCAGCGGGACGTTGCTGGAAACCGACGGGCGGCCGGTGATCGAGCTCTCCTGCGCGGCCGGCCGGCTGGGGATCAAGACCTCGACCCTGCCGCCCATCGAGTCCGGGCGTGACGTGCTGGTGGCCGCGGGCGGCAGGTCCGAGAAGGCCTCGGGCGTCGCCGACCCGAACTTCACCGCCGCCTTCTCGCCGCCGCCCGACTGGTTCGAGGCCCTGGGCCAGGCCGAGCACCTGACCTTGGGGCTGTGGAACGTGTCGCGGGACTTCCCCTCGCCAGGACCCGAGGCCGCGCGCCGCCTGGCCGGTCTCTGCGTCGCGCCGACGGGACCGGGGCCGGCCCTCTGGCGGGTGCGTAGCCCGCATGGCGTGGAGGCGACGCTGTTCGGCGCGATCCACGTCCTGCCGGAAGGAACCCGCTGGCGCACGCCGGCCCTGGACGCCGCCCTGGCGCGGGCCGAGGTCGTGGCGTTCGAGATCGCCGGCCCGCCCGAGGCGCAGGCCGCCAGCCTGGAGCGGGTCCTGGCCAAGGGCGTCGCCGCCAAGGCGCGGCTGTCGACCAAGCTCAGCCCAGAGGGGCAGGCGCGCTTGAAGGCCGCGGCCAAGGCCCTGGGGCTCGACCACGACCGGCTGGACCGGGCCGAGCCGTGGCTGGCCGAGGTCATCCTGACCCGGGCGCTGATGAAGGATGCGCGGATCCCGGCCGGCGTCGGCGTCGAGGGCCAGATCGTCGCCGACCTGGGGCCGGCCACGCGGATCGTCGGCCTGGAGCAGCCGGGCGATTCCATGGACCTGCTGCGCGGCGCGCCCGAGGCGACGCAGCTGGCGGCGTTGGAGCAACTGCTGGCCGAAGCCGGCCAGGATGTCCGCGCCAACTACGACCGCAGCCTCGCGCTCTGGCTGGCGGGCGACGTGAAGGGCATGGAGGCGATGGTCGCCGGGATGTCCGAGGGCAAGCGGGACCTGATGCTGTGGGCGCGCAATCGCCTGTGGCTGGCGCGGCTCGAGACCCTGCTGAACGGGCGGGAGAACGTGCTAATCGTGGTCGGGGCGGCGCATATGCTGGGGCCCGACGGCCTGCCCGCCATGCTGCGAGCCCAGGGCTATACGGTCGACGGTCCCTGAAGCGCGAGGAACGCCTCGGCCGCCCGTTCGGCGCCGAGGCCGTCGCAGACGTCCGCGCTGGCGGCGGCGAGGGCCGCGCGCTTGGCCGCGTCGGCCAGCAGGGACCGGACCTCGGCGACGAACGCCGCCTCGAACCCCTCCGCCGCCACGTCCAGGCAGGGTGACACGCCCGCCGTCTCCAGGGCTCGCGCCGAGGCGATCTGGTTGTCGGCCAGGATCAGGGTCAGGGTCGGCAGGGCCAGGACGCAGCGCTCCCAGGTGGTCGAGCCGCCGGCCCCGATGGCCAGGTCGGCGTCGAGCAACAGGCGCGGCATGTCCCGCGTGTCGACGTGGAGCGCCAGGCGCGGATCGCTCGCCGCCAGGGCGCGCAGGGCCGGCAGGCTGGACGCGCCGCCGCCCAGGACGACGTCCAGCGCCACTTCGCCCAGGACCGGACGCAGCAGAGCGACCACCCGGCCGGTGATCCCGCCGATATCGGTCAGGCCCAGCGAGACCAGGATCCGCCGCACCGGACCGCGCTCGGCTCGCCGGGACAGGGCCGCCGCGCGCAGCGCCGCGAAGGCCGGGCGAACGGGCGCGTAGCCGGGGCCCAGCAGCAGCCGAGCGCCGTCGGGAACCAGGCCCGCATAGTCCGCCGCCGTCCGCGCCGGGCCGGAATCGAGCACCAGGTCTGCGGCCAGCGGCCGGTCGGCCAGGTCGTCGAGCGCCAGGCTGGGGCGACCCCTGGCCAGGGCGCGGTGGTCGTCGGCCGAAAGGGCGTAGCTGTCGAACACGACCGCGTCGAAACCGTCGTCGGCGTCGGTCCGGGCCATGTCGGGGGCGAAGGCGTCCAGCACCGCGGCGACCTCCGGGCTGGCCCGGAACGCGCAGGCCGCGCCGCGGGCTTCCAGCACGCGCGCCAGGGTCAGGGATCGCATCACATGCCCACCGCCCACCTTGGGGCCGGCCGCGCAGACGAAGAGGATCCGGTTCATGCTCCGATATCGCCCGGGATCGGCGGCGCGGACAAGGGTGCTTGGCCGGGGGCGCTCGGCCAGGAGCGGCTAGAACGCCGCCAGCCGTCCGGCCTGCTCCGGCGGCAGGGACAGCAATCCGTTGAGATAGGCCTGGGCGGAGCGACAGCGGACCTCGTCCGACTGTTGGCGCGGCGCATGGCGGCCCATCGCGTCCAGCCAGGCCGCGTCGCCCCCCGCGGCCAGGAACGCCGCCTTCGCCGCCTCGTGGTCGGCGGGCGAGGGGCGCTCTCGGGTGACAGGACTGGTCTTGCCCTTGAGGGCGGCCTGCAGGCGCGTTTCCCCCGCCCTGGAAAAGCGCCGCGCGAACGCGGGGGTCAGCGCCTTGGCCGCCTCGGGGCTCACGCCACCCTGCTCGATGATCTCGTAGCAGGCGCGCAGGCTCAGCGTCCGGGTCTGGTCGAGCATCTCGGCCTGCTCCCGCAGGAAGGCCAGCAGGTCTGGGGTCGGCGCCTGTTTGACATAGGGTTCGACGCGCCGGCGAAGATCGGACCCGAACTGGAACGCTAACCGCCCGAGCTCCGCGCTGGAGGCGCCGCCCTTGCCCGCCGCGATCATGTCGCGCTCGTAGTTCAGGTAGTCCTCCGGATAGGCTTGGCGGACCAGCTCCATCAGATCGCCTTCGCCGGCTTTGCGGGCCTGGGTCCTGAAGGCCTGGCGGTCGGCTTCGGTCACCGTCGGCGGCGAGCTGGCCGGGGTCTGGGCATGAACCGACAGCGGGGCTCCCGCCAGCACGAGAGCGGCCAGCAAGACCAGGCGACGCGACATGAAGGCTCCGAATCCATGAGGAGCGGCCAAGCTAGACGTCCGGTCCGTGCGTGTCAGTCCGGTTTCGCGCCCTGATTGACCTTGGTCGCGCGAGGCTTCCGGGGTCTCGGCGCGGGTTTGTCGATGGGCGCTTCCACGACCGCCTCGGCCGCCTTCGCACGGGGCTTGCGCTTGGGTTTCGCGGCTTCGACGACCTCGGCAACCGGCGGCTCGACCACCGGCTCGGGGATCGCCACCCCGATCCGCGCCAGCACCTCGCGCGCCGCGCGGTCGGTCTCATTGACCGGGTCGTAGGTCCAGCCGTGGAACGCGCCGCCGTAGGGACGGGCCGCGCCCTGGCGTTCCAGTTCCTCGTGGAAGAGGCGGAACTTCAGGCTCGACCCGTCCATCTTCAGCACGAAGACGGGCTTGCCGGTCGAGGCGGCCTCGGTGGCCATGTTGGTCGAGTCCTCCGTGACGAGGACGTAGTCCGCCGCCGCCAGGAACGCGAAATAGGGGTTCGCGCCCTCACCGTTCCAGATGATCCCCGGCAGGTGACGCAGGCGCGCCGTCATCAGGGCGCGGGCCGGATCGGGCGTGCGGCGCGAGAAGGTCATCAGCAGGCTGCCGCCCTCCTGCTCCAGCGGGATCTGGATCGCATGGGCGATCTGGGCCGCCCGCTCGCTGGAGAGGTCGAAGGCCTTGGACTTGCCGCCGATCAGCACCGCCACGCGCGGGTGGGGCAGGGGATCGATCAGCGTCTTGAAGGCCGCGTACTCGGTCTCCAGCCGCTGGGGCGTCACCCGGTGCGGCGAGCCGGTGATCGGCAGCACGTTGTCGCCGGTCAGGCGGTCGTGCTTGGGCGGGATCACCAGGTCGAACATGTGGGAGGGCACGCGCGGGTCCTGGATCTGGACCACATAGGACTTCCCGCCCGACCAGCGCTTGGCGCGGATCGACAGGGGCAGGGTGGCGCGGCCGGCGGCGATCCAGAGATCGGGCCATTCGTCGGTCTTTGATTTTGGCAGGCCGCTTTCCGGCGTGACCCAGCGCCTGGGCAAGAGGTTCAGCCACCAGGGCAGGCGACCCTTGCGGCCTTTCCAGCCGACGCGCTTGACCGTGACCTCGCAGGGGACCAGGCGCGCGATCGCATCCGACAGGCCCACGACCTGGGCCTCGATGCCGGCGCGGCCGTCGGAGACGGCCCACACTTGGAGAGGGCGCTTGGGAGCTTCGGTCAACGCGTGTTCCCGACCAACGCAAACGAAACAAGGCCGCCGGCAGGCGACCTCGCTCCATTGAACCGTACTTATGGCGTCGCTGAGGCGGAGACCCGCCTTACAGCCACTCCACCTTGGTGATCTCGTAGGCCTTGGTGCCGCCGGGGGTGTTGACCTCGACGACCTCGCCGACCTCCTTGCCGATCATCGCGCGCGACAGCGGCGACGAGACGGAGATGCGGCCCGACTTCACGTCGGCCTCGTGTTCGCCCACGATCTGGTAGCGCGCCGCGTCCTCGGTGTCCTCGTCGATCACCGACACGGTCGCCCCGAACTTGATCTGCTTGCCGGACAGTTTCGACACGTCGATCACCTGAGCGCGCGCGATCTTGTCCTCGATCTCGGCGATCTGGCCCTCGATCCAGCCCTGACGCTCCTTAGCGGCGTGATACTCGGCGTTTTCCGACAGGTCGCCGTGCGAGCGCGCCTCCGCGATCGCGGCGATCACGGCCGGTCGTTCGATGGTCTTCAAACGCTTCAGTTCTTCGTCGAGGGTTTGATACCCACCGACGGTCATCGGCACTTTTTCCATTGCGGATTTTAGCTCGGTCGCCTTGGGAGAAAATCTTCCAGTCGCGGGCGCTCGCAACCGGGGGCTGGGAGGATAGGCGCCCGGTTCAGGTAACGCAAGGGGGCCAAGCTTGGCCTTAGGGAAGAGGGGGCCGCTAGGCCCGCCGCCGCATCGGCTGCCGCACGTGGCCCTGAGGCAGCTCGAACTGGCCGACCAGGTCGGCGAGCAGGGCGGCGTCGGCGTTCAGGGTCTGGGTGGCGACCGAGGTTTCCTCGACCATGCCGGCGTTCTCCTGCAGCACCTGGTCCATCTGGTTCACGGCGCTGTTGACCTGGGAGAGGCCGTGGGCCTGGCTCTGGGCCGAGGCGGCGATCTCGCTGACCAGGCCGTCGATTTCGGCGATCTGCGAGACGATGCGCTCCAGGGCCTCGCCGGTGCGGCCGACCAGGCCGACGCCGGTCTCGACCTGCTGGCTCGAGGTCGAGATCAGGGTCTTGATCTCCTTGGCGGCCTCGGCCGAGCGCTGGGCCAGGGCCCGGACTTCCATGGCTACGACCGCGAAGCCCTTGCCGGCCTCGCCCGCGCGGGCGGCCTCGACGCCGGCGTTCAGCGCCAGCAGGTTGGTCTGGAAGGCGATCTGGTCGATCACCGAGATGATGTTGGTGATCTCCTGCGAGGAGCCCTCGATCTCGGTCATGGCGGCGACGGCCTGCTGCACCACGTCGCCCGAGCGGCGGACGTCGTCGCGGGTGCGGGCCACCACGTCGGCGGCCTTCTTGGCGCCCGAGGCGGTCTGGGCGACCGTGGCGGTGATCTCGTCCATCGCCGTGGCGGTCTCTTCCAGGTTGGCGGCCTGGCGCTCGGTGCGGCGCGAGAGGCTGGCGGCGGCGTCGGCGATCTGGTCCGAACCAGCGCGCACGCCGCTGACCCGGCCCTCGATCACGGCCAGGGCGTCGGCCAGCTTAGCGGCGGCGGTGTTGTAGTCCTCGCGCAGGGCCTCGTAGGCGCCGGCGAAGCGCTCGTCCAGGCGGGCGGTGAGGTCGCCGCGCGCCAGGTGCGACAACGCTTGGCCGAGGGCGGCGACGGCGGCGTCGCGCTGGGCCTCGGCGCGCTCGCGGGCGGCGGTGTGGGTGGTGCGGCTTTCCTCTTCCGAACGGCGGGCGTCCTCGGCGGCGTCGTTGGCGGCGCGGGCCTCGCCCACGGCGTCCTCGGCCTTGGCGCGGGCGCGCTGGGCGACGGCGAACATCGAGTTGATGCTGGCGGTGACGGCGATCAGGGCGCCGGCCTCGACGATCAGGATCACGGCGTGGACGATCACGCGGCCCAGGCTGGCCGAGCCGGGGAAGACGGCGCTGGGCAGCAGGTACGACAGGCCCAGGTGGTGCACGGCGACGGTGGCCGCGGCGGCGGCGATGACGACCCAGTCGCAATAGACGACCAGCAGGGCCAGGGCCGCGAAATAGGCCATGTGCATGTCGGCCTGCCAGCCGTGACCGCCCAGGGCGGCGACCAGCAGCGAGACCTGGGCCATCAGGGCCACGCCGACCATCGAGCGGCCGCCCGAGCCTTCGCCGCCGAAGCGCCAGGCCAGGGTCGCGCCGACGGCGGCCAGCAGGGAGGCGACGGCCAAGCCCGTGACGGCCTCGTGCACCGCCATCCGCGCGCCCAGCACGATCGGGATCATCGCCCAGGCCAGGACGACGATCAGCTTGCCGCCGACCTGGCGTTGGGCGTCGAGGTTGGAGAAGGCGAGTTTCATGGGGTCACAAGCTCTTGAGGGCGCGCGCAGGCGCCGGCGAGGGCGGGATCGAGAAGCAGCACCGCGCCGGCGGACCGGGCGCGCTGGGAAAGGTCCGTAGGATCGCCGCGCAGGATGACGACGAACGACGCGCCGCCGGCCCCGGCGATGTCGCCGGCCGAGGCCGCTGCGCCGACGATGCGGGCGCTGCTCCACCACGGCGGGAAGACGGCGGCCACGCGACCGGGCGTCCGAGGCTGGGCGTCGACGGCCACGGCCGCGAAGAGGCTGACCAGAACGCCCAGGGTTGAGAAGGCGACCGGACCCGCGACGGCGGCGAAACGGCGCGTCGCTGTGGGTGGGGTCGTCAAGGCGCGAGGTCTCCTACGCGCGCCGGGCAAACGGCCCCGCGCGAGGAGACGTTTGCGGCCATCCCGGTTGGTGAAACCTTAACAGTGATCACCTGGCGACGGTTGGCCGCACCCGGATCGGAGGCTAGGTCGCCGCGGAACGCCCCATGGACCGCCACGAACCATAGGTCAGCGACCGCAGCGCCCACTCGGCCGGACCCATCTCGAACGCCTTCAGCCACAGCACGCTGAAGATCGACTGGCCCACCCAGATCGCCGCCGCCACGCCCATCAGCTGGGCGAAGCCGAGCCGGTCGTAGAGGCCAAAGCCGTAGAACAGGATCGAGGTGACGACCGACTGCAGGATGTAGTTGGTCAGGGCCATGCGCCCCACCGTCGCCAGCACGCGGCCCAGGCCGCCCAGCAGCTGACCCTTGATCAGCAGCAGCAGGCCGCCCAGCCAGGCCAGGGTCATGGCCAGCCGCCCCAGCTCGTAGGTCAGGGGCTCCAGCGGCGTGGCGAACGAATTGGCCAGGAAGCCGGTGTTCCAGCGCGCATAGACGACGCCGCCGCGCACGATCACGCCGACGACCAGGCCCACGCCCAGCAGGGTCCAGTAGACCGAGGCCGATCGCTCGCCTGTCAGCACCCCGGTCTGCATCAGGGCCACGCCCAGCAGCATGAAGGCCACCGACTCCAGCAGCCAGATGTGCGCGCCCTCGTTCAGGTCGAGGTTGAAGCTGTTCCACGCCTGCAGGCTCCAGGCCAGCAGCGAGGGCATGTGCGTGCGGGTCTCGCGCTCCTTGGCGCGGGCCTCGGGGCCCAGGCGTTCCTTGATCCGCGTCTCGCGCTTCTCCAGCGCCGCCTTCTGCTCCTTGGTCAGGGGCTTGCCGGCCGTCTTGGCGACCATCGCCGCCTCGGTCACGCGCATCTCGTCGACCCTCTTCAGGGCCGGGGCCGAGATGCCGATGGTCATGATCGCCAGCATGGCCACGCACGCCGTCACCAGCATTCGCGGTGGCGCCTTGCGGAACAGCGGCAGGGCCAGGCCGCAGAGGCCGTAGTTGAACAGGATCTCGCCGGGCCACAGGAAGACGGCGAAGTTGATCACGCCCAGCACCATCAGGGCGAAGCAGCGGGTGTAGTAGGCCTCGCGCGCGGCGGTTCCCCGTTCGGTCTCGGCCTGGCGCAGCATGATGACCATGCCGGCCCCGAACAGCAGGGTGAACAGCCCACGCATGGTGCCCGCAAAGCCGATGGTCTGGATGGCATAGGCGATCCAGTCGGGATTGGCCGCGACCGGCAGGGCGGGTTTTCCCCACTCGAACCGCAGGCCCATCTGCGGGATGTTCATCAGCAGGATGCCCAGCACGGCCACCCCGCGCAGGATATCCAGCGCGTCGATCCGCGCGCCCTGGGCCACGGGCCCGAGCTTGGTGTTGTCGCCGTCCACGAGAGCCCCCGCTGTCGTTTGGTGGGAGCGAGAGTGGCATAGGTTTGGGGGAACGGCGCTATGCGAAAATCGATAGTCGATAATTCCTTCTCCCCTTGCGGGAGAAGGTGTCAGCGAAGCTGACGGATGAGGGGTCATGCAAACGAAAACCGCCGCGACGGCGGCCAGGCTGTCGCGGCGGCTTCTATCTTCAACCCCTCACCCGACCCGCTTCGCGGGCCACCCTCTCCCGCAAGGGGAGAGGGGAGGCGAGGAACTCAGCCCTGCTTCGGCGTCGTGTTGATCATCCACGGGATGCCGAACTTGTCGGTGAAGCTGCCGTAGCCGGGCGACCAGAAGGTCTCGGCGAAGGCCATGCCGATCGTGCCGCCTTCGGACAGGGCGTCGAACACGCGCTTGGCCTCGACCGGGTCGTCGGTGTGGTAGGTGACGTCGAAGCCGTTCTTGGGCTTGTCGATGTTGGGGGCGAATTCGGGCGGCATGTCCGCGCCCATGATCGACTGGTCGCCGACGTCCAGCCAGCCGTGCATCAGCCAATCCTTGTACTTGGGATCGACCGGCATGTCGGGCGGGCCGTCGCCGAACGGGAAGGCGGCGGTGACCTTGCCGCCGAGGACCTCGGCGTAGAACTCGAACGCCTGGCGGCACTGGCCCTGGAAGCTGAGGCTGGTGACGATCTTCATGGTGTTTGTCTCCCTCTGGTGTGCGCGGACGCTAGCGTGGGCCTGTGACCGTTTTTGGCAGTAGCGCCCTCACGCGTAGTCATAAGGCCCGCCGCGCTCGAGGGCGCGCCGGTAGGCCGGGCGAGCGTGGATGCGATCCAGGAACGCCTTGATATGCGGCTTTGATGCGGCGCCGGCCCGAGAGGCCCCGGCCTCAAGCGGGAAGCTCATCATGATGTCGGCGCCGGTGATCTCGCTTCCGGCGAACCATTCGGACTTGGAGAGCTCGGCCTCCCAGTAGTCGACATGGGCCTTGAGCTGCGGATCGACGAAGCCCGACTGGGCCTTGCCGGCGATGGCCTTGACCAGGCCCTTCAGCAGCCCCGGGGCGCGGTTCGGCAGGGCGGTGAACACCAGCTTCAGCAGCAGCGGCGTCATGGCCGAGCCCTCGGCGTAGTGGAGCCAGTAGGTGTGGCGCAAGCGCTCGGGCGTACCGGCGGCCGGGATCAGCCGGCCCTGGCCGTAGGTCTCCAGGAGGTACTCCACGATGGCCCCGGTCTCGGCGATGACCTTGTCGCCGTCGGTGATGACCGGTGACTTGCCCAGCGGGTGGATGGCCCGCAGCTCGGGCGGGGCCAGCATGGTCTGGGCGTCGCGCTGATAGGGCTTGATCTCATAGGGGACGCCCAGCTCCTCCAGCAGCCACAGGACGCGCTGGCTGCGCGAGTTGTTGAGGTGGTGGACGACGATCATCAAGCGATCCCCAATATGGATAACATGTCGCACGAACGATGGTCGCCTGTTCAAGGTTCGGCAAGGGTTGCCATGGCCTCTTCCTGCTCCAGTTGAGTCGGGGAGTGGGGATGACCGGAGCGTTCAAGCGGTTGTCTTTGGCGGGCAAGCTTATGACGGCGGGCGGGGCGGCCTTGGGCGCTCTGCTGATCGTCGGCTCGCTGTTGATCACGTGGCAGAGCGGCAAGGCGATGCGGGGGCTGGCCGAGCGCTACGCCGCCAGCGTCACGGCCCAGACCGGCCAGGAAATCAAGAACGACCTCGACGACGCAGACGCGGTGGTTCGCGCCTCGGCCGGCCTGTTCGCCGCCTCCTACGCCGCCGGCCAGCGCGACCGCGCGCAGTACCTGGCGCAGCTGAAGCCGATCTCGACCGCCTCGCGCACCATGCTGGGCGGCTGGCTGATGTTCGCGCCGGACGCCCTGGGCGACGACGCCGCCAACGCCGGCCGCGCCGACCTGGGCTCGACGCCCAAGGGCCGCTTCGTCGGCTACTGGGTGCGCAGCGGCGACCACCTCTCCCTGGAGCAGGGCGAGGACGCGGAGTTCGGCGAGGACTTCTTCACGACCAGCTTCACCAGCGGCAAGGCCGCGATCCTGGAGCCCTACCAGGACAACATCACCGACGGCGGCCAGACCAAGCTCGTCCTGATGACCTCCATCACCTATCCGGTCGTCGCCAATGGCAAGACCGTCGGCGTCATGGGCGCGGACCTGGCGCTGGACGACATCGCGGGTCGCCTCGACGCGCTGGAGCCCTTCGAGGGCGGCCGCGCCATGCTGGTCTCGCCGGGCGGCCTGTGGGTCTCGCACCCCGAGGCGGCGCTGCGCATGAAGGCCTATGGCGATCCCGGCCTGGACGCGGTCAAGGCCGTGCTGGCCGGCGGCGGCCCCACGACGATCGCCGGCGTCAAGATCGGCGGCAAGAGCGCCGAGCGCCTGGTGACCCCGGTGCGGCTGGCCTCGGGCGCGACCTGGGCGGTGGTGGTCGACGTCACCGACGAGGCCCTGCTGGCCCCGGCCCGGCAGCTGGCCCTGGGCCTGGCCATCGGCGGTCTCGCTTTGCTGCTCGCGGCCCTGGGCGTGCTGGCCATCGCCTCGCGCGAGCTGATCGCCCGGCCGCTGCTGAGCCTGCGCGACACCGTCCGCACTCTGGCCGAGCACCGCTACGACCAGCCCGTCACCGAGCTGCAGCGCGCCGACGAGATCGGCTCGATCGCCCGCTCGCTGGAAACCCTGCGCGCCGAGCTGGAGCGGGCCCAGGCCCTGCGCGACCAGCAGGAGGCGTTGCGCCAGGCCGCTGACGCCGATCGCGACCGCGCCGCCGCCTTGTCCCTGTCGATCGACGAGCAGGCCGCCGTGGTCCGCCAGGTCGGCGAAGGCCTGGCCGCCGTCGCCCAAGGCGACCTCAGCCGCCGCATCGCCGGGCCTTTCGCGCCGGTCTACGAGCCGCTGCGCGCCGACTTCAACCGCGCCGTCGAGAGCCTGGAGCTGGCCATCGGCGAGATCGCCGAGGCCGCCGACGCCATCGGCGCGGCCAGCGACACCCTCTCCCAGGCGTCGGGCGAACTGGCCCGCCGCACCGAGCGCCAGGCCCAGGGCCTGGAGCGCGCCGCCGGCTCGCTGAACGCCGTGACCGGGGCCATGGGCGCCGTCGCCGGCGGGGCCGACGAAACCCGCCGCCTGGTCGCCTCGGCCCGCACCGAGGCCGACGAGGGCGGAGCGGTGGTCACCGAGGCCACGCGGACCATGGGCGAGATCGACGCCTCCTCGCGCCAGATCGGCGACATCGTCGGGCTGATCGACGAGATCGCCTTCCAGACAAACCTGCTGGCGTTGAACGCTGGCGTCGAAGCGGCTCGCGCCGGCGAGGCCGGTCGCGGTTTCGCGGTGGTGGCGCAGGAAGTGCGGGCTCTCGCCCAGCGCTCGGCGGACTCGGCCAAGCAGATCAAGACCCTGATCGGCCAGTCGAACGTCCGCGTCGGCGCGGGCGTCGCCCAGGTCGAGCGCACCGGCGCGGCCCTGCTGGGCGTGGCGGGCCGCATGGCCGGCATCGACGCGGCCGCCACCCGCATCGCCTCCTCGGTCCGCGAACAGGCCCAGGATCTGACGGCCATCAACGGCGAGGTCGCCGAGATCGAACGCTTCACCCAGGAGAACCTGGCCATGGTCGACAATGCCCGCGCGGCCGACCAGGCGCTGGTGAGCCAGGGCGTGCGGCTGGTGGACCTGGTGGGACGGTTCCGGCTGGGGCGCGGGGCGGTGAAAAGGGCGGCTTAGACGTATTGGCCCTGTTCAATCGCCTCCAAAACAGCTCCGTCATTCCCGCCCTTGTGGCGGGAACCCCTGGTTCAGCTGGCACGTGAGACGCAAGCGGACTGCTGAGCAGTCCGCCCCTGCCGCACCTGCGGCCGACGGAGGGGTTCCCGCCACAAGAGCGGGAATGACGATAGTTTTGAAAGTCTGCTGAAAGTCCCGTCGGGAGTTTAGGCCGCCGCTCCCACCACGCTCTCGACCACATGCGCGCGGTACAGCACCGCGATCAGGTCCGTCTGGGTGATCACCCCGATCAGCTTGCGGTCGCCGTCCACCACCATGGCCTCGTGCGTGTGGCCGCTGGAGAGGATCGGCAGCAGGGCCGCGACGGGCGTGCCCTCCATGACCTTGTGCACGAACGGGTCCAGCGCCGCCTCGACCTTGCGGCGACGGCCCGCCTGCAGCTCGGCGCGGCGGGCCATGCCGATGACGCGGCCCTCGCTGTCGACCACCGGGGCGGCGCGCAGCTCGTGCTCGCGCAGATAGGCCAGGGCGCTTTCGGCCGACTGGTCGTGGTGCAAGCTGATGACGTCGCGGGACATCACGTCGCCGCAGCGGATCTGGTTGTGCAGCCGCTGGGCGGCCGACAGCTCGACCTCGCGGAACAGGGCGTCCAGGTCCTCGCGGCTGACGTCCAGCAGCTCGCCGTAGCGGGCCAGGGCCACGTCCAGGTCGACGGGGTTGTAGCCGATGCGCGAGGCCGGAACCGGGTCCTTGGTGTGGTGCGGACTGACGGCGGGGGCGGGCACGCGGTGCGGATAGGAGTGCTTGGTCAGCCGGCCCCAGATCATCCCCGCGCCGGTCAGCAGCAGGGAGTCCACCGCCACGGGGCTCAGGGCGAACAGATAGCCGGCCTTGGTCACCGCCGGTCCGCCGATCACGCAGATCAGCGCCACGGCCCCGCCCGGCGGGTGCAGGCAGCCCAGCAGCATCATGGTCCCGATCGCGGCTCCGACCGCGAGGGGCGCGGCGATCAGCGGCTGGCCCGGGAACAGCAGGGCAACGGTAATGCCGACAAAGGCCGAGACGATATTGCCGCCCAGCACCGAGCGCGGCTGGGCCAGCGGACTGGCCGGCACCGCGAACACCAGCACCGCCGACGCCCCGATCGGCGCGACGAGCAGCGGATGCAGGATGTCTCCGCCACCGACCGCGAAGCGTCCCAGGATCCCGGCGAACAACAGGCCGAGCAACGCTCCGGCCCCGCCGCGCAGGGCGTCGATGGGACGGATGGGGGTCTTCCCCCGGATCAGGGCGTGGAGCTTCGTCATCGGACGGCGGTGATAGCTCGACCGCGCCCGGAGGTCTTTCCGATTTTTGTACAGGCGGTTCAAGAAAACCCGAGACGCTAGCTCGGCGCCATCGGGCTCGGATCGGCCAGGAAGGCATAGGCCGCGTAGAGCGTCAGCAGCATCACCGCGACGACTATGGCGAGCACCAGATAGCGAACACGGGGCCGACGGTCGCTCATGAGCTCGGCGGATGCGCCAGCGGCTTCAGGTCCGGCTCCACCCAGCCCAGGCGCGCTTCCGGCGTGAACAGCCGTTCCCGCGACCAGTGGGTCAGGGGCCATTCCTTGTCGCCCATCGGGGTGGCCAGCAGGCGGGCGGCGGCTTGCGCGTCGTCGGTCTCGTCCGGCAGGGCGGCCGCGAAGGCGCGGATGGCGGCGAGGTAGGCCTGGGTGATGGTCTCGTGATAGCCGCTCTTGTCGTCGTTCATCCCGCCGACCGAGACGTTGTAGGCGCGGATGATCCCCGGCAGGTCGCACTCCAGGCCGTCGTCGCGGGTGCGGACCAGGCGCAGGGTGGCCGTCAGGTGGGCGGCGTGGGTCCACTGGTCCTTGGGCAGGGTGCGGTCCAGCAGGCGCTCGGCCAGGGCGGCGATCTCGGGATTGGTGTAGGCGGTCATGGAACGCAGATAGCGAGGGCGCTTGGCCGTGGCTAGTTCTCCCCATTCAGCCAATCCTACCCTGCCTCCCTAGGCCTTGTGCCTAGGGCCCATCGTTCCGCTGGCGTGGCGGGGATCGGGAGAACGACCACACCGGCGGCGCGCACATGCGACCTTTCAGCCAAGCCGCGCCATGGGCCCTAGGCACAAGGCCTAGGGGGCGGGGATTTGATTGAGCCGAGGGAGATCAGTCCGTGGCGCTGACCCGCTCGGCCGGCCGCCGCAACGTATCCAGCCTCACCACGACGTCGGCGACTTCCGGCAGGTCCAGCGCGATCCACCCCGTCAGCCGCTCGTAGTGCTGCACGAAGCGATCCAGGGCCGCCTCGCTCATGGCCAGGTCCGGGTTGCGCCCCTGGCCGACCAGCCGCTCACGCAGGCGGGTCTCCTGCTCGCCGCGCCATTGGCGGACGACGGCGAAGTCGGGGGCGGTCATCAGCACCAGGCGGTCGAGGCGGGCGAAGAGTTCGGCATAGGGGCCGGCCAGCGCCGCGTTGGCGAAGCCGCGCCAGGCGCCGTCCGGGTCCTCGTCGCGCTCCAGGGCGTTGACCGGCTCGGCGAGGTCGGCGTCAGGCTGGGGCCGCGCGCCGACGCACCAGCCTTCCAGCAGCACGATGTCGGCCGGCCCCTCGAACACGGGCCAGTCCGTCTCCGGCGCGCGGTCGTCGGCGGCCTTGTCGAAGCGGGGCAGGGCGGTGGGGTCCGGTTGCGCCAGGGCGTCGAGAATGGCAAGGCCCAGGGCCGGGTCGTGCGTGCCCGGAACGCCCCGCGTGGCCAACAGCGGATGCACCTCGTCCGCCAGCCGCAGCCGCTCGGCCTTGGGCAGGTAGAGGTCGTCGATCGACAGGGTGGCCACATGCCGGCCGCGCGCCTCCAGCAACCAGGCGACCAGCGCGGTCAGGGTCGACTTGCCCGAGCCCTGCGGCCCGCAGATCCCGACCACCAGCGGCGTCGACCGCCCCTCGGCCCAGCCCAGGATTCGCTCGGCCAGCGGCCGGTGCAGCCGCGCGGCGAGGTCGGCGAAGGCGGGCGGCAGGCGTTCGTCGCGCGCGAAGGCGGCGATGACGCGCGCCAGGTCGGGCATCAGAACGCGTTGCTCCAGCGCACCTGCTCGGGCAGCGGCAGGTTGGCCTCGAACACCAGGCCGTCGGGCCGGAAATCGAAATGGGCCTGGCCCTTCTGCTCGCGGCGGATCGAGCTCTCGATCAGGCGCGTGCCGAAGCCGGGCTTCTTGGGCGGGGTGACCGGCGGGCCGCCGGTGTCGCGCCAGGTGAAGATCAGGTTGTCGGTCACCGGATCGCGCCGCCAGACGACCTCGACCCGGCCGCCGGGCGCCGACAGGGCGCCGTACTTGGCGCTGTTGGTGGCCAGTTCGTGGAAGACCATCGACAGGCCGACGGCCGTGTGCGGCGGCAGGGCGACGACCGGGCCCGAGCGGTCGACGCGGTCGAGATAGGCGGCCAGGCTGCTCTCGACCAGCTGGCCCAGATCGGCCTCGCGCCAGCCAGTGCGGGTCAGCAGGTCGTGGGCGCCGGAGAGGGCGACCAGGCGGTCGGTGAACACCTCCAGCGGCGCGCCCCGCACTTTCGCGAAGGTCTGGCGGGCCAGGGCCTGAACCGTGGCCAGGGTGTTCTTCACCCGGTGGTTCAGCTCGTTGATCATCACCCCCTGGCGGTCCTCGCGGGCCTTCAGCTCGCGGGAGGCGGCGCGCAGGGCGACGTGGACGGCGGCGATCTCTTCCAGGCTGTCGGCATTGGCCGGGGCCAGCTCCTCGCCGCGGCCGATGGCGGCGGCGTCGGCGACCAGGCGGCCCATCTCGGCGTTGATCCGGCGCGAATAGACCAGCGCCAGGCTGATGCCCAGCACCAGCAGCACCACGAAGATGCCGCCGGCCAGGGCGACCGAGCGGTTGACCGTGCTGGCCAGATCGTCGCGCGGAATGGCCACCACCAGGGTCCAGCCGGTCTGCGGCGAGCGGGTATAGGCGACCATGGTCGGCACGCCTTCCAGGGACCGGCTCTTGTTCACCCCCTCGGTGGAGTGGCGCAGGTTTTCCTCCATGTCCTTGGAGGCTTCGCGGCCGGTGAACTTCTCGTTGAAGCGCGAGCGGGCGATGACCCGGCGGTGGTTGTCCAGCAGGGTGGCGACCCAGCGGTCGGGCACGCGCTGCTGGCGGAACACCGAGGTGAAGGATGCCGAGTCGACCACGTAGGAAAGGACGTAGAACCGGCCCTTCACCGTGATCGGCGTGCCGACGGTGATCACCGGCTTGCCGGCGACGGGGCCGGCCAGGAGGTTGGAGACCTTGCTGCGGCCGGCCGAATAGGCGCTGGTCTCCTCGGGCGTCCGCTTGATGCGGGGCAGGGGCTCTCCGTAGTCGCGGAGCGTGTTGACCACCTGCTGGCCCTCGGCGTCGGCGACGACGATCCAGCCGGCGCGGCGCTCCATGGCGCGGCGGGCGCGGGCGTGGAAGGCGGCCCAGTCGCCGTTGATCAGGGCCTGGTCGGTGGCCAGGGTCTCGGCCACCGAGACGCCGACGGCCGCCTGGCGATCGACCGCCCCGTTCAGCGCTCGGGCGGTGGTGACCAGCTGCTGGTAGAGCTGTCCGCGCGACTCGCGATCGGCGCCGGCCAGCAGGAAGGCCATCGACAGCACGGCGGGCGCGAGCAGGCTGATCGTCAGGAGGACGAGCCGGCCGCGCACCGAGCTGACGCGGCGTCGAGCGCCGAAGTCTTCCCGATCCTGCCGCGCCATCCGCTCGCATGCTCGCCATGACAAGAGCGCTCGACCGCTCTCCAGGGATGTATAGCGAAGCGAGTCGCGCGCCGCGTCTCAAAAATCCACGGTCTCGGTTAACGCGCGCGCCAGGCGAAAATGCAGGCGGTTTCGCCGCCGGGGCGCGCGACAAGGAAGGAAAGCCAAGCGTAGCCCTGTCGCCGTTTTGTGCGTTATGAGAACGCCATGAAGAACCTGCCCAACATCCTGACCGGCTCGCGCCTCGTGATGGCGCTGTTCATGTTCGTCGCCCTGGCGGCCGCGGCCGGGGCCGTGCCGTTCCTCGGCGACCAGCTGACGGCGGAGAGCCAGCTGCGGCTGGAGCGCTGGGCGTTCTACGCCTTCGTCGTCGCCTCGGTGACCGACTTCTTCGACGGCTGGCTGGCCCGCAAGCTGGACGCGGTCAGCGTCTGGGGCGCGATCCTCGATCCGATCGGCGACAAGATCCTGGTCTGCGGCGCCCTGCTGGGCCTGATGGCCCTGGGACCCAATGCGATGGTCGTGCTGCCGGCCGGCCTGATCCTGTTCCGCGAATTCACCGTCAGCGCCCTGCGCGAAGTCGGGGCCGGCAAGGGCCTCAAGCTGCCGGTGACGCTGCTGGCCAAGTGGAAGACCACCCTGCAGCTGGTCGCCATCGGCGCCGAACTGATCCTGGCCAGCTGGGGCGCGTTCGGGCTCCCCAACGATCCGTCGGTCGTGGGCGGCTTCACGGTGGTGGCCCACGTGCTGCTGTGGATCGCGACGGCGGTGACGCTGATCACGGGCGCGCAGTACTGGGAAGCGGCAAGGAAGGCGCTGACCTGACGATCATCTCTCCTCCCCTTTCGGGGGAGGTGGCCCAGAGGGCCGGAGGGGGCAGCTGGGCCTAGGCCGAGTTAACCCCCTCAGTCGCTTCGCGACAGCTCCCCCAGCGGGGAGCAGATTGCGTCCGAGCACGTTCCCCTGAAGTACAGCTTCCCGGGGAACCCCATCACGTGACACTTCACCAAGGCCTCGCCTTCGGCCTGATCGCCGCGACGATCGTCGCCTTCGTCTGGGGGCGGTGGCGGTATGACCTGATCGCGCTGGGCGCCCTGGCCGTGGGCATGGCCATGGGCCTGATCCCGGTGAAGGACGCCTTCGACGGCTTCGCCAACGACATCGTCATCATCATCGCCAGCGCCCTGGTGCTCAGCGCCGCTGTCGCCCGCTCGGGCGTGGTCGACATGCTGATGGCCCCGCTGCTGCCCAAGCTGAAGGACGAGCGCACCCAGGTCCCCGTGCTGGCCGGGACGACGGCGGTGCTGTCGATGGCCACCAAGAACGTCGGGGCCCTGGCCCTGATGATGCCCAGCGCCCTGCAGATCGCCCGCCGCACCGGCGTGCCGCCCGGGCGCCTGCTGATGCCCATGGCGTTCGGCTCGCTGGTCGGCGGCCTCGCGGTGCTGGTCGGCACTTCGCCCAATATCATCGTCTCGGAGGTCCGGCAGGAAGCGCTCGGCCAGCCGTTCAGGATGTTCGACTTCCTGCCCGTGGGCGGGATCCTGACGGTCATCGCCATCGCGTATCTGACCTTCGCCTATCGCCTGTTGCCCAAGTCGCGCCAGGCGGCCATCGACGTCGACGCGGCCCTGGCGGCCAAGGCCTATGTCACCGAGGTGGAGGTCCCGGACGGCTGGAGCTTCCAGGCCGGCAGCGTCGGCGCCTTGAAGAAGGCCGCCGATGGCGCGGTGAGCGTGGTGGCCATCCTGCGCGACCGTCAGCGGATCGCCACGCCGCACGCCAACACCAAGCTTCATCCCGGCGACGTGCTGCTGCTGGAGGGCGAGCAGCAGGAACTGAACCAGCTGATCGTCGCCGCCAAGCTGCGGCTGCGCGACGCCGACCGGCCGGTGACCATGAGCGAGCCGACCGAGGAGATCCGGGTGGTCGAGGCGGTGATCGGCGGCGAGAGCGACCTGATCGGCCAGTCGGCCCGCAGCGTCACCCTCAGCCACACCCACGGCGTCAACCTGCTGGGCGTCAGCCGCAGCGGCCACCGCATGGCCGGACGCCTGGCGACCATCCGCCTGCGGGCCGGGGACATCCTGGTGCTGCAGGGCGCGGAGCAATCGCTGCCCGCGGCGCTGCAGGCGCTGGGCCTCCTGCCTCTGGCCGAGCGCGAGGTGCGGCTGGGCGGCGTGCGCCACGCCCTGCTGCCGGTGGCCATCCTGGCGGTGGCGATGACGCTGGTGGCGACCGGGACGATCCCGGTGGCGGCCGGTTTCTTCGGCGCGGCGGTGCTGGTCGTGGCGACCGGCGCGCTGCGCATGCGCGAGGCCTATGCCGCGCTCGAGGCGCCGGTGCTGGTGCTGGTCGCGGCCCTGATCCCGGTCAGCGACACGGTGCAGAAGACCGGCGGCGCCGACCTGATCGCCGGCTGGCTGTCGGGCGCCTTTCACGGCCTGCCGCCGATCGCCACTCTGACGGCGATGATGGCCGTGGCCATGGCCGCCACGCCGTTCCTGAACAACGCCGCCACGGTGCTGATCGCCGCGCCGATCGGCATGGGCGTGGCGCAGCGGCTGGGGCTGTCGCCCGACCCGTTCCTGATGGCCGTGGCGGTGGGCGCGGGCTGCGACTTCCTCACCCCCGTCGGCCACCAGTGCAACACGCTGGTGCTGGGGCCGGGCGGGTACCGGTTCGGGGACTACGCCCGGCTGGGCGCGCCCCTCAGCGCGTTGATCCTGCTGATCGCGCCGTGGCTGATCGCGTGGGTGTGGCCGTTCGCGAGGTGAGGGGCGAGATAATCTCCTCCCCCTCCCCCGATGGGGGAGGAGAGGGGTGCTAAAGCACTACCGCGCGTCGTTCGCCGCCAGGCGCTCCAGCGCTTCCAGCATCTCGGGGTCGGGCGGGCCGTCCAGCAGCCAGGCCTCGTCGGGCCTGGCGCGGTCGGCGTCCTCGCGCTCGGCTCGCATCAGTGTGGCCAGCCAGCCGGCGCCCGTCATTTGCAGAACCATCGTCGTCTCCTCGCGATGATGTTTCTGAGAGTGAATTGCAATTACGACTCTCGCAAGCCCTCTTGAAGGCCGATCCGCGACCTATCGACGGGAGGCGGTGAGGGCGCGTCGGCGCGAGGCCTCGCGTTCCAGCGGGGTGATCACCTCGGCGACCTCGCGGCGCTGGGCCGGCGTGCCGGTAACGTCCAGCCGCCGGGCGTTGGCCAGGATCAGCTTCAGTTCAGTGTCGCTGAGGGTGGGGATTTTCTCGAGCAGATTCATGCCGTGGCTCCGAATATCGCGTGGGTAGGACATCCGCCCGGACAGGAAACGCTCGAGGCGAAGCTTGGGGTGCAAGAATCTCGAAAAGTCGTGCGTTCTCGCTCGCCTTGATTTCTGAAATAAAATCCCGATAATAAGCCCATCGAATTCGCTGCCGCTCGGCCTGCTATTCCTTGCTCCCGTCAGTGGAGCGCCGGACGCGCCTCCCGAACTTCCAACGAAATTTGATCGTCGCGCGGGACGTTCCCGAGCGTCGAACACCATGACTAAAAGGAATATCATCATGGCTACGGGCACCGTGAAGTGGTTCAACTCGACCAAGGGCTTCGGCTTCATTCAGCCGGACAACGGCGGCGCGGACATCTTCGTCCACATCTCGGCCGTTGAACGCGCTGGCCTCGGCTCGCTGAACGAAGGTCAAAAGATCTCGTTCGAGCCGGAAGTTGACCGCCGCAGCGGCAAGACCTCGGCCGGCCAGCTGCAAGCGGTCTAATCGACCCGCAGCGAACCACCAGGTTCGACATGAATAGGCCGGCGCTTGCGCCGGCCTATTTTCGTTTCGGGGTTACGCCTTGCGGGTCCGTCCTCGCCCTTCGACAGGCTCAGGGTGAGGACTACTGTGGATGCGGCGCTTCAATAGAAACCTCACCCTGAGCTTGTCGAAGGGCGAGGTTTCGGATCCTCACGCGTTGTCCGGATTGCCCCGGCCGCCGCCCCATCCCGGCGGAGGCGGCGCCGTGAAGTCGGCCATCTGGGCGGCCAGGGCCTTCTGGAAGGCCGGGCGGCTGGTGCAGCGCTCCAGATAGGCGTCCAGGCGCGGCTGGGCGCGGATCAGGCGGGTGTTGTCGATGATGCGCAGCACCGAGGCCATCAGGAGATCGCCGGCCGTGAAGCGGTCGCTGTCCAGATAGGGATTGTCGCCCAGGCGCGCGGCCAGCTCGGCGGCCCGCTTCTCGACCCAGGCGACCAGCGCCGGCCGGCGGGCCTTGGCCCAGTCCTGGTCGGCGTGGAAGAAGTCGATCTCGCCCAGGTTCTGGATAGGCGGCTCCATCGTGTTGAGGGCCGCGAACATCCAGGTGATGGTCCGCGTCCGGCCCACCGGATCGGCGGGCATCAGGGCCGGCGAGCCCTCGGCGATGTGCAGGACGATTGCCCCGCTCTCGAACATGTCGACCTCGCCGTCCTGGAAGGCCGGCACCTGGCCGAACGGCTGATGCCGCAGGTCGGCCGGATCGCGCGGGCCGGGCATCAGCAGGTTGGTCTCATAAGGCAGGCCGGCTTCCTCCAGCGCCCAGCGCACCCGCAGGTCGCGCACCTGGCCCTTGGCGAAGTCCGGGACCCAGGAATAGGCCGAGACGGTGGGGGTTTTGACGTGGGCGTTCATTGGACGGTCTCCAGATAGGCGCCCATCTTCTCCAGCAGGCCGCTCCAGCCGCCGATGTGGGAGTCGCGGGCCGTGATGTCGGTGAAGGGAGCCTGGTGGAAGCGCAGCAGCGTGCGGCCGCTGGCCAAGGACAGGAAGGTGACGGTGATGACGTTGTTCACGCCCCAGGCGTCGTCGTCCCACTTGAAGGTCATGACGATCCGCTCGTTTGGGACGATCTCCTCGTAGACGCCCGACTTCCAGCTCTCCCGGCCATTGGGCGCGCGGATGCCGGCGCGGTAGCGGCCGCCGACGCGGAAGTCCTGCTGGAAGTCGATGGTCTCGTGGTCGCGCGGACCCCACCACTTGGTCAGGTGCTTGGGGTCGGTCCAGACGCGGAACACCAGCTCGCGCGGCGCGTCGAAGAGGCGTTCGATCAGCAGTTCGTCGTCCTGGATCAAGACGGTGTCGGTCATGACTGGGAGTCCTTCGGCGTCTTGCCAGTTGGAGATTGGCCCCTGGGGGTTTTGCTCTTGGAGGTCTGGGCCTCGGCCGCCTGCAGCTCGGCCAGGTAGTCGGCCATGCGGTCGAAGCTGGCGTCCCAGAAGCGGCGGTAGTGGTCGATCCAGGAATAGGCCCGTTTCATGGCCTCGGGTTCCAGCTTGCACGGCCGCGCCTGGGCCTCGCGCGTCCGGCTGATCAAGCCCGCGCCCTCCAGCACCTTCAGGTGGCGCGAGACGGCGGGCAGGCTGATGTCGAACGGCTCGGCCAGCTCGTTGACCGTGGCCTCGCCGCTGGCCAGCCGCGCCAGGATGGCGCGCCGGGTCGGATCGGCCAGGGCGGCGAAGGTGGCGGAGAGGGTGTCGGTCATTATTTAATCTGCATGTTAATTAATGTGATTGTTAAATTGAGGGGGTGGAGGTTGTCAACGGGGGTTGTGCGACTTCCAAAAACCTTCCGTCATTCCCGCCCTTGTGGCGGGAACCCCTCTATCCGCCGCAGGTGCGGGAGGGGCGACGTGCTGAGCACGTCGCTTGCGCCTCACGTGTCAGCTGCACCAGGGGTTCCCGCCACAAGGGCGGGAATGACGGAAGAAAAAGGAGGTGGGAATGTAGCAAACCAACCTCCGGTCGTGCTCTCCTGCGCCTCCCTCCCAGGACGCTCTCCCCATGCTCGCCGCGCTGCTGATCTCCGCCGCCGTGACCGCCTGCCCGATCGAGCAGGCCCGCTATGCCGTGCGGACGGAGCCCACGATCACCGCGATCTTCATCAAGGTCGACAGCGGCCCCGACTGGCCCGCCGGCCTGGCCTTGCGGATCGACACCCACGGCCACCGTCACTGGTTCCTGCCGTGGGGCTGGGGAACGGACGGCAAGCAGAGCCTGGCGTCGACGCTTGATGTCACCAAGTCGGGCTGGATGCCGCCCAATCCGGACGGCGGACCGCGTCCACTGGGGAACCTGGAATATCTCGGTTTCGACGCGACCTACCGCGTGCTGCAGGCCGTCCCCAAGCGCGGCGATCCGGCGCCGGCGCATATCCTTTTGCCGGGGCTCAGCGAGCGTCTCTGGCATCCGCCGGGGGATGTCGAGCGCGACGCCATCCCCCGGCAGTTCTTCGATCTCGCGGGCTGTGGCCGCCCTTGAACGGCGTTCGTCAAAAGGCTCATTAACCCCCGCCTAAGTTCCGCACTTGCGCCCGACCGACTCCGTCTCTAAACGGGCGGCTTAACCTGCAAGATGGTCGACAGCGGGCGCGCGGATGTGCGCGACCGTGTCTTTGCGCGAGTTAGCCATGCCCAAGAGAACCGACCTTTCCTCGATCCTGATCATCGGCGCCGGCCCGATCGTCATCGGTCAGGCCTGTGAGTTCGATTACTCCGGCGTTCAAGCGTGCAAGGCCCTGCGCGCCGAGGGTTACCGCATCATCCTGGTCAACTCGAACCCGGCCACGATCATGACCGATCCGGACGTGGCGGACGCGACCTATATCGAGCCGATCACCCCGGAGATGGTCGCCAAGATCATCGAGAAGGAGCGCCCCGACGCGCTGCTCCCGACCATGGGCGGCCAGACCGCGCTGAACACCGCCCTGGCCCTGGAAGCCGACGGCACCCTGAAGAAGTTCAATGTCGAGATGATCGGCGCCAAGGCCGAGGTCATCGACAAGGCCGAGGACCGCCAGAAGTTCCGCGACGCTATGGACAAGCTGGGCCTGGAGAGCCCCAAGTCCAAGGCCGCCCACAACATGGACGAGGCCCGCGAAGGCCTGGCGTTCGTCGGCCTGCCGGCGATCATCCGTCCGTCGTTCACCCTGGCCGGCACCGGCGGCGGCATCGCCTACAACGTTGAAGAATTCGAAGAGATCGTCGAACGGGGCCTGGACCTGTCGCCGACCACGGAAGTCCTCATCGAGGAAAGCGTCCTCGGCTGGAAGGAATACGAGATGGAAGTGGTCCGCGACACGGCGGACAACTGCATCATCGTCTGCTCGATCGAGAACATCGATCCGATGGGCGTCCACACCGGCGACTCGATCACCGTCGCCCCGGCCCTGACCCTGACGGACAAGGAATACCAGTGGATGCGCGCGGCCTCGATCGCCGTGCTGCGCGAGATCGGCGTCGAGACCGGCGGCTCGAACGTCCAGTTCGCGCTGAACCCGGCCGACGGCCGCATGGTCGTCATCGAGATGAACCCGCGCGTGTCGCGCTCGTCGGCTCTCGCGTCGAAGGCCACCGGCTTCCCGATCGCCAAGGTCGCCGCCCGCCTGGCCGTCGGCTACACGCTCGACGAGCTGAAGAACGACATCACCGGCGGCGCGACTCCGGCCTCGTTCGAGCCCTCGATCGACTACGTCGTCACCAAGATCCCGCGCTTCGCGTTCGAGAAGTATCCGGGCTCGGAGCCCCTGCTGACCACGGCCATGAAGTCGGTCGGTGAAGTGATGGCCATCGGCCGCACCTTCAAGGAAAGTGTCCAGAAGGCCCTGCGCGGTCTGGAAACCGGCCTGTCGGGCTTCGACGAGGTCGAGATCCACGGCGCCGACGATCCGGACACCGGCAAGGCCGCCGTCGTGCGCGCCCTGGGCACCCCGACCCCCGACCGCCTGCGCGTCATCGCCCAGGCCTTCCGCCACGGCCTGACCGTGGACGAGGTCAACGCCGCCTGTTCTTACGAGCCCTGGTTCCTGCGCCAGATCGCCGAGCTGATCCGCCAGGAAGGCTGGGTTCGCGCCGGTGGCCTGCCCACCGACGCCGCAGGCTTCCGCGCCCTCAAGGCTCAAGGCTTCTCCGACGCCCGCCTGGCCAAGCTGACCGGCTCCACCGAAGGCGACGTGCGCGCCCTGCGTCAGGAGCTCAGCGTCCGCCCGGTCTTCAAGCGCATCGATAGCTGCGCCGGCGAGTTCCTGGCCTCGACGCCCTATATGTACTCGACCTACGAGACGGGCGCCCTGGGCCAGATCCCCGAGTGCGAGAGCGAGCCTTCGAACCGTAAGAAGGCCGTCATCCTGGGCGGTGGTCCCAACCGGATCGGCCAAGGCATCGAGTTCGACTACTGCTGCTGCCACGCGGCCTTCGCGCTGGACCAGATCGGCGTGGAGTCGATCATGGTCAACTGCAACCCCGAGACCGTCTCGACCGACTACGACACCTCCGACCGCCTGTACTTCGAGCCGCTGACGGCCGAGGACGTGCTGGAGCTGCTGCATGTCGAGATGAGCAACGGCACGCTGGCCGGCGTCATCGTCCAGTTCGGCGGCCAGACGCCGCTGAAGCTGGCCCATGCGCTGGAAGAGGCCGGCATCCCGATCCTGGGCACCAGCCCGGACGCCATCGATCTGGCCGAGGACCGCGAGCGCTTCCAGCAGCTGCTGAACGGCCTCTCGATCGCTCAGCCGGAAAACGCCATCGCCCGCACCTGGGACGAGGCCCGCGCCGAAGGCGAGAAGATCGGCTTCCCGTTCGTGATGCGTCCGTCCTACGTGCTGGGCGGCCGCGGCATGGAGATCATCCGTGATCACGAGCACCTGGAACGCTACATCGCCAACACCGGCGAGATCTCGTTCGAGCACCCGATCCTGCTGGACCACTATCTGAGCCGCGCGACCGAAGTCGACGTCGACGCCCTGTGCGACGGCAAGGACGTGTTCGTGGCCGGCGTGCTGGAGCACATCGAGGAAGCCGGCGTCCACTCGGGCGACTCGGCGTGCTCGATGCCGCCCTTCTCGCTGAAGGCCGAGACCGTCGAAGAGCTGAAGCGCCAGACGGTGCAGATGGCCCTGGCCCTGAACGTCCGTGGCCTGATGAACGTGCAGTTCGCCATCGAGGAGCCGCACGGCGAGAACCCGCGCATCTATGTGCTGGAAGTGAACCCGCGCGCCTCGCGCACCGTGCCGTTCGTCGCCAAGACCATCGGCCAGCCGGTGGCCGCCATCGCCGCCAAGGTCATGGCCGGCGAGCCCCTGGCCAGCTTCGGCCTGAAGGACGTCCCCTACGACCACATCGCGGTCAAGGAAGCGGTCTTCCCGTTCGCCCGCTTCGCCGGCGTCGACACGGTGCTGGGCCCGGAAATGCGCTCGACCGGCGAGGTCATGGGCCTGGACTGGAAGCGCGACGGCGAGGCCGACATGGCCCCCGCCTTCGCCCGCGCCTTCGCCAAGAGCCAGCTGGGCGGCGGCGTGAAGCTGCCCCGCTCGGGCACGGCCTTCGTGTCGGTCAAGGAAAGCGACAAGCCCTGGATCGTCGAGCCGGTGAAGCTCTTGCAAGCAGCCGGCTTCACGGTGCTGTGCACCGAGGGCACCCGCGCCTATCTGGCCGAGCAGGGCGTGCAGGTCGACTACGTCAAGAAGGTCCTGGAAGGCCGTCCGCACATCGTCGACGTGATGAAGAACGGCGGCGTCCAGCTGGTGTTCAACACCACCGAAGGCAAGCAGGCGCTCGAGGACAGCTTCGAGATCCGCCGCACGGCCCTGATGATGAAGGTGCCGTACTACACGACGTCCGCCGGCGCCCTGGCCGCCGCCCAGGCCATCGCCGGCGCCCCGGACGAAGCCCTGGAAGTGCGCCCGCTGCAGAGCTACGCGGCGGAGTAAGCCCTGTCCCTCTCCCCTTGCGGGAGAGGGTGGCCCGCAGGGCCGGGTGAGGGGTTGAAGATACGAACCGCCGCGACAGCCTCACCGCCGTCGCGGCGGTTTTCGTTTGCGCGACCCGGAGGCTAGGAGTGGGCCCTTTTTCGCCCGCCTTGCCCGGCGGCGATCAGGGCGCGAGCACGGGCGACGACCTCGACAGCGCGTGCCGTCTCTTCCACGCCTTCGGCGCGCGCCTCGTCCAGATAGGCCGCGATCGCCTCTTCGCTATCGAGGTATTCCGCCGGATCGAAGAGCCGTGTTTCCAACTCAAACCTCCTGCGCCAGAGCCTTGGCGCGGACGATGTCGCGGGTCTGGGATGACTTGTCGCCGCCGCACAATAGCACGATCAGGGTTTCGCCGCGCCGGACGAAATAGACACGGTAGCCGGGGCCATGGTCGATGCGTAGTTCACTGACGCCTTCGCCCACGGCTCTGACATCTCCCAGGTTTCCGGTAGCCACACGCTCGATCCGACGAACGACGATGGCGCGGGATACAGGGCTCTTCAGCTGCCTCAGCCAAGCCTCGAAGGTCGCTGTCTGCCGAACTTCCCAGGCCATGTGGATCCGATAGTCGATGCAATATGATCAACTATAGAGCGCATTCCCTGTAGGGCGAGAAGTTTCCTCGCTCTACATCCGCACCCCGTTCTTGACCTTGAAGCACCGCCGCTTGCCCAGCTCGGTGCCGCAGAAGCCCGGCTCCATCGTGCCGTCGTGCAGCATCACGTACTGGTCGCGGACGCATTCGAACCAGTCGCGCTGGAACTTGATGTGGTCGACGTCGCGGTGGAACACCGGCCGCTGGTCGACCGTGTAGAACCGCGCCATGGCGGTCAGGCCGCCGAAGCTGCCGCGGCCGTTGACCAGGCCGCAGATCTGGCCGGTTCGGGTGGACCACACCGCGCCCAGTTCCAGCGGGTTCTGCTGCTTGAGCCGGGCCTCGAGATTGGCGTGGACGATCCGCCATTCGGCCTGGGCCAGGGGGCGATAGCGCGCGTGCTGCTCGGCGGAGGGCGAGGGCATGAGGGCGTTGGCGCGCTCGAAGCGGACCAGGTCGACCCCGGTGAACAGCATGGCGCTGAGCGTGCCGATCACGGCGACCACCGAGATGGCCAGGCCCGTCCACAGCACCCGGACCTTGCGCGTCCCGAAATCCAGCACCGCCATGGGGCTCCTCCCTGTCTGAAGGGGAGGTTTGGCGAGGTTGATCGGGATTACAAGTATAAACTAATTACGAGTGTAATTATTTCGACCGAGCTTCAGTCGTCCTCTCCATCCTTCGGCTCGTCGTTCTCGCCCCGGACGACGGTCTCGGCCGGCGGTGGCGGCGGGGGATCGGGCGGGTAGAAGGCGCCCAGCATCATGAGCAGCCCGGCCAAGGGCGCGAAGGCGCGCTTCGAGCGCTTGGTCGCGCGGATCACCCACGCGCCGAGCGGGATCAGCAGCACGGCGACGGCGATCAGGATCAGGGTGGCCTGGAGTTCGGTCATGCTTGGCATGTGGGCCTCCCGGCGCCGGGCGCAACCGCAAGCGGCGCCGTGGGGATGCGCGGCTTGAAATTTCAGTGCTATGCAAGCGCCGGGATGTTGGGGGGCGTATGCGAGTCTTGAAGGGCCTGGACCGGGGCGCGGTCCTGTTCGCTTTGGCGGCGACGGCGATTCCGCTCCTGCTGTGCGGCTTCATGTTCGGCTTCGACATCGCGCTGAACAGCGCCGCGTTCTGGGGCCTGCCCAAGGGCGACATGGCCGCCATGACCGCTGCCTGGGAGGCCTTCGTCCGCCAGCCCTGGCACTGGCCCCTGACCACGGTGACGGGCCTGCACGACAAGCCGGTGTCGATCGTCTTCACCGACAGCCTGCCCTGGCTGGCCATCGCCCTGAAGGCCACCGGCCTGGCGCGCTGGCTCAACCCGATGGGGCTGTTCCTGCTGCTGTCCTATCCGCTGCAGGTCTGGAGCATGATCGCCCTGCTGCGCGCCCTGGGGGTGAAGGACCGCTGGGCCTTGCTGCTGGGCGGCCTGCTGTCGCTGGTGGTCCCGGCCTGGATCGAGCGCCAGTTCGGCCACATCGCTTTGTCGGGTCACTGGATCATCCTCCTGGCCCTGACCCTGTCCGTGCGCTCGATCCGCGACGGCCTGACCTGGAAGCGGGCCGTGGGCTTCGCGGCCCTGGCGCTGTTCGCCACCGGGATCCACGCCTACCACCTCGTCCCCATCGCCGCGTGCCTCGGCGCGGCGGGGCTCTCCGAAGTCACCCAGCGCCGCGAGAACGGCTTCTGGAACGCCGCCATCGCCGCCGGCCTGGCCGGCTGGGCGGTGTGGGTCGGCATGAAGGTGCTGGACTATGATGACGGCCTGGGCCTGACCGGCGGGGCGGCGGCGCTGGGCTTCTATTCGATGAACCTGATCGGCCCGATCTGGCCCCAGGCCTCGTGGCTGGCGGGCCAGGCCTGGACCGGCGAGTGGTTCAAGGGCGTGGTCGACGCCACCGGCGGCCAGGCCTTCGAAGGCTACAACTATCTGGGCGCGGGCGTGCTGGCCCTGGTGCTGGCCATGGTCGGCGGCGAGCTGTTCGGCGCGATCCGCCGGCGCGGGATCGGCGGCGGCTTCTGGACCCGCTGGAGCCCGCTGATCCTGGCGATGCTGGGCCTCTTCCTGTGGTCCGTCGGCTGGAGCGCCTACGCCTTCAAGACCCACCTCTACGACCTGCCCAAACCGAGCGGCGACCTGGCCGAGACCATCGGCGGCTTCCGGGCGCACGGGCGGTTCTTCTGGGCCGTCGGCTATCTGCTGCTGGCCCTGGCCGTGGCCTGGACGGCGAAGCTGCCGCGCAAGGCCGCCCTGGCCGTCCTGGTCGCCGCCCTGGCCCTGCAGGCGGCCGACACCAGCAACCTGCGCCTGGCCGTGCGCCAGGTGTTCGCCGAGCCGGACTGGCCGGTCTATCCGCTGGTCCTGACCGGCAGCCGCGTCACCGCCGGCCGGCCGTGGGTGTTCGCCCCGGCCTATTTCTGCAGCCCCTCGCAGCGCGACCTGCGGGCCATCAAGCAGATGAACCTGGCCATCGTGCGCGCCGGCGGGACAACCAACACCTTCGCCACGGCCCGCAACAACGACCCGCCTTGCGACCGGCCCCGGCCCGAACTGTCGGTCGACGCCGCGCCGGACGACCGCCGCATCACCGTGGTCATGCGCAACGAGCAGCCGCGCGGCGGCTTCCTGGCGCCGATCGCCCAGCGGTCGGACTGCTACTGGTTCGGACGGGGTATCGCCTGCGGGCGGGATCTCGGCGGGCTGAAGGGCCTGCGGGCGCTGAAGCCGGGGGAAGTGGCGGCGCAGCCTTAGGGATTTCGCCCTGGGCCTCACCCTTGCTAGTAATCGTCCCGCGCGGGCGCGTGGAATCGTATCGGGGATTAGATGGTCGGGAACAAGAAGACGTGGGTGTGGGGCGCCGTCGTGGCGCTCTGGTGCCTGGTGCTGGCGGGCGTGCTGTCGGCCAACCGCATGCTGTCGCTGTCGGTCGACAGTTCCTACCACCTGCAGGTCATGGAGGTCGTGCGCCACGCCTTCATCATCCCGCTGCAGGGCCACGAGTGGATGGCCGAGATGGCCTACTACCCCAAGCTCAGCCACCGGTTCGCCGGGCTGTTCGCCACCCTGGGCTGGCAGCACCTGAACGCCCTGCTGATGGCCGCCGTGCTGTCGGCGGCGGTGGCCTGGGCGTGCCTGTTCGAGCAGGCGCGGCGGGTGTCCCTGACCTTCCTGGGCCTGGGTCTGGTGCTCAGCGTCGTCAACATCTCCGTCACCCGCGCCGTGATCGGCGGCGAGGTGATCGACAACTTCTTCTTCCCGCAGATCGTCGGCGAGGGCGTCAACCTGATCGCCCTGTCCATCGCGGTGAGCCTGCTGGGCCGCTCGCGCCAGGCCTTCGTGCTGTTCGCCGTGGCCGCCGTGGCCTTCTGCGGTTGCTTCCACCTGGTGCCGACCCTGCAACTGGCCGGCGCCCTGATGGCCATGCTGGGCGTGACCTGGCTGCGTGACGTGATCCGCACGCGCAAGTTCGAGCCCGTGGGCCTGGCCGGCCTGATCGCCATCCCGGCCGCCATCGTCCTGAACCCGTTCTTCGCCAAGATGCGCTTCATCGCCGGCAACAACGGCAGCGTGAACCTCAAGACCGATATGTCGCTGGAAGCCCTGGCCGGCTTCTCGGCCCTGCTGCTGATCCTGTCGGCCTGGGTGCTGCTGGTGCATCTGCTCAAGCCCGTCGACGACACCGACAACGAGGAGAGCGACGCTTCGGCCCTGATGTTCGCGTCGTTCGGCGCGGCCTGCGGCGCGGCCATGCTGGCCCAGTACGCGGTGTTCAAGATCCTGCACGACGGCTCGCACTACGCGGTGCTCAAGCACAGCTTCGGCGTCTTCTCGCTGCTGGCTTTTGTGGTCCCGCTGTGGGGCCTGACGGTGCTGGGCGTGCGCGGCGCGCCGGCCGAGGAAGCCCTGGGCCAGCGCCGCTGGCCGGTGGGCGTCGGCCTGGCGTTCGTCGCCCAGACGGTGGTGCTGCTGGCCCTCTATCTGCGTCCCAGCGTCATGGACGTGCCGCGCATCAACGCGATCATGGAGGACATCCGCCAGGTCCGCATCACGCGCGGCCTGCACGGTGAACAGGCGATGTACACGGCCGACACGCCGACGCCGATCACCACCTATATGGGCACCATCGCCATGCTGCAGTCGCCGCACGGCGCCAATGTGCTGAGCCTGATGGCCGACGGCCATCCGGACCGCGCCGGCGACGTGCCCTATATCGTCACCCTGGCCGGCGACGCCTACGACAAGCCGGGGTGCCGCTCGGGCAAGCCGATCGGCCTGGTGGTCGTGCTGTCGGGTCCGTGCCTGGAGCCGCCGTCGTTCCGCTTCAAGCAAGGCGCCGTGGGCGCGTCGTTCCTGCGCGAGGGCTGGTCCGCCCCCGAGCTGGGCGGCGTCTGGGCCGACGGCAAGCGCTCGACGGTCGAGATCCCGGTCGCCGACTGGCAGCGAAACCTGAAGTCGCCGGTCCTGGAAGTGGCCATGTTCGCCTTCCTGCCGTCGCCGGACTCCAAGCGCACGGTGATCGTCACGGTCCCGGGGGGCGCGTCCGAACGCTTCCAGTTCGACCGCCAGAACGCCATCAGCCACGGCTATGTCCTGCCGCTGTCGGCCGAGGCGCTGAAGAGCCCGACCCTGCTGGTGACCATCGAGACCCCGGACGCGGCCACGCCGAAGTCGCTGGGTCTCAGCACCGACACGCGGATGCTGGGCGCGGGGCTCGAGGCGATGCGGATCGTCGATGCGGGAGCGAAGTAGGGGGCTCGCTTCCTCTCCCCTTGCGGGAGAGGGTGGCCCACGAAGTGGGGCGGGTGAGGGGTTGAAAGACAGAACCGCCGCGATGGGCCTCACCGCCTGTCGCGGCGGTTTTCGTTCGTGTGACCCCTCATCCGTCAGCTGCGCTGACACCTTCTCCCGCAAGGGGAGAAGGGGGGTTACGCCTTGCGCTCCGCGAACACCCAGAAGTGGCTCAGCAGAAACAGCGCCCCGGTGTAGCTCACCGCCGCCGCGCCCTGCGCCGCGACGCTCCACAGCGTCCCGACGGGCAGCACCAGCTTGGCCACCGTCAGCACGCCCTGGTTCAGGGCGAACGCCGCCGCCACCGCGATCACGTAGCGGATCGGCGCCGAGCGCGTGGTCTTGCGCGCCTTGAACACGAAGAACTTGGACAGCACGAAGCTGACGCAGATCCCCACCGCATAGCCGATGGCGTTGGCCAGGTGCGCGGGCATGTGCAGCCCCACGTCCAGGGCCACGATGATCGAGAAGCCGACCAGGGTGTTGAACACGCCCGCCACGCCGTAGCGCAGGGCCGAGACCAGGAACTCCCGCCGGGCGGGGGTCAGAAGAGGGCTCACTTCGGGTCGAACCCGTAGCGGTCCATGACCACGTACAGCGGCCGGCCCTTCACCTCCTGATAGATGCGCGCGACGTATTCGCCCAGCGAGCCGATGGCCAGCATCTGGACGCCGAAGCTCAGCAGGATGGCCACCATCAGCGAGGGGTAGCCGGGCACGTCGCGGCCGAACAGCAGGGTGCGCAGCACGATCCACGCCGCCCACAGCACCGCAAGGGCCCCGACGCCGGCCCCGACATAGCTCCACACCCGGATCGGCGCGCTGCTGAACGACGTGATGCCGTCCAGGGCGAAATTCCAGAGCTTCCAATAGCGGAACGAGGTCGTCCCCGCCGCCCGCTCGGGCCGGGCGTAGGGCACGGGAACTTGGCGGAAGCCGACCCAGGCGAACAGGCCCTTCATGAAGCGGTTGCGCTCGGGCAACTGGCGGATCACCTCGACCACCCGCCGGTCCATCAGCCGGTAGTCGCCGGCGTTATAGGGAAGGTCGACCTCCGACATCCGGTTGAAGGCCTTGTAGAAGCCCTGGGCCGTCGCTCGCTTGAGGAAGCTGTCGGCGCTGCGGTCGACGCGCACGCCATAGGCCACGTCCGCCCCGGCCTCCCAGGCCTCGACGAACTGGCCGATCAGCTCGGGCGGATCCTGCAGGTCGCAGTCGATCGGCACGATCATGTCGCCGCTAGCCACGTCCAGGCCGGCCGACAGGGCGGTCTCCTTGCCGAAGTTGCGGGCCAGGTTGATGACCTTGATGCGCGGGTCGCGCTGATGGTGCTTCAGCAGCACCGCCAGGGTGTGGTCGCGGCTGCCATCGTTGACGCACACGACCTCGTAGTCGACGCCCAGCTTGGCCAGCTCCGCGTCGATCCGCTCGAAGAACAGGTCCAGGACCTCCTGCTCGTTGAAGCAGGGCGCGACGATGGACAGCGTCTTGCCGACGCGCGAACGCGTGGCGACGGCGGGAACGGTCGGGACGGCGGACGCGGAAGGCTGAACCATGAGCGCTGGTTTAGCGGGGATGCGCGCGGAGGGGGAGGGGGAAGACGTCCGCCACGGGTGTTGGCCCGTGGCGGACCGCTATCAGTTCGGCGCTTCTTCCGTCGTCCCGTCGCGGAATTCGTCGGCCGTGAGGAACGCGATGCCTTCGTCGTCCAGCACCCAGGCGCCCAGGAACGCCGCGTGGCTGGGATCGACCTCTTCGTCGATCAGGTCGCCTTCATAGATGCCGACGTGGCTGTAGTCGAAGTCCAGCGACAGCTGGTGGGCCATGGCCACCATCTCGTCGGCCATGCGGCGCGAATAGCCCAGGGCTTCGCTGTCGTTGTTGAACTCGTCCGCGAGCGAGCTGACCTCCGCCGCATCGCTGCCTTGGGTCGCACTGGTCGTGACGATGGTGAATGCGGGCATGGGAAGGGTCTCTCTTCAAGTCTTGAGCCTCCACCCCTAGCCCGTTCGGCTGGAGGACGGGGCAAATTCTGAAAGAACATCGTGCGGCGACGACGTTCGTTCAACGATCGGCGCCGCCGCGAACATCCTTCTTGGTGGCGCGGTAGGCCTTCTGCAGCCCGCCCAGCCGGCGGCGTTCGGCATCCCGGGCCGCGCGCTCGGCCTTCTCCTCCATGGCGGCCAGTTCGAGCGCCAGCTTCTGGAAGTGCGCCCAGCGGTCGGGGTCGAGCACTCCGCTCTCGATCGCCCCGCGCACGGCGCAGCCGGGTTCGTTGGCGTGGGTGCAGTCGCTGAACTTGCAGGCCTGCGTCAGGCGCTCGATGTCGTCGAAGACCGCGCTGACGCCTTCCTCGGCGTCGACCAGCCCGATCTCGCGCACGCCGGGCGTGTCGACGATCAGCCCGCCGCCGGGCAGCAGGACAAGCTCGCGGTGGCTGGTGGTGTGGCGGCCCTTGTCGTCGGCCTCGCGCACCGCCGCCGTCGCCATGCGCTGCTCGCCCAGCAGCACGTTGACCAGGGTGGACTTGCCGACGCCGGACGAGCCGATCAGCACGCAGGTCTCGCCCGGCGCCAGGTGGGCCAGCAGGGTGTCCAGGCCGATCCCCTGCCGCGCCGAGATGCTGACCACCGGGCAGCCGGCCGCCAGGGCCTCGATCTCGGCCGCCTGGGCCGGCGCCTCCGCGCACAGGTCCGACTTGGTCAGCACCACGACCGGACGCGCGCCGCTCTGCCAGGCGGCGGCCAGGTAGCGCTCGATCCGGCGGGGATTGAGGTCGCCGTTCATCGAGGTGACGATGAAGGCCAGGTCGACATTGGCGGCGACCACCTGCGGCGTCTGCAGGCTGTCGGCGGCCCGACGGATGAAGGCGGTGCGGCGGGGCAGCAGGGCGTGGATCGTGGCGGTGCGCTCGGCGGCGTTCACCGACATCGCCACCCAGTCGCCGACAGCCGGATGGCCGATCTCGCGGGCCTCGTGGCGCAGCCGCCCGGAGGGCTTGGCGCGCAGCTCGCCCTGCTCGGTCATCACCAGATAGCCGTTGCGCTGCTGGACGACGACGCGCCCGGGAACGTAGCCGGTGCGCGCGTGCGGCTCGAAGGCCTGCGCCAAGGCTTCGGACCATCCGTACTGCGTGATCAAGTCGGGGCTTTCAAACGCCAGGCTCCTCGGGGCGGGTGGTTCGCGGTGAGCCTAGTCTAGAGGTGTCCGGCCGATCCTCACACCCCCGCCATCAACAGCCCACCCTCCTTGATCGCCTTCATGCACACCGTGGTGGTGTAGCGCTGCACGCCCGGCAGCAGGCTGAGCTCCTTGCGCAGCAGGTGATCCAGGTCCTCGACATCGGCGGCGACGATCCGCAGCAGGTAGTCGCCGGCCCCGGCGGTGGAGTGGCAGTCGGTGATCGACGGATGGCGCAGAACGGCCGCCTCGAACGCTTCGGCGCGGGCGAACTCGACGGTGGCCAGGGCGAAGACGGTCAGGCCCTTGCCCACGGCCTTGGCGTCGACCTGGGCGCGGTAGCCGGTGATGACGCCGGCCTTCTCCAGGGCCTGGACGCGCGACCAGCAGGGCGACTTGGAGAGGCCCACCCGCTCGGCCAGGGCCGCGAACGAGATCCGGGCGTCGGCTTCCAGAATCCGGAGGATCGACAGGTCGATACGGCTAAGAGTGGACATTCGTTCTGCCTGATTGGGAAATTGCAGGACGTTGTTCTAACCCCGGCGACAGCCGCCGCGCAAACGAGGACAATGTGCCGGACATCGCCGCTTAAGGTTCCGCCATGGCGCAAGACATGACTTACGCGCGGTATCTCGCGCTCGACGAACTGCTCTCGGCTCAGCAGCCCCAGAGCGACCGGCACGACGAACTCCTGTTCATCGTCATCCACCAGACCAAGGAGCTGTGGCTCAAGGAGATCATCCACGAGGTCGAGCTGGCCAAGCGGCTGATCGCGGCCGGCGATGTCGAGCCGGCTTACAAGGCCCTGGCGCGGGTGTCGCGGATCCAGACGGTGATGACCCTGTCGTGGGACGTGCTGGCGACCATGACGCCGGCCGACTATCTCAGCTTCCGGGGCTCGCTGGGCGCCAGCTCGGGCTTCCAGTCGCACCAGTTCCGGACCCTGGAATATCTGCTGGGCCTGAAGGACCAGAGCTTCCTGAAGTTCCACGAGGAGGGCTCGTCAGCGCTCGGCCAGCTGCAGGCCGCGCTCGACGCGCCCAGCCTTTACGACGTCGCCATCGCCCAGCTGCCGCGTCACGGCCTGGCCGTGCCCGAGGCGGTGCTGGCCCGCGATTTCAGCCAGACCTACGTCCCGTCTCCCGAGGTGGAAGCCGCCTGGCTGGAGGTCTATCGCGACCCGCAGCGCTATTGGGAGCTGTATCAGCTGGCCGAGAAGCTGGTCGACCTGGACGACGCTTTGGTCACCTGGCGGCACAAGCACGTGCTGACGGTCGAGCGGATCATCGGCGGCCGGCCGGGCACGGGCGGCACGGATGGCGTCGGCTACCTGGCCTCGACCCTGCGTCGCCGCGCGTTCCCCGAGCTGTGGACCTTGCGGGGCAAGCTCTGATGACGGCGCGCAAGGACCTGTTCTCGAAGGCGCTAAGCGCTCCCGGCCGCCTGCATATGGCCGCTCACAGCCACCACCTGTGGCCCGACGCGACGCTCGCCGGCCAGATCGAGGCCTGGGAGGACGCCGCGACCCTGGCCGACCACAAGTGGGACAAGGCGCTGGGCGAGGTCTATCCGGCCGCCCAGGCTTTGGTGGCGCGCGAGCTGAACCTGCCCTCGTCCGACAGCGTGGTCTTCGCGCCCAACACCCACAGCCTGCTGGCGGTGCTGGTCTCGGCGATCGGGCACAAACCGGTCCGTATCCTCTCCACCGACGGTGAGTTCCACTCGTTCCGCCGCCAGGCCCAGCGCTGGGTCGAGGCCGGGGAGGTCGAGCTGACCCTGGTGGAGACCGACCGTCCCGATTTCGCCGAGCGGTTCATCGCGGCCGCGCGCAGCGGGACCTACGACCTGATCTTCGTCAGCCACGTGTTCTTCAAGAGCGGCTACGTCTTCGACCGGGTCTGGGAGCTGGCGAGCCTGTCGCGGCCCGAGGGGCCGTGGCTGGTGGTCGACGGCTATCACGGCTTCCGCGCCGTCCCGACCGACCTCTCCGGCGTGGCCGACCGGGTGTTCTACGTGGCCGGCGGCTACAAATACGCCATGGCCGGGGAGGGCGCAGCGTTCCTGCACGCGCCGCCGGGCTTCGGCCCGCGTCCGAGCCTGACCGGTTGGTATGCCGAGTTCGGTGATCTGGAGGGCCCGCCCGGCGGGGTGGGCTACGCCCGCGACGCCAGCCGCTTCATGGGCGCGACGTTCGATCCTTCGGGGATCTATCGGTTCGTGGCGGCGGGGCGGATGCTGGAGGCCGAGGGCCTGACCACGGCGGCCGTGGCGGCGCACGTCGCGGCGCTGCAGCGGTCGTTGCTGGCGAGGATCACGGCGGGGGAGGCTGGGCCTCTGAAGGACGCGGTGGCGGTGAACCCGCCGGGCGACGGCCCTCAGGCGCGGTTCCTGGCCCTGCGGCATCCCTCGGCGCAGGCCTGGAAGGCGGCGCTGGCGGAGAAGGGCGTGGTCGTGGATGTCCGCGACGACGTGCTGCGCGTGGGGCTGTCGGTGTACCACGACGAGGGGGACATCGCGGCGTTTTGCGGGGTTTGCGGGGAGCTCGCCTAGTTCCTTCTCCCCTTGCGGGAGAAGGTGGCGCGCAGCGCCGGATGAGGGGTTGCTCAAACGAAAGCCGCCGCGACGGCGATGAGGCCGGTCGCGGCGGTTCTGATCTTCAACCCCTCACCCGACCCGCTTCGCGGGCCACCCTCTCCCGCAAGGGGAGAGGGGAGGGCGTTTCTCTAAGCCGCCAGGCGCTGCAGCGCCTGCAGCATGCTGGCCATCGCCTGGTGAACCGGCAGGCCATCACGCTCGTAATTGCCGGTCTCGAAGATCTGCACGAGCTCGGCGCGGGCGCGGCTAACGCGGCTCTTCACGGTGCCGACGGCGACGCCGATCATCTCGGCGGCTTCCTCGTACGAGAACCCGCCGGCCCCGATCAGGATCAGGGCTTCGCGCTGCTGCTCGGGCAGCATCATCATCGCCTGGCGCAGGTCGTCCAGCTCGATGGCGCCGTCGAAATTGGTGTTGGCGATCAGGGTGCGTTCGGCGACTTCCTGGTCCAGGGCCACCGAGCGCCAGCTGCGGCGCTTGTCCGAATAGAACTGGTTGCGCAGGATCATGAAGGTCCAGGCCTTCATGTTGGTGCCCATGGTGAAGCTGTTGCGGCTGGCCCAAGCCTTGGCCACCGCGTCCTGCGCCAGGTCGTCGGCCGCCGTCGCGTTGCCGCAAAGGGACCGCGCGAACGCCCGCAGGTGCGGGATCAAGGCGACCAGGTCGCGCTCGAAGGTCTTCTGGTCTTGGGGATCCATCTGGGCCTCGCTCGATAAACACTCAAGCTGGAAACGGCGCCGGAAGGGTTTGGTTGCAGTCGAGAACGTCGTTCTCTGAATTAGTCTCCGCCGTTCACGTGCCGGATCAGGTTGTCGCGCACCTTGGTGACGGTCTTCTGGGTGCGGACGAATTCGTCGTGGTCCAGGCCGGTGGCGATCACCAGCGTCTTCTGGGCGCCCTTCTCGCGTAGGGCGCGGCCGGCGTCGGTCAGGGTCAGGATCACCTGGCGCTCGTCGGCCGGGTCGCGCTGGCGGGTCAGGAAGCCCAGGCTCTCCAGCTTCTTCAGGATCGGTGTCAGGGTGTTGGACTCCAGGAAGAGCTTGTCGCCCAGGCTCTTCACGCTCTGGCCGTCCTGCTCCCACAGGGCCACGATGATAATCCACTGGGTGTAGGTTAGGCCCAGCTCGTCCAGGATCGGCTTGTACGCGCGGCCATAGGCCAGGTTGGCCGAATAGACCGCGAAGCACAGGAAATCGCCCAGCTTCGGCAGGGTCGGGGCGGGGGTGTCGGCGGGCTTGGTCATGGGCCTTCCGGAAAGCGGCGACGTCGGTTGTCCATTTATATAAATCGCATCCGATGAAATCGGAAGGGGTTGACGCGCGGCGGGCGCTCGATCTATGGAATCGATACCGATTGAATCGGATCCGAGTTAAAAGGGTTTTCGCCATGTCCGCCCTGAACCGCCGCACTCTGTTCCGCGCAGCCGCCGCCTTCGGAGCCCTGGCCGCGATCCCCGCAGCCGCCCAGGCTCAAATCACCCCCGCCTGGACCCTGCGCCAGGTCGCGGCCGGTGACCTCGACATCGGCTATGCCGAGCTCGGTCCGGCCTCGGGTCAGCCGGTGGTCCTGCTGCATGGCTGGCCCTACGACATCCACGCCTTCGCCGAGGTCGCCCCGATCCTGGCCGCCGCTGGCAAGCGGGTGATCGTCCCGCACCTGCGCGGCTATGGCTCCACCCGCTTCCGCTCGGCGGCGACGCCTCGCAACGGCCAGCAGGCCGCCCTGGCCGTGGACGTCATCGCCCTGATGGACGCTCTGAAGATCGACAAGGCCGTGCTGGCCGGCTTCGACTGGGGCGCGCGGACGGCCGGCATCGTCGCGGCCCTGTGGCCCCAGCGCGTCCAGGCCCTGGTGTCGGTCAGCGGCTATCTGATCGGCAGCCAGCAGGCCAACGAAGCGCCGCTGTCGCCGGAAGCCGAGCTCTCCTGGTGGTACCAGTTCTACTTCGCCACCGAGCGCGGCGCGGCCGGCTACGCCAGGAACACCGAGGTCTTCGCCAAGCTGATCTGGAAGACGGCTTCGCCGAAGTGGGCGTTCGACGACGTGACCTTCGCCCGCTCGGCCGCCTCACTGGCCAATCCCGACCACGTGGCGATCACGATCGACAACTACCGCTGGCGCCTGGGTCTCTCGAAGGGCGAGACGCGCTTCGACGCCCTGGAGGCGCGGCTCGCCCAGCGCCCCGACATCGTCGTCCCGACCATCACGATGGAAGGCGACGCCAACGCCGCGCCGCACCCCGACCCGGCCGCCTATGCGGCCAAGTTCAAGGCCCGCTACGAGCACCGTCTTGTCAGCGGCGGCGTCGGCCACAACCTGCCTCAAGAGGCGCCCAAGGATTTCGCCAAGGCGGTCCTGGACGTGGCAAGCTGGGCCTAGGGAGAGATCGCGATGAATTCCCCCACCCGCCGTGACTGGCTGAAGACCGTCGGCGCCGGCCTGGTCCCGCTGTCCCTGGGCGGTGTCCTGGCCCTGCCGCCGGCCCGCCAGGCCGTAGCCCGCGCCTTTGGAGCGCCTCCGCTCCTGGACGCCCTGAAGCTTTCGCCGACCTGGCTGAACAGCGCCCCGCTCGACGCCGCGACGCTGAAGGGCAGGGCGGTGGTGGTCTGCTTCTGGACCTATTCCTGCATCAACAGCCTGCGGATCCTGCCCTATCTGCGGGCGTGGCAGCGGCGGGGGCTGACGGTCATCGGCGTCCACACGCCCGAGTTCGCCTTCGAAGCCGAAACCCCGAACGTGCGCCAGGCCCTGGCCGACCTGCACGTCGATTTCCCCGTGGTGCTGGACAGCCAACGCCGCATCTGGAGCGCGTTCGGCAACAACGCCTGGCCGGCCTTCTATTTCATCGACGGCGAGGGGCGCACGCGCGGCCGCATCGCCGGCGAGGGCCAGTACGCCCAGGCCGAGCGGCTGATCGGGACGCTGGGGTCCAAGACCTCCGGCTCGACCGTCCCGCCCGGCGGCCTGGGTCCTGAACTGGCCGCCGACTGGGACGACCTGGGCTCAGGCGAGACCTATGTCGGCTACGCCCAGGCGGCTGGCTTCGCCTCGCCTGGCGGGCTGCGCCGCGACGTCCAGCGCTTCTACGAACCGCCCAAGGCCCTGGCCCTGAACCGCTGGAGCCTGACCGGCGCCTGGTCGGTGGGAGAAGAGTTCGCCACCGGCGGCGCGGGCGGCCGGATCGCCCACCACTTCCACGCCCGCGACCTGCACATGGTGCTGGCGCCGTCCGGCAAGCCGGTTCGCTTCCGCGTTCGGCTGGACGGCGCAGCGCCGGGCGGCGACCACGGCGTCGATGTGAGCGCCGACGGCCTGGGCGTCGTCGATCGTCCGCGCATGTACCAACTGGTCCGCCAGGCCGAGCCGGTCGCCGACCGAACCTTCGAGATCGAGCTCCTGGACGCCGGCGCGCGGGCCTACGTCTTCACCTTCGGCTGAACGCCCTCTCCGTCACGCCGCGTATCCGCAGCGCGCCACCTCCCCCGTTTCACGGGTGAGGAGGATCGGCGTCTCCCCTCCTGCCCCGCTTGCTGGGGAGGGGGCGCGGCGCGAAGCGACGTGACGGAGAGGGCGCTTGCGCTAGGTGACCTTGAACGTGGCGGCAGGGCCCGCCTTCACCACCCCGACCACCCCATCGCGGTGGCCGAGCCACCCGGCGGCCGGGTCCAGCGTCGCGAACGACACGCCCTTGCCGGCCAACCCAGCGACACGCCGGAAGCTCGTCCGCTTGGGATCGGCCCCCGAAGCCGGCGCGATCGTCGACCCGTCCGCCCCTAGCACCAACACATGTCCCGGCTTCAGGATCGGTTCCAGAGACACCGTCCCCGCGCCGGCCAGCCCCGGCTTCTGGCGGAACTGGCTGGTCGGCAGCGGGCCGTTTCCGACCACGGGTCGGTCGCTTTCATGGCGCAGGAACGCCTCCGGCCGGTCCAGCGGCGAAAAGCGGTCCGGGACCTCGCCCGCGCCCACCGGCACGCCGAAGTCCGGCGTCCCGTCGGCCTTGTAGTACAGCCGCTGCACCCGCGTGTGGCGGTTGGGATCGAACAGCGGATTGCCCTCGATCTTCTTGTAGTCGCGGCCGTGATAGACCAGCACGTCGCGGCCGTGCTCGTCGACGGTGAACGAGTTGTGCCCCGGCCCCCAGACGCCGGTCTCCTCGCACGAGACGAACACCGGCTCCGGCGACTTGGTCCAGGCGTCCGGCGACATCAGGTCGGCGTTCGCGTCGGCGCTCAGCAGGCCCAGGCAGTAGCGGTCGTCGGTGGCGCTGGCCGAGTAGCTGACGAACAGCTTGCCGTTGCGCACCAGCGGCGTCGGCCCTTCGGCGACCTTGTAGCCGCGCACCTCCCAGTCCAGCGTCGGCACGGTCAGGCGCACCGGCGGCTTGGCCAGGGTCAGCGGCGTGGCCAGGGGCGCCAGGTAGAGGTTGCTGTTGGTCTTGATGCCCGGCTCGGTCTGCGCCCACAGCAGGTAGCGCATGCCGCGATGGGCAAAGACCGTCGAGTCCAGGGTGAAGGTGTCCCACGGCGTCTGGAGCTGGCCTTCCATCGCCCAGCGCCCGGTCAGCGGATCGCGGTCGCGGCAGACCAGCACATAGGTCCGGATATGGAACGGCTGCCCCGCGTCGCCGGCCGCGAAATACATCCGCCAGGCGCCGTCGAAGTGGTGCAGCTCGGGCGCCCAGATATAGCCGCCCAGCTTGCCGGTCTTGGGTCGCGTCCAGATGACGGTCTCGGGCGCGGCGGCGAGCCCCGCCAGGGTGGGCGAGCGGCGGATCGCCAGCCGGTCGTACTCCGGGACCGAGGCGGTCATGTAGTAGAGGCCGTCGCGGTGCTTGAAGACCTGGGCGTCGGCGCGCTGGCGGACGAGGGGATTGGCGGCGATCGGCGCGGACTTGGCGGCGGCGAGGGCGGGGCCGCCTAGCGCCAGCGCGCCGGTCCCGGCCAGCATCGTCCGACGCGACGGACCGCCCGTCCCGATGAATCCCCCCGCCATGCAACGCCCCTTACCCCGACACCGCCCCGCCCGCGCGAGGTCGAACAATATTGTCTGACAAATAAAGCGATCGCAAGGACAGGCGATGGTCGAGCCTCAAGGGCTGCCATCGGTGTCAATTCAGTTAGGAGATGGAGCTTCCATCTGGATATTTGTCGGCACATTGGTGTGAATATGGGAGGTGTATTCACTCATCATTACACACATGCAATTCAAATATACTGTGCTTTGCAAAACACCGTTCTCGCGTATTTCACAAATGCATCATCACTGTAATTGACGAACAGAAATGGATGTTTCCTCTTTGGGTCCAGGGGCGTCGATGTCGGCGTTCGAATATTTTCGGGAACTGAAGGATATGAGCATCGAACTCAGAGGGCTCGGTGGGGCGCCGCCGGCCGGCCGCCAGCGGCTGCTGGCCTCCACTCTGCTGTCCAGCCTGGCCCTGACCGTCGTGGGGACGGCCAGCGTCGCCCATGCCCAGGCCACGGCCCCGGCCGCCCAGAGCGCCGACGCGACGCAGGTCGAGGAAATCGTCGTCACCGGTTCGCTGTTCCGCCGCACCGACACCGAGACCCCGTCGCCGGTCACCGTGCTGACGGCGGAGAACCTGCAGCACGCCGGCATCAGCACCGCCACGGACGCCATCCGTTCGATCTCGGCCGACGGCGCCGGCTCGATCGGCACCGGCTTCCAGAGCGGCTTCTCGGCCGGTGGTTCGGCCGTGTCGCTGCGCGGCCTGGGCGTCTCGTCGACGCTGGTCCTGGTCGACGGCCTGCGCTCGACCAACTTCCCGATCAATGACGACGGCCACAACTCGTACGTCGACCTGAACTCGATCCCGTTCAGCCTGATCGACCGCATCGAAGTGCTGAAGGACGGCGCGTCGTCGTCATATGGCGCCGACGCCATCGGCGGCGTCGTGAACCTGAAGCTGAAGAAGCAGTTCGTCGGCGTGAAGGGCAGCGGGGAATTCGGCGAGAGCGATCGCGGCGACGCCGAGCACCGCCGCGCGGACATCACGCTGGGCTTCGGCGACTACGCCGAGACCGGCTGGAACCTCTACGTCAACGCCGAGTACCAGACGGACGACCGCGTCAGCAATCACAGCCGCGGCTTCCCGTACAACACCCAGGATCTGACCCGGATCGGCGGCGCGGACCTCAATACCGGCGACCAGTCCATGACGGTCCAGACGCCGAACGCCATCGTGACCCGCGTCAACCAGGCCGACCTGAACAACCCGCTCTCGGGCATGCTGGGCGCGCCGCTGACCTCCCAGTACCAGTCGCTGAACCTGAACTGCGCCAACGGCACCTTCACGGTGAGCACCGGCGGCTCCCAGGGCACCGGCTGCAAGTGGGACCTCACGGACACCTACCGCCAACTGCAGCCGTACCAGAAGCGCTACGCCTTCAACGGCCGTCTGAGCTTCCGCCTGAACGAAAACGTCGAAGGCTATGCGACCGGCAGCTATTCGAAGAGCTATGTCAGCATCAAGGGCATACCGAACGGCCTTCGGGCGGGCCAACCCTTCGGCGGCTCACCGAACCTGTCCTCGCTGGTTCCCGGCGTCGTCCTGCCGGTGTGGATCTGCTCGGCCGGCGTGAACTGCGCCACCGATCCGACGCGCAAGCTGAACCCGAACAACCCGTACGCCGCCGCCTTCGCCGCTGACCCGGCCAACGGCGCCGCGCGCATCTACTACCTGTTCGGCGACATCCCGACTGGCAGCGACCGCGACAACGAAGTCATCCGGGGCACGGTCGGCTTCAACGGTTCGTTCGGCGACGACTGGAACTGGCGTGTCGAGGCCGTCGGCGCGCGCGATAACCTGAAGCTGACGCAGCACGGCTTCCTGAACATCGCCAACACGCTGAACGCCATCAATACCGGCGCCTACAACTTCGTGAACCCGTCGCAGAACACCCAGGCGGTCCGCGACTTCGTGTCGCCGGACAAGATCACGCCGTCGCACTCGTCGCTGATGGCGATCGACGCTTCGATCACGCACCGTCTGTTCGCCCTGCCGGGCGGTGACGCGCAGATCGCCCTGGGGGTCCAGGCCCGCAAGGAGATCCTGGAGAACAACAACCAGAACGCCCGTCTGGACACCTGGACGCTGACAACCGCTTCGGCGTTCGGCAAGCACACGGTGAAGGCCGCCTTCTTCGAAATCGCCGCGCCGGTCATGGACACGCTCGAACTGAACGTGTCGGGCCGTTACGACGATTATTCGGAAGGCTTCAGCCACTTCTCGCCGAAGTTCGGCGCGAAGTTCACCCCGATGAAGCAACTGGCGATCCGCGGCACCTATTCCAAGGGCTTCCGCGCGCCGACCTTCGCCGAATCGGGCCCGCGCTCGCAGTACGCCGGCTTCGTGAGCACCACCCCGCCGGTGCCGTTCCAGACCGCCCACGGCGGTCCTGGCAACCCCTACGCCCAACAGTACAATGTGGGGCGCGGCGTGGCCGGCAACCCGGACTTGAAGCCGGAAAAGTCGCGCAGCTTCACGTTCGGCGCTATCGCCGAGCCGACCCGCTGGCTGTCGATGACCGTCGACTACTACAACGTCAAGAAGTCCGACCTGATCGTCGCCGGTCCGGACATCGGCAAGGCCGTCCTGGCCTACTTCGCCGGGGGCACGCAAGCCGGGGGTTGCGCCGCGGTCGCCGCCGTCGGCGCTGGCTATTCCTGTAACGCCGTCGATGGCCCCGATCCGCTGTACCCGGCCGCGCAACCGCGCGTCCTGATCATCAACGTCCCCTATGTGAACGCCGACTACGCGCTCACGGCCGGCGTGGACTTCTCGGCTACGGGCAAGTTCAGGCTGACGGACGACCTCAAGCTGACCAGCCGCGTGGAAGTCACCCACGTGATCAAGTACGATCTGCACACCACCTCGGGCGTGCAGAAATACGCCGGCACGCTGGGCCCGAACGACCTGTCGTCGGGTAACGGCACGCCGAATTGGCGCGGCAACTGGCAGAACACCCTGGCCTTCGGCGACAAGTACACGCTGTCGGCCACGGCCTATTACGTCGGCAAGATCAAGTCGGTCGCGGCCGACCAGCGCCCCGACGTCACCTGCGCCACCGGCAACCAGTACAACACCGGCAACACGGTGATGGGCGAGAAGTTCTGCTACGTTAAGCGCTTCATCAATGTCGACATGAACGCGACGGCGAAGGTGCGCGATGGCGTCACCCTCTACGCCAATGTCGGCAACGTGTTCGACAGGCGCGCGCCGATCGCGCCGGGCGCCTACGCCTCGGCTCCGAACTTCCTGACCACCTGGCACTTCGCCGGCGTGATGGGGCGGACGTTCAAGATGGGCGTGCGGTTCGAGTACTAGCCGTTCGTTGCACGCGAGGGCCGCTTCCCCCGGGAGGCGGCCCTCCACCCCTCGCGCCCGGTCTGGAGATCTTCATGGCCGCCAACGAGACCAAAGCCGCCCTGGCGATGAAGCTTCGCCTCGAGATCACCATCGACATCCTGGTGGCGGACCACGCCCACGCCGCCGAGCATCAGCGACGCATCGAGGGCTTCTTCAATCTCGTCCGCGCCCGCTACCCGCAGGCGCGCCTGGGCCTGACCCATTCGCGCCCCCCCGGCGCCGGGCCTGAGCCACGGCGCTCGCGGGGCCGCCGCGCGACCGGGGCGGTCGGCGACTACGGCGAGGTCTGAAGCGCTTGCCCGAACGTCGTTTCAACACGGTCCTGGCGGTGCTGGAGCTGTCGCACCGCGCCTATCCCGGCCTGTCGATGGGCGGGTTCCGCGCCTTGCTCTACATCGCGGAGAACCCCGGCCTCAGCACCAGCGAGCTCGCGGACCTCTGCGGCGTGACCCTGGCCACGGCGTCGCGCACGGTCAGGGCGCTGGCCGGGCCGGACATCGCGCGCAGCCTGCCGCCCAGCCTGGGGCTGGTCCGCCTCGGGACCCTCGGCGAAGACCGCCGGCTGGTGACGGTCGAGCTCTCGGAGGCGGGGAAGACGCTCTGCCGCCGATTCGATCAGCTGATCGCCGTCCCAAGGGTGATCCTGTCCAGCGAGACCCTGTGGGCGCTGCATCGGCCCGATTGGGGCGCCGACGTGGGCGGCGTGCGAGGCTAGCTGAACCTGGGCTGGAAGATCGGAATGCAGGACTGGATCAGGCGGTCGATCTCCGCGCAGAACCGCAGTCCCGCGCTCGACAGTGTCACGCACAGCATGCGCGGATCGGCGGGGTGCGGGCTCACGGACACCAGGTCCATCCCGGCGATGCCTCGCTCCGGATCCCCGGCGGACAGCAGCCGGACCGTCCGCGAGGTCGTGGCCTCGCTGACGCGGCAGGCCTGGGCCAGCTCGGCGTTGTTGAGGCCCGGGTTCTCGGCGATGTAGAGCAGGGCGCGCAGCGCCATGATGGTCAGCCCCGGATGGCTGCGTCGGCTGAGTTCCAGAACGCTCAATATGGTGTTGCGACGCCGCCGGCCGGCGACATCAGGCATCACGATAGAGGCCTAGCGCGCCCGTCGACCGGCGCGTGCGGCGAACCGGGCGCACGGCCGGGGCGCCGCGTGTGCGCAGGTGGCGGAAGCTCAAGGCGGCTTGCGGGTAGGTCTGGCGCAGCGCGGCCAGGAAGGCCTCGGCCGTGCGCTGGTGATCGGCGGCCTGCAGGAAGTCGTCCGCGCCGATGTCCACGGTTATCTGGACGCGCAGATTCAGCGGCGGAACATCGCTGGTGTCGGAACTGCTCATGCAAACCTTCCCTACCCGAAATGCGACCAACTCATGCCGAGAGCCAGGAGGAGCGTTCTCCTGAAGAGGCCCGACTCTCATCCAGCGTCGATCGCTCTCAGGGGCACAGTTTAGCCCAACTGGCCGTAGGCGCAGCCTCGCCGGACGCGTCAGCGGCGGCTTTCGTCGCTCCGACATCGTCTCACTTTGCTTGGTCGCGCCGAACGCGCCTCAGCCCTTGCGGAAGAACCCGTGGATCCGCTCCGCCAGCGCCTGGCTGACGCCTTCGACCTTCACCAGGTCCTCGACGCTGGCCCGGCCGACACCCTTGGCCGAGCCGAACGCATGGAGCAGGGCCTTCTTGCGTCCCGGCCCGACGCCTTCGATCTCGTCGAGGGGGTTCTTCTTCAGGTCCATGCTGCGACGCGTGCGGTGGGCGCCGATGGCGAACCGGTGAGCCTCGTCGCGCAGGCGCTGCAGGTAGTAGAGCACCGGCGACTTGGGCTCGAGCATGAACGGCGTCTGGCCGGGGATGAAGAACCGCTCCAGGCCGGCGTCGCGGTCGGGACCCTTGGCGACGCCGACGACGGCGATGTCGTCGACGCCCAGGTCGGCCATGATCTCCAGCGCCGCGTCCAACTGGCCCTTGCCGCCGTCGACCAGCACCAGGTCGGGGCGGTTGGCGTCGTCGCCTTCCTCCTCTTCCTTCACCAGGCGCGCGAAGCGGCGCTTCAGCACCTCCTTCATCATGCCGTAGTCGTCGCCGGGGGTGAGCTCGGTGCTCTTGATGTTGAACTTGCGGTACTGGCCCTTCATGAAGCCTTCCGGCCCGGCCACGATCATGCCGCCGACGGCGTTGGTGCCCTGGATGTGGCTGTTGTCGTAGACCTCGATCCGCTCGGGCGGGGCGTCCAGCTTGAAGGCCTCGCCGACGCCGGCCAGCAGCTTGGTCTGGGCCGAGCCCTCGGCCATCTTGCGGCCAAGGGCTTCACAGGCGTTGGTCAGGGCGTGCTGGACCAGATCGGCCTTCTCGCCGCGCTTGGGCACGCTGATCTCGACCTTGCGCCCGCTCTTCAGGGCGAAGGCTTCGGAGAGGAGCTCGCTCTCGGCCGGCTGGACATTGGCCAGGATCAGGCGCGGGATCGGCTTGTCGTCGTAGAACTGGCCCAGGAACGCGGTGATGATCCGCTGCTCCTCGGTGACCGTCTCATCCTCGGACTCGTCGGCGTTGCCGGTGATGCGGGGGAAGTAGGCGCGGTTGCCCCAGTTCTGGCCGGCGCGGAAGAAGAACACCTGCACGCAGGCCTGGCCGCCCTCGACGTGCAGGGCCACGACGTCGGCCTCGTCCACGGTCTCGGGGTTGATCTGGGTCTCCTGGGCGACGCTGGAGAGGGCGCGGATGCGGTCGCGCAGGCGGGCGGCGCGCTCGAACTCCAGCTCCTCGGCGGCGGCTTCCATTTCCTTGGCCATGGTCGCCATGACCGCGCGCGACTTGCCGCGCAGGAAGGCTTCGGCCTGGTCGACCAGGCCCTGGTAGTCCTCCTTGCCGATCAGGCCGGTGCAGGGCGCGGCGCAGCGCTTGATCTGGTGCAGCATGCAGGGCCGGTCGCGGCTCTCGTAGACGCTGTCGCTGCAGGAGCGCAGCAGGAACGCCTTCTGCAGGGTGTTCAGCGTGCGGTTCACCGCCCAGGCGCTGGCGAACGGCCCGAAATAATCGCCCTTGATCGTGTGGGCGCCGCGATGCTTGCGCAGCTGCGGGGCGTCGTGGTCGCGGCGGATGACGATCTCGGGGAAGCTCTTGTCGTCGCGCAGCAGCACGTTGAAGCGCGGCTTGAGCTGCTTGATCAGGTTGATCTCGAGCAGCAGGGCGTCGGCTTCGGTGCGGGTGGTTATGAACTCCATCGACCGCGTCGCATCGACCATGTTGGCGATGCGATTGGTGTGGAAGCGGCCTTGCGCGTACTGCACCACGCGCTTCTTCAGGCTCTTGGCCTTGCCGACGTACAGCACCTCGTCGGCGTCGCCGATCATCCGGTAGACGCCGGGCGCGTCAGGCAGGCGCGTGACCTCGTCCTTGATCAGGGCGGCGCCGGAAAGGCGGGGCGAGGTGTCGGTGTCGGAGGTGGTGTCGGTCACAGGTGGAGATATAGGCGAGTCCGGCGCGTTCAGCGACGTTCCAGGCTGTGGAAGACGCGGGTCACAGTGTCCCGCTCGGCGTGAATGACGTATCGCAGAACATAGCCAGTCGAGCTGAACCGGACGGTGAGTTCTCTCTGATTGTTGCGTATGAGGCGCCCGCGCTCGGGAAATTCGGCGAGAGTCTCGGCGGTCGCGAGGATCGTTCGGACCGCGCGTCTGGAGGCATTCGGCGCGCGAGCCGTCAGCCAGGCGCGCAAATACTCGATGTCTCGGCGGGCCGCCGCCGAGATTTCGACTGACCTCATCCAGCGTTTCGCGGGCGTGGTTCAGGCGGGGGAAGTTCGTCGTCCGTGTCCCACGACTCCACCCAGCGGATGACATCCTCCAAGGGGATGCCGCCGTCACGCTCGGTCTCCTCTGCGATGCGCTGGACTTCCTGCCAGTGCGCTTCGTTATCCTCGAAGCCGGGACGTTCTACAAAGTCGCTCTCAAGCGGCTTTTGAGCGAAGACCGCCAAGTTCTGGTCAGTCGCTTCGGCAGGCGCTGCGTCGATCTTGGGCTCAATCTTACCGACCATGTTCTCATGATGTTCCATTCCTGGTTTGTCGTCAATCGCGAGGGGCGCTATGACGCCCTCCATGACCACGCGCCCGCTCTTCGTCACGCCGCTCTATGAAGCCAGCCTCGCCGGCGAGAAGGACTTCGAGACCTTCGCCGAGGAGCTGCACGACGCCTGTATCGCCATCGCCGAGGACGACGAGGCCGGCCAGGCCTGGGCCTATAACAAGGGCTATCTGGGCTACACCTCGTACGCCTCGCTGAACGACCTGCCGCAGCGCGACAGCCTGTTCGCGGACCTGAAGAAGAAGCTCGACAAGCACGCGAGCGCTTTCGCCAAGGACCTGCGGTTCGAGCTGGGCGCGGGCAAGCTGGTGATGGACAGCTTCTGGATCAACATCCTGGAGCCGGGCGGCCAGCACAGCGGCCACATCCACCCGCACAGCGTCATCTCCGGCACGGTCTATGTGACCATCCCGCCGGGCGCCTCGGCCCTGAAGTTCGAGGACCCGCGACTGGCGATGATGATGGCCGCCCCGCCCCGCGAGGACGGCGCGCCCGAGGACCTGCAGCCGTTCGTCTATGTCCGCCCCTCGGCCGGGACGATCCTGATGTGGGAGAGCTGGCTGCGCCACGAGGTGACGCCCAACCAGGCCGACGAGCAGCGCATCAGCATCAGCTTCAACTACGCCTGGCGATAGTTCCCCTCGGAGTGAGACGCCGTCGGGCGGATCAGAAGGGCTGCGTCAGCAGGCGCTTTTCGTAGTCGTCGACATAGAGGATCATGGGCTGGGTCATGGCGTCCCGATAGAGGCCCATCTTGAAGTAGAACCTGCTGGGCGAAGGATAGCCGCTCGCCGGGGTCTCGGCATTGGCCGTCACGCCCGTGACGTCGGCCAGCGGCTGGTTGTCCAGCCATACGACCGCGCGACCGCCGGGGCCGGGCGAGAACCGGGTGCGGACCCGGAAGTCCAGCCAGCGGCCGCGCAGGTCGGCTTTCCGCTCGACCAGGGTGATCTTCTCGCCGTTCAGCGCCTGGGTGACCCTCAGCACGCCGTCGACATAGCGGATGGCCAGCACCGGGCTGTCCTGCTCGCAAGGAGCGGCGTCGCACTTCTGCTTCCACTGGGCCAGGACCAGGCGGGTGGCGACCAGCGGGAAGTCCTTGGGCAGGAACAGGCTGAAGCGCTGCTCGTGCGCCTGGCCCTCCTGGCCGTACAGCGTCCGGGCCTCGCGCAGTTCGGCCCGCTCCGTGTCCTGGCCGCCGCCGCCGGCCTCGCGGACATCGCCGGGCCGCAGGGTGATCATGGCCGCCATCTTGCCGGAGCGGACGACCTTGTCCTGCAGCACGACCGCGCCGGCTGCGAAGCGATCGGCAGCCCAGACCTCGCTGAGCGCGCTGCCTTCGAAGCCGTCGCGGACGTCCTGGGCGGGGGCGGGCAGAGCGGCGAGCAGGATCAGCAACGGAAGGGGCAAAAGCGTTTCTTTTCTTTCGCTTAAGCCCCGCAGGCCCACTGGCCCGCGTAGATGCGGCTGACGCCGTCGGCGCGGGTGTAGGTCAGGGTGGCGGGGCTGGCCGGGGACTCGCCGCCGACGGCCGGCCCCGTCACCTGCACGGCCACCGTGGACTTGCTCGCGCCGTTGAAGTTGGTCCCGTCGACCATGGTGTCGAAGCCGCTGGGGTCGGTGATCAGCTCGACCTTACCCGACACCTTGACCAGGCCCTTGGCCGGATCGGGCAGGCCGGGCGAGCCGTAGGCGACCAGGAACGGATCGGCGGCGCCTTCGACCCGGAAGAAGCAGCCGATCTCGCCGCCCAGCGGGTTGGCCTGCTGATCGGCCAGGGTCAGGCCCGACAGCGCGATCTGCTCGGCGGCCGGGGCGGCGGGCGTGGCCGGCGCGGCGGCCGGCGTGGCGACGGCCGGTTCTTCCTTGGGCTTCGGGTCCGAGCAGGCGGTCAGCGTCAGGGCGGCGGCGAGCGCTCCCCAGGCGGCAAGGCGGTATCCGATCATGGCGATGTTCCCCCTGGGCGGCGCATCCACCCGCGCCGGTTGCGAGGAGCCTAAACCACCACCGGTTCGGCCGCCAGGGCGACGCGTTTCCAGCCGCGCTCCAGGGTCCAGGCGGCGATGGCCAGCCACAGCAGGCCCAGGAACGCATGGCCGCGCTGCCAGTAGCCGACGTCGTGGCCGGTGCGGACGTTCCACACCCCGGTCAGCAGGGCGAAGACCAGCAGCAACCCCAGGAACCAGCCCAGCGAGAAGTGGGCCAGCCGCCGGTAGCCCGGCCTGCCCCACAGGGCCCAGGCGGCGAACAGCGGCGCGAACTGGATGGCCAGGCCCACGCCACAGGCGCGGTGCATGGGATCGGGCCAGTGGAACACCCCGGCGAAGAAGGCGCCCAGCCCCGTCAGGGCCACGAACAGCCCCGCGAAGGCCGAGACGATCCGGCGGCCGCCGGCGTGCTCCAGGGCGTGGGTGAAGCCGGCCCCGGCGAACAGGCCGGCGATCCCGGCGATCATCATGCCGTAGTTGAAGACTTCGGGCGTCGGGGCCTTGGGTCCGCCCAGCTCGCTGATGAACTGCGCGCCGGCGTCGAAGCCGGGGAACAGGCGCTGGGCGATCAGCACGTCGGCCACCATGATGGCCGGCGCGATGACGCCGATCTTCAGGAAGGCGCTGGTGCGGACGGTCACGCGGAGTTCCAGATCACGAAAAGGAGAGGGCGGCAGAATCCCTTCCGCCGCCCTCCGGGTCAATGACTCAAACGCCCTCAACCCATTCAACAATTCCCGTCATCCCGCGACTTGTTCGCGGGACCCATTTGTCCGCCGCAAGTGCGGAGCCGGCTAGAGCTCTCACGTAGAAGCTGAACCATGGGTCCCGCGCATGAAGCGCGGGATGACGGTGTTGGAGAGCGAACGAACCTACTTCGCCGCCGAAGGGTGACCCGCCGGTGCGAACGTATTCCCGAAGAAGTCGCCCTTCTTCCAGACCGGGCGGGCCGGCGCATTGGCCAGTTCGCGGGCGATCTCGTAGTTGACCAGGGCGAACTTGGCGGCCGCCTGATAGTCGATCGGCTGGTTCAGGTCGTCGCCCGGGTGGTGGTAGTTGGTCTTCAGGAAGGTCGTGAAGGCCTTCTCGCCGCCGTTCTGGAAGCCGGTCATCAGGAACACGGCCGGGATGCCCTGCTCGACGAAGCGGTAGTGGTCCGAGCGGGTGAACAGGCCTTCTTCCGGCAGCGGGTCGCCGGAGAGACCCACGCCCACGCGGGCGCCGGCGTGCTTGACGGCCTCGCCGATGGTCGAGCGGTCGGCGCCGAACGCGATCACGTCGGTGAACGGGTACAGCAGCACCGGCATGTCCAGGTTCACGTCGGCGGCGATGTCGGCCTTCTTCACCGTCGGGTTGTTGGCGAAGTAGTCCGAACCGACCAGGCCCTTCTCTTCACCCGTCACGGCCAGCAGGATGATCGAGCGCTTCGGGCGCATCTTGGTGTTCTTGAAGCCGCGGGCGACTTCCAGCAGGGTCGCGATGCCCGAGGCGTTGTCCAGGGCGCCGTTGTTGATGGCGTCCTCGCCCGGCTTGGCGTTCGGCTTGATGCCGATGTGGTCCAGGTGCGCCGACAGGATGATCGTCTGGGCCTTCAGGGTCGGGTCCGAACCCTCGATCATGCCGACGACGTTGCTGCTCTCGCGCTTCTCGATCTCGGTCTTCAGCTCGATCTTGGCCTTGGAGGCCAGGGCGAAGCCCTTGACCGCGCCGGCCGGGGTCTCGGCGTCAGCCAGGACCGTGGCCAGCGGCGTGGCCGAGCCTGCGAACAGCTTCTCGGCGCCGGCGAGGCTGATCGAGGCCAGGGCCGGGGCGCTCGGCGCGCGGATGGCGCCGACGTCCTGGGCGTTGCGCCAGATCACGCGCCAGGCCTTCATCTGGGCCAGGCCCGACTTGAACGGACGACGCTTCTCGCCGCTGGTGGTCGGCATGGTGATGACGCCGATGGCGCCGCGCTTGGCGGCTTCCTCGCGCTTGGTGTTGGGGTTGCTGAAGTGGGCGCGTTCCTCGGTCTGGATCGAGGTCGGGGCGCCGCTCAGCATGACGACGATCTTGCCCTTCACGTCCAGGCCCGCGTAGTCGTCGCGGCCGTGGCCCGGGTCGACGACGCCGTAGCCGACGAAGACCACCGGGGCCTCGACGGTCAGCTCGGCGGCCTGGCCCTGGGCGCTGGGCAGGTAGTCTTCGCCGTACTTCAGCGCGACGGCCTGGCCGTCGGCGCCCGTGAGGGTCATGGCGCCGTCACCCGAGGGGCGGAAGGCGATCAGCGGCACGTGCTGCTGGTACGACACGCCGGAAGCGGTCTTGTCGCCGGCCGGCTTCACGCCCAGCAGGGCGTATTGGGCGGCGACGTAGTTGGCGGCGATGTCATAGCCGCGCGTGCCGGCTTCACGGCCTTCCATGGCGTCGTCGGCCAGGAAGGTCATGTGCGCCTTGATGGCGTCGGCCGAGGGCGTGAAGTCCGAAACCGGGCCGGCCTTCTTGGCGGCGGCGGGGGCTGCGGGTTTGGCCGGCGTGGCCGCGAGGACCGGTTGGGCGACCATGAGCAGGGCGGCGCTGGCGAGCGCGGCGCGACGCGTAAACGACATGATTTTGAGGAGCTCCCAGGGAGCGGGCCCCCCGGCCCGCGATTGGGGGCGAACCATGTCGGGACGATGACGGCTTGTCGAGACGGCCAAGGCTAAAGGTTTTGTAATGTTGGGCAGGATTTTCCCGGAAGAACGGTGTTCTGGCGACGGCGCTTCCGTCGCGGTCCTGTTCACGCCGCGCCGCCGTCTCCGTTTTGCGGGTGAGGAGGAAACTCATCCTCGGTCGCCCACGGAGCCGCGCCGGCTAAGGTTAATGGCCGCTAAAAAAGATGACCAAGGCGTGAATTTTACCAGTTTCGGTCGCGACCGCTTAACCCAACCGACCCGATAACCCTTCTCAAGCACGGAGGGCATCGGCCATGCAGGCTATTTCAACCGCCGCCGCCGGCATGATGGCCGCCGGAGACCGCCTTTACGCCAGCGCGCGACGCGTGGCGGCGTCGGACGCACGGGCCGAGACGGTCGCCGAGCTCAAGGACGTCGACTACGTCAAGGAACGCACCGAGCAGATCGGCGCGACCACCGACTTCAAGGCCAATGCGGCGGTGCTGCGCACGGCCGACGAGATGACCGGCGCGCTCCTGAACCTGAAGGTCTGAGCGGCCTCCTGAACTTTCACATTGGGGCTCGTCTCATCCGCTTTCGGTGTCTCACCGGAGGCCGCGAGCCCTGATGGCCGAGCCGCTGGCCTGCCCCCCATGCCCAGCCGCTCGGCCGCCGCCTCCCGCGATGCCCCCTAGTCTTGCGGGAGGCGGCCCCCTCCGGCGGGCAATGCAGCCAAATCTAGCTCGTCATCCCGGGCGGCGAAGCCGACCCGGGACCCAGGGGCCGGTGTAGTGCGGTCGCCCCTGGGTCCCGGCTCTCCGCTTCGCTGCAGCCGGGATGACGAGAGGTTTTGATGGCTAATCGAGTTTGGCGAGATCGGTGTCGCGCCACCACTGGTCGGACCGATAGGCGATCGGGGCCGTGAAGTCTGGTGGCGGAAGCGTGTCGATGGTCAGGAGGCCAGCGACCTCGAGGCTGTCGAACCATTCGTCCCGAAGCGAAGGCGGCAGCTGGCGGCCTGTCAGCGGGCAATAGTTCAGCACGTAGGCTGAGACGCCGTCCGCATCCGGGATTGTGAACTCGCGGAAAGCGGGCTCGTAGAAGACCGTCGCGCCTTCGGCCATCCAGCCGAACAGCTCTGGATAGTGCGTGTAGTCGTGGAGGGTGCGAAGACGTTCGATCGCGGTGTTCGGTCCGACGCTTTCGATACCGAGCACCGCGAGTGATCCCTACTTCGCCTTGTCCATCAGGCCCGCGAACCGCTCGAACAGGTACAGGCTGTCCGTCGGGCCCGGCGAGGCTTCCGGGTGGTGCTGGACCGAGAACACCGGCTTGTCGGCCAGCTGGATGCCGGCGTTGGTGCCGTCGAACAGCGAGACGTGGGTCTCTTGCACCGGGGCCGGCAGGGTCGCCGAGTCCACGGTGAAGCCGTGGTTCATCGAGACGATCTCGACCTTGCCGGTGGTCAGGTCCTTGACCGGGTGGTTGGCGCCATGGTGGCCCTGTTCCATCTTCACGGTCTTGGCGCCGAGCGCGAGGGCCAGCATCTGGTGGCCGAGGCAGATGCCGAACACCGGCTTGCCGCTCTGAACCAGCTTCTGGATTTCCGGCACGGCGTATTCGCCGGTCGCGGCCGGGTCGCCGGGGCCGTTGCTCAGCAGCACGCCGTCCGGGTTGCGGGCCAGGATGTCCTCGGCCGAGGTCGAGGCCGGCACCACCGTGGCGCGGGCGCCGACATGGGCCAGGGCGCGCAGGATGTTGCGCTTCACGCCGTAGTCGATGACGACCACTTCGTACTTGGGCTTGTCCAGCTTGGCGTAGCCTTCCGGCCACGACCACAGGCCTTCCTCCCAGGTGAAGGTCTGGGTGGTCGAGGCGTCCTTGGCCAGGTCCAGGCCTTCCAGGCCGGCCCAGGCCTTGGCCTTGGCGACCAGGGCCTCGAGGTCGAACTTGCCCTCGGGCGAGTGGGCGATGACGCCGTGCGGCATGCCGGTCTCGCGGATCTTGCGGGTCAGGGCGCGGGTGTCGATGCCGGCCAGGCCGATGACGCCGCGGTTCTTCATCCAGGCGTCGAAGTCGCCGCCGGCGCGCCAGTTGGCCTGCTCGGTCGGGACGTCGCGGAAGAGGGCGCCACGGGCGGCCGTCTCGGCCACGCCGGTGACCTGCTCGACGTCTTCCGAATTGGCGCCGACATTGCCGATGTGCGGGAAGGTGAAGGCGACGATCTGGGCCATGTACGACGGGTCGGTCAGGATCTCCTGATAGCCCGTCATGGCGGTGTTGAAGCACACCTCGCCGACCGCGTCGCCGACCGCGCCGCAGCCCACGCCTTGCAGGATGGTGCCGTCGGCCAGGGCCAGGACACCGGTAACGCCGGGAAGAAGGTCTTGGGACATTCTGTGGAGCGCTCCTGAACGCGATCTGAGCCCAAAGATGGGCTGGTCATTTTCGCAAAAAGGCGGGCCGGGAGTAACCCCCGCCCGCCGCGCAAACGGCGGGGTGTCTAGGGGGTATGGGGGAGGGGGTCAACCCCTCATCATCACGCGATTTTCGCTTGTCTCCACATTCCCGTGATCGATGAACGCGCCCCCTCGCGCGGGCGTCGCAAAACGCCTTATGGTGCAAGGCTTCCAAGCCATCGAAGCGCGACGAACAGGGGATGACGGCCCATGCTCGAACTGCGTCCCAATTGCGAGTGCTGCGACGCGGACCTGCCGCCCGCCAGCGACGCGGCGCGAATCTGTACGTTCGAGCACACCTTCTGCTCGGATTGCTCGGACCTGAGGTTCGACGCGGCTTGTCCCGACTGCGGCGGCGGGCTGGTGGCCAGGCCGATCCGGCCGGAGAGCCAGCTGCACCGGTACCCGGCCTCGCTGCGGCGGGTCAGCAAGGGGCATCGGTATTCGAAGCCCGTCCCGAGGCGCGATCCGGACCAACCGGCGGGCTGGGCTTAGGGGGGCGCTTAGGGCGGGATGCATCTCCCCTCCCCCGATGGGGGAGGAGAGAGGCGCTCAGGCCCTCACGCCCCGATCGCGCGCTCCAGCACCGGGCAGGCGCCTTCGGTCAGCCCGCGCCCAAGGTCTTGCCAGGGCAACGGATGGACGCGGCTGATCTTCAGCAGGCCCGTGCCACCATCGATGTCGTAGACCAGCACCGTGGCGCTATAGCCGCGTCCGCCGCGCTCGTAGGCCACCGCCAGGCGGCCGCTTAGGCGCATGGCGGCGACGATCCGGGTGTGGGGTGTCACGCCGTCGTCCGCGTCGGACGCGTTGAAAGGCCCGCCCGGCGGCGAGATCCGCGAGTCGGTCCGCCGCAGATCCATCAGCACCTCGGCGGGCAGGCGCTCGTACGGCACGACCTCGCCACGCTTCGGAGCGGGGCAGACCACCTGCGGCTCGACCCGCAAGCCGGACGGCCGCCAGGTCGCCGACGGCGGCGGGGCCGCCAGGCTGTCGCGGGACTCTCCCGGCCGGGTCCACGACTCGGATTCCCGTGAAGGCGGCGGAGGCGGGAGCTTCAGCGTCGAAACGTCCTGGCCGCTCGCCGCCAGCATCATCGCCATGAGCATCACGGGCATCGGCGCGTCTCCGAAAGGTCGATCGAGCTCAGTTTGGACGGCGATCGCGTCCGGATTGCGACGTCCCGAGACCTAGCGGTCTGGTATGCGCGCCAGCGCCGCCATTGGTCTGACCTTATTGTCTGAGTATTCTCGCACAAGGCCTGACCATTGGTTTGGTAGCGCTACCGGAATCCGTTCCTGGGAAGGGAGGTCGGCCAAGTGCCTGGTGCGCCTTTCCTCCGGGTATTGTCCGCTTCAAGGTGCGGAAAAGGCGCCGAAATCGCCATTTCTGATGCTGGAAAGCGCCTCCGCACGGTCGTGGATGGGCAGCCAAAGCGCTTCAGATCATTGGTCAAAGGTCCGACGCTGAGATTCCATAAGGTCTGACCACATTGACTTGAAAGGACTTACCTCGTAACCGTGTTCTTTGTGACCGCTACCACGCCGCGTGGGGCGACAGATCGAGCTCGAAACGGGCCGAAACCCCGCGGCGGCAACGAACAAGTGCGCAAGGGCGCCGCTCCTAGGGGAAGAAACATGCCGTCCATCCGTCATCGCCGTTCCACGAGTCGCCTGGCCCTGATCGGCGCGACCTGTCTGACCACTCTCATCACGGTTCAAGCCGCCCACGCCCAGACGGCGCCGGCGCCGGCCTCCGACACCGTGGAAGAGGTGGTCGTCACCGGCTTCCGCAAGTCGCTGACCGACTCCACCAACGCCAAGCGCGACAGCGTCGCCTTCACCGACTCCGTCTTCGCCGAGGACATCGGCAAGTTCCCGGACCTCAACATCGCCGAGTCGCTGAACCGGATCCCCGGCGTGCAGTTGACCCGCGAGATCAACGGCGACGGCCTGAACGTCGCTATCCGGGGCCTGGGCACCAACTTCACCAAGATCCTGCTGAACGGCGCCCAGGCCGCCGTCGCCTCGTCGGGCCGCACCGACAGCCAGAACCAGAACCGCGAAGTCGACCTCGACCTCTATCCGACCGAGCTGTTCACCCGCCTGGACGTCAACAAGACCCCGGTGGCCGGCACGGTCGAGGGCGGCGTGGCCGGCGTGGTCAACATGCGCAGCGCCCGGCCGTTCGACTACAAGGTCGGCCAGCAGCTGGTCTATTCGATCCAGGCCGGCAAGAACTCCGAGTCCGATGACATCAGCCCGCGCGGCTCGATCCTGGCCAGCAAGACCTTCGAGACTAACGCCGGCGACTTCGGCGTGCTGGTCGGCGCGGCCTTCGCCCGCAACAAGTCGACCACGACCGGCTTCGAGACGATCGGTTGGACCAACGCCAACATGACCTGCACGGGCTGTAACGTGACGGCCGGCAACGGCTTCAACTGGGCGGCGACCGTGCCGGCCGGCGTCACCGGCAACGGCCTGACCACGGGCCAGACCATCGACAACACCGTGCTGGCGGCGCTGAACCCGGGCACGAGCCTGGTCCAGCTGTCCGACGCGCAGCTGCCGCGCCTGGGCCGCGACTCCTGGAGCTCGGGCGAGCGCAACCGCAACAGCTACATCGCCTCGCTGCAGTGGCGTCCGAACGACAGCCTGGATGTCTATCTCGACACCCTCTACTCGGAGGCCCACCGCGAGTTCGAGCGGATCGACATGAACTGGTCGGTGCGCAACAGCAACTTCATGGTCCCGGTCGGGGTGAAGGTCGACAGCAACAACGTCGTCACCGAGGGGACCTTCCTGAACTCGCAGTTCTTCCTCGAGTACCGCCCGTACAAGGAAGACGTCGAGGTCCTGAACGTGAACCCCGGCTTCAGCTGGCGCGCCAACGACTGGATCAAGGTCGACGGCCAGGTGAACTGGAGCCGTTCGGTGTTCTTCCGGGAAGCCCCGACGGTGCTGTTCAACACGCCGCTCGGCACGAACCTGAACGTCACCTACAAGAACGCCGGCGGGGACAAGCCCAGCATCGTCGCCTCCAAGAGCCTGAACGACCCGAACCTGGGTTGGGTGTGGGCCGGCGGCCGCGTGAACATCCAGAACGAGAAGCGCGTCACCTTCACCAAGGGCGCCCACTTCGACGTGACGTTCGGCGAGGACAAGGCCGTCAACTTCAAGGCCGGCCTGGCCTATGACGACGTCGGCCGCCGCATCACCGCCATCGACAATTCGGGCCGCTGGCAGACCTTTACCTGCGGCGGCGGTGGTGTCACCCCGCAGAGCCCGGTCCCGTCGCCGACCCCGGGCTGCGACGGCCGCGCCGGCTCGGCCATCACCCAGGCCAGCCTGGCCAGCTACATCAAGGCCGGTCCGATCGGCTTTGTGACCCTGGACAAGGACAAGTTCTTCTCGGCCACCCAGTACGACGCCTTCAACGCCGCCGCGCCATTCTCGTCGTCGGCGGCCACGGGCGCGGCCTCGGGCTACATCCGCGAGAAGACGCAAGGCGCCTATATCGAGATGAACGGCGTCGCCCAGGTCGTCGACCGCGACCTGCGCTTCAACGCCGGCGTCCGCTACTACAACACCGAGCAGCTGATCGAGGGGCCGCAGACCGTCAACGGCGTGCTGTCGTTCCTGAGCCGCTCGACCAAGTACGACGGCATGCTGCCCTCGTTCAACGCCGCCTACAGCCTGGCCGACAACATCATCCTGCGGGCCAGCGCCTCGCGGACGATCACCCGTCCCAACCCGTCGGCCATGCTGCCGGGCACGACCTTCAGCGACCCTTCGGCCCAGACCGCCAACCAGGGCAATCCGAACCTGCAGCCCTATCTGTCGAACAACTTCGACCTGGGCGGCGAGTGGTACACCGGCGGCGCGGGCTATGTCGGCGTGGCCCTGTTCCGCAAGGAGCTGACCGGCTTCACCGTCAACGGCACCAACACCATCCCGTTCCTGCAGCTGGGCGTGCCCTATGACCAGCTGACCAACCTGCAGCAACAGGCCATCACCAACCGCGGCGGCCCGAACACGGCCACCGTCACGGTCAGCCAGCAGGTCAACGCCGACGGTGTCCTGACCATCCTGGGCCAGGAAGTCACCTGGGTGCAGCCGCTGGACTTCCTGCTGAAGGGCTCGGGCTTCACCGCCAACCTGACCCACGTCGAGCAGAACCCGCGCGGCACCGGCGCCCCGGCCTCGGCCGTCGGCATCTCGCCCTGGACCTACAACATCACCGGCTTCTACGAGGACCACGGCGCCTCGATCCGCCTGTCGTACGTCTGGAACGACGCCCAGGTCTCGTCGGGCAACAACCAGAACGGCATCCCGTTCGCGACGCTGAACACCGACAAGCGCGGCCAGTTCGACCTGTCGGCCAGCTACCAGTTCAAGAACCTGCCGACGTCGCCGCGCGTCACCCTGGATGTGATCAACATCACCAAGGAGCAGCAGCGCCAGACCTTCTACTGGGACAACGCCACGTTCACCCAGTACCAGCCGGGCCGCCAGATCATCCTGGGCATCCGGGGCAAGTTCTAGGTCTCAAGGAACCCTCTCTGTTCCCTCTACCCGCCGGCGCGGCGTCCCTTGCGCCGGTGGGGTCCTTTTTCAGGTTTCGCGCGAGGCGACGGTCCACCTCTCCTCCCACCTCGCGCGGCTTTCACGGCGCGCCCCTGCAAGGGCGCGCCGTCCTTTTTTTGGACGATCCGGACGCCGTTCGCGGACAACATGTCGCAAGCGATTATCCTTTCAAGATTCAGCTTCGTTAACCCCTTCAGGCTCAAGCTCCAGCGTGCAAGGAGCACCTCCCATGACCCCCGCCGCCAACCCAACCCCGGTCAAGATCTCCACGTCCAACCGCTCGGCCTTCGGCCTGGGCGAAACCGTCCTGCACATGGTCCTTTCGGCGGCGATTCCGATCAGTGCGGTGTTCTTCGTGGTGCTGAGCTTCTAGCGCTCCGACAGCGCGTCCCGCAGCGCCTGGACCCGCAGGTTCAGGTCGATCAGCTGCTCGACCGTGAAGCCAGACCTCTGAAGCAGGGTGTCCGTCAGGCAGGCGCTGCGCGCCCGCAGGTCCCAGCCCTTTTCCGTCAGCTTGACCCGCACCTGGCGCTCGTCGTCCGGATTGCGCTGGCGGTCGACCAGGCCGGCCTGTTCCAGGCGCTTGACCAGCGGCGTGATAGTGCTGGGCTCCAGCGACAGCCGCGTGGCGATGGCCCCGATCGTCTGGCCGTCCGTCTCGCCCAGGGCATTGATCACCAGATACTGCGGATAGGTGATGCCGAGTTCATCCAGCATGGGCTTGTAGGCCCGGTTGATGGCGATCGAGGCGCCATAGAGCGAGAAGCACAGGTGGTGCTCCAGCGGCATCGGGGCGGCGTCGGTCATGGCGTGAAGGCTCCAGGCGAACAGGGTGTCGCCAGCTAATTATCACAGAAAAGCTTATCGCGATAAAAAACTGCTTGACGGTCGAAGGAGCATGGGTTTATCCATTTCATTATCGCGATAAACATTATCGCAACTCAAAGCCCAAGGGAGACCGATATGACCCAGTTCCGCAACCTGCTCGCTTCCGCCGCCGCCCTGACCCTGGCCGCCGGCTTCGTCCCCGCCAACGCCGCTCCGAAGGCCGCGATCAAGAATGTCGTGCTGGTGCACGGCGGCTTCGTCGACGGCTCGGGCTGGGCCGGCGTCTACAAGATCCTGACCAAGGACGGCTACAAGGTCACCATCGTCCAGAACCCGACCACCTCGCTGGCCGACGACGTCGCCGTGACCAAGCGCGCCCTGGCCGCCCAGGACAGTCAGGCCATCCTGGTCGGCCACTCGTACGGCGGCGTGGTGATCTCGGAAGCCGGGACCGACGCCAAGGTCGCGGGCCTCGTCTATGTCGCCGCCTTCGCGCCGGACAAGGGCGAGTCGGTCTCGTCGCTGATCGCCAACCCGGCCCCCGGCGCGCCGGTCCCGCCGATCCTGGCGCCGGTCGACGGCTACCTGTTCCTGGATCGCGCCAAGTTCGCCGCGTCGTTCGCCGCCGACGTCGCCCCGGCCGAAGCCCAGCTGATGGCCGACAGCCAGGTGCCGTGGGGCGTCGCCGCCCTGGCCGGCGCGGTCACCGATCCGGCCTGGAAGGTCAAGCCCAGCTACTACCTGGTCGCCTCGGACGACCGCATGATCCCGCCGCCCGCTCAACGCGCCATGGCCGGTCGCGCCGGCGCCAAGGTCGTCGAAACCGCCGGCAGCCACGCCGTCTACGTCTCCAAGCCCGAAGTGGTGGCCAAGCTGATCGAGCAAGCCGCCGAGGCCGCCGCGAAGTAAGGCCTGCGCCTGTCCGCGATCACATCCCCGGGGCGCCCGCTCCGGGGATTTCGTGTATCTGGAAAGTCGCATAAGGATATCCTTATATCTAATCCGTGGTAGGCTCGGCCTCATGACCAAGATAACCACCGTCGGCGTCGACGCCGACGACACCCTCTGGCACTGCGAGAGCAAGTTCCGGCTGTCGCACGCGCGGTTCCTGGACCTGTTGTCCGAGCATGGCGATCCCGAGAAGATCGAAAGCCAGCTGCTCGCCGTCGAGAAGCGGAACCTGCGGGTCTATGGCTACGGGGCCAAGGGCTTCACCCTGTCGATGATCGAGACGGCGCTGGAGGTCACCGACGGCGCGGTCGACACCCGCGTGATCCGCGAGATCCTGGCCGTGGGCCGCGAGATGCTGACCGAGCCGATCGAGCCCCTGGCCGGGGTCGAGGAGGCGCTGGCCGAGCTCTCGGACCGCTACCGCCTGATCCTGATCACCAAGGGCGACCTCCTGCACCAGGAGCAGAAACTGGCCTCGTCGGGCCTGGGCGACTACTTCGTGGCCGTCGAGATCGTGTCCGAGAAGGACGCGGGGACGTATCGCCGGGTGTTCGATCGCTATGGCACCGGCGCGGAGCAGGCGGTGATGGCGGGCAACTCGATGAAGTCCGACATCCTGCCGGCGCTGGAAGCCGGCTGCTGGAGCGCGCTGATCCCGTATCCGCTGGTCTGGGCGCACGAGGCGGCGGAAGCGCCGGTGGGGCATGCGCGGTATGCGGAGCTTGGGAGTATCAGTGAGCTGCCGGGATGGGTGGATCGGATCGCGGCGGGCGGCTAGCGCCCCCTCCGTCTCGCCGCGTATCCGCAGCGATCCACCTCCCCCGTTTCACGGGTGAGGAGGAGGCCGCACCTTCCTGCCCCGCTTGCGGGGGAGGTGGCGCGGCGACGCAGTCGACGTGACGGAGGGGGCGTCTACGGCGCGACCGAAGGGCCCGCGCCGTTCAACGGCGTCTTCGCCTTCCCCAGTTTCGCCACCCAATCCCGCGCGGGGCGCTCGAAGCAGATCAGCGAGAAATAGGCGATCGGGAACAGCGCCACGATCCAGAACAGGCACCACAGCCGCATCGCGTCGCCGTCCAGCTTCCACATCCCGAAGCCCACCCAGTTCAGGGCGATCTTCAGCGCGATCGGGTGCAGCAGGTAGAGGCTGAAGGAAAGCTGCGCCCAGGGGGCCATGGCCCGGCTCACCCCGCCCTGGACGCCCGCCGCATCGGCCGCGACGCCCGCCAGGCCTACGGCGTAGATCAGGAACAGCAGGGCCGTCCGCGAGGCGCCCATCCCCGACGCCACGAAGAACGCCGCCAGCAGCGCCCACATCACGAACCGCGCCAGGGGCAGCTTGCCCAGGGCCTCGCGCAGCTGGAACGCCAGCATGCCGAGCATGAAGCCCGGCACGGCGCGGGCGACGCCGAAGTCGTAGGTCCACTGCGAGAAGGGCTCGCCGGTGCGGGAGATCCACAGCAGCAGGGCCAGGCTGCCGAACGCCACGGCCGCTGTCGCCCAGCGGCCCCTGGCCGTGATCCAGAACAGAGCGGGCAGGGCGATGTAGAGCCCCATCTCGGCGCTGATCGCCCAGCTGACGAAGTTCCAGGTCTGGGCCTTGCAGGTGCCCCAGGCGTGGACGAACAGCAGGTTCTGCGGGATGCAGCTCACGTCGTAGCGCGACGGATCCCGCTCGTTCAGCACGCCCGCCCAGCCGAGGGCGGCGATGACCACGAACACCGCCAGGGTCAGCCAGTGCAGCGGCCCCAGCCGCGCCACGCGCTTCTGCAGGAAGTCGCGGTACTTGGCGACGGTGGTCAGGCGGCCGGTATAGATCGCGGCCATCACGTAGCCCGAGATCAGGAAGAACAGGTCCACGATCAGGCTGAAGCTCTTGATCGTGTCGTCGGCCAGCTGCCAGTGGCCGTCCAGGTTGATGAACCGGTTGAAGTGGAACACCACGATCATGACGGCGCCCACGATGCGCAGGGCGTCGAGGTGCAGCATCTGGTCGGAGTCGGGCTTCAGCGGGGGCATGCGCATTGCCAAGCTGTGCCACGGGACGGACACGCCGTCACCGGACCATCTCTCCTGCCCCGAAGGGGGAGGAGAGGGAGCGTTCGTTGGTGCTAAGCCGCCGTCCGCCAGGCTCCCGGCGACATCCCGGTCAGCGCCTTCACGTCCCGCGTCATGTGCGCCTGGTCGGCGAAGCCCGCCTCGGCCGCGATGTCGGCCAGGGCCGCCGTGCCGCTGGTAATCATCCCCCACGCCCGCCGGGCCCGCGCCTCGACGCGGTACCGCGCCGGGCCGACGCCATAGACCTGGCGGAACCAGCGGAACGCGGTCTCCCGCGAGACGCCGTGGGCGCGGGCCCAGGCCTCGACGCCCAGGTCGCTCATGTCGGAGAGGGCGGCGGCCATGCGGTCGGGGACGTCGTCCAGCGCGGCGCGGCCGGCGGTCCAGGTCTCGATCAGCAAGGCCGAGGCGGCGATCGGATCGCGTTCGGCCAGGCGGACGAGGGTGTCGGGATCGGCGATCCGGGCGACAGGGAAGTTGGGGACTTGTCCCAACGGCAGGTTCAGCACCACGGCCGGGCGGCCCGCGCGCTTGTGTGTCGGATTCCAGTGGGCGCAGAAGGCGGCGTGAACCAGGACGTCACCCGGCTCGACCCGCCAGCGACCGCGCTCGCCGGCCTCCTCATAGCCGCCCTCCAGCACGATGGCGGCATAGGGCGCGGCATGAAGGTGACGCGGAGCAGGGTCAGGCGAGAGGGTGTGCCGAAGGGGCGGATGCATACGGCGAACGTAGTGCGCCGAACGCGTGACGCTAGTTAAAGCGGTGTCATGGGGAGCGGGGCGGGGCGACCAAAATCCTCCCCCCAGCGGGGGAGGTGTCGGCGTAGCCGACGGAGGGGGAAGAGGCCGGGCCAGGACAACTTCCCCCTCCGGCCTTCGGCCACCTCCCCCGCGAGGGGGAGGATTTGAAGTCCTAGATCGCCACCCGCTTCGCGATCGCACTCCTGCGCGCCTTGGTCTCCTGCTGGGCGCGCTGCACGGCTTCGGTCTCGGTCGCATGCAGCAGGTGGTCGATGACCCGCTCCAGGTGATCGCGCATGGCCTGACGCGCGGCCGCCGGGTCATGGGCCTTCAGCGCATCCACCACGCGGCGGTGCTCGACGATGCGAGGCTCCAGGCCCATGCCGCGCGCGCGGGTCAGGATGTTCCGCGCCAGGGGCGAGCGGTTGCGCCAGTCCCAGAGGTTCTCGATCGTGGCGATGATCGCGCCGTTGCCGGTCGAACGGGCGATGGTCAGGTGGAATTCGCGGTCGGCGTCCTCGCCGCTGATCTCTTCCTCGTCATGCATCCGCTGCAGCAGGCCTTCCAGCACCGCGATCTGCTCGTCGCTGATCGAGGTGGCGGCCAGGGCGGCGGCCTCGCCCTCGAACAGGCGGCGGGCCTCGATCAGCTCGAAGGCGCCGATCTCGAAGTCCATCTCGGCCGAGGGGGCGACGGGGCGGACATTGCCGGTGACATAGATGCCGAGGCCATGGCGGGCCTCGATCATGCCCAGCATCTCCAGCGCGATCATCGCCTCGCGCAGGGTAGGGCGCGAAACCCCGAACTGTTCGGCCAGCTCGCGCTCGGTCGGCAGGCGGTCGCCCAGCTTGTACTGCCCAGCCTCGATCGAGTCGGCCACCGAGTCGGCGATCTTGCGGTAGAGCTTGACGTTGTCAGACATGTGGGCCGGTGACTTTGGGGGAGCTCGGAAAAGGACGCTTGGCGATAGCCGTGTCCGTGAATCACTAACACGGGTGACGCAGCGTTTTGTCGTACTTTTTCGCGCCTTCGCGCCGATTGGTCAGAGTTTGTAGGCCCTCTTGGCCAGATCATAGGCCAGTTGGTGGGCGACCTCGTGGGCCTCGTCCTCGTCCAGGCGGTGCTCGGCGACCAGCTGGGCCAGCCAGACGCAGTCCATCCGCCGGGCGACATCGTGGCGCGCCGGGATCGACAGGAACGCCCGCGTATCGTCGTTGAAGCCGACGGTATTGTAGAAGCCCGCCGTCTCGGTGGTCTGCTCGCGGAAGCGGCGCATGCCCTCGGGGCTGTCGTGGAACCACCAGGCCGGACCCAGGCGCATCGCGGGGTAGTGGCCGGCCAGCGGGGCCAGTTCGCGGCTGTAGCTGGTCTCGTCCAGGGTGAAGACGATGATCGTCAGGCGCGGGTCGTTGCCGAAGCGGTTCAGCAGCGGCTTCAGGGCCTGGACGTACTCCGTCGCCACCGGGATGTCGGCGCCCTTGTCGCGGCCGAAGCGCTCGAAGACCCCCTGGTTGTGGCTGCGGAAACAGCCCGGATGGATCTGCAGGACGAGGCCGTCCTGCGTGCTCATCCGCGCCATCTCGACCAGCATGTGGCCACGGAACAGCTCGGCGTCGGCGGGGCTGACCTGGCCTGCGATCACGCGGGCGAACAGGGCGCGCGCGTCGGCGTCCGGGAGGTCGGCCGTGAAGGCGGTCGGGTGGCCGTGGTCGCTGGACGTGGCGCCGGCGGCGATGAAGTCGGCGCGGCGCTTCCCGTGCGCCCGCAGATAGCCGTCATAGTCGCGGACGTCCTCGCCGGCGATCTCGCCGAAGCGCTTCAGGCTGTCGGTGAACTCCGGGTGCTCGGGATCGACGACATTGTCGGGGCGATAGGCGGTGACCACCTTGCCCTTCCAGCCGCTGGCGGCGATGGCGTGGTGGTGGTCGAGGGTATCGACCGGGCTCTCGGTCGTGGCGATCACCTCGATATTGAACCGCTCGAACAGGGCGCGCGGCAGGAACTCCGGCCGCTTCAGGGCCGCGTCGATGGTGTCGTAATAGCGGTCTGCGGTCTCTGCGCAGAGGCGCTCGCGCAGGCCGAACACCTCGGCATAGACCCAGTCGTGCCACATGCGCGATGGCGTGCCCCGCAGCAGGTGATAGCGCTCGGCGAAGCGCCGCCAGATGGCCCGGGGATCGGTCTCGACCGGCCCGCCATCGACGCGGGGTATGCCTAGGTCCTCCAGCGGTACGCCCTGGCTGTAGAGCATGCGGAAGACGTAGTGGTCGGGGATGATCAGCAGCTCCGCCGGATTGGCGAAGGGCTGGTTCTCCGAGAACCAGCTGGGATCAGTGTGGCCGTGCGGGCTGACGATCGGCAGGTCCTTGATCCGCGCATACAGCCGCCGCGCGATGTCGCGCATGTGCGGGTCGGCGGGGAACAGGCGGTCGGGGTGCAGCGTCAGCGCGTGGGCCACTTCGATCTCACCAGTCGTGCATAGAGCCGTCGAGACGGCGGGCGACCGGCAGATAGGCGCGCTGGTACGGGTACTTGGCGGCCAGGTCCTCGTCGATGTCGACGCCCAGGCCCGGCGCCTCGCCCGGATGCAGCATACCGTCCTTGAAGCTGTAAGCGTGCGGGAAGACCGCGTCGGTCTCGGGCGTGTGGCGCATATATTCCTGGATGCCGAAGTTGGGGATCGACAGGTCGAAGTGCAGGGCCGCGCCCATGCAGACCGGCGACAGGTCGGTGGCCCCGTGGCAGCCCGTGCGCACGTGGTGCAGGTCGGCGAAGCTGGCCAGCTTCTTCAGGTGGCTGATGCCGCCGGCGTGCACGACCGTGGCGCGGATGTAGTCGATCAGCTGTTCCTCGATCAGCTGCTTGCAGTCCCAGACCGAGTTGAAGATCTCGCCCACGGCCAGCGGCGTGGTGGTGTGCTGGCGGATCAGCCGGAAGCTGGCCTGGTTCTCGGCCGGGGTGGCGTCCTCCATCCAGAACAGGCGGTAGGGCTCCAGATCCTTGCCCAGGCGACCGGCCTCGATGGGCGTCAGGCGATGGTGGACATCGTGCAGCAGGTGCAGGTCCTCGCCCAGCTTCTCGCGGGCGGCCTCGAACAGGGCGGGGGTCGAGCGCATGTACCGTTCGGTCGACCACAGGGTCTCCTTGGGCAGGTCGCCGTCGGCGGGCTCGTAGAAGAACTTGTCCTTGGAGACGCCGTAGGTCCCCTTCATGCCGGGCACGCCGGTCTGCAGGCGGATGGCCTTGTAGCCCTGCTCGGCATAGTGGGCGGCGTTGTCGAGGGTCTCCTCGATGGTCTCGCCATTGGCGTGGCCGTAGACCATCACCCCCGTGCGGCAGGCCCCGCCCAGCAGCTGGTAGACCGGCAGGCCGGCGATCTTGCCCTTGATATCCCACAGCGCCGTATCGACGGCGGCGATCGCGGCCATGGTCACCGGACCCCGGCGCCAATAGGCCCCGCGATACAGGAACTGCCAGATGTCCTCGATCTGGTGGGCGTCGCGGCCGATCAGGCAGGGGATGACGTGCTGGGTCAGATAGGCCTCGACCGCCAGTTCGCGGCCGTTCAGCGTGGCGTCGCCGATGCCGTACACCCCTTCGTCGGTGACGATCTTCAGGGTGACGAAGTTGCGCCCCGGACACGTGACAATGGTCTTGGCGGCGATGATCTTGGGCATGGAACGCTTTGCTTGGAGCTCTTAAGGGCGGGCCGAAGACCGAGCGCGCGCCGTGATCGAGGCGCGAGGCGTCCATCTTCCTCCCTGACTACCGGTGTACCGCTACCATTTCGGTTGTCAACCGGGTGGTCAGACCACTAAGGTCTGGTGTCCCGACCTTTGACGGCGCTGTCTTTGCTAGCAACGTTTCAGGTGGCGAGATCCGTACAAAATATCCGATCTTCCCGGCGAACGCCGGGACCCAGATCGTAGGGCTGTGAGAGGGTCTAGCCTGGCGCCTCCCAGTCCTTGAGCTGGGCCCCGGTATTCATCGGGGAGGTCGGGAGGGAGTGAGACGTATGCGTTTCCTGGCGTTGATCCTGGCCTTCGTGCTGCTCGCCCCCGCCGCCCGGGCCGAGGACGGCTACGACTTGTGGCTCCGCTACAAGCCCGTCGAGGCCTCGGCCCGAACCGCCTACGCCGCCCGCGCCGCCGCCATCGCGCCCACTCCGAACACCCCGACGATGAAGGTCGCCCGCGCCGAGCTGGAGCGCGGCCTCACAGGCCTGGTCGGCAAGCCCGCCAGCGCCGCCGCCGGCTCGCGCGACGGGGTGATTGTGCTGACCTCGGGCGCCAAGGATCTGGCCGACGAAGGCTACCGGATCCGCACCGAGACGGTGAAGGGCCGCAAGACCACGGTCATCGCCGGCAAGACCGACATCGGCGTGCTCTACGGCGTGTTCCGCTACCTGGAATTGATCCAGACCCGCCAGCCAGTGGAGAGCCTCGACATCACCAGCGCCCCCAAGGTGAAGCTGCGGATGCTGAACCACTGGGACAACCTGAACCGCACGGTCGAGCGCGGCTATTCCGGCCAGTCGATCTTCGACTGGTGGCGGCTGCCTGGCGTGGTCGATCCGCGCATGACCGACTATGCCCGCGCCAATGCCTCGCTGGGCATCAACGGCGCGGTGCTGAACAACGTCAACGCCAAGTCCGACAGCCTGACCGCGCCCTTCATCGCCAAGGCGGCGGCGCTCGCCGACACGTTCCGGCCCTATGGGATCAAGGTCTATCTGTCGGCCCGCTTCTCCTCGCCGATCGAGATCGGCGGCCTGAAGACCGCCGACCCGGCCGACCCCGCCGTCGCCGCCTTCTGGAAGGCCAAGGCCGACGAGATCTACAAGGCCATTCCCGACTTCGGCGGCTTCCTGGTGAAGGCCAATTCCGAGGGCCAGCCGGGACCGCAGGACTATGGCCGCACCCATGTCGACGGGGCCAACATGCTGGCCGATGCGGTCGGACCGCATGGCGGCGTCGTGATCTGGCGGGCCTTTGTCTATTCGCACGAGCAGCCCGACGACCGCGCCAAGCAGGGCTTCAACGAGTTCAAGCCGTTCGACGGCCAGTTCCGCGACAACGTGGTCATCCAGGTCAAGAACGGGGCCATCGACTTCCAGCCGCGCGAGCCGTTCCACCCGCTGTTCGGGGCCATGCCCAAGAGCAACCTCGGCATGGAGTTCCAGATCACCAAGGAATACCTCGGGTTCTCGACCCACCTCGTCTATCTGGGCCCGCTCTACGAGGAGACCCTGCGGTCAGACACGATGGCGAAGGGCAAGGGCTCGACGGTGGCCAAGGTGGTCGACGGCCAGCTGGACGGTCGCAAGCTGACGGTGATGGCCGGGGTGGCCAATATCGGTAGCGACCGCAACTGGAGCGGCTCGCAGTTCGACCAGGCCAACTGGTACGTCTTCGGGCGGCTGGCCTGGGACCCGGAGGCCTCGACGCGCGACATCGCGACGGACTGGGCGCGGATGACCTTCAGCAACGACCCGCGCCTGGTGAAGCCGGTCGTCGAGATGATGATGGGCTCGCGCGAGGCGGCGGTGGACTACATGACCCCGCTGGGCCTGCACCACCAGATGGGCCGCAGCCACCATTACGGGCCGGGACCGTGGGTGGCCGGCGGGCCGAGGGCGGACTGGACCAGCGTCTACTACGCCAAGGCCGGGCCGGACGGTTTGGGCTTCGATCGTACGTCGACGGGGTCCAACGCCACCGCGCAATATGCGGCCCCGGTGGGGAGCTGCTACGCCGACCTCAAGTGCGTGGATGAGAAGGACCTGCTGTGGTTCCACCACGTGGGCTGGGACTACCGGCTGAAGTCGGGCGACACCCTGTGGGACGGGCTGGTGAAGCGCTACGGGCGCGGGGTGGCCTATGTGGACGGCATGGAGCGGACGTGGGCCGGCTTGGCGCCGTACGTGGATAGCCAGCGCCATGCCGAGGTGGCCGACTACCTGAAGATCCAGCGCGATGAGGCCCAGTGGTGGCGGGATGCGTCGGTGGCGTGGTTCGGGAGCTTCGCCAAGCGCCCGTTGCCGGCAGGGGAGAAGGCGCCGGCGAAGTCGCTGGAGGCGTACGAAGCGATGCAGTTCCCCTGGGCGCCGGGGAACTAGTTTCCTTCTCCCCTTGCGGGAGAAGGTGTCAGCGCAGCTGACGGATGAGGGGTTGCGCGGCGGCGTCAGCGCGACCCCTCATCCGACCCGCTTCGCGGGCCACCCTCTCCCGCAAAGGGAGAGGGAAGAGTAGCGGTTGGGCCGGACTCGTGCGTCAGTCCACTGACCCCTTCGCCGAGACTCCCGCATGAACCTCCTCGCCGCCACGGCCCTCGCCGCATCCCTCGCGACCGCCGCCCAAGCCGCCCCGCTGAACGTCCCCGCCACGCTCAAGACCATCGACGCCCAGCTGGACCGCGACTACCCGGCGCTGGAGAGCCTCTACAAGGACATCCACGCCCACCCGGAGCTCGGCTTCCAGGAGGTCGAGACCGCGAAAAAACTGGCCGAGCAGATGCGCGCTCTCGGCTTCACGGTGACCGAGGGCGTCGGCAAGACCGGCGTCGTGGCGGTGTTCAAGAACGGCGATGGGCCCAAGGTGCTGATCCGCACCGAGCTGGACGGCCTGCCGATGCAGGAGAAGTCGGGCCTGCCGTATGCCAGCCAGGCGACGGCGATGTACCGCGACGAGAAGACCTTCACCGCCCATTCGTGTGGGCACGACATCCACATGGCCGCCTGGGTCGGGACGGCCAAACAGCTGGTCGCGATGAAAGCCAAGTGGAAGGGCACGCTGGTCTTCGTCGCCCAGCCGGCCGAGGAGCTCACCAGCGGCGCGCGGGCCATGCTGGGCGACGCCTTGTGGGACAAGATCGGGGGCAAGCCGGACTACGGCTTCGCCCTGCACGTCGGCAACGATCCGGCGGGCCAGGTGTCGTACAAGGCCGGCGTCCTGACCTCGACCTCGGACGGGATCGACCTGACCTTCGTGGGGCGCGGCGGGCACGGCTCGATGCCCAGCGCCACGATCGACCCGATCCTGATGGCCAGCCGCTTCGTCGTGGACGTCCAGAGCGTGGTCAGCCGCGAGAAGGACCCCAGCCAGTTCGGGGTCGTGACCATCGGCTCGATCCAGGGCGGCAGCGCCGGCAACATCATCCCCGACCGCGTCCGGCTGCGCGGCACGATCCGCACCCAGGACGCGGCCGTGCGCGACAAGATCCTCGACGGCGTCCAGCGCACCGTGAAGGCGGTGGTCGACATGGCCGGCGCGCCGCCCGCCGAGCTGAAGCTGACGCCCGGCGGCAAGATGGTGGTCAATGACGCGGCCCTGACCGAGCGTACGGCGGCGGTGTTCAAGGCCGCCTTCGGCAAGAACGCCGTGCCGCAGGACAAGCCCGGCTCGGCGTCCGAGGACTATTCGGAGTTCGTCATCGCCGGCGTGCCGTCGGTTTATTTCGGCATCGGCGGCTACGCGCCGGCCGAGATCGAGAAGGCGAAAGCGGAGGGGCGGGCCGTGCCCACCAACCACTCGCCATTCTTCGCGCCGACGCCTGAGCCGACGATCCGGACGGGGGTGGAGGCGATGACGCTGGCGGTGCTGAATGTGGTGGGGAAGTAGGGAAGCGCCCCCTCCGTCACGATGCGGATACGCGACGAGGCGGAGGGGGCGCGCCTTCGCCCTAAACCCCCAGCACCCGCCGCACCACCAGCTCCAGCATCTCCGCCGTCACCGGCCGCCCCGTCGCGTGGTTGTTCATCGCCAGGCCGCTCAGCACGTCGATGACCAGGTCCGGGTCCGTATCGGCCGCGACCTGGCCTCGGGCCATGGCCCGCTCGACCACGGCGCGGTTGTGGGCGCGGCGGCGGGGGAAGACGTCCTGGTGCCAGGCGACCAGCTCGGGCCGCACCCGCGCCTCGGCGACCATGAAGCTCATGCACGAGCCCATCACCGGATCGTTGTAGAGCCGCAGCATGGTCTGGCCCATGGCCACCAGGTCGGCCACGACGTCGCCGGTGTCGGGCAGGACCTCCAGGTGCAGGGCCTCGTCGAAGGCCTCGCCCACGGCTTCGACCGGATTGGCCCAGCGGCGGTAGAAGGTGGCGCGCGGGGCGCCGGCGCGCTCGCAGATCTTCTCCAGGGTCAGGCCCGAGAAGCCGTGCTCGGCCAGGACCTCCAGCGCCGCGCGCTTCAGCCGCCGCTCGACCTCCGGATCGCGCGGCCGGCCGGGGCCGCGTTTGAGGGGGGCGGGGGCGGTAGTGGTCATCGGGCGACCATAGGGGAGGAGCGCCCCCTCCGTCACGATGCGTATCCGCATCGCGCCACCTCCCCCGTTGCACGGGTGAGGAGGATGCTGGTCTCCCTCCTGCCCCGCTTGCGGGGGAGGTGGATCGGCGCGAAGCGACGAGACGGAGGGGGCGCTTCTACCCCGCCATCGCGTCGCAGTTCGCCCGGATGAACTCGAAGTGCCCCGGCATCACCTCGGCCGACTTGGCGATCACCGACTTGATCTCGGCCATGCGCGCCTTGAACGTCGCCTCGTCCATGTTGTCGGCCATCGGGTCGTGGCCTTCCGGGATGATCCCCTGGCCGATGAACACCGCGAACCACGAGGTGTCGTTGAATAGCTCCTCGTTCTCGCGGAACACCCGGCCCGAGCCTTTGAAGAGCTCGATCTTGTCGGCCAGGTAGTCGGGGATCGGCATCTCGCGCAGATAGTCCCAATAGGGCGTGTCGTTCCGCTCGGTGGCCTTGAAGTGGAGGATCAGGAAGTCCCGGATCTTCTCGTACTCGAAGGTCATGGTGCGGTTGTAGCGGTCGATGTCCGCCTGGCGGAAATGGCGGTCAGGGAAGTGGGCCATCAGCCGCGAGATGCCGACCTGGATCAGGTGGATCGACTGGCTCTCCAGCGGCTCCATGAAGCCCGCCGACAGGCCGATCGAGACGACGTTCTTGTCCCAGCTCTTCTTGCGGCGGCCGGCGGTGAAGCGCAGCAGGTTCGGATCGGCCAGGGGCTCGCCGTCCAGGTTCTTCAGGAGGTCGGCCAGGGCCTCGTCGTCGCTGACGAACTGGCTGGAATAGGCGTAGCCGTTGCCCAGGCGGTGCTGCAGCGGGATGCGCCACTGCCAGCCGTGCGGGCGGGCCGTCGCCCGCGTCGCCGGGGCCATCGAGCCGCCCAGCGCGCAGGGCATGGCCACCGCGCGGTCGTTCAGCAGCCACTTGGACCAGTCCTCGTAGCCGGCCTTCAGGGTCTGCTCGATCAAGAGGCCCCGGAAGCCCGAACAGTCGATGAAGAGGTCGCCTTCGAAGACCTCGCCGCTCTCCAGGGTGACGGAGGTGACGTGGCCGCTCTCGCCATCCTGCTGTACCGACTGGATGCGGCCCTCCTGGCGCACGACGCCCCGCGCCTCGGCGTATTCGCGCAGGAACTTGGCGTAGAGGCCCGCGTCGAACTGGAAGGCGTAGGCGATCTGGCTGAGCGGCGAGTTGGCCTGGTTGTTGGGCCGCATGAACTTGCTCATGCGCCCGCCCATGGTCTGCAGGCTGTAGGCGCCCAGGTCGTCGTCCAGGCCCATCGCCCGCAGCTTCAGCCAGTAGGCGTGGAACGACACCCCCTCCATGTCGACGCCGTACGGGCCGAACGGGTGGTGGTAGCTGTGGCCCACCCGCAGCCAGTCGACGAAGTCGATGCCCAGCTTGAAGGTCGCCTTGGTCTTCCGGACGAACTCGTTTTCGTCCAGGCCCAGCATGCGGTTGAAGATGTTGATCTGCGGGATGGTCGACTCGCCGACGCCGACCGTGCCGATGGCCTCGGACTCGATCAGGGTGACCTTGGTGAAGCCGTCCTTGAGGAAGCGCCCCAGGGCGGCGGCGGTCATCCAGCCGGCGGTGCCGCCGCCGACGATGACGATGCGGCGCAGGCGGTGGTCGGTGGCGGTCATGCGGAGAATCCCTGACCTGGTGTTTTGGGCGCCGCGCAGTAGCGGGCGATGAACTGTTCGTGGGTCGGCAGGGCGTCGGAGGTCTGGCGGACCACGCCGGCCAGGTTCGCCATCTGACGCTTCAGGAAGGCCTCGTCGTACTGGTCGACCAGCGGGTCGTGGCGCTCGGGCATGACGCCCTGGCCCAGCAGCACGGCGATCCAGCTGGGCTCGGCGAACAGGTCGTAGTCCGACTGGAACAGGCGTCCCGAAGCGCGGAACAGGTCCATCTTGCGCTTCAGGTCGGCCGGGATCTCCATCTCGCGCAGCTGCTTCCAGTACGGCTCGGGCCGGGTGTTGGCGTGGAAGTGCAGGATGATGAAGTCGCGGATCAGCTCGACCTGCAGGATGGTCAGGCGGTTGTACTCGGCGATCTCGACGGGGTTGAAGCCCTTGTCGGGGAACAGGGCCAAGAGCTTGGTGATCCCGGCCTGGATCATGTGGATGCTGGTGCTTTCCAGCGGCTCCAGGAAGCCCGACGACAGGCCGATGGCCACGACGTTCTTGTTCCAGATCTGCTTGCGGCGGCCGGGGCGGAACTTGATGAAGTTCGGCTTCTGGGTCGGGGCGCCGTCCAGGGTCTTTTCCAGCGTCTTCAGCGCGTCCTCGTCGCTGATGTGCTTGGACGAATAGACATAGCCGGTGCCGATCCGGTGCTGCAGCGGGATGCGCCACACCCAGCCGGCCTCGTGGGCGGTGGCGCGGGTGAAGGGGCTGAGGCCGTCGCCGCCCATCTCGCACTGCAGGGCCACGGCGCGGTCGTTGGCCAGCCAGTGGCCCCAGTCCTCGAAGCCGGTCTTCAGGGTCTGCTCGATCAAGAGGGCGCGGAAGCCGGTGCAGTCGACGAAGAGGTCGGCCTCCAGCACCCGGCCGTCCTCAAGCGTGACGCCGGTGATGAAGCCGGTCTCGCCGTTCTGGCCGACCTCGGCGACCTTGCCCTCGACGCGGGTGACGCCGCGCTTCTCGGCATAGTCGCGCAGGTATCTGGCGTAGAGGCTGGCGTCGAAGTGGAAGGCGTATTTCAGGCTCGACAGCACCTGGCCGGGGTCCTTGCTGGGCAGCATGAACTTGCCGTGGGTGGCGGCGGTGGCCGGCAGGTTGAAGTCGTCGATCGGCGGGGCCCAGCCCTCGTGGTGGGCGCGCAGCCAGAACTGGTGGAACTTCAGCGCCTCGATATCGAGACCGAACTTGCCGAACGGGTGCAGGTAGCGGTGGCCCGGACCCATCCAGTCGCGGAACTCGATGGCCAGCTTGAAGCTGCCCTTGGTCGCCCGCATGAACTCGGCCTCGTCGATGCCGAGAATCTCGTTGAAGGTCGTGATCGGCGGGATCGTCGCCTCGCCGACGCCGACGGTGGAGATCTGGTCGGACTCCACCAGCGTGACCTCGACGCCCTTGGTGTCGAGAACCTTGGCGAGGGCGGCGGCTGTCATCCAGCCGGCGGTGCCGCCGCCGACGATCAGGACCTTGCGGATGGGGTTGGGGGTCATGCGAAAATGGCCTCGGATAGTCTGAACTCTCCTCCCCCTCTGGGGGAGGTGGCCCGGAGGGCCGGAGGGGGCAGCTCGGCGCCGGCGGCGATGGCCCCCTCAGTCGCTCCGCGACAGCTCCCCCAGCGGGGGAGCAGAGCGTTGATGGTCTCAAACACGCGGCATCGCCTCCGCCGCCTGCACCAGCACCTGGCGCATCCGGCCCAGCAGCTCACGTGTCCGCTCGATCGGCACGCGTTCGACCAGCGGGTCCCAGCGCTTCGGCTTCACGCCCCGCGCCAGCAGGGCATGCACCCACGCCCCCTCCGGCCAGGCTTCCTCGTCGTACATCACGACGCGGCCGCGGCTTTCGAACTGCTCCAGCTTGCGGGCCAAAGGCTCGGGCGGGTTGTCCAGCACGCCCCAGCGCAGGATGGCCATGTCGCGAGCGCGTTCGAGGGCGGCTTCGGACAGGCGGTTGTATTCGGCGACGGCGGCTGGGCCGGTCGGGAACAGGGCGACCAGACGCGAGACGTCGCCCTGCAACAGGTGCAGGTCGCCGCCATCCGCCGAACCGACGGCGCCGTGGGCGGTCCCGACGGCGACGATGTTTCCGGCCATGGCCCGGGCGCGGCGGCCGGCCTTCAGCGGCGCGTCGGTCGCGAAGGTCGAGATCAGGCCCTCGTCGACCAGCCTCACGCCCGTCGGCAGCCAGGCGTTCCAGTCGATCCAGGGCTCGCCGCCGATCAGTCGGGCCTCGGCGCCGGTCGCGTCGACCAGCAGGTCCGCGTCGCGCGACTCGGCGTCGACCACGACGGCGCCGGCCTTCAGCGCGGTGTCCTTCAGGAGGGTCGCATAGCCCGCCGCGTCCAGCAGCAGGCCGTGGTCGATCGTCGACAGCGGCGAGCGCGGGTCGGGGCTGGCCGGCGCGAAGCGGCCGCGCTGGGCGGCCTGGGCGGCGAGGCTCCAGTCGGCCAGCGGCGCGCCGCCGCTGGCCGCCAGCCAGTAGTGGTGGAACGGCAGGCCATCGAGCAGGGCGCCGGTCTCGCCGAACGGCTCGATCGCCTCGCCATAGCGGGCGGCCAGGCGCGGCGTGGCGCCGGTCTCGCGGACCAGGGCGGCCTCCGGGATTCCCAGGCGGGCGTGCAGCCCGCGCAGCGAGGGCAGGGCGGCCAGCTTGCCGGCGGCGGGCGGGGCGGTCTCGGCGACCGCGACGCTGGCCACGCCCTTGCCGGCGACGGCCAGGGCGGCGGCGGTCATCCAGGCGTCGACGCCCGAGCCTACGATAAGGACGCGAGTCATGCGGACGCCCTCGCATCGGCGACCGACCGCAGGAAGGTCTCGTGCTCCGGCATGGCTTCCACCGTGCGGGCCACGGCGGCCTTCAGGTCCGCCAGCACCTTGGCCGCGTAGGCCGGATCGACCGCCTCGACCAGCGGATCATAGCCGTCGGGCATGATGTTCTGGCCCAGATAGACGGCCAGCCACGAGGGCTCCTTGAAGAAGCCGTCCTTGTAGCCGACCACGGCCCCGCGCTCGCGGAACAGGCCCATCTTCTCGGCCAGGCTGTGCGGGATCGGCGCGGCGCGGCGATCGTTCCAGAAGTCCGAATCGTCGCGCTGGTTGGCGTGGTAGTGCAGCACCAGGAAGTCGCGGATCCGCTCGAACTCCAGGTCCATGACGCGGTTGTACTCGTCCTGGTCGGCCTGTTCGAAGCCCCGGTGCGGGAAGAGCTCCAGCAGGGTGGTGATCGCCACCTGGATCAGGTGGATCGAGGTGCTCTCCAGCGGTTCCAGGAAGCCCGACGACAGGCCGATGGCCACGACGTTCTTCAGCCACTGCTTCTTGCGGCGGCCGGTGACGAAGCGGAGGAAGCGCGGGTCCTGCTGGGCCTTGCCGTCCAGCTTCTCGACCAGCACGCGGGCGGCCTCGTCGTCGCTGATATAGCTGGAGCAGTAGACATAGCCGTTGCCGACCCGGTGCTGCAGCGGGATGCGCCAGCGCCAGCCGGACTGGTCCGAGGTCGCGCGGGTCAGGGGCGTGGCGGGCTCGACCGAGTCGCACGGCACGGCGGCGGCGCGGTCGCAGGGCAGCCACTGGGTCCAGTCGTCGTAGCCCGCCTTCAGCGCGCCCTCGATCAACAGGCCCCGGAAACCCGAGCAGTCGATGAAGAGGTCGCCTTCGATGGTCTGACCACTCTCCAGCGTGACGCCGGTGACGAAGCCGTCGTCTGGGCGCTGGACGACCGTGGCGATCTTGCCCTCGGTGCGCACCACGCCCCGCGCTTCCGAATAGGCGCGCAGATAGAGAGCGTAGAGGCCGGCGTCGAACTGGTAGGCGTAGTTGAAGGTCGAGCCCAGCGAGCGGGGATCGGTGGCGGGCGGCGCGAACTTGCCCGCGAAGCCGGCCATGATCGGCAGGCTGTAGGCCTCGATTCTGTCGGCTTCCCCCATTCCTTTCTTGGCGAGCGCCTTGGCCCGCAGCCAGTGCTGGTGGAAGGGCAGGCCGGCGATCGGATGGCCGAAGGCGCCGAACGGATGGACGTAGCGCTCGCCCTTGCGGCCCCAGTCGCGGAACTCGATGCCCAGCTTGTAGGTGGCCTGGGTCTTCCGCATGAAGTCGGCTTCGTCCAACCCCAGGCGGGCGTTGTAGTTGCGGATGTGCGGGACGGTGGCCTCGCCCACGCCGACGGTGCCGATCTCGGCCGACTCGACCAGCTCGATGGCTACGGCCAAGCCCTTCAGCACCGCGACCAGGCCGGCGGCCGTCATCCAGCCGGCCGTGCCGCCGCCGACGATGACGATCTTGCGGATGGGGTTCATGGCGGCAGCTTAGGGTTCGTGACGCGCGCAAGGGAAGGGTGCGGCATTCGGACGCGGTCCCAGCGTTTGCATCATTCCCCCCGTGCGGACCTTTTGGACCGTCATTACGCTTCTTCCCGGACCTGCTTTTCCGCCTCGTCAGATGACCGCAGGACAAGCAGAAAATTGACAACGCTGTCCGGCGTTGTCATCGTTCACATACCCGGACGCCAAGAATCCGGGCCGACGTGGCCAGACCACGGATGGGGAGGTGACCAGGCTAGGGATTCGGCGCGCAGCAAGCGTTGCAAGCGCTGTCTCTCCCAAAAATGGTAACGTTCCCATTCCTTATGGCTAAACGAAGCTGGCGTTTGTGACAACGCTTGACGACCAGTGGTCTGTCGTGTGATCTGACCACAATGGTCACGGTAACATGATCAATGGTAGCGCTACCTCGCTACCAGAACGACAAAAGGGGAGGTGGACTAAATGGGCACGGCCAACGGGCTGTCCGCGATCAGCGGACGCAATTCAATCTCGAACAAGCTGAAGTATGGCGCCTCGGTGCTGGTGCTGGGCGCGCTGGTCATCGGCACGCCGGCCATGGCGCAGACCGCGGCCAAGGCTGATGCGCAGACCGTCGACGAAGTCATCGTCACGAGCATCAAGCAGAGCCTGAAGAGCAGCCAGCAGCTGAAGCAGTCGTCCGAAATCATCGGCGACTCGATCACCGCCGAAGACATCGGCGCCCTGCCGGACCGCTCGGTCACCGAAGCGCTGCAGCGCGTTCCGGGCGTGGCCATCAACCGCTTCGCCGCCAGCGTCGACCCCGACCACTTCTCGGTCGAAGGCTCGGGCGTCGTGGTCCGCGGCCTGAACTTCGTCCGTTCGGAACTGAACGGCCGTGACACCTTCTCGGCCAACAACGGCCGCGCCCTGTCGTTCGCCGACGTTCCGTCGGAACTGATGGGCGGCGTCGACGTGTTCAAGAGCCCCTCGGCCGACCTGATCGAAGGCGGCATCTCGGGCACGGTGAACCTGCGCACGCGCCTGCCGTTCGACAGCAACAAGCGCCAACAGCTCTCGCTCTCGCTGGAAAACAGCTACGGCGACATGGTCAAGAAGTGGGCCCCGAGCTTCACCTTGATGGGCGCCAAGCGCATCGACACCAACATCGGCGAACTGGGCTTCATGCTCAGCTACACCGACTCCAAGCTCTGGACGCGCGCCGACGCCACCCAGGCTTCGAACTTCGCCTGCCGCACCACCCTGGGCCAGACCCCGTCGGACTGCGGCAACGGCACCAAGGGCGTCTGGTATCCGCGCGGCGCCGCGTTCCGTTCGACCACCACCGATCGTGAGCGCGAAGGTCAGGCCGCCGCCGTCCAGTGGCGCTCGCCCGACCGCACCATGCAGGCCACCGTTCAGTACCTGCGTTCGGACTCGAGCCAGATGTGGACCGAGCACGCGATCGAAGTCGCGACCGACAACGTGGCCGCCAACGGCGACTCGCGTCCGGTGGCCGGCACGACGTTCGGCTTCGACAGCGAAGGCATCTTCACCAACGGCCTGATCACCGGCACGACCGGCTGGCGCGCCGACCAGAACTCGGGTGAGCGCCGCACGCCGATCGACGGCCTGCAGTCGAACAACATCCGCCGCGACGTCGACCAGAAGTACATGACGAGCGACTTTGGCGCGAACTTCAAGTGGACGCCGAACGACAACTGGGGCTTCCAGGCCGACTACCAGCACGTCTCGTCCAAGGTGAAGGTCCTGGACGTCGGCCTGTGGGGCTCGACCTTCCAGAACGTGGCGATGAACCTGCGCGGCAACGATCCGCCGATCTTCGCCTTCTCCGCGCCCAGCAACGGCGGCGTGGTCGTGCAGTGCCCGACCCCGACCTCCAGCTGCCCGACCTACTACAACGGCACGCACAACAGCTTCAGCGACGGCTACAACTCGTTCTGGCGCGCCGCCATGGACCACTACGAGCAGTCGGAAGGCAACGAAGACGCGGTCAAGTTCGACGTCGAATACAAGTTCGACGACAGCACCTGGCTGGACTCGGTCAAGGCCGGTGTCCGCTGGTCGGATCGCGACCAGACCACCCGCTTCACGGGCTACAACTGGGGTGTGGTCAGCGAAATCTGGGGCGAAGGCGGTCCGGTCTGGTTCAACGACAAGATCGACGGCATCCCGGAAGTCAACGGCGTCCCGGGCACCCTGGGCACCGACAGCTCCAGCAAGACCGAGCTGTTCGCGTTCGACAACTTCTTCCGAAACAAGGTCCCGGTTCCGACCGGCAACGAGCCGCGTCCGTTCTATAACCAGAACATCACGGAGAACTATGCCGCGTTCGCGGCCTTCGTGAAGCAGGTCGGTTCGGAGTGGCGCGCCACCTACACCGCCGATAACTGCCCGCAAAACTGGGTGCCCCTGGCGCAGCGTTGCGGCGTCACGGCCGGCTCGCCGTTCCGTCCGAACGAAATCAACCCGGTCGAAGAGAAGAACAAGGCCGCCTACCTGATGGCGCGCTTCAAGCATGACTTCGACGGCGGCATCCGCCTGACGGGCAACTTCGGCGTCCGCTACACCAAGACCGACCGCGAGACTTCGGGCTACCTGGCCTATCCGCTGTCGAGCTCGGTGCCGACGGAAACGACCTGCAACACGCCGGTGACGCCGCCGGCGACCCTGCCGGTGTTCTGTACCGCGATCACCGCCGCGACCCGCGCCGAAATGCGCAACTGGGCCAACGGCGCGCTGGTGGCTAACAACGCCTCGACCTCGTACGACTACTTCCTGCCCAGCTTCAACGCCAAGCTGGCCCTGCCGAACAAGATGCAGTTTCGCCTGGGCCTGTCGAAGACGGTGACGCCGCCGGATATCGGCCTGGTCCGCAACTACTACAACCTGTCGGTCAACTCGAACGCCGACGGCATCACCAACGGCCGTCCGACGGGCACCACGACCGTGGGTAACCCGAAGCTGAAGCCCATCGAGTCGACCAACATCGACCTGTCGGGCGAGTGGTACTTCGCCCCCGTCGGCTCGCTGACGATGGCCCTGTTCCACAAGGACCTGACCAACGTCATCACCAACGGCACGCAGCGCATTCCGTTCACCAACAACGGCGCGACGTTCGACGTGGTCGTGACCACGCCGGTCAACTCGCCGGACAAGGCCAAGATCGACGGCTTCGAAATCGGCTACCAGCAGTTCTACGACTTCCTGCCCAAGCCGCTGGACGGCTTCGGCATCAACGCCAACTTCAGCTACATCAAGAGCTCGGGCGTGAAGCAGTCGACGCTGTCGGCGACCGACCCCGACGTCGCCGCCGGCCGTGTCGCCAACATCGACACCAGCCTGCTGCCGCTACAGGGCCTGTCGAAGTACAACGCCAACTTCGCCGCCATCTACGAGAAGGGCAAAATCTCGGCCCGCCTCGCCTACAACTGGCGCTCGCGCTTCCTGCTGACCGTCCGCGACGTGATCGTGCCCTACGCGCCGATCATGAACGAGGCCACCGGTCAGCTGGACGGCTCGGTGTTCTACACGGTCAGCCCGAACGTGAAGGTCGGTGTGCAGGGCGTGAACCTGCTCAACGAAATCACCCAGGCCAACCAGGTCCTGAACAACAAGCTGCTGGATACCGGCCGCTCGTGGTTCATGAACGACCGTCGCTACACGCTGGTCCTGCGCGCCAGCTTCTAAGCTCCGCGGAGAGGTCGGTCCGGGTTTTCCTCACTCGGACCGGCCCATCCCGGATGGGTTTCGTAGCTCCCCTCTATTGGGCGGCGAAGCTCGGTTACTCCTGCCAACTTTTAGGCGCGCATCGTTCCTCAAAGCGGTGCGCGTTTTTCTTGGAGCGTCCCCATGCGCCTTTCCCGCAGAGACCTGCTCGCCGCCGGCGCCGCCACGGCCCTGGCCGGTCCCGCTTTGGCCGCCGAAGGCCCGTCGCTGCGCGAGCTGGCCAAGGCCAAGGGCCTCTATTTCGGCAGCGCCGTGGGCGCGGGGCCGAAGGGCTCGCTGACGGGCTCGTTCGAGGACCCCAAGTACCGCGAGATCCTGGCCCGCGAGTGCGGCGTCCTGGTCCCCGAGAACGAGCTTAAGTGGTACGTGGTCCGCGCGCGCGGCCCGCAGTATTTCGACTTCGAGCGCGCCGACCGCATCGCCGAGTTCGCCAAGGCCAACGGCCAGGCCCTGCGCGGCCACACCCTGATCTGGCACCACCCGCAGTGGTTCCCAAACTGGGTGAAGGGCTACGACTTCGGGCCGAAACCCGCCGAGGCGGCGGCCAAGATGGTCACCGAGCACATCCAGACCCTGTGCAAGCGCTATCCGCAGATGATCTCGTGGGACGTGATCAACGAGACGGTCGATCCGGCCGACGGCTCGATCCGCAGCACCTTCCTCTCCGACGCCATGGGCAAGGAGCAGGTGCTGGACCTGGCCTTCCACGTCGCCCGCGACGCCGCCCCCAAGGCCCGGCTGGTCTATAACGACTATATGAGCCAGGAGGTCGGCAACGAGAAGCACCGCTACGGCGTGCTGAAGCTGCTGGAAGGCTTCAAGAAGCGCGGTACGCCCGTCGACGCCCTGGGCATCCAGAGCCACATCGGGGCCGAGAACGCCGACAGCTTCACGGGCTTCGGCAAACCGCAATCGAAGGAATGGACCGCGTTCCTGAACGAGGTCACCGGCATGGGCTACGACCTGCTGGTCACCGAGTTCGACGTCCACGACAAGGGCCTGCCGGCCGAGTTTGGCCCCCGTGACGTCGAGGTCGCCGCCTACGCCAAGGCCTTCCTCGACCAGATCCTGTCGTACCGCCAGACCAAGGAGATCCTGGCCTGGGGCATGGTCGACAAGTATTCGTGGCTGCAGAACCAGTGGTTCCGCCAGGACAAGCTGCCCAAGCGCCCGACGCTGTATGACGACAACTATCAGGCCAAGCCGCTGCGCGAGGCGGTGGCCGCGGCGCTGAAGGCGGCGCCCTCCAGGTAACTCAGCACAAAACCCCGCTCATCCCCGCGAAGGCGGGGACCCAAGCCGAGTTTGGGATTTCGTACCGCGCTCTTCCCCAAGCGCCGCTTGGGTCCCCGCTTTCGCGGGGATGAGCGGTGAAAAGGGAAGCGTATGATCGGACTAACCCTGGCCCTGGCGCTCCTCGCCACAGCCGCAACCGCCGCCCCGCAGACCGCCCAGTTCTCCAACTTCGTCTACAGCGGCTCCGACCCCTCCGACGCGGTCAAGGCCGCGCCCGGCCAGTACCGCAACCCGATCGTCCAGGGCTTCCACCCCGACCCGTCGGTTACCCGCGCCGGCAAGGACTACTACCTGGTCAACTCGACCTTCGCCTGGTTCCCGGGCCTGCCGGTGTTCCACTCGACCGACCTCGTCCACTGGGAGCAGATCGGCAACGCCATCGACCGTCCTGGCATGCTGGACTTCAAGCGTCTGGGCATGTCGCGCGCCGTGTTCGCCCCGGTCATCGAGGAGCACCAGGGGACGTTCTACATCCTCAACACCTGCGTCGACTGCGGCGGCAATTTCCTGATCACCGCCAAGGACCCGAAGGGGCCGTGGTCCGATCCCGTCTGGCTGCCGGAAGTCGGCGGCATCGACGCCTCGATCTTCTTCGACGACGATGGAGCCGGTGGGGGCCGGTCGTGGATCGTCAACAACGACAACCCGCCCGGGCCGGCCGAGTACAGCGGCCACCGCGCCATCTGGATCCAGGAGTACGACGCCAAGGCCCAGCGCACGATCGGCCCGCGCACGGTGCTGCTGGACAAGGGCGTCAACCCCGCCGCCAAGCCGATCTGGCCCGAGGGGCCGCACATCCTCAAAAAGGACGGCTGGTACTATCTGGTCGCCGCCGAGGGGGGCACGGCCGAGGGCCACAGCCAGGTGGTGCTGCGCGCCAAGAGCGTCACCGGACCCTATGTTCCGTATGCGGATAATCCGATCCTGACCCAGCGCGGCCTGCCCAAGGACCGTCCGCTGCCGATCACCTCCGCCGGCCATGCCGACCTCGTCGACACCCCCGATGGCCAGTGGTGGGCGACCTTCCTGGCCGTGCGCCCGTACGGCGACGACCTCTACAACACCGGCCGCGAGACCTTCCTGCTGCCGGTGGAGTGGAAGGACGGCTGGCCGGTGATCCTGGAGAACGGCAAGACCATCCCGTATGTGGCGGACGCGCCGAAACTGCCGACGATGGCGGCCCCGTCGAGCTCAGGTCCGTTCACGGCGGCCGAGACCTTCGCGGGTCCGGAGCTGCCCAAGAACTGGATGACCATGCGCATCCCGACCTCGCGCTGGTGGTCGGTGAAGGACGGGACGCTGAGCCTGGAGGCTCGCAAGGACCGCATCGGCGGCGACGAGCAGCCCTCCGTCTGGGCGCGGCGCCAGCAGCACATGAACGCCAGCGTCTCGACGACGGTGCGCTTCGAGCCCAAGGCCGATGGCGACAAGGCCGGTCTGGTGGCCGTGCAGAACGACGACTTCTACTGGTTCGTGGGCCTTGTGCAGGCGGGCGGCAAGACGCTGGTGCGGGTCGAGAAGCGGGCCGGGAAGGGCGATCCAGTCGACGGGGCCGTCGTGGCTGAAAAGCCGATTTTCCTCAAATCAGGCCAAGGCCTGAACCTGAAGATCGCGGTGCGCGGCGGAGCCCTGGACTTCGCCTACGGGACCGCGCCGGGGCAGTGGGAGACGCTGAAGGCCGACGCCGACGGGACGACCCTGAGCACCAAGGTGGCGGGCGGGTTCGTCGGGACGATGCTGGGCGTCTACGCGCATGGCGCGGGGCAGTAGGCCAGCGATCAACGCTTCTCTCCTCCCCCTCTGGGGGAGGGGGACCGGCGAACGCCGGTGGAGGGGCCCTGTGAGCCAGGGCTACATCCTGTGACCGGCGGTATTCGCGCCAGTTCTGATCCCGACAAGAGGAGGCTGAACTGTTCGGTTGGCCCCTCCACCGCCGTTCGGCGGTCCCCCTCCCCCAAAGGGGGAGGAGAGGGGTTTCCGAAAGTCTCAGCGGTACTTGTAGAGCTTCACCCGCTGCACCCCGAACTCCGTCGGCGGCAGGCGCACGTGCCGGCCCTGGTGGGTCTCATCCCCGTTCAGCCAGCGCCCATCCACCCACTTGCCGCCCTCGAACTGCTGCTCGCGCACGACCTCCAGCCCGACGCTGGCGTCCTTGGTCGTGAAGGTGATGGTGATCCCGCGCCCGGCCACGACGAACTCGTCCGGACCCGTCTGGATCACCAGGCCGCCATGGCTGGCATAGTCCTGCTTGTCCTTCGGGGTCCACGGATCGACCACGGTTACCGTGAAGTCCCACGGGCCGAAGCTGGCCTTGCTCGGCGTCAGGTCCACCGTCCCGTCATAGGCCACCGGCGCGCGGAAGCCGCGCATGGTCTTGCCGCCGTCGTGGGTGGTGATCAGGGGCTTCAGCCGGTCCAGCAGCTTGTAGGCCGCGCCCAGGGCTTTCACGCCGTCCGCCGGCAGGTTCTCGATCGAGAAGGGCGAGAAGCCGATCGCGTCGTGCTCGCCGATCGCCCAGAAGGCGTTGCCGGGGGCGGGCGTCTTGCCGGCCTGGTCGGCCTCGGGGATGAACAGGGGCTGGTCGGCGCGGTCGTAGGGCGGCATCCACTTCGTAAAGTCGGCGAAGTAGATGTCGGGGCTCAGCATGTCCAGGGACGGCGCCGCCGCGCGCCACAGGTCGATCAGGTGCGGCAGGGGGCCGGCGCTGGGATAGCCGCCCGGCGCCGCGCCCGGCCGGGGCAGGGCGGCGTTGACGTACATCGGCAGGTCGTAGGCCTTCTTGCCCGCCGCCGTGACGGTCTCGACATAGCGGCCGAAGGTCCAGGCCTGCCACAGCTCGTCGGTCGCCGCCGAGGCGCCGAACACCTGCTCCCAGGTCCCGGTCTTGCTGGCCTTGAGCGCTTTCAGCGCGGCCGCCGGAACCGGCTTTCCGAAGTCGGCGTCGGCGTCCTTCGTGTGGTCGCGGGCCTGCGGGAGCATGCCGATCTCGTTCTCGACTTGGATCATCAGGACGGTGCGCTTGTCGCCGTCGACCGCCTTCAGGTGCGCCATCATCGCGGCGAAGGCCTTGGCGTCGGCGTCGCGGGTCGTCGCGGCCGAGGGGCTGAGGATCTCGACCGCCTTGCCTTCCGCCGTGCGGGCCAGCGGGAAGCGGACCTGGTCGCGCTTCACCCAGCCGGGGGTGTAGGTCGACATGCTGTTCTTCCAGGCCCCGAACCACAGCAAGACGAGGCGCATGTCCTTGTCGCGGGCCTGCTGGATCATACCGTCCAGCACCGTGAAGTCGTACTTGCCCTCGACCGGCTCGATCTGCTCCCAGGTCACGGGCGCCAGCACCGTGTTGAGGTTCGCGGCCTTCATCACCGCCCAGTGGCGGGAGAGGTCCTTGAGATCCGAGCTCGAGGAATTGCCCAGTTCGCCGCCCAGGATCAGGAACGGCTTGTCGTCGACCAGCAGGCGGTGGACGCCGTCGATCCTGGCGATGCGAGGGGCCGTTTCGGCGTGGGCGCCGAGGGGCGCGGAAACGGCGGCGAGGCCCAGCAGGGCGGCGCTGAAGAGCGAGTTTTTGTTACGCATGTCAAAGGTCAGATGATGCCATGACACTTGTAAGATCAATGCTGAAAATGGCCGTGGCGGCCGTATTTGTTACCGCTACCCCAGCTGCCGCCCAGTTCGCCCAGCGCGACGTCGCGGCGGGTCAGGCCGAGCATGCGCGGATGTTGAAGGCCCTGGGGATCACCAAGCCTCTGCGGCCCGGCGTCGATGGCTACAACAAGACCGCCCCCAACGCCGTCAACTACGACGAGGCCAAGGCCGGGCCGTTCAGCCTGCTGCCTGATCCGCTGCGCTTCCCGGACGGCGCGCCGGTCAAGGACGCCGACGCCTGGTGGAAGGTCCGCCGCCCGCAGATCGTCGAGCTCTACGCCCGCGAGGAGCACGGCCGGGTCCCGAAGCATGCGCCCAGGATCACCTGGAAGGTGGTCAAGGAAACCCACGCGATCCGGGCCGGTGTGCCGGTGGTCGAAAAGCGCCTGGCGGGCGTGGCCGACAACAGGAAGGCGCCGTCGATCTCGGTCTCGCTCGACATGCTGGTGGTGACGCCCGAGGGCAAGACCGGCGTCCCGCTGATCCTGGAGTTCGGCTTCCCCGACGGCGCGCCGTGGATGCGCGGCCGTCCGGCGCCGCCTGGGCCGGACTGGAAGGATCTCGTCATCGCCAAGGGCTGGGGCTACGCGATCCTCGACCCGACCAGCGTCCAGGCCGACGACCCGGCCAAGCTCTCGCAAGGGATCATCGGCCTTTCCAACAAGGGCCAGCCGCGCAAGCCCGACGACTGGGGCGCCCTGCGCGCCTGGGCCTGGGGCGCCAGCCGCGCGGTCGACTATTTCGAGACCGACCCGGCGATCGACGCCAAGCGGATCGGCATGGAGGGCCTGTCGCGCTACGGCAAGGCGGCCCTGCTGGCCATGGCCTACGAGCCGCGCCTGGCGGTCGGACTGATCGCCTCGTCCGGCGAGGGCGGCGCCAAGCTGCATCGGCGCAAGCGCGGCGAGCAGGTCGAGAACCTGGCCGCCGAGGGCCAGCACCACTGGATGGCTGGCAACTTCCTGAAATACGCCGGCCCGCTGACCGCCGATGATTTGCCCGTGGACAGCCACGAACTGATCGCCCTGGTCGCCCCGCGTCCGCTGTTCATCAGCGTCGGCAATGACGAGGCCGACGCCTGGATCGACTCGCGGGGAATGTTCATGGCCGAGGTGGCGGCCGGGCCGGTCTATCGGCTGCTGGGGAAGAAGGATCTGGGGACGACGGTGTTCCCGGCGCCGCTGACCCTGGTGGCGGACGGGGATCTGGCCTTCCGCCAGCACGAGGGCGGCCATACGCCCGGACCGAACTGGCCGTACTTCCTGGACTTCGCGGCGCGGTATTTCGAGAAGAAGTAGGCCCGCTCCTCAAGTTCCAAATCCGTGTCATCCCGGAAGCCTCGCAGAGGCTGTCCGGGACCCAGGGGGTGAAGGAGCGCCGTGCGCGCCGCCCCTGGGGCCCGGCTCTGCGCTTCGCTTCGGCCGGGATGACACCTATTGTGATTGCCAGATGACTCAGATCCCCGAACGCTCCGCCGTCACCCCGGCCCAGTTCCGCGACGACCTGCTCCCGGCCTACCGCCCGATGATCCTGCGCGGCTTCGCGGCCGACTGGCCCGCCGTCGCGGCCGGGCGTGAAGGCCCGCAGGCGACCGCCGCCTATCTGAAGGCCCACGACACCGGCGCCCCGGTGCAGGCCTTCGTCGGCCCGCCCGAGATCGGCGGGAAGTTCTTCTATGCCCCCGAAGGCCGCGCCTTCAATTTCGCCCGCCGCGAGGGGCGCATCTCGCAGGTCGTCGACGAGGTGCTGGCCAATGCCGGCAAGGCCGACGCGCCCTCGATCTATGTCGGCTCGACCCCCGCGCCTCAGGCCCTGCCGGGCTTCGCGGAGGCCAATCCGAACCCGGTGCTGGGGCCGAGCGTCATCCCGCGCGTCTGGATCGGCGGCGAGACGGTGGTGGCCACCCACTACGACCTCTCGGACAACATCGCCGTCTGCGTGGCCGGTCGCCGCCGCTTCACCCTGATCCCGCCGGAGCAGACGCCGAACCTCTATGTCGGCCCGCTGGACTTCACGCCGGCCGGCCAGCCGGTCAGCATGGTCGACCTGGAGGCACCGGATTTCGACCGCTACCCGTGGTTCGCCGAGGCGCTGGACAACGCCCTGGTCGCCGAGCTGGAGCCGGGCGACGCGATCTACATCCCCGCCCTGTGGTGGCACCACGTCCGCTCGATCGGCCCGCTGAACGTGCTGGTGAACTACTGGTGGAACGAGATGCCCGCCGCAGCCGGCTCGCCGTTCGAGGTGCTGATCCACGCGATGATGTCGGTGCGTCACCTGCCGGCGCCCCAACGCGCGGCCTGGCGTGCGGTGTTCGACCACTATGTGTTCGGCGACGAGGACCCCGGAGCGCATCTGTCGCCGGAGCTGAAGGGCGTGCTGGGGCCGTTGAGCCCGCAGCTGACGCGGAACGTGCGGGCGTTCGTCGGGCACGCGATGGGGAAGGGCGGGTAGCAGCGCCCCCTCCGTCACGCGGCTTCGCCGTGCGCCACCTCCCCCGTTGCACGGGTGAGGAGGATTCTCCTCCCCTGCGCAGCGGGGGAGGTGGCCCGGAGGGCCGGAGGGGGCGCTCTACACCGCCCGGAAATTCAAAAACACATTCGCCGTCAACCGCCCTTTCCGGGGATCCGCGCTGAGCGGCGCGTCCGGGGCGATCAGGCCCGAGTGCAGCAGGCGACTGCGGTAGACGGCCACCCGGTCGAACCGGGCCTCGACCTCGCCGATCCGCTCATGCTGGGCCGTGTCGCCGTTGATATAGGCCGGCGGCGGAGGAGCCACCGCGAGCTCCTCGGCCAGCACCGCCTTGTAGCGGGCCACCCGCTCGGGGCGCAGGGTCTCGTAGCCGGTGGCGCGGTGGCGGTAGAACGCGGTGCCGCCGAACGGCGCGTCGCACAGATAGTGCAGGATGGCGAACTGCAGCGGGTCTTCGGTGTCGACATGCGGCAGGCGCTGGGCGGTGTTCAGGCGCTCGGGCGGAAAGGTGACCAGGGAGTAGTTGCAGGTCGCGCCGGCCAGCTTCACGCCCTCCAGGCCGAACGCCTCGACGATGGCCGGGGCCAGGGCCCGGCACAGGGTCTCGACATAGGCCAGCGGGGCGGGGGCCAGGACGCCCGGATAGAAGTTCTCGCCCCCCGGCGGCGTGGCGAAGGTCTCGCCGGCGGCGTAGTCGACCAGCGCCTGGGGCGCGCGCATGGCGCCGTCCACGACCAGCACGGGCTCGCTTTCGTCGCCTACCCGACGGACGGAAATGCTCGGCGCGGAGGCAAGGGAGAAATCGAACACCAAAAACGCCTTCCTCAGCGTGAACCGACCTCATAACGACGTTCGGCGACGGTTGCGGCCACGCTTGTCCTGGCTCAAGGTTCGGGTGGTTCTCAACCTCTAGCAAGGCCGGATGCGCGCGTCGTCCCCCACCACCCTGTTGCTTGGCGTCGTCCTGCTGTGCGTGGCGACGGCGTTGGCGGGCGTGTGGATGGCCCTGACCCCCGCCTGGCTGGGGGCGAGCTTCGACGCCAAGCCCGACGGCGCGGTCGTCATCACCCGGCTCACCCCGGACGGGCCGCTGGCCCGGGTCGGCGCCAAGATCGGGGATCGCCTGGCCGGGGTCGGCTCGGACGCCAGCGCCCCGGCGCTGCAGTCGACCGAGATCGGCGGGCTGGACACGCCGACCACCGAGGACGGCGCCCTGGAGCAGATCAGGCGGCAAGGCGCCTTCGCCGACGCGCTCAAGGCCCGGCCGCTGAACGTGCGCCTGGCGGGCGCCGACGGCGCGCAGCGGGTGGTGACCCTGGACGAACGCATTCGCCCGCTGTCGACCCTGGGGGCGGAGTTCTGGGCCAATCTCAGCTTCGGCCTGATCGCCACGCTGATCGTCGGCTGGGTCTGGGCCCTGCGGCCGCGCGACCTCTCCACCCAGCTCTTCGCCGTCACCGGCCTGTCGATGCTGGCCTTCACCTTCGGCTGGGCGGTCCACGCCAGCGTCGAGCTGGTCATGGACGGCGTGCTGACCGCCATCGTCAAGCACCTGAACATGATCGGCGCGGTGGCCTTCGGCGGCGCGATGATCGCCTTCTTCCTGGCCTATCCGAAGCGCGTGGCGCCAAGGGCGGCGATCCTGCTGATGACGCCGCTGTGGCTGCTGATCTGGGCGGCCACGCCGCTGCTGCCGGGCAATCCCGCCCAGGAGAGCACCGGCCAGGCGATCACCTCGATCGAGATGCTGCTGATCATGGTGACGATCCTGGTCCAGGCCATCGCCAACCGGAAGGACCCCGCCGCCATGGCCGCCACCCGGTGGCTGGGCCTGTCGGTGATCGTCGGGGCCGGGGCCTTCATCGGCAATGTCGCCGTGCCCATCGCCCTGGGCATGCGGCCGTTCCTGGATCCCCGGTTCTCGCTGGGCTTCTTCGTGATCATCTATGTCGGCATGGCCGTGGGCCTGCGCCGCCACAAGCTGTTCGAGCTGGACCAGTGGGCGTTCCGGATCCTGTTCTACATCAGCGCCGGCGCCGCGCTGCTGGCGCTGGACGGCATCCTGATCACCGCCCTGGGGACCGCGCCGCAGACCGCCCTGGGCATCTCGCTGCTGATCGTCGCCTTCGCCTACCTGCCGTTCCGCGACATGCTCTGGCGGCGGACCATCGGCCGCAAGCCGATGAAGGAGCACGAGATGTTCGCCGCCGTGGCCCAGGTCGCCCTGATCCACGACATCGACGCCCGCGCCCAGGCCTGGAAGGATCTACTGTCCAAGGTCTACGAGCCGCTGGAGATCGCCACCGGATCGCCCACCCAGGCCAGCGCCGAGATCCTGGAGGAGGGGGTGGGCCTGGGCCTGCCCGCCGCCGCCGGGACGACCGCCATCACCCTGCGCTTCCCGTTCCGGGGCCGGGGCCTGTTCGGCACGGCCCAGGCCCAGCTGGGCGACCAGCTGGTGGGCCTGCTTTCGCAGATCGAGGAAGGCCGCGACGCCTATGCCCGCGGCGTGGTCGAGGAGCGGCTGCGCATCGCCCGCGACCTGCACGACGACGTCGGGGCGCGCCTGCTGTCAGGCCTGCACCGCCAGGACCTGTCCCAGACCCGGGAGGCCATGCGCGGGGCCATCGGCGACCTGCGCTCGATCGTCTCGGGCCTGTCGGGCCACGACCTGCCGCTGGAGGCGGTGCTGGCCGACCTGCGCCACGAGACCGCCGAACGGCTTGAGGCGGCCGGGCTGGCTCTGGACTGGCCGCCGGTCGAGCTGGCCGTCCCGGACCGGACCGCGCCCTACCGCGTCTACAAGAACCTGACCTCGGCCGTGCGCGAGGTGGTGTCCAACGCCATCCGCCACGCCGGCGCGACCCAGGTCGTCGTCACCGTCCATGAGGACGCCGGTCGGCTGGAGCTGACCATCAGCGACGACGGCGTCGGCCTGCCGACCGAGCCGGGCGGCCGCCGAAGCGGCCTGGCCAACCTCGAACGTCGCCTCGGCGAGATCGGCGGGGCGGTCGAAATTCCCGATACCAACAAGGGCACTGTCATTCGCCTTTCGGCGCCCGTAGACGCGAGCGCCGCTGCATGAGCCTTCCTGAAACCGCCCTGGTCCTCGAGGACCAGGCCGAGACCCGCGAGCACCTGCTGGCCGCCCTGGCCGAGGCCTTCCCCGGCGTCGTCGCCCGGGGCGCGGCGGACCTGGCCGAGGCGCGCTCGTTCCTGGACGGCGGCATGCCGGACCTGGCCCTGGTCGACCTGGCCTTGCCGGACGGACGCGGCGTTGACTTCCTGCGCGACCTGAACGAGCGCTCGGGCGGGACGACGCGGTCGGTGGTGGTGACCATCTATGCCGACGACGCCCACCTGTTCGACGCCATAGCGGCGGGGGCGGGCGGCTATCTGCTCAAGGACATGGGCCGCGAGGACCTGGTCCGCTACCTGCGCCGCCTGGAGGCCGGGGAGACCCCGCTGTCGCCGGCCGTGGCCCGCCGGATGCTGGACTACTTCCGCGCCCGCCCCGCGCCGGTGGCGCTGATCGAGCCCGAGGCGGCCCTGACCCCGCGCGAGACCGAGGTGCTGCGGCTGATCGGCCGGGGCCTGCGCTCGGGCGAGGCGGCCAAGGTCATGGGCGTCACCGAGCTGACCGTGGCGGGGTACGTCAAGGCGATCTACCGCAAGCTCAACATCTGCTCCCGGGCCGAGGCGGCGCTGGAGGCGGCGAAGCGGGGGTTGGTTTAGGGTCGGGAGAGCGCCCCCTCCGTCACGTCGCTTCGCGCCGCGCCACCTCCCCCGTTGCACGGGGCAGGAAGGTTCAGCGGCTCTCTCCTGCCCCGCTTGCGGGGGAGGTGGCGCGCGGCGCAGCCGCGTGACGGAGGGCGCGCTCCTGCTCACCCCAAATTTCGCCGCGAAGTTCAGCTCAAGGATCGCTACGGTGCCGCCACCGGAATCGAACCTTCGAAAGACCCCATGCGCCTTCTTGCTTCCCTGGCCGTCACGGCCTTCCTCGCCGCCGGCGCCGCTCATGCCCAGGTGCAGCCGTCGCCGCCGCCGCAGCTGAATGCGGGCCCCTCGGCCGGTGCGATCGCCGGCAAGGCTTTCCTGGAGAAGAACGCCAAGGCGCCGGGCGTGATCACCCTGCCGTCGGGCCTGCAGTACAAGATCGTGACTAGCGGCCCGAAGACAGGCCCGTCGCCCAAGCTCGGCGACATCATCAAGGTCCACTACGAGGGCAAGCTGCTGGACGGCACGGTGTTCGACTCGAGCTTCGCGCGCGGCAAGGCGGCGATCATGCCGGCCGACGGCCTGATCCAGGGCTGGCTGGACGTGCTGCCGATGATGCACGTCGGCGACGAGTGGGTGCTCTACATCCCGTCCGAGCTGGCCTACGGCTCGCGCGACATGGGCGAGATCCCGCCGGACAGCACGCTGGTGTTCAGGTTGCAACTGGTGGGGATGCTGGCGGTCGATTAGGGGCGGCGACGTCCGGGCTTCTCTCCTCCCCCAGAGGGGGAGGAGAGCTGTTCAACTAGCCGACGTTGCGACTCTTCATCAGCGGCTGGATCCTCTCCCCAAAGTCCTCGACCCCCTTCACGAAGTCGTCGAACGTCAACAGCACGCCCGCCGTGCCCGGCACCGCGGCGATCTCGTCCATCATCCGCGCGATGCTCTCATAGCTGCCCACCAGGGTGCCCATGTTCAGGTTCACCGCCGATTCCGGCGCGGCCAGCTGGGTGGTGTTCGTGGTCGCCCCGGCCTTGGCATTGGGCGCGGCCTGGTTGGTCAGCCAAGCCAGGGCCTCCTGGTCCGCGCCTTCGCGGTAGGACTGCCACTTGGCCATGGCCTTCTCGTCGGTCTCGTCGGCGATGATCATGAACAGCAGGAACGACTGCACGTCGCGGCCGGTCTTTTCCGCCGCCGCTTCCAGCCGCTTGTTGACCGAGGCGAAGGCGGTCGGGGTGTTGGTCCCCTTGCCCAGGGCGAAGCTGTAGTCGGCATATTGCGCCGTGAAGGCCAGGCCCTCGTCGGACGAGCCGGCGCAGATCAGCTTGGTCTCCTTGGGGTGCGGACTGACCCGGCAGTCGTCCATGGTGAAGTACTTGCCCTTGAAGTCCGAAACGCCGGTCTCCAGCAGCTCCTTCAGCACGGTCGTGTATTCGGCCAGGTAGTTGTAGCGGTCGGTATAGTGCTCCTCGCCCGGCCACAGGCCCATCTGGCTGTACTCGGCCTTCTGCCAGCCGGTGACCAGGTTGATGCCGAAGCGGCCGGGGGCGATCGAGTCGATGGTCGAGGCCATGCGCGCCACGATGGCTGGCGGGATGGTCAGGGTGGCGACGGTGGCGAAGATCTTGATCTTCGAGGTCACGGCCGCCAGGCCCGACATCAGGGTGAAGCTCTCGAGATTGTGCTCCCAGAACTGCGTCTTACCGCCGAACCCGCGCAGCTTGATCATCGAGAGCGCGAAGTCGAAGCCGTACTTCTCGGCCTTCTGGGTGATCTCTTTATTGAGCTCGAAGCTGGGCATGTACTGCGGCGAGTTCTCGGAGATGAGCCAGCCGTTGTTGCCGATGGGGATGAAGACGCCGACCTGCATGGGAATGGTCCTGTTCTAGGAATTTGGGATGCCGACGAAATCCTCCCCCCAGCGGGGGAGGTGTCGGCTCGAAGAGACGACGGAGGGGGAAGAAGCCGGGCTAGGAGAACTTCCCCCTCCGGTCCTTCGGACCACCTCCCCCGCTGGGGGGAGGATCAAGTACCCTCCAAGAACTTCACCAGACCCTCGTTGAAGGTCTCCGGGTCCGTCACCGTGAAGCCGTGGCCGCCCCAGGCGACCTGCTGGAATTCCGCGTTCGGGAGGCGGCCGGCCAGGCGCTGGGAGCAGCTCATCGGCACCAGCATGTCGTCGGCGCTGGCGCTCACGAGCACCCGGTGGGTGATCTCCTCCAGCCGCGCGTCGACGTCGAAGGCCAGCAGCGCCCGGATGCGGGCCAGCATCACCTCGCGCGGCGGGAAGCCGGCCACGTGGTGGGCCTCCTCGGCCTGGAGGCGGGTGTGGTTCCGCGAGATCCAGTCGGCCGGATAGAGGAAAATCGGCTGGGCGTGGACATAGGCCTGCGGGCCGGTGTCGTTCAGCAGATGGATGCGGGTGTCGAAGCAGCGGCGGATGTGCGGATCGGGCCGCGACCAGCCGTTGACGACGACCAGCTTGGACAGGCGCCCCGGATGGTCCAGCGCCAGCTGCAGGCCCGCATTGCCGCCGGCCGCGTGGCCGACGACGTGGGCCTTGGCGAGGCCGAGGGCGTCCATGACCTTGACCATGTCGTCGGCCATGTGGGCGACGGTGTAGTTGGCCGGGAGCTCGCGGGTGCTGCGACCCGTGCCCCGGTGGTCGTACAGCACCACTGGCCAGCGCTCGGTCAGGGCCTGCATCTGCGGGGCCCAGAAGGCGCCCGAGCCGCCCAGGCCCGACGACAGCAGCACGACCTCGCGGCCGGCCACGGGGCCGCCGTGCAGGTCGTAGAACAGGCCATCGACCGTACCACTGGTCATCCCGTTAACCCCCAAATCCGCTCATCCAAAAACTCCGCTCATGGGGATCACTTCTTGCCGATGTGCGCGACCGAGGCGATCTCGACCACGAAGCCGGGCTTCACCAGGCCGCACTGGATGCAGTAGCGGGCCGGTTTGTCGCCGGGGAAGTACTCGGCATAGACCTTGTTCAGCGGCCCGTAGTGCTTCCAGTCGGTGACGAAGATGTGGTTCATCGTGACGTCTTCCATCGTGCCGCCGGCGGTTTCGATGACCGACTTGATGGTCTCCAGGATCTGCCGCGTCTGGGCCTCGGCGTCGTCGGGGAAGGCGACGTTGTTGTCCTTGTCGAAGGCCAGGGTGCCCGAGACGTAGACGATCCCGTCGGCCAGCGTGCCGGGCGAGAACGGGGCGATGGGCGTGCCCGTGCCGGGCGGGGTGATGACGGTCTTGGGCATGGTGGTGCTCCTCTAAATCCTCATCAAATCCGACCTTCCCGGCGAATGCCGGGACCCAGATTCATCCGGGTCGGTTTGAGTGTTCGCGCTTCTCGGCCGGGGCAGTCTCTCAAGCGTTCGTGGGTTCGATCTGGGCCCCGGCATTCGCCGGGGAGATCGGGTGGAGGGGGTTAGGAGCTCGGCGCCAGCTGCCCGAACGCCCCCTTGAAATCAGCCGTCGTCGAGACCCAGCCGAAGAAGGTCTCGATGTTGAACAGCGCCGCCTTCTGGACGAACTCAGGCCCGGCCTGGTGCGTCGCGTCCTCCAGCACGGTGCCGAAATATTCCAGCATGAAGCCGTCGCGCAGGGTCGACTCGACACAGACATTGGTGGCGATGCCGACGAACACGAGATGGCGGATGCCGCGCGCCCGCAGCACGCTGTCCAGCTGGCTGTTGAAGAAGCCGCTGTAGCGGGTCTTGTGCAGGCGGATGTCGCCCGGCTGGGGCGTCAGCTCGTCGACCAGCTCGTAGTCCCACTGGCCGCGCGCCAGGAGCTTGCCCTGCAGTTCGGGCTTGGCGCGCATGGTCTTGAGGGCGTTGGACTTCCACCAGTTGGGCGAGCCCGGGCCACCGGCCTCTACATACTGGTCGTCCCAGCCGTTCTGGAAATAGACGACGGTCATGCCGGCGCCGCGCGCCACCTCCAGAACGCCCTTGATCTGCTGGATGCAGGCGGCGGCGCCCGAGATGTCGAAGCCGGCCAGGTCCAGGTAGCCGCCGGGCGAGGCGTAGGCGTTCTGCATGTCGATGACGATCACCGCCGTGGTCTTGGGATCCACGGGGATGGGCTCGGGGCGCGCCGGCAACATGATGCTGTCGGGGCTGAGCGGGGTGATCGTGGACGTCATCGACGTCGGCTCCCTTGTGATTTGCGAGAGGCATGGAATACCATCCCGCGTAACGTTGCAATCCGAACCGTTCGGTCCATGTTTGACCAAATGGTCCAAATTCGAGATCGCATGACCGACCTGGCCGCCAAGACCGTCAAGGCTCCGCGCAAGAGCGCCACGCGTCCGGCCGCCAAGCCGGCCTCTGGCGCCCGCAAGCTGGTCAAGGCCGCTCAGATCGTGGGCGATCCGGCGAAGGCCGAACCGCCAAAAGGCCGCCGCGCTCAAGCTGGCGAGGCCCGCAAGGCCGCGATCCTGAAGGCGGCCCTCGGGGTCTTCGCGCGCCAGGGCCTGGACGGGGCCAGCGTCGAGGCCATCGCCCAGGCGGCGGGGATCTCGAAGGCCAACCTCCTCTACTACCATCCGTCCAAGGACGACCTGTACGTGGCGGTGCTGGAGCAGGGGCTGTCGCTGTGGCTGGCGCCGCTGTCGCGATTCACCGCCGACGAGGACCCCGCCGACGCCATCGCCGCCCTGGTCGGCGCCAAGCTGGCCATGAGCCGCGACCATCCCGAGGTCTCGCGCCTGTTCGCCCTGGAGATGCTGCGCGGCGCGCCGCTGCTCAAACCCGTGCTGGCCGGGCCTTTGAAGGCGGTTTTCGACGCCAAGTGCACGGTCATCCGCGCGTGGATCGACGCCGGAAAGCTGGCGAAACGGGTCGATCCGTCGCACCTGATCTTCGCCATCTGGGCTTTGACCCAGCACTATGCCGACTTCGCGGTGCAGGTGCGGGCGCTGAGCGGCAAGACCTTGTCCGACAAGGCCTTCATGGACGAGACGCGGGCCGCGGTGACGGCGCTGCTGCTGGACGGCGCGAGGGACAGGGTCGGGTAGCCGACCCTGCGGCCAAGAGCCGCGTTTTACGGTTCGCTATCCAAGCCGAAGCTACCGGTCTCTCATGACGCGCCCGGTCACCTCTTCTTCGACCTCTACCGCGCGGCCGATGCGACTGATCCACGGGATCGTCGGCGCGGCCGCGGTGATGGTCGTCGTCTCGATCCTGGGCAGCCTGGCCCTGATGCTGCTGGCCGCCCGGTCGGTCGATCGCACCGACACCGCCGACGACATCCTGCTGGTCCGCCGCACCGTCACCCGGACCCTGGACCGCATGGAGCGCGAGCTGACCTCGGCCACCGTCTGGGACGCGGCCTACAAGGCCATGGGCTGGAAGCCGGACCTGGTGTGGGCCGACGCCAATTTCGGCACCTATTACCGCGAGCAGTTCGGCCACGACCTGACCTTCGTCATGCAGGCGGGGCAGGTGGTCCACGCCGCCGACCATGGCCGGCGGACCACGACGGCGGCCCTTGGCGCCTTTCCGGCCGAGACCGCCCGCATCGCCGCCGACGTCGCCGCCGACGCCCGTATCGCTCGCCGCGAAGGCCGCCTGAGCACCGCCGCCGAGGCCACCCGCACGGGCCTGCTGAAGGTCGGCGGCAAGACCTACCTGATCGCCGTCGCGGCCGTCACGGCCGAGAGCCGCGCGACCGCCGACAGCTATGGCGGACCGCCCGCCGTGGTGGTCACCGCGCGCCTGGTCGACAAGGCCTTCGTCCGCAACTTCGCCGACGACCTGGGGCTGAAGGACCTGGTGTTCCTGGATCGCCCGCGCGGCGAGACGCCCCGCGTCCTGCTGAACGACATCAACGGCCAGCCGGTCGGGGCCCTGGCCTGGTCGGCCGAGAACCCCGGCCTGTCGCTGATCAAGGGCGTCGCGCCCTGGATCGTCGCCGGTTTCCTGGTGCTGGCCGCCGCCGGCGCGGTGCTGATGCAGCGCGTGGTCGAGGCCCTGCGCAAGCTGGAGACCGGCCGCGTCGCCCTGATCGGCGCCAAGGAGGAGGCCGAGGCCGCCAACGCCGCCAAGACCCGCTTCCTCGCCAACATGAGCCACGAGATCCGCACGCCCCTGAACGGCGTGCTGGGCATGGCCCAGGTCATGGCCGTCGATACCCTGTCGGAGCCGCAGTCCAGGCGCCTGCGCATCCTGGAGGAGTCGGGCCGCTCGCTGCTGACCCTGCTGAACGACATCCTCGACATCGCCCGGCTGGAGAGCAGCGCGGTCAAGCTGCGGGCCGAGGTCTTCGACCTGACCGCCCTGGTCGAGGCCAGCTGCGCGGCCTTCTCGGGCGCGGCGGCGGCCAAGAACATCGAACTGACGGTCGACATCGCCGTCGACCTGCGCGGCCGCTGGACGGGCGATCCGATGCGCCTGCGCCAGGTGCTGGGCAACCTGGTGGCCAATGCCGTGAAGTTCACTGACCAGGGCGGCGTCACCGTCCGTGTCCGCCCTCAAGGACAAGGGGCCGGCAAGGGCCTGCGGTTCGAGGTCGAGGACACCGGCATGGGCATCGCCGACGAGCATCTGTCGGACCTGTTCAAGACCTTCTCCCAGGTCGACAACTCCCTGACCCGCGCCCACGACGGCGCCGGCCTGGGCCTGTCGATCTGCCGCGAACTGGTCGAGCTGATGGGCGGGACCATCGGCGTGCACTCCAGCCCGGGGCTGGGGTCGAGCTTCCACTTCACGATCCCGCTGCTGCAGGCCTGCGCGGACAAGCCGGCGCTGCGGGTGGTGCGCTGATCCTGTCATCCCGGATCGTCGCGCTTCGCTATGGCCGGGATGACAGATCAAGTTGATAGGGTTTGAAGGCGGCGCCCACTTCCCGCGCACCCTGATCGTCTGGGCGCCGATAATTCAGAGCCTCCGCGACGACCTCTGCTGCACCGCAGCGTGAATGCTCGCCGTCGCCCATCCGGCATGACCCCCTAGCCCTACACCGCCCTCGGGAGCGGTTCGGTAGGGGATGGGCTTATGCAATCGGGTGTGGGGGCGCCGACCAGGCGTCAGCTTCTTTCGGCGATCGCCAAGGTCGGCGGGACAGCGGCGCTGTACCAGGCGATGACGACGCTGGGCCACGCGGCCGAGACCCAGTTCCATGGGCCGCCGAACCTGCAGGGCGCTCGGCCCGGCGCCTCGGTGATCGTTCTGGGCGCGGGGCTGGCTGGCATGCTGGCGGCGTTCGAGCTGACCAAGGCCGGCTACAAGGTCAAGATCCTAGAGTTCCAGAACCGCGCCGGCGGCCGCAACTGGTCGCTGCGGGGCGGGGACACCTATACGGAGCTGGGTGGGGCGACCCAGAAGGTCGGTTTCTCGGCCGGCAACTACCTGAACCCCGGCCCTTGGCGGATCCCGCACCACCACCGCACCCTGCTGCACTACTGCAAGCAGTTCGGGGTGGCCCTGGAGCCGTTCATCCAGTTCAACCACTCCGGCTGGGTGCACTCGTCCCAGGCCTTCGGCGGCAAGCCCGTGCGCTTCAACGCCGCCGCCGCCGACTTCGAGGGCAATATCGCCGAGCTGCTGGCCAAGTCGGTCAACGCCAAGGCGCTGGACGACACCGTCACCGCCGAGGACCGCGACAAGCTGCTGGAGGCCTTGAAGGGCTGGGGCATGCTGGACAAGGACTACAAGTACGCGGCGGGCTTGCGCGCCTCCTCGCACCGGGGCTTCGAGCGGCCGGGCGGCGGCGGGGTCAACGGCGCGCCGATCCCGTCCAAGGACCTCTATCCGCTGCACGACGTGCTGGACCCGCAGGTCTGGACCTCGATGGCCTTCTTCATGGGCTCGGAGATGCAGACGACCATGTTCCAGCCGGTGGGAGGCATGGACATGATCGGCAAGGCCTTCGCCAAGCAGGTCGAGAGCCTGATCACCTACGGCGCCAAGGTCAGCAGGATCGCCCAGGACGACAAGGGCGTGGTCGTGAGCTTCACGGATGTGGCGACCGGCAAGGCGACCGACGCCAAGGCCGACTGGTGCGTCTGTACGATCCCGCTGGGCATCCTGGGCCAGATGGACCTGCAGGTCACCGACGAGATGATGGCCGCCATCAAGGCCGTGCCCTATTCCGGCCAGGTCAAGATCGGCCTGGAGATGAAGCGCCGCTTCTGGGAGGAGGACGACTTCATCTACGGCGGCCACAGCTTCACCGACCAGGAGATCGCCCTGATCTCCTATCCCAACAACAACATGTTCAAGGACGGGCCAGCCGTGCTGCTAGGCGCCTTCGCCCGGGAGATGGGGGCCTATCGGCTGGCGGGGATGACGCCCGAGCAGCGGATCGAGGTCGCGCTGGCTCAAGGGTCGGTGCTGCACCCGGGGAGCTATCGCAAGGAGTTCGCGTCCGGCGCGTCGGTGGCCTGGAGCCGGGTGCCCTGGACCCTCGGCTGCTGCGCCCGCTGGAACGAGGAGACTCGGAAAGAGCACTACCAGACCCTGGTCGGCATGGACCGCCGGATCGTCCTGGCCGGCGAGCACGCCTCTTACGTCGGCTGCTGGATGGAGGGCGCGCTGCTGTCCTCCATCGACGCCATCACCCGTCTGCACAAGCGCGCGCTGGAGGCCTAGAGGATGAAGCGGTTCGTACTGATTGCGGCGCTCGTCGCCTCCCCGGCCATGGCCCAGACGCCGCCGAGCGGCGACACCGGCGGCGGTATCGTTCGCGCGCCCAAGCCGGTGACCGGCGAGCAGGTGTATGGCGCGGTCTGCCAAGCCTGCCACATGGCGGATGCCAAGGGCGCCAGTGGGGCGGGGACCATCCCCGCGCTGGCGAGCAATCCGAAGCTGGCCGGGGCGGCCTATCCGATCATGGTGGTGGCTGGCGGCAAGGGCGGCATGCCGGGGTTCAGCGGCACGTTGTCGAACGCCCAGATGGCCGAGGCGATCACCTATGTGCGGACGCACTTCGGCAATGCCTATGCGAAGCCGGTGACGGAGGCGGACGTGGCGAAGATCGCCAAACCGCCGCCGCCGGGGAGTCACTGATAAATCCTCCCCCCAGCGGGGGAGGTGGTCGCGAAGCGACCGGAGGGGGAACTTGTCCAGGCCCGGCTTCTTCCCCCTCCGTCGTCGCGGCGCGCCGACACCTCCCCCGCTAGGGGGAGGATTTTGTTGAGCGCCGCCGGCCTACTCCGCCCCCTCCACCACCGCCGCGATCGTGTCCAGCTGCCAGCGGATGCCGTGCTCGCGGCCGGCGGCGTCGTAGTAGCCGTCGATGAACGCGCCGACCTCGGTGACCACCAGGCGGGTCTTGTCGCCCTCCGCCCGGAACTCCATCGTCGCGACCGAGGCCGAAGCCAGCGGTTCGCCGTGGTGCATCCAGTAGGTGTAGACGATCCGCTCGTTGGGGATGATTTCCAGGTAGCGGTTGTAGAACCGGTGCGGCGGATCGCCGGGCGGGCCGCCGATGCTGTGCTCCTCGCCGCCGACGCGGAAGTCGAACTTCTGGTCGGGCGGACCCCATTCCTCGGGGCCCTTGAACCACTGCTTCTTCTTTTCCGGATCGGCGAAGGCGGCGAACACCCGGGCGGGCGAGGCGGCGTAGGTCCGCTCGACGGTGAAGGTGGCGTGGACGACGTTGCGTTCGGTCACAGGGCTGGCCGTCATTTCGTTTCCTCGTCTTCGGCGGCCAGGAAATCGCCCAGCCGGTCGAGGCGTCGCTCCCACTGGGTGCGCCTCTGGTTGATCCATTTTTCGGCGAGACTGAGAACGTCGGGGTTCATCCGGCAGGTGCGCACCCGGCCGACCTTCTCCGACGCCACGATCCCGCCCGCCTCCAGCATGGCCAGGTGCTGCATGACCGCCGGCAGCGACATGTCCAGCGGCCGAGCCAGTTCGCTCACCGAGGCGGGGCCTTGGCTGAGCCGCTCGACCATGCTCCGCCGCGCGGGGTCCGCGAGGGCCTGGAACATGAGGTCGAGCGAGGGCTGTTGGTTAGGCATGGGGTTAAGTATCGTTGGGCGATTTGTTAGTCAAGTAATTGCCTAACTATTGCAGCGAGCAAAATCCTCTCCTCCCCCAGAGGAGGAGGAGAGGGGTTTTGCGTGTTGCTAGGCCAGCTTCACCTTGCCATCGACCCGCCGCGCGATGCCGAGCGGGTTCTCTGTCCGCAGCTCGGCCGGCAGCAGGGCTTCCGGCAGGTTCTGGTAGCTGACCGGTCGCAGGAAACGCCCGATCGCCAACGTCCCGACCGAGGTCGCCTTGGCGTCGGAGGTCGCCGGGAACGGACCGCCATGGACCATGGCGTGGGCCACCTCCACCCCGGTGCCGAAGCCATTGACCAGGATGCGGCCGGCCTTCAGTTCCAGCGCCGGCAGCAGGGCGGCGGCGAGGGCGTGGTCGGCGTCCTCCAGGTGGAGGGCGATGGTCAGCTGGCCTTCCAGGGCTTCGATGACGGCCGCGAGCTCGGTCTCATCGGCGCAGCGCACCACGACCGAGGCGGCGCCGAAGACCTCCTCGTGCAGGTGCGGATTGGCCAGGAAGTCGGCGGCCTTGACGCTGAACAGGGCCGCGCGGCCGGTGTGGCTGCCGTCTGGGCCAGGGACGCCGCGCGCGACGGTCGTGACCTTGGCGTCCTCCGACAGGGCCGCGACGCCGTGGGCGAAGGCCTTGCAGATGCCGGGGGTCAGCATGACGGCGGCCGGAGCGGCCTCGACCGCCTTGCCGGCCGCTTCGACAAACGTGTCCAGCTCGGGGCCGTCGATGGCCAGGATCAGGCCGGGATTGGTGCAGAACTGGCCAGCGCCCAGGGTCAGGGCGGCCACGAAGTCCGGGGCGATCTTGCCGCCACGCGCCTGCAGGGCGGCGGGCAGCAGGATGACAGGGTTGATGCTGCTCATCTCGGCGTAGAACGGGATCGGCTCGGGCCGGCCCTGGGCGATGGCGGCCAGGGCGAGGCCCCCACGGCGCGAGCCGGTGAAGCCTGCGGCCTTGACGCGCGGATCGGCGACCAGGGCCTGGCTGACCTCGTAGCCGCTGTCGTGGATCAGCGAGAACACGCCCGGATGCAGGCCGACCGAGGCGACGGCGGCCTGGATGGCGCGGCCGACCAGCTCCGACGTCCCGGGGTGGGCCGGGTGGGCCTTGACGATGACCGGGCAGCCGGCCGCGAGCGCCGAGGCGGTGTCGCCGCCGGCCACCGAGAAGGCCAGCGGGAAGTTGCTCGCGCCGAACACGGCGACTGGGCCGAGCGGCACGTTGCGCAGGCGCAGGTCCGGACGCGGCAGCGGCTTGCGCTCGGGCAGGGCCGGGTCGATGCGGGCCTCCAGGAAGCCGCCGTCGCGCAGCACGCTGGCGAACAGGCGCAGCTGGCCGGTGGTGCGGGCGCGCTCGCCTTCGAGGCGGGCGCGGGGCAGGCCGGTCTCGGCCATGACGCGGACGATCAAATCGTCGCCGATGGCCTCGATGTGCTCGGCGATGGCTTCCAGGAAGGTGGCGCGGGTCTCGTAGGGCAAGGCGCGGTAGCTGGCGAAGGCCTCGGCGGCCAGGGCGGCGGCCTGATCCACGTCGGCCTTGGTCGCGCCGCCGAACGCGGGCTCCAGGGTCTCGCCGGTGGCGGGGTTCACGCCCTTGATCTCGCCGTTGGTCCCGAAGCGGCTTTCGCCGCCGATCAGAAGCTCGCCCGTCAGATGCACGTTCATCGTCCTTCGCACTGGTGTCGCGGGCCATATGGGCGCGCGTCCATGACAAGTCCAATGCGATTGCCGGATTGATCCATGGCGCCAAGGGGTGGTGCGGGATTCCTGTCGGTCAGGGCGCGGATTTGAGGGGAGATGTTCAAATCCTCCCCCTAGCGGGGGAGGTGGCGCGAAGCGCCGGAGGGGGTAGTTCTCCTGGCCCGGCCTCTTCCCCCTCCGTCGGCTGCGCCGACACCTCCCCCGCTGGGGGGAGGATCTTACAGCGACTGCCCGTCGTCGACCGTGAACACGCTGCCCGTCACCGCCCGCGCCGCGTCAGAGCACAGGTACAGCGCCGTGGCCGAGAGGTCGTCCTCCTCCATCAGCCGCCGCCTCGGGAAGCCGGCGACCAGCTTCTGACCGCCCTCGCTGTCGAACCAGTCGCTGTTCAGCTCGGTCTTGATGTAGCCGGGGCAGAGGACGTTGACGTTGATCCCCTTGCGGATCCACTCGCGGGCCAGGCCCTTGCCCAGCATGGCCGTGGCGGCCTTGGACGTGCAGTAGGCCACCAGGCCCGGCAGCACCTTGTGCGCGCCGATGGAGGCGACCAGCAGGATGCGGCCGTTCCCGCTCGTTTCCGAGCCGGCCTTGATCATCCGCCGCGCGCCCTCGCGGGCGGTCAGGAAGACGCCGCGGGTGTTGACGCCCATGACCTTGTCGAAGTCCTCGGCGGCGATGTCGAGCGCCATGCCCTGGATGCTGATGCCGGCGTTGGCGATCACCGCGTCCGGAGCGCCGAGCTTGTCTTCGATGGCGTCGTAGCCGGCGATAATCGAGGCCTCGTCCTCGACGTCCATGGCGAAGGCGCGGGCGGTCCCGCCGACCGCGTTGATCTCGGCGACCAGGGCTTCGAGCTTGTCGGCGCGGCGGGCGGCGACGGCGACCCGGGCCCCGGCGAGGGCGGCCTTGCGGGCCAGGTGGGCGCCGATGCCGGACGAGGCGCCGGTGATCAGCACGGTGCGGCCGGCGAGGCTCTGGTCGGTCATCTGGGCTCCCCTTGGTTGTCGCGGCGCACCCTGTCGGCGTCGGACGCGCCTGTCGAGCCGCCCCTGGCGTCAGGCACGGGGATTGGGCGGCGCGAATACTCTGAATTGGTGAGATGGAAGGTCATGAATTCAACAGCTTGTCACTTTTATGCGCCGCTGAATCATCCGCGCCCGCTGGCGCCGTATCTTTGTGTCATGGCCGGAAGAAGCGACGAGGCGCAGGGCTGGAGCGAGACGCTGCAGGCCCGCCTCAAGGTGAAGATGGACAAGCTCATCGACGCCTTCGAGACCAGCACGGACAACGCCGAGAAGGCGCAGATCGAGAAGGACGCCCGGACCTGCGGCGTCTTCGCCCGCTCCGCGAAGGCCATCGAGACGATGGTCCCCGAGCCGGCCGCGGAGAAGTCCAAGACCAAGCCCGCCGCCGACGAGGCGGCCAATGACGACGAGGCCTCCATGCATGACGGCATCCCCGACGATCCCGAAGAGATTCAGGCCGCTCTTGGCGCCCGGTTCGATCGCTTCGCTGAGCTCCTCGAGCTCAAGCGTCGAGCGGAACTGGCTGACGGCGGCGACGATGCTCTTGGAGAAGGAGGATCAGCGGCGCCTGCTTAGCGCGGTCCTGGGCGATCCGCTGATCCACCAGATGACGCCGCGCAACGACGCCTGGTCGACGTGGCTGATGCTGGGCGGACGCGGCGCGGGCAAGACCTTCGCGGGCGCGCGCTGGATCACCCTGAATGCCCTGGCCTATCCGAATCTGGCCTTGATCGGACCCACGCTGCACGACGTGCGCGAGGTGATGATCGAGGGGCCGTCGGGGCTGAAGGCGATGGGCGGCCCGCTGTTCCGTCCCCGCTGGGAAGCCTCGCGGCGGCGGCTGGTCTGGCCCAATGGCGCGACGGCCTATGCGTTCTCGGCCGAGGATCCCGACAGCCTGCGCGGGCCGCAGTTCCATGCGGCCTGGGCGGACGAGTTCTGCGCCTGGCCCAAGCCGGCCGAGACCCTGGCCATGCTGCGGTTCGGGCTCCGGCTGGGGCAGGACCCGAGGCTGGTGGTGACCTCGACGCCGAGGCCGATCCGGGCGTTGAAGGCCCTGATGGCCGAGGCGGGCGTGGCGCTGACCCGTGCGGGCGCCAGCGCCAATGCCAGCAACCTGGCGCCGGCGTTCCTGCGGACGCTGGAGAGCCTCTACGGCGGCACGCGTCTGGCGGCGCAGGAGCTGGACGGGATCATCGTCGAGACCGACGGCGGGCTGTTCCGCGCCGAGGATCTGGCGCGGTGTCGGGCCGCGCAGCCGGCGCGCTTCGACCGCGTGGTCGTGGCGGTGGACCCGCCGGCGACCGCGACGGGCGACGCGTGCGGGATCGTGGTCGTCGGGCGCCGGGACGACCGGGCGTTCGTGCTGGCCGACGAGACGGCGCGAGGCTTGTCTCCGGCGGGCTGGGCGAAGAAGGCCGTGGCCGCCGCGCGGGCTTGGAGCGCCGACGCCTTGGTGGCCGAAGCCAACCAGGGCGGCGACATGGTGCGCGCGGTGCTGGCCCAGGCCGATCCGCCGTGCCCGGTGAAACTGGTGCGGGCGTCGGTGGGCAAGCGGGCGCGGGCCGAGCCGGTGGCGGCTCTGTACGAACAGGGCCGCGTGCTCCACTGCGGCGCGTTCGCGGCGCTGGAGGAGGAACTGATGGCGCTCGGCTCGGGGGATCTGGAACACAGTCCGGACCGGGCGGATGCGCTGGTGTGGGCGGTGAGCGAGTTGATGCTGGGCGGGACGCGAAAGCCGAGGTTGCGCAGTCTCTAGATCCTCCCCCAAGCGGGGGAGGTGGCCGAAGGCCGCTCAGTAGAAGTAGCTCTCCTCCCCCTCTGGGGGAGGGGGACCGCCGAACGGCGGTGGAGGGGCCCTGAGTTGTTCAACCGCCACAAACTCTCGGATCTGGGACAGCGCGCCATCAATGGACGCCATCACGTCGTTAGCGGGAATGCGAAGCGTCCGCACGCCGTGGCTCGCCAGCCAGCGATCTCGCGCCAGGTCGCGCTCAGGCCTGTCATTGATGCAGTGCGCGTAGCCGTCGACTTCCACCGCCAGCTTTAGCGAAGGACAGTAGAAGTCCAGCACGCAGCGACCCATCGGGTGTTGCCGCCTGAACTTCAGACCATCGAGGCCGGAGCGTCTAAGGGCCGACCAGAGCCGAGCCTCGGGCGGGGACATTTCTCGCCGGAGGCGGCGAGCGGTGGTCACGGTTTCTCTCGGCGTCTCCAAGTGCGCGTCCCTTTCCTCACAGGGCCCCTCCACCGGCGTTCGCCGGTCCCCCTCCCCCAGAGGGGGAGGAGAGGGGTCTTCGGTGCTCGCAACTCTACATTGTTCTTCTTTTGTTCTCAATCCTCTCGGGAGCAACCATGCCCCTCTTCAAACCTCGTCCGCCCCAAGGGCCTCGCGAGTTCAAGGACTCCCGCGCCGCGCGCCTCATCGCCCTCACCACGGGCGGTCGGCCGCAGTGGACGCCGCGCGACTACGCGGCCCTCGCGGCCGAAGGGTTCGCCAGGAATCCCGTCGCCTATCGCTGCGTGCGGCTGATCGCCGAGGCGGCGGCCGCCACGCCGCTAGCGGTGTTCGTCGAGGGCCGCCGGGCAGACGATCATCCGCTGAAGAAACTCCTCGACCGACCCAATCCCGAACAGGGCGGGCCGGACCTGATGGAGCAGTTCTTCGGCGGCCTGCAGGTGGCCGGCAACGCCTATCTGGAGGCGGCGGGAGAGGCTCAACCGAGCGAACTCTACGCCCTTCGCCCCGACCGAATGACGGTCGTGCCGGGGCCGCGCGGATGGCCGCTGGCGTACGACTACCAGGCAGCGGGGCGCACGGTGCGGATCGCCCGCGACGCCGACGGCTGGCTGCCGGTGCTGCACCTGAAGCTCTTCAACCCGACCAACGATCACTACGGCTTCTCGCCGCTCGAAGCGGCCGCCTTCGCGATCGACGTGCACAATGCGTCGAGCGCCTGGAACAAGGCGCTGCTGGACAACTCGGCGCGGCCGTCTGGGGCGCTGGTCTATTCGAGCAAGGACGCCGGCGACCGCCTCTCCGACGAGCAGTTCGACCGGCTGAAGACCGAGCTGGCCAACGCCCATTCAGGGACCGCCAACGCGGGCCGGCCGCTGCTGCTGGAGGGCGGGCTGGACTGGCGGGCGATGTCGCTGTCGCCGGCCGAGATGGACTTCACCGAGGGCAAGCACGGGGCGGCGCGCGAGATCGCCCTGGCGTTCGGCGTGCCCCCGCAACTGCTGGGCATTCCGGGCGACAACACCTACGCCAACTACCGCGAGGCCAACGCCGCGTTCTGGCGCGGGACCGTCGCGCCGCTGGCCGAGCGGGCGGCGCGGGCCCTGACCGGGTGGCTGGGGGTCAAGTTCCCTGGCGCGCGAATCGCGCCCGACCTGGACGCCGTCCCCGCCCTGTCGGCCGAGCGCGACGCGCTGTGGAGCCGCTTGCAGGCGGCGAGCTTCCTTACCGACGCCGAGCGGCGGCGGCTGGCGGGGCTGGAGCATTGAGCGCGCCGGTGGATCGCTGGCGGTTCGATCGCCAGGTGTCGCTGGGCCTCTGCGTCACCGTCTTCCTGCAGGCCGCCGCCGCCCTGATGTGGGCCGGTCGCGCCTCGGCCCGGATCGACGACATGCAGCGGCGGCTCGACGTCCAGGCCCCGGTGGCCGAGCGCCTGGCGCGGCTGGAGACCCAGGCCGACGCGACGCGGCAGAGCCTGCTGCGGATCGAGGCCAAGCTGGAGCGCGCCCATGACTGACGATCTGAAGATCGAGGGCTACGCCTCGCTGTTCTGGACGCGCGACCTCAACGACGACGTCACGGCGGCGGGCGCCTTCGCCGAGAGCCTGGCGGCCGGCGGTCCGGTTTCGATGCTGCACCAGCACGACGAGGCCGAGCCGGTCGGCGTCTGGGACGAGGTGGTCGAGGACGCCAAGGGGCTGTTCGTGCGCGGGCGCATCCTGCGGACGACGCCGCGCGGGCGGCTGGTCGCGGCCCTGGTCGAGGCGGGGGCGCTGGATGGGCTGTCCATCGGCTTCCGGCAGGTGAAGGCGCGGACGCAGGGGCGCCTGCGGGTGCTCAGCCGCGTGGAGCTTTGGGAGGTGTCGATCGTGACGTTCCCGATGCTGCCCGGCGCTCGCCTGCGAGTCGTCTCACCTTGATGAGCTTCTTGCCGGGCGCGCCGTAGTAGGGATCGACCGAGCGACGCCCCTTGGTGTCTTCGACGGTGACGGTGAAGTGGCGGCCGTAGACGGCGTCGATGCCAAACCGTGCGGTCAGAACCGTGAATGCGGATTTCTCCGCGCCATGTCGTTCGCAGAGACCTTCGAGCGCTTTGGAATACTCTCGCACCGCCTCGGCCAGGACCGCCGAGACGGGCGCTCCGCTGGTTTCTCCCGAAAGAAAGTCAACAACGACGATGCCTTCCGGGCCTGCTGACGCTTCGGCGAAAATGTCGACCTGATAGTAGCCGATCATCAGGCAGATGCCGCTGGCCAACGAGTCCGCGATGTTGTGGCCAATCGATTTCAGGTCGTTGAATTTCATCCGCACAACCTAGGCCATGCCAGGCAGGCGCTCCAGCGTCTGGGCGCTGTGTGATCCCAGCGGCAATGCCGTGACCCTTTGGATGCCATCCCAGTCTCGACAGACGGTGACTAGCTAGCCGTCTTCGCCGCGCTGAGCAGTCGCCACGAGCACATCGTGGAAGGCGTCATCTACTGCGCGTAGGTCGGCCCAGGCCGGCGACAGATGCACCTGCTGCTTGGCCTCGGCGAGGCTCAGGCCCCGGTGTCGAACCAGGGCGCCGGCCGTCCCGACCTTGGAAAGGCCCGCTTCACGCAGGACGGCGATCGCCCCGTCGAGGTCGTCGGGCAGTCGGGCCAGCAAGGCGGGATCGAGCGGAGGCAGGGACATGCCTCGCCACCCTAACACCAGCCTTTCGATTTCCCCGCCCTCGTCGTGAGGGCGGGCCTCTCTGGAGATCCCCATGAAGGAAACCAAACACGCGGCCTCGCCCGAGGCTCGCGCGGCGCTGGCGGACGTCCTGACGGCGTTCGAGAGCTTCAAGGCCGCCAACGACACCCGCCTGTCGGCCATCGAGACCAAGCGGGCCGACGTGCTGCTGGAGGAGAAGGTCGGGCGCATCGACGAGGCTGTCGGCCGCGCTCAGGACCGTCTCGATCGGCTGATGTCGGACCTGCGCAGGCCCTCGCTTTCGGCGGATACGCCGCTGGCGCGGGTGGACGAGCGCAAGGCCGCCTTCGACCACTATGTGAAGACCGGCGAGACGGCCTTGAGCCTGCTGGAAGCCAAGGGCCTGTCGGAAGGCACGGCCACGGCCGGCGGCTATGTCGCGCCGCCGGAGCTGGAGCGGCTGATCCTGCGCCGCCTGGCGGCGACCAGCGTCATGCGCGAGATCTGCCAGGTCCGCACCATCGGCTCGGGCAGCTTCCGCAAGCCGGTGTCGCCGACGGGCCTGGCCGCCGCCTGGGTGGCCGAGACCGCCGCGCGGCCCGAGACCACGGCGCCGACGCTGGACGTCATCGACTTCCCGGCCGGCGAGCTCTACGCCAGCCCGGCCGCGACCCAGGCGCTGCTGGACGACGCCTATGTCAGCATCGACGAGTGGTTGGCGGAAGAAGTGCAGGACGCCTTCGCCGCCCAGGAGACCACGGCCTTCGTGACCGGCGACGGGGTCAACAAGCCCAAGGGCCTGCTGGCCTACACCGCCGCGCCGGACGCGTCGTACACGTGGGGCCAGGTCGGCTATCTGGCCACGGGCGTCGCGGGCGCCTGGCCGGCCAGCAACCCGACCGACAAGCTGATCGACCTGATCTACGCGGCCAAGACCCAGTACCGCCAGAACGGCCGCTTCGTCATGAACCGCCGCACGGTCAGCGCGGTGCGCAAGTTCAAGGACGCACAGGGCAACTACATCTGGAACGCGGCCCTGCAGCCGGGCCAGTCGGCGAGCCTGCTCGGCTTCCCGGTCACCGAGATCGAGGCCATGCCCGATGTCGGCGCCAATGCCTGCGCGCTGGCGTTCGGCGACTTCGAGAAGGGCTACCTGATCGTCGACCGCGCCGGCGTGCGCGTGCTGCGCGACCCGTATTCGGCCAAGCCGCACGTGCTGTTCTACACGACCAAGCGCGTCGGCGGCGGGGTGCAGAACTTCGACGCGGTGAAGCTGCTGAAGTTCGCGGCCAGCTAGTTCGGCCTTAGCGCCCCCTCCGTCTCGCTGCGTATCCGCAGCGATCCACCTCCCCCGTTTCTCGGGGGAGGATGAACGTCCCCCATCCTCCCTTGCGAAGCGGGGGAGGTGGCGCGGCGCGAATACGCGCCGTGACGGAGGGGGCGTCCCTTTCCCGAAAGAAAATCCCCCATGCCCCAATCCCTCACCCTGGCCGAGGCCAGGGCGTTCCTGCGCGCGCCTGAAGGTTCGGAGGACGCGCTGCTGACGCTGCTGATCGACGCCGCCGAGGCGCGGGTCGCGGCGGCGGTCGGCGTCACGCTGGTTCCGGCCAGCCCCGCGCCGCTGCGGCTGGCCGTGCTGATCCTCGCCGCCCACGCCTACGAGCATCGCCACGCCGGAGAACCGTCGCTGCGGCTGGTCGAGCCGTGGCTGGCGCCGTTCCGGGAGGCGCGGCTGTGAGTGATAAGCCTCTGATCGACGCCCTGGTCGCGCTGCTGAAGGCGACGCCCGCCGTCACCGCGATCGCCGGCCAGCGGATCTATGGCGTCTCGCCGCGCCTGCCGACCTTTCCGTGCGTCGTCGTCACCCGGTCGGAGAACAAGCCGTTCGGCGGTTCTCTTGACGGGGAAGGGGGCGGCGAGGGGACCGAGCACCTGCTGACCCTGACCTGCGCCAGCCGCTTCGGCGGACCGGAGGAGGCCCGCGCCCTGGTCGCGGCCGTGCGGGCGGCGCTGCACGACGCGCGGCCGGCCGTGACGAGCCGGCGGCTCGTCAACCTGCGGGTTCCCTATGCCGACGTGTTCACCGGCGCGGACCGCGAAACCATCCTGGGCGTCGTCCGCGTGCGGGCGGTGACCGAAGCTTCCTGACACGGAGAACCGCCATGGCCGCTCAAGCCGGCAAGGACATCCTGCTGAAGATCAGCGACGGGGCCTCGGGCTTCGTCAGCGTCGCGGGCCTGCGCGCCCGGACGATCAGCCTTAACGCCAAGACCGTCGACGCCACGGACAGCGACAGCGCCGGGCGCTGGCGGGAGCTGCTGGCCGGAGCCGGCGTGCGCTCGGTGGCCGTGTCGGGCTCCGGCGTGTTCCGCGACGCGGAGTCGGACGCGCAGGTGCGGACCAGCTTCTTCGAACAGTCGGCGCGGACATGGCGACTGGTCGTGCCGGACTTCGGGCAGCTGGAGGGGCCGTTCCTGGTGGCGGCGCTGGAATATGCCGGCGAGCACGATGGCGAGGCGGCGTTCGCGCTAAGCCTGGCGTCGGCCGGCGCCGTGAGCTTCACGGCAATCTGATGCTGCCGCCCAATCCCGCGCGCGGCGAAGTCGTCGTCACCCTGGCCGGCGCGCCGCGTCGCCTGTGCCTGACGCTCGGCGCGTTGGCTCGCATCGAGGCCGTCCTGGGTCTCTCCGACTGGTCACAACTGCCCGACCGCATCGCCACGCTCAGCGCCCAGGACCTCGCCGCCGTGCTGGCCGCCCTGCTGGACGGTGGGGGCGAGCCGCCGGAGGTCGCCGCGCGGGCCACCGTGCCCGAGGCCGCCAGCGCCCTGGCCGCCGCCCTGGCGGCCTGTGCGTGAGCGGTTGGGGCGATGTGCTGCGCCTGGCTGTCCGCCTGGGCCTGGCGCCTGACGCGTTCTGGCGACTGTCGCTGAAGGAGTGGCGCGCGCTGACCGAAACGCCGGCCACGCCGGTGCTGTCGCGGGCGGGTCTGGCGGACCTGATCGCCCGCTATCCCGACGAGGAGATCCGATGAGTTTCGACGTGAACGCCCCTGGGGATGGCCTGTCCGCCGTACCTGTCCGCGCCGCCGAGGCGGCCGCCTCGCTGGAGGCTTTGAAGGCGCCCGCCGAACGGGCCGCGCGCTCGATCGACGACGCCTTCGCCCGCGCCGGGGCTTCGCTGATGCGCTCCCTGGCCCGCGCGGCCTCGGACGGCCAGGTGTCGCTGGCCGAGCTGGCGCGGGCGGTGCTGGGCGCGGCGGGAGCGGCCCTGAAGGGCGGCGGGCTGACGGAAGCGCTGTCGAAGGGCTTTTCCGGGGCTCGCGCCGATGGCGGTCCGGTCTTACCGGGCGGGGCCTATCTGGTTGGCGAGCGTGGGCCGGAGGTCTTTCGACCGAACGGCGCCGGGAGCATCGAGCCCGTCGGAAACGCCGGGGTGTCGGTGACGGTCAATGTTCAAGGTGGGGAGGCGTCGGGCCTGATCCGCTCCGACGCCCAACTCGCCCAGGCGCTGGCCCGGGCGGTCAGTCTGGGGGCGCGGCGCCTTTAGAGCGCCACGGCTTCGGTGTTCGGCGGTTGCGGGCCGTACTTGTTGTCGCCCGCCTGGCCGACGCTGCAGCCGACCCACAGGGTGAAGGCCAGCCAGATGGCGAAGCAGAGGAAGATCGACATGGCCAGGCCGCCCAGGCTGGCCAGCGCCGCCACTTCGGGCTCGCCGCCCTGGACCGCGGCCATGATCGCCGAGATGCCGACGGAGACGCCGGCGCCGAACACCAGCGAGGGACCCACGACCCACGGCAGCACCTGCCACCAGCCGGTCTGACCCATGTCGTGCAGGCGCTTGGTATGCACGCAGACGCTGGAATAGATCACCACCAGCATCAGCACGTGTCCGACCACCGGAATGACGTTCAGCACCGCGCTGGCGCCCAGCAGGCAGAGCCAGCCGATCCAGAACGCCTGGCGGCCGATGCGGCCTTCCGGCGAGAGGAACAGGGTCTTCCAATCCATTTCGGTCTCCAATCTCGGACCCATAACTACGGCCCGACGACCCGCGCAAGAAGTGAAAAGCGGGTCATGACGCAGACTTAATCGGTTTCGGCGCCGATCCGCACTGTCCGACGGCGCCGCCACGAACCTTTCCGTGAACTTCTTCCATGAGGGATCGCCATGAGCGAGTTCCATGAGGCGCGCCTGCCCGCGCGCCTGGCGTTCGGCTGCACCGGCGGGATCGAGCGGCGAACGGAGGTGGTCGGCCTGGCTTCGGGCTTTGAGCGCCGCAGCACCCCGTGGGCGCTGGGCCGCCGCCGCTACCTGATCGCCACGGCCGTGCGGCCGCTGGACGAGGCGGCGCAGCTGGTCGCGTTCTTCGAAGCGCGGCGGGGGCGGCTGGCGGGGTTCCGCTTCCGCGATCCGGCCGACTTCAAATCGTGCGCGCCCTCGGGCCAGCCGACGGCGGGCGACCAGGCGCTGGGGACTGGCGACGGCGCCCGCAAGGTGTTCGCCCTGGCCAAGACCTATGGCGCCGGCCCCGAGGCGGTGGTTCGGCCGATCGCCAAGCCCGTGGCCGGGACGGTGAAGATCGCCGTGGCCGGCGTCGCGCTGGCGGGGGCGGCCTTCTCGGTCGATGTGACCACGGGCCTAGTCACCCTGAACGCGGCCCCGGCGGCTGGCGCGGCGGTGACGGCGGGCTTCGAGTTCGACACGCCGGTGCGGTTCGACCTGGATCGGCTGGACGTGACGATGGAGGGCTTCGCCGCCGCCCGCGTGGCCGCCTGCGCTCTGGTCGAGGTGCGGGTCTGATGCGCGCGCTTCCCGAGGATTTCAACGACGGGCGGCTGGCCCATGCGTGGATCGTCACGCGAGCGGATGGCGAGCGGCTGGGCTTCACGGATCACGACCGCGACCTGGTGGTCGAGGACGCCCTCTGCCGGGCGAGCGCCGGCTGGAGCCTGGGCGCGTCCGAGACGGCGATCGGCTACGCGCCGGGGCAGGCGGCGGCCCTGGGCGTGCTGGACGAGGCGGGGATCACCGAAGCCGACCTGGCGGGCGGGCTCTATGACGGCGCCAAGGTCGAGGCCCTGCGCGTCGACTGGACCGCGCCCGGCAAGGTCGTGCGGCTGTGGACCGCGACCATCGCGTCGGTCGCGCGGGAGGGCGAGGCGTTCAAGGCGACCCTGGCCGGGCCGCTGGAGCAGCTGGAGCGGATGGCGGGGCGGACCTTTACCCGGCTGTGCGACGCGCGGTTCGGGGACGCGCGGTGCGGGGTGGACGTGGCGGCGTTTCCGGACGCGCGTTGCGACAAGCGCTGGAAGACCTGTGTCGGGACGTTCGGCAATGGCGTGAACTTTCGCGGCTTTCCGACCGCGCCAGGCGAGGATTTCCTGACGCTGTATCCGGTCGAGGGCGAGCGGAATGACGGCGGGCGTCGATGAAGGCGGCTGTCGGTATCTGCTCCCCCGCTGGGGGAGCTGTCGCGGAGCGACTGAGGGGGCTAGTGGGGCCTAGGTCGAGCTGCCCCCTCCGGCCCTCTGGGCCACCTCCCCCAGAGGGGGAGGAGATTCTCGTTCATGCCCGCCGCTGGCTCGGCACCCCCTATCGGCATCAGGCGTCCGCCCTGGGCGCGGGGTGCGACTGCCTGGGCCTCGTCAGGGGCGTCTGGCGGGCGTTGCGCGGCGTCGAGCCCGAATCTCCGCCGCCGTATCGGCCCGACTGGGCGGAGATCGGCGGGCGCGAGCTGCTGCTCGAGGCGTTCGGCCGCTGGCTGGTTCCCATCCCACTTGAAGACGCCCGGCCCGGCGACGTCCTGGTTTTCCGCATGGCCCCCGGGGCGGTCGCCAAGCACTGCGCGATCCAGTCCGGTCCCGACCGCATGATCCACGCCTATTGGGGCCGGGCCTGCGTCGAGAGCGCCCTGGGGCGCTGGTGGCGCGAGCGGCTGGTCGCGGCTTTCCGTTTTCCTGAATTCTGAGGAGGCCGCATGGCCCAAGTCATCCTCTCCAGCGTTGGCGCGAGTGTCGGCGGGGCCCTTGGCGGCGTCGTCGGGGCGGTGGTCGGCGGGCTGGTCGACCAGGCGGCGATCAACCTCCTGACGCCCGCGCGCCAGGTGGGGCCGCGCATTCCGGAGCTGCGTCTGACGGGGGCCGCGGAAGGCGCGCCGCTGCCTTGCGTGTTCGGTCGCGCCCGGGTCGGCGGGCAGGTGATCTGGGCCGCGCGGTTCCGCGAGAAGCGGGTCGAGGGCCGCGTCGGTGGCTCCAAGGGCCAGAAGACCACCAGCTACGCCTACAGCCTGTCGTTCGCGGTGGCCGTGGCCGAGGGGCCGATCGATGGCATCGGCCGCGTCTGGGCCGACGGCAAGGTGATGGATCCAGCGACCTTCACGATGCGCGTGCATCGCGGGACCGAGGACCAGCTTGCCGATCCGCTGATCGCCGCCGTTGAAGGCGAGGCCCCGGCCTATCGCGGCGTGGCCTATGTGGTGTTCGAGGACCTGCCGCTGGACACGTACGGCAATCGCCCGCCGCAGCTGTCGTTCGAGGTTTTCCGCCGTCCCCGTCCGCCCGGCGCGCCGCCGGGGCTGGAGGAGCGGCTGAAGGGCGTCTGCCTGATCCCCGGCGCGGGCGAGTTCGTCTATGCGACCCAGGCCGTGTTGCGCCGCGACGGCGTCACCCGCTCGTCCAGCGAGAGCGTGCACAACGCCGAGGGGCGGCCGGACATCATGGTGGCCCTGGACCAGCTGCAGGCCCAGCTGCCGAACGTGAACCACGTGACGCTGGTGGTGGCCTGGTTCGGGACGGACCTGCGCTGCGGCGCGTGCGAGATCCGGCCGGGTGTCGAGCATCGGGCCAAGACGACCTTTCCGATCGGATGGGAGGTCGACGGCGTCTCGCGCGGCGCCGCCCACCTGGTGTCGCGGCGGGGCGACTTCCCGGCCTATGGCGGCACGCCGGCCGACGCGGTGGTGCTGCAGGCCATCGCGGAGCTGAAGCGGCGGGGACTGAAGGTAACCCTCTATCCGTTCATCCTGATGGACCCGCCGGAGGGGCAGGCGGCCTACCCGTGGCGCGGGCGGATCACCTGCCACCCGGCGCCGGGCAAGCCTGGTTCGGTGGATGGGACCACGGCGGCCGCCAGCCAGGTGAACGCCTTCTTCGACGGGACCTGGGGCCTGCGCCGCATGGTCATGCACCAGGCCCGCCTGGCCGTGCAGGCGGGCGGGGTGGACGGCTTCGTCGTCGGCTCGGAGTTGATCGGCCTGACCACGGTGCGCGGCGAGGGTGGGAGCTACCCGGCCGTCGCCAAGCTGAAGGCCCTGGCGGCCGAAGCGCGCGGCGTGCTGGGGAGCGCCACCGAGATCGGCTACGCCGCCGACTGGAGCGAATATTTCGGCCACCAGCCAGCGGACGGCAGCGGCCATGCGGTTTTCCACCTGGACCCGCTGTGGGCCGATCCGAACATCGATTTCGTGGGCGTCGACTGGTACCCGCCGGTCACCGACTGGCGCGAGGGCGACGACCATCTGGACCTGGCGGCCGGCTATCTGGGACCGCATCAGCCGGCCTATCTGCGGGCCGGCCTGACGGGCGGCGCCGACTTCGACTGGTTCTACGCCAGCCCCGCCGACCGCGACGCCCAGGTCCGCACCCCGATCACCGACGGCGCCCATGGCGAGGCCTGGATGTTCCGGGCCAAGGACCTGCTCTCGTGGTGGAGCAATCCGCACCATGACCGGCCCGGCGGGGTGCGTTCGGCTAGCCCGACGGCCTGGGTCCCGAAATCGAAGCCCTTGCGGCTGACCGAGTTCGGCTGCCCGGCCGTCGACAAGGGCGCCAATTCGCCGAACCTCTTCATCGATCCCAAGAGCTCCGAGAGCTTCCTGCCGCCCTATTCGACGGGCGAGCGCGACGACTTCGGCCAGCGGCGCTACCTGGAGGCCGTGCTGGCCTGGCTGGACGAGCCGGCGGTCAATCCGGTCTCGCCGCTCTATGGCGGGCCGATGATCGACGGCGCCAGCGCCTGGTGCTGGGACGCGCGGCCCTATCCGGATTTCCCGGCCCGCTCGGACGTCTGGAGCGACGGCGACAACTGGGTGCTGGGCCACTGGCTGACCGGCCGGGCCGGGGCTGCGCCGCTGCCGGAGCTGATCCAGGCCCTGGGACTGCGGGCGGGCGTGGACATCGATCCGGGCGAGGCCGGCGGTTCGGTGGGCGGCTATGTCGTCGACCGGCCGATGCGCCTGCGCGACGCGCTGACGCCGCTGACCGAGGCCTTCAGCCTGGACCCGGTCGAGCGCGGCGAGCGGGTGCGGATGATGTCGCGTTCGGGCCGCGTGGTCGGGGCGTTGGCGGGCGACGACCTGGCCTGGCCGGACGATGCGCCCGCCGAGACCGAGACGCGGGTGCTCGACCCGGCCGCCGAGGCGGTGCGCCTGTGCTTCATCGACGCCGCGCGGGACTACCAGGCCGGAGCGCTGATCGTCCGGCGCGAGACAGGCGAGGGGACGCGCGACGCCGATGCGCCGATCGTGCTGGTCGCGGCCGAAGCCGAGGCCGTCGCGCGCCGGATGCTGGCTGCCGACGAGGCGGCGCGGCGGACGCGGATCGTCCACCTGTCGCCCTCGGCCGCCTGGCGATTGGAGACGGGCGACCGCCTGGCCATGGACGGGCAGGGCTGGCGGGTGCAGCGGCTGGATTTCGACGAGCGGCCGCGCGCGACCCTGGTCCCGATCCTGAAGGGCTACGGCGTCGGCGGCGCGGTCGACTGGACGCCGCCGCCGCCGCGCGATCCGGCCGCGCCGCCGGTGCTGCACGTGCTGGACCTGCCGGCGGACCAGCGGCTGTCGGACGATGCGAGGCCCTTGGTCGCGGCGGCGGGCGAGCCCTGGCGGCCGGTCGACATCCACGCCGGCGCCGGGGTCGAGACCCTGACCGTCCGCGCGCGGGTCGGGGCGCCAGCCACCCTGGGCCTGACCCTGACCGACCTGCCGCCGGCCTCGCCGCATCGGCTGGACCGCGCCGGGCGCCTCACCGTGCGGATGGAGGGCGATGCTTTGGCCTCGGCGTCCCTGGCGGCGGTGCTGGCGGGGGAGAACGCCCTGGCGGTGCAGACGGCTTCGGGCGAATGGGAGGTCCTGGCTTTCGCGACCGCCGAGCTGGTCGAGCCGGACGTCTGGACGCTGTCGGGCCTGCTGCGCGGACAGCGCGACGGCGCGGCGAGCGAAGCGACGATTCCGGCCGGCGCGCCGGTGGTGCTGCTGGACGAGGCGGTGGTCCCGATGAGCGTGGCGGCCTTCCAGCGCGGGACGCCGCTGATGGTCCGCGCCGCGCCGGCCGGCGGGCCGCCGTCGGGTGCGGCGATGACGGAGGTCTCGACCATCTGGACCGGCCGGGCCCTGCGGCCGCTGGCGCCAGCGCATCTGCGCAAGCGGCTGGTCGGCGGCGACCTGAAGCTTTCCTGGATCCGCCGGGCGCGTCTGGGCGGCGACGTCTGGGAGGGCGAGGTCCCGCTTGGCGAGGCGGCGGAGCGTTATCGCCTGCGGGTCTTGGACGGGACGAGCGTGTTGCGCGAGGTCGAATTGACGGCGCCGACGTTCGACTACACGGCCGCTATGAGGGCCTCCGACGCGCCCTCGGGGGCGGCGCGGATCGAGGTCTGTCAGGGCTCGTCGCTCTACGGCTGGGGCGTCCCTGCGACCACAGGTCTGTGACGATGACGTCACAGGTGGCTTGCGCGGCGCTCTGGACGTTCTAGATGGAGAGCGATACCGAACCGACTGACTTCAAGAGGACCTTCCTTGGCGCGCGACCCCTATCAGGAACTCGGCGTATCCCGGACCGCGAGCGCGGACGAGATCCGCAAGGCGTTCCGCAAGCTCGCCAAGGCCCATCACCCGGACACCAATCCGGGGGACAAGAAGGCCGAGGAGAAGTTCAAGCAGGTCAGCGCCGCCTTCGACATCGTCGGCGACGCCGAGAAGCGCAAGAAGTTCGACCTGGGCCAGATCGACGCCGACGGTCGCGAGACCTCGCGCGGCTTCGGCGGCCAGCCGGGCAACGGTCCGTTCAACGCCGGCGGCTTCGGTCGCGGCGGCTTCCGCCCGGATGACAGCCCGGAGATCGACCTGTCGGACCTGTTCGGCGGCGTGTTCGGCGGCGGGCGCGGCCCGTTCGGCGGCGGTGGCGGCGGCCAGGGCGGCTTCTCGCCCAAGGGCGGCGACATCAAGGCCCGTCTCGACGTCGACCTGGAAGACGCCATCAAGGGCGGCAAGAAGCGCGTGGCCTTCTCGGACGGCCGCACGATCGACGTCACCATCCCGGCCGGCGCCCAGGAAGGCCAGACCCTGCGCCTGAAGGGCCAGGGCTCGCCCGGTCGCGGCGGCGCGGGCGACGCCCTGATCGAGCTGGCCATCAAGCCGCACCCGATCTACCGCCGCGAGGGCGAGGCGCTGGTCATGGACCTGCCGATCTCGATCCCGGACGCGGTGCTGGGCGGCAAGGTCGAGGCGCCGACGCCCGACGGCAATGTCATGCTGGCCGTGCCCAAGGGCAGCAACAGCGGCGCGACGCTCCGCCTGAAGGGCCGGGGCATGCCCGACGCCAAGGGCAAGCGCGGCGACCTGCTGGCGCGCCTGGTGGTGACCCTGCCGGAGACCGTCGACGAGGATCTCGAGAAGTTCGCCCAGGCCTGGCGCGATCAGAAACCCTATACGCCGAAGCGGAAGTAGTCCCCTTGCCTCCGCCCGAGCCTCACCGTAGGGAACGCGGCCGGGGTTAGGGAACGGGTCGAGCGGCTTTCATGGTTCTGGTCAGCGTTCTGGCGCTCCTGCAAGCAGCTGCGCCGCTTCAAGAGACACCGGTTACCAATCCGCAGCCGCCGGAGAGCGAGCAGACCGCCCTGGTCGAGAGCGTGGTGGTCACGCCCACCCTGCGCGGGCGGACCGAAGGGCCTGTCCAGCCCGACCTGACCCTGGACGCCGACGAGATCATGGGCACCGGCGCGAGCACCGTGCAGGACCTGGTGACCCTGCTGGCGCCGACCATTTCGCCCGAGCCCGACTCGCCGCCGCCGGTGTTCCTGGTCAATGGCCGCCGCATCTCCGGCTTCCAGGAGATCAGCAACCTGCCGGCCCAGGCGATCCAGCGCACCGACGTGCTGTCGCCGGCCGCGGCCCTGTCCTACGGCTACCGGCCCAACCAGCGGGTCGTGAATTTCGTGCTGCGCAAGCGCTTCCACTCGGCGGCGCTGGAGGCCGAGGAGACCGGCGCGACGGCGGGCGGGCGCTCGGCCGAGCGGTTCGGCGGCGACGTCTTCCGCCTGGCTGGCGAGAACCGCGCCACGATCGGGCTGGAATGGCGCCAGGAATCGACCCTGTTCGAGGCCGAGCGCGACATTACTCGTGCGACCTCGGCTTCGTCGCCGTACGGCCTGGTCGGCAACATCCTGGGCTCGCCGTCGGGCAGCGAGATCGACCCGGCGCTGTCAGCCCTGGCCGGCCGCCCGATCACCGTGACCCGCGCGCCCGAAGGGGCCTGGGACGGCGCGGCGCTCCTGGCGAGCTTCGCGGCCGGCGCGCCGGACGTCTCGGGCGTCACCGCCAACCGCAGCCTGACGCCATCGCTGGGGCAGGGGACCTTCAAAGCCGCCGTCACCCGCGACCTGGCCCAGCAGGTCAGCGTCACCCTGAGCGTCAATCTGGAAGACGCCCACCGCACCAGCTTCCTGGGCCTGCCGGCGACCTCGGTGAAGCTGCCGGTCGGCAGCCCGTTCTCGCCATTCGCCAAGGACGTCACGGTCTATCGCTATCTCGACGCCCAATGGGCGCAACTGCGCGAGGCCGACGCCTTCAAGGGCCAGCTGGGCCTGGCCGCCAATGGCTATGTCGGTGACTGGCGCTGGTCGCTGACCGGCAACTACGACCGCAACGACACCGAGACCGTCACCGGTCGGGGCGTCGACTCCGCTGCCTGGAAGGCCGCGATCACCGCCAAGGATCCGGCGGTCAATCCGTTCGGCCCGGTCCCGCGCGCGCTGCTGAAGGCCAATATTCGCGACGTCGCCAAGTCGAAGTCGAAGACGGCCAAGGCCGAGCTCGTTTTGAACGGCGATGTCGCCGAGATCCCGGCCGGGCGCATCTCCTCGACGGTCAAGGTCGGTGGCGAGCGGGTGAAGCAGAACTCCGAGGCCCTGCGCGCCGGGGTCGCCAGCGCCACCGCCTATGAGCGCCGCGCGGTCTCCGTGCAAGGCGGGGTCGACGTGCCCATCGCCAGCCGCGCCCACGAGGTGCTGCCGGTCCTGGGCGAGCTGACCGCCAGCCTGAACGCCGGCTACGATATCCAGACCCACAAGGACCGCCTGGCCTACGGCGCCAGCCTGAACTGGTCGCCCGACCGGTTGCTGAGCTTCAATCTCAGCGTCAACCAGGAAGAGACCTCGCCCAACGCCGGTCAGATCGTCGATCCGGTCGTGCTGACGCCCAGCGTCACGGTGTTCGACTTCGCCACCGGCCAGAGCGTGACGGTCAGCCGGCTGGAGGGCGGCAACACCAGCCTGGCCAACGACAGCCGGCGGGTGCTGCGGGCGGGGGTGAACCTGCGGCCGCTGGGGCGCGACGGCGGCCAGACGCGGCTGACCCTGAACGCCAACTATGTCCGCACCCGCATCGACCACCCGATCGCCAACTTCCCGCTGATCACCCCGGCCCTGGAGGCGGCGTTCCCGGAACGCTTCACGCGCAACGCCGAGGGCGCGCTGACGGCGATCGACAGCCGGCCGCTGAACTTCGACGCCATCGATCGCGAGGAACTGCGCGGCGGGATCAACCTGACCCGCTTCCTGGGGCAGCCGCCTGGGGCCAAGACCGCGAAGGGCGCGAGCAAGACGCCCCGCAAGTCGTCGGGCCAGATCCAGGCGTCGCTGAACTATGTCTGGCGGCTGCGCGACGAGACCACCCTGCGCCACGGCCTGGCGTCGCTGGACCTCCTGAACGGGGCCAGCACCAGCCGCCGGGGGCAGCCCAAACGCGAGCTCAGCTTCCGCCTGAACGCCACGAAGGCCGACATGGGCGCGACCCTGACGGGGAACTGGCGCGGCGGCAGCGTGATCGACGCGGGCCCGAGCAACGGCGGATCGCTGCGGTTCGACGACCAGACGACGATCAATCTGTCAGGCTTCTACGAGGTCCCGCGCACCGTGAAGCAGCGGTGGCTGGCGGGGACGCGCGTGACCTTGGCGACCGACAACCTGCTCTACAGTCGTCCGATCGTGAAGGACGCCAAGGGCGTCACGCCCCAGGCGTATCAGGCGGACTACCTGGACCCGCTGGGGCGGACGGTGCGGCTGACGTTCCGGAAGAGCTTGATCGCGATGTGAAACGATCTCCTCCCCTTCTGGGGGAGGTGGCCCGAAGGGCCGGAGGGGGCTACTCCGCGTGGGCCGCGCTGCCCCCTCCGTCGGCTTCGCCGCCACCTTCCCCAAGAGGGGAGGAGAATACCAAGGCCGTGACAGAACGCCGCAGCCCGTTCATAACCCGAACGTTCAGTATCCATTCAGCCGAGGTCCTTTAGACCGGAGAGCATGAAAACGATCCGCGCCATTCTCGTCGTCGCCGCGCTGGCCGCCGCCCTTCCGGGCGTGGCCTCGGCGCAGCGGCATGGCCGAGGCCCTGACTCGCTGGGCGCCGACTGGCGCGCCCAGTCGGACCAGGCGCGCGGCGGCGTGCAATCGGGTCAGCTGGTGCCGCTGTCGCGGGTGATCGACATGATCGGCCGCCGCGTGCCCGGCCGCGTGCTGGACGCGGGCCTGGAAGGCTCGAACTACCGGGTTCGCTGGGCGACGGCCGACGGCCGCCGCATCGACTTCATCGTCGACGCCCGCACCGGTCAGATCCTCAGCGGCGGCTAAACAGGACTCAGGAGTCTCCATGCGTATCCTGCTCGTCGAGGACGATCCCGACCTGTCGCGCCAGCTGAAGCTGGCCCTGGCCGACGCCGGCTATGCCGTCGATCACGCCCCCGATGGCGAGGAGGCCCAGTTCCTGGGCGAGAACGAGCCGTACGACGCGGTGATCCTCGACCTGGGTCTGCCCAAGGTGGACGGCGTCTCGGTGCTGGAGCGCTGGCGGCGCGGCAATGTCGCCACGCCGGTGCTGATCCTGACCGCCCGCGCGGCCTGGAGCGACAAGGTCGCCGGCTTCGACGCCGGGGCCGACGACTACCTGGCCAAGCCTTTCCACACCGAAGAGCTGCTGGCCCGCCTGCGCGCCCTGCTGCGCCGCTCGGCCGGCCACGCCGCGCCGTCGCTGTCGTGCGGGGCGCTGCGCCTGGACCCGCGCGCCGCGCGAGCCAGCGTCAATGGCGAGCCTCTGCGCCTGACCTCGCTGGAATACCGCCTGCTGCACTACATGATGATGCACCAGGGCCGGGTGATCGGCCGCACCGAGCTGGTCGAGCACCTGTACGACCAGGACTTCGACCGCGATAGCAACACCATCGAGGTGTTCATCGGCCGCCTGCGCAAGAAGCTGGGCGCCGACCGCATCGAGACCGTCCGCGGCCTGGGCTACCGCCTCGCGCCTCTGCCTGGCGAAGAGACGGCCTAGAGCGCGCTCCGCAAAAGTGGGAACCGGTTTTGCGATGAGAGTGCGCTCCTCTTTGAATTTAAAGCCTTTCTGTCCCAGTCAAGCGAGATCGCTTGACTGGGAAAGGCTTTAGCCTTGCTGGACCTGCGCCGTCGTTCGCTGGTCCGTCGCCTGGTCCTGATCGCCGGGATCTGGACCCTGCTGGTCGTGCTGATCGCGGGCGTGTTCCTGACCGCCCAGTTCCGCAGCGCGGCCATCCGGCGGTTCGACCAGTCGCTGGCGGTGCTGACCGACGACCTCTATGCCGGCTCGACGGTCGAGGACGGCCAGCTGCGCGCGCCGTTCCTGACCGACATCCGCGCCACGCGGGCCTATTCCGGTCGCTACTGGGTGATCCTGGACAAGCGGCCCGACGGCGCCATGACGCCGCTGGCGCGCTCGCGCTCGCTGTTCGACAGCGACCTTATGCTGGCCTCGGCCCAGATCGACCACCTGGACGCGGCCCCGGGCCAGACCCAGTATTTCGACATGCGCGGGCCGCAGGACAAGCCGCTGCGCGCCGCCGCGATCCAGGCCCAGCTGCCGGGCTATGCCGACCCCGTGGTCTTTCTGGCCGCCGAGGACCGCTCGCCCATCGACGCCGACGCCGACCGGTTCGCCGGGGTGACGGCCATCGCCCTGCTGATCCTGGGCGGCGGCCTGCTGCTGGCGACGGTGGTGCAGGTTCGGTTCGGCCTGCAGCCGCTGTTTCGCCTTCGTCGCGAGGTGGCCTCGGTGCGTCGGGGCAAGACCGAGCGCCTGGACGGCGTCTATCCGGTCGAGCTGGAGCCGCTGGCCGTCGAGCTGAACGCCCTGCTGGCCCACAACCAGGATGTCGTCGAGCGCCAGCGCACCCACGTCGGCAACCTGGCCCACGCCCTGAAGACGCCGCTGTCGGTGATGCTGACCGAGGCTTCCCAGCAGCCGAGCCAACTGGCCGAGGTGGTCGAGCGCCAGGCCCAGACCATGCGCGAGCAGGTCGACCACCACCTGCGCCGCGCTCGCGCCGCCGCCCGCTCCCAGACCTCGGGCGAGCGCACGCCGGTCGAGCCGATCCTGGACGAGCTGGCCGTCACCCTGGAGCGGATCTTCCAGGACAAGGGCGTCGAGATCGACTGGCGCTGCCCGGAGGACCTCTGCTTCCAGGGCGAGAAGCAGGACCTGCTGGAGCTGGCCGGCAACGTGATGGAAAACGCCGGCAAGTGGTGCAAGGGCAAGATCCGCGCGGAAGCCGTCCCGCAGGGCGAGGCGAGGATGATCCTGACCGTCGACGACGACGGTCCAGGCCTGCCGCCCGAGGAGCGCGCCCAGGCCCTGAAGCGCGGCCAGCGACTCGACGAGAACGCCCCCGGTTCGGGTTTGGGCCTGTCGATCGTCGACGAATTGGCCCGCGCCTACGGCGGTAAGGTGCAGCTTGGTGAATCGCCGCTGGGCGGATTGCGGGTCACTCTGGACCTTCCGCGCGCCGAAACATAACCCATGGTTGCGACCAACCGTCGCGCAACAGGGTTTGGCCATCTCGGACACCGGTGGCCTAAACCTCTAGTAGCTCAGAGCTTTTCGTCCGCGACAGCTTGAGCGGAGGGCTATGATTTTTATTGCGTTTTGGAAATCCTTAACCTCGTTCCAACATGGTTGACGCCTGTCGGAATCGGTTACTCCGACACGGGGGACCATGGCCGCCATCGCCGCGCAAAAATTGCAGATCATCCGGACGCTGGTCGAGACCGCGCCGGACGCTGCCCTGCGCAGCCTGGAACTGGCGCTGTCGAGCGCCGGATCGCAGGGCGCGCTGGCCTCCGTGCGCGGTCTGGTCGAGGACGAGACCGCCAACCGCTTCGTCCGCAACAACGTCCTGGCCCCGATCGTGCCGCTGTGCGTGGCGCGTCCCGACGGCTGCATCGATTTCCCCGGACCCGTACTGCCACGCCTGTGGAAGGCGCTGAAGACGGTCGCGCCGATGCGCGTCGAGGAAGCGGCGGCCAAGTGCAATCCGTGGGATCTCGAGCAGGGCGTGCCCGACGTGTTCGACGATCTGTGCAAGCTCGCCGCCAACGGCCTGCGCGATCCCGAGAACGCGGCCTTCGACAGCGTGCGTTCGCTCTGCGACCCCGAACATCTGGCCCTGTGCCTGCAGCTGTCGGCGATCGCCCGGTCCTGCCTACCCAAGCTGTCCGAATGGGTCAGCCGCATGTCGGACGAGCGCGCCTTCGCCGCCAAGCTGGCCTATCGCGACGCCTGCCGGATCAGCGAGGACGCTGGCCCGCTGCTGCTGGACATCCTGTCGGCGCACCTGCCCGACGACTGGCGGATCATGCGCGTGATCTCGGCGGTGATGGACCGCCCCAACGACCGTTACCTCGCCTCGTCGGAGGTCAAGGATTTCGGCGAACGCATCCTGTCCGACATCGACGCCTCGATCCTGCGCATCGAGACCCTCAACTTCTCCGACGGCGAGAAGGCCGGCCGCGAGGCCGCGCAGAGCGCTCACAAGGTGCAGCTGCAGATCGTCGAGTTCCAGCAGTCGGTCGACATCAACAAGGACGGCCCCTGGGGCAAGCGCCTGGCGCGCCACAAGCAGGCGATGGCCAAGGCCTGCGAACAGCGCATGGACCAGATCGACAAGGAATTGGAAAAGGCCCTGCCGACCCGTCCGATCTCGATGATGGCCAAGAAGGGCAGCAAGGGCGTGGCCAAGCTGACCGAAGAGCCGGACGAGGCGATGATCCGCCGCGCCCAGGCCGGCCTGGCCTTCATCGCCGAGCTGCGCTCGTGCGCCGACAAGGCCGGCTACGGCAACTCGCGCAACAAGGTCCTGGAAAAACTGAACAGCCGCCTCGACCCCTATATCGAGGACGTGCTGCACGTCGCCCGCACGGGCGAGGGCGGCGATTCGGGCCTGGCCGTGAAGTATCTGGACGTCGCCGCCGGCTTCATCGCCTACACCCGCGACGAGAAGACCGCCGAGATCGTGCGTCGCCGCGCGGCCGCCGCCATCGCGGCCTAGGCCTTCAACCACTCCAGCAAAGCCGCATTCACCACCTCGGGTCGCTCGAGCGTGATCACGTGTCCGCATTCGGGCGCGAGGGTCAGCTTCGCGCCGGGGATCGCCGCGGCCATCTCTTCCGACAGGGCGGCCGGGGTCAGCGGATCGCCGTCGCCGACGATGATCGCGGTCGGAACCTTGATGGCGGCCAGCAGTGGGCGACTGTCGGCGCGGCCGATCACCGCCTCGGTCTGAAGCGCGAAACTCTCCATGCCGACGGCCAGGCCCATGCGTCGGGCGATGGCGTTCAGCGCCGGATCGCCCTTGCGGCTGGGGTGGGTGAGGGCGTCGGCGCCCAGCGAACAGAAGCGCTCGAAGCCGACGGCGCGGGCCTGCTCGACCATCTTGCGTCGTCCGGCCGACTGCTCGGGCGTGTCGGGACGGGCCGAGGTGCAGACCAGGGCCAGCCGCTCCACCCGCTCGGGCGCCTGGCGCATGATCTCCAGCGCCAGATAGCCGCCCATCGAGACGCCGACGAGGGCGAAGCGCGCCGGGGCGTCGGCCAGGATGCGCGCGGCCATGCCGGCGAGGCTATCGCCTTCCAGGGTGTTGGCCACGGTGATTGGGCCGTGCTCCCACAGGACCGGGATCTGCGGCGCGAAGATCTCGGCCGAACTCAGCAGGCCGGGGATCAGCAGGATCGGCGTCATGAACACTCCTTCGACGATGTTCCGAGCATGGAGGCAGGACGCGCCGTCCTTAAGCGCTTTTTTCGCTAACGGACGCTGCGGTAACCGGCTAACACCCAGGCCATGATCGCTTTCTGGATCGCCGCGGCGGGACTGTCGGTCGCGACGGCGGGGCTGGTGCTGCGGGGCGCGGCGCGGGCCCGGCCGATCGACGACGCCCAGGCCCGGCTGGAGCCGCATCGCCGCCGCCTGGCCGAGGTCGAGCGCCTGGCCGCCGACGGCCTGTTGGCGCAGGACGAGCTGAAGGCCGCCCGCGCCGAGGCCGGGCGTGGCCTGCTGGCCGCCGCCGACCAGACCGAAAGCTGGACCAAGGATGGCGCCGGAGCCCGCAAGGCCGTGGTCGGCGCGATCGGCGCGACCTGCGTGGCGGCCATGGGCCTCTATGTCGTCGTCGGACGTCCCGAACTGCCCGACCAGCCCTACGCCAAGCGCGTCGCCGCCTGGAAGGCGAGCGACCCGGCGACCCTGCCGCCCGAGCAGTTGGCCGCCGTGCTGCAGGACGTCGCCGCCGAGCGCCCGACCGATCCCGAGCCGCTGGTCTTCCTGTCCAAGGCTCGCGCCGCCGCCGGCGACCTGACCGGCGCCGAGGCCGCCCTGCGCAAGGCCGTGCGCCTGGCGCCCAGGCGCGCCGACATCTGGAGCCTGCTGGGCGAGACCTTCGTCATTGAAGCCAAGGGTCAGGTGGGCGCCGACGCCAAGCTGGCCTTCGGCGAGACCCTGAAGATCGACCCGAACGACCTGCGCGCCCGCTACTACCTGGCGCGCGGCAAGATCGCCGACGGCGACAAGGCCGGCGGCCTCGCCGACTGGCGCGCCATCGCCCAGGGCCTGCCCGCCGATGATCCGGGCCGCGCCGCCCTGGCCCAGGAAATCGCCCAGGTCGAGGCCACGGGCCAGCTGCCGGGCTCGCAAGCGCCCGCCGAAGCAAACCCACAGGTCCAGGGCATGATCGCCGGCATGGTCGAGGGCCTGGCCGCGCGTCTGGCCCAATCGCCCGACGATCCCGACGGCTGGGTCCGCCTGGTTCGCGCCTATGCCGTGCTGGGCGAGAGCGCCAAGCGCGACGCCGCGCTGGCGACCGCCACCACCCGTTTCAAGGACCAGCCCAAGGTGCTGTCGGCCCTGCGCCAGGCCGCCGACACGCCCGCTCAGAAGATCACGACGCCATGAGTTTCTGGCCCAAATCGCGCAAGGCGCGCCGTCGTCTGACCATCCTGCTAGCCATCGCGCCGGTGCTGGCCCTGGCGGTCGGCCTGGCGCTCTACGGTCTGCGCGACAGCATCTCGCTGTTCTACACGCCCGCCCAAGCCCAGGAGGCGCACGTCGCTCCGGGCCGCAAGGTGCAGTTGGGCGGCCTCGTCCAGCATGGCAGCGTGGTCAAGCACCCCGGCGGCGACGTCGAGTTCGTGGTCGCCGACCAGAAGGCCACCGCCAAGGTGACCTATCACGGCGACCTGCCGGACCTGTTCCGCGAAGGCCAGGGCATCGTCGCCGAGGGCAGCTTCGACGCGCGCGGCGTTTTCGTCGCCAAGCAGGTGCTGGCCAAGCACGACGAACGCTACATGCCGCGCGACGTCGCCAAGGCCCTGAAGAAGCAGGGCGAGTGGCGGGGCGAGGGGGCTGGGGCTCCGGCGTACGGAAAGCCCGCCACATGATCGTCGAGCTGGGCGCCTTCGCCCTGATCCTTTCCCTGGCCCTCTCCCTCGCCCAGACCGGCCTGTCGGCCGTCGGTGGCGCGCGGCGCTCGCCGGTGTTGGCCGGGGCCGGACGTGGCGCGGCGATCGCGACCTTCGTGGCGGTGCTCGCGGCCTTCGCGGCCCTGATCCACGCCTTTGTCACCTCGGACTTCTCGGTCGCCAATGTCGCGGCCAACTCGCACACAGCCAAGCCGCTGCTGTTCAAGGTGGCCGGCGCCTGGGGCAGCCACGAGGGTTCGATGCTGCTGTGGTGCCTGGTGCTGACCGGCTACGGCGCGGCCATGGCCTTTTTCGGCGACAGCCTGCCGCCGCGCCTGCGGGCCTACGCCATCGCCATCCAGGGCGCGCTGGGCGTGCTGTTCCTGGCCTACACCGTCTTCGCCTCGAACCCGCTGACGCGCTTGATCGACGTGCCGGTCGAGGGGCGCTCGCTCAATCCGCTGCTGCAGGACTGGGCGCTCGCGGTGCATCCGCCGTTCCTCTACAGCGGTTATGTCGGTTTCTCGGTGGTCTATTCGCTGTCGCTGGCGGCGCTGATCGAGGGCCGGATCGATGCGGCCTGGGCGCGCTGGGTGCGGCCCTGGACCCTGGCGGCCTGGAGCCTGCTGACCGTCGGCATCACGCTGGGCGCCTTCTGGGCCTATTACGAGCTGGGCTGGGGCGGCTGGTGGTTCTGGGACCCGGTCGAGAACGCCAGCTTCATGCCCTGGCTGATCGGCGCGGCCCTGCTGCACTCGGCCATCGTCACCGAGAAGCGCGGCGCGCTGCCGGGCTGGACGGCGTTCCTGGCCCTGGCGGCCTTCACCTTCTCGATGCTGGGCGCCTTCCTGGTGCGCTCGGGCGTCTTGACCAGCGTCCACGCCTTCGCCGTCGACCCGACGCGCGGCGTGCTGCTGCTGATCATGATGGGCCTGGCGGCGGGGACGGGCTTCCTGCTGTTTGGCCTGCGCGCGGCCAGCCTGAACGCCGGCGGCCAGTTCCGCCCGATCAGCCGCGAGAGCGCCATCGTGCTCAACAACATCCTGCTGTCGACGGCGACGGCGGTGGTGCTGCTGGGCACGCTCTATCCGCTGATCCGCGAGGCCATGGACGGCGAGGCCGTCTCGGTCGGCGCGCCGTTCTTCAACCTGACCTTCACGCCGCTGATGGTGCTGGCCTTCGCCATCCTGCCGGCCGGTCCGCTGCTGGCCTGGAAGCGCGGCGACGCTGGCGCCGTGGCCCGCAAGCTGTGGATCGCCCTGGCGGTCGCCGCCCTGCTGGGCCTGGTCGCCTATGGTGTCGTCCAGCCCCGCAAGGCCCTGGCCAGCGCCGGCTTGGTCGTCGGCTTCTGGCTGCTGGGCGGGGCGCTGCTGGAGCTGGCCGATCGCCTGAAGCTGTTCCGCGCGCCCGTCGCCGAGAGCGCCCGCCGCGCCAAGGGCCTGCCGCGCGGCGCCTGGGGCACGACCCTGGCGCACGCCGGCCTTGGGATCTTCGTGCTGGGCGCGTCGTTCGAGATGGCCTGGAAGGTCGAGGCGGCCCAGGCCCTGAGCCTCAACGAGAGTCACGCCCTGGGCGCCTACACCATGACCCTGACCGATGTCGGCACGGTCGAGGGCCCCAACTACCTGGCCGAGCGCGGGATCGTGAAGGTCACGGACGCCTCGGGCGCCGAGATCTGTCGCGCGGAACCCGAACGCCGCTTCTACCCGACCGGCGGCCAGACGACCTCGGAAGTCTCCATCTGCCCGCGCGGGCTGGACGACATCTATGTCGTGCTGGGCGAGCGCCGGGCGGGCGAGGGCGGCAAGCCGGCCTGGCTGGTGCGCGCCTATGTGAACCCGTGGGTGCGGCTGATCTTCCTGGGCCCGCTGATCATCGCCCTGGGCGGGGTGGTGTCGCTGTCCGATCGCCGCGTTCGCCTGGGTGTCGGCCGCCGGACGCGGGAGACGGCGTCGTGAGCCGTCTGAAGGCCCTCGCCGTCGCCCTGGTCGCCGTCGCCCTGATGGCCAGCGCGTCCGAGCCGTCCGAGCGCCTGGCCGATCCGGCGCAGGAGGCCCGCGCTCGCGAGCTCTTCAAGGAAGTTCGCTGCCTGGTCTGCCAGAACGAGTCGATCGACGACTCCGAGGCCCAACTGGCCGGCGACCTGCGGCGGACCGTCCGCGAGCAGGTCAAGGCCGGGCGCAGCGACGTCGAGATCCGTGCGTTCCTCGTGCAGCGCTATGGCGAGTTCGTGCTGCTGAAGCCCAGGTTCTCGGCGGGCAACGCCGTGCTGTGGCTGGCCCCGCTGGGCGTGTTGTCGGTCGGGGGTCTGTTGATGTTCGGTCTGCTGCGTCGTCGCGAGACGGGCGAGACCGAGCTTTCGCAGGACGAGGAAGCTCGTCTGGAGCGCCTGCTCAAAGACGAATGACACGATTGCGCCGAAATGGAGCCTCAAGAAGCACCTTCCGGATGACGGAAAGATAATTCGAGGACCATTGCACCTTTTGCCGCCAGGGCTAGGTTCTCAGATCGAAGCGATCGCGCGGGAGGGCGCGCTGGTCGGGCTTATTTGGGACCGCGCGCGCTGCGCGCGGATGAGGAAAGACGAATGACCGCTAGGAAGTCGGGTTTCATTGTTGGCGCCATCGCGGGCGCGGGCGTCGCTTGCGCGGCCCTGGCTGGCGTGGGCATGCGCATGGGTGGCGCGGACGCCGCCGAGGCGCCGGCCGTCCGCGCGTCGATGGCCGGCGCGCCGGCCTTCGCCCCGCCGCCGGGCGCTCCTATGTCGTTCGCCGACATCTTCGAGAAGGTCTCCCCCGCCGTCGTCCAGATCAACGTGACGTCCAAGGCCTCGCCGCAGTCGCTGCGCATCCCGGGCCTGGAAGGCTTCGACATCGTGCCGCGCGGCCAGAAGAAGCCGGGCCAAGGCCAGGACGGCGCCGATGACGGCGACACGCCGGCCACGCCGAAGCAGCAGTCGGCCGGTTCGGGCTTCTTCATCTCGGCCGACGGCTACATCGTCACCAACAACCACGTCGTGGCCGACGCCGACGACATCCAGGTGGTGATGAAGGACGGCCGCGAGCTGAAGGCCACTCTGGTGGGCCGCGACGAAGGCACCGACCTGGCGGTCATCAAGGTCGTCGACCCCAAGGCCAAGGGGAAGGACTTCCCCTATGTCGACTTCGAGAACCAGGCCAAGCCGCGCGTCGGCGACTGGGTCATCACGATCGGCAACCCGTTCGGCCTGGGCGGTACGGCGACGGCCGGCATCATCTCGGCCTATGGCCGTGACCTGCAGGACAACACCTCGTCGTTCGTGAACTACATCCAGATCGACGCGCCGATCAATCGCGGCAACTCGGGCGGTCCCAGCTTCGACATCTATGGCCGGGTGATCGGCGTCAACAGCGCCATCTACTCGCCGTCGGGCGGCTCGGTCGGCATCGGCTTCGCCATCCCGGCGGACATCGCCGAGGGCGTGGCCAAGCAGCTGATCTCGGGCGGCAAGGTCGTGCGCGGCTACATCGGCGTGACCATCCTGGACTTCAGCAGCGAGATGGCCGAGGCCCTCGGTATGAAGGACGTGAAGGGCGCGATCGTCGCCGATCTGGTGCCGGGCGGTCCCGCCGCGAAATCCGGCCTGCTTCCGGACGATATCCTGACCGCCGTCAATGGCGTGGCCGTGGCCAACCGCTCGGAGCTGACCCGCGAAGTCGCCAAGGCCCGTCCTGGCGAGGTCATCAAGATGTCGATCCTGCGCGACAGCAAGCCGCGCGTGGTCAATGTCACCTCGGGCACCCGTCCGGCGGAAAACGACCTGAACGCCACCAATGACGATCAGGATCAGAACGGCGGCGCGACCCCGGCGCCGGACAAGCCCGCCAGCCAGAAGATCGACGCCCTGGGCCTGACCCTGGCCCCGATCGATCCGGCTTCGCGCCAGACCTACAAGATCGACAGCGAAATCAAGGGCCTGCTGATCGTGGGCGTGAAGGGCGACAGTGACGCGGGCGAGAAGGGCCTGGCCAAGGGCGACGTCCTGGCCAGCATCAACAACATCCCGGTGGTCACCGCCGCTGACGTGAGCAACGCGGTGGCGGCGGCCAAGAAGGCCGGTCGCGACAACGTGCTGATCAAGGTGATCCGCCAGAACCGCTCGGTCTTCGTGCCGCTGAAGATCGCGCCGTAGTCTGACGACGCTTTAGACGACAGAGCCCCGCTTCGGTCCTCCGGAGCGGGGCTTTTTCGTATCTGTCCAAGGTTTAAGTTACGGCGCTCGTCGAAAACGCTATTGCAGGGTCAACTATCGCGCGATGGACCAGAATCGGGAGAACGTCGCTCGTTCCACCGCTGTGTCTGGCGCATGAGGGGCTCACTGATGCGTATTCTGATTATCGAGGACGATCTGGAGGCCGCCGGCGCCATGGCGCACGGCCTCAAGGAAGCCGGCTACGACGTCCAGCACGCGCCCGACGGCGAAGCCGGCCTGGCCGAGGCCCAGAAGGGCGGCTTCGACGTGCTGGTCGTCGACCGCATGATGCCCAAGATGGACGGTGTCCAGGTGGTCGAGACCCTGCGTCGCGAAGGCGACCAGACGCCGGTGCTGTTCCTGTCGGCCCTGGGCGAGGTCAATGACCGCGTCGTGGGCCTGAAGGCCGGCGCCGACGACTACCTGGTCAAGCCGTACGCCTTCCCCGAGCTGATGGCCCGGGTCGAGGCCCTGTCGCGCCGTCGCGAGACCGGCGCCGTGGCCACGACCCTGAAGGTCGGCGAGCTGGAGATGAACCTGATCAACCGGACGGTCCATCGCCAGGGCAAGGAGATCGACCTCCAGCCCCGCGAATTCCAGCTGCTGGAGTTCATGATGCGCCACGCCGGCCAGTCGGTGACCCGCACCATGCTGCTGGAGAAGGTCTGGGAATACCACTTCGATCCGCAGACCAACGTCATCGACGTGCACATCTCGCGTCTGCGTTCGAAGATCGACAAGGGCTTCGACCGGCCGATGCTGCAGACCGTGCGCGGCGCCGGCTATCGCCTCGATCCGTAGTTGATTGGCGGCGGCCTAGCCGTCGGGAACTGACATGCGTCTGCCGCGCCTTCTCCGCACCACGCCGTTCCGGCTGACCCTGCTGTTCCTGGCCCTGTTCGCGGCGGCCGCCAGCGCCTTCCTGGGCTACATCTACGTGGCCACGGCGGGCGAGGTGAACCGCCGCGCCCAGGCCGAGATCAGCCGTGAGTTCGAGAGCCTGGAGGCGGCCTACCGCCAGGGCGGCGTCGACGCCCTGAACCAGACCATCGTCGAGCGGGCCACGGGCGAGCGGCCGTTCCTGTATTTCCTGGCCGATCCCAACGGCAAGCGCATCTCCGGCTCGATCGAGGAGTCGCCGGTCGCCAATTTCAGTGGCGACGGTCCCGAATGGGCCAGCTTCAAGGTCACCGAGACCGACCTGGACGGGGCCGAAGTCAAGGCCGCCGCGCGGGGGATCCAGCAGCGGCTGGAGCACGGCGAAATCCTGTTCGTCGGCGCCGATGTCGACGCCTCCGAGGCCTATGTCCGCAAGATCGTCCGGGCCCTGTGGGGCGCCGGGGCGCTGGTCATCCTGCTGGGCATGTCCGGCGGCGTCCTGATCAGCCGCAATGTCAGCCGCTCGATGCAGGGGCTGGTGGATGTGGTCAACGATGTCCGCGCCGGCGACCTGCACGCCCGCGCCCGGGTGCGGGGCACGCGCGACGAGTATGACGAACTGGCCGAAGGCCTGAACGACATGCTCGACCGGATCGAGCGCCTGATGGGCGGCCTGCGCCACGCCGGCGACGCCATCGCCCACGACCTGCGCTCGCCGCTGACCCGCCTGCGCGCCCGCATGGAAGTGGCTCTGATCGACGCCGAGAACGGCAAGGGCGATCCGGTGGCGGCGCTGGAGACGGCCCTGCTGGACGCTGACGGGGTGCTGAAGACCTTCAACGCCGTGCTGGCCATCGCCCGCCTGCAGGCCGCCGGCTCGGCCCCGGACCAGCGGCTGTTCGACGCCTCGGACCTGGCCGGCGACATGGCCGAGCTCTACGAGCTGTCGTGCGAGGACAAGGGCCTGGACTTCAAGGCCGAGATCGTCCCGGCCCTGACCATCAAGGGCAACCGCGAGTTCCTGGCCCAGGCGCTGGCCAACATCCTCGACAACGCCATCAAATATACGCCCGAGGGCGGGGCCATCATGCTGCGCGCGCGGCGGACCTCGTCGGGCGAGCTGGAGTTCTCGGTCACCGACACCGGCCCGGGCGTGCCCGAGGCCGACCGCGTCCGCGTGGTCCAGCGCTTCGTGCGCCTGGAGAACAGCCGCAGCGAACCGGGCGCGGGCCTGGGCTTGTCGCTGGTCAGCGCCGTGGCGACCTCGCACGGCGGCCGCCTGGAACTGGCCGAGGGGCCGGGCGAGTACAACGGCACCGGCCCGGGTCTTCGCGTGGCCCTGGTGCTGCCGCGGGTGGAGTAGGCGGTAGGTCGGCGCAGGTCGACATCTGATCGAACCAACAACCCCTGCCTTCCTGGGCCTCGTGTCCAGGACCCATGGTTCAGACGCAACGAGCATCAGGCCGAGTTCACGGCCTTCCAGTCGCGCGAACCCATAATATCCGCGCCGGACTCAAGCATGGGTCCTGGGCACAAGGGCCAGGAAGGCAATGGATTGTGCCGCTTGAGAATTGCGTTCCGCTCTACGGCAGTTTCCAGCCCAGGTCGGCGTGCGGCGCGTAGAGCGCGTCCGGGGCCATGGCCAAGGCGTCGAAGCCGGGCGGGGCCAGGCTCCACACCCCCAGGAAGGTCGCGATCGCCGCGGCGGGCAGGAACAGGTAGCCGACAATCTGGCGGCGCGTGCAGGGCTCGGTCCGGCCCAGGAAGCTTACGCGCAGGACCAGCGGATGCGTGCCCCAGCCGCAGGCCAGGGGCGAGGCGACGCCCGAACCGGAGACCTTCAGCAGGGCCTTGGCGTAGTCGCCGCGAATATCGCCGCGCAGGGCCAGGACCGTGGCGTCGCAGGCCAGTTCCTGGTCGATCCGCGCGAAGGCGGCGCCGAGGTGGATCGCCGGATTGCACCAGCCCAGCACGCGACACCCGGCCACGATCAGGTTGGCGAGCGGGTCGCCCCGGCGGATGTGCGTGCGCTCGTGCAGCAGGATCAGCTCGCGCTCGCGAGCGGTGAAGCGGATCTCGAAATCGGCCGGCAGCACCAGGCGGGGCCACAGGGCGCGCATGACGGCGGGGCCGGCCTGGCCCCGCGCGGCGCGGCGTCGGAAGGCGCGTTCCTGCAGCACCATGAGGCCGGCCAGGAGCGCGGCGCCGATCACCCAGGCCGCCAGCACCTTCAGCGCCAGGTGATCGCCCAGCGGCGCGGCGCCGCCGCGAACGCGCAGGGTCTCCGACAGGCTGGGGAAGAGGCCGGCGACAGCGGCCACCGGCACGAGGGTCCAGAGGCTGTAGGCCAGGCGCGGCCCGAACAGCCAGCGGACCGGCAGGCGCAACAGCAGCACCACGGCCACGCCGATGGCGGCGGCGACCTGCACGCGCATCAGGGCCAGGACCAGCAGGTCGATCATCGCCGTCTTCCCCTTCCGGCCCTCTCGGCGTCGTTGCGCCGTCGTGTCAGCGTTCGGCCTGAACCCAGGTGATCGCGCCGGTATAGGGATCCATTTGCGCGGCCATGCCGGGGCGCAGGTCCCCCGCGTCCGGCCCGCGCGGGGCGATGCTCCAGACCAGCAGCATGGCGACCAGCGCCAGGAAGGTCATGGTCAGGAAGCCGGCGATGTCGCGGTGCAGGCTGGGCTCGCGGCGGTTCAGCATCGAGACGCGCAGGATCAGCGGGTGGGTGGCCCAGCCGCAGGCCAGGGGCGAGACCGAGACGCTTAGCTGCGCCTTCATCAGGGCCTTGGCGTAGTCGGTGCGAATGTCGCTGCGCAGGGCCACGACGGTCGCGTCGCAGGCCAGCTCCTGGTCGATGCGGACGAAGCGCTGGGCCAGGTGGATCATCGGGTTGCACCAGCCCAGGACGCCGGCGCCGGCGAGGATCAGGTTGGCGATCGGGTCGCCGCGATTGATGTGCGTGCGCTCGTGCAGGGTGATCAGCTCGCGTTCGCGAGCGTCGAAGCGCTCGGCGAAGTCGGACGGCAGGACGATGCGCGGCCACAGGGCGCCCATGACGGCGGGGCCGGCGACGCCCTGGTCGACGCGGCGGCGGAACAGATGCTCGCGCAGGACGAGGACCGCCGTGGCGATGGCGCAGCCGGCCAGCCACAGCAGGATCAGCTTGCTGGCCCACACGCCCAGCGGACGGGCGGGCGAGCCGATGTCCATGGTCTCGGCCAGGCTGGGCAGGAAGGCGGCGGCCGCGGCGGCCGGCACGACGGTCCAGAGGCCGTAGGCGCGGCGCGGGCCGAACAGCTGGCGCGCGGACGGGCGCAGCATGAGCACCAGCACCACCGCGGCGGCGGCGGCGATCTGGGCCCGAACCAGGGCGAGGGCGAAGAGCTCGATCATCGTCGGATGCGGTCCTGACCGTTTCTCGGACTCAATGGTTACAACTGTAAATTCCTACGTCAAGCACCTAAGAGCCGTTCGCAAGCGACGGGCGCCGCGCTCGGCTTGTCCGTGAACGCAAGGCGGGCCACGGTGCCCGCATGACTCGACCCGTCTCCCCCCTGGCCGACCGCCTCGCCCCCTGCGGCCCGATCCTCGACGCCAAGGCCGCCGAACGGGCGCACGAGGCGATCGCCAAGCGGGCCGACGAGGCCATGGACGGGGTCGACGCGGCCTGGAGCGCCCTGGCTCCGGTGTTCGCGGCCTCGCCCTACCTGGCCGGTCTCGCTCGCCGCGACGGCCGACGCTTGCCGATGATCCTGGGCGGCGATCCCGGCGAAAACTTGACCATGATCCTGGCCGCCGCCGAGGCCGTCGCCGCCGAGCCGGATTTCGAGACCGCCCGCCGGGTCCTGCGCGAGCTGAAGGGCGACCTGCACCTGCTGACGGCCCTGTGCGACCTGGGCGGCGTCTGGAACCTGGACGAGGTGACCGGCGCCCTGACCCGCTTCGCCGACGCCACCCTGAGGGCCGCCCTGGCCCAGGCTGTCCGGCAGGAGGTCGCTCGCGGCGCGCTCACCCATGTCGGCGAAGGGGAGGAAGGCCCCGCGCCGGGCCTCTTCTGCATCGCCATGGGCAAGCACGGCGCGTTCGAGCTGAACTATTCCAGCGACATCGACTTTTCGATCTTCTATGCGCCCGAGAAGCTGCAGGTCGCCGAGGGCGTCGAGCCCCAGGCCGTGGCGGTGCGCATCGCCAACCACCTGGGCCGCGTCCTCCAGGAGCGGACCGGCGACGGCTATGTCTTCCGCATCGACCTGCGCCTGCGCCCCGACCCGTCCTCGACCCCGCCGGCCATGCCGGTCGACGCGGCCATGGACTACTACGAGAGCGTCGGCCAGAACTGGGAACGCGCCGCCCACATCAAGGCGCGGATCGCGGCCGGCGACGCAGGCGAGGGCGCGGCGTTCCTGGAGGGGCTGCAGCCCTTCATCTGGCGGCGCAACCTGGACTTCGCGGCCATCGCCGACATCCACTCGATCAAGCGCCAGATCCACACCTACAAGGTCGACGACCGCCTGACCGCCAAGGGCGCGGACCTGAAGCTGGGGCGGGGCGGGATCCGCGAGATCGAGTTCTTCGTCCAGACCCAGCAACTGATCCTGGGCGGCCGCCAGCCTGACCTGCGCAGCCCGCGCACCCTGGACGCCCTGAAGGCTCTGTCCGAGGCCGGCCACGTCACCCTCGAGGACGCCGCCTGGCTGACCGACGCCTATCGCGAGCTGCGAGCGCTGGAGCACCGCGCCCAGATGATCGCCGACGACCAGACCCACAAGCTCCCGGAGTCGGACAACGACCGTAAGAAGGTCGCCGCGCTGTGGAACCATGACAACCTGCGCAGTTTCGACGCCGCCGTCGGCAAGATCCTGAAGGGCGTCAATGCTCGCTATGGCCGCCTGTTCGCCGGCGAGGAGGAGCTGTCCTCCCGGTTCGGCAGCCTGGTCTTCACCGGCGTCGAGGACGACCCCGAGACCCTGGCCACGCTCAAGCGCATGGGCTTTTCCAGCCCCGAGCGCGTCGCCGCCACGATCCGGGGCTGGCATCACGGCCACATCGCCGCCACCCGCACCGAGCGGGGCCGCGAGCTCTTCACGCGCCTGGCCCCACGCCTGCTGGACGCGGCCAACGCCACGGGCGCGCCGGACCAGGCGTTCAACCGGTTCGCGGACTTCTTCGGCGGTCTGAGCTCGGGCGTGCAGATCCAGTCGCTGTTCCTGGCCCAGCCGCGCCTGTTCGAACTGATCGTCGAGGTCATGGCCTTCGCTCCGCGCCTGGCCACGACCATGGCCAAGCGCCCGACGGCGCTGGACGCCCTGCTGGACCCCAGCTTCTTCGGCCCGATCGAGACCCCGGCCGTGGCGCCGTGGGACCCGGAGGACTTCGAGGGCGCGATGGACGGCGCGCGACGGCTGTTCCGCGACCAGAGCTTCCGGATCGGCGTGCGGGTTATGAGCGGCAGCGCCGACGCCCGCGACATCGGCCGGGCCTTCGCCGAACTGGGCGACCTGATCATCGGCGGCCTCGCGCCCGCTGCCTTGTCCGAGGCCGTACGCATCGGCGGGACCTTCCCCGGCCAGGTGGCCGTGGTGGCCCTGGGCAAGGCCGGCTCGCGCGAGATGACCGCCAAGTCGGACCTCGATTTGATGACGCTCTATGCGGCCGACGAGCCGGCGGCGATGTCGTCGATCAAGGACTGGAGCGCCGAGGTCTTCTACGCCCGCTTCACCCAGCGCCTGGCCTCGGCCCTGTCGGCGCCGACCGGCGAGGGGACGCTGTACGAGGTCGACCTGAAGCTCCGCCCCTCGGGGACCAAGGGGCCGGTCGCGGTCAGCTTCGCCTCGTTCGAGGACTATTACGAGCGCGAGGCCGAGACCTGGGAACTGCTGGCCCTGACCCGCGCCCGGGTGGTCTGGGCCAGCTCGCCGGAGTTCAAGGCGCGTGCCGAGGGCGCGATCGAAGCCGCTCTGCGCCGGGCGCGCGAATGGAAGAAGACCGCCGCCGACGTCATCGAAATGCGCGAGCTGATGGAGCGCGAGCGGCCGGGCAAGGGCGACTGGGACCTGAAGCTGGACCCCGGCGGGCTGGTCGACATCGAGTTCGCCGCCCAGTTCCTGCAACTGGCCCACGCGGCCAAGGGCGGCCCTCTGCGCCAGAACACCGGCGAGGCCCTGGCCGCCCTGCGGGAGGCCGGCTTGGCCGACGATGGCGCCCTGGCCCGGCTGGAGACGGCCTGGCGGCTGGAGCAGGACCTCTCGCAACTGATCAAGGTGGCCCTGGAAGACGGCGGCGACGTCGAGGCCGAGCCCAAGGCCTTCAAGGCCCTGCTGGCCAAGGCGGGGCATGTGAGCCAGTTCAAGTCGCTGAAACCCAAGCTGGCCAAGGCCAAGGCCGAGGCGCGGGCGGCCTATGAGGCCGTGGTGAAGGCGCCGGGATAGGGGTTGGTTGCGCCTTTGTTCTCTTGGATATACAATATGGATATCCAAGGAGGTTGGCGATGATCAAGACCACCCTTTTCCTGTCGAACAAGACCCAGGCCGTGCGCCTGCCCAAGGACGTGGCCTTTCCGGAGCACGTGAAGGAAGTCTGCATCATCAAGGAGGGCAAACGGCTTGTGATCGTGCCGGTGGAGTCCGTTTGGGATGACTTCTTCGATCGGCCGGGCATCGACATCGAACGGCCACCGCAGCCACCGATGCAGAAGCGTGAGGAGTTCTGATGTCGGGCTATCTGCTCGATACGGATTTCTGCGTTGCCGTGCTGCGCGATCGATCTTTCAAGCTGAGGGATCGCTTCGTCCTAAATGCGGGAAACCTGAGTATTTCGACAATCACCTTGACCGAGCTGCTGGTCGGTGTGGCCAAGTCGATGTGGTCGGAGCAGAAGACGGCCGAGGTGGAAGGGTTCGCCGAACGCCTCAGGGTGCTGCCATTCGACAGCGAGGCGGCCGCTCACGCCGCCGATATCCGCGCCGATCTGGAGCGCCGAGGGCAGATCATCGGCACGTACGACGTGTTCATTGCTGGCCACGCTCGCTCACGCGGCTTGACGGTGGTCACTGGCAATATCCGTGAGTTCGGACCTGTCGACGGCCTGCGCTGCGAAAATTGGTTGTCGGACCGCGACGGATTCCACGAGGTTTAGCGTTCAGTCTCATGGGACGGGCCTTCCAACCCTGGAGACCTTGAGACTGATGACCCTACGCACCCTGATCGTCGCCGGCGCCTTGTTCGCCGTCGCGGCGCCGGCGCTGGCCCAGACCGCCGACAGCAAAACCGCCGCGGCCCCCTCCGGCATGACCCTGCCGCAGTTCCAGGCCGCCAATGGCGACAAGCTGTTCGCGCGGCTGGACACCAACAAGGACGGCAAGATTTCGCCCGAGGAGTTCGGCGCTTTCCGCAAGCAGAACGCCGAGGCCGACGCCAAGGCCGAGAAGGCCGGCAAGCGCGGGCAGAAGCTGTTCTCGCGCTTCGACGCCGACAAGGACGGTTCCCTGTCGCGGACCGAGGCCAATGCGGTCCTGGCCTGGCGCTACAAGCGGATGGACGCCAACAACGACGGCGTCCTCACCCTGGAGGAGTTGCAGGCCAAGGGCGGCAAGGCCAAGGTCGGGGTCTGATGGCGACGTGCGCGGTAGGTTGACGGTTGGCGTCCGACGGGAACGATCCCGACGAAGCCTTGCTGGCGGGGGTGGGACGGGGCGAGCCGTCCGCCGTTCGCACGCTGCTGGACCGACGCCTGCCGCGCATCCTCGCCCTGGCGAGCCGCATGCTGAACGACTCCGGGGAGGCCGAGGACGTGGCCCAGGAGACCTTCTTGCGCGCCTGGAAGCAGGCGCGGGCCTGGAAGCCCGGCCAGGCGCGGTTCGACACGTGGCTGCATCGCGTGGCCCTGAACCTTTGCTACGACCGTCTGCGGCGCCGGCGCGAGATCGCGACGGACACGCCGCCGGAGCAGGTCGACACCGGCCCGGCGCCGGACGCCGGCTTGCTGGGCGCGGACCTTTCCAAGCGGGTCGAGGCGGCCCTGGCGGCGCTGCCGCCGCGCCAGCGCGAGGCGATCGTGCTTTGCCATCACCAAGGCTTGGGCAATATCGAAGCCGCGAGGCTGATGGAAATCAGCGTCGAGGCCCTGGAGAGTCTGCTTTCGCGGGGACGTCGGGCGCTGAAGGCGTCGCTGGCGGATCTGCACGGGGGCGGGGAATGAAGGAGGCAGGGTCATGATGTCGCCAGAGATGGCCATTGGGAGGTTCGAGGACCTGGCCGAGAGCTATGGCGGCGAGATCGCGCGCTGGCCCGAGGGCGAGCGCGAGGCCGCGCGCGCCTTGCTGGCCGCCGAGGGCGCGCGCCTGACGCCGGTGCTGGCCGCCGCCGCCCACCTGGACCGCCTGCTGGACCTGGCCCCGGCCCAGACCGCCGACGCCGCCCTGCTGGGTCGCCTGATCGCCGCTGCTCCGCAGCCGGTCGCCTCCGCGCGGCGCTGGATCGCCGGCCTGGGCGCGGCCCTGGGCCTGTCGGCCGCCGCCCTCGCGGGCGTCGCCGTCGGCGTGGTGCTCGCGCGGCCCGCCCAGATCGAGGCGCCGGTCGCCGCCGAGTCCGTCGTCACCGCTGTCGACACCTCGGCCGCTCTGCAGGACGCCCTGGCGGAGCCTTCCGAACTATGAGCGGCGCGCGTCCCTGGATGATCGCCCTGGGCGTGTCGGCGGTGGTCAATGTCTTCCTGATCGGCGGACTGGCGGGCATGGCCTATGTGCGCCTGACCGCCCCCAAGTCCGCGCCGGCCGCCAGCGCGCCCGCGCCGACGCGTCCGGCGGTCGTGGCCTCGAACCCGCCGCCCGTCGTCCAACCCCAGACGCCGGTGGTGACGGGAGGCGAGGCGCCCAAGCCTGCGCACCACGCCACGACCCGCCCGCCGCCGGCTATCGAGGCGCCGCCGCCCGTGGCCGCGCCGCCGGTCGAGATGGTCTCGCCGAACGCCGCCCCGCCCCGGCCGCCACTGATCTCGGCGGGCGACGTGCTGTCGCCGGAAAGCCGCCGGGCGTTCCGGCGGGCGCTGAACGAGACCAACAAGCGCAACAAGCCGCTGACCCAGCAGGCCCGCGCCGAGCGGCAGGCGGCTTTGGCCGCCCTGGGCGCGCCCGGCTACGACGCCGGCGAGGTGGCCCGCCGCCTGGCCTCGGCCCGGGCCTTGGACCAGCAGGCGCGCGGCAATGTCGAGGCGGCCCTGGCGACCTTCACCGCCTCGCTGTCGCCGCAGGAGCGGGCGGCCTTGGCCGACGGCCTGGCGCGGGTCTATGCCCCGGCGGCGGCGCGGCGGATGGAAGGTCCGAACTGATTTTCCGGCGCTGTTTTTTTGGGTGAGGGCGTAACCAAACGGCTCGCCGCGACGTATCTCTGACGTAGCCGCTTCGGAGCGCCCCATGCTGATCCGCCACGCCCCCGACCTGACCGACAACGACGTCACCGATCACGGCCTCTACTTGAAGCGGCGGACGCTGATGACGGGGATCGCGGGCCTGGGCCTGGCGGGGCTGGCGGCGGGTGAGGCCCAAGCGGGGCTGACCTTCTCGAAGGGCTTCTCGACACCTGAGAAGGCGACCCCGAAAGAGGACATCACCACCTACAACAACTTCTATGAGTTCGGCGTCGACAAGGGCGATCCGGCCGAGAATTCGGGCAAGTTCAAGCCGCGTCCCTGGACGGTGCGCATCGACGGGGCCTGCGAGGCGCCGCGCACGGTCGGCATTGAGGACCTGATCAAGGGGAACAAGCTGGAGGAGCGCATCTACCGCATGCGCTGCGTCGAAGGCTGGTCGATGGTGATCCCCTGGGTCGGCTTCCCGCTGAAGGACCTGATCGCCTCGGTGAAACCGACGTCCAAGGCCAAGTTCGTGGCGTTCGAGACCGTGATGCGGCCCACCGAAATGCCCGGCCAGGCGTGGAACACCCTGGAGTGGCCCTATCGCGAAGGCCTGCGGATCGACGAGGCCATGCACCCGCTGACCCTGATGGCGGTGGGCCTCTATGGCGACGTGCTGCCCAACCAGAACGGCGCGCCGCTGCGGCTGGTCGTGCCGTGGAAATATGGCTTCAAGGGCATCAAGTCGATCGTCCGGATCAGCCTCGTGGAGAAGCAGCCGGCCACCTCGTGGAACAAGCTGGCGGCGCGCGAGTACGGCTTCTATTCCAACGTCAATCCGGCCGTGGACCACCCCCGCTGGTCGCAAGCCACCGAGCGCCGCATCGGCGAGTTCCGCCGGCGCGAGACCCTGCCGTTCAACGGCTACGGGGAGTATGTGGCCGACCTGTACAAGGGCATGGACCTGAAGCGGTTCTATTGATGGTGTCGGTCAAGAACGGGGGCGTGCGGAAACGCCCCTCCAAGCTCCGCGACAACCTCATCTACGCCCTGGTCTGGGCGGCCTGTTTCGCGCCGATCGTCTGGCTGACCTGGAAGGGCTTCTCGGGCGAGCTGGGCGCCAATCCGATCGAGAAGCTGATCCGCCAGCTGGGCGTCTGGGGTCTGCGGCTGCTGCTAGTCGGCCTGGCCATCACCCCGGCGGCGCGGATCCTGAAGATGCCCAGGCTGGTCCGTTTCCGCCGGACCATCGGCCTGTTCGCCTTCAGCTACATCGTGCTGCACCTTTGCAGCTACATCGGCGTCGACCTGTTCTTCGACTTCAAGCAGCTGTGGAAGGACATCCTCAAGCGGCCCTTCATCACCCTGGGCATGCTGGGCTTTGTCCTGCTGGTCCCGCTGGCGGTGACCTCGACCAACGGCTGGGTGATCCGCATGGGCCGGGCGGCGTGGGAGCGGCTGCACCGGCTGATCTACCTGATCGTGCCGCTGGGGGTGATCCACTACTACCTGCTGGTGAAGGCCGAGCATCGGCCGCCGATCGTCTACGGCGTGGTCTTCGGCCTGCTGATGGCCTGGCGGGCGTGGGACGCGTGGAACCGCCGGCGCGCGACCTAGAACAATTCCACTTCCGGATCGCGGGCCTGGTCGCGCGCCCAGCGGCCGGCGAGCTTGGCGCCGGAGCACGGGCCCTTCTGGGTCAGCACCATGGCGTCGGCGGTGAACACCGCGTCGAGCCGGCAGGCGTCCGGTCCCTGGCCGGTCAGCGGGAAGGTCACGGCCGTCTGGCCCGGCGCGATGTGGATCGGCTTGGTGTCGTCGGTGAAACCCTGGGTCGCGCTCGTATCCGCCAGGGCGTAGCCGAAGACCAAGCCGGTCGGCATGGCCTTGACGCTGATGAAGTCCTGTCCTCGGGCATAGATGCCGCTGAGCCGGAAGCCGGGGTTCCTCAGCACCGCGAGGCGGTCGGTATAGACCTGACGCAGGCAGACCAGGCGGCTGGCGTCGTCCTCGCAGAGCGCGCCGTCGCCGCTCAGGCCGGGCGGGGTCAGGGATCGGGCGCCGACCCAGCCGCGCTGGTTCAGCCTCACATAGGTGGTGATCTTGCCGTCCCAGGCCTTCAGCGCCTCGCCATAGGCGGCGGCCAGGTCGCTGTCCTGGCGCGAGAGCTGGGGATCGGCGCAGACCAGCTTCTCGACCTTGGTGCGGGCCTTGCCGCAGTCGAAGCTGGCGGCGGTTGCGGGACCGGCCAAGGCTAAGAGTAGCAAGCCCAGCAGGGCGGCGACGAGGCGGGGCATCGGCTAGTTCTCGTTGAGGAACGGAGAGCGGGCCGGATCGCGGCGGAACACCCGCTCGGAGAACAGCAGCTTGCAGTTGCCGGTGCTCGGGCCGGAGACGGTGATGGTATCCTGGGTGAAGACCAGGGTGATCGGGCAGTTGGCCTCGCCCTTGTAGTCCAGTCGCCCGGCCGCGTCGGGCATGCCGCGCACCTGCTGCAGCATGTTCCCCGCCGAGTTGGGGCAATAGTAGATGTCGATCGACAGCTCGTCCTGGGGATAGCTGGGCGCGGCGTCGAGGAAGATCCCGTCCTTGGGGCAGGCGCCGGCGACATAGCGGCCGGTCCACTTCAGGCTCTTCCGCTGCAGGTAGCCGAGGCGCAGCTCGTAGTCGCGCTTCAGGCAGGCGATGTCGCCGCCCTTGCAGATCGTGTCGCGGTCGCGGAGCCAGTTGCGCTGTTCGGTGCGCAGGTAGCTCGGCCAGTTCCCGGCTGGCCACAGGGTGAGCGCGGCCTTGTAGGCGGCGGCCACCGCCTCGTCCTGCTTCGAGAGGGCGGCGTCGCGGCAGATGGCTTTCTCGGTCGCGGAGGCGGCCTTGGCGCAGTCGAAGCTGGCGGCCTGGGCGCTGGGCGATAGCGCGAGGCCGGCCAGCAGCAGGAAGGCGGCCAGAGCAGCGATGCGACCCATCGGAAGACCTCCCAGGCGATGCCTGAGCAACCTAGCCGAGAACGACGTTCGCCGGTAGGCGCGCGCGCCTACTTCGCCACGCTCTTGGCATAGGCCTGCGCGCCTGCCACCAGGCGCAGGACGTTGCCGCTCCAGATCGCCTCGATGTCGACGTCGCTGTAGCCTTCGGCCTTCAGGCGGGCGGTGATCTTGGGCAGGTCGGCCACGTCTTCCAGGCCCTCAACGCCGCCGCCGCCGTCCCAGTCGGCGCCGACGCAGACGCCCTTGGGACCGGCGATCTTCAAGGTGTGCAGCATGCTGCTCATGAAGATGTCGAAGTTGGCGCGGACCGGCGGGAACTGCTTGTCCACGGCCACGCGCTTGGCCGTCCAGGCCTTGACCTCGGCCTGGGTCGCCTCGTCGCCCGGCGCCTTGCCGATGGCGTCCAGGGCGGCCTTGCGCTCGGGGCTCGGCACGGCGTTGGCGCGCAGATAGACCGAGTTGATGCAGACCGCGCCACCGCTCTCGGCGATCTTCTTGATCAGGCCGTCATTCAGATTGCGCGGGTGGTCGAAGATCGCCCGAGCGCCCGAGTGCGAGGCGATGATCGGCGCCTTCGACAGCAGCACGGACTGTTCGACGATGTCGTCCGAGGCGTGGCTGACGTCGACCAGGATGCCCAGGCGGTTGGCCTCGGCCAGCCAGCGCAGGCCCAGCGGCGAATAGCCATGCCAGATCGGCTTGTCGGTCGAGCTGTCGGCGAACTGGTTGTTGCGGAAGTGGACCGGCCCGGCCATGCGCACGCCGGTGGCGTAGAAGGTCTGCAGCAGGGTCAGGTCCTCGCCGATCGGCCAGGAGTTCTCGATGCTCTGGAAGACGAAGCTCTTGCCGGCCTTGTTGATCCGCACGGCGTCGTCGGCCGTGTAGGCCAGCTCGAACTGGTCGGGATGGGCGGCGACCATCTCGCGGATCTCGGTCGCGCGGTTCAGGGCGAAGTCGCGGGCCTTGCGGTAGCCCTCGGCCGTCAGCTCGCCCTGACCCGTGTAGATCACGTAGAAGCCGCCATCCAGGCCGCCGGCCTTCATGCGGGGCAAATCAACCTGGGTGCCGTCTTCGGTGACCGCGTGCCTGTCCAGCATCGACCAGCCCTGACGCGCGAAGTGCTCGGGCGTGTCGAGGTGGGTGTCCAGGGTCAGGTACTTGTCGTGCGCCGCCAGCACCGCCTTGGGGACTTCGCCGGGCTTCTCGGGGGTCTTCTTGACGTCGGCGGCGTAAGCGACGCCGGTCAGCAGGGCGGCCGAGCCGAGGAGGACGGTGAGCAGGCGACGCATGCGGGGACTCCGGAGCAAACTGATGCCGGGACGCTCTAGGTTTAGGCCCAAGGCGTCAAGCCAAGCTGGGTAATCCCGGGGAGAAATTTCTGTCCTGATCCGGAGTCAGAGGGTCACATCAACCCCAACGCCTTGAAGCTGGCCACGCCCTCGCGGCCGACCACCAGATGGTCGTGGACGGCGATCTTCAGGGCCTTGCCGGCCTCGACAATCTGCTTGGTCATGTCGATGTCCGGGCGCGACGGGGTCGGGTCTCCGGACGGGTGGTTGTGCAGCAGGATCACGTTGCTGGACGACAGTTCCAGCGCTCGCCGCATCACCTCGCGCGGATAGACTGGGGCGTGGTCGACCGTGCCGCGGTTCATCACCTCGTCGGCGATCAGCTGGTTCTTCTTGTCGAGGAAAAGCACGCGGAACTGCTCGCGCGACTCGTTGGCCAGGGCGACGCGGACATAGCCGAGCAGGGCGCTCCACGAGCTGATCACCGGGCGCTTGACGATCTTGTCGCGCCCGGCCCGCAGCGTGGCCTCGTGAAGCAACTTGATGTCCATCGCCGCCGTCTCGCCGACGCCCGGCACGGTGGCCAGTTCCTCGATGGTGGCGCCGAGCACCGCGCCAAGCGAGCCGAAGCGGGTCAGCAGCGCCTTGGCCAGCGGTTTGACGTCGCCGCGCGGATAGGTGCGGAAGAGATAGAGCTCCAACAGCTCGTAGTCGGGCAGGGCGACGAAGCCGCCGATCTTGGCCCGCTGGCGCAGGCGCTCGCGGTGGCCGGCGTGATGGGCGTGGGCGGACTTGTGGGCCGGCTTGGGAAGGGGCGCGAGCGCTCGCACTTCGGTGGGCGGCTCGTCGGGCGCGGCGTCCGATATGCCCAGGGATGTGACGCTGACCATACCGCCCTCGACTCTGCGCGAGTATCTTGGAGGGTTAGCGTTAGGGTTGTCTAGTGGGTGTTCATCTGCTCCCCCTCTGGGGGAGCTGTCGCGGAGCGACTGAGGGGGCTAATGCGGCCCATGCCGCGCTGCCCCCTCCGGCCCTCTGGGCCACCTCCCCCAGAGGGGGAGGAGAAATCAAAATCACCCCAGGATCGGCGGCTGGAACAGCCCCTGCGGCGAGGCCGTGAACACCTCATACCCGTCCTCGGTCACGCCGATCGAGTGCTCGCACTGGGCCGACAGCGACTTGTCGCGGGTCACGGCGGTCCAGCCGTCGTTCAGCACCTTCACGGCCGGCTTGCCGAGGTTCACCATCGGCTCGACGGTGAAGAACATGCCCGGCTTCAGCACCGCGCCTTGGCCCGGACGGCCGAAGTGCAGGATGTTCGGGGCGTCGTGGAAGACCTTGCCCAGGCCGTGGCCGCAGAAGTCGCGGACGACCGAGCAGCGCTGGGCCTCGACGTAGGACTGGATGGCGTGGCCGATGTCGCCCAGCGTGGCGCCCGGCTTCACCGCGTCCAGGCCGCGCTTCATGCCCTCATAGGTGATCTCGACCAGGCGACGGGCGCGCGGGCCGACTTCGCCGACGCCGTACATGCGCGAGGTGTCGCCGTGCCAGCCGTCGACGATCACGGTCACGTCGATATTGACGATGTCGCCTTCCTTGACGTTCCAGTCGCCCGGAATGCCGTGGCAGACCACGTGGTTGCGCGAGATGCAGACCGTCTTGGGATAGCCGCGATAGTACAGGCACGCCGGCAGGGCCTTGTGGTCCAGGATGAACTCGCGGGCCAGGGTGTCGAGGTGGTCGGACGAGACGCCCGGCTGCACGTGCGGGATCAGCATGTCCAGGCATTCGGCGGCCAGCTTGCCGGCCTTGCGCATGCCTTCGAAATCCTCGGCCTTGTGGATCTTGATCTGGCCCGTGCGGGTCTCGGCTTCGATCTCGAGGGTGTTGTCCAAGGTCATGCTCTACTCGGGCGGTCGCCGCCGCGATGAGGCGGCGATCGGGTCGACGGAAGGGGCGTATCTGCCGATCCTAGCACGGATTTCAACCCCAGGCCCGCCAAGAGTTCCTCTTCCGGGTTCTAGGGGGTGATACGCCGAACGACCCCGGTCCCGGCCCGGACCTCCTTGACGAAGGTCGCGTCCAGGGTCGTGGGCCTGTCGCGGCGCACGTGGCAGACGCCGTTGTAGCGCGTGACCCGGCCGCTCTCCTTCTCGGTGACGTCGGCGGTGAACTTGACGTCCCACTCGCCCGGACGGCCGGCCGAGACCGGGTCCATGTCGTTGGAGGTGACGCCGGCGATCTCCTTCAGGCCGAAGCGATCCTCCAGCTTGTCGGTGCAGGCCTTGAACGCGAACACGGCCCGCAGGCCGGTCATGAAGCCGGTCTCGGCCTTGCCGGGTTCGGAACGGCCGCAGCCAGCCAGGACCAGGGTCATGACCGTGACGGCGAGAATAGTCTTACGCATGCGATCCCTCATTCGCAGGCGCGAATGGGTAACCGACATCGCGGCGATTGCAGCTTAAATCGCTGTTAGGTGCGTTAAGCTCAGCCGACTTTCAGGTCGATGGTCGTCGGCTTGTCGGGGCGCACATGGCAGACGCCGCTGAACGCGGTCGTCTTCTGGGTGGCGCTGACGGTCGTCGAGCCCTTGAAGCGCATATCCCAGACACCGGGCGAGGGCGGGGCGTCGCCGTTCATGTGCTCGATGTTCAGCGTCTTGCCGGCGCCGACGGCGAGACGGTCGCGGATCTTGTCGGTGCAGGACTTGATCGCGTAGCCGCCGGTGACGAGGTCCATGAAACCGCCCTTCGGCTTCTGCTCAGCGGACCCCGCGCCGGCCGTGAAAGCGAGCGTGAGCGCCAGAGCGGTGGTGAAAAGCTTCATCGGGATCTCCCTTGCCGCGCCACCGTGGCGCCGCCGGGACCCGCCCGCAGCTTAATTCGCCGTCATGCGGCCTCGCCGGCCCAGCGGATGCGGCGATCGATGCGGATCGTCTCGGTGCTCATCGCGCACGCATAGACCAGCACCTCCACCCCCGCCTTGGCCGCTTCGTCCAGACCCCGCGCGAAGGCCGGGTCGAGGTCGGCGCAGGCCTGGAAGGTCTCGCAGTCCTCGCGCTGGACGACGATCAGGGCCACGGCGCGGTGGCCCTCGCGGACCTGGGCGGCGAGGTCGGTGAGGTGGCGGGTCGAGCGCTCGGCCTTGCAGTCGGGGAATTCGGCCAGGCCCGGCGTGCGGCTGAAATGGCAGTTCTTGACTTCCAGCCAGCACGGCGGGCGATCCGGATGGGTCAGCAGGAAATCGACGCGAGAGGCTTCGGCGTACTTCACCTCGGGCTTGATCGTCGCGTAGCCGGACAGCTCCGGGATCAGGTCCTTGGCCAGCGCCTCGGCCACCAGCTTGTTGGGCAGCAGGGTGTTGATCCCCACCAGCACATTGCCCTGCTCGACCAGCTGCAGGGTGTAGGCGAGCTTGCGTTTGGGATCGTCCGACCACGACACCCAGGCCCCCTGGCCGGCGTCCCTCACGCCCAGCATGGCGCCGGGGTTGGGGCAGTGGGCGGTGATCGCCCGACCGTCGTCCAGGACGATGTCCGCGAAGAAGCGCTTGTAGCGACTGACCAGCCGGCCGTGGATGAGCGGTTGCGGGAGCAGCATGCGGCTTAGCCTTCCCCCGCTTCATCCATCAGCGCCGCCCACTTCTCTTCGAAATCGGGATTGATCGGCGGCGGGTCCTGGACCTCCAAGGCGCGCCGCAGCGCTTCCATGGCCGAAAGCGGAAAGCCGTCGTCACTCGCCCAGCGCTTGTTGAAGCCGTCCACGCCGTGCTCGTTCCAGACGGCTTCCAAGGCCGTCAGCATCGCCTTGCCGAAGACCCTGCCGCCGACCTCCACGCCGAAGACGAGCACGCCATCCGAATCCGGCGGCGGCGCTGGATAGTGCGCGAAGTCGGGAAATTCGAGGATCGAGAGCAGGCAGGAGCCGGGCGAGGCGCCCATCACGACCGGTTGGCGCACCAACGTGATGCGCAGCTCGCCCGGCTCGAGTTCGAAGCTGGCTTCCGACCGATAGGCGCCGGTCGCCGTACTCAGCGCCATCCTCGCCAGGTCGCCGAACGCGTCCGTGCAGTAGCTGACCGAGGGGCTGTCATAGGCCTTGCCGCCGACCGTGAGGTGGAATCTCGCCCAGCCGAGACCCGTGAATTCGAAGCTTATGTCAGCGGTCATGGCGCTCTGTCTGTCGAAGTCGCCGCGATTGCTTACAGGAGGTCGTTGCTCCGAACCAAGCCCAGGCTTAAGTGCGATGGAAGGACGACGAGGGAGTAGAGCGATGACGGAACGCGTGACGGCGGCGGTGATGATCATCGGCGACGAGATCCTCTCCGGCCGCACCCAGGATGTGAACCTGTCAGCCATCGCCAAGTATCTGGCCACCTACGGCGTCGACCTTTGCGAAGCGCGGGTGGTGTCGGATGTCGAGCAGGACATCATTGACGCGGTCAACGCCCTGCGCACCCGCTACGACTACGTCATCACCACGGGCGGCATCGGCCCGACCCACGACGACATCACCGCCGACTCGATCGCCAAGGCGTTCGGGGTCACGGCGCCCGAGCATCCCGAGATCATGGCCCTGCTGCGTGAGCGCTGGGGCGAGCCCAACGCCGCCCGCCGCCGCATGGCGCACGTGCCCGAGGGCGGCAGCCTGGTGAACAATCCCGTGCAGGGCCCGCCTGGCTTCCAGAAGGACAATGTCTTCGTCCTGGCGGGCGTGCCGGCGATCATGCGCGGGATGCTGGAGGACGTCGGCCCGCGCCTGCGGACCGGGGCGGTGGTGCTGTCGAAGACCGTCCGCGTCACCGGCACGGGCGAGGGCACGATCGCCGCGCCGCTGGAATCGGTGGCCAAGGCCCATCCGGAGATGTCGCTGGGCAGCTATCCATTCTTCTCGCCGCCGGACACCTACGGCGCCAACCTGGTGCTGCGCGGCCGCGACGCCGAAGAGCTGGACGCGGCCGTGGCCGAGCTGATCACCGCCCTGACCGAGGCCAAGGCTCAGAACATCGAGCTGCTCGCGGACGCGGGGTAGGTCCTACTCCTCGCCCGCCACGGCCTTGGCCAGGTCGACCAGGTGCTTGCGCATGCCGGTCGACTGGATGGTGACGAAGGCGCGGGCCAGGTCGGGGGCGCCGGGCAGGGACCAGAACTGGGCCATCTCGTTGGCCAGCTCGGCGGCGGTGCTGTCGGCGTGTTCCGGATCGTCCAGGCCTTCGAAGAAGAAGCCGATCGGCGTCTTCAGGAACATGGCCGTGGCGTGCAGCTTGCTGGCGCTGATCCGGTTCGATCCGCCCTCGTACTTCTGCACCTGCTGAAAGGTCAGGCCTAGCGCATCGGCCAGGGCCTGCTGGGAGAAGCCCAGGTCCTTGCGGCGCATACGCAGGCGTCGGCCCACGTGGACATCGACGGGATCGGGAGTCTTGTCGTCGGCCATGCTCACTCACTGGAACGCAAGGTAGGACGTCGTGCTGAAACGGCGGCTTTCGACACGCGCGACGCGGGCGCATCCTGACCGGAGTCGAAACGCAGAGAAACGCTTATTCCGCATGGGAATGTTTATTCACTTCACGCGGGTGATCGGTCGCAAAGTCTTCCGTCGGTGGATCGCGGAAGGTGGTGCGGGCGGCCGGGGTCGAACCGGCACGGGCCGAAGCCCAACGGATTTTAAGTCCGTTATTAGCGTTGATTTTCAAGGATAATCCACAATTGTGCTAACGTCTTGTGCTAATCTACGCTTGCTCGCCACCCTCGAACTTCGGGAACCGGTGGCTGAGTCCGATCCTTTCGACGAAGTCTCGACCGCCCCGTTGTGGATGAAGCGTTGCTGGCCAAGGACCGGGCGTAAGCGCCTTCATGCGTCTTCCGTCTTTGACCCCCAGGCGCCAAGGTTCGATGCGAAGGATGTTGAGGCGCCGCAGGCCCGGCTCAGTTGGCTCTAGCGGGAACGGCCGTTGCCCATAGTAAATCCAAAGCTTGAGGGCCCCCTCTCCAACCCGGGCCAGCTTCAAAAGCGACTCAGAGCGCCAGCAACTGTCGATCTCGAAAACGATCGGCAAAGCGCTTGCGTCAACTCGCTCCCAGACGGCGTCGAAACGGCCCGTGGCGACAAACCGTCTATACCCGGTTGGCACTTCTATTCGGGACTTGAAGCCGAGGTGGACCGCTAGCTCGTGGAGGCGCCGCTGTAAAATGTCGTGGCGAACCTGCTTTGAAATTCCGGCTGGTAGCTTTGTGGTCAGGGCTCTGTCGATCGCGGCGATCAGGTCTTGAGGTAAGCGATAGTCCGGTTCCGGCGCCGGCCAGACGGACGGGGGCGCTTCACGCATGAGTATGGTCCTTTGCAGCTGCTTTTGCCGCTCGGGACCTCCCTGCCTTTCCCTCCCTGTTCGATGCATGGTCGTGGATAGGCTTGCACTCCGTTGAAGTGCTGGCCGTGATTGTGGGGTTTCCGCGCCTGGCCCGTAGGCATGGAAGGCTTCAACATCGCTAGAGGGCATCGATCGCCTCATAAGTTCACTATAGTATATATTCACTATAGAGAATGGTCAGGCGTTTAGGATTGGTTGCGCTTGCCCCATGAATTTGGGGCAGACGTTCGGAATCAATGTCAGGCGCTTGCGTCTCGAACGGGGGCAGACGCTTGAAGCGCTCGCCGACCAGGTCGACCTCGCCTACTCCTACGTCAGCCAACTAGAACGGGGTAAGCGCAATCCGACGCTTGCGGTGGTTGAGCGTTTTGCGGTCGCGCTTGAGGTCGATCCGCTAGTCCTGCTGTCGAAGGCGCAGCAGGCTACCGACTAGCCAAATGTAAGGCCGTTCCTGACTCATCAGAGACGTTGGGAAGGTTCGCTATCGGACGTGGGTGACACCGGCGCCGGTGCGGAACCGAACTGACTCATAGGTGACGTTGAGCGGGGCCGTCTTCTGCTAGAAATCGTATTTTCATTTAGGGTTAGCCGATCACAACGCGATTGCGTCCACCCTCTTTAGCCCGATAGAGGGCCATGTCGGCTCGTTTCAGAATCGCGCCCGCGTCCGCGTCGCCAGGGTTTCGCGCCGCCACTCCGATGCTCACCGTGAAGGGGATCGGGCTGCCATTTCGCCATTTGTGCTCGAATTCCTGGGTTTCGAAAATCAGCCGAATGCGCTCGGCCATGGCCGTGGCTTGATCAATGTCGGTACCGGGAAGGGCGGCCACGAATTCCTCGCCGCCCAGGCGCGCGAAGATGTCCATGTGGCGAACAGTGCCCGCGCCAACGCGCGCGAGGATGCGCAGGACTTCGTCGCCAGCATCGTGACCGTAGGTGTCGTTGATCGACTTGAACTTGTCGACATCAAGGATCAGGAGCGAAAGGCTCTTCTGGGACCGCATCAGCCGTTCGACGACCTCAGAGAACTCGCGCCGGTTTGGGATGCCGGTCAGCTCATCAGTCGAGGCCTGACGCTGCAGTACGTCCATCAGGTGCACGCGGTCGGTGATGTCACGGATGACGGCCGTGAACTCGACCAGGCCATTCACGCTGATCTTCGAGATCGCGATCTCCACCGGAATCCTCCCGCCGTTTCGATGCTGCCCGTAGATCAGATTTCGCTCGTCCATCTGCCGAGACTTCACCGGTGATCGGGCGAACTGATGCACATAGTCTGGATGTTTGGCGCGGTGGGCGTCCGGAATGAGCATTTCCAGCGACTGGTTGATCACCTCCTCCTGGTCGTAGCCAAAGAGGTTTTCCGCCGCGCGATTGAACAGGGTGATCCTGTGTTGCTGGTCAATCGTGATGATCGCGTCGTAGGCCGCGTCCACCACGGACCGAAAGCGGGACGTGCTGACCTCCAGCTGGTGGGTCAGCAACATCTTCGGGGAGATGTCGAGGCCCGTGACCAGGATGTGGAGACTCCCTCCGGCGTCGAGGTCGCGAATGGGCTTCAACGACAGGCGCCACCAGTGGGTCCCGTCCTTGAGATCGTAGGCCTGTTCGAGCTCCTGCGGCACTCCGGTTCCGAAACATTCCACCAGCTTTTCGCGCATCTCGCCGCGCATAGCTCGGAACCACGGCCTCCAAAGCGAATGGGAATGTCTCCGCGCCTATGCGCCTCCCGCCCACCATTTCGAAGAACAGTTCGTTGCAGGCAGTGACAGTCAGTTCTTCGGACGGGCCACGGGTAATCACCGCGACGCTGGAGGCAATGCTGGCTACGAATTCTTGAAGACGAGCGTTCCAGTCTTCCAAGTGCGTCTCCTGGGCGATGACATCTGGCGCAAGTTGCGGACAGCTTGTCACCGCAGCGCCGAAAATCAATCGCAAGCCCGACATGAAGCCTCCAATGAAAAGGCCGCGCCAAGGATCGCGACGACGGCGCCGCGAACGTCTTGCGGTGATGGTGTGATGTGACCCGGAAGGTGGAACCCGTCCCGATCTCGCTCGTCGCGCCGATCTCGCCTTCCATCAGCTCGGCCAGCTGCCGGCATATGGCAAGGCCAAGTCCCGTGCCGCCGAAGTGACGGGTGGTGGCGGCATCGGCTTGGACGAAGGTCTCGAAGAGGCGAGGCAGTGTATCCGGAGGGATGCCCAGCCCGGTGTCGCTGACTTCGATCTCGACCTGCCGGGCGTCACCCGCGAGCGACAGCCGGACCTGGCCCTGCTCGGTGAACTTGATCGCGTTCGAAATCAGGTTCGTGACGATCTGCCTCACGCGTACCGGATCGCCGAGTCGCCAGTTCGGTGCCGGATCGGCGGCCAGGACGAGTTTCAGGCCCTTGTTCATGGCGGTGTCCCGGAAGCTCATCAGGACGACTCGAAGCAGGTCGCTGAGATCAAAAGGCAGCGCCTCGAGGTCGATCTTGCCGGATTCGATTTTCGCCAAGTCCAGGATGTCGTTCAAAAGTGACAGGAGCGCTTCGCCGCTGCTCTTCACGATCTCCAGGCGTTCGCGCTGGCGAGGTTCCAGGGGGCCGTAGGACATGGCCTGCACCATGCCGAGCACGCCGTTGAGCGGCGTTCGAATCTCGTGGCTCATCGTCGCCAGGAATGTGCTCTTGGCGGCGTTGGCGGACTCGGCTCGAAGCATTGCCGCCTGCATGTCGATCTCGACCTGCTTACGGGCGGTGATGTCTCGCAGAATGGCCGTGAACACCTGTCCGTCGCGCGTCTGGAGTTGAGAGATCGAAGCCTCGATCGGAAACTCCTCGCCGTTCTTCCTGAGGCCATAGAGTTCGGCGCGGTCGCTCATCAGGCGGCTGGTCGCGCCGGTGCGGCCGAAGGCGGCGACACGCCGGCGGTGGGTCGCACGAAATCTGTGCGGCAAAAGACTGTCCAGCGAAGCCCCAACGATCTCGGACGCGGCGTACCCGAAGATGGCTTCGGCGCCGGCGCTGAACATCAGCACGTTCATCGCCGCGTCGGTGACGACGAGGGCTTCGGTTGACATCGCGAGAACGCCCCCCAGCACCAGAGCGTCGATGGTGTCTGAAGCAGTCTGGCCAGCGTGGGGGCAAGAGACGGATGACATCAAGATGGATCCAGTTGAATCAAATCGGCCTCCGCGCTTCAGGTTCGCGCGGGAGGCAGGCCGCTGGGCAAAGAGGAAAGGTCAGTCGAGGTAGCGAGCGCTATCGGCCGATCGACGCCGGGGGCCATGATGGGTTTCGGCCTGGGCGCGGCGGCGGTCCGGCCCGCAATAGGTCGTCGATACGACGCGGGGGCGAGGACGAGAGAGCGCGGCCTGAAGACGATCCAGGATCGCGGCGGCCGTCACGGGCTTGACCAGGAACTCTGTAACTCCCCGATCGCGGGCCGCTTCGACACATTCACGATCGGCGCGACCGGTCACCATGATGATCGGCAGCGTTTGGAACGATACGCCCCTGGCGCGCACTTTCGAGATGAACTCGAGCCCGTCCAGATTGGGCATTTCACGATCCACGAAGACGGCGTCCATGGCGAGCGTGTTCAACGTCGCGAGACCTCGTTGGCCGTCGGCGGCGTAGTAGAGATGGCGAGCTCCAGCGGCTGCGAGTATCGAGCCGATGATGGATCTCATTTGCGCGTTGTCGTCGACAATGAGAATTCTGAGGTCGGATATCGAAAGTTTCTCGTCCGATGATCTTCCAGCCAATCTCGAGCCTGAATTGTATTCGTCGTGTGTATTGGCGATATTTTTCACGACAGGCGCCTCGGGAATACAGGCATGTATGCAAATGCACTAGTTGCCCGGCCGAAGCGCGATGTCATGTAACCAACTGTAAAATGAAGTATTTTCCATTTTCGGTTGCGATATCTGGCTCCTCGCCTGCTGCCGCTCGAAGCTTGACGTTTCCGTGGCTCAATTTGGGCCTTGAAGGCCCCTGGTCGGGTTTGACGCCGTGATTTTACGGCCTAGCCTCGCGCGAGTCGGTCGCTTTCCCGGGGGGACCCCTATCCGCCGCGCGGCGCAATGAGGGTTTACCATTGAGAATTGCAATTCTGGACGATGAGATCACTCAGGCGCGAATTGTCGCGGAATTGCTCTCGGATGCCGGAAACCAATGCCTTGTTTTCAATTCAGCCAGAGCGCTTCAGGTTGAATTAAGGAGAGATACTTTTGATCTCCTGGTTTTGGACTGGAATATGCCGGGAATATCCGGTCTTGAAGCGCTGATTTGGCTCCGCGAAAACCTGCCCGAGACGCCTCCTGTCCTGATGTTGACGGGGCGAGATGCCAAGGAGGACATATTGGCCGCGCTCAATGCGGGCGCCGACGACTATGTCGTCAAACCCGCCGATCCCGCTGTCTTCCAGGCTCGTGTCGGCGCGCTTCTGCGCAGGGCCTATCCTGGGCGGCAGGCGCGGGGGGTCGAAGCCTACGGTGTCTACAGATTTGATCTAACGGCCAACAGCGTTGGCGTTCGGGGCGAAGACATTTCCGTCACCGCCAAGGAGTTCGGCCTGGCTCTTCACTTCTTCCGCAATGCTGAGCGCGCGCTGTCCCGCGCCCACATCCTGGAGGCGGTCTGGGGGCGCAATCCAGATCTGCCCAGCCGCACCCTGGACATGCATGTATCCCGTATCCGGACGAAACTTGCCATGCACCGGGACAACGGCGTGCGACTGGCGCCCGTGTACAGCTACGGCTATCGGCTCGAACTGCTGGGCGTCTCCGAAGCCTAGTCTTGCGAGCGTTCCGCGCCTTCGGCCTGAAGGTCGACCCGATCGATCCGAAGTTCGACCGTAAAGACGGTTCCGTCGTCGCCGGTCTCTACCTCAATTGTGCCGCCCATCAGCGCGCAGAGCTCCCGGCAGATGGACAATCCCAGTCCGGAACCTCCGAACCGTCTGGCGATTGAAGCGTCCGCCTGGACGAAGTGCTCGAAGAGCCGCGTTGAAAGCTCGGGCGGAATGCCGGCTCCGGTATCGGCGACCTGGAGCACAAGCCCGTGGTCGCCTCGATCCGCCCGCAACGTCACTTGGCCGCTGTCGGTGAACTTGACCGCGTTGGAAACCAGATTGTTCAAGACCTGCTGCAGGCGATAGGGGTCTCCGATGTAGACACCTAGGGCCGCGGGTGTGATCTCGACCTCGAAGGCGACGCCCTTCTGCTTGGCCAGGCTGGCATAGACGACCTCAAGCGTGTCGAATATGTCCGACAGGTCAAAATATATTTGCTCCAGTTCGAGTTTCCCGGCCTCGATCTTGGACATGTCGAGCAGGTCGTTGAGCATCGCGAGCATGTCGTGGCTGACGCCCTCGAGCAGGGCCAGGCGGCGACCGAGCTCTTTCCGTCCGTCCACGTCGGATGTCGTGTGAACGACGGCGATCAGGCCGTTGAGGTGAGAACGGATCTCGTGGCTCACCATGGCCAGGAAGGCGGCCTTGGCTCGATCGGCCTCGACCGCCGCACGCTCGCTTGCCTCGGCGCGCAAGAAGAGCCGAGTGGCGCGCCGATCGGCTGCCCGTCGAGCGAACCCGACCTGTACGGCGTAGAGCATGAACAGCAGGACCGCCGAGGCTGCGGAAAGGGTTCCGTACAGACTGTGCGATGGATCTGGATCCTGTGGCGTGCTCACGCGCCAGCCAAGCCCGGCCGCGAGGCTGAACACGAGGCCGGCCATCGCGCTCCAGCCCAACGGGCGGCTTACGGTGAACAGGCTGGCGGAGCCGAGCGTCAGCCCCGCGAAAAACGCCGAAGCCGCGAGGAGCGCGCTGGAATGGCCTTGGAGCGCGACGAGGATTGAGAGGCTAGAGTACGACGTCGTGAAGAGGAAGCTGGTCAGGCAGACCCGCGCCAAGCCGGCTGGCTGGCGCCCGATCGTAACGTCTTCCGCCTTCGCCGCGATGCGCCGCGCCAATTGGCGGAAATAGATCGCGAAGCCGCAGTTGGCGGTCGCCCAGAGTACGACTACCCATGTCGGCAGCCATGCCCAGCCCTGCACGGCGGTGATCAGAATGAGCGCATGGATCTGGCCGGCTTCCTGGCCATGGAAATTGTCAATGCGGCTGAGACGGAACCGCTTCACGGCGGGCCTGCTCCCAAGGAGATCTGTTTGTGGGGGAAACGACCATCATGCGGTCATTTTCCTTTTCCCGAAATTGACCCAGATCAAGCAAGCCATGAATCTCCGGGAATGGCTATGCTCGCGCGTTGACGGCACGGACCCTTGGGTCCATGTCGTCGCCTTTCGGGGACCGGCGATTTTTGATGATGAATACGACCGCCTGGAGCGATACGGAGGCGGAGTTCGCCCGCAGTTTCTCTGCTGTGGTCCAGATTATTCTGACTGCCGTCGTGGCGGTCGAACTGTTCATGCTGGTCTCGTATTCGATCGCCTTTTCAGGCGGTGATCGCGTCGCGATGCTGGCGATCGCCTCGACCAATCTGGCCGTCGCCGGCCTATCTCTCCGTCATTTGCGACGAGCGTCCACGCCGCGCCTTCTCGCTCTCGAAGCGATCATGTCGGTCGTCTACCTGCTGGAAGTCGCGCGACAATGCGCTTCGATCCAGATCGCGCCGAGCGACTACAAGCTTTTCAACTTCATCATCGACCTCTTTGTCTTCGTCCTGGCGGCTCCAAGCGCGCGTGTGGCCTTGCTGGGCAGCGGCTTGCCCTTGCTGGCGCTCCTCATGTTCGCCGCCCGAACGCCAGAGGGAGCCTTCGTCATTCCGGTCGGCATCGGGGCGACGATCGTAGGCTTCTGCGTTTCGTTGGCCATTCGAACAGTGATCCGGCGCGAGGTTACCGCCCGTTGCGCCAGTGACCACCTGAACTGGAATCTGCAGCACGAATCCGAGACGAACGCGCGGCTAAGTCTTGAGGCGCAATCCGCCAATCGCGCTAAATCCGAGTTTCTCGCTACCGTCAGTCACGAGTTGCGCACGCCGTTGAACAGCATCCTGGGCTTCGCCGACCTGCTGGGCGCGACTGAAGACCTGTCGGACGAGGGGCGACGGAGGCTTGGCCTGATCGCCGGCGCGGGCCGTTCGCTCCGGATGCTCGTCACCGATGTCCTGGAAGCCTCGCGATTGGAAACGATCGGCGTCCAGCTGGACCCGAAACCCAACTCGCCGTCCAGGTTGCTTCAGGAGGTCGTCGCGATCGTCGCGCCGGACGCGCGGGCCAAGGGTCTGACGATAGCGGTCGAGACCAGCGTCGACGACGCAGCGCTTTATGAGCTGGACGAGGACCGGCTCCGTCAGGTGCTTCTGAACCTCTTGAACAACGCGGTAAAGTTCACGCCGGCCGGCGGTGTCGAAGCCCGGCTGACCATAACGGCTGGCGAAGACCTCCCCATCATGTGTCTCGAGGTTGCCGACACGGGCATAGGGATATCCGCCGACCAGCATGAGAAGCTCTTCAAGCGCTTTTCCCAAATCGACGGCTCAGCGAGCCGGGTGTTCGGCGGCGCGGGCCTGGGGTTGGCGATCTGCCGTGCGCTGGTCGATCTTATGGGCGGCGAGATCGGTGTCGTCAGCGCCCTTGGCGAGGGCTCGACCTTCTGGATCAAGATGCCTGTCCGGCTGGCCGAGGCCGCGGTCGCTCCCACGATCGACGAGAACGCCGAGGTGGTGGCGCGGGTCCTGCTGGTCGATGATCATCCGATGAACCGCGAGCTGGGCGAAGCCATGCTGGTGCTGGCGGGCTGCGAGGTTGCTTTGGCCGAGGACGGCGAGGAGGCTGTCCGTCTTGCGGCGGATCAGGACTTTGACATCATCTTGATGGACATACACATGCCCCGCATGGACGGCCTAGCCGCGACGCGGGCGATCCGCTCTTCGGGTGGCGCATGCTCTGGCATTCCAATCGTAGCCGTCACGGCTGATATCGCGCCCCAGCAACTGGAGCGCTATCGAGAGGTCGGCATGGTCGATCATCTCGCCAAGCCGATTGACCGGGCCGAGCTCTATCGCGTGGTGGATTTCTGGTTGTCCCAGGACAAAGCGTCCGACGAGCGCTGGACGTGATCGGAGCCCAGGCGAACACGGCAATTCGCGCTCTAGAGGGCTGCGGCGCAGGCGTAGTGATTCAGCGCATCACTCCATCAAAGCGAACGTCCTGTTGCTGGAGCTAGGTCAGCGGCAGCTAATGGCGCTTAGGCTTCGTCAATTCGGTGAACGTGATCGGACGCACGTTTTGCATGGTCCTCGGCCCTGCTTAGCAATGTGAGGGCGAAACTGGCGTCGCCGGACTGCAAGAACGAGCGCATCGTCTGCAGTTGGCTTTTCAGTTTCCTAAGCTCATCTTCAGCTCGCCTTTTGTGGGACATCCGCGTCTCTCCTCCCTCTGAAAAAGCCTAGCCATTCTTCTGGCTCGGCGAAGATACGCTGATCAGAGTCTAGTTCTGGACCTTGGCCAAAGCCCGCATTTGGCACCAGGCCGAGGAAATGCACATGAGCACCTGCTAGGGTTGGCAAACAACGTACCCATGGGCGTTCACCTCAGAGCAAGCGCTGAAGAACGACATGAGCAGCCAGTAGAGCTGCACAAAGTAGGGACTGGGCCGCTGACCAGCTGCGACGGCTTGGAGCGCCTGTTCGACTTGCTGGCGGCTAAGCGAAGACGTGACGATCATCACGCGACGGATCGCGTCAGGCGCGGCCCGGGCTGCGTTGAACTCATCGGATAGGGCTGCGTGCGTGCTGCGAACCGTGCGCGAAATCTGCGTCACGGCACCATCGTTGGAATAGAACTGCCCCCAGCCGGCGACCTTGCCGGGCAACTCGTCGCTGGGCAGCGACATCCGACCGAGGTTCTTGATGGCTTGGCTTATTGAAATGTGGAAGGGAGAGGCGCCGAGCGACAGAGCGCCATGCTTGGCGTGATAGAATGTGATGCGTTTGGGCGAACCCGCATTGTCCAAGCCTATGAAGTCCGCCCATTCATCGCCTAGGTCATCGCAAACAAGAACGTTATCGCCTTGCGAGACGTGCGCGGCGACGGCGCTGAAGGTCGAGTCCACATCAAAGTTGGTATGAGCAGCGGAAAACGTCCCCTTTTCGCTCGTGACGTTGGTGAGGGATGGCTCCGCCTTCAAGTACGAGAGCAGTTGCGTACTACCCTGCGCGAGGCCCCCGTCTTGATAAAGCTCGCCATCAATGTAGGCGAGCGAGACGTCATCGAACAGGACGATGAAATGGCGCTCACGATCGAGATAAGCGCACAGACCAATACGTTCGGGATCACCGCCAAGCGGCAGGTCGCTACGCTCAACTTCGACGCCCGCACAGATCGGAAGCGACAGACTGCGAAGCGCTATGTGTGCCTTGTTGAGCCGCATCCGACCCAGCTGCACGCCGGTCGCGTTGCGAAGCAACCGCGTTGGCTCGTCGCCGTGTACTTCCATAATGGCGTCAAGTTCAGCAAGCAGCGCTTGGGTCTCACCGAAGGTGAGCGGCAGCCAGTCGGACCCTGCTAATCGGACCAGGCGAATCTCTTCCAGTTCGTAGATCGCGTCGCTGAGCGCCGCCGTATCCACGGAGAACGCCGTAGGCTGCCTGGATCCGAGTTCGGAGAAACTGATGGGGCGGGCAAACGACTGAATGAATGTCGATGGCGCAGCGCTAGCCGTCTGCAACTCGTCGATGACCGCGACGGCATAGTGCACTAACTCCAGATGACCCGCCCGGTCAGCCCGTTGTGCTATGCGACCTGTGCTGGGTGTCGCGGTGTAGTGCCCAGCCCCGCTCCGCAGCGCATAACCTTGAGCGATGTAGCGGCTAGACGAGGCGGCACCGACGGCGTTGCTAAGATCGTTGGACTCCAGGGTCTTCGTGCGAAGCGCTTGGCGCGACAGCGTCATGTGTTTCAGGCGCACCTTCTCGAAAATCGCGTCGGGCCGCGCAATCGCCATGTTGACCCGCTCTGGGGACAGTTTGGTCAGGTGGTTCGTTCGGAAAAGGGACGTCAGATCCAAGCGAGAACGGAAGACCGCAACGTGGCCGTCATGCTCCACGATCAAGAGAAAGCCGCATACGACTTCCCAGATCGCGTCTTGCTCAGGAAGGAACGCCGGGCGTCGCTCATAGTTGAAGGCGATCGCCGACCAGTGGGCGTCACCCTCGGCGACACGAATATGCCGGAAGAGATCGGGTTGCGCATTTTGCTGCGCAGCGCGCAGGGCATCGAACATCGTTTCCACGTCGGCGCCTGTAGGCGCATGCGACAAAACGAAAAACGTGGCCGTCCGTGAGGCTTGGAGGGCATCGATCATGTGCGAGACGCTAAGGCGAAGCTTGATCGCCGTCTAGTTGGAGATCGGTGAGCTACATCTTAGGGTCACTTGGCCCTGCCGGCCGAATGTCCACTTCCTGAGCCGGGCCTAATGTCAGCAATTGGCGCCAAGCGGTCGGCCCTTTGAGAATTGATGCGCCGCTATCGCCACGCGCCGAGGAGGCAAGATAGGAAAGAGCATCGGGAGAATCTCATGCTCAAGCGTTTCGCCGTTCTCGCTCTTGCTCTTGTCGCCGGCGCCTGCGCGATCGAGCCCACATCCGTCCAGACGCCATTGCGGGTCGCGAGCTGGAACATGGAGCATCTCTCCGAGGATGGCGCGAAGGGCTGCCGCCCACGCACCGACGCCGACTATGCGCTGATGCGGACCTATGCCGAGCGCCTGAACGCCGATGTCATCGCCTTCCAGGAAGTCGAGTCCATCAAGGCTGCAGAGCGGGTCTTCGATCCGGCCAAGTACACGGTCATCATCGAGCGACGCCCGGCTGGCGACGCCTTTCCCTGTCGCGGTCTGGAAGGGCGAACCCTCACGCGTCAGGCCGTCGGTTTTGCCATCCGCAAGGGTGTCCCGTTCGAACGCGCCGCCGATCTGACTGACCTGCAGGTGGGCGATCCCAATCTCCGCTCCGCCGTCGACATCACGCTCTCGGCCAAAGGCCATCAGCCGTTGCGACTGCTGGCCGTGCACATGAAGTCCGGCTGCGCCTCCGGCCAGAACGGCGATGCCTGCCAGATCCTGCTTCGCCAGGTCCCGATCCTGGAGCGCTGGATCGACGCGGCGGCGGGGCAGGGCGTGCGCTTTGCCGTTCTGGGTGATTTCAATCGCCGCCTCGCGCGCGCCGGCGATCCAATCTGGGCGGATCTCGATGACGCCACGCCGGCCAATGCCGACCTGGCGCTCGCCGAAGGCGCGACGGGGCCGAAATGCGATCCGCGGTTCTCGGAGTTCATCGACCACGTCGTGCTCGACGCCCGCGCGACGCGCGATCTAAAGGGCTTCGAGGAACTGACCTACGCCGCTGGCGGTGAACGACCTTCCGATCACTGCCCGGTCGTCGCCCTGATCAAGTGACGAGCACGCCCGACGAGCTGGAAGCGATGGCCCGTATGCTCGAGGCAAGCGGGCGGTATCGCGTGCTGCGGCGGCTCGACGGGGTGCGGCGCATCGAAGCCGCGCCGGTCGGCGTCCTGCGCCAGGGCATCGTTCTGGATCTTGAGACGACTGGCCTTGACCCGCGTAAGCACGAGATCATCGAGTTTGGCCTCGTGCCATTCACCTATGATGTCGGCGGACGGATCGTGGCGGTCGGCGAACCCTTCTCGAGGCTTCGCCAGCCCGCGGAGCCCATCTCCGCCGAGATCACCAAACTAACGGGCCTGACCGACGACATGGTGCAGGGCCAGGCGGTGGACCTGGCTGAGGTCGCCGCCTTCATCGCGCCGGCCGCCTTGATCATCGCCCACAACGCCAGCTTCGACCGTCGCTTCGCCGAGGCTTTCTGTCCGGCCTTCGCTGAGAAGGCCTGGGCCTGTTCCTACACCCAGATCGACTGGAAGGCGGCGGGCTTTGAAAGTGGCAAGCTTGCCTTCCTCGCCGCAGGTTACGGGTTCTTCCATGAAGGGCATCGTGCATCTCACGACGGCCTGGCGACACTGGAGATCCTATCGGCCCCGCTTCCGGGGAGTGACGGATCGGGTTTCCAGACCCTGCTCGTCGCCGCTCGCAAGGCCAGCATCAGGATCTGGGCGGAGAACTCGCCGTACGAACTGAAAGATGTGCTCAAGGCGCGGGGATACCGTTGGAATGGTGAGCCAGGTCCGGCGCCGAAGGCTTGGTACATTGATGTCGACGAGGCCGATCGCGATGCCGAAGTCGCCTTCCTGCGATCGGAGATCTATCGCGGAGAGATCGATCCGCTGATGAAGAAGATCACCGCGTTCGAGCGCTTCTCTGATCGGGGCTAGACGGCTGCACCGTCAGGTCGAAGATGATGTGGTTGCCGAGGCGCTCCAGCATCGTGATCAGTCGGTCGACGGTGAACCGCTGGAGCCTGGCGTTTCGCACGCGAGAGAAGTCGGCGGCGGCGATCCCCGTCAGTTCTGAGGCTCTTCGAACAGAGACGCCCTCGCGATCCAGAGCCTTGATGATCTCGGCTGCGAGCTTGGCTTTGAGTGAGTGGGGTCCAGAGTTGGGTTTCCCTAAATCGCGATAGACGTCACCTGTGCCTCGGACGACTTCGATTTCGATCTCCACGGCGATCCCTCAGGCAATCAATGCCTGAAAATGCCAATAGAGACGGCTTGTTGTCAAATTTGACATCGCCTCCGCAGGCGAAGCCTGTGTGCCTAAGAGTGACTGGCGGTGATCGGGGGTGAGTAAGTGTGATCTAGAGTGGGGTAGTTGTGCATCAATAATGACGCGTATTTATGTCGTTGATTTGTGTACAAATTTCGAAATACGAAAAATTACTGGGCTATCCAATTGGGGCGGTTGCATTTCTCTGTGTGTGATGGGTCACGCAAAAACATCCTGAATACATGATATCAATGCGTGACCATGGCGCTAGGGTCTATTTGTGCTGCCTGTCTCCACTCGCGGCCAAATCTGCCTCAAAGCGGCGGCTGCGACCAACGACCTTCGACGGCCTGCACACCACCATGTTCGTGCGATCCCAGGCCTCAAGAGCGGACAACGGGTATCGGCCCATAGCGATCGGCCGGTCCGCAGGTGGCGTTTGATCGTGGCGCCGGACATCGAGGCATCCCCTTAAAGCGGAGGCTTAGCTCTTGAGGTCGATTGAGGTTCCTGGGGGCTAGCTGCCAAGGCAGTTATTATCCTTGGGCAACCCAGGTTTAGCGCGCATGGTGATCTCAGCCGCAGAGCTCCTCTGATGGGGCGGCGTCAGGGCCGACCCATCGTCGACTTCACGCTATTCCCGAGTTGAGACTGAGTTCCAGCGTGGCCATCGATCACCTCTCCGAACTCGAACGCGACGCTCTGACCGAGCTGGTCAACATCGCCGTCAGCGGCGCGGCCACGCGATTGCGCGCCATGGTCGGGTCGGAAGTGTCTTTGAAGGTCCCGGTCGTCGAGATCCATGAAGCTGCGGACTCGGCTCGGGCGCTTGTCAGTTTCAACGGCGAGGCGCTGACGGTCGTGCGCCAGGAATTTTCCGGGCGGCTGAACGGCCAGACCATGTTGCTGTTGAGCCCCGACGACGGGAGCACGCTGGCGCGCGCCGTGCTGGGTGAAGGCTATTCCGGACAGGACTATGCCGAACTGCTGGACGATACGCTGGGTGAGGTGGGCAATGTTCTGCTTCTAGGGCTTCTGGCCACCATCGGCTCGATGCTGGGCGTGACCTTCAAGGTGGCCATACCGACGGTCTCGATCCTGATGGCGGACGAGGTGTTTCCGGCCGAAGACGGCCGTGTGGTCCTGTTGATCCACGTCGACTTCAGCGTCCGCCAGATTAATGCGCGAGGCTATTTCGCGCTTGTGCTGGGGCTGGGCAGTTTTGCCGCCCTGCACGAAATCATCCGCGCCTTTCTGGTCGATCTGCTCGAGCCGGCGCCAGCCGAGTAGGCGGCGCGGGTGGGTATTCGCGAACGTATCTCAAGTCGTCCTGGCGCGGAACGACGGGCCGAGCGCCCCGTTGCTTGTCTCGACAGTCTCCCTGGCTGTTCATGGAGACTAAGATGATGGCTGACGCCCCCAAGCTCGACGCCGTGGCCCTGTTGAAGGCCGATCATCGCAACGTCGAGGACCTGTTCGCCAAGTTCGAAGCCGCCAAGGGCGACGGCAAGAAGAAGGCTCTGGCGGAGCAGATCTGCATGGAGCTAACCGTCCACACCAAGATCGAGGAGGACATCTTCTACCCGGCTTGCGAAGGCAAGGTGGAGGAGGGTCTTCTGAAGGAAGCCTATGTCGAGCATGACGGCGCCAAGGTGCTGATCGCCGAGATCGAGGCCGGTGGGCCGGACGACGAATTCTACGACGCCAAGGTCAAGGTGCTGTCGGAGATGATCGAGCACCACGTCAAGGAGGAGGAGCAGCGCGTCGAAGGCATGTTCAGTCAGGCCCGCAAGGCCGGCCTCGACATGGACGCCCTGGGCGAGCAGATGGCGGCGGAGAAGGCCGAGCTGATCGCCAGCTACAAGGCCGGCGGCCTGCCCGTCCCTGAGACGCCGACCCTGCAAGGCACGGTGCTCGCGGCCCATTGATGGACAAGCTGTTCGCGAAGTTCGCGAACGCCACGGCCAAGGCGACGGGTAGCTCCGTCGCCTTTCTGCTGTGCGTCGCATCCGTGCTGATCTGGGCCGTCACCGGTCCGATCTTCAAGTTCTCCGAGACCTGGCAGCTGGTGATCAATACCGGCACTACGATCGTGACCTTCCTAATGGTCTTCCTGATCCAGAACACCCAGAACCGCGACGGCGTCGCCCTGCAGACCAAGCTCGACGAGTTGATCCGCATGTCCGACGCCGAGGACGACTTCATGGGCATCGAGAAGTTGACCGACAAGGAGCTGGCCGCGTTGCATCTGCGATGCGAACGCGCCGCCAAGCGCAGCGCCGGGATCGCCGCCAAGGTGAAGGCCGAGCGGGCCTCGCGTACCAAGGTCGCGCCGTGAGTCCGTCCGAACAGGATAGAGAAGTCGCGGATGGCGACGACGACCTGGCGGATCATGTCGCCGAGTCCGTCGAGGCTGTGGCCAGCTTTCATCGTGAGCACTATCGCAACGCCAGCGGCTTGCAGCGGGCCATCGACGCCGTCACCGACCGCTTGGGACGACCGGCGGCGGTGATCGTCCTGGTGGTCGTGGTCTGCGCCTGGGCGGGCCTTGCGGCCTGGCGCGGGGGAGGCCGGGTTGATCAGCCTTCTTTCGCTTGGCTGGAGTTGGCCGCCACGGTCGCGGCCCTGCTGGTCGCGTTCCTGATCCTGGTCACTCAGCGGCGCGAGGACCTGCTGGCCGACCGCCGCGCTCAGCTGACCTTGGAGCTGGCGCTGCTGGCCGACAAAAAGAGCGCGAAGATCATCCAGCTTCTGGAAGAGCTGCGTCGCGATGAGCCCAATCTGGCCGACCGCTTGGATCCGGAGTCCGAAGATATGGCCAAGCCAACGGACGCGGCCGCGGTGGCCGCCTCGATCGAGGCCAATGCGAGTGATCCGCGCGGCGCGGGATCGGTGTAGTCCTCCATTCAGGGCAGGCGCATGGCGACCGACGTAACCGTGTCGACCATCTCGTTGAGCCTGTAAGGCTTGGCCATGAAGCGGCCATCGTCTGGAACGGGAGTTGGCAACGCCTGTCCCGAGGTCACGACGAGCTGGATGTCAGGCCAAAGCTCATGGACGAGCGTGGCCAGTTCCAGGCCGTCGAACGCGCCGGGCATGTTGACGTCCGTGAACAGCACGCCGACGTCTGTCCGCGACTTGAGGATATCCAGGGCCTCTTGAGCGCAGTCGGCCTCGATAACCTGGAAGCCGGCGTCTTCGAGGCTCTGGCAGGCCACCATCCGAACAACGGGCTCGTCATCGACCAGCAGAACGAGGGTGTGATTGGGATGGGTCATGGGACGGCAACTGGCGACAGGTCGCAAGGTTCCCAAGTGAATCGTTCCGCAAGAATTTGAATTTATTAATAAAGATCTGACTTCGCGGCATTGGAACCATGTCGTGGTCGGGGGCTTTCTCTCGCACCTCTGGGAGATCCAAGACATGTTGAGACCGATGATGGGCGTCGCGCTCGCCGCGATGCTGTTGGCCGCGTGCGGCCAGAAGAACGCTGACCATGACAAGGTCGAAGGGCCGGCCGTGTCGGCCGCCGCGGCGCCGACGAATGTCGCCGTCGACACCAAGCCGACCACCGGCGAGAGCGGCCCCACCCCGGGCGCCAGCTCTTACACCGCCGACCAGGCGCGGATGGCGATCGAGAAGGCCGGCTACACCGAGCTCGGCCCGCTGAACCAGAACGCCAACGGCCTGTGGCAGGGCGAGGCCATGAAGGACGGCAAGAAGGTCAGCGTCTCGGTCGACTACAAGGGCGCGATCACCGCGCTCTAGGTCTCGGCACGTCCCTTTCTCCAATCACATCACGCCAGGACATTCCTTATGAGCAAGACGATCACTCGGCTGTTCGACAGCCATACCCAAGCCCTCGACGCCATCTCCGATCTGGAGGCGCGCGGCATCGACCACGACAAGATCAGCCTGGTCTCCAATAATGCCGACAAGTGGCACGACGGCCATAAGCACGCCGATGGCGACAACGACACAGCCGAGGGCGCGGGCAAGGGCGCGGCCACTGGCGGCCTGTTCGGTGGGGGCGCGGGTCTGCTGGCTGGTCTCGGCATGCTGGCCATTCCGGGTCTTGGTCCCGTCGTGGCGGCCGGCTGGTTGGCGCCGTCGCCGGCGCGGCCACGGGCGGCCTGCTCGGCGCGCTGAAGGACGCGGGCCACAGCGACGATGAAGCCAACGTCTATTCCGAGGGCGTTCGCCGCGGTGGCAGCCTGGTCAGCGTCAAGGCGCATGACGATGAGATCGCCACGGTCGAGGGCATCCTGAACGACCGTCGTGGCGTGGACGCGGCGATGCGCGGGGACGCTTATCGCCAGACCGGCTGGACGGGCTTCGATCCGGCCGCCACGCCTTACAATGCTGACGATATCAGCCGTGAACGGTCGTTGTATGGCGAGCCGCGCACCTTCTCTCCGACCGACGATGTCGTTGTCGACGGCGATGTCCGCCGCGCCGAGCGTCCCGCGACCAATCTGATCCGCCCGGACTATTGATCGAGCGCGCCACGACCCGAGCCTTCGGGTCGTGGTGCGAAAGACGTGATCAAGCGTGATGCCATGTTTGCTGCATCGCAGCATTATACTGCGATGCAGCATCTTGCTGCGCTGATCAGGATGATGTCATGCCGGGCCTACGTGAAACGACCGCGATGTTGGCGCGGCTGCGCCAGGCGTCGCCCCCCGCGTCCGGATCCGACGGAGCCCTGGAACGGACAGAGTCTTTCGGACCCAATCCCGGTAAATTGACGATGCTGAGCTACCGGCCCCTAGGGCTACAGCTCGGCGCGCCCCTCGTGGTGGTCCTTCATGGCTGTACCCAGGCCGCCGAAGCCTATGCCGTCAATGCCGGCTGGCTGACCCTGGCCGATCGCTTCGGCTTCATGGTCTTGGCCGCCCAGCAGCCGTCGGCCAACAACCCCAATCGCTGCTTCAACTGGTTCTCGCCGAGCGATACCCGCCGCGGGGAGGGCGAGGCCGCATCGATCGTGTCCATGGTGGCCCACCTGGTCGCTATCCACGATCTCGACGCCGAGAACGTCTTCGTCACCGGTCTTTCGGCGGGTGGGGCAATGACTGTGGCCATGCTGGCGGCCTATCCTGATGTCTTTGCGGGTGGCGCGGTGATTGGCGGCTTGCCCTATGGCGTCGCGCGCAATGTCCAAGACGCCTTGCGGGTGATGAGCCGCGCCGACGGCCGCGCGGCCCGGGAGTTGGGCGCTCTGATCCCCAGGTCGCAAGAGGAAGGCCGTCCGCCGCGCCTGTCCGTCTGGCATGGCGAGGCCGACTTCACTGTTCAGGCGGGGAACGCGCATGACCTGACCCAGCAATGGAGCGCCATCCATGGCTTGTCCTCGGCTCCGCATCGCGTGGAGCAGCATGCCTTTGGAACGCGGTCGATCTGGCGGTCGGCGGCGGGAGAAACACTGGTTGAGCTAAATCTTGTACGCGGCCTGGGCCATGGGACGCCTCTATCGACCAGGGGAGACGATGCGCTGGGCAAGCTCGCGCCCTTCATGCTCGAGGCGGGCGTCTCCTCGTCTCTTGAGATCGTCCGGTTCTGGGGGATCGACAACGTGTCGGCGAGGGAGGCGTCGACCTCTTCCGGTGACGAGGTCGTGACGCGGCCGACTGCATCGGTTGAGCGGGAAGGGGACCCTTTGGGACGAGCGGTGATGAGCGCGGTCAGCGCGGCGCCGGCGGGTGTTCAGGAGACCATCGCCAAGGCGCTGCGGGCCGCCGGGTTGCTCAAATAGGCGCCTCGCCGCTCAGGGGGCCTTGGGCGATGAGCGATCAGTCGCGGGTAGCCTCTTCGCCAGCCGAGGTTCGACCCCGGCCCAAGCGGGGGCGAGGAGCTTATAGAGCGGCGCCATCAAGGCTGCTACAACCAGCAGGCCGACCGAGAGTTCGAAGAGCCAGATCATCGGGTTTTCCAAAAATGCGCCAAGCCGGGGCGCGTCGACGCCAGCGCCGGCGAGCGTTCGGCGGCGGAGGCTATGCGGCTACAGCGGTCAAGAGCGCGCGGCGTTCGCCACGCGCTCGGGATCGCAGAGGTCAGTAGATGTCGCGGACATCGACCCTGAGGCTTTTGCTCAAACCGTCGAGCCTGGCCATGATGATCGCCTGTCCCTTGGGGCCGAGATAACCCTGGCGGGTGCGCAACGATCGCTCCTGGCGCTCGATGGCGACGAGCGTGCGTCTGGCTTGGCTGACCTCCGCTCGGCTCAGCCGGCCGTTCTGCGCGCCGCGATTGATCCGCTCCGCCAGCTGGGCTTGGCGTTCGTCGATGCTTGGCGCGGTCGATCCCCCGCGAGGGCCGCCTGGAGTCATGTTGACGTGCTGGGCCCGTCCGTCGGTCGCGATCCATTGGCCGCGCGAGTCGTAGTATCCGAACGTCTCGCCGCGGACCCAGCGACCCTTGTCGTAGTAGCCCGGCTGAGGATCGGCGATCCAGGCGCCGCTGGCGTCGCGGCGTCCGCTGGCCTGGCCAGCCATCCAACGACCATCGGCGTTATAACGGCCCGTCGCGGGACCAGCTATCCAGCGCCCCGATTGATCATAGTAGCCGGAAGCGGCGGCGACCCAACGCCCGTCCTGTGCGTAGTAGCCGTCAGCCGAGGCCGGAACCCAGAGGTTGTTGGCGTAGTAGCCGCTGGTCGAGGTGTCGGTATTGGCCTGCACCCAGCGACCGTCACGCCCGTAGTAACCGCGCGGAGCGCCTTCGACCCAGCCGCCGTCGCGGTCGAAATAGCCGGCCGCGTCGCCGCGGGCGACGGTGTTGGCATGCCATGCGCCCTGGTTGTCATAGAAGCCGTAGGCGCGGGCGCAGTCTTGCTTGCCCTTCGCCGCCTGGTTGCCGATCAGGGCGCCGGCGACGCCGCCGACGATCGCGCCTTCATTGCGGGCGCCATGACCGGCGACGGCGCTGCCGGCGAGAGCGCCGATGCCAGCGCCAGCGAGAGTCCCGACAACTCGAGTACTTTGACGTTGCTCGCAGGTCTGCTGTGCGAGCGCGATGGTGGGGATCAAGGCCGCAGCGCAGACGCCGGCGACCAGGGTTTGAATTCGCATTGTGTGGGGTTCCTAGGGAAGAGGCGTACTCTTCCCAGGAGTGTTATGTAGTTGCGTTGGGTTAAATATTCAACTGTATAAATAAAGTAATTATAAATGGAACTAAAATTGATATCCATAATGAGGGGGGCGTTAAATCATAAATTTGCATAAATTCAATGTGGTTGCGACTGAAGTAACGCCGATCCTGCCGTTGTAATATCCCATCCCTGAGCATTTCGCTCTGCGAGGCCAAGGTCGGTCAATATCCGGGCGCTGGAGATGTTAATGTAGGGGACCTCTTTGCCTTGGCGCTTGCGCTCCAGGTTCTCGAGGGCGTTTCGTTGAGCGTCAGTCAGGTTCATACCCAACCAACGCGTGTCGAACCGCAAAGACCCAGATTTATACAAGGCGTCTTCAGCGGAAGGGCCGATCCGCCATCATCGCAGCAAGGGGCTAACAGCCACCAGGTCATTGCGTAGGGTCGTGGCGGCGACGCCGGCCTCGCCCATGGCGTGGCTGATCTGGTCTAGGCCCAGCACCACGTCGCCAGCGGCGTAGAGGCCGCGGATACTGGTGCGCTGGTGAGCGTCGACCTTGATGCAACCGTCCTCGGTGACCGCCGCGCCCAGGGACCGGGCGAGGTTGGAATGGACGTCCGATCCCAGCGACGGATAGACGGCGTCGAACCGCAGGCGAACCGCCGTGCAGGTCACGACAAGACCATCACTTTCTAGGTGGAAATCACGCGCCGGGCCAACGAAGCGTTTGACGCCAATGGCGTCGAGACGGGCGCGGGCGGCGTCATCCAGACCGTCTTCGCCAGTGAGGCCGATCAGGCTGACGTCGGCGGTGTAGCTGCGCAGGAACTCGGCCTCCCGAGCGGCTCGCGGACCACGGCCGACGACTCCCAAGACCTTATCGGTGACTTCGAAGCCATCGCAGACCGGGCAATAGCGTAGGCGGCCTTGCCGTAGGGCCTCGGCATGGAGGGCCGCGTCCATCAGAGGCTGGCGGTTGGTCACGCCGGTGGCCAGCAGCACGGTCCGGGCCGAAATTTCGCGGTCGGCGAGACAGGCGACGAAACCCTTCGAACCGCGCCTCAGATCCGTGACGCGCCCGGCGATCAATTTCGTACCATAAAGGACGGCCTGCTTGCGCATGCGCTCCAATAGCGCCACGCCGGAAATCCCTTCGGGAAATCCGGCGTGGTTGCGGGTGAGCGGGATCTGAACGGCCCGACTATCGCCGGCGTCGACCACCTGCACGGACAGGTGGAAGCGCGCGGCGTAGATCGCGGCGGTCAGGCCGGCCGGCCCGCCGCCGATGATCAGGCAATCGATCATGGTTATTAGCGCAACCGCCTAGTCTTTCAGGCTAGCCGGCACGTGGCCGCCGTTCTCGGCCAGCTTGGCCCAGACCGCCTTCTGCAGGGCGATGTTCTGTTCGGCGCTGCCGTCGGCGCCGGCGTGAACGCCTAGCTCCTGGCCCAGCGAGGTGCGCGCCTGCAGGCTGGAATCCAGGTCCAGCAGTTTCAACAGATCGACGATCGAGGTGCGCCAGTTGCCGCCGCCGCCCTTCTGCGCCGCCAAGTCGGTCAGCACGGCCTCGACGTCGACAGGAGCCGCCGGCGCTGGGGTGGGCGCGGGCGTCGCCGGAGCGCTCGCCGTCGGCGCGGCCTGAGCCGTCGATTGCGGAGCCGCCGGGGCGGGGTTGCGATGGAAGATCTTGTTCAGAATACTACTGAAGATGCTCATGGGATCCTACGATGGCTCACGCGATACGCGCGGTGTTGGGCTAATCCGTCCGGGTGGGCTTTGTTCCGGGGCGTTCTCACGCCGCCGCGACCAGCGGTTTGGGCGGCGGACGCACCAGGGGCTCGCGCGCCCAGACGCGGCCTGCCGAGGCGGCGGCGATGAAGTCGTCGACACTGGCGTCGGGCAGGGCGATCAGGCCCGCGTCGTCACCCGGTCCGACGTCGGTGATCCCGCCGGCCGCGAACAGCGGCGCGGCCGATGGCAGGTAAGCGATGACCTTCAGGTGGCCATAGGCATCGCGCAGGAAATTGACCGCCGCCGCCTCGATCGCCAGCTGCTGGCCACCCTCGTCCGACGGCAGGATCGCCACCGCGTCGAACAGCACCGAAGGACCGCCGTCGCTCTTGTGATCGACCGGTAGCACCGCACCGCTGGCGGCGGTCACGCCATAGATGGTCGGACCGATGATCTGCAGCTTGGCGCCGGCGGCTTCGATAGCGGCCTTCAGCTTGGCGATCAGCTTGTCGTCGCAGCCGTCGCTGACCAGGGCGCCGATCTTGCGGCCCTCTAGAGTTGGCGTGGCCTTGGCCAGTAGGCTGAGCATGGGCGAGGGCTCCATGTCCTTCGCCGCGATCGGCGCTGGAGCGGGGACGATCTTGCCCGGGAAGCCCAAACCCTCCGCTACGGACTGGGCGAGGAAGTCGTCGATGTGGATCAGTCGCGATAGCACCGCCTCGCGGATGCGTGGCGTCACGCACTTGCTAAGCTCGAAGACTAGAGCCGCGACGATGTGGTCCTGCTCGGGCTTGGTTTGGCTGGCGAAGAACAGGCGCGCCTGTGTGTAATGGTCGGCGAAGGTCTCAGGCCTTAAGCGCAGCTGCTCGCCGGCCTCGGGATTGGGGAAGGTGTGATAACCGGTCTCCAGAGACTCCCGCGCTACGTCCGCGCCCAGGGTGGACGGCTCGTAGTTCACCTGGCCCTTGGGCACGCCCATCTGCATGTGGCCATCGCGCTGCAGGTTGTGGAACGGACACTTGGGCTGATTGATCGGGAGCAGGTGGAAGTTGGGTCCGCCTAGCCGCTTGAGCTGGGTGTCCTGGTACGAAAAGAGGCGCCCCTGCAGCAGCGGGTCGTTGGTGAAGTCGATCCCCGGCACCACGTGGGCGGCGCAGTACGCGACCTGCTCGGTCTCGGCGAAGAAGTTGTCAGGGTTGCGATCCAGCACCATCCGACCGACCACCCGCAGGGGAATGACTTCCTCGGGGATCAGCTTGGTGGCGTCCAGCACGTCGAACGGCAAGCTGTCGGCCTGTTCCTGGGTGAAGGTCTGCAGGCAGAATTCCCACTCGGGGAACTCACCGCCTTCGATGGCTTCCCAGAGGTCGCGGCGGTGGAAGTCGGGATCGGCCCCGTTGATCTTCAGCGCCTCGTCCCAGACTACCGACTGCGCGCCCAGCTTGGGCCGCCAGTGGAACTTGACGAAGGTGCTGTCGCCGGCGGCGTTGATCAGCCGGAAGGTGTGGACGCCAAAGCCCTCCATCATCCGCAGCGAACGCGGGATGGCCCGGTCGCTCATCGCCCACATGATCATGTGCATGCTCTCGGGCGTCAGCGAGATGAAGTCCCAGAAGGTGTCGTGGGCGGTGGCGGCCTGCGGGAACTCGCGATCGGGATCCTGCTTGGCCGCGTGGATCAGGTCGGGGAACTTGATGGCGTCCTGGATGAAGAACACCGGCATGTTGTTGCCGACGAGATCGAAATTACCCGCTTGCGTGTAGAACTTCACCGCGAAGCCGCGCACGTCGCGCGGCAGGTCGGCCGAGCCGTTGTTGCCGGCTACAGTCGAGAACCGGGTGAACACAGGGACGCGCTCGCCAGGCCGTTGGAGGAAGTCTGCGCAAGTGACGTCGGCGCACGAGTCCAGGCACTCGAAGAAGCCGTGCGCGGCCGAGCCACGGGCATGGACCACGCGTTCGGGAATGCGCTCGTGGTCGAAGTGCATGATCTTTTCGCGCAGGATGAAGTCCTGCAACAGCACCGGCCCGCGTACGCCGGCCTTCAGCGAGTTCTGGTTGTCGCCGATCGGTACGCCCTGATTGGTCGTCAGCTGGGTGTCCGGGCCATCGGCTTGTTGATGGGTTTCGCCGCCGGGCGCGATCAGAGCTTCGCCTTCGGTCGAGGGACCGGCGGGGTGGGGGACCGTCGTCGTGGTCTGAGGCTTGGCGCTGCCGCGCGCGGCCGTATTGGCCTTGGTCTTCGCCGGGGTGGCCATGAGCGTCTTTCGATTGGATGGATGTGCAGGCCTAACGTCGGCCGCAAGTCGAGGTTGCGGTCGTCAAGCCGACACAGGGCTCAGCGCGGTCTGAAAAAGACGCTTAGCCACCCGCTACTAGCCATATGAACATTAGGAAGCGGCGCGATTGGCGGCAGGTCGTGTTGAGCGGTGCGACACATCCATGCTTGTATGACCGATCTTCAGCGCTGATCGCGACGGGCGCTCGGGTGGGCTGAAGAGTGTTCCAGGATTGACCAGATGGCGCTTGTGAAGACGACGAGTCTGACTGGTCGCGCCAAGACGGGGGGAACGCCGGCCGCGCAAGATGAGCCGCCCGTCGTCAAACGCGCCCCGGCCCGCAAGCCTCGCGCTTATCGTGAGGGAGCGGAAGGCAGGATCAGCGCTGCGGTGCTCGAGCTCAGCAGCGGGTTGGCCGAGGCGGCCGGCGCCGTCGAGGAGTTGCGGCGCGCCCTGGCGCAGATCTCCAGCGGCGCCGAGGAAGCCGCCGGAGCGGCGCACGAATCGCTCGCGGCCACCAATGCGATGACCGAGCAGTTCAGAGTGGGGCGAGAACGCGCCGAGGCGGCGCGTCAGCGGGCCGAAGCGCTGCAGGGTGTCCTGACCGAATTTGGCGCCGCGGTCGGTGCGTCCATCAAGGCCGTGGCGGCCAACGCCCGGCGCCAGTTGATCACCGTCGACGCCGTGGCTCAACTGGACCAGCATGCGGCGCGGATCAACGAGATCACCGTCGCCGTTTCCGACATCGCCGACCAGACCAATCTCCTGGCTTTGAACGCCGCCATCGAGGCCGCGCGGGCGGGCGACGAGGGGCGTGGCTTCGCGGTCGTCGCCGACGAGGTGCGGGCCTTGGCGGAGGCGGCCGAGGCGAGATCGGGGAACATCAAGGACTCTGCCGAGCGCATGACGATGATGGTCCGCGACGTCGGTGGACGCCTGCGCAGCGCCGCGACGACGGCCGAGGCCGAGGCGGCTTCCGCAACCAAGATCCTGTCGACACTGGAGACCATCCGCGCGGAGATGGCTCGGCTCAGTCAGGACAGTCAGATCGTCCTGATCGCGGCCGTCGAAGCCGCATCTGCGACGAACGAAATGCGGCGCGGGTCCGAAAGCATCTCCAGCGCGGCCGAGGAACAGGCCGCGGCCGCTACGGAAGCCCAGCGCTCGATCCAGCAACAGGGTCAGTCCCTGGACCAGAGCCAGAGCGCGGCGGAGTCCTTGAGCGAACTGGTCGAGACCGGGACCACTGGGACCGGCGCGGCGGCCGCGGCTACCGAGACCGCGGCGGCGGCGGAAGAGCTTTCTGCGGCCATCCAGGAACTTTCCGGGTCGGCGGACGAGATTCTCGTCGCCATCGACCAGATCAGCAGAGGCGCGCAGATCCAGGCCGCGGCGACCCAGCAGGCCAGCGCCGCGATGACCGAGATCGAGCGGGCCGCGCGACTGTCCAGTGCCAACGGCGCCGAGAGCGCGGCGCGGGCCGAGACGATGCGGGGTCTGCTGGAGGAAAGCCGTCAGGCGATCTCGTCGTTGGTCGAGAACGTAGAGTCGGCGACGGCGGAAAATCGCTCGGTGCTGGACGCCGTCGAGGCGCTGGAGCTGGAAAGCGCCGCGACGGCCAAGCTGGTGGACGGGCTGTCGCTGATCGCCGTCCAGACGACCATGCTGGCTACCAGCGGCGCGGTCGAGGCGGCCCGTGCGGGGGAGGCTGGTCGCGGCTTCGCGGTCGTGTCCGGCGACATCCGGACCCTCGCGCGGGACGCGTCGGGGAACGCCGAGTCCGTCAAGGACTTGATCGCCGCGATTTCGGTGCAGATCGGCAAGGTCCGCCGCGAGGTCGACCAGACCGTGGCCGTCGCGGAGGTGGAGGTCGATCGCAACCGCACGATCGAAGAGCGCCTTGGGGCCGTGGTGCAGGAGGCCGAGGCGTTGCGCGCGGGCGCGCATGATATCGCCAGGGGCGGCGAGGCCATTCTCTCGGCCTGCGCGCAGGTATCGGCAGGCGTGAGCCAGATCGCAGTGGCCGCCGAGCAGGCCAGCGCCGCGGCGAGCCAGGCCGCCGTCGCGGCCCGTCAGCAGTCACAGGCGGCCGAGGAGCTGGCGGCCGCGATCGAGGAAATCGCCCTCCTGGCCAGCGAGCTCCAGCGCACGGCCGAGGCATGAGCGCGGACCACGGCGCTCGTCGACGGTTGACCGTCCGAGCGGCCGGCGCCCGCATGTCATTGGCCGCCCAGGCCGTTGCCGAGGTGATCAAGCGTCCCCGGCTGACCCGAGTGCCGCACGCGCCGCCCGGTTTGCTGGGCGTGGCGCATCTGCGTGGCGCCGTTCTGCCGATCGTGTCGTTGGGGCAGATGCTGGGTCTGGATGGTGGCGACGGTGATCGCGTCGTGGTGTTGCGCCGTGACCCGCCGGTCGGTTTGGTCGTCGACGGGGTCGAGGCCCTGACGCTCGCCGACGGCGAGGCGGATAGCGGCGATACCCGGCTGCGGCTCTCGCGCGCCGACGGGACGCCCTGGTTGGATCTGGACGAAGCGCTGGACGCCAAGTTCGCCGTTGATCGGGGACGTCGCCGGACCATCGCCCCTGAGGTGGCGCGTCCGACGCTTCAGCAGGCGAGCGAACCCGATCTCGCCTTTCTGGGGTTCAGCCTCATGGGGCAGAGCTACGGCCTGCCGCTGGACGCCGTCGTCGAAGTGGCGGCCGTCCCCAAGGCCATCGCCGAACTCCCGCGGACCGAGGCGGTGCTGCTAGGCGTCAGCGACTATCGCGGCCAGGTCCTGCCGGTGCTGTCGGCGCGAGGCCTGCTAGGCTTGGCGGGCGACACGATCAACGGACGGCTCGTGATCGTGCGCATCGGCGGCGAGCGGATTGGCCTGGTCGTCGATGAGATCAACGCGATCGTGCGGGCCTCGGCCGATCGCCGGAGCAAGGCGCCGAGCCTGTTCAACCGCGGCGGCGGCGAGGCGCGCATCGATACGGTGCTGCGGTTGGCCGATGGTCGGGGCGTCCTGGCGGTCCTGACGCCGGATCGCCTGCTGGCCGACGAACGGGTGACCCAGTGGCTGGCCCTGGCAAGTGGTTCCAAGGAGGCCGAGATGGTCGAGACCCGACAGGCGGCGATCCGCGAGCGCTTCGTCATCCTGCGCCTGGGCGACGAGCGCTATGGCCTGCCGATCGCGGCCGTCGATGAGGTCGTGCGCGCGCCGGACCAATTCACCAGGCTTCCCAAAGCGCCACCCTATGTTCTTGGTGTCATGAACCTGCGCGGCAAGACCCTGCCGGTGATCGACCAACGTCTGCGCTTCTCGGCGCCCGGTCAGCCGGTCGCGAACGGCCGCGTGGTCGTCGTCACGGTGGACGGCCTGCAAGCCGGCTTCGCGGTGGACGGCGCAAGCGAGATCCTGGAAATCAGCGCGGACGAGCTGCTGCCCGCGCCGGAACTCTCGGGAGATCAGACCCGTTTGTTCGATCGCGCCGTGGAGCGCTGGGGTGAAGTCATCTTGCTGGTCGATCCGAAAACACTGCTCGCGCGGGCCGAGGCCGACCTGCTGCGCGACCTAGCCCGGGCGTCACCCACTTCGTGACAAAGGTCCTGGTCGTCGACGACTCGGCTCTGATCCGGCGCGTCCTGAGCGAGATCCTCTCCGAAGCCGGTTTCGAGGTCGCCATCGCGCGCGACGGTGTCGAAGCCCTGGCGAAGTTGAGCAGTTTCCTGCCCGACGTCGTGACCCTCGACGTCCAGATGCCGAGCATGAGCGGGTTGGAGTGCCTGGACAGGATCATGTTGCAGCGGCCGTGTCCGGTCGTGATGGTCTCGTCGCTGACCGCCGCCGGCGCTGAAGAAACACTGACCGCTCTCGAACTCGGCGCGGTCGATTTCGTGCCAAAGCCCGATGGGGTCATGTCCTTGGCCGCCGGCGAACTGGCGCCGGTCCTGGTCGAGAAGGTCCGAGCCGCCGCGACCGCGCGGGTCGGGCGCGCCCATCGCCTGGTCGAGCGCCTGCGCGCGCGACGCGGCGAGATCAAAAGTCCGACCCAGCCACCGCCTCGCTCGATCCGAACCGCCCAGGCGGCGAGCGTTAAGGCGGGGAAGGAGCCAAAGGGGTTGGTCGTTGTCGGTGCGTCGACGGGCGGACCCGCCGCGCTCGAGACCGTGCTCTGCGACATCCCTGGCGACTTTCCGTGGCCCATTCTCGTGGCCCAGCACATGCCCGCCACCTTCACTGGATCGCTGGCTTCGCGGCTGAACGGACTGTGCGCCCTGACCGTCAGCGAGGTCACCGGACCCACGCGCCTGGAGACTGGCGCCATCTACATCGCGCGCGGCGGCGCGGACATGGTGGTCAGCCGCCGCGTGTCCGGTCTCGTGGCCCTGCCGGCGCCGGCGGACGAGAAGTACCGCTGGCATCCGAGCGTCGATCGGCTGGTCGCCAGCGCCATGGCCCAGGTCCCGCCTGAACAACTGGTCGGCGTGCTGATGACCGGCATGGGCGATGACGGTGCGCTCGAGATGGCGGCGCTTCACAAGGCTGGCGGCCTGACGATCGCCGAGGCCGAGGACACGGCCGTCGTCTGGGGCATGCCGGGGTCGCTGGTTCGGGCCGGCGGCGCGAACGCGGTCGAACCGCTCGAGGCCATTGCCGGCCGCATGGTCGCGATGGTGCCGCGATGACCGCGGTCTTCACCAACGACGAATTGGAACGGTTGCGGGACTATCTCTACCGCCAGACCGGCATGTGGTTCGGCGAGGCCAAGCGATACTATATCGAGCGCCGCTTGAACGATCGTCTGGCGCAGGCCGGCGGGGACTTCGCCAGCTACATGTCGCTCCTGCGCATAGACAGCGCGGAACGCCAGGCCCTGATCAACGCCTTCACGGTCAACGAGACCTATTTCTACCGCGAGGAGCATCAGTTGGCCTGCCTGGGCCGCGAGCTGCTGCCCGACATCGTTTCGCGCCGGCGGCCCGGCGACAAGGTGCGGATCTGGTCGTTGCCGTGCTCGACCGGCGAGGAGACCTATTCCATCGCTCTGTGGCTGCTGGAAAACTGGCGCATGGTCGACGCCTACAACGTCGAGATCGTCGGATCCGACATCGACACTCATGCGCTCGACGCCGCCCGCGCCGGGCTCTATGGCGAGCGCGCGCTGTCTCGGCTGCCGGAGGCTGTGCGAGAAGGCTATTTCGAACCCGCCAAGCGCCATCGACGCAAGATCATCGACGATCTGCGCGAGTCCGTGACCTTCACCCACGCCAACCTGATCGACGGTGTGCGGCTGAAAGAGCAGGGCGCGTTCGACGTGATCTTCTGCCGCAACGTGCTGATCTATTTCGACGAAGCGTCGCGGTTGACCGCCGCGCGAAACCTCTATGACCGACTGGCGCCGGGCGGTTATCTGTGCCTCGGTCACACCGAGTCCATGAGCCGGATCGACGAGCGTTTCGTCGTCCGCCGGTTCGAGGACGCGGTGGTGTTCCAGCGCCCGGAGGACGCGCCGTGATCGACGAACTCCTGGCTCAGTTCCTGATCGAAGGCCGCGAGCAGGCGCTGCAGGCCAGCGCCGATCTGGCGGCCTTGCAACGCGCGCGCCATGACGCCGCGCGACTCGACAGCTGTTTTCGCGCCGTCCACACCCTGAAGGGCTCGGCCGACCTGCTGGGGCTGAAACCGCTCGGACGCGTGCTGCATCTGGTCGAGGACCGGCTGGGCGCCCTGCGGGGTGGCGCGGCGGTCGCGCCGGACTTCACCAAGCTCGTCGCGGTCGTTGATCAGGTCGAGCGCTGGTTGGATGCGCTGGAGGTTACTGGCGCCTTGCCGGGCGATGCGGATGTTGTCGCCGATCGCCTGCTGATCCTGCTGGGATCGGCCGAAAGCAGCGCGCCTAGCTCTGTTGCCGCCAGCGACACGCCTTTCGCGGGCAAAGCGGGGATCGCCATCCGCTACACGCCGCGCGCCGATTGCTATTTCGCGGGCGACGATCCGATCGCCATCATCTCTGGCGTGCCGGACTTGGCCGAGCTGCGCGTGGGCCTTCGCGAGCCGGCCGGCGACCTGGCGCTCTACGATCCCTTCGCCTGCAATCTCGTCATCGAAGCCTTGTCGACGGCGGACGCGCGCCTTGTCGAGACGGCCCTGCGTCTAGTGCGCGACCAAGTCGAGCTGACCCAGCTAGCGCCGCTGACAGCCGAGCCGGCGATGTCTGTCGAGGCGGACACAGGCCGGCGCACACTCCGCATCGACGCCGCTCGGATCGATCAGTTGGCCGACATCGCCGACCAACTGGTGGTCGCCAAGAGCGGCCTGGGCGATCTCGCCGCCCATGCCGACCGCCTGGACGGCGGGCAGGCGCTGGGCTCGGCCCTGCGAGCTCGCCAAGCTGAACTGGATCGGCTGGTCTCGACCCTTCACGCCACGGTCGGCCGCGCCCGGCTGACGCCGCTGACGCCGCTGTTCGGTCGCTTCCCGCGCCTAGTGCGCGAGATCGCCGCCGGCCTCGGCAAGACGGTGTCGCTGGACGTCGAGGGTGGCGAGGTCGAGGTCGACAAGGCCGTGGTCGACGGCCTGTTCGAGCCCTTGCTGCATGTGGTGCGCAACGCCGTTGACCACGGTGTCGAGGCCGAGACGATCCGCCAGGCGGCGGGCAAGCCCGTTCAGGCCGTCGTCAAACTCTCTGCGCGCGCCGTCGGTGATCACGTCGTCGTCGAGGTGACGGACGATGGGGGCGGCATAGACCCGGCGCGCATCCGCACCCGAGCCCTGGCGCGTGGTCTGGTCGATGAAGCGGAGCTGGACGCGCTGGGCGAGGCGGATCTCGTCGATCTTATCTTCCAGCCCGGCTTCTCGACCGCTGACACCGTCAGCAGCGTTTCAGGGCGCGGGGTCGGCATGGACGCCGTGCGGTCGGCGACGGCGAAGCTGGGCGGCCGGGTCGAAGTCGCCAGCCGGCTCGGGCGCGGCTCGACGATCCGTCTGATCCTGCCAATCCGCATGGTGCTGGCGCGACTGCTCGTTGTGGCGGCTGGGCAGGAGCATTTTGGTCTGTTGCTGGAAGATATCGTCGAGGTCACCCGGGTCGTCGCCGGCCAAGTCGTTCCGATCCGCGCCGGTCACGCCTTCGTCCTGCGCGACGAGGTCGTGCCGCTAGTCTGGCTGGAACAGACCGTCGGTGGCGCGGCCGGCGCCGTCGATCGCGTGGTGGTGGCGAGGGTCGATGGCGAACTCGTCGGTTTTGCTGTCGATGCGATCCTTGACCGGATCGACGCGGTCGTCAGGCCGATGAGCGGCCTGCTGTCCAGAGCGGCCGGCGTGGTCGGATCGACCCTGACGGCCGACGGCGATGTGCTGCTCGTTCTGAACTTGGCGGAGCTTTTGGCATGAAGGTCTCCCGTAACGGCGACATCGTCCATTTGAGCGGTCACTGTCGGGTGGAGGACGCAGAGGCGCTTGCAGCTCTGCTACAGCCTTCCGAAGGCGTCATGGTCGACATATCGGGGTGTGACAGTCTCCATGCCGCCGTCGTACAGGTATTGTTGGCGTTCGACAGGTCCGTTGTCGGCGCGCCGGCCGAGCCGTTCTTGCGTGACCGTCTTCTTCCGGCGCTCGCCCGGAAGACTGTGTAGATCAAGACTATCGTGTTCGTCGCCTTGCAAAGGCGGCAAGGTTGGAGGGTTTCATGGGTACGACGGTGCTGATCGTCGACGACAGCAAGCTGGCCCGCATCGTGGTTGGCAAGGCGATCTTGGCCCTGCAGCCCGAATGGCGCCGGCTCGAGGCTGGCAATGCCGACGAGGCGCTCTTGCTGTTCGAGAACGAGAAGATTGATCTCGTGGTGCTGGACTTCAACATGCCCGGCCGTGATGGCCTTGAGCTGGCCGAGGAGTTGCGCGGACGGTTCGCCGACATGCCGATCGCCGTCGCCACGGCCAACGTCCAGGACGAGATCGTCGCGCGGGCCCGCGCGGCCAACGCCACCTTCATTGCAAAGCCCGTTACCGAGGACGGCATGCGCGGCTTCATTTCGGGTGCGGCCCTTCGGCTGCGGTCGAACGGCCAATGACCGTTCAGCCCATCTTCCTGGAAGAGCTGGAGCGCGACGCGCTGACGGAGCTGGTTAATATCGGCGTCAGTCGCGCCGCCAGCAGTCTGCGCAAGATGGTCGGCCAGCAGGTGCTGCTGTCGGTGCCATCGGTCGAGGTCATGACCCGCGAGAGCGCCGCCACCCTGATCCGCGAGCGCGAAGCGGGCGAACTGGTCGCCGTGCGTCAAGACTTCGAAGGTGTATTCTCGGGACGCGCCCTGCTGATCTTTCCTCAGGCCAATAGCCTGGCCCTGGTCCACGCGGTCACCGGGGGCGCGCTGTCTTCGGGCGAAGCGCTGGAGATGGAAGACGAGGCGCTGGCCGAGACCGGCAATGTGGTGCTCAACAGCTGCTTGGCGACCATGGCCAACATGCTGCAGAGGCCTTTGCAGATGTCCTTGCCCGAGGTGTTCAGGGGCGACGGCGCGGCGCTGTTCAGTCTGTCGGCCAAGCACGCCGAGGGTGGCGTGGTGCTGTTCCTCTACATCAATTTCGCGATCAACGACCGCGACATCCGCGGCTACATCGCCATGCTGATGGACTTACCATCGCTTCAGGCCCTGCGAACGTTGATCCACGATTTCATCGAGCGCGTAGCGGGCGACGTCGCTTGACGCGCATCCCTGAACCTATTGCCCAGCTTGGCGTTGTAGCGAGGTCATGAATGACATCGTCGATCCAGCGATCCGCCGAGTGAACCGGGGGGCGGCCGCGGACCTGGACGCCTTGCGCGCCCTGGCCGGTCCGCTGTTCGACGCGCTGGTCGGTTCTGGCATGGCGGTCGCCGTCAGCGACCCGCGCCGCAAGGACGACCCTATCGTCTTCGTCAACGCCGCCTTCGAGGCCTTGACGGGCTACGACGCCGCCGAGGTCGTCGGCCGCAATTGCCGCTTCCTGCAGACTGCCGAGACGGACGCCGAAACGGTGGCCGGAATCGCTGTCGCTCTGGTCGCGTCCGGCGCGGCCAATGCCGACCTGCTGAACGCGCGTCGCGACGGCTCCAAGTTCTGGAACCGTCTCAATATCACCACCGTCGCGGACGCGGCAGGGCGCCCAGCCTTTCGCATCGCCACCCAGGCTGATGTGAGCGGCGAGTATCGCAATGAAGACCTGGGCCGCGAACTTAATCTCACGCGCCAGCGTCTGATTGAGGCCAAGGAGCGGCTGCGGGTCGCCCAGGCCGTGGCCGGCGCGGCCGGGGCTTGGGAGTGGGACATCGCCAGCGGCCGCCTGATCGCCGACGCGCGCTTCGCCAACCTCTACGGCCTGGATCCCGTCGCGGCCTCGCAGGGGCTGCCCACCTCGGTGTTCTTCGACACCGTCTTCGCGCCCGATCGCATGCGCCTGAAGATCGCCGTGGCTGGCGCTCTGAACGGCGCCGAGGTCTTCGCGCGCGACTATCGCGTCGTGATCGACGGCGAAGTGCGTTGGGTGTCCGCCCGTGGGCGCACGTTCTTGGACGAACAGGAGCGCCCGGTCCGATTCTCGGGCGTCCTGGCCGACATCACCGATCAGAAGCGCGTCGAAGAGCGGCTGCGGATCGCCCAGACCGCCGGGGGCATCGGGAGCTTCGAATATCTGAGCGGCTACGGCACCGCCGAGGTTTCAGACGAATTCTGCCGGTTGCTCGGCCTGCAACCCGCGCGCAGCTTGCCTATCCGCACGATCAATTCGGTCATGCACGCCGACGACCCACCGCTGATCAGCGGGCGCGAGCGCGAGATTGACATCGGTGGAACGTTCCACGAGTTCCGCATCCGCCGCGCGGACACCGGTGAGGAGCGCTGGCTGGTCTGCCGCGGCGAATACCAGCAGGCGGCGACCGGCGGCGTCAGCTTCATCGGGGTCCTCTACGACATCACCGCCACGAAGCGTTCCGAGGCCCGTCTGCGGACCCTGGCGGCGGCGCTGGAGGAGCGGGTCGAGGTCAGCCGGCAGGAGCGCGACCGGATTTGGAATCTCTCGCGCGACCTGCTCAGCATCGGCGATCGCACCGGCGTCTATCGCGCTGTCAATCCGGCCTGGAAGGACTTGCTGGGCTACGACGCCGCCGATCTCATCGGCGTGCCGATGGGCGGCTTGGTCCATCCCGATGACAAGGTCCATGCGCGTGACCGCGCAGCGGGACTGCTCGCCGGCGACGCAGTCGCCGACTTCGACTGCCGCGTCCTGGCCAAGGACGGCGCCTATCGTTGGATCAACTGGACCGCGGTGCCCGAGGGCGACGTCGTCTACGCCGTCGGGCGTGACATAACCCAGCGCAAGCTGCTGGAAGATCAGCTGCGCCAGAGCCAGAAGATGGAAGCCGTCGGCCAGCTCACCGGCGGTCTGGCGCACGACTTCAACAACATGCTGACCGGCATCTTGGGCGGCATTGACATGGTCCGTCGCCGCATCGGCGAAGGCCGCGTCGCCGACGCCGACCGCTTCCTGGAAGCCGCCATGCAGTCGGGCCAGCGCGCCGCCGCGCTGACCCACCGCCTATTGGCGTTCTCGCGCCGCCAGACCCTGGACAGCCGCCCGCTAGATGTCGAGACGCTGGTCGGATCGATGGAGGACATGCTGCGACGGACGCTGGGCGAGCAGGTTCGCCTCGAGACCACCGTCGCCAAGGATGTCTGGACAGTGGTCGCCGACGACAATCAGCTGGAAAGCGCCATTCTCAACCTGGCGATCAATGCGCGCGACGCCATGCCCCGGGGCGGGCGACTGACAATCGCGTCGCGCAACGTTGCGCTATCGGCCGAGCGCTTAGCCAAGAGCGACCGCGCCGAGCCCGGCGACTATGTCGAGCTCAGCGTCTCCGACACAGGCCTGGGCATGTCGCCCGATGTCCTGGGCAAGGTGTTCGATCCGTTCTTCACGACCAAGCCGTTGGGGCAGGGGACGGGCCTTGGCCTGTCGATGATCTACGGCTTCGTCCAGCAATCGCGCGGCCATATCGAGATCGAAAGCCGGGAAGGCGCCGGCACCACCATCCGCCTCTATCTGCCGCGCCATCACGGCGACCTCGCCGAGGCGACGTCCGACAGCGAGGACGCCGCCCATGTCGGCGCCGGCGAGACGGTGCTGGTCGTCGAGGACGACCCGTCAGTGCGGATGCTGGTCATCCAGGTTTTGGAGGAACTCGGCTATCGCGCGATCGAGACCGAAGGCGGCCGCGACGCCACGCCGATCCTGCAGTCCCGGCGCCCGATCGACCTGATGATCAGTGATGTAGGCCTGCCGGGCCTGAACGGTCGCCAGCTGGCCGAGATCGCCCGGGAGAGCCGACCGAACCTGCCGATCCTGTTCATGACCGGCTATGCCGAGCAGGCCGCCGACCAGGCCGCCTTCCTGGCCGAGGGTATGGAGATCATCACCAAGCCCTTCGCGATCGATCACCTCGCCCGCAGGATCGGGGCGATACTGGAGCGGGCGCAAAGCATCGCCGTCTGACGATGGACAGCATCGTCTAGGTCCGCTTTCCGGCCACCCGATCGAGATCGACGTGACACCGACCCGATCGCTGGGCGTTGACTAGGTTCGTGAGAGGAGAAGCCAGCATGCCCGCCAAATCCGCCGCCCAGCAGAAGGCCGCCGGCGCGGCGCTGTCCGCCAAACGTGGCGACACGCCCAAGAGCGAGCTCAAGGGCGCGTCCAAGTCGATGTTGTCGATGACCGAGAAGCAGCTTGAGGAGTTCGCCCACACCAAGCGCAACGGCAACCCCGAGCACGCATCCAAGCCTTGAGCCATAGTCGCGCCAAGCTTGCCGGGCTGGTGCTGGGCTTGGCCTGCGCGGCATGCCAGCCATTGTCCGATCTCGGCTTTGACCGACGGCCTGTCTACATCACCGAGCCGATCGACGGCACGACGCGGGGGCGACTGCTGAACGCCGTGGCCGAGCCACACGTCTGCGCGGCTTGGATAGCGGGAGCGGGCCTGACCTTTCGGCCGGTCGCCGACCGAACCGAGGACACCTATTGCCGGGTGACCGGCGCTGGGAATCTGCTCGACGGCGCCCCCCGGATTGATCCGATCCTTTCGCCGAACCGACCGATGATGGCCTGCGATCTGGCCGCTGCGGTGGCGATCTGGCGGCGGCAGTCGGTGGGGCCGGCCGCCTGGGAGTTGCTGGGGGCCGACATTCGGCAGATCGACCACCTCGGAGTCTATGCCTGCCGCGGCGTCGGCGATCCGCTCAACGGTCGGCCCAGCGCCCATGCGCAAGCCGAAGCCATCGACATCGCCGGCTTCCGGCTGGCCAATGGCCGGCGCATCACGGTCGAGAAGGACTGGAACGGGCAGGGCGTAGAGGCCACGTTCCTGCGCCGGGTGCGCGACGACGCTTGTCGCGTGTTCGGCGTCACCCTGTCGCCGGACTACAACGCCGCCCACGCCAACCACCTGCATCTGGAGGCGGGGCGTGGCGGTCTCTGTCGTTAGGGCGTGAAGCAGCGGGGCCGAACAGCTTCGACGGCGCTGTCCGCCTCCGGGGGCGCATGGATCAATGGGAAGGCCGTACTGGGCCAGTGCTTGTCGGCAAATTCGCCAATCCAAAGCCGGATGAACCGCTCGGCGTCCGCGCGCGAAACCGGAACGGGACGCGCCCACAGACTTTCGACGAGGTCCAGGACGCCGGCGCGAAGGTCATCCCACCGCGCCACGGTCTCGGTGTCAGCGACGCCGGTCTCAACGGCGTGACGGATCGTCATCAGGCGTGCAAACACCGGGTCTGGCGTCGCTCCACCTGGCGCGTCGACAGGGGTTAACCGATGTCGTCTATCCATGAGTCGCCATCCTAGCGCCAGTTGGCGGCGGTCAAGCCGATCTCACGCGACCCCGCCAGCACCGCCAAGTCTTCGGTTCCGAGACGACAGGACCATCCCGCCACGGCCTGGACGCAATCCACACGCCGGGAGAAAGCCGCCGCCATGAGGCGCTTGCGATCAAGGAGCTCGGGACCGGTCAGGCGAACGCGAACCCACTGTCTCGGGTGCGGGCCAAGCGCCACGCAGATGACCCCGGCTTCGGGAACAGCGAGCACGGGGCCGGCGACACTCATGCGCGAAGAGGCCGTGCAGGCTGTCGATGCATGCGCCGTCGCGCTCGCCAGCACGGCGGCGGCGATCGCGACTTTGATCCTGTCGACCCATGTCATTAGTTCATCCTGAATGCCCGTGGACCAACGCACCCGCAGGCAGGGATGTTCCGCTAGTCCGATATGGCCAGGCAGGACGGCATGGCGATCAGGCCGTCAGCCATGGCGATTTCTCGATGGGGTCGCTAGGACGGGACGCCCAGCGGATAGTGGTTGACGCTGCCCGCCTACTTTCAGTGAGTTATCTCGGCGCAGGCCCGTCGGCCGTAAGACCTCGCGATACGTTGGGCAAAGCGACTAGACGCCGTAACGCTTGTTGCCACCCGAGGTAATGCAATAGCGACCGCCGCGCGGGCCGATGCAGACCCGAGAGCCAGAGCATGGGCAGCTGCTTCCGTAGTAAGGGGTCGGAGATCTGTATGCGCTGGTGGATCTGATCGGCGCCGGCTTCGACGTCGGTTTAGCTGTTCCGCGTTTGGCGGAAACCTTGCCCGAAGGCGTTCCGGTGGATGTGTATCCGCCCCAGCCAGCAATCTTCTCGCTCGGAACCCAGCACTCGTTTCCGGAGGCGGATAGGACATTGGACCAGGATTCTTGATCGCCAATGATCGTGACCGGGTCGCCCTTGCTGAGCCGCTCGATGAATTTCCCCTGCTCGCTTGGATTGGCCCTGCAATCGGCGGGCGCAGCGATATAGCCGCGTTCTTGAGCCATTGCCTTCGGTGCGCAGGCCACAAGGATGGCAGCGGCCGCTACGATTTTGAGAAGTTTCATAGGAGCCCCCTCCAGGCGAAGCTCCACCATAGAAGAGCGGATCGTCACGGTGCAACTAAGGGCGGTGCGTGGGGTTCGGGGCTATCCGCTCGGCAATCTCTCCCTGGCTGCTCGGAGATCTACTGTCGGATGGTGGCGCGACCTGGTTGTCCCTCCCATCTTCGCAGGAACGGCCGTAGTTCTGCGGACCGGCCCGGTGCCGGGGAGCCCGCGTGTGCGGCCGTCAGCCACCAGCCTTTTGATCGGAAGCAACCTTGATCAGCAGCGGGTGCGGGATGTCAGTGTGTTGGAGGGCCTGCCCGCCAGCGGGCGGATGCCCAGCGGGCCTTAGCTTCGCCTAATTTTAGGGTAGCGCTACCGCAGGGGGCGAGATGTATGGATTTGCAATCCTTGCGGCATTTTCACTGGCAGGGTGAACGCAAATCATCCTAGGAAGATTCGCGCAGCGGTGGAGTTTGTCGGTGAGAGTCGCGTTTAGGGAAATGCCTGCGGACCCTCCGCCAAGTCAGGCAACGCGAAGGGGACTTTTGAAGTCCACTGCGGCCTTGGTCACTTGCCTTGGTCTTCCTGCGCTTTCTAGTTGCGGGTTGATAAGGACGATCTCCCTCAACCTCAAACTCACCTTTCACCTCCGCTGCGCCGGTGAATTGTCGTCGCATTCCGGCGTATGGCGGATGAATTGGATCTCGGGCAGCTCTTTCCCCAATCCGGGAGATTACGTCTCTCAGGAACTTCAAGGGGATGCGATCCCGATCCGGCTGCCCAACGGCAAGATGGTCTTTGCGCTGCTCACCTTTGATGGAAGCCGCGGAGCTGACGCTGCGCTTCATCCTTGGGAGTGCAATCAGCTTCTCCGTGAAGGATTTGGCGTCGATCTTGATTGGCGTGGACGGGACAATCCGGGCTTGCGGCGTCTGGCAAGCTTGGCCCCGACAAGACCGATCGCTGTTGCGCCTGATTTCCTCCCGGCCTTTGCTGCCTTCACCGATCCAGCATCGCCCGACACAGGAAGGCTCGTTAACCCGTTCGATCTTTCCGACTTAGCGGGCCAAACCTGTGGGATCGAACGCGTGGCGGCGCAGATTGTCGATGATCCCGTCAGCCGCTCAGTGAAGACCTATCTTCCGTGGGCGGAGCACGGCCTAAAGCCACAGTCGCACCCATTGCGATGGAAAGACTTTGGCGCTCATCCCGAATATTTTTCGAGGTAAATCGTGACCGAGAAGAGTGATTTGCTCCTCGCCGTTCTGGCGATGGATTCGTACAACCGTGGGACAAAGCAAGCCTTCAAAATAGATCCGGCGGCGAATGTCGGTTCAGCGGCTTTCATAACCAATGTTCAGAACAACCTCCTTTCGTTCTCTGCGACCCAGTACATGTCCGGAGCGGACATCATTATAGCCTACCGCGGTACGGACGCTCCCGCGCCCAGCTTTTGGTCTACGGGCGATTTCCTCTCGGGATGGCTGGTCGGCGCCGGCGCCACCATGAACAATCAGGCGCAGGCGGCCACGGACTTCTACAAGTTGACGGTTGGCGGCAGCCTCGGTGCGGACCTATTTGCTGGTCCGCCAGAAGGGCGGAATCTAGTCTTTACGGGCCACTCCTTGGGTGGCGGCCTGGCTGGCTATCTTGCGGCGCTGACGCACAGCAAAGCTGTCGTTTTCGATCACATGCCGTTCGATATCGCGACTTACAGAACGTACGCTCAGGAGGTTCTTTGGCGCATTGCCGCGGTGACGGCGGCGACCGCTGCGTTTGGTGTCGTGGCCGCGACGCAGCAGGAGCGCTTCGACGCGCTTAGCGGGTTGCTGAGCGGGAAGGTTGGCTCACCGCTGCTGGAGTGGCCAAAGCTCGTCCAGGCCTTCCAGCGGGCCAGTGAGCTGGTCGTTATTCCCGAACTCCCAAAGGGAGACTTGATCAAAGCGATCCACGTTGATGGCGAGGTTCTCGTTGGGCTGAGACTTGCTGTTGGGGCTGCAGCCGAAGCGTTCGTGAATCTCATTTTGCACGGTCTTGGCGGAGTAGGGGCGGGGGCCATCGATCTCGCAAGTGAAACCACGATCCCTGTGCCAGGAAGCAACGGCAACTTGGGTGCGGTCGAAAAGCATAGCCAGGCGCTCCAGATTCTTCTGATGTACGCCGACGGCGTTCCGAGCGTCACCGATCCTTTGTCCTATTGGAAGGCGACCAATCTCAGCGCCGATGCGACCCTGAAATCAATCTTTTCGGATGCGGTCGCGGAGGCGGTCGGCTTCAAGAAGGATCAAACCGGCGAGGCTGCCGCGTCGATCCAATTGAGCCAAGCGATCGCCTATTCGGTGCTGAACGACGGCTACCTACTGTTTGGCGATATAGCCGCGAAGGTCTTCTTCCAGGACGCGGGGGACTTGGGACAAGCGCTTAGCCAGGGCGCGAATGAAAACCTGACCAAGCTGGCTCCTAGTGTCGCGCAAATATTTGCGCAGTATTCAGGAACGCTTGCTGCGCGCGGTGTGACCCAAAGCATGACCTATGGTCAGCACGGGCCTCACCCTCAGGATGGCGTGCTCAGCTTCCATACCGATGAAGGTTCTTCCTCCGGCAAGGTGCTCACCATCGATCTCTCGGATCAGCAATGGGCCATATCGGGCGGAGCCACTGCGGCGGCCACGCAGATCGGTAGCGCTTCGGGACGGCCGAGCACGATCGCCGGCGTCAAGGAGATGGTTCATGTGCTGGCGTCCGATCCTCAGACCGACAAGGTGTACGCTAGCGACCGTGCGGCCGAGTTGTGGGGCGTAAACTATAGCAATGCGATTGACCGCATCTCGATCGCGGTAGGCAGCACGCATCAGAACTTTACCCAGCCTGATCGGGGAGCGAGTTACCAACCTGGGCCGATCGCGTTCTTCGCATCGGGCGACGCCAACGACCGTATTGTTGGCTCCCAGGACGACGATCTGATCGCTGGGGGCGGGGGGGATGATCTGCTGCTAGGCGGCAGTGGTATTGGCAAAGATCTCCTGTCTGGCGGTTTTGGTGACGATACGTTGGTGGGGGGCGGGGGCAATGATCTCCTCGTTGGCGGGCAGGGCTACGACACAGTTGATTACTCTCAGGAAGCCCCCCCCGGAGTCGCCATTCATCTGACGTATCAATCAGTCTCTAGTGGCGGTTGGACGGGACAAAGGATCACGGGGGTCCTCGATGGCCTTTCATTCGCCGACACCGCCTACGAAGTCGAGCGGATCAAATTTACGACGTACGATGACACGCTCGTCATCGCATCGAACTACAGTCCCTCAACATCTTCTATCTGGCTGGATGGCTGGGGTGGGTATGACACACTCGACCTGCATCAATTATCTCTAGATGGTGAAGTCGGGCTGTATCTATCCGGCAATTCTTTCAAGCCGTATGGGGCGGGTACATACTCTGACGTAAACGATGAAATTTATTCGAATGTAAGGTATATTAATTTTGACAACTTAATACTTACGTCAAAAAGTGATGTCTTCAACGATCTTGGATATAGCGGACGTATCGATCTTGGCGATGGGAACGATATTGTCTGGGCTACGGGCGCAGGGTCCAAGATCGTCACCGGTAACGGTATCGACACGGTGCTCTTTAGCGCGGGGTCGATTGTTACGGACTTGTCTCTGACCGATCACGTTCTTGGTCAGGGCTTCCTCGTGAAGGGGGGGCTTCGCAACAAGGCATCTGAAGCGATCTACGCTAGAGGCAAGAACGGACTACTCTACGCCTTCAACGAAGCTGGCGACCTTGTGCTAAGCTTTTCGAAATGGGCTTCCGACAGCGAATCTTTTTTCCTCGCCAACTGGAAGGCCTCGCAAGGAACGGGCAGTGGCGGCGCCTTCACGGGCGCCGGCGGCATTACAGTCGCTGAGTTCCTGATCAGCGCATTCCGCCTGTTCGAGGATTTCACAAGCGCCGGCAGCTATTGGGGAACCTGGGAGCTATTCGGGCTCATCTCGAAGATCGCTACCGGTCATGACTACTGGACGGGCAAAGACCCCCTGGTGCTCGATCTGGATGGTGATGGGTTCGATCTGCTCCCCCAGAGCAGCCAGGCGCCCCTCTTCGACATCGATGCTGATGGTTATGCCGAGCATTCCGGCTGGGTCGGTTCGGACGACGGCTTCCTGGTGCGCGATCTGAACGGCGACGGCCAGATCGGCGACTCTCGTGAGATGTTTGGAGGGCGCGGGTCGGGCTTCGAGCTGTTGTCGTTGCTTGATGGCGACCACAATGGCGTCGTTAATGCCGCTGACGATGGTCGCGCCGATTTCAACGGCGATGGTGTGATCAACGCTAGCGACCACTTCACGGCCATCAAGATCTGGAACGATCGGAATGGCGACGGAAAGGTCGGTGTCGGCGAGTTGCGGTCGCTGGCCGATTTCAACATCGCCGGTCTGAGCGTCGTAACGACGCCGAGCAACGCAGTCGTTTCGGGCAATCCGATCGCCGCGACTTCCAATTACATTCGCACGAACGGCTCGACCGGTTTGCTGGGGGAGGTGCTCCTTCAACTCAACAATCACGACACGACCTACATCGGCCCGGAGATCACCGTGTCGGCCCAGGCCGCCGCCATGCCCGACCTCAAAGGGTTTGGCACCCTGGTCAGCCTGCGTCAGGCCCTGAGTGTGGAGCCGGCGGGTCTATCCCTGGTGACCCAGACGCTTTCGGGTCTCAACTCGCAGACGGGGCATGACCTCGCCTCGATCCGCAGCGCGCTGCGCCCGCTGCTCGAGGCCTGGGCCGAAGGTTCGCCCATCTTCGGGCGCGGCGACGGGAATGACGTCATTGTCGACCAGGAAGACAACGCCTTCCGGGAGTCCGTCGACCGCATCGAGTTCAAGGCGGGCCTCGCTCGCGGAGATTTGACCTTCGTCCGTGAAGGCGACTCCGACGACTTGACGATCGTGCTCAACAACGGCGGCGGCTCGATCAAGATCGAGAAGCAGTTCGCCGCCACCTATACCGGCACGCTCGGTGTTTGGTGGATCAACCAGATAGAGACGTTGATTTTCGCTGATCATTCGATGATCGGCTACGAACAGATCTTCGATTTGGTGCTTAACCAGTACCAGACTGATGGCGACGACATCGTCTACGGCTTCGACAGGGCCGACGTTATCGATGGTCGCGGCGGCAACGACTACCTCTCCGGCGGCAATGAAAACGACACCTACGTTTTTGGTCGCGGTTATGGACGCGACATTATCGATGAGCGCGAAGACAACTTTACCGCAGGCGAGACCGATACGCTGCAATTCAGAAAGGGCGTGGCGGTCGCCGATGTCGTCTTCACCCGCCAGGGCGATGACCTGATCGCCTCGATCCAGGGAACCAACGACGCCATCCGGATCAAGAACCACTATGTGGTGACCGAGACCGGTCCGTTCGGGGATGTCGCGTTCAATCGCGTCGAGCGCTTCGTGTGGTCTGACGGCACGGTCAAGACCTGGCAGCAGGTTGAACTGACCGTTCTGCAATCGCAGATGACGACGGGCGCCGACCACGTCGTGGGCACCCACTACAACGACTACATCGACGCTCTGAGTGGCGATGACCTGATGGAAGGCGCCGGCGGGTCCGACACCTATGTGTTCGGAGCGGGCTCCGGCCACGACCGGATCAACGACACCTACGAGAGCCTGCTTTCGGAGGACGAGGATGCGGTCCTATTCAAGAGCGGGGTTACGCCCGGCGTTGTGACCATCGAGCGCTTCGGCGACGATCTCCAGAACGCTCGTCTGATCCTCAACACCAGCGACAGCCTCGAGATCATTAACCAGTTCGCGTACACCTCGCTAAACATCCGCCCCAACGAGATCGAAGCTCTTAGGTTCGCCGACGGGACCGTCTGGACCGCGGCCAATCTGCGCTTGCGCTACATCCAACAGCATCAGACCAGTGGCAACGATACGGTCGACGGTTTCTGGACCAACGACACGATTGAGGGGGGCGCAGGCGATGACATCCTGCGAGGCGGCGATGGCTCGGACACCTATCGAACAGCGCGTCCTGGCCCGCGCGGTGGCCTACCACCTGCAGCAGCGCGTGCTCTTGAACGGGCACAAGACCATCGTCTTCCACGACTGACATGGTCACCACCCTTAGAGGCGATGTGGTCGCGGCCGATCTGTGCCGGGCTCTAACCCAAGACGTTCGAGACTTGGCCGCCAGTCACGGTGTCACCCCGGGGCTGGCGGTCGTGCTCGTGGGCGAGGATCCGGCCAGTCAGGTCTATGTCTCGCGCAAAGTGCGCAAGGCCGGCGAGGTGGGAATTCGCTCCATCGAGCACCGTCTGCCTGACACTGTGAGCGAAGAGGCGTTGCTGGTGTTGATCGACCAGCTCAATCGCGACCCCAGCGTCCACGGCATCCTCATTCAATTGCCGCTCCCTGGTCACATCCGCCCTGGACCGGTGCTGGACGCCATTGATCCGGAGAAGGACGTTGATGGCTTTCACCCCGTCAATGTGGGGCGGCTATCGATCGGCAACGACGCTTTGACGCCGTGTACGCCGCTCGGCTGCATGATGCTGCTCGACAAGGTGATCGAGGATTTTCGGGGCCTGAAGGCCGTGGTGATCGGCAAGTCGAACATCGTCGGAAAGCCGGTGGCGCTTCTGTTGCTCGAACGAGAATGCACCGTCACCGTGACGCATATCCACACAAGGAACCTGCCCGACATCGTCCGCGGCGCCGACATCGTGGTCGTGGCCGCGGGGAGCCCGTATCTTGTGCGCGGCGATTGGGTGAAACCAGGGGCGGTGGTGATCGACGTCGGGATCAACCGGGTGCCCAAGGAAGACGGCAAGTTTCGGATTGTCGGTGATGTCGCGACCCATGAGCTGGAACATGCCGGCGTCGTGACCCCAGTGCCCGGCGGGGTTGGTCCTATGACGATCGCGTGCCTGCTCGCCAATACCCTCAAGGCGGCTCGCCTGACAGCTTCGATCGCACCATAGGCGCTGAAGACATTCTCCCGAAACTGAGCGCGTGATGGCATCCGTCACGCGCTTTCTTTTTGCGGCGCGGGTTTCGCGACGGTCTTGTGGACGGCGGTGGGCGCGTGAAGCCCAAGCAAAAAGGCCCTGCTCTTCGGGATGAAGAGCAGGGCCTTGAGGTTCAAGAGCTCTAGTCGATGCCTAGGACGCGGCGCGATAGCCGGTTCGGGCGAATTGGTCGTAGGGCGAGGCCTCAACCGTTGCCCTGATCCGCGGGAAGTCGAGATGAGCTTCGGGCGGTGTGCCCGAACCGGGATGTTCGCCCCAAGCGATCGTGACTTCCGTACCCGGCGTGGCGTGGGCCTTGTCGACCAGGCCAAGAGACAGGATCGTGCCGTGTTCGGGGAAGAAGGCCGTATACATCGACAGGCCGACCAACTCGCCGCCGACTTCGACGCGGTCGCGCGCATAGCGCAGGAGGTAGCCGGGATCCTCGCCAAGGACCGTGCGAACGTCGTCGGCGTTGAACAACAGCGTCACGCGCGTGCGTTTGTGGGTTTCCTTGGCTTTCTCCAACGCTTCGCGACCGATGAAGTCGTGGTTGAAGCTGATCGAGCGGCCGTATCCCAACTCATACGGTGAGATGTAGTAGTCCTCGATGTTCTCGGAGAAGAAGCTGCCGTGGATCGGCTTTTGGCCTTCGTACGAGAACAGACTGCAGAACTTGCGATAGTCTTCCAGATCCGGGTCGCTGTAGATGCCGGGGGTAGGGGTCGGAATCCAGCCGCTCTCGATGCCGTTGGTATAGTAGGCCAAGCCCCCGATCTGGACCAGTCCGGACGGCTCGCCGGCGGCCAGCAGCGCGCCCTTCACCGCGTCGTTGTCTTCCCATTGGCCCAGCAACTCGAAACCAGGCTGGCCCGCCATGCCATGGCGGAAGGCGCGCAGCTTGCGGCCCGCGATCGTGACTTCCTCGGAATGGAAGAACTTCACCTTCGGCGCCGGACCACCTAGCGCGCGCTCCATGACCTCCATGGCCTTGGGGCCTTGCAACTGATAGCGGAACATGACCGGCGGTCCGCCAGTGCGACGATTGGCCGAGTCCGGATCGGCCACGCATGTGACGTCGTAGCCGCCCTTCTGAGCGTGGTAGCGGACCCAGGTCTGGGACGCTGGCACGCCGCTGAGAATGTATTTCTCGGGCTCCATCCGCATCAGAATCCCGTCGGTGATGATGTCGCCTTTGGGGGTGACGGGAATGAACTGCTTGGCTTGGCCGATGACGAAGTTCTCGTAGTCGTTTGCGCTCACCGCCTTGAGCAGCTTGGTTGCGTCAGGCCCTTCGATGAAGAGATCGTTCATGTGGTGGCAGAGGTCGTAGAGGATGACCCCGTCGCGCCAAGCCGATTGCTCTGCCGCCCAGCCGATGAATTCGGGCTGCACCACCGGCACCTTCTGCACGGGTGGATTGGGCTTCCAGAGGAGTTGGATGGGTGAGCCGGCCTTGTCGATACCGTCCTGCAAGCTGGGCGTTGTCATTAAGCGTCGTCCTCTAAGTCTCTTTTGGGCTGTTTCGCGACGCCATTTGGCGACGGTTTCGTGGAGCCCCGTCCATTCTCGGAAAGCCCAAGCCTGGGGTCGAACTCGAGGAAAATCGTAGCTGTCCTCCGACGCGGGTCAACGCGATCGGACCGGCGCATCAGTTGCGGGTTATGCAACAATCCCATTTTTGAGGCGCTGGTTGGCAGTGGGAGTGGGCGCGCTAGAAGCGCGCTTTGCGCCCCGACTGATCCGATGAGCCGAAACGCAGAACTTATCACCTCGATCGACCCCAGCGGCTCTATTCCGATAAGATCGGGGTCAGACCGATCTGGGGAGTGAAGCGACAATGGATCGCCTTGCCACGATGGCGACCTTCGCCAAGGTCGCGAAATATTCGAGCTTCACCGCCGCGGCCGAGGAGTTGGGGATTTCGCGGGCGCTCGTGTCGCGCCACGTCACCGACCTGGAAACTCACTTCGGAGTGCGCCTGCTCAATCGCACCACGCGCTCGGTCACGCCGACTGAAGCTGGTCAGCGCTACTACGAGATGTGCCTTCGCGTCCTCTCCGAAATCCGCTCGGGCGAAGATGCGATCACGACCATCAAGGGTGACGTCTCGGGCAATATCTCCGTGCTCTGTCCCAAGCTGATCGGGAACTTCGATATTTCCGAGGCTCTGACAGAATTCTCGGTGCTCAATCCCAAAATTCGGATGCAGCTCCATATCGGGGAAATCTCCGCGAACCCCTACGACTTCCTCGATCGCGGATATGACGTCTGCATCCAGCCGAACAACATTCGCGACTCCGACATCATGGTCAAAAAGATCGGCGAGATCGGATACGCCTTGGTTGCTGCGCCCTCGTATCTGGCGGAGCGGGGGGAGCCGCAGACCTACAAAGAGCTGATGGATCACGACTGTCTCACCCAACCGGCCGAACCGATCTGGCACGTGCTGGACGGCGAGCGGGTGTCGCTTCGAGTACAGTCGCGATTTTGCTCCAACAGCTTCTTGACGCTGTGCACGGCGGCGGTCGGCGGCCTGGGCATCGTGATGCTGCCGCGACGCGTCGCGGCCTCCGATATCGAACGCGGCGCGCTCAGGCAGATTCTGCCGGACGTTCAGCTGGAAAGCCGGCCGCTTTATGCCGCCTACGCGCCAGGCGGCGATGTCCCCAGGAAGGTCAAGGTCTTGATCGCCTACCTGGCTGAATGGTGTCGCGCTCGGGCCCTTGAGGCTGACGATCCCGGCCGGGTCATCCGTCTCTATGGCGAAACGCGCTCCCGTGCGGGGAATTGGTGACTTTGGCGCTGGCTTTGGCAAGAGCCCTGTCAGGTTAAGTTCCGCAGGTCGCAGGTGGCCTAGACTTGGCCGCTTCAGACGGTGGCCTTCGTCCACGCGCTGTGAGCCTCGGCGCGGAAGCGGCGAAGGTTGGGTCGGCTGATCAGATGTCGCTGAATGGCGAAGGTGTTGTAGACGGCGGCGTGGATGGATAGGAAGCGCTGGACTGATGGCTGGTTTTTGAAGCCTTGCATCCTCCGCTCTCGTTGCCGGATCGGAAGGTGGGAGTTCTCGGCTCGATTGTTCTCCCGGAGCCGTCCTGGCCGATGACGGTGCTCCAAATCCAGCGCCCGCAGGGCCGCCGAGTAGGACGACAGGCCATCGGTGGAGATGGTTTCGGGCTCGACCGGCTGGCGGCGCAGCGGTCGTTTGAGGAATTCTCGAGCTGCCCTCGTGTCTCGGCGACGTTGCATCAACAGTTCCAGAACCTCGCCTTCGTCGTCGACCGCGCGCCAAAGGTACATGTGCCTGCCGCCTATCCGGCAGACCATTTCGTCTAGGTGCCAACGGGGCGAAGGGGAGGGACGGAGCTTCTTCAAGCGCCTGGCGATGAGCGGCCCAAACTTCTTGGTCCAGCACCGGATCGTCTCATAGCTGACCTCGATTCCGCGCTCGGCGAGGAGGCATTCGACGTCGCGGAGGCTCAAGCTGAAACGGAAATAGAGCCAGACGGCGTGTCTTATGACGTCGGCCGGGAAGCGGTGGCGCTTGAACGATAGCGGTTTCAAACTCAGTCTCCGCCGACGGGTTGGCCCGCACCATGATGCGGAGACCGGTTAGCGTTAGGCTGACAGCACCACGCCACTACCGCGAAGCCTCGGCCAGCTTCACCGCCAGGTATTCATCCGGACCAAGCGTCCAAATGTCGACGGGTTCTGTAAAGGCCGATGATACCGCCAGCGGCCATAAGCTCGGCTGGCGTGCGCTGATCGAAAGGGGCGAGGGAGTTCGCCGCCCGTAGCCATTCACAGGCCTTGCTATCATCGGCGAACACCAGTCTCAGGGCTTTGATGATCCCCAATAGAAGCGAAATTCGCTCGAATTGATCGTGTGCCAATACGATCCGCGCTGGATCTTTGCACCATACGCGATAGGTCGAGGGCCGGACATCCCCTAGAAGGGCTCTACGCTCTTCGGTTGATAGCCGTAGGATTTCTGTTGCTCCCAGGAACAACCGAATAGCCCCGGCCGATAGCTGTCGCCGTGCGCTCCTGTCAAACTGCATCGCAGGTCGATTGGCGGGAAGGCTCGACGGGCTTGCGGCCTGAAACTCCATGTCTGCCATCGTCGCTAGCGCTCGCGCCAAATCGCAAGAGTGCAAGGTTTCGTTCGAAGTCTGCTGCTTTCAAGTGCTGCCTTGCCGCGAGTTGGGTGCTCCTACTTTGGAGTCCATGGTTCGAGGCCTTGGTAGCGCATATCGCCTCTGACCATATCAAGCTTTTGCGGTGAGGCGATAGCGCGAAGGGTCAGCAGGATTTCCACCAACAAGGTGTTGTCTAGCGCTGGCGGCGGCTGGCGCGCATCGTGTTGGCCCAATCTGAAGGCGATGTCGTCTCGAAGGTCGTCGATGCGGTCCTGGACCATCTGGGCTAGGTCCAGTCGCTCCCGGATAAGCTCGGAGATCAACATCGGACGCGCAGCCGCTTCATTGCGCATTTGGGCGAGAAGTAGCGGGGTGAGGCGGACCTGGATCGGTTCGGAGAGTTGGCGAGGACGCATGTATTCTCCCTTGTGGTGTTTTGTGATATCAAAAGTCACTGAAAAATAACACAAATTTACATGTCGTGTATTGTAAAATGTAGTCGCTAAAAAATGTGAAAATTGAGATTTTCCAAGTTATTACAGTTGCTTACCTCCATTCTGGAGGTGCGTATGGTGTGTCGCCAAATTTAAGGGCGTAAAACGTGGAGATTCCACACCCCACAACCTCCAAAAAAGGGGGTCTCCAACCACGCGCCCGTCAGGGCGCTCCCGAAGCGACGCTTTGGGTACTATCAGGGTAGGCTTTGGGTACCCCTTGAGGACTAGATGGGTACGATCTGGGTACATTTCGGAGCGCCAGGGACAAGTTGGCGACAAACTGGCGACGACTTGGCTACGCGCCGGCTACGAGGTGGCGACAAGCCGGCTACTCGTTGGCTACCGGCCGGCTCGGTAGGACGGAGATGAGACAAGAGTCGGACACCGATTTGACGAATTTCATACAGACCGAAGCTGCATAAGCAGGCGGTGTCAGACGGAAGTTAGACGCGGATCATACAGGCGTCAGACAAAGCCGGTGGGCGCGCAGCTTAGTGCGCCGCCTTGGTCGAGGCGGTCCGCCCCGTCGGAGCTTTAGACATCCGCCTCGGGGAATTACCCTGCGGCAATTGGTTGAGTGAGTTGGGCGGCTGCCCTTGTACATCGCAAAAATGGAGTTGGTTGAGCGGCGTCTATACCTGCTCGATCTGTGGATGCCCTCTCGATGAGCCCAGGAGCGCTCGCAGCGCGCCTTCCAGCGGATTTGGTAGAGTTAGCGCCTTCCGCGCCTTGCTGGACTTCCAGGAGTTCTGGTGCGGGCGGCCGGGATCGAACCGGCATAGCCTTTCGGCTGACGGATTTTCGTACCACTTCGACTTTCGCCGCCCGCCCGTCGACCGGGCCGTTCGTGGTCTGGACTATCCCTTCACCGTGCTCCGGTAGACCAGAGGTTAGGTGCTGCCCGTCTAGTCTCTACACCTTCCCCGGAGGGGCTTGGCTCGGGATCGCCATCTGACAGGGTTCCCCGAATTTGAGCAGTTCTACGTCCCGAGTTTCCCCGGGCGCACTCAATCCTTGGCTTAAGTCCGTTGCGTCTACCAGTTCCGCCACGCCCGCCTAAACCGAGCCGAGCTATAGTCGGCTAGGCTCTGGGCGTCGAGGGTTTCGACCGCGTGCGCGACAAACCCAGGCGCACTGCCGTGTTGGCGGAACGGGCGGGCGACGGGCGGGTCTTGCGCACATTGATCGCGGAGGCGTCGATCATGTTCTTGATGTGCGCCGCGTAGTAGGTCTCGATCATCTCGACGCTAGTCCGGCAGTTCTTGGCCACCTGGTAGATGTCGGCCCCTTCCATGAGCCGCATGCAGATGTAGGTATGGCGAAGGCTGTAGGAGGTACGCCTCTGCCCCTCGCGGTCCACCTTCAGGTCCAGTTCGCCGAGGATGGTGTTGAAGAGCTGCCGGGGGAACGAAGGGAACAGGCGGTCCGTCGGCTGCCCCGCGTTCCGCGTCTGAAGGCGCGTGAATGGTGTCACGGCGCCCGGCATGCTCTTGCACCAGCCGACCCCACGCTTGCCCCGCACGGCGATCTCCAAGATGCGCTGGCCTGTCGCTTCGTCGGACGCGACTGCGACATCGCGATACTCGAGACCCAAGGCTTCGTCGGGGCGCAGGCCGGTGTTGACCATGAAGAGCACGAAGTCGTGCAAGTTTTCAGAGGCGGCGCGCCAGCGCGCCGCCTTGGGGTGTTTGGCTCGCTCGCGCGTAGCGGCATAGAGGCGCTTGTATTCGTCCGGGGAGAACCAGGCCCGGCGCGAGATCTTGCTCGACGTCCGATAGGGCGTCGAAAGATCGGGCAGATGCTCCAGCCATCGATGACGGTGGGCGGTTTTCAAGATCTGCCGGATGCAGACGATTTCTTGATGCAGCGTACTGCGGGCGGGAGGCTTGCCGCCGCGACCGGTCGACATTCGATGGAGGCGATAGTCCTGCACCATGCCCGCGGTGATCTCGCCTACGGGGGTCTGCCCGAAAAAGGGGGTGAGGTGGTTCTTGATACGGTTGCGATGGCCATCGACATAGATCGGACTGCGCTCGTCCTGCATGATGACGGCGAACTCGTTGATGAAGCGATCCGCTGCCTGGGCGAAAGTCTTGCCCGCCTTGAGTTCGCCTGACCGATACTTCCCCAAGAGTCCGAGGTACCAGTCGCTGGCGACGTCCTTGGCGCGCGCCAGGCTCTCCTCGCGAGTCGTCGTCCGCCGCTGCTGACCGGCGACAGTGCAGGCGCACTGCCAGTGAGGGCTGCCGGGGCGCCTATAGACTTGCACCCTGCCGTCCATGAGTTGGTGTCGCGCCGTCAACGCACTGCCTTCCGCTGTTGGGGGCAGGAAATCTGGCAGTCAAAGATTAGCGATGGGCTTCTGGTGGCGGTTAGCTATTGGTTTATCGGCCGGTCAGCGCCGCCATCGCGACGCTGACCGGGTGCACGATGGCCGAACCCGGCGCGCGGCGATGGCTGCGCTCCGTGCGGAGCGCGAACGCCACCGGGACGGACCGTTCGGTCCATCCCTTCGCCAATGGTCGCGTCGGCCGGTTCCGGCCTTTTGGCGACCATTCGGTCAGAGCTTGGCTGGAGATGCTTTGGCCCGCGAGCGAGAGGTCGGGGCCTTACGAACGTTGATCGCCGAGGCGTCGATGACGTTCTTGATATGCGAGGCGTAGTAGGTTTCGATCATTTCGACGCTGGTTCTGCAGTTCTTGGCGACCTGATAAATATCGGCGCCGTTCATCAGCCGGGTGCTGATGTAGGTGTGCCGCAGGCTGTAGGCGGTCCGACGCTGTCCCTCGCGGTCGAATTTCATGTTCAGCTCGCTGAGAATGGCGTTGAACAGTTCGTGCTGGAGGGAAGGGAAGAGGCGTTCCATCGCCTGGCCCGCATTGCGCGTCTTGAGCCGCCTGAAAGGCGCTACGGCTTCAGGCATGCTCTTGCACCAGCCCACTCCACGCTTGCCCCTAACGGCGATCTCCAGGATGCGTTCGCCCGTACCGGCGTCGGCGACGATGGCGACGTCACGATACTCAAGGCGAAGCGCCTCATCGGGCCGCAGGCCCGTGTTGACCAGAAAGAGCACACAGTCGCGAAAGTTCTCACTGGCGCTGCGCCACCGCTCTTTCAGCGGGTTCTTCGCTCGATCGCGTACGGCGGCCTCGAATAGTTTCCACTCCTCGGGCGAAAACCAGGCGCGGCGAGACACTTTCCCCGACCGGCCGTAGGGCACCGATAGGTCGGGGAGATGGTCGATCCATCTATGGCGAATGGCCGATTTGAGGACTTGGCGCAGGCAGACGATCTCCTGGTGCAGGGTGCTTCGCGCAGGTGGTTTTCCACGTCTGCCGCCGTGCATGCGGTGAATGCGATAGTCGGCGATCATGCCGGAGGTAAGGGCGGTGACCGGATGGTCGCCGAAGAACGGCACGAGGTAGTTGGCTAAGCGCCGTCGATGGCCCTCGACATAGATCACGCTACGCTGACCTTGGGTGATGGCCTCGTACTCGACCATGAAGCGCCTTGCGGCCTCTCGGAAGGATTGAAGGGGCTCAGGCGCAGTCTTCGGCAACTGGGTCGACACCGTCTCCGGCGTTAGGCGATCTCCGCTCAGCAGCTTGACGTACCAATCGCGGGCGAAGGTGACCGCCCGCGTAAGGTCGTCCTCCTGCGTACTGGCTCGTCGCTGCCGCCCCCCGACAGAGCTAGCGCACTGCCAGTACGGACTGCCGGAGCGTCGGTAGAGCTGAACCTTGCCATCCATCACGGTGTGGCGGCCTCGCTCCGCTGCGCGAGCCAGACTTCTGGCGCTTGTGCTAGCGGCTGGGGCGTTTGTGCTAGATTTGTGCTTCTTTCTGGAGGGCGAAGAAATCTGCTTACATTTGATTTTATTGATATTTTTATCGATTTTAGCGGCGCGCATAGGCTTTTAAGTCCGGTGCGTCTACCAGTTTCGCCACGCCCGCTTAAGGTCGCGAGGCTTAGCGGATCGGTTGAAGGGCGTCGAGCGCATCAAACGACCCGTTCGTATCCTCAACGCTTGGTTTGGTCGCAGATGGACATGTCGTAACTTGACGTGTCCGGTCCCGCTCTCGCCTATCGGCGGGCATTTCGTGAACCAGAGGGTGTCATGCGTTTCTTCGCGTCCGTCGCCGTGTTGTCCTTCGCCTTGGCGACGTCTGTCTCGGCCCAGCCCGCTCCCGACCAGCCGCCGGTCCAGCCGACCGCCGCCGAAACCGCCGCACCGGCGCCGGCCGCCGACAAGAAGAAGGACGGCTTGATCTGCCGCAAGGAGATCCCGACCGGCAGCCACTTCCCGGTGAAGGTCTGCACGACGCCCGAGCAGCGCAAGGCGCTGCGGACCCAGGCGCAGCGCGCCCAGGAAGTCATGCAGCGCCCCAGCGAGGTTGTCCCTCAGTAAGGCTCGACGGCTCCCTCCCGTCTGCTAGCGTCTCCATGCTCAAGTTTGCACGGGGACGGATCGAATGGGTAAGGGCCTCAAGATCGCGGCGATGACCGCGGTCGGACTGTTCATGGCCGGCGGCGCCGGCGCGGCCGAGGTGGAGGCGGTGACCGCCGCCCGCCTGCTGGACGTCGCCACCGGCAAGTATGTCGACAATCCGCTGGTGATCGTCACCGACGGGCGCGTCACCAGCATCGGCAAGAAGGGCGACGCCGTTCCGGCCGGAGCCAAGGTGGTCGACCTGCCCGGCGCGACCCTGCTGCCGGGCCTGATCGACATGCACACGCATATCGACGGCCTGGCCGAGATCGGCGGCTACAACAGCCTGGAATACAGCGATCGCTTCTGGAGCGTGGTGCAGGTCGCCAACGCCAGGAAGACGCTGGAGGCCGGCTTCACCACCATCCGCAATGTCGGCTCGGCCGATTTCGACGACGTGGGTCTGCGCGAGGCGATCGACGCCGGCTATGTGGTCGGGCCGCGCATCGTCACGGCCACCTACGCGATCGGCGCGACGGGCGGGCACTGCGACTCGACCTTCTTCCCGCCCTCGATGGACGAGAAGAGCCCCTACAACATCGACAGCCCCGACGAGGCGCGGAAGGTCGTGCGGACGCTGAAGAAGTACGGCGCCCAGGTGATCAAGATCTGCGCGACGGGCGGGGTGTTCTCGCGCGGCGACGAGCCGGGCCAGCAGCAGCTGACCTATGACGAGATGCACGCCGTGGCCGACGAGGCCCACATGGCCGGCATCAAGGTCGCCGCCCACGCCCACGGCGCCAGCGGCATCCGCGAAGCGATCAAGGCCGGCATCGACACCATCGAGCACGTCAGCCTGGTCGATGACGAGGGCATCAAGCTGGCGGTCCAGCACGGGACCTACTTCTCGATGGACATCTACAACACCGACTACACTCAGGCCGAGGGCAAGAAGAACGGCGTGCTGGAGGACAACCTCCGCAAGGACCGCGACATCGGCGAGATCCAGCGCCAGAACTACAAGAAGGCCCTGAAGGCCGGGGTGAAGATGATCTACGGCACCGACGCCGGGGTCTATCCGCACGGCGACAACGCCAAGCAGTTCGCGATCATGGTCCGCTACGGCGCCACGCCCCTGCAGGCCATCCAGTCGGCGACCATCACCGCCGCCGAGGCCCTGGGCCAGAGCAAGGGCGTGGGCCAGGTGGCCGTCGGCTTCTGGGGCGACATGATCGCGGTGGCGGGCGATCCGCTGGCCGACGTGACGACGCTGGAGAAGCCGGTGTTCGTGATGAAGGGCGGCGCGGTGGTGAAGAAGCCGTAGGGCGCTGCGAAAACCTCGCCCTTCGACAAGCTCAGGGTGAGGTTTTCTACTGATCGGTTGTAGTCCTCGCCCTGAGCTTGTCGAAGGGCGAGGACGGGCAAGAGCGCTCAGAATTTCCCCGCCGACACCATGTTGCATCGGCGAAATCGAATTCCGCCGCTTTCCGCAAAAAATGGTGCGCGAAATGCACTCATAGCCCCGAATTGCGACTAAATTCGGTTCCCTTCCGGCCAAAGCCTGCATAACCATGCCTCCCGTTCGGCGCACCGGCTCAAGGAGCGCGCTTCAAGTGAGGGGCTCCTGCATGTTCCAGACTTCGTTCCGAGGCCGCGCGCTGGCGCTGGCCGCGTCGGTCGCTTTCTCGGCCTTGGCCGCCGGCGTCGCCCTGGCGGCCGACGGCTACCAGACCCCGCCCGCGCCGATCGCCCAGATCTTGGACGCCGCCCCGACGCCGGGCGTCGCGGTGAGCTCGGATCGCAAGACCCTGGCCCTGCTGGGCCGCGAGAACCTGCCCTCGATCGCCGCCGTCTCGGAGCCGATCCTTCGCCTGGGCGGCGCCCGCATCAACCCGCGCACCAACGGCCCGATCGAGGCTCGCGCCGCCTGGCTGAACAGCCTGTCGTTCGAGGACGTGGCGACGGGCAAGGTCCGCGCCGTGGCCCTGCCGGCCGGCGCCCGCTTCCTGTCGCCCAGCTGGTCGCCCGACAGCAGCAAGATGGCCTTTCTGCTCGACGCCAAGACCGGCCTGGAGCTGTGGGTCGTCGACGTGAAGACCGCCACGGCCCGCAAGGTGACGGAGCCCGTCGTCAACGCCGTGTTCGGCGCCGGCTATGACTGGCTGCCGGGCGGCGCCAGCCTGCTGGTCCAGACCGTGGTTGCCGGCCGTGGTGCGCCGCCGAGCGAAAGCACCACGCCGACCGGCCCGACCATCCAGGAGTCCAAGGGCAAGACCGCCGCGATCCGGACCTATCAGGACCTGCTCACCAACGCCCATGACGAGGCGCTGTTCGACTACTACTTCACCTCGCAGCTGACCCGCGTGGACCTGGCCGACGGCAAGACCACGGCGGTCGGCAAGCCGGGCGTGATCTCCAGCGCCGCGATCTCGCCGGACGGCAAGTACGTCCTGACCAACCGCCTGAAGCGCCCTTACAGCTACCTGGTGCCGGCGGGCCTGTTCCCGACCGAGATCGCCGTCTCGACCATCGACGGCCAGCCGGTGAAGACCCTGGTCGACCGTCCGCTGGCCGACACCCTGCCGCCGGCGTTCGACGCCGTGTCGACGGGCGTGCGCTCGGTCAGCTGGCGCGCCGACGCGCCGGCGACCCTGGCCTGGGCCGAGGCTCAGGACGGCGGCGATCCTCGCAAGAAGGTGGCCGTGCACGACAGCGTCTTCATGCTGTCCGCGCCGTTCACCGCCGCGCCGACCAAGCTGATCGACCTGGACCAGCGCTATCGCGGCATCGAGTGGGGCAAGGGCGACTTCGCCCTGCTGACCAGCCGCTGGTGGCAGACCCGCAATCAGAAGCTCATCGCCATCGATCCGGGCAAGCCCGGCGCGGGCCGGGTGATCATCGAGCGCAACTACCAGGACAAGTACAACGACCCGGGCCGGGCCCTGACGCGCCGCAACGCCGAGGGCGAGGACGTCCTGCACTTCACGCCGGATGGCAAGGCGGTGTTCGTCGCGGGCGATGGCGCCTCGGCCAAGGGCGAGTTCCCCTTCATCGGCCGCATGGAACTGGCCGATGGCAAGACCACCAAGCTATGGCAGGCCGAAGGTCCCTACTACGAGGTTCCGGTGGGCCTGGCCGATGAAGCCGGCAAGTCGGTGATCACCCGTCGCGAAAGCGCCAAGGAGCAGCCGAACTACTACGTCCACGCCGCGGCCAAGGGCGCCAAGGCCAGGGCCCTGACCAGCTTCCCCGACCGGGCGCCGCAGTTCGCCGGCGTCAGCAAGCAGACCATCACCTACAAGCGCGCCGACGGCGTGACCCTGTCGGGCGTGCTCTACCTGCCGGCCGGCTACGACAAGGCCAAGGACGGCCCGCTGCCGCTGCTGATGTGGGCCTATCCGGCCGAGTTCACCGATGCGGCCGTCGCCAGCCAGACGGTGGACGAGGGCAACCGCTTCACCCGTCCGGGCGGCATCAGCCATCTGTTCCTGCTGACCCAGGGCTACGCGATCCTCGACAATCCCGCGTTCCCGATCATCGGCCAGAACGGCGCCGAGCCGAACGACACCTATATCGAGCAGTTGACGGCGGACGCCCAGGCGGCCGTTGACGCGGTGGTGGCGCTGGGCGTGGCCGATCGCGACAAGATCGCCGTCGGCGGCCACAGCTACGGCGCGTTCATGACCGCCAACCTGCTGGCTCACACGCGTCTCTTCCGGGCCGGCATCGCCCGCTCGGGCGCCTATAACCGCACCCTGACGCCGTTCGGCTTCCAGGCCGAGCAGCGCACTTACTGGGACGCGACCGACACCTATACGAAGATGAGCCCGTTCACCTACGCGACCAGCATCAAGGATCCGATCCTGCTGATCCACGGCGAGGCGGACGACAATTCCGGCACCTTCCCGGTGCAGAGCGAGCGCTTCTACGCCGCGCTGAAGGGCGCCGGCGCGACGGTCCGCTACGTGACCCTGCCGAACGAGGCCCACGGCTACCGCGCGCGGGAGTCGACCGGCCACACCCTCTGGGAAATGTCCCAGTGGATGGACAAGTACGTGAAGAACGCCCCGCCGAAGGCGAAGTAGGGGCGGCGCCGTTTCGGAGTCGTCCTCGCCCTTCGACGAGCTCAGGGTGAGGACGATTTCAGGCGCTGTCGTAGAAAACCTCACCCTGAGCTTGTCGAAGGGCGAGGTTTTCGGGCCTGCTTGACCCAAGGAGCCACGTGAGCGATCACCCCGGCCCGTTCCGCGAAAGGTCCCAGCGCTCGTGATCGCCTTCGAGGCCGTTTCCAAGACCTATGCCGCCCAGGGCAATTCGGCGGGCCATGCGGCCCTGAGCGAGGTCTCGCTGTCGGTGAACGCCGGCGAGGTGTTCGGGGTGATCGGCGCCTCGGGCGCGGGCAAGTCGACCCTGATCCGGCTGATCAACGGCCTGGAGACGCCGACCGGCGGCCGGGTGGTCGTTGACGGCGACGATGTTGCGGCCCTGGGCGTCGAGGGCCTGCGCGCCCTGCGCCGCCGGGTCGGGATGATCTTCCAGCACTTCAACCTGCTGTCGGGCAAGACGGTCGCCCAGAACGTCGCCTTCCCGTTGAAGCTGGCTGGCCGTCCGGCCGCCGAGGTCAAGGCGCGCACCGCAGAGCTGCTGGAGCGCGTCGGCCTGACCGCCCACGCCGACAAGTTCCCCGCCCAGCTGTCGGGCGGCCAGAAGCAGCGGGTCGGCATCGCCCGGGCGCTGGCCACCAATCCCAAGGTCCTGCTCTGCGACGAGGCCACCAGCGCGCTCGATCCCGAGACGACCGAACAGATCCTCGACCTGATCTCGGGCCTGAACCGGGAGCTGGGCCTGACCATCGTGCTGATCACCCACGAGATGGACGTGGTCCGCCGCGTCTGCGACCGCGTCGCCGTGCTGGAGGCCGGCCGCGTGGTGGAGGAGGGCGCCGTGGAGCAGGTCTTCCTGCACCCGACCAGCGACACCGCCGTCCGCTTCGTGCGCGAGGCCGACGGTGAGGTCTCCGCAGCGCCGGGTGTCGGCGGCCGCGTGGTGCGCCTGACCTTCAAGGGCGAGGCGACCTACAAGCCGGTGCTGGGCGAGGTCGCCCGGACCACCGGCGTCGACTATTCGATCCTGGGCGGGCGTATCCATCGCCTGCGCGAGACGCCCTACGGCCAGCTGACCCTGGCCCTGACCGGCGGCGACGTGGCCGCGGCTATCGCCCAGTTCCAGGCGTCGGGCGTCCGGGTGGATGAACTGAGCGGGGAGACCGCCCGATGAGCGTCTCGAACATCGACTGGTCGGAGATCGGCCAGGCCACGCTGGACACCCTGGCGATGCTGGGCGGCTCGATGGTGCTGACCATCGTCGTCGGCCTGCCGCTGGGCGTGATCCTGTTCCTGACCGGCCGGGGCCAGATGCTGCAGAACCGGCTGGCCAACGGCCTGCTGTCGCTGCTGGTAAACGTGCTGCGCTCGGTGCCGTTCGTGATCCTGCTGATCGTGATGATCCCGCTGACCGTCGCCCTGGTCGGCACCTCGCTGGGCGTGGCGGGTGCCATCCCGCCGCTGGTCGTCGGCGCTGCGCCGTTCTTCGCGCGCCTGGTCGAGACCGCGCTGCGCGAGGTCGACAAGGGCGTGATCGAGGCCAGCTTCGCCATGGGCGCCAAGCGGCGGCAGGTGGTGCTGGGCGCGCTGTTGCCCGAAGCCCTGCCGGGCCTGGTCGCCGCCGCGACCGTGACCGCCGTGGCCCTGGTGTCCTACACCGCCATGGCCGGCGTCGTGGGGGCGGGCGGCCTGGGCGATCTCGCCATCCGCTTCGGCTACCAGCGCTTCCAGACCGACGTCATGATCGTGACCGTCGTGCTGATGCTGGTGCTGGTGCAGGTGCTGCAGATGATCGGCGACGCGGTGGTGCGCCGCGTTTCGCACAAGTAGGCTGAAGGCATGACCGACGAACACTTCGACACCGAGCTAGGCGCTCCCGGAGACGACCACTGGGACGCCGACTTCGTCCTGACCCTGCTGGGCAAGACCCTGTTGATGAACCTCACCTTCCTCGACGACGATGGCGAGGTGCAGGAGCGCCAGCAGTTCTTCGGCGTGGTTATCGACGCGACCCTCGACGAGGGCATCGTGCTGGACCTGATGGGCGAGCACGACGGCGACACCTACACCCTGCCGCCCCAGACCTCGGCCATCCAAAAAGCCGAGCCGGGGGTCACAAGCTTGACTGGCGAGAAGCCCGATTTCGTGGCCAACTGGATCATCCATGGCCTGCCGGACGTGCCGGAGGCCGCGAACGACGACGAGGAGGCCTAGGGTGTCCGTGTCCCAGGAAAACCATTCGCCCGCCTGGGACGAGGGACTCGAGGTCTATGCGCCCGGCCGGTATCTGCTGGTGGCGCTCCACTATGTCGACGACGCGGGCGCGCTCGTGAAGCGCTCCCAGATGCACGGGGTTATCGAGAGCGCCGATCCCGAGACGGGCTTCCGCGTGTCGCTGCGCGGCGGCCGCGAAGGCAAGACCCTGACCCTGCCGCCTGATGCGCGGGCGTTCCGCCTGGCGGACCTCGGCGAGTATCGGATGAACGAGAACGGGGACGTCGTTCGCAATCCCGACCTGATCTCGACCTGGACGCTGAAGGCCTCCGACGCCGGCTGAGGCGACGCGGCAGGGAACGTTCGGGCTCTTCTCGACCTCTCCCCAGGAAATCTGATTTTCTCTTCGACGCCTGACCGGGTAAAACCCTACCGGTTAGATCGCCTTATGGAGCCGTTCATGGTCGCCCGCCGCGCTTTCCTCGTTCTCGGCCTTGCCGCCATGGCTCTTGCTGCTTGCGGCCCGAAAGAGCCCAAGGCCAGCGCGCCCGACACCCTGACCGTCGCCGCCACCGCCGTGCCGCACGCGGAGGTGCTGGAATTCATCAAGCCGAAGCTGGCCGCCGAAGGGCTGAACATCGAGATCAAGGTGTTCAACGACTACGTCCAGCCCAACACCCAGGTCGCCGAGAAGCGCATCGACGTCAGCTATTTCGAGACGCTGCCCTATCTGCTGAGCTTCAACCACGACAAGGGTACGAACCTGATCCCGATCCAGGGCGTCCACGTCGAGCCGATCGGCACCTATTCCGCCAAGTGGAAGTCGATCGCCGAGGTTCCGAACGGCGCGACGATCGCCATCCCGAACGACGCCTCGACCGAGGGCCGCGCCCTGATCCTGCTGGCCAAGAACGGCGTCATCGGTCTCAAGGACATCAAGAACGAGCTCTCGAGCCTCAAGGACATCACCAGCAATCCGAAGAACCTGAAGTTCAAGGAACTGGAAGCCCCGGCCCTGCCGCGCGTGCTGCCCCAGGTCGACCTGGCGGTGATCAACACCAACTACGCGCTCGATGCGAAGCTGAACCCGTCCAAGGACGCGCTGATCATCGAGGACAAGACCAGCCCCTATGTGAACTACCTGGTCGGCCGTCCGGACAACAAGGACGACCCTCGCGTCAAGAAGCTGGCGGCGGCCCTGACCTCGCCGGACGTGAAGGCGTTCATGGAGAAGAAGTACGCGGGCGCGGTGGTGCCGGCGTTCTGATCCTTCTTCCCTCTCCCCTTGCGGGAGAGGGTGGCCCGCAGGGCCGGGTGAGGGGTTGAAGAAAGCATCCGCCGCGACAGCCTTGCCGCTGTCGCGGCTTTTCTGTTTGCGCGACCCCTCATCCGTCGCCTCTGGCGACACCTTCTCCCGCAAGGGGAGAAGGGGAGCTAGCAACCTCTAACATTTCACACTACCTATCAGCGACCGCCGCTCACGGACCCCGCATGGCCCCGCCGTCGTTGAAATCGCCCGCCTCCCGCACTCTGGTGCTCGACGTCGCCAACTCCTCGGGGCTCGAGGACTGGTCGCCGGACCTGCAGAAGACCAAGGTCTATGAGCGCATCCTGCTGGACCTGATCCTGGGCGAGCTGCCGGCCGGGGCGCGGCTGGACGAGCAGTCGCTGGCCGCCCACTACGACACCGGCCTGGCCGGCGTGCGCGACGCCCTCGGTCGTCTGGCGTTGGAAGGACTGATCATCCGCCGCGCCCGCTCGGGCACCACGGTCTCGCCGTTGGATCTGGTCGAGCTGCGCCAGGGCTACGACGCCCGGGTGCTGATCGAGCCGCACTGCGCCAGCCTGGCCGCCAAGCACGCCTCCAAGGCCGAGGCCCAGGCCATGTACGACGTGTTCGCCGAAGGGGAGGAGGCCGCGCGGACCTGCGACCTGCCGACCCTGGTGGCCATGGACCTGCGCTTCCATGCCTTGGTGGCTCGCGCCTCCGGCAACCTGGCCTTGGCCCGGATACTGATCCCGCTGCAGCACAAGGCCGCCCGCTTCTGGGTGTTCTCGTTCAACGGGGCCACCGAGCAGGAGCTGCTGGACGAGATCGAAGAGCATCGCGAGGTCGCCCGCGTCATCGCCAGCCGCGACGCCGAGGCCTCCCGCAACGCCATGCTCCGCATCCTCAACGTGCAGCCCGAGGCCCAGACTCGACCGCACGTCGGCGCCGCCTGACCTGACCCTTACGTAAGCTGCGACTTTCCCGCCACAGCACCTTCGCAATTCAATCTGAAATGTCAGAAGGCATTTTGACGAACGCGAGTGCATCCCCAGATATCGGAACCTAGACCGCCGGGAACTCCCCACCCGGCGGCGTGAAGGTTCCGACCAAGATGCCGTCCAGAAGCGCTCTCCTGTCCGCCAGTATCCTGGCGCTCTCGACCATGACCGCCGTTCCCGCCTTGGCGGAAGACCAGGTAGCCTCTCAGGTCGACGCCGTGGTGATCGTGGCGCGCGACAAGGCAGGGCTGATCGAAAAACAGCCCAGCAACACGGTCTTCGGCATCGACAAGCCGCTGATCGAGACGCCGCGCTCGGCCAGCCTGGTCAGCGACCTGACCCTGGAGCGCTACGGCGTCCTGACCCTGGACGGCGCGACCAAGGTCTCGCCGGGGACCCACACCGCCAGCTTTTACGGCGTGCCCGGCTCGCTCAACATCCGCGGCACCCTGGCCGAGAACTACTTCCGCGGCTTCAAGCGGGTGGAGAACCGCGGCACCTACTCGACCCCGATCGGCGGCGCGGCGCGCATCGAGATCCTGCGCGGCCCGCCCACGCCGGTCTACGGCGCCGGCAAGGTCGGCGGCCTGGTCAACTTCATCCCGAAATCGGCCCGCGACGAAGGCCGCTTCCTGGCCGAGCCGGAAGGCGAGATCACCGCGACCTTCGGCAGCTACAACAAGAAGCTGGTCACCGGCCAGTTCGGCGCGCCCGTGAGCTTGGGCAAGGCCGAGGGCGGCCTCTACGTCTATGGCGAGGTCGAGGACAGCCATAGCTACTACAAGGGCATTTATCCGCGTCACCAGACGCTTGAGGTGTCGTCCGACTTCGATCTCGGCAACGGCTGGAGCGCGGCCTTCGGCGGCATGCTGTTCCATTCGAGCGGCGACGTGCAGACGCCGGGCTGGAACCGCCTGACCCAGGACCTGATCGACAACCGCACCTACATCACCGGGCGCGACACGACGCTGAAGGACGCCGACGGCAACGGCAAGCTGACGCCCAACGAGGTCGGCTTCTACCCCTACGCCAGCGCGCTCTACATCCCGTACTACGGCTTCTACAGCAGCGACGCGAACCACACGCTGGATACGGGCGTGGGCACGACGAAGCTGGATCGCCGCACGGTCTATATCAGCCCGGCCGACTTCTCGAAGACCAACACCCAGACCTTCTATTTCGACCTGGCCAAGGACCTGGGCGAGGACCGTTCGATCAAGCTGCAGCTGTTCCACGACCGCCAGGACAACAAGCGCTTCGTCTCGTACGGCTATCCCTCGGCGGTCGACGCCGAGGTCAGCGAAGTCCGCCTGACCTACGCCTTCCCGACGACCTTCGGCGCGGCGAGCGCCCGCACCCTGGTCGGCGGCTCGCACCGCTGGTTCGAGGGCCGTCGGCGCGAGAGCTACAACAGCGGCCTGATCGCCCTGGACCGCCGCGACATCGCCTTCGGCGCCACGCCCACCGATACCATCGACAGCCCGTTCGACACCGAGGCTGGCGGCATCGGCCTGAAGTGGGAGAACGACAACCGCTCGACCTGGAAGCAGACCGGTGTGTTCGTCACCTCCGACATCGACGTCGGCCGCCTGAACCTCGTCCTCGGCGGGCGCTGGGACCACTACAGCGTCGAGAGCCAGGACATCGGCTTCCTCAGCTATGTCGTCGCCGGCCAGCAGGCGGACGACCGCAACAAGGCCACCTATAGCGCCAGCCTGACCTACAAGCTGCCGATCGGCCTGATGCCCTATGTCAGCTATGCCAAGGCCGCCGCCCTAGAGATGAGCCAGGCCGGTGATCTGGCCCCCAACCTGGTGGCCGACGGCTCGTGGCTGTCGAGCTCGGACCTGACCGAGGCGGGCGTGAAGTTCCAGCTGCTGCGCGGGACCCTGATCGGCTCGCTGGCCGCCTACAAGCAGAACCGCACCCAGATCGCCGGCGCCATCGCCCCGCCGACCGTGCAGGGCACGCGCGCCAAGGGCGTCGAGGTCGAGGTCCGCTGGCTTGCCTCCGAGCGCCTGTCTTTCACCTTCGCCGGCAACAGCCAGCGCACGACGGTGAAGGGGCCGGACACCTCGTTCCAGTACATTCCGGCCTACACCGCCGGCGTCCCGGGCGCGCAGGCCTATGGCGGCTCGTACGTGGTGTGGAGCTTCGCAGGGTTACCGGGCCGGAGCGGCGACTACGCCTACACCCTGATCCCGAAGTCGGTGGTGAGTCTCTACGGCACCTACACCAGCAAGGGCTACGACTGGGGCCAGGCCGGCGCGACGCTGGGCGTCAGCCATGTCAGTCGCACGGCGGGCACCGTGCAGAACGCGGTGCGCTATCCTGCCTACAGCCTGGTCAACGCCTCCGCTTTCGTGAACCGGGGGCCTTACACTCTGTCGGTCAATGTCGATAACCTGTTCGACAAGTTCTATTTCACCCCCGACGCTGACACCTACGCCAACCTCGGCGCCTTGCCGGGCAAGGGAAGGGAGTGGCGGGCCACCCTGAAGCGGACGTTCTGATTTGACCGACTCCCACGACCGCTTCCGCCCGTGGCTGCTGCTGGCGGGCTTCAGCCTGCTGCTGTTCCTGATCACCGCCTCGACCTACGGCTCGCTGGGCGTGGTGCTGCCGGCCATGATCGGCGAGCTGAAGTGGAGCTTCGAGCAGGCGTTCCTCGGGTTCTCGGTGCTAGGCGTCTTCACCGGCGCCTCGTCGTGGCTGCCGGCCATCCTGATCCGGCGGATCGGCGTGCGCGGGACCCTGCTGGCCGGCGCGGCCGTGCTGGCGGGCGGCTTCCTGGGGCTGGCCAATTCTGAGAGCCTGCTCAGCTACTATGTCGGCGCGGCCGCCTGTGGCGTGGGCTTCCAGATGGCGGCGCTGATCCCCGGGACGCACGTCCTCTCGTCGCTGTTCCGCAAGCGCGCCCTGCCGTTCGGCGTCTATTTCACCTTTGGCTCCCTGGGCGGCGCGGCCGGGCCGTGGATGGCGCTGTCGCTGATGGGCGCCAGCGGTGACGACTGGCGGCTCTACTGGATCGTCCAGGCGGCCTTGGCCGCCATCGTCGGCCTGGTCTGCGCGATGATGGTCGGTGGGACCAAGTGGCTGGCCGAAGCGGCGCACGAGGTCGATCTGGAGGTCGAGCAGGAGGCCCGCGAGGCGCCGGCCAACGCCCGCGTCTACCGCACCGCCCACGAATGGACCGTGCCCCAGGCCCTGCGCACCCCGCAGTTCTACATCCTGGTCGCGGCCTATTTCTCGCACCTGCTGGTCGGGGTGACCGTGGCCAGCGTCTCGGTCTCGCACCTGACCGAGCTGGGGATCGCCGCCGGGATCGCCGCCGTGGCCGCCGCCGCTCTGGCCGCCAAGATGCTCAGCCTGGAATCGCTGATGCAGACCCTGGCCCGCCTGGCTGGCGGCGCCTTGGGCGACCGCGTCGATCCGCGCTGGCTGCTGATCTTGGCGCAGGGGATGCTGGTCGTCGGCCTGCTGGCCCTGGCCCAGGCGGCCAATCCGGCCCTGATGCTGGTCTACGCCATCGGCACGGGCGTGGGCTTTGGCCTCACCGTCCTGGCCGTCACCGTGCTGCTGCTGAACTACTACGGCCGCCAGAGCAATCTGGAGCTCTTCTCGCTGACCTGCCTGGTCGGCGCGGTCTCGGCGGCGGGGCCGTTCATCGCCGGGGCCATGCGCGACCGGCTGGGGAGCTTCTCGCCCACCTTCCAGCTGTTCGCGGCGGTGACGGCGGTGGTGTTCGTGGCGGTGCTGGCGATGCGGCCGCCGAAGGCGCCCGTCGCTTAGGAACCGAAACCCCGCCCTTCGACAAGCTCAGGGTGAGGTTTCTACTGAAGCGCCGAGCGAGCAGTAGTCCTCACCCTGAGCCTGTCGAAGGGCGAGGACGGCCCAAAGAAAAAGCCGCCCCGGCGAACCGGGGCGGCTGATCCTTCGATCCAAGCGGTAAGGCTTAGAACGCGGCCTTCAGACCGACGACGATGCGGCTGTCGTAGATCTTGCCGTAGTTGTGTTCGTCGGTGTCGTGATAGCGCAGGTCGGCCGACAGCTTGTCGGTCAGGGCGTACGACACGCCGACGTTCCAGGTGTTGTAGTCGCCGTAGTTCTTGATGGCCTGGTGGCCGACGGCGCCCGAGAGGGTCAGCTTCTCGGCGATCGGCAGAGCGGCGTTGGCCTCGATGTAGGTCGAGTTGCCGCCCTTGCCCGGATATTCCGGCGACCAGTAGACGACGGCGCCCAGGGTGGCCGGGCCGAAGGCCTTCGAGACGGCGCCCTTGGCTTCGAAGTAGCCGAACTGACCGGGGGTCAGGCCCTTGTCTTCGACGTAGCCGTAGTAATAGACGCCGAAGTCGAACGAGGTGTCGCCGACGGTCGGCTTGATGCCGGCGTACAGGTCGATTTCAGCGGTCGGGTCGGAGGCGCCGAAGTCGACGTTCGAGGCCCAGACGCCCGCATAGACGATGCCCGAGGACAGATCGATGCCGCCTTGGATGGCCGGATCTTCCTGGGTCTGGCTGACGCCGCGGAAAACGTAGTCGCTGGTGACGCCGACATTGTACGAGAGCTTCAGCTCCTCGGCCATCGCGGCGCCCGACAGGGCGACGGTGGCGGTGGCGGCGGCCAGCGCGATCTTCATGGCTTTCATTGGTTCTATCCCCTTATCTGTGTCGTCTCCCGGGTTGGTTCCCGAGCTCCGACGGCGCCTGCAAGCGCATTGCGTCCCCGACCGATTAGTCGGGGACCCGCCCTTAGTTGCAATCCGAGGACTCCGAACGCCAGCGAGAAGGGCGCCAGGCGCCTAAACTTTGGGCCGAGTGTGACGATTATGCTTCAGAACGTGCGCAGGCATGCAACAGGCGCCTGAAAAGCGAATCCGGCTTGGCTGTTGCTTTACCGCATAGAAAGGCTTGCGCCCCCGAGGTGCAGCCCTGCGTCGACCAGCAAGGTTTCACCCGTCACGTGGCGCGAGGCGGGCGAGGCCAGGAAGACAGCGGCGCCGGCGATGTCCTCGGGCTTCGAGGCGACCTTCAGCGGCGTGGCCGCCGCCGCGCCGGCCCGCAGGCGTTCCATCGAGTCGTCGGGCAGGTTCTTGAACCACGGGGTGTCGATGAAGCCTGGATTGACCGCGTTGACGCGGATGCGCGGACCCAGCGCTCTGGCCAACGACAGGGTCATGGTGGTCATCGCGCCCTTCGAGGCGGCGTAGGGCACCGACGAGCCGTTGCCCATCACGCCGGCGATCGAGGCGGTGTTGACCACGGCGCCCGGCGAAGGCGCGGCCTCCAGCAGGGCGCGGGCGGCCCGCACCATCTGGAAGGCGCCGACCACATTGACCGAATAGAGCCGCAGGAAGTCCTCGGCGTTCACCGCGTCGAGGTCGGCGTGGTTTGGCGCGAACTTCGTCATGCCGGCATTGTTGAAGAGGGCGTCGATGCGGCCCGTGGGCTCGGCGGCCGCGACGATCTTCCTGCAGTCCTCGTCGTTGGCGACGTCACCCTGGACCAGAACGGCCTTGGAGCCCTCGGCCTCGACCAGGCGAGCGGTCTCGGCGGCCTCGTCGGCGCTGCTGGCGTAGTTGACGACGACCAGGCCCGCGCCCCGTCGCGCCACCTCGACCGCGATCGCCCGGCCCAGACCCGTCGAAGCGCCCGTGATCACCACCGTGAAGCCGTCGAAGTCCCGCATCGCATCCTCCCCGCGCCATTTGGCGAACAACTGTTTGCGACGTTGTAGCGAGGCGCGTGCGGCTTGTCTCTTGAGCTCGTGAGGCCTAAATCGCGGCGATGACCGATCTGAATGTCACCCAGCTGGGCCAAGTCGTCGACGCGCCGGAAAATCCCGAGGTCGCCGTCCTCGAGCGCGTGCCCAATCCGCAGCACGACGTGCTCTATCTGGCCCGCTTCGTCGCGCCGGAATTCACCTCGCTGTGCCCCGTCACCGGCCAGCCGGACTTCGCTCACCTCGTGATCGACTATGCGCCGGGTGACTGGCTGATCGAGAGCAAGTCGCTGAAGCTCTATCTCACCAGCTTCCGCAACCACGGCTCGTTCCACGAGGACTGCACGGTCAAGGTGGCGCGCAAGATCGTCGAGATCGCCCAGCCCCGCTGGCTGCGCATCGGCGGTTACTGGTATCCGCGCGGCGGCATTCCGATCGACGTCTTCTGGCAGACCGGCCCGGCGCCGGAAGGCCTGTGGGTCCCGGACCAGGGCGTGGCGCCCTATCGCGGCCGGGGCTGATCGCCGAGACGATCAAAAAAGGGCTGCTTGACCATCGAAGGGGGCGCGTTCTGCGGGGCGCGCCCCTTTTGCGTTCTGGGCGGCAGCAGAAGGGCCGCCAGGTAGCCGAGCTTCATCCTGGGGCTCCAGCGAAGAGCGACCTTCCCGAACGCCCTTGGGAATGGCGGTAGGGCGTCCCCGTCCGAATGAGGGAAAGGGTAGGGACGCTCTGAACGTCCAGGAAGGTCGCCCACTTGATGGCCTGCCCCGCGTCTCGCGTCGCGCACGCTGCGACGGGCGGGCGCGAGGCTGCGGCGGAGCGACGAAAGCCGACGCTGGTGCGGCGGACGCGGGCTGCGTTCGGCGCCGTTTCGGCTAGACTGCGACCATGAAAGATATCGACGTCGGGCTGAAGTCGGACCTTTTCAGGCAGGCGCTGCTTCTCACACTGAGCTTGTGGGGGCTGGATACGCTGCTGTTCTGGCTGCCCTATCTCGCCGCCGCCAAGACCCCCGCGCCGGGGCTGGTCGCCAGCCATTTCGTGTTCATGGGCCTGGGCGCGCTGCTGTCGGGGGTGATCTACCTCCGCGCCGCCCGGACGCCGCAGGACGACCGCCCGGTGCGGTTCGTCGCGATGGTCCCGACGGTGCTCGTCATGGCGGTCGTGCTCTCGGTATCGGATTTCGTCATCGGCGGTTACTTCCGAACCCTGCTCGATGGCGCGCATCCCTTGCCCCGGGTGATGATCGCGCGCGGCGTCAGCCAGTTTCTGCTGGGCGCCTGGATGTACGCCCTGCTGGGCGCGCTCTATCTGATGATGATCGCCGTCCGCGTGGCGCGCGAGAACGAGCGGCAGCTGGCCGACGCCCGCGCCGCCGCCCTGGCCGCCGAGGCCCAGGCCAGCGCCGCGCGCCTGGCGGCCATGCGCTACCAGCTCAATCCGCACTTCCTGTTCAACACCCTGAACGCGGTCTCCTCGTCGGTGATCACCGGCCGCAACGACGAGGCCGAGTCGATGCTGGCGCGGCTGGCCGACTTCCTGCGCCTGACCCTGGCGGCCGATCCCGAGGCGATGATCCCGCTGGAGGATGAACTGGCCACGCTGCAGGCCTATCTCGAGATCGAGAGCGTGCGGTTCCGCGACCGCCTGGGCGTGGAATTCTCGTGCCCGAACGAACTGCGCAACGCCCTGGTCCCCAGCTTCGTGCTGCAGCCGCTGATCGAGAACGCCGTCAAGCACGGCGTGGCCCGCACCAGCCGGCCGGTGACGATCCGCCTGGAGGCGTCGCGAGACGGCGAGGACCTGGTGGTCATCGTCGAGGACGATGGCGAGCCCGCCGGCCAGGAAATGGCCAATGGGGTGGAGGGCATGGGCGTGGGCCTGACCAATGTCCGCCAGCGGCTGGAAGTGCTGTACGGCGCTCGCGGCCTGCTGCAGGCCGCTGCGCGCGAGCGGGGCTTCCTGGTGCTGCTGCGCATCCCGCTGCGGCTGGAGGTCGTGAAACTGTTCAAGCCGAGGGCCGCGTGATGCAGCTGAAGGTCCTGCTGGTCGACGACGAGCCGGCGGCGCTGGAGCGCCTGTCGGCCCTGTTCGCCCAGATCCCGGACACCGAGCTGGTCGGCGTGGCCCGCAACGGCCGCGAGGCCGCCCAGGCGATCGCCGAGCTGTCGCCCGACCTCGTCATGCTCGACATCCAGATGCCGGAGCTCAGCGGCCTGGCCCTGGCGTCGGAGCTGCAGGCCGAGACCCGGCCCGAGATCGTCTTCGTCACCGCCTTCGAGGTCTATGCCGCCGACGCCTTCGCGGTGGAGGCCGCCGACTACCTCCTGAAGCCCGTACGCTTCGACCGCCTGCGCCAGGCCGTCGAGCGGGCCCGTCGCCGCCGGACCCTGCAGAAGGCCTACGAACAGCAGGCCGAAGCCGCCGCCCCGGCGCGCGAGAACGACCTGGACGGCATCTGGGTCGCGACCCGCCAGGGCCATGTGCGCGTGGCGGTCAGCGAGATCGACTGGATCGAGGCGGCCAAGGACTATGTCCTGCTGCACACGGCCACCCGCAGCCACATCCACCGCATCACCATGAGCGCCCTGGAGCAGGGCCTGGACCCGGCCAAGATGATCCGCGTCCACCGCTCGGCCTTTGTCAGCCCTGACCGGGTCGAGGCGGTCAACCGCCTGGGCAAGGGACTGATCGCGCTGGTGCTGCGCGACGGCGTCGCCGTGCCGGTGGGGCCGACCTACGTGAAGACGGTGCAGTCGCGGCTGGGGCTGGCGTGCCTGGAAGAGGTGTGAGGGTCCGTCCTCGCCCTTCGACAAGCTCAGGGTGAGGACTACTGTTGGCTCGATGGGTTCAGTAGAAACCTCACCCTGAGCTTGTCGAAGGGCGAGGTTTCGGCGCCGCGATCATCCCTTCGCCAGCCGTCGCCTGTTCGCCCGAACCTTCTTACGCAGATGCGCCAGCGAGCCCGCGGCCACTGCCGGCCCGCTCGCCCCCAGCTGTCCTGTCATCGCCAGCATCGGCAGCATCATGCCCGCCGTGACCTTCTCACTCACCATCAGCTCCGCCTCGGCCTGGGCGGCCGGGCCGCCGGCGGCGAGCTTCATGATGCGAAGGCCGATGACCGTCGAGGCTTCCAGCCCCAGCGACCAGCTATCGAAGGCGAGACTCGTCCAGGGATCCTTGCGTCGCGCCATCGTCGTGTCCTCGCTACTCCTGAGCCAACGTTCCGACCCTAGGTCGGGCTCCACGCGCTGGTGATCGCCGCCACGTCGGGGCGCACGCGCTCCTGCGGATCTTCGCTCGACGTGCCCAGATAGAGATAGCCGGCCACCTGCTCGCCTTCGGCCAGGCCCAGGATCGCCGTGGCGCGCGGGTCGTAGCTGTACCAGTCGGTGATCCAGTTGGCGCCCCAGCCCAACGCCGAGGCGGCCAGCAGCATCTGGTGGCAGACGGCCGAGGCGCTCTGGCGCTGCTCCCACTCGGGGATCTCGCCCTCGACGAAGCGCGAGACCACGGCCACGCAGACGGGCGGGCGGGTCAGCTTGCGCAGGGCGGCCTTGGCCTTGGTCGGGTTGGCCTGGCTGTCGGCCAGTTCCGTGATCCGCTCGGCGAAGACGTCCTTGGCCTCGCCCTTCAGGATCACGAAGCGCCAGGGCGACAGCTTGCCGTGGTCGGGCACGCGGGCGGCGATGCGCAGCAGCTCGGCCAGCTGGGCGTCGTCCGGCCCCGGCGCGGTCAGGCTCATGGCGCTGGCCGAGCGGCGCTTGGCCAGGAACGCGACGACCTCGGGCGAGGCCGCGATCGGCAGGGTCTGGCCAAATTCGGGGGCGGGGGGAACGGAACCGGCCAAGACGTCATCTCCGAAAATCTGTAAGCCCGCTCAGGTAGGGCCTAGCCGAGCCGGATGGAACCATCCGCGCCCGATAAATACCGCGCCCAGCCTATAAGTTCGGAGCCCCATGTCCGATACGCCTGACCGCAAGCCCGCTTGGCTGAGACCGCACGGCAAGCCGTGGGGCGTCTCGTCCAGCCAGGTCGTCTACGACAATCCCTGGATCACCCTGACCGAATACCAGGCCATCGCGCCCACGGGCCGGCCGGCGCTGTACGGCAAGGTCGGGTTCAAGAACCAGGCGATCGGCGTCGTACCGCTGCATGACGACGGCACGGTGACCCTGGTCGGCCAGAACCGCTTCAGCCTCGCCAACTACAGCTGGGAACTGCCCGAAGGCGGCGCGCCGCACGGCGAAGACCCGCTGGACGGCGCCAAGCGCGAGCTGGCCGAGGAGGTCGGGCTCCAGGCCGCCGACTGGCGCCTGATCCTGAAGATGGAGCTCTCGAACTCGGTCACCGACGAGCTCGCCTACGGCTTCCTGGCCATGGATCTGACCCCTACGCGGACCGCGCCGGACGAGACGGAGGACCTGGCCGTCGCCCGTGTCCCGTTCCGCGAAGCGCTGGACGCGGCGACCGCCGGCCACATGCCCGACGCAATTACGGTGGCGTTACTACTCCGGACGCACCATATGGCGGTGCGAGGGGAACTGCCGGGCGATCTGGCGGCTCTCATCCTTTAGAAACCGGCGTTCGTCGGCTAGTAGGAGCATCTTCATTGAAGATGCTCTATGAGTACCGCCTGCTGGGAAGGGAGAGCCCGATGGCCAAGCATCTCGAAGTGGTGACGCCGGATACCGACACGCCCGTGTGGGTCGCCCTGCGCAACCAGGCCGAACACGCCGCCAAGGACGAGCCGGCCCTGGCCTCGCTGCTCAACGCGGTGATCCTGAGCCACGACAACCTGGCCGACGCCCTGACCTTCCAGCTTGCCCGCAAGCTGGGCGACCAGGAGATGCGGGCGATGACGGCGCGCGAGTTCGCCGCCGACGCCTTCGAAAGCGATCCCTCCATCGTCGAGGCGGCCGAGGCCGACCTGAAGGCGGTGTTCGAGCGCGATCCGGCCTGCAAGGGCTATGTCCAGCCATTCCTGTTCTTCAAGGGCTTCCTGGCCCTGCAGACCCACCGCGTGTCGCACTGGCTGTGGAACGAGGGGCGCGAGACCCTGGCCTTCTACCTGCAGAGCCGCTCCAGCGAGGTCTTCCAGGTCGACATCAATCCGGCCGCCAAGATCGGCAAGGGCGTGTTCATCGACCACGGCACCGGCATCGTCATCGGCGAGACCGCGGTGGTCGGCGACGACGTCTCGATGCTGCATGGCGTGACCCTGGGCGGCACCGGCGCGGATCGCGGCGATCGTCACCCCAAGATCGGCAAGGGCGTCCTGCTGGGCGCCGGCGCCAAGGTGCTGGGCAACATCACCATCGGCGACTACGCCAAGATCGCCTCGGGCTCGGTCGTGCTGCGCCCCGTGCCGGCCCACTGCACGGCCGCCGGCGTGCCCGCGCGCCTGGTCAACTGCCCGACCTGCGAGGAACCGGCCCGGACCATGGACCACACCCTGGCCGAGACCGTCTATTCGTACGAAATCTAAGCCCGTGGGCACTTTCCTGCGGAACCTGGGCGGCCTCGCGTTCGCGGCCGCTCTCGTCGTAAGCGCGCCCGCCTGGTCGGCTTCGGCTCCGGTCGGCGGCTACACGGTCGTGAAGGCCTACGCCCACGACACCAACGCCTTCACCGAGGGGCTGTTCTATCGCGACGGCTTCATGTTCGAGAGCACCGGCCTGGCCGGGCGCTCGTTCATCCGCAAATGGAACCTGGAAACCGGCGCCTCCGAGGCCGAGCGCATGGTCGACAGCCGCTATTTCGGCGAGGGCATCGTCGACTGGAAGGACCGGCTCTACGAGTTGACCTGGACCAACGAGATCGGCTTCATCTACGATATCAACAGCTTCGAGCGGATCGGCGAGTTCAGCTATCCGGGCGAGGGTTGGGCCCTGACCCGCGACGACAAGCGGATCATCATGAGCGACGGCACCTCGTTCATCCGCTTCCTGGATCCGGACACCCTGAAGGAGACCGGTCGCATCGAGGTCACCGACCACGGCGTGCCGGTGCGGAACCTCAACGAGCTGGAATATGTGAAGGGCGAGCTGCTGGCCAATGTCTGGCAGACCACCCGCATCGCCCGCATCGACCCGAAGACCGGCAATGTCATCGCCTGGATCGAACTGGCGGGTCTGCTCAAGGAAGCCGGCGTCACCGGGACCCGCGACGACGTGCTGAACGGCATCGCCTACGACGCCGCCCAGGACCGGCTTTTCGTCACCGGGAAGCTCTGGCCGAAGCTCTTCGAAATAAAATTGACGACACCCAGATAGGCGGCGGAACCGCGTTCGGGGGATGGCGTTTATCTCACGTCCGCCCCTCTACGCCCCCCCGACCTAGTGGGCGGACCCGGGCCCCAGCTGGCGAGACGCCGCTGGGGCCCAACCCTTTTCTGGGGTCTGTTTTCATTCCGACAAATATCTTCGCCTTCCTGGGCCTTGTGCCCAGGACCCATGCCCGAGGGCGAACTTGGCTCGCCGGATTTTCGGGGCGGTCGGCCGAGGCTGAATCCCAACGCAATGCCCGCTGAACCATGGGTCCTGGGCACAAGGCCCAGGAAAGCGGGCTTTGAGAGCCTTTGCTCTCTATTCAGCCTTTCGCGCAGGCCGGCGTTTTCGTCTTCAGTGAGATTTGTTCCGCTTCCGCAGGCTGCTGGTGCGCGAGGCCGTAGATGACGGCGGTCCAGATCGCCATCACGGCCAGAACCTGGGGGAGGGTGATGCGGGAAGGAGCGGCGGGTGACATGCGCGCGACTATCCCCTGGTTGCGCTTGCCCGGATAACGACTTATCGGTCGGCCTTCTGTGAGGTTTCTTCACATGGCCCGTCGCCACCTGCCATCGCTGAACGCCCTGCGCGCCTTCGAGGCGTTCGGTCGGCATGGGCGCATGACGCTGGCGGCCGACGAGCTGTGCGTGACCCACGGCGCGGTCAGCCGTCAGATCCGCCAGCTGGAAGAGCACCTGGGCGTCGCCCTGACCGAAGGGCCGCGCTCGCGCCTGCGCATGACCGAAGCGGGCCTCAAGCTGACCCAGGCCCTGTCGCCGGCCTTCGACCAGATCGAGGCCGCCGTGCCGCGTCCGGTCCAGGTTGGACCGCGCCCCCTGGTCGTCTCGTGCCTGCCGACCTTCGCCATGAAGTGGCTGATCCCGCGCCTGCCGGCCTTCCAGGCCGCGCATCCGGACATCCCGTTGCGGGTCGCGGAGTCCAACGGGCCGTTCGACTTCCGCGATGACGGCATCGACCTGGCCATCCGCATGCGCCGGCCTCAGGAGTTGGGAACCGACCCGGCGGAGACCACGCCGTTCATGCCGCACTTCCACGGCCCGGTGATGTCGCCGGAGCTGGCCGCCGGGGGACCGGCGACGCTGGAGCGCGTTTGCGCCCTGCCGCGTCTGCTGACCCGCACCTTCCTGGAAAGCTGGTCCGACTGGGCGCGCAACTTCGAGGTCGACGGTCTGCCCGCGCCGGTCAGCACGCAGGAGTTCGACCACTATTTCTACATGCTGGAAGCCGCCGCCGCCGGGCTCGGCGTGGCGATCGGCCCGTGGGCCTTCGTGCAACGCGACCTAGCCAGCGGACGCCTGGTCGCGCCGTTGGGATTCACGGCCGGCAAGACCAGCATCGTGGCCCTGACTCCGTCCGACGGGGCCACCGACGAGGCTCTGCTTTTCCGCGATTGGCTGGTCGCCGAAGGAGCGTCCACACCTCATCCGCCGGAAGCGGCTTGCGACTCTCGCCCCGGGCGCTAGTTTCGCGCGGATAACGCGCTCCCGGGCGCTCCCCCAGAACAAGAGGCCCCCCGTGGACGCCACGACCGTCGCCAAGCTCGAAAAGCACCTGAAGCGCACCTTCGGCAACCCGCACATCCAGGTGAAGCCGCGTCCGAAGCAGAAGGACTCGGCCGAGGTCGAAGTGGCCGGTGAATTCATCGGCGTCGTCTTCCAGGACGAGGACGAGGACGGCTCGTTCATGTTCGAGATGGCCATCCTGGCCGAAGATCTGGACTAAGCTGTCGCTTGAAAAAATGACCACTTTGACTACTCTGGTCATAGTGGTCATTTTTCGAGGTGGAGGGCGTCATGCCCGATGGCAGTTGGAGCCTGGCGGAAGCCAAGGCCAAGTTCAGCGAAGTGGTTGAACGGGCGCGTACGCAAGGCCCACAGCACCTGACCAAGAACGGCAAGGACGCGGTCGTCATCGTGTCGGCCGAAGACTATCGGCGGCTCAGCCAGCCGCAAGGCGTCGCTGAGCCTGGAGCGAGCTGGCTCGATTCCCGCTTCCAGATCCTAAGCGACGAAGAGCACGACGAGATGTTCGCCCGGGACAAGGACCCGGGGCGTGTGATCGAGTTCTGATGTTTCTTCTCGACACCAACGTCCTGTCGGACGCCATCAAGCAGTCGCCGCATCCTGCCGTCAGCGCTTGGTCGAAGGCCCAATCGCCCTCGACGCTTTTCATCAGCACCGTCAGCTTGGCGGAAGCCGGCTACGGCGTTGAACGTCTCGCGGTTGGCCGAAAGTCTCATGAGCTGCGTCAATGGTTGAACAGCGTGCTCGTCGATTTCGGCGATCGGATATTGCCGGTCGATAGTCAGATCGCATTGACCCAGGCGCGCATTCGACGAGCGGCGGAGCTCGCCCGCCGAACCATGCCGCAGATCGACGCCTTTCTCGCCGCCACCGCCCAGGTCCATGGCCTGACCCTGGTCACGCGGAACGTGCGAGACTTCGAGGCTTGGGGTGGACCGATGTTCAACCCGTGGGGCGACTAGGCCGCTACCGCCTTCGGAACCACACGGCGGATCATCAGGGACGCCACACCCGCCACCAGGCCCGCCGTGCCCGCGATGATGAAGGCCTCGACATACTGGCCTTGGCTAGCGCGGATGACGCCCGCGCCGATCGCCGCGGTGGCCGCGCCCATCTGGTGGCCCGCCGCGATCCAGCCGAACACGATGGGGCCGTCGCGGTCCCCGAACGCCTCGCTGGCCAGGCGCACGGTCGGCGGCACGGTCGCCAGCCAGTCCAGGCCGTAGAACACCGCGAACGCCGATAAGCTCACTACCGAGAAGTCCGAGAAGGGCAGGTAGATCAGCGAGAGGCCGCGCAGCACGTAGTAGACGAAGAGCAGCTTGCGGGCGTCGTAGCGGTCGCTCAGCCAGCCCGAGGCCGTGGTGCCGAAGAGGTCGAACAGCCCCATCAGCGCCAGCAGGCCGGCGGCCTTGACCTCGGGCATGCCCCGGTCGCCGCAGAAGGCGATCATGTGCACCCCGACCAAGCCGTTGGTGGTCAGGCCGCAGATGAAGAAGCCCAGGAACAGCAGCCAGAAGGTGCGGGTCTTGGCCGCGCGGCCCAGGGCCTGGAAGGCGTAGGCCAGGGCGTTGGCGCCGTTGACCGGGGCGGGGGCGACATAGTCATCGGGCGCGCCGTAGGGCTTGAGGCCCACGTCCGAGGGGCGCTCGGGGATCAGCAGCCACATCAACGGGGCCAGGATCAGGGCGACCAGCGAGACGGTCAGCACCACCGGCTTCCAGCCGCCGTGGTCGGCGATCAGGGCCATGCCGGGCAGGAAGATCAGCGAGCCGGTCGCGGTCGAGGCCGCCAGCAGGCCCATCATCACCCCGCGCCGGGCGACGAACCAGCGGTTCACCACCGTCGCGCCCAGCACCATGGCCACCGCGCCGCTGCCGACCCCGGCCATGACGCCCCAGGTGGCCACGTACTGCCAGGACTGGCTCATGAACGCCGATAGCCCCGTGGAGACCGACATCAAGAGCAGGGCCAGGGTCACGGTCTTGCGCAGACCGAACGACTGCATCAGCGCCGCCGCGAAGGGACCCGTGAGGCCGTACAGGAAGATGCCGATGCCGGCGGCCACCGAGATCGAGGCGCGGTCCCAGCCGAACGCCTTTTCCAGCGGCAGGATCAACACGCCCGGCGCGGCCCTGAGGCCAGCGGCCGATAGGAGCGCAAGGAAGATCGCACCGGCGACCACGAAGGCGTAGTTCTGGCCGAAGGGCCGGCGGTGTGCGGTCGGCATGTCGTCTCTCAGGCTTGCAGGGATGTAACCGATCGGTACGGGGTTGATTGGATGTATACGTACCGGTAAGTAACATCGTCAAGCGCGATATCTGAAAATGTCCAAGAGAACACCAGAAGAGATCCTCGCCGGGCCTTACGGTTCGACCCCGCGCGCCGCCGACCGCATCTTCGAGACGGCGCGCGAGCTGTTCTATCGCGAGGGTATCCGCGCGGTGGGGGTCGATGAGATCGTCACCCGCGCCGGCGTGACCAAGCCCAGTCTCTATCGCAGCTACAAGTCCAAGGACGAGCTGGTCGCGGCCGTGCTGCGCGAGGTCGAGGTCGGGTTCTGGGATCGCTTCGAGGCCGCCGAGGCGCTGTATCCGGACGACCCCAAGGCCCAGATGATCGCCTATTTCCAGGGCCTGGCCGACCGGTCCGGCGGCGACGACTATCGCGGCTGCAATCTCTCCAACGCCGTGGTCGAATATCCCGACCGCCAGCATGCCGGCCGCCAGGTCTCACAGGAGCACAAGCAGCTGCTGCGCGATCGCCTGCACGCCAAGGCCGCCCAGATGGGGGCGTCCGACCCCAAGGGGCTGGGCGACGCCATGATGCTGCTGATCGAGGGGGTCTTCACCTCCAGCCAGATGTTCGACGGCGACGACAAGCCGGCCAAGGCGGTCGTCGGCGCCGTGAAGGCGTTGATCGCGGCGTACTGTCCGGCTTGAATGGGCGCATGACCGCCCACGTTCTCGACCGCCCCGCCTATTCGACCCTGACCGGTCGCCAGAGCCATCTGGCCGTCCACCATGGCGGAGCGCTGCGGATGCACCCGGACTTCGGCCTGTTCGCCGGGACGGTGGACGAAAGCCCGGCGAGCCTGGCGGCCCTGGGCGAGCTGGTGCGGGCGCAAGGCACGGTGGGCCTGGTCGAGCCCGCCGCGCCGCCGCCGGTTCCGGGGACGCAAGTTCTCTCCAGCGCCCTGTGCCTGCAGATGGAAGCCGTCGAGGTCGCGCCGGCCTGGGACGTTGCCTTCGACATGCTGGACCTCGGCGACGCCGACGCGGCCGAGATGCTGGCCCTGGCCACCCAGACCAAGCCGGGTCCGTTCTTCGGCCGCACCCACCAGCTGGGCGAGTTCATCGGCGTGCGCGTCGACGGCCAGCTGGTCGCCATGGCCGGCGAGCGGATGCGGCCCGACGGCTACACCGAGGCCAGCGGCGTCTGCGTCCATCCCGACCATCGCGGCAAGGGCTATGCCGCCCGCCTGCTGCGCGAGGTGACCGCCAAGATCCTTGAGCGAGGCGAGAAGGCCTTCCTGCACAGCTACGCCGACAACGCCACGGCCATCGGGCTCTACGAGTCGCTGGGGTATCGGGGCCGACGGGACGTGGTGTTCACGATCCTGGCAGCGGCCTAGTACGCCAGCCGCCCCTTCATCTCGTCGAACGGGATCATGACGTGCTCGCGATAGGCGGGCCGCTCGCGCAGCCGCGCATACCAAGCCTCGACGTTCGGTGTGGGCGGCCGATCGATCTCGAGTTCGTAATAGCGATAGAGGTGCGTCCCGACCGGGATGTCCGCCAGGCTCGGCGCGTCGCCGCTCAGGAACGGCCGATCGGCCAGCACTGTATCGAGCAGGGTGAAGTGTCGCGCACAGGCGGCGAGGGCGACGTCGACGGCCGCCATGTCGCGCTGCTCCGGTGGCGTCCGGTACCAGCCCCAGAACACGCCCGTCAGGAAGTCGCGCTGTAGGGCCGTCTGCGCCCAGTCCATCCAACCGTCGGCCCTGGCGCGGTCGGCGGGCTCGGTCGGCCACCAGTCGGGGCCGCCGTGTCGGGCGGCGAGGTAGCGGAGGATGGCGTGGGATTCCCAGACGACCACGCCGTCGTCGTCGATGACCGGAACCCGTCCATGCGGGTTCAGGGTCAGGAAGTCGGGATCGTCGAGCCCGCCGTGGTCGCCGCCGGCGGGTATGTGCTGGTGGGGAAGGCCAAGCTCCCCCACCAGCCACAGCACCTTCTGGACGTTGAAGGAGGAGCGGCGACCCCAGACCTTCAACATCCGTGATCTACCCGGCCTTGGCCGCGCGCGCCGCCGCACCCTTGGCCCAGACATAATGCCAGACCAGCAGGCCGATCCCGGCGATGGCCGCGAAGATCATGCCGACGCCCTCGGACGGGGCGAACGGGACGGCCAGGGGCGCGTCCTTGTTGGTGGCCACGATCAGGCCGGCATAGGCGACGTTGAACAGGCTCTCGCCGACGATGAAGCCCGAAGCGGCCAGGACGCCCAGGCGCTCGGCGCCCTCGGCGTTCGGACCCTTGCGGACCCACTTCTCGTACAGCCAGCCGCCGACCGCGCCGATCACCACGGGGGCGGTCACGGCGCTGGGCAGGTAGATGGCCAGGCCCACGCCCAGGGGCGGCAGGGCGTACTTGTTGCCGGAGGTCTTGCGCAGGGTCTCGTCGATGATCACCAGGACGATGCCGACCAGCACGCCGACGCTCAGCATCGGCAGCTCCAGCTGGCCGCCGATCACGCCCTTGGCCAGGGTCGAGATCAGGGTCGCCTGCGGGGCGGGCAGCGGATTTGCCGCCACGGCTTGCAGGTTGGCCGCGCCGGCGAAGCCCCAGGCGCGGTTCATCAGCTCCAGGGCTGGCGGGATGACGGCCGAACCGGCGGCGACGCCGATGATCAGGGCCACCTGCTGCTTCCACGGCGTGGCGTCGACCAACTGGCCGGTCTTCAGGTCCTGCAGGTTGTCGTTGGCGATCACGGCCACGGCCATGATCATCGTGGTGACATACAGGGCGAAGGCGATCAGGGCGGTGTCGACGTTCGGGCCGGTGACCGCGTGGCCGATGGCGCCGATCATCAGCGAGGCGCCCAGGATCGACAGGATGGCGATGCCGCTGACGGGGCTGTTGGAGGCGCCGATCAGGCCGGCCATGTAGCCGCAGACGGCGGCGGCGAAGAGGCCGGCGACGACCACGAAGGCCACGCCCGCCAGCACCAGCGGCGCGGCCAGGCCGGCCAGCGGACCGCCGGACAGGAAGTGGAACAGCATCCACCCAGCCGGGGCCAGGACGATCAGGGTGACCAGGCCGACGATGTTGATCGGGATGTCCTGCTCGACGCGCGGGATGGCGCCTTCGCCCGACTTGCGGGCGCGGCCGGCTTCCAGGGCGGCCATCAGGCCGCGCCAGACGGGAACGGCCAGCTTGCCCAGGGTCCAGATCGCCGAGGCGCCGATCGCGCCGGCGCCGATGAAGCGGACCTGGTTCTTCCAGACCGAGACGGCGTGGGCGGCGACGTCGCCGGTCCACGGGGCCAGCGAGGTCAGGATCGGCGTGGCGATGCCCCAGGCGATGATCAGGCCGACGATGAAGGCGACACCGACGGTGACGCCCATGATGTGGCCCGCGCCGATCAGGGCCATCGAGGCCGAGGCGCCCAGGCCCGTCGCGCCGGCGCCGACCTTGAAGAAGCCGGACACTTCGGCGGCGAACACCTTGGCCGCGGCCAGGGCGGCGAACAGGGCCGACGTGATCGCGCCGACGGTCACGGCGAACAGGCCCGCCTTGCCTTCCTCGGCGCCTTCGCGCGAGGACGAGCCGACCTTCAGCACCTCGGCGGCGGCGACGCCCTCGGGGTAGGGGAGGTCGGACTGGGTGACCAGGGCCCGGCGCAGCGGGATGGAGTACATGACGCCCAGGATGCCGCCGGCGGCGCAGGCCCCGAAGACTTGCCAATAGGGGAAGTTCGCCCACCAGCCGATCATCAACAGGCCCGGCAGCACGAAGATCACCGACGACAGGGTCCCCGCCGACGAGGCGATGGTCTGGACGATGTTGTTTTCCTGGATGGTCGAGGTCTTGAACGCCCGCAGCAGGGCCATCGAGATGACGGCGGCGGGGATCGAGGTCGCGAAGGTCAGGCCGACCTTGAGGCCCAGATAGACCTGGGCCACGGTGAAGACGAGGGTGATCAGGACGCCGAGTATGATCCCTCGGAGGGTCAATTCTGTGCGCGGCGCTTCGGTGTCGGCCATGAACATGTCCAAAAAACTATTAAGGCGGCCGGACCTTGCACGTCCGACCGCCTCAAACTCAAGTCTCGATTTTAACGAACCGCGCCGGTTCGCGTTATTCCGGCCTTTGGTTCTTGCAGACCGCCTTGATGCCTTCCGCCAGGCGAATGTCGTTCTCGACCACCGCCAGCTTGTAAGCGCTTGCGCATTGGTTGGAATTGATCAGGTCTGCGGCCTGCTTGGCGCGGCTCCATTCCACCGGCGAGGCCTTGAGTTGCGAGCGATCCGTCATGGCCTGACGCCAGTAGAAGAATTGCGGGTACAGGTCGCCGGTGACGGAAGACCGCAGCAACGGTTGGGCGCGGTCGATGGGCGGCAGCGACGTGGTCTGCGAGGGTTGGGTTTCGGTTTGGGCGACCGCGCCGCCAGCGACGCTGGCGAAGGCGAGGGCCACGAGGGCCGAGCGTTTCAACATGACCGTTCCTTCCTGAGCCTGAAGAAGGTCACGCTCTCTCAACCTTGGGGTGGTGTAAAGTGAAAACGCACCAAAAAGGCCGAACAGTGGCGTCACGCCGGCCATCGCGGATCGGCTTTCCGCGACGCGGGCGCGACGCTCACGTTCCTCGACGGGGCGGAGCGCGGCGCCAACGTTGCGTGAAGCCAACGCAGCGCGAAGTAAGTCAAATCGCCGACAGCAGGAGAATTCGCTTGGAAACGCCTCGCGAAGAGGCCGCTAGCGGTGCGACCGCCCCGTGCAGGTCGCCTTGACGTTTTCCGCCAGACGATCGTCCAGCTCGACGATGGCCAGCTTATAGGCGTTGTTGCACTGGTTGGCGTTGATCAGGTTGGCGGCCAGTTCGGCGCGGCGCCATTCTTCAGGCGAAGCCTTCAGGTGCGCGCGATCCGTCATCACCTGCTTCCAGTACAGGCCCTGCGCCGTTCTTTCGAACATGAGGCTCTGGGGCAGAAGAGCGGTCGCACGCATGTCCGGCGTATAGGTCGGCGCGGACTGCGTCGGCTGGGTTTGAGCGAGGGCGCCGCCGGCGAGGCTGGCGAAGGCGAAGGCCGCGAGGGTCGTACGCTTGATCATGACCTGTCCTTCCTGAGCCTAAAGAAGAAGATCAAATTCCCTCAACCCTGGGGTGATGTAAAGTGAAAACGCACCAAAAAAGGCCGCTCCGTCGTCTGACGAAGCGGCCCCGTTGGTTCAGCCCGACAGGATCAGAGGACGCCCAGCATCTCCGCGACCAGCGGGTGACGGACGATGTCGCGGTCGGCGAGGCGGACCACGGCGATGTTGGAGACCTCGTCGAAGCGGGCGGCCACGTCGGCCAGGCCCGAGATGCCCGGCAGGAGGTCCGACTGGTTCGGGTCGCCGGTGACGACCATGGTCGAGTTCCAGCCCAGGCGGGTCAGCAGCATCTTCAGCTGCATGTAGGTGCAGTTCTGGGCCTCGTCGATCACCACGAAGGCGTTGTTGAGGGTGCGGCCGCGCATGAAGCCGACCGGGGCGATTTCGATGGCGCCCTCCGCCATCAGGGCCCGCATGCGCTTGACCGACAGGCGGTCGGTCAGGGCGTCGTAGAGCGGACGCAGATACGGGGCCAGCTTGTCTTCCATGTCGCCCGGCAGGTAGCCGATCGATTCGCCGGCCTCGACGGCGGGGCGCGACAGGACGATGCGGCCGACGCGGCCGGCTTCCAGGGCCTCAACGGCCTTGGAGATGGCGATGTAGGTCTTGCCGGTGCCGGCCGGACCCAGGGCCATGATCAGGTTCTTCTCGTCGATGGCTTCCATCAACTGAGCCTGGCCCGGCGATTTCGGTTTTATGGTTTTTAGGTAGCTCTGATCCCGACTCTCGCCTCTCGCGCCCCCATCCTCGGAAAGGGGCGACCAGCCGCCGCGGTGATCGACCGGCAGACGACGCACTTTCGAGTCGTCATATTGGCCAGTGCTCTCATAGGCGCCTTCACGCGCCATTCGCTTCAGGGCTCGCTTGGTCATCAAAGCCTCCATTGGGGCATGAAAAAAGGACGAGGCCGTGAGGCGTCGTCCTTGGATGTGAGCTGGATGGAAACGAAGGCGCGTGCGCGTCGGGGCGGCTCGGGAGAGCTTCCTCCGAGGGAAGTTCCAGGGGGCGATGCTGTACGCCGAAACGCCAAGAGCGACACCTCGTCTTCGTAGCGGGAGGGTCGTCGGCGGAGGTCGCCCCCGACCCGTCACGAGAGAAAAATGATTCCCGCTTGAGGAATGTTCCCTCTCGAATCGCCTGACTACAATGGGGCAACATGGTTTCCAGGGCGTTAATCTGAAGATTGCGCCCAAGAAAACGAGGCATACGGATGACTGTCTATTCCCTAGGCGCCGCAACGCCCACGCTTCCCGCACAAGGTGAATACTGGATCGCGCCGACGGCGAGTGTGATGGGGAATGTGATTCTCAAGAAGAACGCCAGTATTTGGTGGGGCGCGATCGTGCGCGGCGACAACGATCCGATCACCATCGGCGAGAACAGCAACGTCCAGGACGGCTCGGTTCTCCACACTGATCTTGGCGTTCCCCTGACCATCGGCGCGAACGTGACCATCGGACACATGGTGATGCTTCACGGGTGCACGATCGGTGATGGTTCGCTGATCGGCATCGGCGCGATCGTGCTGAACGGGGCCAAGATCGGGAAGAACTGCCTGATCGGCGCCGGGGCCCTGATCACCGAGGGCAAGGAGATCCCAGACAACTCCATGGTGATGGGCGCGCCGGGCAAGATGGTGCGCGAGGTCAGCGAGCACCACACCATGATCCTGCAGGGCTCGGCCTTGCACTATGTCGAGAACTGGAAGCGCTACGTCCGCGACCTGAGAGAAGTCGCTGAATAGCTGTCATCCCGGGCGGAGCGCAGCGTAGACCCGGGACCGCAACAGACTCAGAGCTTCCGGCGGTCCCGGCTCGGCGCGCTGACGCGCTTGGCCGGGATGACAGCTTCTGAGGAACGTTGGGAGCGCCGCCCCGTCGCTTGGGGGGATGCGAGGCGGCGCTCCCGCTCCTCGCGCAGGGCACGCGAGCGCGAGAAGACCCGCCGCGAACTGGCGTCATGTCGCGGCGGGACGGTGCGGGCGAACCACGCTCCGTTTCGTCCATAGGTAGTATGTAACTCTATTTGGGTTGAGTGTGGAAGCCCCACTCGCGTTACGTTACGTGAACCTTTTGTCAGCCTTGCGCGGCGGGCGAAGCCGGACCACTCTCTGCCTTAACAATGATAACCTTCGAGGGAGGGCGTCGGGGCCATGGCTAGCGAACGCTTTGATTACATCGTGATCGGGGCCGGTTCGGCCGGCTGCGTGCTGGCCGCGCGGCTGACGGAAGATCCCAACATCAAGGTCCTGCTGCTGGAGGCCGGCGGCAAGAACAGCTCGATCCTGGTCAAGATGCCGGCTGGCGTCGGCCAGCTGATCAAGGACAAGGGCGAGCAGAACTGGGGCTTCTGGACCGAGGCCGAGCCGCACCTGGACAATCGGAAACTGTGGTGGCCGCGCGGCAAGGGCCTGGGCGGCTCCTCCGCCATCAACGGCATGATCTATATCCGCGGCCATGCGCGCGACTACGACCAGTGGCGGCAGATGGGCCTGTCCGGCTGGTCCTATTCGGAGGTGCTGCCGTACTTCAAGCGCTCGGAGCATCACCATGCCGGCGGCGACGCCTATCACGGCGAGGCGGGCCCGCTGCGCGTGTCGAAGGGCGAGAGCGACAGCCCCTTCTACGGGACCCTGGTCGAGGCCGGCCGGCAGGCGGGCTACAAGACGACCAAGGACTTCAACGGCTTCCAGCAGGAGGGCTTCGGACCCTACGACCTGACCATCCACGACGGCAAGCGCTGGAGCGCGGCCATGGCGTATCTCAGCCAGGCCCTGTCGCGTCCGAACCTGACCTGCGTGACCGAGGCCCGCACCACGCGGATCATCGTCGAGAAGGGCCGCGCGGTCGGCGTCGACTATGTGGTCGGCAAGGCCGCCGAGAAGAAGACCGCCTATGCCGACGCCGAGGTGCTGCTCAGCGCCGGCGCGGTACAGTCGCCGCACATCCTGCAACTCTCGGGCATCGGCGCGCCGGACGACCTGAAGGCGCATGGGATCGCCGTCGTCCACGAGTCCAAGGGTGTCGGCGCCAACCTGCAGGACCACCTGGACGTCTGCGTCTCGTGGACCACCAAGAACCTCAAGACCGCCTATTCGGCCAACAAGGGCCTGAACAAGCTGGGTGTTGGCCTCAACTACATGGTCTTCGGCAAGGGCCTGGGCCGGCAGCAGTTCCTGGAGAGTGGCGCGTTCCTGAAGTCGCGCCCCGATCTCGACCGGCCGGACCTGCAGATCCATGGCGTGCTGGCCATCATGCAGGACCACGGCAAGGTCGTGGTCGAGAAGGACGGCTTCACCCTGCACGTCTGCCAGCTGCGTCCCGAGAGCCGGGGCAAGGTCGGCCTGCGCTCGGCCGATCCGTTCGCGGATCCGACCATCCTGGCCAATTATCTGGCCACGGACGAGGACCGCCGCGCCATCCGCGAGGGCGTCCGCATCGCCCGCGAGACGGTGGCCCAGGCCGCCTTCGATCCCTATCGCGAGTCCGAATATGCGCCGGGCGCGGATGTGAAGTCCGACGCCGACCTCGACGCCTGGATCCGCGCCAAGGCCGAGACGATCTATCACCCGGTCGGCACCTGTCGCATGGGCGCGGCGGGCGATCCGCTGGCGGTGGTCGACGACCAGCTGAAGGTCCAGGGGCTGGAAGGCCTGCGCGTCGTCGACGCCTCGGTCATGCCGACCCTGGTGGGCGGCAATACCAACGCCCCGACGATCATGATCGCGGAGCGGGCCTCGGACCTGATCCGGGGCAAGGCGACCTTGCCGGCGATGGATGTGCCGGTGTTCGAGGACGGCCGCGCCGTGGCGGCGGAGTAAGGCGATCACCATGAACATGCGCCCCCTCGGCCGTTCCGGCCTTTCGACCGCGCCGCTGATCTTCGGCGGCAACGTGTTCGGCTGGACGGCGGACGAGGCGACCTCGCATCGCCTGCTGGACGCCTTCGTCGACGGCGGCTTCAACGCCGTCGACACGGCCGACGTCTATTCGGCCTGGGTTCCCGGGCATGAGGGGGGAGAGTCCGAAGGCGTGATCGGCCGTTGGCTCAACGCTAGCGGCAAGCGCGACAAGGTTCTGATCCTGACCAAGGTCGCCATGTGGCCCAAGCAGCCGGGCCTGTCGGCCGCCAATATCGAGGCGGCGGTCGAGGGTTCGCTGAAGCGGCTGCAGACCGACTATATCGACCTCTACCAGTCGCACCAGGACGACGCCGAGACGCCCGTCGACGAGACGCTGGAGGCCTTCGACCGCCTGGTGAAGGCCGGCAAGGTGCGGGCGGTGGGCGCGTCGAACTTCTCGCCCGAGCGGCTGTCGGAAAACCTGGCGACCTCGAAGGCCCATGGCCTGGCGCGCTACGAGACGATCCAGCCGAAGTTCAATCTGGTCGACCGCGACCAGGTCGAGGGCGCGCTGGCCGACCTGACCCAGGCCGAGGGGCTGGGGATCATCCCGTTCTACGGCCTGGCCGCCGGCTTCCTGAGCGGCAAGTACCGCACCGAGGCCGACTTCGAGGGCAAGGCGCGGGCGCGGACCATCCTGCGCGACTACTGGAACGACAAGGGGCGGGCGGTGCTGGCGGCGCTGGACGTGGCGGCGGCGGAGGTTGGCGCCTCGCAGGCCCAGGTCGCCCTGGCCTGGATCATGGCCCATCCGGCGATCACCGCGCCGCTGGCCAGCGCGACCTCGGTCGAGCAGCTGAACGAACTGATGGGCGCGGCCCGGCTGGAATTGCCGGGTGCGGTGTGGGCGAAGCTGGATGAGGCGGGGCGGTAACCCTCAATCCGATTTCCCCGGCGAATGCCGGGATCCAGATCTCAAGGCGCTAGGGGTGATTGGAAGGGCGCGGTGCCTTTAGAGCCCACTCAAGCGCTCTTCCATCTGGGCCCCGGCATTCGCCGGGGAAATCGGATTTGAAAGTCTAAGCGATGGCCCGCCCGTCCAGCGTCGCCAGGCGCAGGCGCGGCATGTCCTCGTTGCCGTCGCCCAGCGGCTTGATCTCGCGCAGGCCCAGTTCATAGGCCGGACGACCCATCAGGCGGGCCATCATGGCGATCGGCTGGTAGAGGCCCAGGAAGCGGTCGGTCTCGCCCGACGCGCCCTGCAGCGGCGCGAACAGCACCTCCATGCCCACCGACGGCACGCCATGGGCGCGGATGTCGGCGGTGACCACCATGGCCGTGCGGCGCTTGCGGGCCACGTCCAGGGCGCTTTTCAGCTCCAGGCGATGGGCCAGGGCCCACAGGGACAAGGCGTCCTGACCCCTCAGGTCGCGGGCGTGAAGGTCGGTGACGAAGCCCCCGGCCAGGCGGAAAGGCAGCTTGCCGCCGTCCTTGCCCAGGATGAAGACCTGCGGCAGCAGCTCCAGGAAATCGCCCGGATTGATGTCCGCGCGCTGGGGCAAGGCGGCGTCGCCCTTCTTGTCACGCCAATAGTCTATCAACCGTTCCGTGCTTGGATGGAACATCGTCGTCCCCTGGCGGGTCCCGCGCGGCCGGTTTTTGACCGCACGGAGCTTGCTGGGAGAACCGGGCCAAGGCCCCGACCGTCCCATTCTGGCGCAAACCAGGCGGAACGGAGGGTTGCGGCCCGATTCTTGCTTAACCGAGAGCGAGACGACCCGATGTGAAGGGAACCGCCGATGAAGGCGCCGAAACTGAACACGCGAAGCTGGATGATCGCATTGGGCGCCCTGCTGGGCGGCCTGCTGATCGGCGGCGCGGCCTATGCGGCGGGGTGCACCACCGGCTGCACGCCCACGCCTCCGACGTGTTGCAAGCCTCCGCCGCCTCCGCCGAAGCCTCCGACCCCGCCGACGAACTGCTGCGGCGGCGGCCACAAGGTCAACATTCCCGGCGTGAACGTGAACATCGGCGCGACCGTGATCGTGAACGCCAACGCCAGCGCCTCGGCCACCAGCGGCGCGGCCGCCGGTTCGGGCGCGGTGGCTGGCGCGGGCGCCGGCACGGTCAACTATTACGGCGGCGGCGGTCACGGCGGCTACTATTCGGGGCCCATGGCCTCCGGCTACATCCAGGGTCTGAACGTCGAGGGCGGCGAAGCCCGCCGTCGCCAGGCCTATGAAGCCACCCGCACCAAGATGCGCCGCGTGATCATCCGCGCCGTCTGCCTGGATGACCGCGACGTGCCGCACCCGGCCTCGCAGGTCACCCCCGACCGCGACATCGACGACCTGTACGATGGCGAGCTCTATCGCTGCATCGCCGGCTCGCGCATGCAGTACTTCATCGCCGACTACGAAGGCCGGATCGACATCTCGACCAGCGGCGGCGGCCAGACCTATGTCTGCCAGAAGAACGAAGCCCTGTACCACGTGCCCGGCATGGGTGGTGGTCGCGGCGGCGCCGGCCTGGCCGGCGGCGAAGGCAGCGCCGGCAGCCTGGTCTGCCGCCCGCAACGGCCGGCCCGTGACTGCAACGAGCGCTCGCTGCTGCGTCGCTTCGGCGCCGGCGTGAAGGTCCTGACGATCATCAGCACCGAGAAATACACCGCCTACCGCGAGGAAGTGATCCAGGAGCGCCAGACCCTGACGACCAGCTTCAGCCTGGACGGCGGCGTGGGCGGGGTCGTCTACTAGGACGCTTCGAAAGCCTGGAACTGAAAAGGCCCTCCCGATCGGGAGGGCCTTTTTGTTTGCGCCCTACTTGGCCGCCGGAGCTCCGGCTTCCGGCTTCACCAGCAGCAGCCACGACTTGTCGTCGGGCAGGTAGGTCTTGGCCGCCTTCTGCACGTCGGCCGGGGTGACGCGGGACAGACCCGCCACCACCGAACGCGTGGCGTCCAGCAGGCGCGGATCGTTCTGGGCGCCCGAGAGCGTGCTGACCCAGTACTCGTTGGTCACGCGCGACTTCTCGATGGCGTCGATGCGCGGCTTCTTGGCCCGCTCCAGCTCGTCGTCGGTGATCGGCTTGTCGCGCAGGTCGGCGGCGATCTTGCGGATCGAGGCCACGACGCCGTCCAGCTTCTCGGGCGGCACCTCCATGCTGACCGCCAGATAGCCCCAGTTCTTGAAGACGACGCTGGCCGTCGACGAGGCGTTGGGCGAGTAGGTCGCGCCCTGCTTCTCGCGCAGCTCGTCGATCAGGCGCAGCTGCACCACCTGGCCCAGGATCGAGACGTCGCGCGAGCGCTGCAGGTTCGAGAACAGATCGTCCGTGCGCCAGGCCATGAACAGGGCCGCCTGGTCGGCGCGGCCCTTGTGGGTGCGCACCACCGGCTCGGCCGACGGGGCCGGGAACGGAGCCTTCTCGGCGCCGGGCAGGGCCGGATCGCCAGGACGGGCGGGCAGGGCGCCGAAGGTGTCGGCCACCGCCGCGATGGCCTTGTCGACCGTGGTGTCGCCGACGATGACGATCTCCAGGTCGCCCTTGGCCAGCGGGTTGGCCACCGCCGACTTCAGCTCGTCCAGCGACGAGGCGGCGATCTGTTCGCGCGACGGGAAGGTCCAGCGCTGGTCGCCGCCGTGCATCAGCCCGCCCAGGTCGCGACCGAAGACGCCGCCGGTCGTGCTCTGCAGCTGGTCGTGGATGGTGCCGTAGGCGGTCTTGATCCGATTGAAGGGCTCGGGCCGCCAGCCCGGCTCGCTGGCGAAGGCCGCCAGCACCTGCATCTCGGTCGACAGGTCTTCCGGACGCGTGCGGCCGTTCAGGACGAAGGCGTCGTCCTCGACCGCCAGCGCGGCGTTCCAGATCTTGCCGGTCAGCACCCGCTCCATGTCCTGGGCGTTGATCTGCTTGAGGCCGCCCTCGATGAAGGCCGAGCCGGACCACAGCGGGCTCTGCTTGTCGGACGCCATGTCCAGCAGGCCGCGGCCCGAGCGGACCTTCACCAGCACCTGGTCGTTGCGGAACTTGGTCGGCTTGATCGTCAGCTTCACGCCGTTCTCGAACCGCACGAAGACGGTGTCGAGGTCGGTGACGTCCTTCTGCTCGGCGACCTTGCCGGTCGGGCCGAAGCTGGAATACGGCCACACGGTCACGCCGGGCGCGGCCGGCGGCGTGACGGGCGTCTTCTTCAGCTCGTCATAGGCCTTCAGGATCGCCGGCTCGCCGCCTTCGACATTGGTCGGAGCGGCGATGACGACCAGCGGGCCGTTGCCGGCGAAGGCGGACTTCAGCACGGCGTTGACGCGATCGGCGGTCAGGCCCTTCACCAGGACGTCGAAGGCCGCGAGGTTCTGGGTGGGCGAGGTGACGACCTCGCCATCGCCCAGGGTGTTGACCAGCTGGTTGGCCAGGTTTGGCGTGCGCTGGGTGGCCTCGCCCGCCACGGCCGCGACCAGGCCGGCGCGCAGGCCGGCGATCTCGCGATCCAGTTCGTCCTGGCGCACGCCGTACTGGACGGCGCGGCGCTGTTCAGCGTCGAGGGCGGTCATGGCCTCGCGCCACTTGCCCGGCTGGGCCGTGGCGCCGAAGGTCGTCACGCGCACCGCGCCGTACTGGTCGCCCTTGAAGGCGCCGCCGGCGATGAACGGCGGCTCGGCCGAGCGGCCGAGGGCCTGCATCCGACGGTTCAGCACCGCGAAGCCCAGGTTCTCCAGCATATCGCGCTCGTCGACGGCCTTGGTTTCCAAGAGGCCGTCGGGCTTGCGCATCCAGGTCATCTGCACCGACCAGGGCGAGCCGGCCTCGACCAGCAGCTTGGCGGTCGGGCCGCGCTTGGCCACCGGGCCGACGTCGGGGTTCTTGCCGTTGGCGCCCTTGCCGACCCAGTCGCCGAACTTGGTCTTGACCTTGGCTTCCATGGCGTCGACGTCGAAGTCGCCCACCATCACCAGCACCGCCCGCTCGGGACGGTAATAGGCCTCGTAGAAGTCGCGGATGCGCTGGGCGGGCGCGGTCTTCAGGACGTCGGTCTTGCCGATCGGGATCCGCTTGGGCGGCAGCTGGCCTTCCATCTGGGCCGACAGGGTGGCGATGGCGACGCGATAGCCGGGGCTGTCGCGGGTGCGTTCCTCCGACAGCACCACGCCGCGCTCGCGGTCGACGGCCTCGGGGGCGATGGTCAGCTCGCCGGCGGCTTCCCGCAGCAGCATCAGCGAGGTGTCGACCGTGTCGTTGTCCGTCTTGGGCAGGTCCAGCTGGTAGATGGTCTCGTCGAAGCTGGTCGAGGCGTTGGTGTCGGCCCCGAACGCCAGGCCGTGGCGCTCCAGGATCTTGATCATCTCGCCTTCGGGCACGTTCTTGGAACCGTTGAAGGCCATGTGCTCGAGGAAGTGGGCCAGGCCCTGCTGGTCGTCGGCCTCCATCATCGAGCCGGCGTCGAACCACAGGCGCACCGAGGCCTGGCCGGGCGGGGTGGCGTTCTTGCGCAGGGCGTAGCGCATGCCGTTGGGCAGCACGCCGAAACGCCAGGCCGGATCGGGCGCGACGTCGGAAATCTCCTGCGCCCACTGCCCGGGCTTGAGGTCGGTGATCTTGGGCCCGGCCAGGGCGGGCGCTTCCGGAGCGCCCTTCGGCGCGGCGGCGGCGGGAGCGGCGGCCTCGTCCTTCTTGGCGAAGGGCAGGGAAGGCTTGGGAAGGTGCGAGCAAGCAGCGACCGAAAGGCCGGCGGCGGCGACGAGCGCCAAGCGCGAAGCGCTGATCATCGAGAATCCAGGGCAGGAGAATTTCAGAGGGCGGCACCTTGACCGTCCGCCATGGCGCAAGCAAGGCGCGAGAAAGGCTGAAGTTCAACGCCGCTACCAAACATCCGATCTTCCCGGCGAATGCCGGGACCCAGATCTCAAGGCGCTGGGGCTGATTGGAGGAGCGCGGCGCTCATAGAGCCAACGCAAACGCTCTTCCATCTGGGCCCCGGCATTCGCCGGGGAAATTGGAGTGTGGAGAGGTTAGGCCGCCGCCACGTCGCCGGTCTGGCGGCGCAGGCGCCAGAAGCGGATCGTGCGCAGGGCCGACTCGCGGGGCAGAGCGGCATAGAGCTCGCCATACGCCTTGGCCCGCAGCATCACCTCGTCCGAGGGTTCCAGGATCAGCAGGGCGAAAGTCAGGAACAGCGGACGGTCGAAGTTGGCCGCCTTGCAGATGACCGCCAGGGCGTCCATCTCGCGGCGTTCCAGGATCTTGCGAGCGGTGTGGAAGTCGACGTCCGCCATGTCGGCCAGGGCCACCAGGAACAGCGTCGTCTTCTTGTTGCGCAGCATGTTGGCCAGCATCTGCGGCGAGATCTGCGCCTTGGCGCGGAGGCTGCGGAATTCCTTCTCGGCCTCGGCGTGGTCGGGCGGCAGGGCGCCGTCGTCGGTGGCGACACGCTTGCGGCCGGCGGCCAGGGCCGCCTCCAGGGTGGCGGGGTCGACCCCGGCGTTCTTCTCCATGATCCGGTCGCGCAGCCGCGCCTCAACCATGAAGTACATCTCGTTCAGCAGGTCGACCGGCAGGCTCTGGCGGTCGATGACCGCCTCGTGCAGGGCCGGATTGGCGGCGGCGCGGTCGACGACCGTCTCGTGCGCCTCGCGCGACAGCACCGCGCCGTCGTTGCGCAGCAGCACGCCCAGGGTGTCGTCGTCGCCGCGCGCCACGATGGCGTCCGAGACGGTGCTGGAAACGCTGGGACGCTGCGAGATGGCGCGCAGGTGATCCTGGCCCTGGGTACGGGCCACGTGCAGCAGATCTTCGTCGGTCAGGGCGGCCGAGTTGCGCAGGATCGGCGCGGCGACGGTGATCGAGTCCGAGGCCAGGGCGCGCGACAGGCCGCGCGGGGGAGCCGGGGCGTCGCTGAGGCGCTCGGCCAGCTCGGCCTTCACGGCTTCTTCCATCTCGCCGGCCAGCTGGCTCATGACGTCGTCGAACAGGCCCATCTCGACGCCGTTATGGCCTTCGCCCTCGAAGAACATGTCGGTGACGCCGCGCAGCAGCTCCCGGCGCTTGGCGCTGGAGGGCTCGTTGGCCAACGAGATCAGGTCGTTGAGACGCGACTGCATCACTGGTCGCTGTCCTTCTTGCTCTTGCCCGACTGGCTCGGCCAGTCGCGGTCGTCGTCTTCGCGCGGCTTGTCGTCGTCCGGCGCGGTGGCGGGCGGAGCGATCAGGACCATGCGCGGCGGACCGGCGGCGGGGATGGGATCGGGAGCCATGCCGAACTGGCGGCCCACGGAATAGGTGCGCACGCCGACCTGGCCGGGCTGCAGCGCGCGCGGCTGCGGCGCCTGTTGCTGGACCGGGGCGGCATAGGCGATCTGCGTCGGAGCCGGCGGCGCGGCCTGAGGGGCGGCCTGGGGGGCGTCGTAGATCGTCTGCGGCAGTGGGCGCGGCGCGGGGGCGTAGGCCTGCTGGGGCTGCGGCGCCTGGACCGGCTGCTGGTATTGCGGTTGCGACTGATACTGCGCCTGGGGAACGTAGCGCGGAGCGGGCTGCGGTTGCGGGGCGACCTGCGGCTGCTGTTGCGCCCACCAAGGCTGCTGCACGGGCTCCGCCTGGACCTCGGGCGCGACGATCTCGCGCTTGCCGCCCCAGCCCAGCATCTGGCCGCTGTAGGTCGCGCCGGTGTAGCCGGGGCCTTGGCCCGCCAGTGGCGCGGGAGGGCGATCGGGGGCTGGACCGTAGCGGCTCTCGCGCGCGTCATCGGCATGCGCGGTCGCCGACACGGAGGTCAGGGCGGCGCAGACGATTGCGGCGATGAGGGCGGCGGAACGCATGGATCGGTCCGGACGGAATTCGTATCGAATTCCTTTCCTAGGCCGCGCCGCTTAATCTTGGGCTAACGCCCGCGCCAAGAGTCCAGAAGTCGACGCTCGGCCCATTCCATGGCCGCGTGCAGCACGACGCCCAGGACGGCCAGGGTCAGCAGGGCGGCGAACACCTTGGCCGTCTGCAGGCGGTTGTAGGCCTCCAGAATCCGCCAGGCCAGGCCTTGAGCGCCGCCCGAACCGGCCACGAACTCGGCCACTACGGCGCCGATGACGGCCAGGCCCGCTGCGACCTTGTGTCCCTCCAGCAGGGCGGGCACGGCCGAGGGCAGGCGCAGGCGGATCAGGCGCTGCCAGGGCGTCGCGCCATAGAGATCGAACAGTCGGGCCAGGTCCGGATCGACCGCCTTCAGGCCGGTGAGCGCGCCCGAGAAGATCGGGAAGAAGGCGACGACGGCCGCCAGGCCGATCACGGCGCGCTCGGGGTGGTCGATGCCGGCCCAGATGGTGACCAGCGGCGCGATGGCCACCAGGGGCGTCACCTGCAGGGTCACGGCGATCGGGCGGACGGCGTCTTCCAGCAGGCCGTTGAGGCTGACGGCCAGAGCCAGAGCGCACGCGACCAGGCTGGAAATCACCAAGGCTAGCAGAGCCGTCGACAGCGTCGCCCAGGCCGAGCCCAGCAGCAACGGCCAGGACTGCAGCAGCGCCGTCCAGATCGCGCTGGGCGCGGGCAGCAGATAGGCGGGCGTGGCCAGGGCGCGGCAGGCGATCTCCCAACCGCCCAGTAGGACGGCGATCAGGATCAGCGGGGCCAGAACGCGCTTCACGCTGCCCGCTCCGTGGCTTGCGCCAGCAGGGACGACACCGCCTCGGCGGCGGCGCGGAAGGCCTCGGTGGTGCGGAAGCCCGCCGGACGCACGACTGGACCCTCGATGGCGACCTCGCCGGCGATGCGGCCGGGGCCGGGGGTCATGACCACCACGCGGCGGGCCATGTAGACGGCCTCCTCGACATTGTGGGTCACGAAGACGACGGCGGGGTTCAGTTCGTCGGCCAGCGCCAGGACGTCGTCGGCCAGGGCGCGGCGGGTGATCTCGTCCAGCGCGGCGAACGGCTCGTCCAGCAACAGCAGGCGCGGACGGGTGACCAGGGCCCGGGCCAGTGACGCGCGCATGGCCATGCCGCCGGACAGCTGAGCGGGGCGGGCGTTGAGCGCGGCGGCGAGGCCGACCTTGGCCAGGGCTTCATCGGCCGAGGCGCGCGCTTGGGTTCTGGCTATTCCCGCCAATTCGAGCGGCAGGGCGACATTGTCCCGCGCCGGCAGCCATGGGGCCAGGGTGTGGGACTGGAAGACGACCGACGTCTCGCCCTTGCCGGCGGCGCGGGTCACGCTCCCGCGCGTCGGGGCTTCGAGGCCCGCCAGCAGCCGCAGCGCCGTGGACTTGCCGCAGCCCGACGGCCCGACCAGGGCGACGATCTCACCGGGCGCGAGCGCCAGATCGACCGGCCCCAGGGCGCGGCCCCGGGCGTAGTCGACCTCGACGCCGGAGAGGCTGGCGATGACGCTGGTCATATGCAGGGCTGGCTGTTCAGGAAGTAAGCCAGGAGCGCCAGGGCGGCGACCAGCACGACGCCAGCGCCCGTCCAGAACGTGATCGGCCGCTCGGCGCGTCGCACCCAGCCGACACCCGGAAGCCCGACCCTGCCGGCCCACAACGCAGCCGCCAGCCAGCCCGCGAGCGCGACGGCGATCGCCAGCAGCGGCAGGTATTGGCCGGAGTCGTGCGGAGGCTTGACGTCCATGGCGGCGGCTACTGGCCCTTGGGCAGGAACTGCAGCGTGTAGGCCTGCTTGAAGTCCATGTCCTTGGGATAGACGCCCTGCTCGGAGGCGACCTTGAAGAACTCGGCCCAGCGGGCGTCGCTCATCTGGCCGATCTCGCCGTCCTTCCCGACGATGCCGTAGCTGCGCATCTTCTCGCGGGCCTGGTCGAGGACGTCCTGGGTCATCTCCGGATTGTCCTTCAGGATCGCCGCGTCGCCGGGCTTGGCGTCGCCGTAGAGATAGGACTTCCAGCCCGCCGCCGTGGCCTCGACGAAGGCCTGCACGGCCGCTGGGTTCTTGGCGATCAGGCTGTCGGGGACCAGCGCCATCGAGGCGTAGGCGGGATAGCCGCTGTCGGCCAGCAGGAAGACCGCCGGCTTGATCTTGCCTTCCTTCTCGATGAGGTACGGCTCGCTGGTGGCATAACCCTGCTGGATCACGCGCTTGTCGGCCAAGAACGGCGCGGACGAGTAGTTGTACTTGCGCACCTGGTCGTCGCTGAACTGGTACTTGGCCTTCAGCCAGACCCAGAAGGCGGTGATCGAGGCGTCCGACAGCAGGATCGGTCGGCCCTTCATGTCGGCGATGCCGTTGATGCCTTGATCCGGGTGGGCGATCAGCACCTGCGGGTCCTTCTGCATGAAGGCGGCGACGGCCTTCACCGGCGTATTCTGCTGGGCCAGGTTCATGACGATGAAGCTGTTGGAGCCGACCCCGACATCGACAGCGCCGGTGGCCAGCAGCTGGGGCACGTTCACCGCCGGCCCGCCCTGGATCAGGGTCACGTCCAGGCCGCGCTTCTTGTACTCGCCGGTCGCCAGCGCCTGGTAGTAGCCGCCCAGCTCGGCCTCGCCGCGCCAGTCGGTGGCCAGCTTCAGCTTGGTTTCGCCTGCAGGGGCGGTGGCTTCCTTCTTGGCCGGAGAACAAGCGGCGAGGAGGGCCATCAGGCCCAGGGCGGCCCCAGTGGCGACAAAGGCGCGGCGCTGCATGAAATGTGTTCCCCTCGATTTGAGGAGGAAGGTAGAGGCGGCGTGATCGAGTTCCAAGTCAGAACGCACACCACATTTCATCCCGTCATTCCCGCCACAAGGGCGGGAATGACGGCGCCTGAGTTTGGTGAGAGCCTTAAGCCTCCACCCCAGCCTTGTGATGGTTCAGCCAGCGCTCGACCTTGGCGTACAGCACCTCGCGCTGGATGGGCTTGGCGATGTGGTCGACCATGCCGGCGGCGTAGCAGCGCTCGACCTGCCGGGGCAGGGCGTCGGCGCTCATGGCGATGATCGGGACCTTGCCGGCCGGGGTGCGCAGGGCCTTGATCGCCCGGGTCGCCTGCAGCCCGTCCATCTGCGGCATGTGGATGTCCATCAGGATGATGTCGTAGTCGCCGGTCTCGGCGCGCTCGACGGCTTCCTTGCCGTTCTCGGCGACGTCGACCTCGCAGCCGACCAGGGTCAGCAGCGCCGCGCCGATCTCCAGATTGATCGGGTGGTCGTCGACGATCAGGATCTTGGCCGCGCCCGGTGTCGTGGTCTTGGGGCGCTCGGGGACGGCGATCGGTTCGGCGGTGGGGGCGTTCAGCTCGACCCAGAAGCACGAGCCGCGCCCCGGCACGCTGTCGACGCCGATCTTGCCGCCCATCACCTCGACCAGCGCCCGGCAGATGGCCAGGCCCAGGCCGGCCCCGCCGTGCAGCCGGCTCATCGAGCTGTCGGCCTGCGAGAAGCGCTGGAACAGCAGGGCCTGCTTGTCGAGCTCGATGCCGACGCCGGTGTCGATGATCTCGAACCGCAGGCGGTCCTCGATGTCGCCGGGCTCGATCACCAGCCGCGCGTCGATGCGACCCTCGTCGGTGAACTTCACGGCGTTGTTCAGCAGGTTGATCAGCACCTGGCGCATGCGGTCGGCGTCCAGGTCGTGCAGGGCGTCGACCGGATCGATGATCTCCAGGTCCAAGGTCAGGCCCTTGGCGCGGGCCTCGGGGGCCATGATCGCCACGGTGTCGCGCAGCAGGGTCGCGGCCGAGGTCGGTTGCGGCAAGAGCTCGATCAGGCCCGCCTCGACCCGCGAGAAGTCGAGGATGTCGTTGACCACGGTCAGCAGGGCCGCGCCGGCGCTGTCGATCAGATTGACCTGGCGACGGACCTCCGGGGCCAGGTCGTCACGCGTCGCCAGGAGCTGGGCGAAGCCGAGCACGCTGTTCAGCGGCGTGCGGATTTCGTGGCTCATCGTGGCCAGGAACTCGGTCTTGGCCTCGGTGGCGGCCAGCGCCCGGCTGCGGGCGGCGCGGGTCAACTGCTCGCGGCGGAGCAGCAGGCGCTTGAGGCGATCCTGCTGGGCCAGGGCCAGGCCGGCGGCGAGGCTGGTGTAGAACAGCACCGCGATGAAGATCTGGATCGTACGGGTCTGCGCGACCGCGCCCATGGCGCCGTTGAAGCGGGGAGAGGTCCCGGCGATGGCGATCGGCAGGGTGATCACGGCCACGATCAACGACGCCATGGCCGCGCCGCGCGCGCCCAGGCGATAGGCCGTGGCCAGGACGATCGGGAAGATCAGGAAGGGCGGCGCGCTCGAGGCGGGGTGGGCGCAAAGCAGGGTGACGGCGGCGACGGCGAACATCAGCAACAGCTGCTCGCGCCAGGACCGGTGGAACGAGCGGCGATGCTCGGCGTCGATCAGCACCAGGGTGGCGGGCAGGGCGATCGCCAGGCCCAGGGCGCCGCGCAGGAACCAGTCCAGCAGGCTGGGCAGGAACGGCTCCCCGAACGCGACAGCCAGTATGCTCGCGCACGACAGGCTGATCGCCGCCGCGACCGGCGTGGTAACCGCCGGCAGCAGGGCCAGGGAGCGCATCGAGCGGAGACGCGGCGCGCCGCGCCAGATCCGCAGGCACACAAGCCAGATGGCCACGGCCTCCAACCCGTCGACCGCCGTGTAGACGAGCGCCCGGACCAGGCTGTCGCCGACCAGCAGGCCGATCGAGAAGTGGAAGACCGCGAAGACGATCGCCAGCGACACCCGGCGCGAGCCGTTCAGGGCGATCAGGCCGGCGGCCATCAGGGCGTTGGCGGGCCAGAAGGCGGCGACGCCGAGGACGGTGCGGGTCAGGTACTCGCTGAACACCATGCTGGCCACGACAGCGACGGACAGGCCCAGCAGCAGGGCGGTCTGACGTCTCTGTTCATGCAGAGCCAGCCTGTGCGGCATACCTGTTCCGTCCCCCATTCAGCCGCGCTCCGTTGCGCGACGTGACCGGTCAGGCGTCGGGCGGCCGAACCAGGTTCGGGAGACCACGCCAAGACTTCTTGCGCCGACCCAAACGCCCGGAGGCCTTGGAGAACGGCGTTACCATCAATACGCCCGCGAGCTCCCGAGTTGCTCGCTTATCGCCCGATGTGTCGTTTCGCCGCAGGACGCCTCCGGGGCGAAACGAGCCCCAAGCGCCTGTATTTCCAGAGCGCTCAAGGTCGGACGGGCGCAGACAATGCATGGGCCTGCCCGCAATTCAAGAGGGAGCACCTGCGCCCAGGGTTGCGTCCAGGGGGCGAGCCTCAAGCGGCGGCGCGGTCCTGGGTCAGCCAGTGCTCGACGACCCGGTACAGCGTGTCGCGATCGATCGGCTTGGCGATGTGGTCGACCATGCCGGCGCGGCGGCACTTCTCGACCTGTTGGGGCATGACGTCGGCGGTCAGGGCGATGATCGGCGTCAGTCCGCGCGGGCCGGGAAGGGCGCGGATGGCGCGGGTGGCGGCCAGGCCGTCCATGCGCGGCATGTGGACGTCCATCAGGATGACGTCGAAGTCGTGATCGGCGGCCAGGCGCACGGCCTCGTCGCCGTCCTCGGCCACGGTCACCTCGCAGCCGGCCAGGACCAGCATGGCCTCGCCCAGCTCGCGGTTCATCGGGTGGTCGTCGACCAGCAGCACGCGGGCGGCGGTGTCGCTGTCCGCCTCGCTGGCGGCGACCGCCGGGGCAGGGACCGCGTGAGCGGGCAGGGCGACCCAGACCGTGGCGCCTTCGCCCAGGGCGCTGACGAGACCGATCTCGCCATCCATGATCCCGACCAGCGCCTTGCAGATCGCCAGGCCCAGGCCCGTGCCGCCGAAGCTGCGGCTGATCGAGCTGTCGGCCTGGGTGAAGCGCTGGAAGAGCCGCGCCTGCTGCTCGGGCGAAACGCCGATGCCGGTGTCGACGATCTCGAACCGCAGGGAATGGACGCCCTCGGCCGGCGTGATCGCCAGCCGCGCCGTCACCCGGCCGGTCGGCGTGAACTTCACGGCGTTGTTCAGCAGGTTCAGCAGCACCTGGCGCAGGCGGCTTTCGTCCAGTTCGTAGAGCGCGGTCTCGTCGCCCTCGATCTCGACGAACAGCGGCAGGCCCTTGGACGCCGCGTCGCGCATGACGATGGCGGCGGTGTCGCGCAGCAGCGCGGCGGGCGAGATCGGGTGCGGGTCCAGTTGCACCCCGCCGGCTTCCAGCCGCGAGAAGTCCAGGATGTCGTTGACCAGGGTCACCAGCGAGTGGCCGGCGCCGGCGATCAGGTCCAGCTTGCGGCGGCCGTCGGGCGACAGGGCCTCGGTCTCGCCCAGCAGGCCGGAGAAGCCGAGGATGCTGTTCAGCGGCGTGCGGATCTCGTGGCTCATGGTGGCCAGGAACTCGGTCTTGGCCAGGTTGGCGGCCTGGGCGCGGGCGCGGGCGGCGCGGGCGTGCGCGCTGCGGCGGGCCATCAGGCGCTTGAGGCGATCCTGCCGGTAGAGGGACAGCGAGGCGGCCAGGGAGGTCAGGAACATCGCCGTGACGAAGACCTGGACCAGCCGGATGCGGTTGGCGTCGGTCCAGCCCGGCGTCGTGAGGTGATCGCCAAGGCCGGCGAGCGACATCGGCGCGGCGATGGTTACGACGATGGCCGCGCTCCAGGCCGCGCCTCTGGGACCCAGCTGGAACGCCGCCAGCATGGCCGCCGGGAAGATGAGGAAGGGCATCGGCTGGCGCTGGCCGAAGAAGGCCACCGCCGTGGTCGCCGCCACCACCAGATAGAGCCCCGCGTGAACCGCCGGCGGTCGTTTATAGGTGGAGGAGCGGTCCGGCTCGCTGACGACCAGGGTCGCGGGCAAGGTGACCGCCATGCCGAGCGAGTTGCACATCGCCCAGCCGGAGAAGACTCCGAAGAAGGAAGCGCCTGTCGCCAGGCTCACCAGGGTGGCGCCCAGCACCGCCATGGTCAGGGTCAGCGGCACGACGGCGGCGATCAGGCGCAGGGTCTGGACGACGCTGCGCACGACGGCGCGACCGCGCGTGACCTTCCGCGTGATGATCGTCGCCAGAAGCACCTCGAGCGAGTCGATGCTCGTATAGATCAGGACGATCGGCCAGGGATCGCCGGCCAGCTTGTGGCTGACCAGGCGGGTGACGATGGTGATGACCCACAGCGCGGCTTGATAGCGCGGCGCCAGGCGCAGGAGGCCGACGGCGGCGATGGCGTTGACGGGCCAGAGCGCCGGCATGCCCTGCGGGTCGCGGGTAAACTGGTCGCTGAAAATGAAGCTGGCGACGTAGGCGAGGGCGAAACCGATCAGCAGGGCGGTCTGGTGACGATCGTCGCGCGTGCGCGACGCTGTCGCGCCTGTCGTCCCGATCATGCCCAGCGATCCCCTACGCCAATCGACGTCAAGGTGAGAGCGAAAGGCCCACAACCCGTTAAGGCAAGCTCTAGCGAGACTTTATGCGACCTTCCGCCGCATACTGAACGCTTCGAGATCAGCCTGCCGCCAGGCCTTCCTTCTTCTCTTCCAGCTCCAGCCATTCCATCTCGGCCTGCTCCAGGTCGGCGCGGGCCTTGTCGAGCGCCTTCATCGTCTTGTCGAAGGTCGCCGGATCGCGGCTGTAGAGGTTCGGATCGGCCAGGGTCTGCTCGAACTTGGCGATGATCGCCGGGCTCTTGGCGATCAGGGCCTCGCACTCCTCCAGGCGGCGCTGGTCCTTGAAGGTCAGCTTGCCGGCCTTCTTGGGCGGGGGCGCGGCGGCCGGGGCCGGGGCGGCGGCCTTGGTGGCGCGGGCCACCGGGGTGAACGAGGAGCCGGCCGCCGCGCCGCGGGCGCCCTTGAAGAAGTCGGGGCTCTGGTCGATCAGGTCAGTCCAGCCGCCGGGGGTCTCCAGCACCTTGCCGTGCCCGTTCATGGCGATGGTCGAGGTCGCCAGGCGGTCGATGAAGTCGCGATCGTGGCTGACCAGGATCAGCGTGCCGTCGAAATCGGCCAGCAGGTCCTCCAGGAGGTCCAGCGTGTCCATGTCCAGGTCGTTGGTCGGTTCGTCCAGCACCATCAGGTTGGTGGGGTTGGCGAGAGCTCGGGCCAACAGCAGGCGGTTGCGCTCACCGCCCGACAGGCTGGTGACCGGCTGGCGCAGCTGGGCCTCGGTGAACAGGAAGTCCTTGGCGTAGCCCGCCACGTGCTTGGGCTGACCGCGCACGAGGATGGAGTCGCCGCCGCCGGGGGTCAGGAAGTCCCACAGGGTGATCTTGTCCGACAGCGCCATGCGGCCCTGGTCGATGTACGAGACCTCCAGGTTGGTGCCCAGGGTCACCGTACCGGCGTCCAGCGCCAGCTCGCCCAGCAGCATCCGCACCAGCGTGGTCTTGCCCGCGCCGTTGGGGCCGACCAGGGCCACGCGGTCGCCGCGCAGGATGCGGGTCGAGAAGTCCTCGACGATCACGCGATCGCCGAATTTCTTGGTGAGGTGCTTGGCCTCGACGACCTTCTTGCCCGAGGTCGCGGCGCTCTCGACGGCCATGAACATCGCGCCGCGTTTGTCGCCCTGCAGTTCCTTCTTCTGCGCGCGCAGGTCCATCAGGGCCCGGCGGCGGCCTTCGTTGCGGGCGCGACGGCCCTGGACGCCGCGCGCTAGCCAGGCGTTCTCGCGCTCCAGCACCTTGTTGAGGCGGCGCTCCTCGTCGGCCTCGGCGGCCAGGACCTGTTCGCTCCAGACCTCGAACTCGCCGAACCCCTTGTCCAGGCGGCGAACCTTGCGGTGCTCCAGCCAGAAGGTCCGCTGGGTGACCCGGTTCAGGAAGGCGCGGTCGTGGCTGACGATCAGGGCGGCGCACTTGGAGCCGGCCAGTTCTTCTTCCAGGGTCTGGATCGCGAAGATGTCCAGGTGGTTGGTCGGCTCGTCCAGCAGCAGCACGTCGGGCTGCTCGGCGAAGGCGCGCGACAGGGCGGCGCGACGCTTCTCGCCGCCCGACAGGCCTTGGGTGCTCTTCTCGGGATCGAGGCCGAAGTCGGCCAGGGCCGCCTGCGCTTCATAGTCCAGGGCCCCGCCGGCGGTGCAGTAGTCGAGCAGGGTCTCGCCGGTGATGTCCGGCTCCTGGCTGACATAGACGACCTTGGCGCCCGGCTGGACGGCGCGCTCGCCGCTGTCGGCCTCGACGCCCTGGCCGGCCAGGATCTTCAGCAGCGTGGACTTGCCCGCGCCGTTGCGGCCGACCAGGCAGGCGCGCACGCGCGGCTCCAGGGCCAGGTCGACACCGTCGAACAACGGCTTGGCGCCGTCGGCGAGACGGACGTCCTTCAGGGCGAGTACGGGCGCGCGAGTGGGAGAGGCCATGTCGTCTTTGGTCAGTCGAAGGTCGGGGCGGGGCGGCGGAATGTCGCGGAGGTGAGGGGCGTATAGCAGGCGGGCCGCCAGGGAAACGTCAAAATCGCGGCGCAGTCTGGTGTTGATCCACGTCAAGGACGAGGCGTTGGCAGGCGCGACAAATTTGCCTGTTAACGGGTCGCCAAGCGCGAGTTTGCTAAGGACCTGACCTTACGGAGCACAAGTACTCGCCTTGACGTCGAACGCGCAAAACATTGCTGCTTCTGATGTTCCCCCGCTGCTCGGCCTGGGTTTCGACTGCCTGCGCCGTCCGATCTGGGTCTTCGACGACGTCCGCAAGCGCAAGGTCTATGCGAACCGCGCGGCCCTGGCGCTGTGGGGCGCGGCCAGCCTGGACGCTCTGCTCGCTCGCGACTTCTCCGACCAGTCGCCCGCCGTGCGCGTGCGCATGGAGGACATCGCGGCCCGCATCGAGGGCGGCGCCATGGTCGAGGAGCGCTGGACCTTCTATCCCAACGGTGCGCCGGTCGCGGTGAAGACGGCGATCTCGCGCATCGTCCTGCCCGACGGCCGCGAGGCCATGCTGTTCGAGGGCGTGCAGGTCGAGGCCGACGCCGAGGAGCAGCGCGCCATCGAGGCGCTGCGCCACACCAGCGCGCTGGTCACCCTCTACGACGCCGACGGCTTCCGCCTGTTCGGCAACCCGGCCGCCCTGGCCAGCTATCCCGGAACCCGCGTGCGGTTCGCCGAGATCTTCGCCGACGGCGACGCCGGTGGCGAGCTGTGGGCCTCGGTCCTGAGCGGGGAAGCCTTTGAGGGCGCCTATCGCGTCATGACCGCCGGTGGCGACCGCTGGCACGGCCTGACCGCGCGCCGCACGCCCGACCCGGTCACCGGCGAGCCCTGCGTGCTGGTCAACGAAACCGACATCACCGAAGAGGTCGAGGCCCAGTCCGCCCTGGCCGAGGCGCGCGAGCGGGCCGAGAGCGCCATGGCCGCGCGCCAGGACTTCCTGGCCAATATGAGCCACGAGCTGCGCACCCCGCTGACCAGCATCCTGGGCTTCACCGACCTGCTGGACGGCTCAAGGCTGGACGGCGAGCAGCGCCGGCGCCTGGGCCGGATCCGTGACGCTGGGACGGTGTTGCTGGAAACCCTGAACGACGTCCTCGATTTTTCGAAGCTGGAAGCGGGCGGCGTGAACCTGGAGGCGCGGCCGTTCGAGCTGCGCGCGCTGCTGGCCAAGGCCGCCGGCATGTTCGAGGCCCAGACCATGTCCAAGGGGCTGGACCTGGTCGTGAACATCGACCCGGCTTGTCCGGATTGGCTGGAGGGCGACTGTGAGCGCCTGCGCCAGGTGCTGGTCAATTTCCTGGGCAACGCCGTGAAGTTCACGGGCGTCGGTTCGGTGACCCTGACCGCGCAACTCCGCGACGGCGCCAAGTCGGGCGTCGCGCGTCTTGAGCTGGCCGTATCCGACACCGGTGTCGGGGTGCCGGCGGCCATGCTGGACACGGTCTTCGAACGCTACGCCCAGGCCGGACCCGAGGTGTCGCGCAAGTTCGGCGGCACCGGGCTGGGCCTGGCGATCAGCAAGGAGATCGTCGAGCTGATGGGCGGCGCGATCGGCGTCGACAGCATCGACGGTCAGGGCGCGCGCTTCTGGTGCGTGCTGGACCTGCCCGTCGCCGCCGCGCCCGAGCGTCGCGAACCCGAGGCGGCGCGGACGTCGGCGCGGCCGCTGAACCTGCTGGTCGCCGACGATAACGAGGCCAATCGTGAGCTGATCGGAACCCTGGTCCGCGCCATGGGCCACGCGGTCGACGTGGTCGCCGACGGCTACGAGGCCGTCGAAGCGGCGCGCGACGGCGGCTACGACCTGATCCTGATGGACGTCCACATGCCGCGCATGGACGGCCTGACCGCCACCCGCGCCATCCGGGCGCTGGACGGGGAGGCGGCCCTGACGCCGATCATCGCCCTGACCGCCAACGTCTTGCCCGATCAGATCGCCTTCTATCGCGCCAGCGGCATGGACGACCACGTCGGCAAACCGATCAGCCCGCGCGAACTGCTGACCAAGATCGCCCTCTGGGGCGAGGCCCGCGAGGACGAGCGCGAGGGGCTTGCCACGGACGGCGCGCAGGCCTGACAGTCCTCCCCAGCGGTAGTCAGCCCGGGGGGAAGCGCGTGGCCGAGACGAAGACCAAGCCCACCGATGTGAGCGTCGACGCCTTCCTGGACGCCGTCGAGCATCCCGTGCGTCGCGCCGACGGCAAGACGCTCCGCGTGCTGATGGAGAGGATCACCGGCGAGCCCGCCGTGATGTGGGGCCCGACCATCGTCGGCTTCGGGACCTATCACTATCGCTATGATAGCGGCCACGAGGGCGACATGTGCCGCATCGGCTTCTCGCCGCGTTCGGCCAATCTGGTGCTCTATGTCGGCGGCTTCCCGGAATACGAGGCGCTGCTGGACACGCTGGGCAAGCACAAGCGCTCCAAGGCCTGCCTCTATCTGAACAAGCTGGCCGACGTGGACCTCGCCGTGCTCGAGGACATCGCCCGCCGCACCTACGCCACGACCGAGGGCGCCGATCACTGCCCAGTGTGCTGAAGCCAAACGACAGGGGCCGCCCATGAGGAACGATCGCCGGGAATTTCTGCGGACCGCCGCCGCCATGGGCGCGGTGCTCGCCTGGGGCGGGCGAGCGCGGGCCTCGCGCCTGGCGTGGCGCGAGCGCGAGGACCTCTATCCCGAGGGCGTCGCGTCGGGCGATCCGGACGCCAGCAGCGTGATCCTGTGGACCCGCAGGCCGTTCCCGACAGGCGACCGCCACATGCTGTCGGTGGAGGTCGCCGAGGACCAGACCTTCAAGCGCGTGGTGGCGCGGGCCAGCGCGCCCGTCTCGGCGGCGGCGGACTGGACCACGCGGGTGCTGGTCGGCGGCCTCAAGCCGTCGCGGATCTACTGGTACCGCTTCACCGACGCCGAGGGGAACGGCAGCCGCATCGGGCGCACGATCACCGCGCCGCGCGACGACGACACCCGCCCGGTGAACTTCACCTTCGTCAGCTGCCAGAGCATCAACGAAGGCAAGCTCAACGCCTATCGCCGGATGATCTTCGAGGACGAGCGGGCCAAGCCCGAGGACCAGCTCGGTTTCGTCCTGCACCTGGGGGACTTCATCTACGAGGTGGTCGAATATCCCGACGAGATCGCCACCCGCTATGACCGCACGATCTACGAGGTCACGCGCCTTCCCGATGGCGGCAAGGTCGGCAAGTTCCACTATCCGCTGACGCTGGACGGCTATCGCGCCGTCTATCGCGGCTACCTGACCGATCCCGACCTCAAGGACGCCCGCGCCCGCTGGCCGTTCGTGGCCATCTGGGACAATCACGAGTTCTCGTGGCAGGGCTGGCAGAGCATCCTGAAGCAGGGCGGCCCCGAGCGGCCTGGCCAGACCCTGAAGGTCGCCGCCAACCAGGCGTGGTGGGAATATCTGCCGTCGCGCTGCCGCAAGGCCGGAGGCGCGTCCTGGGAGACCTTCGAGGCTCCCGTCGTGAAGGACGTCAAGATCGAGACCTGGGACGCCAACGGCCTGGGCGATGAGCCGAACAACATCACGGCCGTCAACAGCTTGATCGGCTACCGCGCCTTCCGCTACGGGCGGCACCTGGAGCTGCTGATCACCGACCAGCACAGCTACCGCAGCACGGATCCGCTGGACTATCCCGACCTTGAGAAACTGGCCCCGGGCGACTTCCTGGGCATGTTCCAGGAGGAGGCGGCGCAGGTGCTCGACGGCGGCCGGGCCTTCAACGGCGGTCGTCCGCCCGCCGAACTCAGCTATGGCGGCGTCACCATCGCCAATCCGGCCAAGGACGCGCCGCCGCAGACCATCCTCGGCGTGGAGCAGAAGGCCTGGTTCAAGGCGCGGCTGCGGGCGTCGACCGCTACCTGGAAGATCTGGGGCAACTCGCAAGGGGCGCCGGATCGGCGCGCCGACCCGCAGAACATCCCGGCGGATCTGGCCAAGCCCTGGCCGGGCGGCTTCGCGATCATGGGGGCCGGCGACTACGGGACCGCCTATGCGGAGCGGACGGAAATCTACAACCTCGTCCGCGACGCCGGGATCACCGGCTTCGCGATCGTCTCGGGCGACCGCCACAGCTTTTGGGCCGGCTACGCCACGGCCGCGCTGCCGCCGGGCAAGTTCGAGCCGGTGGGCCTGAGCTTCGTCGGGGGCTCGCTGATCAGTCCGGGCGCGCAGGAGTCCTACGAACACCGGCTCAAGAAGGATCATCCTCTCCGGGCCCTGCTCCTCGCCGACCGCCCGGGCCAGGCCAAGCCTGACCCGACCTGCAACATGCTGATGAAGCACGGGGTGCGCTCATGCCTGGAGTACGCCAAGACCTTCGACCTGAAGCGCGCCCGGGCGCTCTCGAACCCCGACCTCGCGCCGCATCTGGAGTTCGTGGACCTCGGCGGCCACGGCTACAGCACGGTGCGGCTCAGCGCTGACGAGATGCGGACCGAGTTCGTCTGCATCCCTCGCCCGATCACCCGCAGCGAACGCCCGGACGGTGGCGATCTGCGCTATCGCGTGACCCACACCGCGAAGCTCTGGGCGAAGGGGGAGCGGCCAAGGCTCGTTCAGCAGGTGCTGGAGGGGGATCCCGGGCTGTCGATCTGATGCTGCATCTCACCAACGGCGACAGCGCGGCGGGCTCCCTGCGCGACAGCGGCGTGGCGGACAACGTCGTCGCCTGGCGGGATATCCTGCACGAAGGCCCCGTTCCGTCGGGCCTGACGCTGGAAGGCATGAGCGCGGTGCGCGCGCGTTTCCTCGCGGACTGGGACGGCGGATCGTTTCCGGAAATATCTGCCAGCTTCGCCGAACGCGACGACGCGCTCCGCTCGGCCCGCCATGTGGTGCTGTGGTTCGAGCACGATCTCTACGATCAGCTGCAGTTGATCCAGATCCTCGCGGCGCTTTCGGACGCTCCTGACGTCGTGGCCGAGATGATCTGCATCGATGCGTTCCCCGGCGTCGCGCCCTTCTACGGCCTGGGCCAGCTTACGCCGGCGCAACTGGCCTCGCTCTGGCCGGGACGGCAATCGGTCACCCCGGCGCAACGCGCGCTCGGCGCCAGGGCGTGGGAAGCCTTCACCTCGCCCGATCCCGACGCGGTTTCCAGGTTGCTCGAAACCGATCTCAGCGCGCTTCCGTTTCTGGACGCCGCCCTGCGCCGTTTGCTCGAAGAGTATCCCACGCCGCCCACCGGCCTGGGCCGCACCGAGCGACAGATCCTGCAAACGATCGCCGGCGGCGTCCGCAGCTTCGCCGACCTGTTCCCCGCCAACGCCGCGGCGGAGGAAGCGCCCTTCCTGGGCGATACGACGGTGGAAGCGCGCCTGGAGACGCTCATCCGCGCGCCCACGCCGCTCGCCACGCCCGAGCCCTATGCGCTGACCGACGCTGGCCGGCGCGTGCTCGCCGGCAAAATCGATGCGCGTGAGCTCAACGGCGTCGACCGCTGGGTCGGCGGCGTTCGCTATAGAGCAGATGCGGGTGGCCGAGGGGTGTAGTCACCCTCTCTCATGGAGAGGGGGTGATGTCTGGGACGAGCATTCGCGTCACCTTGTCCCCGGCCTTGTCAACCGCCGTACAGTTCCCCCACCTCGTCGCGAGGAAAGGGCGCATGGCCAGCGACCGTTGCGGCGGCGGGGGGTGATCGAGCGGGGCAGGGTCCGAGGGGGATACTCGGACGGTCCGGGGATCTGGTTGCTGGCCAGACCCGCCCGCCGTCGGCGTGGTTGAAGGCAAAAGGGTATGTCTTGGCCTGTAGTGGCCCGCCCTCTTCGACCTCTGGGAACTTCCGGAAACGGAGGCGCCCGGGTCCCGGTAAGGCCTGAACAGGGCCACCCGACGGGACGCTGGCGGATAACGGTCGCGCGGAGCGTGCGAGCTTCGTCGAAACGGTATTTCTCTACTCAAACTCCGGACGTCGTCCGGCGCTCCGCGACCCTTTCCAGACCTTCAGCGGCCGGCCGCGTGAAGCTGCGGAGCCGTGTCCGGTGCAATCGTCAGTTGGGGCGAGGGTAGGGGCTCAGTAGCCCGGCGCGCTGACCGTGAAGCTGGCGTTGTTGCCGATGGCCGTGGAGATACCCGTCACCTGGCGACCGCCGGAGCTGACCGTGGTGCTGGACCGCGAGCCGACATCCGCGCCGTTGGTCTGGTTGTTGGTCACGGTCATGCGGCCGCTGCATTGCGAGCAGACCGAGCCGGTCACGGCGTTGCCCATGGCGGTCGCGGTGGTCACGGCGTCATAGCCGTCGCCGCCCTGGAAGCTGGCGATCGCCTCGACGCCGCCGCCGCCGTTGGTCTGCAGGTTGTCGAGCACGATCTCGGGCCCGACATTGATCACCTGGGCCGAGTTGCCGGCCGCGTAGGCGTTGGTCTGGGCCGCGCCGAACTGGTACGAGGTCCCCTCGGCCTGACCCCGGACGTACGAGGTGTTCCACTGGTTGGACTTCACGTCCGCCAGGGGGCCTTCGTTGCTGACCGACAGGTTGTTGGCCGTGGCCGTCGCGGTCGTCGCGGTCAGGTAGCTGTTGCCATAGGCCGTGAACTTGCTGGCCTGGGTCACCTGGCTGGTATTGGCCTGGTCGGTGATGTAGCGGCCCGCCGACTGGTTGGCGCCTTCGATATTGATGTTGTTGCCGGCCGTGACGGCCGTGATTGCGCTGGTGCCGGTGACCTGGCCCACGATCGCGCCGCCGTCGGCCAGGACGTTGGCCGTGGTCGACTGGCTGATCCGGGCGCCGGCCGAGCCGTTGTCCAGGTTGACGCCCGCGCTGTTGCCCATGGCCAGGGTCGAGACCGTCAGGTCCTTGGCCTCGGCGTTGGCCGCCTCGACCTGGCCGCGCGCGGTCACCTCGGCCGAGTTGGTCTGGACCGCGAAGGCCGAGACCGTGCCGTTGGAAGCCTGGAACGAGGCGGCGTTGCCGACCGCGGTGCTGCGCACGGCGGTGGCCTCGCCGGCATTGGCGCCGACGTCGACGATCGTATGGCCGTAGACCTTGCCCTGGTTGTCCTGGTTCGACGTCACGGCCGCGTCGGCGTTGGTCACGCCGACCGACACGCCATTGGCCTGGGCGGTGGTGCTGGCGGTCACGCCTTCCGACACCGTCTGGACGTTGAGGGTCTGCTCCGAGAAGATCTCGCCGAGATTGATCTGGTTGTTGAGAACCGGACTCGGCGTGGTCGTCTGGGCGTAGGCCGGACTAGTAGCGGCCCCGCTTAGCATCACGGATATCGGGATCGCGGCGAGCGTTCCAGCGAGACGGGTCATCGCGGGTCTGCGCATTGTTCGTTCCCAGGTTGTTGTAGGCCGGCACGAAAGCGCCCGTCTGGCCGACCGTGGCGTCGCCGAACGGGTCGTAGCGCAGGCAGCTTTGCGGGCCGGGCATGCCGTAGAGGTTGGCGGACATTTCGACGGTGGCGCGCTCGATCAGGGCGCGGACCGCCAGCTGCATCGGCTCCAGCGCGCCCTTGCCGCCCGAGATGTCGAACAGGTTGCCATTGAGGAAGTCGAAGACGCCCAGGCTGACTTCGCGGCCGACCACCTGCTTCTGGTAGGAGATGACGTCGACCACTTCCAGCGTGCGGGTGTTCACCAGGCGCAAGTCCAGCGCGATATTCATCACGAACACCCGGCGCTTGAAGTTGCCCTTCAGGCCGTCGGTGTCCTTGTCGCCGACATAGGCGTCGATGCCCGCCGAGCGGATGTTGTAGTTCAGCTCGGTGATGCCGCCGACCACGTAGAAGTCCGAACCCGGCACCTGGCCGGCCAGGATCTTGCGGTAGTCCGCCGGCGCGTCGGGCGCGGCGTTCGGGCGGTCCGAGATCAGCTTGTTGTTGGCGTATTTGAGTTCGAATTCGGAGACCGAGGTGTCGAAGCGCTCGACCATCGGCATGCCGGCCTTGGCGAAGGCCGAGAAGGCCATCAACGAGGCGCCTTGGGTGATCTTGCGGCCCGAACCGTCGGACTCTTCCTTGCCGGTGTAGTCGGCGATGCGGCCGATCGCGATGCGCGGCGCGGCGACACGGTTGGCGCGGGCGTACTGGTTCAGGCAGACCAGGGCCGACGAATAGTCGGTCGGATTGGCCGTCACCGGCGCGGTGCCGATCGGGGTGGCGTAGTTGCCGGCGGTCGAGGCCGTGGGCACGCTGCCGCAGGCGCTCAGCGCCGCGGTGCTCAGCAGAGCCAGGACCAGGCCTGTACGCTTGATCGTCATTGGGGAGTCCCCGCCTTCACCACGTTCGAACCGGCGGTGACGTTTCCGTTGTTCACCTGGTTCGAATTGACGATGACCGTGTTGTTGTTGCCCTGGGTGATGACCGTCAGGTTGTTGCCGATCGCGGTCGAGCCGGCATAGCCGCCCACGCCGCCGACGCCCGAATAGGCGTCCAGCGAGCCCGAGCTGCGGCTCGACGAATAGACGCTCTGGTCCGCGCCGGTCAGCATGACGCCGTCGACCACGACCCGGTTGCCGTTCGCGTCGCGGGTCGAATACTCGACCATGCGGTTCTCCTGACCCGAGGAGCGCCCGTAGCCGGCGTTGAAATTGGCCGAGTTGGTGGTCATCGTCTGCGCGGCGGCGACACCGCCGGCGCAAAGCGCGGCGATAGCGGCGACCGCCGCGACGCTACGAGTTTTCTTCCGATGCCAGGCCATAAGTGGCTCCGCGAACTGTCGACACGGATGGGCAAGCAACCCTCGTGCCAGAAAGGTACAGCCTCAGGTCTAGCCGACAGGTCGAGAAAAAATGGTTAAGCGCCCCGCCGTGGTTCGAATCGTCGCGGAACGCCCTAGATAGAAGCCCATGAGCGATCAGCGTCCCGAACCGATCTTCAACGCCCCGTGGCCGGCCTTCGTCGTGGCGGCCGTGGTTTTCCTGCCCTGGTTCGTGGTGGGCCGGCTGAGCAACGAGGTCCTGCTGTCGTTGGCCTTGATCCCGGACGACCTCTGGCAAGGGCGCTGGACGGGCCTCGTCACGTCGCTTTTCGTGCCGAGGGGCCTCGCCGGCGCCAGTTTCGACGCGATCTTCGCCCTGGCCTTCGGCGCGCCGCTGGCGCGGCTGATGGGCGTGAATGGCCGGGGAGGCGGCATTTTCTTCCTGTTTTACCTGACCTGCGGCGTTCTGGCGGCGCTGGGCTATGCGATCGTGCGACCGGACTCGGCGGTTCCGGTGGTCGGCGCGGCCGGAGCCGTGGCCGGGCTGATGGGCGGCGCCTCGCGCACCCTGGGGCTGGAGCCGGGCTCGTTGAGCGTGCTGGCCAGTCCCCGGTCGATGGCGATGGCGCTCGGCTGGGTGATCGTCAACCTGGTGATGGCGGTGATCGGCACGCTCATGAACCTGCCGCCGGGGGCCCTGCCGTGGGAAAGCCAGCTGATCGGCTTCGTCGCCGGCGCGATCCTGGTCGAGCCGTTCGCGCGCTGGGCCTTGCGCGGACCGGGCGGCCAATCCAACGCCGATCCCCATTGATCAAGAAGGCGCTTTGCGAGACCCTTGTTTCCTGAAGAACGAGGGAGAACGCGCAGTGCTGGTTTCTCAGATCCTGAAAGACAAGGGCGATCTCGTATTCACGGCCTCCCCGCAGGAGACCGTCGGCGCCGCGGCGGCGCTTCTGCATACAAGGCGGGTCGGGGCGATGGTGGTCGTCGACGACAAGGAAGCCGTGGTTGGCATTCTTTCAGAGCGGGACATCGTGCGGATGATCGCCAAGGAGGGGGCAGGGGCCCTCACCAAGCCGATCAGCGGCTGCATGAGCTCGAACGTGATCTTCGCCCAACCCGACGAGACGATCGACGCCCTGCTGGAGCGCATGACCGACCGCCGCATCCGCCACCTGCCGGTGGTGAGGGGCGAGCGCCTGGCCGGGATCATCTCGATCGGCGACCTGGTGAAATACAAGATCAACGAGGCCCAGGCCGAGGCCGATGGGCTGAAGGCTTATATCGCCGCGGGCTAAGGACCCGCGGTGTGATCCTCGCTACCGCTTCGCGGCTTGAGCAAGGATCACGTGGAGGCGCCTCTATATAGAGGCGTCTCTATATAGAGAGATCGGCTTAGCTCTGGATCAGCTCGGCGCCGGCGCCCTTGGCGGCGTCGGCGACGCTGTAGCCTTCCAGCACCGCGGCCGTGGCGTCCCGGGCGCGTAGCAGGGCCTCGCGCAGGGCGCAGGTCACAAGGTCCCGACAATCCTCGCAGCGACGGAAGGCGGTTCGGCTGACGCACGGCGTCAGGGCGAGGGGGCCGTCGACCAGGCGGATGATCTCCGCGAAGCTGATCTCCTCGGCCGCCCGACCCAGCACATAGCCGCCGAACTTGCCGCGCCGGCTGGTGACCAGGCCTTCGCGCGACAGGGACAGGAGGATGGCTTCCAGGAACTTGCGCGGCGCATCGGCGCGCTCGGCCAACTCGCCGGCGGTCACCTGGCCCTCGGCGCGGGCCAGTTCGATCATCGCGCGCAGGGCGTAGCGGGCCTTCTGGGACAACATCGACGCCGGTTACCTTATAGAGAGAGCGCATCCACGTGTGCGGACGCGCGCTCATAAAGAGTGGTCAGCCTTCTGATGGAGGCTTGGCCGGTGCGCAAGAGCGATATGACATCGTTCATGCACAGGGGAATGGTCGGTCTGGGGATGAAATCGCGATTCCCTGCTTGCCGGGTGGGGAATGGGCCTCTAGAAGCCGCCCCTCGCTTCGGGGCCACGGCCCACCGGACGAAACCTTGGCCTTCGGGGCTTGCGTTTTGGAAAGTGGATCGCTAAGTTCCGCAGCCTCAATCGAATCCCTTCCGACTTACGGCGCTCCAGTGCGGCGCGCCTCAGTCAGTTTTTGCGCTCTAAGTCGGCTCCGGCCGCGAAGAAAACAAAAATGAAAAGGGCGGTTGACCCGGGAGTTCTGCTTCGTTAGAAGCCGCCCTCCCAGAAATACGAAGGGTCTCGCAAGAGTTTCCAAGTATTTCGAAGCCGGGAAAGCTTCTTTTTCTTTTGAAAAAGACACTTGACTGACCTCGGTGACTTCTTTAGAAGCTGCCGGCTCCGCAGAAAGCCTTCGGGCCGAACGGTGGAGTAAGTCAGAAAGTTTTGAAAAAAACGATTTGACACGGAATTCGAGGTTCGCTAGATAGCCGCCTCCGCCGACACCGGGCGCTAAACGGTGGGGTCGCTCCGGCGGTTCGGGTCTTTGACATTGTTGATTTGGAAAGAGAAACGCAGGCGGCGGCGCTCTGGCGGTAGACTTCTGGTCTACCTTCGACGCTGACAAATGCGGTCTCTTGAAGACACCATTAATACGGTGGCCGACTTTGGTTGGTCATTGTGTGATGGGAACTCGTCAAGAAACTATGCAAACCAGATACCTGGTTCTGGGTTTTCCCCCGGGACTGGAAGTCTGATGTCAATGTCAACTCAACCTGAGAGTTTGATCCTGGCTCAGAGCGAACGCTGGCGGCAGGCCTAAC
>NZ_JBWKOC010000002.1:0-334228 GCF_059415885.1 Caulobacter sp. GW821-FHT09H08
TAATCGATCGATCTCAGCAACAGCTGACCTGATCTAAGCGAAGGCCCCGGAGAGCAATCTCCGGGGCCTTTTGCTTTGTCCCGAATGGTGGAAGGAGAAGGCATGGCGATGATCACCGATCCCGACGACTTCTTCACCAAAGGCTGTGGCCGCTGCGCCCGGTTCGCGACGCCGGACTGCTCGACCCGGCCGTGGATCGATGGGTTGAACGCCCTGCGCCGGATCTGCCTGGACGTCGGGCTGCAGGAAACAGTGAAGTGGGCTCACCCGTGCTACATGCACGCCGGGCGCAACATCGCGATCATGGGCGCGTTCCGCGACGATTTCCGGTTCACGTTCCTGAACCCGGGATTGCTGGTCGATAGCGAAGGTGTGCTGGAGCCTCAGGGACCCAACAGCGGCACGCCCGGCATGATCCGCTTCACCGCCAACGACCAGGTGGCCGAGAAGGAGCCGGTGATCCGGGCCTATCTGCGCCAGCTCATGGAGCACGCCGAAGCGGGGACCAAGCCTCCGAAGGTCGAGCGCGAGATCGAGATGCCCGACGAGCTGATCGACGCGCTGGACGCGGATGCGGAACTGGCCGAGGCCTTCCATGCGCTGACGCCGGGGCGCCAGAAGAGCTACTTCTTCGCCCTGAACCAGGCCAAGCAGTCGGCGACCCGCGTGGCGCGGATCGAGAAATTCCGGGGCAAGATCATCGCCGGCAAGGGCGCCCTGGAGCGCTAGACGCGCTAGTCCTTCACGAACCGCGGGATCGGCCCGACCTGTTCGGTCTGGTCGGGAAGCTCGACGAACTCCTCGTCGACGAAGCACCAGCCCCAACCCTCTGGCGGATCGTAACCCTCGATGATCGGGTGCTTGGTCGCCCGGAAGTGGGCGGTGGCGTGCCGCGCGGGGCTGTCGTCGCAGCAGCCGACGTGGCCACAGGTCCGGCACAGGCGCAGGTGCACCCACCAGCCGCCCGCCTTCAGGCAGTCCTCGCAACCCTTGGCGCTGGGGGTGACCAGGCGGATGGCGTCGCCGTGCATGCAGGTCATGGCGGAGGTCTCCTAGGCGTCGGCCAGGTAGGCGTGGATGGCGGCCACGGCCTGGGCGCCTTCGCCCACGGCGGCGGCCACGCGCTTGACCGAGCCGGCGCGGACGTCGCCGATCGCGAACACGCCCTTGCGGCTGGTCTGCAGCAGCGGATGGCCCGGAGAGAGGTCTGTCCCGGTGCGGACGAAGCCGTGGTTGTCCAGTTCGACATGGCAGTGGGTCAGCCAGGCCGTATTGGGCGCGGCGCCGATGAACAGGAAGAGGTGGCTGATCGCCTGGCTGGTCTCCTGGCCGTCGGGGCCGCGCCAACGGATGGCCGACAGCTGGCCGTTCTCGCCCTCGAGGTCGACGACCGCGCTGCGGACCACGACCTCGATATTGGGCGTGCTCTCGATGCGGTCGATCAGGTAACGGGACATGGTCGCGGCCAGGCTCTCGCCGCGCACGATCATCAAGACCTTCTTGACCTGGCTGGCCAGATAGACCGCCGCCTGGCCCGCAGAGTTGCCGGCCCCGACCAGGGCGACCTCCTGGCCCGCGCACAGCTTGGCCTCCAATGGCGAGGCCCAGTAGTGGACCGACGCGCCTTCGAACTGGTCGAGGTTCTCAACCTCCAGCCGCCGATAGCGGGCGCCGCTGGCGATAACGATGGTGCGGGCCTGGGCGGTCTCGCCGCTGGCCAGGGTCAGGCGGTAGCGGTGCGCGCCGTCCTGCTCGCAGACGAGGTTGGCGACCTCGTCCGGGATGGCCAGTTCGGCGCCGAACTTCTGGGCCTGGCCATAGGCGCGGCCCATCAGGGCCATGCCGGTGATGCCGGTCGGGAAGCCCAGATAGTTCTCGATCCGCGCCGAAGCCCCGGCCTGACCCCCGAAGGCGCGGGTATCCAGGACCAGCACCGACAGGCCTTCCGAGGCGGCATAGACGGCCGTGGCCAGGCCCGCCGGTCCGGCTCCGACCACGGCGACGTCATAGAGCCGGTCGGCGTCGATCGGCCCGACCAGGCCGATGCAGCGACCCAGCTGGTGGTTGGTCGGCTGGCGCAGGATGGCCCCGTTCGGGCACAGCACGATCGGCAGCTCGCTCTCGTCCACCTCGAACCGCTGGATCAGCACCTTGGCGCAGTCCATCTGGTCGGGATCGAGATGCTGATAGGGATGGCCGTTGCGGGCCAGGAAGCCGGACAGGCGGATGACATCGCTGTCGGCCTCGCGGCCGACGATGATCGGACCACCGGCGCCGGTCTCGATCAGGCTGACCCGGCGCAGGATCAGGGCCCGCATGATCCGCTCGCCCAGCTCGGCCTCGGCGACCAGCACGGCGCGCAGGCGCTCGGGTGCGATTAACAGGGCCTCGACTTCGGTGAGCGCGGTGACGTCGACCAGGGAAGGGCGGCCCGACAGCTGGGCGATCTCGCCGACGAACTGGCCGGCGTCGTGTTCGACGATCGGCTGGCTCTCGTTGTGGGCGTCGCGGCGCGCGATCGCCACCCGGCCGGCCAGGATCACGAAGAGGCCGGGTGAGGGCACGCCCGAAGTCGCCAGCGCTTCGCCGACCTGGGCGTGCATCACCTGGCCGAAGCGGCGAAGGCGGTCGATCTCCGCCGGCTCCAGCCGGGGAAACATCTGGGCGCGTCGGGTGTCGAAGGTGGTGCCAGCCATGGGCCCAGATTGCGCCAGGAACGGCGTTCGGTCATCCGCCGAACGATGATGGTTTTGTACAATCCTGCGATCGCATCACCGGGTGTACCCATCGGCGCCCGAAGAGTAGGCTCCGGCGCATGTCGCGTTCTTCCGCCACTCCTCGTCCGGCCGTGCAATGGCGCGCCGGGTGTTCTCCGCAATCCCTTGCCCGTGACCTGCCCAGCGAGGTCGCCGTCGGGCTCTCGTTCGATGGCCGCCCGCACACCGTGCTGATGGCGACGCCGGATCAGGTCGAGGACCTGGCGCGGGGTTTCGTGATCACCGAAGGGATCGCGCGGGCGGTCGAGGTGCTGGAAATCGTCCGCAAGGACGAGCCGCAGGGCATCCTGATCGACATCCGCCTGGCGCCGGGCGCGACGGCTAGGAAGGCTCGGCCGCGCAACCTGGAGGGCCGGTCCAGTTGCGGGCTCTGCGGGGTGCAGCGCCTGTCCGACGCCGTTCGGCCGCTGCCGGAACTGGGCGCGGGCGTTCGCATCGAACACGCCGCCATCCCCCGCGCGCTGGCGGCGCTGGAGGCCGAGCAGGCCCTGGGCCGCCTGACCCGCGCCACCCACGCGGCGGCGTTCTTCACGGCCGAAGGCGCGCTGGTCGCCGTCCGCGAGGACGTCGGTCGCCACAACGCGCTCGACAAGCTGACTGGCGCGATGGCGCGCGAGGGGATCGACGCGGCGAGCGGCTTCGTCGTCGTCACCAGCCGGGCCTCGTTCGAGATGGTCGAGAAGACCGCGCGGATGGGCTGCGCCATCCTGGTCGCGGTCTCGGCCCCGACTGAGCTGGCGGTGGCCAAGGCGCAGGAGGCTAACCTGACCCTGGTGGCCCTGGCCCGCGCCGACGGCCACGCGGTGTTCGCTGGCGGCGAGCGCCTGTTCGAATCCGAGATGGAGCCGGCCTGATGTCCGACACCAAAGTGCCCGGCGTCCGCCCCTACAACCAGCCCGCCGGTGGCTGGGGCGCGCTGAAGGCCGTGGCCGGCGCCCTGGCCGACCAGGAGACCATCGTCGAAGGCGGCAAGACGCTGATGCGGGCCAACCAGCCCGAGGGCTTCGACTGCCCCGGCTGCGCGTGGCCCGATCCCAAGCACACCAGCTCGTTCGAATTCTGCGAGAACGGCGCCAAGGCCGTGGCCTGGGAGGCGACCTCCAAGCGCGCCACGCCCGAGGTCTTCGCCCAGCACACGGTCAGCGAGCTCCTGACCTGGACCGACCATAAGATCGAGGACCTTGGCCGGCTGACCGAGCCCATGGCCTATGACCCCACCGACGACCGCTACAAGCCGATCACCTGGAACGAGGCCTTCGCCCGCACGGCAGCGGGGCTGAAGGCGCTGGCCGATCCCAATGAGGCGGAGTTCTACGCCTCGGGCCGGGCCAGCAACGAGGCGGCGTTCCTCTATCAGCTGATGGCGCGGCGGTTCGGGACCAACAATTTCCCCGACTGCTCGAACATGTGCCATGAGCCGACCAGCGTCGGGCTGCCGGACTCGATCGGCCTGGGCAAGGGCTCGGTGACCCTGGAGGACTTCGACCACGCCGACCTGATCATGTGCTTCGGCCACAACCCGGGCACCAACCATCCCCGGATGATGGCCACGCTGCGCGAGGCCAGCCGGCGCGGCGCGACGATCCTGGCCTTCAATCCGCTGAAGGAGCGGGCGCTGGAGAAGTTCGCTTCGCCGCAGGATCCGGTCGAGATGGCGACCCTGGGCTCCACGCCCATCGCCTCGGCCTATTATCAGCTGACCATCGGCGGCGACGCACTGTTCGTGCAGGGCATGATGAAGGCGGTGCTGGCCCTGGAGGCGCGCGACGGTGGCGTCCTGGATCACGGCTTCATCGCCGAGCATACCGCCGGCTTCGAGGCGATAGCGGCGCATCTCGAGGCGCTGGACTGGGCGACCATCGAGGCCGGCTGCGGCCTGTCGCGCGCCCGGATCGAGGAGGCGGCGGCGACCTACGCCAAGGCCAAGGCGGCCATCCTCTGCTACGGCATGGGCCTGACCCAGCACCGCGACAGCTCCGGCACGGTGCAACAGCTGGTCAACCTGCTGCTGCTGAAGGGCAATATCGGGCGGCCGGGCGCGGGGATCTGTCCGCTGCGGGGCCACTCCAACGTCCAGGGCAACCGCACGGTCGGCATCGCCGAGAAGCCGTCGGCGGCCATGCTGGACTCCATAAGAGACGTCTTCGGCTTCGAGCCGCCCCGCGAGCACGGCCACACGGTGGTGGAATCCATCGCCGCCATCGAGCGCGGCGAGAGCAAGGTGTTCATCGGCCTGGGCGGCAACTTCGCGGTGGCCGCGCCCGACCCGGTGCGGACCTTCGCGGCCATGCGCCAGCTGGACCTGGCCGTCCACGTCGCCACCAAGCCCAACCGTACGCACCTGCTGATCGGCAAGGAGTCGATCCTGCTGCCGTGCCTTGGCCGCACCGAGAAGGATGTGCGGGCCGGCGTGCGCCAGTCGGTGACGGTCGAGGACTCGATGTCGATGGTCCACGCCTCGCGCGGCCTGAACCCGCCGGCGTCCGAGCACCTGATGTCGGAACCGGCCATCGTGTCCGGCATCGCGGCGGCGCTGTTCGGCGATGACCCGTTGGTCGACTGGCTGGGCCTGGCCGACGACTACGATGCCATCCGTGACCTGATCGCCCGGGTCTTCCCCGGCGCCTTCGACGACTACAACGACAAGGTCCGCGTACCGGGCGGCTTCCGCCTGCCCGTCGGGCCGTCGGACCGGGTCTGGAAGACGGCGTCGGGCAAGGCCAACTTCCTGGTCTTCACGCCCAACGGCGGCGACCCGCGCCGGGGCGATGCGGGGGTGATGCTGCTGACCACCTTGCGCAGCCACGACCAGTACAACACCACCATCTATGGCGACGACGACCGCTATCGCGGCGTGTTCGGCCGGCGCGACGTGATCTTCGCCAATCCCGACGACATGGCTCGGCTGGGGCTGGCGCAGGGCGACCTCGTAGATCTGGGCGCGGCGTTCGACGACACCGGCGAGCGGATCGCCCAGGCCTTCACGGTGGTGGCGCGGGACATCCCGACCGGCTGCCTGGCGGCCTACTATCCCGAGACCAATGTGGTGATCGCGCTTGACGACCACGACCGGCGCTCGGGCACGCCGGCCTACAAGTCCGCCCCTGTGCGGCTGCGCAGGCACCAGGGGACGTGGCTCAACTAAAGCGCTTGTTAAAGCCCTTTAGGCTTAATGGCCTCCGACCCGTAGGGAGTGGGCCGCGTGCAACGAGACGGTTTGGAGGTCGAGACCATCCAGGTCTCGCAGCTGGGCGCGACCGAGCTTGAGCTCTGGCGCGGTTTCCGCGCGGCCGATCCTGTCCTGGCCAGTCCCTATTTCGATCCGCGTTTCGTCCAGGCCGCCGGCGAGGTCACGCCCGGCGCCCAGGTGGCGATCATCCGCGAGGGCGGGGCGATCCGGGGCTTCCTGCCGTTCCAGCAGCGCGGCGGCCTGCTGCAGCCCCTGGCCGCGCCGCTCACCGACTTCCACGGCGTGATCGGCGAGCCCGGCGTGGCCGTGTCGAGCCTGCTGCCCCGCATGGAAGGCATCCGCCGTGCGCGGTTCAACGGCTTGGTCGGCGCTGGCGGCTCCGACCTCGAGGGCCTGTCGCCCCGCCGGGCCATGGCCGCCGATCTGTCGCAAGGTTTCGAGGCCTATCTGGCCGGTCGCGATGCGCGGTTCCTGAAGGACAAGCGCCGCCGCCGTCGCGCCCTGGAACGAGACCACGGCCTGGTGTCGTTCGTGTTCAAGCGTCCGACGGCGATCCAGGTCGACCACATCATCGAACGCAAGCGGGCCCAGATCGCCCGGACCCATCAGTACGACGTCTTCGCCTGCGGCTGGACCAGCGAGCTCCTGCGCCGGCTGGCCGAGGGGGATGACCCCGACTTCGGCCTGCGGGTCGCGGCGCTGAAGGCCGGCGACACCTTGGTCGCCGCCGAGCTGGGCCTGACCTCGGGCGGGCGGCATCACCTGTGGTTTCCGATCTACGATCCGGCCTATGCCCGCTACTCCCCGGGGGGTCTGATGACGTTGGATACGCTGCAGGCGGCGGCCAGCGCGGGAATCACGCGGGTCGATTTCGGCGTCGACGCCGACGCCTACAAGCACGACTTCGCCGACCCGGCCGAGATTGTGTTCGAGGGGCTGATCGAGCGCCGGATCTCCTCGCGCGGCCGGCGGATGCGGGCCATGGGCGCTTCGCGCCTGGCCCGGCGGTTCGACCGCATCGTCGCCTGCGAGCCCAGCCTGGTGGGGCAGATCAAGGGCGGGACCAACTTCATGGCCGCCATGGCGCGCCGCCACCCGAAGGTGGGCGCGGGCGTGGGGTTGGGCGTCGGACTGGGCTTGGGCTTGGCCTTGATGGTCGACTAAGCGCGCGAGGCGAAAGTGTGAGCGGTTTCGCCGCCCGAGTGCGCGCCCTGGATATCTAGCTTAGAGCCTTCTTGGCTCTAAGCGACGGCCTTTCCATGACTTTTGGGTCATGACCTCGAATTAAGTCGAAACCTGGGCGGCCCGTCGCTAGCTTCCCCTCATCGAATTCAACGCATCCGAGGGGAACGTATCGATGCGCACCGCCACCACCCTGGCCGTCCTGGCCGCCGCCACTCTCACCGCCGCCGCTGGCGCTGCTTCGGCCGCGCCGTCCGTGAAGATCAAGGACGCGGTCGCCCGCGTCGTGATCATCCCCGAGAACCGCACCGACGTGAAGGTCGAGGTGCTGACCACCAACGCCAGCCTGCCGCTGGACGTCCGCACCAACGGCGACGAGGTGATCGTCGACGGCGACCTGCGCCGCAAGATCAACGGCTGCAACAGCCGCAACGGCAAGGTCTGGGTCAAGGTCCGCGGCGTGGGCGAGGTCGCCTATGAGAACTTCCCGCAGATCGCCATCCGCACGCCGATGAACGTCAAGGTCCAGGCGGGCGGCGCGGTTTTCGGCGACATCGGTCGCTCGGACAGCGTCAACCTGGGCAACGCCGGCTGCGGCGACTGGACGATCGCCAACACCAAGGGCGAGCTCGAGATCAGCCAGGCCGGCTCGGGCGACACCAAGGCCGGCTCGGCCGGTTCGGTCGAGATCAGCATCGCCGGTTCGGGCGATGTCAGCACCCAGGCGGTCGCCGGTGACCTCGAGGTCAACATCGCCGGTTCGGGCAACGTCGCGGTCGCCAGCATCGCGGGCAAGATGGAAGCCAACATCGCCGGCTCGGGCGACATCAGCGTCACCGGCGGTCGCGCCCGCTCGGTCGACATTAGCGTGATGGGCTCGGGCGACGTGAGCTTCGGCGGCGAGGCGGAATCGGCCGACGTGTCGGTGGCCGGCTCGGGCGACGTGAAGATCGCCAAGGTCAACGGCCCGGTGAAGAAGCACGTGGCCGGCTCGGGCGACGTCACCATCGGCCAGTAAGCGGCCGGCGTCTCAGGCGCACATAGTATATAGAGAGAGAAGGCCCCGGGGATCGCTCCCCGGGGCCTTCCTGCATCTGGACCTGAAGTCCTGAGCTTAGCGGACGCCGAAGCCGAACAGGTCGCCGGCCGTGGCCAGGTCGGCGCCGGCGCGGTCGCGATCCTTCAGGCTGCCGCCGAAGGTGTAGCGCAGGCCCACCTTCACGGCGTCGGCGTTCAGGTCGGCCAGGTCGTTGGACTCGCTGTGGACGTACTTGGCGAAGGTGCTCCAGCCGCTGCTGGCGAACTTGTACTCACCGCCGACATTCACGTCCCACAGGTCCGCGTTGATGTTGGTGTCGATGCGCGACCAGGCCGCGCCGGCGTCCAGGCGGAAGTTGTCCGAGACGAAGTAACGAACGTCGCCGCGCACGGTGTAGAGGTCGGCGTTCAGGTCGTTCGACTGGCCATAGGCCGCGACGCCCGACAGGGTCGCGTTCGACAGGTACTTGTGCGCCTCGCCGCCGACGGCCCAGACGGTGTCGTTGGCCGGGCGGGAGAGGGCGGTAAAGCCGCCGACGCGCCAGCTGTCGCCGATCTTGGTGGTCAGGTGGGCGGCGCCCGAGGCGACGGTGTCGTTGCTGAGGTCGTTGTCAGAGATCGAGACGTCGCCGTTGGCGGTCACGGTCCAGGCGCCCTTCAGCGGGATGGCGACCGAGCCGTCGATCACGACGGACGAGCCGTTGCCGTTGAACAGCTTGCTGTCGACGTCGGTGTAGTTCACCGCGGCGCCGACCGAGCCGACGTTTTGCGCGAAGGCCGGAGCCGAGACGGCGGTGGCGGCGACCAGGGCGGCGGTGGCGAGAAGCTTGGTATTCACTTGGGTTATCCCCTTACACATGAGTGGCTCCTCCGGCTGGCTGGACGGTCGTTGGATGGGGGAGGGGCCGCCCAGTCCGTCGGGGAGGAGCGGCATCTATGCCGTCAGGAGGCGCGCTCAAGGCCAGCGGCGGCGCTCGACGGCAGAACAATGCAAATTTGTGACAGTTGCGGAGGCCAGGATTTCGCCTATGCGCCAGCGAGCGCACGTTCTTGCTCTCATTGCCGCCAGGGTGGTTAAAAGCAGACCGACGTTATGTTTCGGCAGGTCTTGCACGAGCGGGGCGAGGCGCCTATTCAGAACCGGCCCGACGACTCGCGTCTCCCAAAGTCGCGACGAACCGGACAGAGCGCTTGACGAAACCGATTCCGGCTCGTACAAGCGCGCCTCTGTTGGACCGGCTGTGAGCTTTCGAGCTCAAACGCGGTTCGCGAGACGCCCGGACATAGCGCCCTAAAGGCGCAATATCTGGTCATCACCCCTGGCAGGCGACTGTTGGGGACCTTTGTTTTGCGGACGCTGCGTACGGACTCCCATCTGGGGGTTCGGGTTGGTCTTTGAAATGGTTCGAGACGCGGGCGCAGCCCACTAGGAAACCGAGCGATATGGATCGTCAGAACATCCGCATCCGGCTCAAGGCCTTCGATCACCGCGTGTTGGATCATTCCACGCGCGAGATCGTCAATACGGCCAAGCGCACGGGTGCGACGGTGCGGGGCCCCATCCCCCTGCCCACGCTTATCGAAAAATTCACCGTCAACCGTTCGCCGCACGTCGACAAGAAGTCGCGCGAGCAGTTCGAGATCCGTACGCACAAGCGCGTTCTCGATATCGTTGACCCGACTCCGCAGACCGTGGACGCGCTGATGAAGCTCGACCTGTCGGCCGGCGTTGACGTCGAAATCAAGCTGTAAGGAGGGCCGATCCATGACTCTCCCCACCCAACGCACTGGCGTCCTCGCCAAGAAGCTCGGCATGACCCGCTTCTTCGATGAAGCCGGTCAGCACGTGCCGGTCACCGTCCTGTCGCTCGACGGTTGCCAAGTCACGGGCCAGCGCACGGTCGAGAAGGACGGTTACACCGCCCTGCAACTCGGCGCCGGCGCTAAGAAAGCCAAGAACACCTCGAAGGCCCTGCGCGGCCACTTCGCCAAGGCGGCCGTTGAGCCGAAGCGCATCGTCGCGGAATTCCGCGTCGAAGAAAGCGCCCTGATCGAAGTTGGCGCCGAGCTGACCGCTGATCACTTCGTTGCCGGCCAGAAGGTCGACATCCAAGGCATCACCGTCGGTAAGGGTTTCGCCGGCGCCATGAAGCGCTGGAACTTCGCTGGTCTCCGCGCCACCCACGGTGTCTCGGTCTCGCACCGCTCGCACGGTTCGACCGGTAACCGCCAGGACCCGGGTCGCACGTTCCCGGGCAAGAAGATGGCTGGTCACCTCGGTCAAGAAACCGTCACGACGCTGAACGTCACGATCTGGAAGGTCGACGTTGAGCGCGGCCTGATCCTGGTCAAGGGCGCCGTCCCGGGCCACGAAGGCAGCTACGTGAAGGTTCGCGACGCCGTGAAGAAGGCTCTGCCTGCCGACGCTCCGCGTCCGGGCGCCTTCCGCAAGGCTGGCGAAGCCGCTCCGGTGGCCGCTGAGACCCCCGCTGAAGAGGCCCCCGCGGCTGCGACCGAAGAGGGCGAAGGCTAATGAAACTCGACGTCATCAAACTGGACGGCGGCAAGGCTGGTTCCGTTGATCTCGACGACGCCATCTTCGGCATCGACGACATCCGCGGCGACATCCTTCAGCGCGTCGTGACCTGGCAGCTGGCCAAGCGCCGCTCGGGTAACCACAAGATTCAGGTTCGTAACGAGGTCTCTCGTACGAGCAAGAAGATGTACAAGCAAAAGGGCACCGGCGGCGCTCGTCACGGTTCGCGCCGTGCGGCTCAGTTCGTCGGCGGCGCCAAGGCCCACGGCCCTGTCGTCCGTAGCCACGCTTTCGACCTGCCGAAGAAGATCCGGGCCCTGGCTCTGCGCCACGCCCTGTCCTCGAAGGCCAAGGCCGGTTCGCTGGTCGTGGTGGACAGCGTCGCTCTGACCGAAGCGAAGACGGCCGCCCTGCGCGCCACCTTCGACAAGATCGGTCTGAAGAACGCCCTGGTCATCGCCGGTCCGGAAGTGGACGCGAACTTCAAGCTCGCGGCCCGCAACATCCCGAACGTGGATGTCCTGCCGAACGCCGGCCTGAACGTCTACGACGTGCTGCGTCGCCAAACCCTCGTCCTGACCAAGGACGCGGTCGAAGCGATCTCGGCCCGTTTCGCTGAGAAGGAAGCCGCCTAATGGCCGCCACCGCTCGCCACTACGACACGATCCTGTCGCCGGTGATCACTGAAAAGACGACCCTGCTCTCGGAGCAGAACAAGGTTGTCTTCAAGGTGGCCAACGATGCGTCGAAGGACGAAATCGCCGCCGCTGTCGAAGAGCTGTTCAAGGTCAAAGTGACCAAGGTCAACACCATCGTGACCAAGGGCAAGACCAAGCGCTTCCGTGGCATCGTCGGACGTCGCAACGACGTCAAAAAAGCTATCGTGACCCTGGCCGAAGGCCAGTCGATCGACATCACGACGGGGCTCTAAGACATGGCCTTGAAGCACTTTAATCCGACCAGCCCCGGCCAGCGCGGCCTGGTGCTGATCGACCGCAGCGAACTTCACAAGGGCAAGCCCGAGAAGAAGCTCGTTGAAGGTCTGACCAAGTCGGGCGGTCGCGGCGGCAATGGCCGTATCGCGGTCCGTTTCCGCGGCGGCGGCGCCAAGCGCCTGTACCGTCTGGTCGACTTCAAGCGTCGTAAGCAAGGCACGGCCACGGTCGTTCGTCTTGAGTACGATCCGAACCGCACCGCCTTCATCGCCCTGATCAAGTATCAGAGCGACGGTGAGCTGGCCTACATCCTGGCCCCGCAACGCCTCAAGGCCGGCGACGAAGTCGTCACGGCTGAAAAGGTCGACGTGAAGCCGGGTAACACCTCGCCGCTGCGCACGCTGCCGATCGGTACGATCATCCACAATATCGAGCTGAAGCCCGCCAAGGGTGGTCAGATCGCCCGTTCGGCTGGCGCCTACGCCCAGCTGGTCGGTCGTGACGCCGGCTACGCCCAGATCCGCCTGAACTCGGGCGAACTGCGCATGGTGCTCGATACGTGCCTGGCCACCGTCGGCGCCGTTTCGAACCCCGACCATATGAACCAGAACCTCGGCAAGGCCGGTCGTTCGCGTCATATGGGCCGTCGCCCGCACGTCCGCGGTGTCGCCATGAACCCGGTCGACCACCCCCACGGTGGTGGTGAAGGTCGTACCTCGGGCGGCCGCCACCCGGTGACCCCGGCTGGTAAGCCGACCAAGGGCGCCAAGACCCGCGTCAACAAGGCCACGGACAAGTTCATCATCCGTTCGCGCCACAAAGCGAAGAAGGGCCGCTAAGCCATGACCCGCTCCGTCTGGAAAGGCCCGTTTGTCGACGGGTACCTCCTGAAGAAGGCCGACGCCGCACTGTCGTCGGGCCGCAAGGATGTCATCAAGACCTGGTCGCGTCGCTCGACGATCATGCCGCAATTTGTCGGCCTGACCTTCGGCGTCCACAATGGCCACAAGCACGTCCCGGTCTCCGTGTCGGAAGACATGGTCGGCATGAAGTTCGGTGAGTTCGCTCCCACCCGTAACTTCCCCGGCCACGCCGCCGACAAGAAGGCCAAGAGGAAGTAATCATGGCCAAGCAGAAGCAAGAACGCCGCCTGCCGGCCGCCGAAGCGATGTGCAAGGTGCGCACCCTGCGCACCAGCCCGCGGAAGCTGAACCTGGTCGCTCAGTCCATTCGTGGCCTGAACGTCCAGCGCGCTCTCAACGAGCTCGAGTTCAGCCACAAGCGTATCGCTCAGGACGTCCGCAAGGCGCTGTATTCGGCGATTTCGAACGCCGAAAACAACCACAACCTCGACATCGACTCCCTGGTCGTCGCCGAGGCCTATGTGGGCAAGAACCTGATCATGAAGCGTTTCTCGCCCCGCGCTCGCGGTCGCGCGACGCGCGTTGAGAAGCCGTTCTCCGAGATCACGATCGTGGTCCGCGAACTGGGTGAGGCCGCCTAATGGGTCAGAAAGTCAATCCGGTCGGGCTGCGGCTCGGCGTGAACCGCACCTGGGACAGCCGTTGGTTCGCCGACGGCGCCCAGTACGGCAAGATGCTGCACCAGGATCTCGCGATCCGCGCCGCCCTGAAGAAGCGCCTGTACCAAGCTGGTGTCTCGCGCATCATCATCGAGCGTCCGCACAAGAAGTGCCGCATCACGATCTATGCCGCTCGTCCGGGCGTCATCATCGGCAAGAAGGGCGCTGACATCGACAAGCTCCGCAAGGACCTGTCGATCAAGACCGAGGGCGAAGTCCACCTGAACATCGTCGAGATCCGCAAGCCGGAAACCGACGCTCAGCTGGTCGCGGAGTCCATCGCTCAGCAGCTGGAACGCCGTATCGCTTTCCGTCGCGCGATGAAGCGTTCGATCCAGTCGGCCGTGCGCCTCGGCGCCAAGGGCATCCGGATCAACGTCTCGGGCCGCCTCGGCGGCGCTGAAATCGCTCGTATGGAGTGGTATCGCGAAGGCCGCGTGCCGCTGCACACCCTCCGTGCGGACATTGACTTCGGTTTCGCCGAAGCCAAGACCACCTACGGCATCATCGGCGTGAAGACCTGGATCTTCAAGGGCGAGGTGCTGGAGCATGATCCGATGGCGCTCGACAAGCGTCTCGCCACTGAATCCGGCCCGGCCGGCGAAGGTGGTGGCCGTGAGCGCGGCGATCGTCCCGACCGGGGCGACCGTCGTGACCGTCGCGATCGCGCCTAAGGATTAGATCGCCATGCTGTCTCCGAAAAAGACCAAATTCCGCAAGCAGTTCAAGGGCCGCATCCACGGCACTTCGAAGGGCGGCACGCTGCTGAACTTCGGTTCGTACGGCCTGAAGGCCGTCGAGCCGGAGCGCATCACGGCTCGCCAGATCGAAGCCGCCCGTCGCGCCATCACCCGCCAGATGAAGCGTCAAGGCCGCGTCTGGATCCGTATCTTCCCGGACGTGCCGGTCACCGGCAAGCCGGCGGAAGTCCGGATGGGTAAGGGTAAGGGCGCCGTGGATTACTGGGCCGCTCGCGTGGCTCCGGGCCGCATCATGTTCGAAATCGACGGCGTGCCGGACGATATCGCGCGTGAAGCTCTCCGCCTGGGCGCCGCCAAGCTGCCGATCCGCACCCGTGTTGTCACCCGCATCGATGCGGGCGTGGCCGTGGAGGCTTGATCATGAAGATTGCTGACATCCGGGGCCTGACCCCCGACCAGCTGGCCGACACCCTGATCAGCCTGAAGAAAGAGCAGTTCAACCTGCGCTTCCAGGCTGCCACGGGCCAGGTCGAGAAGACCCACCGCGTCAACGAGATCCGCAAGGATATCGCGCGGATCAAGACCGTGCTGCGCGCCAAGGCCGCGGCTTAAGGAGAACGATATGCCCAAGCGTATCCTCGAAGGGGTCGTCGTCTCCGACAAGGGCGATAAGACCGTCGTGGTGAAGGTTGAACGGACTATCGTTCACCCGATCCTGAAGAAGATCGTGCGTCAGTCGAAGAAGTACCACGCGCACGACGAATCCAACGCGTACAAGGCCGGCGAAGCAATTCGCATCGTCGAGTGCGCTCCGAAGTCCAAGCTGAAGACCTGGGAAGCACTTCCCAAGGCTTCGGCTTAATCTGGAAGGTTTAGACCATGATCCAGATGCAAACTAACCTGGAAGTTGCCGATAACTCTGGCGCTCGCCGGGTCATGTGCATCAAGGTGTTGGGCGGCGCAGGCCGTCGCTACGCCAGCGTTGGCGACGTCATCGTCGTCTCCGTGAAGGAAGCCATCCCGCGTGGCCGTGTGAAGAAGGGTGACGTGCTTCGCGCCGTCGTCGTTCGGGTGAATCAAAATCTGAAGCGCAAGGATGGCTCGGTCATCCGCTTCGATAAGAACGCCGCGGTCATCGTGAACAAGGCGAGCGAGCCGGTCGGCACGCGGATCTTCGGCCCGGTTCCTCGTGAACTGCGCGCCAAGAACCACATGAAGATCATCTCCCTCGCTCCGGAGGTGCTGTAATGGCTGCTAAGATCAAGAAGGGCGACCGCGTCGTCGTTCTGGCCGGCAAGGACAAGGGCAAGCAAGGCGCTGTCCTGCAAGTCCTGCCGAAGGACAACCGGGTTGTCGTGGAAGGCGTGAACATGGTTTCGCGTCACACCAAGCCGACCCAAGCCGACCCGCAAGGCGGCATCAAGCACAAGGAAGCCGCGCTGCACGTCTCGAACGTCGCCATCGCGGACTCCAACGGCAAGCCCACCCGCGTCGGCTTCAAGATCGAAGGCGACAAGAAGGTGCGCGTCGCCAAGACGACCGGCGAGGTGATCAATGGCTGATCAAGCTTACGAGCCCCGGCTGAAGACCGTTTATCGCGAGCGTATCCGCGCCGCGATGAAGGAGCAGTTCGGCTACACCAACGAGATGCAGATCCCCAAGCTGGACAAGATCGTCCTGAACATGGGTATCGGCGAGGCCGTGGCCGACTCCAAGAAGGCCCAGACCGCTCTGAAGGACCTGCAGGCGATCGCCGGCCAAAAGCCCGTCGCCACCAAGGCCCGCAAGTCGATCGCCGGCTTCAAGCTGCGCGAAGGCATGGTGGTCGGTGGTAAGGTCACCCTGCGCAAGGACCGGATGTACGAATTCCTGGACCGCCTGGTCACGATCGCGCTGCCGCGCGTGAAGGACTTCCGTGGTCTGAACGGCAAGAGCTTCGACGGCCGTGGCAACTACGCCATGGGCCTGAAGGAGCACCTGGTGTTCCCGGAAATCAACTATGACCAGATCGAACAGATCTGGGGCATGGACATCATCGTCTGCACCACTGCGAAGTCCGACCAGGAAGCCAAGGCTCTCCTGAAGGAATTCCAGTTCCCGTTCACGAATTAAGAGCGGGAAGGGAAAAGCACCATGGCAAAGAAAAGCGCCGTCAACCGCAACGAAGCCGTCAAGGCTCTCGTGAAGAAGTTCGCCGAGAAGCGCGCCGCGCTGAAGGCGATCGCCAACGACGAAAGCCTGCCGCTTGAAGAGCGTTTCGACGCTCGCCTCAAGCTCGCCAAGCTGCCCCGCAGCAGCTCGGCGATCCGCATTCGCAACCGTTGCGAAGTCACGGGCCGTCCGCGCGCCTACTACCGCAAGCTGAAGATGAGCCGGATTGCGCTCCGCGAACTGGGTTCGCAGGGTCAGATCCCCGGCCTCGTCAAGTCGAGCTGGTAAGGACGATCAGATGTCGATGAACGATCCCCTGAGCGACCTGATCGCTCGCATCAAGAACGCCGCCACGCGCAAGCGCAACAAGGTCTCGACGCCGGCTTCCAAGCTGCGCGCCCGCGTCCTCGACGTGCTGGCCGATGAAGGCTACATCCGTGGCTACTCGCTGATCGAGAAGCCCGGTGCGTTCCCCGAATTCGAGATCGAGCTCAAGTACTTCGACGGTGAGCCCGTGATCGCCGAGATTAGCCGCGTGTCCAAGCCTGGCCGTCGCGTCTATTCGTCGATCAAGGACCTGAAGCCGATCAAGAACGGCCTGGGCATCTCGATCCTTTCGACGCCGAAGGGCGTCATGTCGGACACCGCTGCACGCGACGCTAATGTCGGCGGCGAAGTCCTCTGCCGCGTCTACTAGGCGCGGGAGGGAAAGAGCATGTCACGTATCGGTAAGAAAGCCGTCGCAATCCCCTCGGGCGTCACCCTGACGCTCGAAGGTCAGACGGTCACGGTGAAGGGCCCCAAGGGTCAGCTGTCGTGGACCATCGCCGACGAAGTCGAAGTCAAGCAAGAGGGCGCTGAGCTCCTTCTGACTCCGCGCGTCGACACCAAGCGCGCCAAGGGCATGTGGGGTCTGTCCCGCACGCTGGTGGCCAACATGGTGCACGGTGTCACCGCCGGGTTCGAGGAAAGCCTCGAACTGGTCGGCGTTGGTTATCGCGCGGCCTTGAAGGGCACCGCCCTGAGCCTCCAGCTCGGTTTCAGCCACGATGTGGACGTCGAGGCTCCGGCCGGCGTCACCTTCGCCGTGCCGAAGCAGACCGAAATCAAGATCGCCGGCATTGATAAGCAGGTGGTCGGCGAGATTGCCGCGAAGATCCGTCGCATTCGTCCGCCGGAGCCCTACAAGGGCAAGGGCGTGCGCTATGCTGGCGAGAAGGTTCGCCGCAAGGAAGGCAAGAAGAAGTAAGCCATGGCCCTTTCTCCTCGTGAATCGGCGGCCAAGCGCGCTCAGCGCGTTCGCACCCGCCTCAAGAGCCTCGCCAACGGTCGTCCGCGTCTGTCGGTCTTCCGTTCGTCGAAGAACATCTACGCCCAGGTCATCGATGATGAACGCGGCGTGACCCTGGCGTCGGCTTCCACTCTGGAAGCCGAAGGCAAGGGCGCGGACAAGGATGCCGCCGCCGCCGTGGGCAAGCTCGTCGCCGAGCGCGCCATCGAAAAGGGCGTCAAGGACGTCGTTTTCGACCGTGGTGGTTACATCTTCCACGGCCGGGTGAAAGCCCTGGCCGACGCCGCGCGCGAAGCCGGCCTGAACTTCTAAGGGAACAGAAATGGCTCGTGGTGAACAACAGCGCGGTGAAGGCGGTCAACGCCGTGACCGTCGCGACCGCAACGCCCCCGAAGAGCGGGTCGACAGCGACATCGTCGAAAAGCTCGTCCACATCAACCGCGTCGCCGCCACCGTGAAGGGTGGCCGTCGCTTCAGCTTCGCTGCTCTGATGGTCGTTGGCGACCAAAAGGGCCGCGTCGGCTTCGGTCATGGCAAGGCGCGTGAAGTGCCGGAAGCCATCCGCAAGGCGACCGAAGAAGCCAAGAAGACGATGATCCGCGTCCCGCTGCGTGAATCCCGCACCCTGCACCACGACGGCGCTGGCCGTTGGGGCGCTGGCAAGGTGATGATGCGCGCGGCGCCTCCCGGCACCGGCGTCATCGCCGGCGGTCCGATGCGCGCGGTTCTCGAAACCCTGGGCGTCCAGGACGTCGTGGCCAAGTCGACGGGTTCCTCGAACCCGTACAACATGGTTCGCGCTACGTTCGAGGCCCTGAAGGTCCAGTCGTCGCCCCGCCAGATCGCCGCCAAGCGCGGCAAGAAGGTTGGCGACATCCTCGGCCGTCGCGCCGACGGCGCTTCGTCGCCGGAAGCCATCGAGGGTTAAGTCATGGCTGACGCTAAGCAAGTCACGGTCCGCCAAACGGGCAGCCCGATCCGTCGTGAAAAGGACCAGCGCGCCACGCTCGCCGGTCTGGGTCTCAACAAGCTGGGCCGTACGTCCACGCTGGAAGACACCCCGTCGGTCCGCGGCATGATCCGCAAGGTCGCGCACCTGCTGGAAATCGTCGAGTAGTTCGCTACGCGACGACGAAATACGCCACCCCGGAGCGATCCGGGGTGGTTTTCGTTTGAAATCGCCTTTTCGCCATTGAGTTCTTTGGCGATTTAGGGTTTTAAGCGCGCTCTGATTTTCAAAAGCCGAGTCCAGCCGCTGGCTGGGCGCAGATCTCCAAGGAGAGGCACATATGACCAAGCTGAACGAACTGGCCCCGCAGGAAGGCTCGACCAAGAACCGCATGCGCGTCGGCCGTGGCCCGGGTTCGGGCAAGGGCAAGACCGCCGGTCGCGGTGTGAAGGGCCAGAAGGCGCGCTCGGGCGTCGCCATCGCCGGCTTCGAAGGCGGCCAGATGCCGCTGCACATGCGTATGCCGAAGCGCGGCTTCAACAACCCCTTCCGCCTCGAGTTCGCCGAAGTGAACCTGTGGCGCCTGGAGCAGGCCGTCGCCGCTGGCAAGTTCAAGAAGGGCGCCGAGCTGGGCGCTGCTGAACTGGTCGCCGCCGGCGTCATCCGTCGTGAACTCGACGGCGTGAAGCTGCTGGGCAAGGGCGAGATCAAGACCGCCCTGAAGCTGACCGTCTACTCGGCTACCGAAGCCGCCATCAAGGCCGTCGAGGCCGCTGGTGGTTCGGTCACCGTGACCAAGAAGGCCAAGGTTCAAGCCGAAGCCTAAGACTATATGTCATCCCGCCGAGCGCTTGGCGCTCCCGGGACTTAGTTTCCATCGGGATGACAGAAATAGGGGGCTCGCCGTGACAACACGGCGGGCCTCACCTATTTGTGGCGCTCTCCTCGGATCAGCCTGATCCAGGAAACCAAATTTCAGAGCGTGATGGCCGCTAGGAAGCGGTATTCACTTCCGGCAATCGCGCTCCTGAGTCGTGGGGATCTGAATGGCCTCGGCCGCCGAACAACTCGCAGCCAATATGAATTTCGCGTCGTTCCAAAAGGCGACCGAACTTCACAAGCGTATCTGGTTCACGATCATCGCCCTGGTGGTCTATCGCCTGGGCACCTACGTGCCGATCCCCGGCATCGACGCCGCCGCCTTCGAGCGCCTGTTCAATGGCAGCTCGGAAGGCATCCTGGGCATGTTCAACATGTTCTCGGGCGGCGCCGTGTCGCGCATGGCCATCTTCTCGCTGAACGTGATGCCCTACATCAGCGCCTCGATCATCGTGCAGCTGATGGGCTCGGTGTATCCGCCGTGGGAGAAGCTGAAGAAGGAAGGCGGGGAGGCGGGTCGCAAGACCCTCAACCAGTACACCCGCTACCTGGCCGTGGTTCTGGCCGTTGTGCAGTCGGCCTCGATCGCCATCGGCCTGCAGGCCCAGCCCGGCGTGGTCGCCAGCGGCGTGGGCTCGATGTTCTTCGTCGTCTCGACGGTCGTGGCCCTGACGGGCGGCACCCTGTTCCTGATGTGGCTGGGCGAGCAGATCACCAGCCGCGGCGTCGGTAACGGCGTCTCGCTGATCATCTTCGCCGGCATCGTGGCCCGCCTGCCGATCGTGCTGGGCCAGATGTTCGTCCAGGCCCAGACCTCGGGCAGCTTCACCCCGCTGTTCCTGGTGGTGATCGGCTCCGTGGCCGCCATCCTGGCCATCGTCTTCATGGAGCGCTCGCAGCGCCGCCTGCTGGTCCACTATCCCAAGCGACAGCAGGGCAATCGCATGATCGGCGGCGAAAGCTCGTTCATGCCGCTGAAGATCAACACCGCGGGCGTGATCCCGCCGATCTTCGCCTCCAGCTTGCTTCTGCTGCCGACGACCGCCATGCAGTTCATCCAGACGACCAACCTGCCGGCATGGGCTTCGTGGCTCCCGAGCGTGGTCGGCGCGCTGCAGCACGGCCACCCGGCGTTCCTGGTCTTCTACGCCCTGCTGATCATCTTCTTCTCGTTCTTCTACACCTCGGTCGTGTTCAACCCCGAGGAGACGGCCGAGAACCTGCGCAAATACGGCGGCTTCCTGCCGGGCATCCGTCCGGGCAAGCGCACCGCCGAGTACCTGGACTACGTGCTGACCCGCCTGACCGTGATCGGTGCGGGCTACATCACCGCCGTCTGCGTCGCGCCGGAACTGGTGATGATGGCGATCAAATCGAACCAGTTCGCCCTGGGCGGCACCTCGATCCTGATCGTCGTGACGGTGACCATGGACACCGTGGCGCAGATCCAGTCGCACCTGCTGGCCCACCAGTACGAGGGCCTGATCAAGAAGTCGAAGCTGCGCGGCGGTCGCAACCGCTAAGCTGGGCTTCAATTTTATTAGAAGCGTCGGAAGCCGGTTTGTCACAAAACCGGCTTCCGTTTTCTCCCGGCGCAATCTAGGTCTGCTGCGGGAGGGCGGGCTTCAAGACCCGTCAACGCGCGAAGGGGCATCCATGAATTTGATCCTGTTCGGTCCGCCGGCGGCGGGGAAGGGGACCCAGGCCAAGCGCCTGGTCACCGAACGCGGCATGGTCCAGCTGTCGACCGGCGACATGCTGCGCGCGGCCATCGCCTCGGGCTCGGAACTGGGTCTGCGCGTCAAGGGCGTGCTGGACCGTGGCGAGCTGGTGACCGACGAGATCGTCATCGCCCTGATCGAGGACCGCCTGCCCGAGGCCGAAGCGGCCGGCGGCGCGATCTTCGATGGTTTCCCGCGTACGGTTGCCCAGGCCGAGGCCCTGGATAAGATGTTGTCGGCGCGGGGTCAGCAGATCGACTCCGTTCTCCGACTCAAGGTAGACGAGCCCGCTCTGATCGAGCGGATCAAGAAGCGGTTCGACGAACAGGGACGGCCTGACGACAATCCCGAAGTCTTCGTGACTCGCCTGGCCCAGTACAATGCCCAGACCGCGCCGCTGCTGCCCTACTATGAAGGGCAGGGGAAGCTGACGGAACTGGACGGAATGGGTTCGGTCGAAGCCGTCGCCAATTCCATCGACGAAGCCTTGAGCGTCGTCGCTTAAAGAAGCCCCGGATTCATTGGTCTTCCAGTGGATTCAGTTGTTGACGGAAGCGAAACGATCCCTATAACGGGGCGCTTCCGCGAAAGGGCGCGATCCGTGCGCGCCGGTTTGGATCTCCGATCCGGCCGGGCGCGCCGTTCGCGTCTTTAGTGCGTGACTAGGAGAACATTAGACGTGGCCCGTATCGCAGGCGTCAACATCCCGACGAACAAGCGCGTTCTGATCGCGCTTCAGTACATTCACGGCATCGGCCAACGGTCGGCCCGTGAGATCATCACGAAGGTGGGCATCGAGGATGCGCGTCGGGTCAACCAACTGACCGACGCCGAAGTCCTGCAGATCCGCGAGACCATCGACCGCGACTACACCGTCGAGGGCGATCTGCGTCGCGAGAACTCGATGAACATCAAGCGTCTGATGGACCTGGCCTGCTATCGCGGCCTGCGTCACCGTAAGGGCCTGCCGGTCCGCGGTCAGCGCACCCACACGAACGCTCGTACCCGCAAGGGTCCGGCCAAGCCGATCGCCGGCAAGAAGAAGTAAGGTAGCCTGACCGATGGCCAAGGAACCGGGTCGCGTTAAACGCCGCGAACGTAAGAACATCACCTCGGGCGTGGCGCATGTGAACGCCTCGTTCAACAACACCATGATCACCATCACCGACGCCCAGGGCAACACGATCTCGTGGTCCTCGGCTGGCATGATGGGCTTCAAGGGCTCGCGCAAGTCGACCCCGTACGCCGCTCAGATGGCTGCGGAAGACGCGGGCAAGAAGGCTGCCGAGCACGGCGTGAAGACCCTCGAGGTCAACGTGTCGGGTCCGGGTTCGGGCCGTGAATCGGCTCTGCGCGCGCTGCAAGCGGCGGGCATGACCATCACGACCATCCGCGATGTCACGCCGATCCCGCACAACGGCTGCCGTCCGCCCAAGCGTCGTCGCGTCTAGTACTTTTTAGACCACCAATCTCCTTCGCCGGCTGCGCAAAAACGCGGCCGGCGAGCCGCGTTCAAGGGACCCGACCACGTGATCGAAAGAAACTGGAACGAGCTGATCCGTCCTGAGAAGCCGCAGATCGAAACCGGCGCCGATGCGACTCGCAAGGCCCGTATCGTCGCCGAGCCGCTCGAGCGCGGTTTCGGTGTGACGCTCGGCAACGCCCTGCGTCGCGTTCTGCTCTCGTCGCTGCAAGGCGCCGCCGTCACCGCCATCCAGATCGATGGCGTGGTGCACGAATTCTCCTCGCTCGAAGGCGTCCGCGAAGACGTCGTCGACATCGTTCTGAACATCAAGCAACTGGCCGTTCGGATGCATGCCGAAGGTCCGAAGCGGATGACCCTGCGCGCCACGGGCCCCGGCCCGGTGACCGCTGGTCAGATCGAAACGCCTGCCGACATCGAAATCCTGAACCCCGACCACGTGCTCTGCACGCTGGACGACGGCGCTTCGGTGCGCATGGAGTTCACGGTCAACAACGGCAAGGGCTACGTCCCGGCCGACCGCAACCGTCCGGAAGACGCGCCGATCGGCCTCATCGCCGTCGACGCCCTGTACTCGCCGGTCAAGCGCGTCGCCTACCGCGTCGAGCCGACCCGTCAAGGCCAGTCGCTGGACTATGACAAGCTGGTCCTGGAAGTGGAAACCAACGGCGCCGTCACTCCGGTGGACGCCGTGGCCTACGCCGCCCGGATCCTGCAGGACCAACTGCAGATCTTCATCACCTTCGAGGAACCGAAGGCCAAGTCGGCCGACGAGTCCAAGCCGGAACTGCCGTTCAACCCGGCCCTGCTGAAGAAGGTGGACGAGCTGGAACTGTCGGTCCGTTCGGCCAACTGCCTGAAGAACGACAACATCGTCTACATCGGCGACCTGATCCAGAAGACCGAAGCCGAGATGCTCCGCACCCCGAACTTCGGCCGCAAGTCGCTGAACGAGATCAAGGAAGTTCTCGCCGGCATGGGCCTGCACCTCGGCATGGACGTGCCGAACTGGCCGCCGGAGAACATCGAAGACCTGGCCAAGAAGTTCGAAGACCAAATCTAAGAACCTCGAAGCCTACCGCGCTAAATCCGGGCCGCTCTTTCGGGGGCGGCCTGGGCCTTTTGAAGCCGCATCGCGGTGGAGGGCCCCGGCGCTTCGCTCTGACCCGGTCGGGACGGACCAGGATTGGTGACAGTCAGGCGCTCACACGTTTTGCGCCGCTCGGGCTCAATGCCCAGGAGATAGAAAATGCGTCACGGTAAAGCTCACCGTAAACTCGGCCGTACTTCGGCTCACCGCATCGCCATGTTCGCGAACATGTCGGCCTCGCTGATCAAGCACGAGCAGATCGTCACCACCCTGCCGAAGGCCAAGGAACTGCGTCCGATCGTCGAAAAGCTGGTCACCCTGGCCAAGCGCGGCGACCTGCACGCGCGTCGCCAAGCCATCAGCTCGGTTCGCGACGTCGAACAAGTCGGCAAGCTCTTCGCGGTCCTCGGCCCGCGCTACAAGGACCGTCAGGGCGGCTACATCCGCGTCCTGAAGGCCGGCTTCCGCTACGGCGACAACGCCCCGCTGGCCGTCATCGAGTTCGTCGACCGCGACGTCTCGGAAAAGGGCAAGGACTCGGGTCCGGTCTACACGAACGAAGCCGAAGACTAAGATCTGTCAGCCTAGGCTGAACGTAGAGGCCCCGGAGAAATCCGGGGCCTTTTTCGTTGCGCGCCTCAAGGCTTGGCGGCGGCGCGGGCGCGGATCATGTTCAATTGGTCCGCCTGCTTGGCCAGGGACGGCACGCCCAGCTCGCCGCGCAGGGCGTCCGAAACCAGCTCGCGATTGTAGGGCTCCTGGCCCATCTCGCCTCTGAACTGGGTGCCGTAGATCTGCGGCTTGCCAATCATCATCAGGTAGCGGTCCAGCGAGGCGCTGGCGATCCACAGGGATGCGCGATCGCCCTTGCCCACCGCCACCATCGCAAGGGTGTGGGCCAGAAGGTAGTCGTCCGGCGTGCCGCCGTGCTGGAAGATGAAGGCGGCGTGGTTGAAGTCGGCGGCCGTGTGCAGAGCGCCTGTATCCAGCAGTGTTCGGGTGGCGCCCCGGCGCTGTTCGTCGCGAAGGCTGACCTTGCCCCAGTCGATGGCCGCGAGGTCACCGGTCCGGTCGGCTTGATCCTCGGTATAGAGCTGGGTCATTTCGGGGTTCGATGTCGGGGGCGCGGCCTGCTGTCGGGCGAGGGCGGGAGTCACTGCAAGGATCCCGCCGGCGAGCGCGAGGAGGACAAGCTTCTTCATTTTTCCCTCAGTGGGCATTGCAGGCTCTCTTCGAAATGCTGGCGACGTACTCAGCGATCGGCGGCAGGCCCATGGCCGCGCGACGCTGGTCGAGATTGGCGGGATCTTCGGTCTTGAATGGCGTCCAGACGCCGGGGCCAGTGCAGTCACCTTGGCTGCCGTATCGTTGAGGACGCCGCTCGCCGATGGCGACGCGGTCGTAGAGCATGGCGGCGCTGCTCGGCTTGGTCTTGCCTTCGAGCGCCAGCTTTTCAAGCTGCGGCAAGACTTCGGCCTGAAAGGCCGGGTCTTGATCGGCGTGCTGGACGATCAGGAAGGCCGCGCTGTCCGCGTCCTTGCCGTACTCCGGGATCGTGAACCAGCCGTGGGCCTTCAGTCGCGCCTTCAGCCAGGCGGTATTGGCTTCGTCGGAGCCGCAGGCGTCCAGGCCCACGACCCGAAAGGCGTAACCGAAGGCCGGCTCGGAGAGCCCCGAGGCCCAGTGGGTGCGCGCGATGGCGACGTCCCATTGGGTACGCACCAGGGCATCATGCGCGGCGCGCCGGAGAAGTTCGGCAACCTCGGGCGACGCCGCGACGGCGGCTGGTTTGGCGAAGCGCGTTACGCGGTTGTAGGGCGCGGGCACGTCGCGACCGGCCAGCGCATCCTCCTTCAACGTCGCGGCGATGGCGACGGCTGTGTTGGCCGCGGCCAGGTCGGCGTCGAAGGCCGTTGAGATCTGCTTGAGCAGCTTGGTCGCGGCGTCAGGCGGACCGGGATCGCAGGACTTGGTCTGGGCCTGTGCGGACGAGATACCAAGGCCCCCGCAGGAGGCGACAGCGAGCGCGGCGGCGAGGACAAGCGGAACTCTCATACGGCCGAGCTTGGCATGATTTGCCGGAAAGTTGAGTCTCTCCGCGCTTCATCCCACAGGTGGAGTTGGGCGCTAGGTTCGACGCGCCGCGCGAACGAAATCCCGAACGAGAAGGACAAACCATGCCGCCGCACTCAGAAGGCCAGCGACGAGAAGCGGCAGTACCTCGCCGTTGCGTTGCCCGCTGAGCCCGCAAAGCAGAGCGGTCAGGACCAGAGCGGCCGTTCTTGGCCAGACGACAACACCGTAGTGGCGGCGGAATTCGCGGTGCTCCTGCCTGCCGCTTCCTAGAAACAGACCCGCGTAGAGCAGCAGCGGGAAGGGCAGACCGAAGTCGAGGGCAAAGAGGAAGGCCAGGATGACGATCAATTCGATCACTTCGATCACGTTCGGCTTCCCCTAGCGCCAAATCGGGTCGTGCTCAGATCAGGTTCAACGCCTCACGGTCCGCAGGTTGCCCGCAGGTGGCGCACGGTTCGCCTGCTACTCCTTTGTCAGGTCCTGCCGTCCGAACAGGAAGACCGCGCCGGTCGCCAGGGCGAGGATCCACACCGCCAGCACCGCGAAAGCCACGCCGGCCGAGCTCGACGCCGCGCCCAGGGCGGCGGGATCCAGCAGGGCCCCGCGCAGCAGCTCGGCGTCGAACACCGGCATGGCCAGCAGTTTCCAGCTGGGCTGGCCCTGCTCCATCATCCGCAGCGCGCCCACCAGGAGGGTCTGGATGAAGCGCGCGCCGAGGCAGGCGACGACCACGCCCATGGTCGAGCGCGTCAGCACCCCGACGCAGGCCGCCAGCGAGGCCAGGGTCATGGCCTCCAGCCAGGTGATGGCCAGGGCGCCGATCACGTCGAAGGCGTTGCGGCCGAACATCGACAGGGTGATGGCCTTGCCGTTGATCCCCGCGCCGATCACCGCTGCGGCGGCCGACAGGATCGCGGTCAGGAGCAGGCTCCAGAACACCGCCTCGCCGACGACGGTCAGCTTGGCCAGCAGCAGGTTGCGTCGGGTGTTGCGCGGGGTGAGCAGCCGCCAGGTCTCCCAGCGGTAGTCGCCGGCCAGGATGGCGGCCGCGCCGATCATCAGGAACAGCGCCCCGAAGGTCGAAGCGCCGCTCGACAGCGCCTTCAGCATCTGGTCGACGAGGCCGATAGTGATCCCCGGCATCGGCTTCCTGATCACGTGGCGCAGGAAGAGGTCGCCGCCCACATTGACCATGAACCCGACGATCGGAGCGAAGCAGAACCCCCAGAAGAGGGCCGAGCGGTCGCGCAGCAGGCGGAAGCGTTCGGCGGCGATGGCGTCGGCGAGCATCAGGCGGCTCCCTCGGTACGATCCAGAGTCTTCAGGTAGACGCCTTCCAGGTCGGCCTCGCGCCAGCGGGCCTCGACGATCTCGACGCCGGCGTTGACGAGGTCGCGGATCAGGGCCGGCGCCTCCTCGCGGCGGATGTCGGCCAGCACCGCATCGGGTCCGTCCGCCGCGCCCTTCTCGCCCAGCGTGGCCAGCACCTGGGCGATGGGAGAGGCGGCGACGATGCGCAGGCGCACTTCGGCGGCGGTGAGTTCGGCCACCCCGCCCTCGGCCACGACCTTGCCCCTGGAGAGGATGGCGACGCGCTCGCAGACGCGCTTGACCTCGTCCAGCTGGTGGCTGGCCAGGATGACGGTGACGCCCTCGCGCTTGGCCAGGTCGACGATCAGGGCGCGGATCTCCTGGATGCCGGCCGGGTCCATGCCGCTGGTCGGCTCGTCCAGGATGACCAGCTCTGGCTTGGTGAAGAAGGCTGCGGCCAGGCCCAGGCGCTGCTTCATGCCGACGGAGTAGCCCGAGGTCGACCGGTCGGCGGCGTGGGCGATGCCGACCCGCTCCAGCCAGCCGTCGATGTCGGCGCCCCCCTTTCCGCTTTTTGGGGCCCCGCTCTCCAGGGCCAGCATCTTCAGGGTGTCGCGACCGGTCAGGTAGGCCGGATAGCGCGGCGTTTCGATCATCGCCCCGACCTTGCGCAGAGCGGTGATGTCGCCGGGCGCGGCGCCGAACAGGCGGGCCGTGCCCTCGGTCGGACGCACCAGGCCGAGCGCGATACGGAAGAGGGTGCTCTTGCCCGCGCCGTTGGGGCCCAGGACCCCGAACACGCCGCCGGCCGGAATGGCGATGGAGAAGTCGTCCAGGGCGCGCACGGCCCCGTACGTCTTGGTGAGGCGGTCGGCCTCGAGCGCGATCGACATGCGGACGGTTCCGGGCGCCGAGCGACTCGGCTGGACGACGCGACTATGGAGAGCACGGCGAGGCCCGCCAAGTTAAGAGCCGGTCATGCGGTCTTTCGGGCGCGAGCGAACGCCGGTTGTCATACGCCTGCAATCAAGGACGATGATCAGGGCCGAAATCTCAGTTTCCGCGAGACCTTCGATGATCGCCCGCCGTCTTCTTTCCCTGGTCCTGGCTATGGGGCTGGCGTTGAGCGGCGGGGCGGGCTTGGCGCGGGAGAAGGCGCCGCACCTGACGATCCTGGTCTCGATCGACGGCTTCCGCGCCGACTATCTGGATCGCGGCGACACCCCGACCCTGAAGGCCCTGGCCGACGACGGTGCGCGCGGCTCGATGCGGCCGTCGTTCCCCAGCCTGACCTATCCGAACCACTACACCCTGGTGACGGGCAAGCGGCCCGACCATCACGGCGTGGTCGGCAACGAGATGGAGGACGCCATCATCGGCGGCTCCAAGTTCTCGATGAACGGCCCGACCGCGAACGACCCGCGCTGGTGGAACCAGGCCAAGCCGTTCTGGATCTCGGCCGAGCAGCAGGGACGCAAGGCCGCGGCGATGTTCTGGCCGGGCTCGGAGACCGAGATCGACGGGACCCGCCCGACCCACTGGATGAAATACGACGGCAAGTTCCCGCACGACGCCCGCGTCGACCAGATCTTCGCCTGGATGGACGGCGCCGACGGCCCGCCGCTGGCCTTCACCACGCTCTATTTCGACGTGGTCGACACCGAGGGTCATCACTTCGGTACGGACTCTCCGGAGGTGCGCGCCGCTGCCGTCGAGGTCGACCGCTCGCTGACCCGCCTGGTCGAGGGGCTGAAGGCGCGCGGCCGGTTCGAGAGCACCGACATCGTCATCGTCGCCGACCACGGCATGGCCCCGCTGCCGGCGGCCAATCGCGTGGTGCTGGACGACCTGATCGATCCGGCGAAGATCCATCTGGTGACCCGTGGCGCGGTCACCAGCCTGTCGCCCGAGCCAGGCCAGGAGCGGGCGGTCGAGAAGGTCTTCCTGGGCAAGGCCCTGCCGCACATGGCCTGCTGGAAGAAGCGCAGGATCCCGGCGCGTTTCCACTACGGCCGCAGCAAGCGCGTGCCCGCGATCATCTGCCTGTCGGAGACCGGCTGGTACACGACGACGGCAGCCGCCCAGGCCAAGCCCGGCAAGTGGGACGGCAAGGACGGCGGCGCGCACGGCTTCGATCCCTACGACCCGCGCATGCGCGCCGTGTTCATCGCTCATGGGCCGTCGTTCAAGCCGGGCGTTGTGCTGCCGGTATTCGACAATGTCGACGTCTATTCGGTGCTGGCCAAGGTCACCGGCGTGAAGCCCGAGAAGGGCGACGGCTCGCTGAAGGTGCTGGGGCGGGCGCTGCGGTAGACGAAACCTCGCCCTTCGACAGGCTCAGGGTGAGGTTTCCAGTGATGGGGCGCTGAAAATAGTCCTCACCCTGAGCTTGTCGAAGGGCGAGGACGGTCGCGCTACCCCGCCCGCGTCACATAGAGCGAGATCGAGCCCGTCGGCGTCGCGATCCGGTCGCGCTCGGTCACCGCCGACAGGCCGCTGGATCGCATCAGGCCGGGCAAGGAGCCCACGGCGTTGAACTCCGTCGGCTCGAAGCCGTCGACCGCCTGGACCATGCGAAACAGCAGCCGCATCAGCCCGCGCTGGCGGCCGTAGTCGGCGATCAGGACGCGCCCACCCGGCTTGGCCAGCCGCGCCATTGCCCGCAGAATCTCGCCCTTCACCGGCGCATCGCACTGGTGCAAGACCAGGCTGGAGATCACCGCGTCGGCCGCGCCTTCACCGATGAGCGAGGCGGCCTGGCCGCCCAGGCCCTGGACCCACTCGATCTGGACGCCGGCCCGTTCGGCCTTGGCTCTTGCGATAGCCAGCACGGCCGGATCGGGATCGACCCCGACGACCCGCGCGCCGGGACAGCGCCGCTTGATCGCGATGGCCTGGGAGCCCGTGCCGCAGCCGATATCGACGATCAGCTCACCGTCGCGTGGAGCCAGGGCCTCCAGCAACGCCTTGCGCCAGCGGCCCTCGCGGGCGACCAGGGCCAGGACATGGTCGTAGAGGCCCGTCAGTTCGGGGCGGCCCAGGGCGGGCACATACTGGGCTTGTTCGGTCATGCGAGGTTCTCCATGTCCTCGACCATGGCGGATCCTCGCGAGGAGGGTCTTGGACCGAACGCTTGTGGGAGGGGGTGACGGGATGCGCGACGCCGGATGGTCCGGACGGCTGTGGATCGGCCGCGACTGGTGGTGCTTCGAAGGCGCCAGCGGCGACTCGCGAGCGCACAGCCACCTCTGCGCCCAGGTGGTGGCGGGGCAGGGCGATCTCGCTCGCGTCGAGACCGAGACGGGTCTGGTCGAGGCGCCTGTGGTCATCGTACCGCCCGGCGCTCGCCATCGGCTGATCCGGTCCGAGCGGCTGCGGGTGATCTATCCCCGGCCGTTGGGACGCCTGGCGCGGCGTTGGAGCTCTGGCGGATGGCCCACGACCGTGACCGCCGCGCCGCCGGCCTGGACCGCGCCGCTCGCGGCCGAGCGCCTCGATACCGTGCTCGATGCCGAAGCCGACCTGGGCGAGGTCCAGCCGCTGGATCCGCGCCTGCGGACCGTGCTGGACGAGTTGGGCGGCCAGCAGGACCTGACCCAGCTCGCGGCGCGGGCCGGGCTATCGGCGCCGCGCCTGCGGGCCTTGGCCCAGGCCGAGCTCGGCGCGCCCTTGGCCCACTGGCGGCTGTGGCTGCGGCTGGAGACGGCGATGCTGAAATTGCGGGAGGGCGAGGGTCTGGCCGCCGCCGCCGTCGAGGCGGGCTTCGCCGACCAGTCGCATCTGAACCGCGCCATGCGCCGCTTCTTCGGCGTCACCCCACTGACGGCCTTCCAACTGCTGGAGCGATAACAGCGATTGCCAAGATAGTTTCGATATGCGTTAAATATTTTCGCATTTCGAAAGGAAGCCGCCATGTCCGATTCCCGCCCAGGCCTCGTCTCCGCCGTCAGCTATCGCGACCCCAAGGCGGCGATCGCGTTCCTGGAGAAGGCGTTCGGCTTCGAGCTGACCTTCATGATCGAGGACGCCGACGGCAACCTGGCCCACTCGCAGATGAAGTACGCCGACAGCACGATCATGATCGGCAACGAGTGGAGCGAAAACCACGCCAGCCCGGTCTCGCTGGGCGGCAAGACCACCCAGACGGTGCACATCTACATCGCTGGCGACGTCGACGCCCATTGCGCGCGGGCCAGGGCGGCCGGGGCAGAAATCCTGGCCGAGCCCGCGACCCAGTTCTACGGCGCGCGCACCTATCGTTGCCGTGACCCCGAGCAGCACATCTGGACCGTCTCGGCCGATGTCGAGGTGGTCTCGACCGAGGAGATGGAAAAGCGCAGCGGCCTCAAGATCGCGGTCGGCGCGGAATGATTTCTCCGGAGGACTTCCGCCGGCTGGCCCTGTCGATGCCGCAGGCGGTCGAGAGCTCGCACATGGGCACGGTCGATTTCCGGTGCGGCAGGATCTTCGCGACCCTGGGCAATCCCGACGACGCCTGGGCGATGGTCAAGCTGACTCCGGACCAGCAGGAGATGCGCGTGGCCGCCGAGCCGGACGTCTTCGTTCCTGTACCGGGCGGCTGGGGGAAGGGCGGGGCGACCCGCCTGCGTCTCTCCGCCTGCGACGAGGCCACGGCGCGGGGCGCCCTGAACGACGCCTGGCGCAACGCCGCGCCGAAGAAGCTGCTGGATGCACAAGCGTGAGCCAGGCGATCGATCGCACCCTGGCCGCCTTGGCCGATCCGCACCGGCGGCGGACCGTGGACCTGCTGCGCGAAAGGCCGCGTCGCGCCGGCGAGCTGGCCGAAAGCCTTGGCCTGACCCCGCCGGCCATGAGCCGCCATCTGAAGGCGCTGCGCCAGTCGGGCCTGGTCGAGGAAAGCCATCCCGAGTTCGACGCCCGGGTCCGGGTGTATCGCCTGCGCCCCGAGCCCATGACCGAGCTGAAGGCCTGGCTTGAGGCGGCCGAGGAGCACTGGGTCGACCAGCTTTCGGCCTTGAAGGCGCACGTGGAGTCGAAATCCCGGTGAGTTCCAAGATCCTGGTCGCCCTGCGCATCGCCGCCCCGCCGGAGGTGGTGTTCGACGCCTTCACCGACGATATCGCTCTCTGGTGGCGGCCCAATTCGCTGTTCGCCTTCACCCCGCGCTCGCCCGGCGTCATGGCCTTCGAGGACGGCCGCCTGGTCGAGCGCCTGCCGACGGGCAAGGTGTTCGAGGTCGGCAAGGTCAGTGTCTGGGAGCGCGGCGCGCGGCTGGTGTTCGGCTGGCGGCAGGCGGCGTTCACGCCCGACATGCACACCGAGGTCGAGGTCCGCTTCGAGACGGCCGAGGACGGCCAGACCCGCGTCACCGTCGAGCATCGCGGCTGGGACAGCGTCCCGGCGCCGCACGTGGCGCGGCACGGCTTCCCGAACGCCTTCTTCCTGCAGCGGCACGGCGAATGGTGGCGGGGGCTGCTGGCGGGTCTTGCGAGCCGCGCGAACAGCGTCCACCTAGGGACCGCCGGGGAGGGCGCGTAAATGAACCAGACTATCGTGGGCGGGCGGCGACAGGCGGCCCTGGGCTTCATCTTCGTCACCGCGATCATGGACGTCCTGTCCCTGGGCGTGATGATCCCTGTCCTTCCCAACCTGGTGAAGCAGTTCGGTGGCGGCGACACCGCCATGGCCGCCGACTGGAATATCCTGTTCGCCACCACCTGGGGCGTGATGCAGTTCTTCTGCTCGCCGATCCTGGGCCTGATGTCCGACCGCTGGGGCCGCCGGCCGGTGATCCTGACCTCGATCTTCGGCCTAGGCGTCGACTTCCTGTTCATGGCCTTCGCACCGAGCCTGTGGTGGCTGTTCGTTGGCCGGATCTTCAACGGCATGACGGCGGCCAGCTTCTCGACCGCCGGCGCCTATATCGCCGACGTCACCACGCCGGAGAACCGCGCCAAGGGCTTTGGCCTGATGGGCGCGGCGTTCGGCGTCGGCTTCACCTTCGGCCCGGCCCTGGGCGGCTGGCTGTGGACCTTCGACCATCGCGCGCCGTTCCTAGTCTGCGCGGCCCTGGCCCTGTGCAACTGGCTCTATGGCTTCTTCATCCTGCCGGAGTCCCTGCCGCCCGAGCGCCGCCAGCCGCGCTTCGACTGGAAGAAGGCCAATCCGGTCGGCTCGCTGCAACTGCTCCAGCGCCATCCGGGCCTCTTGGGCCTGGCCGGCGTCGGCTTCCTGTTCCAGCTGGCCCATAACGTCCTGCCCAGCGTCTTCGTGCTGTACATGGGCTTCCGCTACAACTGGTCGCCCCAGACCATCGGCCTGACCCTGATGGCCAGCGGTATCTCGGGGATCATCGTCCAGGGCCTGATCGTCGGCCGCGTGGTCAAGGCCGTGGGCGAGCGCGGCGCGCTGCTGATCGGGCTGGTCTCGGGCTTCGCGGGCTTCATGATCTACGCCCTGGCCCCGACCGGCTTCCTCTATCTGTGCGGCCTGCCGATCTTCGCCCTGACCGGCCTGATCCAGCCGGGCCTGCAGGGCCTGATGACCCGCCGCGTGGCGCCGAACGAGCAGGGCCAGCTGCAGGGCGCCAACTCGGCCATGATGGGCATCTCGTCGATCATCGGCCCGGCGCTGTTCCTGCTGCCGTTCGCCTTCGCCGTCCGCCACGACGCGACGCTGCACATGCCCGGCCTGCCGGTGCTGATCGCCGCGGCGCTGATGCTGGCGGGGAGCGTCCTGGCCTACGCCAAGGCCCGGCCGCTGCCTCAGGCGGAGCCCGCGCCGGAACCGCAGGCGGTCTGACGTATTCAGCCCTCGCCGAAACCTCGACCTTTCCCCGCCTTAGACTCGCCCGAAAGCTCGGCTGAGGTCATGGGGAACCGTTAGGAGCTTCCTTGAACGCCATGCGTCACCTTCGCGCCCTGCTGCCCGCCGTCGTCCTGCTGGCCGCGTGCTCGAACCCGACCGGACAGTCCAACGCCCAGTCGGTCGCCAGCGGGCCGACCCCGGACATGCCGCAGCCGACCCGTCGCGTGCCGGCCGACGCCGCCTCGATGAAGCTGTCCTTCTCGCCGGTGGTGAAGAAGGCGGCGCCGGCCGTCGTCAACGTCGCCAGCCGCCGGGTGGTGCAGCGCCGCGTCGATCCCTTCTGGGACTTCTTCATGGGCGGCGGCGGCCAGGGCGGCGCCCAGGTGCAGGGCTCGCTGGGCTCGGGCGCCGTGGTGCGCGCCGACGGGGTGATCATCACCAACCACCACAATATCGACGGGATGAGCGACATCACCGTCCAGCTGGCCGACCGTCGCGAGTTCCCGGCCGTGGTGCTGCTGGACGATCCGCGCGCCGACCTCGCGGTGCTGAAGATCGACACCAAGGGCGAGAAGCTGCCCGTCATGGCCATCGACGACCAGGACCAGATGGAGGTCGGCGACCTCGTCCTGGCGCTGGGCAATCCGTTCGGCGTCGGCCAGACCGTGACCAACGGCATCGTCTCGGCCCTGGCCCGTACGGACGTTGGGGCCGCTGACTTCGGCAGCTACATCCAGACCGACGCGGCCATCAATCCGGGCAATTCCGGCGGCCCGCTGGTCGACATGGATGGCGACCTGGTCGGCATCAACACCTTCATCATCTCGCGCTCGGGCTCGTCGAGCGGGGTGGGCTTCGCCATCCCCGCCGCCGTGGTCCGCCAGGTCGTGTCGGCGGCCCTGGGCGGCGGCCACAGCGTCGTGCGCCCCTGGCTGGGCGTGAAGGGCCAGCCGGTGACGGGCGAGATCGCCAAGAGCCTGGGCATGCCGGCTCCGCGCGGCGTGCTGATCGCCCAGGTCTATCCCGGCTCCTCGGCCGAACGCGCCGGCCTGAAGGAAGGCGACGTCATCGTCTCGATCGACGGCAAGCCGGTGAACGACGAGGGCGGCGGCGCCTTCGCCATCGGCACCCACAAGGTCGGTGACCGCGTGCCGATGCAGGTCCATCGCGCCGATCGCGAGCAGACGATCACCGTCCGCGCCGACGCCGCGCCGGAGGCCCCGGCTCGCGACGAACGCGCCATCAGCGGCAACAACCCCTTCAACGGCGCGACGGTCGTGAACCTGTCGCCGGCCGTCGCTCAGGACCTGGGCGTCGATCCGTTCGCCGGCAAGGGCGCGCTGGTCACCAGGATCGGCGCCGGCTACGCCCAGAGCTGGCTGCGGCCGGGCGATTTCGTCCGCGCGGTCAACGGCAAGCCTATCGGCACGGTGGCCGAGCTCGCCGCCGCCGCCGCAACCAAGCCGGCCCGCTGGACCATCACCATCGAACGCGGCGGCCAGCTGATCCAGGCGCAGTTCTAGGCGCGCGCCGGGAGGACTTAGACCCGGTGGCCTGCTAGGAAAGGATCATGTCCGATCTCTTCCAGGCCGCCGGCCTGACGCCTCACGCCCCAGCGCCGCTGGCCGACCGGCTGCGGCCCCAGAGCCTCGACGAGGTGGTGGGGCAACAGCATCTGCTGGGTCCTGAAGGTCCCATCGGGCGCATGGCCGCGGCGCATCGCCTGGCTTCCATGATCCTGTGGGGCCCGCCCGGCACCGGCAAGACCACCATCGCCCGCCTGCTGGCCAAGGCCGGCGGCTACGAGTTCCAGCAGATCTCGGCCGTGTTCTCCGGCGTCGCCGACCTGAAGAAGGCCTTCGAGCAGGCGCGGATGCGCCGCGCGGCCGGCCAGAGCACTCTGCTATTCGTCGACGAGATCCACCGCTTCAACCGCGCCCAGCAGGACGGTTTCCTGCCGTTCGTGGAGGAGGGGATCGTCACCCTGGTCGGCGCGACCACCGAGAACCCCTCGTTCGAGTTGAATGGCGCTCTGCTGTCCCGCTGCCAGGTCTTCGTGCTCAAGCGTTTGACCGAGGAGTCGCTGGACCAGCTGCTGCAACGCGCCGAGGTCGCCGAGAACCGGCCGCTGCCGATCGACGCCGAGGCGCGTTCGACCCTGGTCTCGATGGCCGATGGCGATGGGCGCTATCTGCTGACCCTGGCCGAGACCCTGTTCTCGATCGGCACCGACAGTCCGCTGAACCCGACCCAGCTGGGCCAGTTCCTGCAGAAGCGCCGCCCGGCCTACGACAAGGACCGCGAGGAGCACTACAACCTCATCTCGGCCCTGCATAAGTCGGTGCGCGGCAGCGACCCGGACGCGGCTCTCTACTGGCTGGCGCGGATGCTGGAGGGCGGCGAGGATCCACTGTTCATCGCCCGCCGCCTGGTGCGCATGGCGTCGGAAGACATCGGCGCGGCCGATCCGCTTTCTTTGCTCCTGACCACCGCCGCCAAGGACGCCTACGACTTCCTGGGCAGCCCCGAGGGCGAGCTGGCCCTGGCCCAGGCCGTGGTCCACATGGCGTCGGCCCCCAAGTCGAACGCCGTCTACAACGCCTACAAGGCCGCCCGTCGCGCGGCCAAGGAAACCGGCAGCCTGATGCCGCCGTCGCACATCCTCAACGCCCCGACCAAGCTGATGAAGAGCCTCGGCTATGGCGACGGCTATGCCTACGACCACGATGTCGAGGGCGGGGTGTCGGGCCAGAACTACTTCCCGGACGGCATGGCGCGGCCACGCTTCTACGAGCCCAAGCCCGTCGGCGCCGAGGCCAAGGTGCGAGAGCGCTTGGAAGCCTGGGGCAAGGTGCGTAAGGACGGCAAATGAGCAGCCCGAAATTCCGCCGCCCGCCCGGTGTCGCCAAGCCCAAGGCCATCGAGTGCCCGATCACCCTGACACAGGAGGAGATCGCGGCGGCCCAGTCGTGGGTGCTGTACGAGGACGAGGCGATCATCGCGCTGGACAAGCCGGCCGGACTCTCCAGCCAGGGCGGCCGCATCAAGGTTCACACGCTGGATGACCTGCTGTGGGCGTTCGCCAAGCCGGGCAAGGCGCGGCCGCGCCTGATCCACCGCCTGGACCGCGACACCTCGGGCGTGATCCTGACAGCCAAGACCAAGCCGGGGGCGGCCTTCCTGGGCGAGGCCATGATGGCCAAGCGCTTCCGCAAGTCCTACCTGGCCATCGTCGCCCCGGGCGCGCCGGAGCCGAAGGGCGGCATGATCGACAGTCCGTTGCGTCGCGAGTCCATCGGTCGCGAGGCCTATATGCGGGTCTGCGAACCGGACCATCCCGACGCCGAGACCGCTCGCAGCCGCTATCGCACCCTGGCCAGCAATGGCGTGGCGGCCCTGGTCGAGCTGTCGCCGGACACGGGCCGCATGCACCAGCTGCGGGTGCATATGGCGTCCATCGGCCGGCCGCTGGCGGGCGACAGCCGGTATGGCGGGGCGCTGATGCTGGGCGGCGTGGCCGTGCCGCGCCTGATGCTGCACGCGGCCAGGCTGACCTTCCCGCACCCATTGGGCGGCGAGCGCAAGGTTGCGGCCCCGCTTCCGACCGATTTCGCGACCATGCTCAAGGCCTTGGACCTGGCGGTTCCGGAACAGCCTGCGCCGGAAGACCGTTCCTAAGGGTCTGAAGAGGCAAGCCATGAAGATCGCCAAACCCCTTATTGCAGCCGCCCTCGCGGGTTTCCTGCTGACCGCCTGCGCCAGCGCCCCGACCGTCTATCGCTCGGCCGAGGCCAGCCCGACCGCCGTGGGCTATTCGGAATACAAGCTGGAGGCCGGTCGCTACCGCGTCACCTTCCAGGGCGGCCCTGGCGCGCCCGAGGCCCAGGTCGCCGACTACGCCCTGCTGCGGGCCGCCGAACTGGCGATCCGCGACGGCTACGAATGGTTCCGGATCGCCGACCGCTCGACCACAGCCAGCGGCGTCGACCGCGGTCCGCGCCTGTCGGTCGGCGGCGGTTCGGCCAGCTTCGGCCGCCATACCGGCGTCGGCCTGGGTGTCGGCACGAGCTTCAACCTCGGCCCGGGCCCGTCCATCTCGCGCTCGATCGAGGTGGTGTTCGGCAAGGGTCCCGCGCCGCGCGACCGCGACGCCTATGACGCGCGCGAGATCGTCAAGGTCGTCGGCTACGGCCGGGGCCGCGCCTAGGCCGCGGCCTTCTTGGCCAGCGGATAGAACGCCCGGATGCCCGCATGGGTCAGGCCGGCCGTCTCGGCGGCGGCGAAATAGCCGTCCTGCGGCAGGCCCTGCAGCGAGGTCATGGGCGCCAGGCCTTGGGCGTCTCGCCCGAAGGTCATGATGTCCATGGCGATGTTGTTGGCCTCGCCGGTCAGGTCCGAGGCGTCCAGCGTCAGGCCGGCCAGTCGGGCGTCCTTCAGCACGCGCAGGGCTTCCTTGTCCGGCGGCACGCGGGCGATGACGCCACGGGTGAGGGCGCGCAGCAGGCCGACCACTTCCAGCAGGCGACCGGCGGGCGTGCCGCGCGTGACGTCAACTAACTCGACCATGACGCCGCCGCGCAGCAGGCTCAGCGACAGGCCATTGGTGCCGGTCAGCAGGTCGCGGCCGCGCTGGGTGCCCAGGGTGCGGAACGAGGCCGGCACGATCAGCTCGGGTGTATGCGGCCCCTGGACCGAACGGGCGAAGACGGCCGCGTATTTCAGCGTCGCCTCGTCGATGAAGGCCACGTCGCGGTCCGACAGCTTGGTCAGGGCGCGGGACGAGGCCTGGCGACCGCTGGCCAGGTGGGTGACCATCGGCTCGATGCGCACGGCGGTGGTGATATTCCGGCGCAGGCTGACCATGTGCTCGAGCGTGAAGTCCACGCGCAGGGCCGCGCCGCCGCCGGTGGTGAAGGCCACGGGCGTGCGGCGGCTCTCGTCGGTCGGGTCCACCGCGATACGGACGGGCGAGCGCTGGGAGTCGCGGCGGGCGCGGGCGGCCAGCACCATGGCGGCGTTGATCGGCTTGCAGACCGCCTCGCCGTCCTCGATCCCCACGACCGAGCGGATGCCCAGGTCCATCGGAGAGGCCGCGCCCAACAGGTGGGTCAGCACGTCCTCGAGGATCTTCACGCTGGTCGCCTGGGCGGCCAGGCCCTGATCGTTGTTCATGGCGATCAGGAATTCGCTCTCGGAAATGCGCGCGCGCATGTCGCTGCGGTCCAGATGCTCGCCGAGCTTCAGCTCGACATACTTCCAGACGTCGGTGCGCTTGTCGCTCCACCAGTCTCCGGCCCACTGCTTGATGGCCTTGATGCTGATGACGTTGACAGAGCCGCGCCCCACCAACTCGGAGCGAGCCAGGCGCTGGGCCACGGGGCCGGGGAGGGCCACACGTTCGGTCGCATCGTTTGGGGGGGTGTCGAAGGGCATGGTTCTGGCGCTGTTACTACGCCTGAAGGATGCGGCCCCGGCTTTAACCGCTCGTTTGGAAATAGGGTTTCCGAGACCGTTTACCCTGAGAAAAACCGGGGAAAATCAAGGGAACGCGGGCGGGGCGCTTGGCGTTCGCGCCCGCTCAGCGCATAAGGCGTTCATGAACAAGCTGCTCCTGGTGGCCGCCGGCGGGGCCGTCGGCTCGGTCGCGCGCTACATGGTCGGCGTGGCGGCCATGCGGGTCATGGGACCCGGCTGGCCGTACGGCACCTTCACGGTCAACGTCGTGGGCGGTTTCCTGATGGGTTGCCTGGCCTCGTGGCTGGCCCATCGCGGGGCCGTCAATCAGGAAACCTGGCGCGTGATGCTGGGCGTCGGCGTCCTGGGCGGGTTCACAACCTTTTCGTCGTTCTCGCTGGAGACCGCGCTGATGATCCAGAAGCGCGCCTACGGCCAGGCCTTCTCCTATTCCGCCGCCAGCGTGCTTCTGTCCGTGGCGGCCCTGTTCGCGGGCCTGCTGGTCGCCCGCAAGGTTTTCGCATGAGCACCAAGGAAGTCCGCACCCTGTACGTCGACGCCGGCGAGGACGGGGTCCGCCTCGATCGCTGGTTCAAGCGACGCTGGCCGCACCTGAACCACATCCAGCTCAACAAGCTGTTCCGCTCGGGCCAGGTCCGGGTCGACGGCTCGCGCGCCAAGGCCGACACCAAGCTGGCGGCCGGCAGCCAGATCCGCGTGCCGCCGCTGCCGGACGCGCCGGACCCGACGGACAAGAACAAGCTGTCGCCGCGCGACATCGCCTACGCCAAGTCGCTGGTGCTGTACGAGGACGAGGAAGTCCTGGCGCTGAACAAGCCCGCCGGCCTGGCCGTGCAGGGCGGCACCAAGACCACCAAGCACGTCGACAAGCTGCTGTCGGCCTGGGGCGAGGGCGTCGATCGTCCGCGGCTGGTCCACCGCCTGGACCGCGACACCTCGGGCGTGCTGCTGCTGGGCAAGACGCCCAGCGCCGCCGCGCGCCTGTCTGGCGCCTTCGCCAAGCGCAAGGCGCAGAAGACCTACTGGGCCATCGTCGCCGGCAACCCGCACCCGACCGAGGGCGTGATGGAGCTGCACCTGGCCAAGCGCGGCGTCGGCGACCGCGAGCTGGTCGTGCCGGCTCAGCCCAAGGACCCGGACGCCCAGCCGGCCGAGACGGAATTCGTCACCATCAGCCGCGCCGGTCCGCGCGTCACCTGGATGGCGCTGCGTCCACACACCGGCCGCACGCACCAGCTGCGCGCCCACATGAAGGCCATGGGCCACCCGATCCTGGGCGATCCCAAGTATGGCGACGAAAAGTCCGCGCCGCTGTCGGAAGGGCTGAAGCTGCAGCTGCACGCCCGCTCGATCCTGCTGCCGCACCCGTCGGCCGGCATGCTGCACATCGAGGCGCCGCTGAGCCCGGAGATGAAGGACGGCTTCGCCAAGTTCGGCTTCTCGGAAGACGAGGCCGAGACGGAACCCTTCGCGCGTAGGCAGACCAGGCGGCGGTAAGACAAACCTCCTCCCCCAGGAGGGGGAGGAGAGCCTAAACCAAGCCGACCACCGGCTTCGCCGCCGCGCTGTCCGGGAACACCTTGGTCTCCAGGATCTTGCGATCCACGCCCATGTGGTCGGCCAACACGCCCTTGAAGAGGCCGCGCATGTCGACGGTCGGGGCCGTGTCTCGGTTCTCGAACAGGGCTGACTGGGCCAGGCCCGGCCAATCGCCGACGATGCCGCCCTTCTTCAATGCGCCACCCAGCACGAGGCCGGTCGAGGCGGTGCCGTGGTCGGTGCCGCCGGTGCCGTTGACGCGGGCGGTGCGGCCGAACTCGGTGACCGCGATGACCACGGTGTTCTTCCACTCCGCGCCAAGACCCGTGTGCAGGCCGTCCAGCACCGCGTCCATGTAGGACAGGCGCGTGGCGATCTGGCCCGCCTGGTTGGCGTGGGTGTCGAAGCCGTCCAACGAAATGGCCGCGATCTGCGGGCCGCCGGCCTGGGTCATGAACCCGCCCAGGGTCGAGCCCAGCTTTCGTGCGGCCTCGGAGCCGGCGCGGTTCTGGCGGTCGTTGGCCGCCGTAGAAGAGATTGGGGTCGGCGACATGCTGGCCGGCTGCATCATGTTGGGCGTCGAGGCGGCCGCGACGTTCATCGCCGGCGTCGCGGCCATGGCGGTCATGGCCGTCTGGGCCATGGTCTCGGTCTCCAGGCCCCGCGCGAAGGCCGGACCCAGCATCGGATCGTTGCGATAGAGGTCCTGCAGCAGGGTCGGCAGGCGAGCGGTCTCGTCGACGCCCTTGCCCGGCGACCAGCTGGCCGCCTGGACCTTGCCGCGCAGGATCAGCGGAGCGGTGGTGCCGACCGACAGGCCCTCGACCTTGCGGACCGGGGCGAGGGCTTCCAGCGTGCGGTTCAGCCAGCCGGTCTCGGTCCCGTAGACATGGGCCGCGCCGGTTTCCAGCACGTCCTGGGCCTCGAAGTGCGAGCGGGCGCGGTCGGGGCTGGCGATGGCCGGCGCGATGCGGGCCTCGCCCTTCATCGCCAGCTTGTGGACCGTGTCCAGTTGCGGGTGCAGGGCGAAGGTCTCGTCCAGCTTCAGCACCTGGTCCGGCTTCATGGCGATCGAGCCGCGCAGGGCCGCGTAGTTGGCGTCGCCCACCGGCGGCGAGACGGACAGGCCGTCCATGCCGCCCCGGCAGATGACCACGACCATCTTCTTCTTCGACAGGTCGCCCTCGGACGCGGCGAAGGCCTGGGTCCCGAGAAAGTTGACGCTGATACCGAGGCTGGCGCCGAGGCCCAGCAGCGAGCGGCGGTTCATTTGAGCGGTCATCGGCGCAGGAACTCCGGGCTCATGACGAGAAGGGCGAAGGCTTCGCGGCGGGTCTCGGCCCGCGACACGGCCTTGGCGACGGCGGGCGTCAGGCGATCGCCCAGGGCCGAGGCGGCCAGGGCGTTGGGATCGGTGCGGTCGGCGACCACGGCGGCGAAGCCCTGGGCCCACTGCATCCGCTTGACCAGGCCATCGGGCGAGGCCCAGGTCTGGGCGTCCTCGGCCCAGCCCTTGGGGGAGGGGGCGGAGAAGGGCTTCTGGCCCAGGCCCGTCAGGATCGGCGCCAGGCGCTCGATGGCCGACGGCTGCGCCCCGATCAGGCGCCAGGTTGACAGCGTGTATTCGTAGGGCGTCTTGAACTTGGCCGGGGTCGGGTCCCAGGCCTCCGGGCTCTCGACCAGGGTCTTGGCGACGGCGGCCAGGTCGCCGCCGGTCTCCATCCAGCGCTTTTCCAGCCGCGCGGTCAGGGATGGCGGCGGGGTGTCCGAGACGAAGTGGCGAGCGATCTTGCCGCAGACATGCTTGGCCGTGCGCGGATCGGCGGCCAGGTCCTTCAGCACCGCCAGGCCCTGCTTGATGTCGGCCTGACCGTACGACCGGCCCATGATGGTCCGCGCGCCAGGCTCGTGGGCGGCGACGTGGAACACGAAGGCCCCGGACCGGTCCTCGCCCTCGCGTCCGAGTGAGAAGCCCGTGAGGGCGCGGGCGAATTCGGTGACGTCGGCCTGGGTGTAGCCGGCGTCGACGCCGACCGTGTGCAGCTCCAGGATTTCGCGGGCCAGGTTCTCGTTCAGGCCCGGCGCCTTGTTGTTGCGACGCCCCGCGAAGGCCGCCGCCCGGCTGTTGGGACCGATCGACTGGGCCTGGTCCAGATAGGTCAGCATCGCCGGATGGGTCGAGGAGGCGACCAGCAGGTTCTCGAAGCTGTTGAAGACGTAGGGCCGGATGGCCTCGCGCTCGAACGGACCGACCAGCACCGAGGTCAGCTGCTTGGTCGCCGAAACCGTGAAGTGGTTGGCCCAGAACAGCGCCCAGCGCTCGCGGAAGGCGGCCGGCGTGTTGGCCCCGAGGCGCGCGCGGGCCAGGAAGTCGGCGCCGACCTTCTCACGCAGCTGCCGCTGGGCGTCGATGAAGGTCCGGGCGTTGGCGGCGGTCTTGTCGCCTTCGCTTTCACCATCCTTCTTCTGGCGCTCCATGCGGCGCTGCTGCTGGTAGTCGCGCATCTGCTGGAAGCGGACCGGAGCGCTTTCGCCGCCGTCCTCCGGAATATCCGCGCCTTCGCGGCGGATCTGGGCGGTCAGGAAGCCCTGCGGATCGGCCTTGGCGGCCTCGATCTCGCCGGGGCGGGCTCCCAGGCCGAAACGGGTGACGGCGATGGCGGCCATCATGTCCTTGGACGGTAGGCTCAAGCGGCGCTCTCCCTTGCGCTGACACGCGATCTTGCTCATTCAACGCGGGAGTTTGGTCGTTCCGTCGCGAGCGGCCCGAAAAATGAGATCGCCCGTGTCCGACAAGTCCGAACTGCTGCTGAAACCCAAGCGCTTCTACAAGGTCGCCGCCGCCGCGCCCGTGGATGGCGGCTTCGCGATCCAGCTGGACGGCCGCACGCCCAAGTCGCCGGCCAGGAAGCCACTGGTCGCGCCGACCAAGGCCCTGGCCGACGCGATCGCCGCCGAGTGGGACGCTCAGGTCGAATATATCGACAACAGCCTGATGCCGGCCACGCGCCTGGCCTTCACCGCTATCGACCGCATCGCCGAGACCCGCGCCGAGGTGGCCCGGGAGGTCACCGCCTACGCCGCCTCCGACCACCTCTGCTATCGCGCGGAACACCCCACGCCCCTGGTCGAGCGCCAGGACCGCGAGTGGGGCGCGATCCTGGACTGGGCCAAGGCCGAGTTCGGCTTCGTCTTCACGCCGGTGGCCGGGATCATCCACCAGCCCCAGCCGCCGGCCACCCTGGCGGCGGTCGAGGCGCTGGCCCTGACCCTGGACGACTTCGCCCTGGCCGGCGTCGCTTTCGCCTCGGGCCTGTTCGGCTCGACGGTGCTGGCCCTGGCCGTGCGCGCCGGACGCCTGACCGGCCGCCGGGCGCTCGACCTGTCGCGCCTGGAGGAGGTGTTCCAGGCCGAGCAATGGGGGCAGGACGCCGAGGCCACGGCCCGCGCCGAGTTCCTGGCCGTGGAGGCCGAGATGATCGACCGCTGGTTCGCAGCGCTCCGTTGATCAAGGCCGTCAGCCTCTACGCCCTGGCGGCGCTGGCCGAGATCGGCGGCTGTTTTGCCTTCTGGGCCTGGCTACGCCTGGGCAAGACCCCGTGGTGGGCCGGGGCGGGGACCTTGTCGCTGATCGTTTTCGCCCTGCTGCTGACAAGGATCGACGCCAGCGTCGCCGGGCGCGCCTTCGCGGCCTATGGCGGCATCTACATCGTCGCCTCCATCGCCTGGATGCGCCTGGTCGAAGGCGCGCGGCCCGACCGCTGGGACCTGATCGGCGGTACGATCTGCCTGGTCGGCGCGGCGATCATCCTGCTCGGCCCACGGACGAACTGAGCCCGCGCGCCACAACCTATGCTGCGCTGCCGCAAGGTCCGCCTTGCCTAGCTGCCCTGGCCTCGCTACGGCTGAATTCATAAGGTGGATGAACCGCCAGAATAACGATCCGGGCAGGGGAGTACGCGCGTGCAGCACATTCTCGAGGAACTCGAACGTCGTCGCCAGCAGGCCAAGATCGGCGGTGGCGAGAAACGGGTCGCGGCCCAGCACGCCAAGGGCAAGCTGACCGCCCGCGAGCGCATCGACCTGCTGCTGGACGAGGGTTCGTTCGAAGAGTTCGACATGTTCGTCGAGCACCGCAGCGCCGACTTCGGCATGCAGGACCAGAAGATCCCCGGCGACGGCGTCGTCACCGGCTGGGGTACGATCAACGGCAAGGTCGTCTACGTCTTCTCCAAGGATTTCACCGTGTTCGGCGGCAGCCTGTCGGGCGCCCACGCGGCCAAGATCGTCAAGGTCCAGCGCCAGGCCATGAAGGTCGGCGCGCCGATCATCGGCCTGTTCGACGCCGGCGGCGCGCGCATCCAGGAAGGCGTCGACAGCCTGGCCGGCTATGCCGATATCTTCCTCGAAAACGTCATGGCTTCGGGCGTGGTGCCGCAGATCAGCGTGATCATGGGCCCGTGCGCCGGCGGCGACGTCTATTCGCCCGCCATGACCGACTTCATCTTCATGGTGAAGGACACGAGCTACATGTTCGTGACCGGCCCCGACGTCGTGAAGACCGTCACCAACGAGGTCGTCACCGCCGAGGAACTCGGCGGGGCCCGCGTCCACGCCGCCAAGTCGGGCGTCGCCGAGGGCGCGTTCGAGAACGACCTGGAAGCCATGACCCAGGTCCGCCGCCTGGTCGACTTCCTGCCCTCGTCCAACCGCGAGAGCGCCCCGGAACGCGAGAGCTTCGACGAGGCGCTGCGCGACGAGGCCAGCCTGGACACCCTGATCCCGGCCGACGCCACCAAGCCCTACGACATGAAGGAGCTGATCCTGAAGATCGTCGATGAGGCGGACTTCTTCGAGATCAGCAGCGAGTGGGCCAAGAACATCATCTGCGGCTTCGCCCGGATGGACGGCGAGAGCGTCGGCATCGTCGCCAACCAGCCCCAGGTGCTGGCCGGGGTGCTGGACATCGACAGCAGCCGCAAGGCCGCCCGCTTCGTGCGTTTCTGCGACGCCTTCAACATCCCGATCATCACCCTGGTGGACGTCCCGGGCTTCATGCCGGGGACCAAGCAGGAGTACGGCGGCCTGATCAAGCACGGCGCCAAGCTCTTGTTCGCCTATGCCGAGGCCACGGTGCCGAAGATCACGGTCATCACCCGCAAGGCCTATGGCGGCGCCTATGACGTGATGAGCTCCAAGCACCTGCGCGGCGACCTCAACTACGCCTGGCCGACCGCCGAGATCGCGGTGATGGGCGCCAAGGGCGCGGTGGAGATTATTTTCCGCCAAGAGGCGAAGGACCCCGAGGCCTTGGCCGCCCGCGAGGCCGAGTACAAGGAGCGCTTCGCCAACCCGTTCGTCGCCGCCTCGCGCGGCTATATCGACGACGTGATCATGCCGCACGGCACCCGCCGCCGGATCGTGCGGGGCTTGAAGAGCCTGAAGGGCAAGGAACTGTCCAACCCCTGGAAGAAGCACGACAACATCCCGCTGTAAGGATCCGCAGCGACGGGCGCGGGCGTTGAATCCCTCTCTCATAGAGAGAGGGAGGGGCCCGCGCCGTAGGCGTGGGAGGGTGAGAGGTTTCGCTGCTGGCCGTTCAGTCCACCACCCCAACAACCGTCATTCCCGCCCTTGTGGCGGGAACACCTTGTTCAGCTGACACGAGAGACGCAAGCGACGTGCTCAGCACGTCGCCCCAACTGCACCTGCGACCGACAGAGGGGTTCCCGCCACAAGGGCGGGAATGACGGTGGTTTATGGGGATTGGCGGGTGTCTATCCTCGGAGTTCAAGAGATATAACATAACGAAATCAATGACTTGTTGATTTCACACACCGCTGAATCATCCGCGCTCAAACCGCCCCCATACTCATAGCCATCCCCGTCGCGGGGGAGGGCGTTTGGATCCGGCCCAAAACGGCGGCGGGGCTAGGTTGAGCGGGGCCGCTGGCGGCTCCCGGAGGCTCGAAGGTCGTCGCATCCTCCATGAGGATCGGCAGGCGATCGGGCAGCGCCGGGATCAAGCCGACAGCGGAGCGACAGGGCGGTGATCGTACAAGCCGCCTATCGTGGATCGTCGGGCTGGAAACGGATGTAGCCGATCCAGTTGGTCCGCGCCCGTCCGGGGGCTAGTGGGGTCCCGAGCAGACAACGCTCACGCCTCCCGACCTCACGGGCAAGAACAGCCTGGCGGAGCGGTCTGCGAGCCGAAACACAACAAACCCTCACGGTCTCCGGGTTCGCCCGGCCGCTCCGTCGCCTCCCCACACATCTTCAGCGGCCAGCCGCGTGAAGCGGCGACGCCGTATCCAAACTCCTCCCCCGCGAGGGGGAGGCGCCGGAAATCTAAGCCGCCTTCGGCTTCAGCTTCAGCCCGCCCAGCAGCGCGCCGGCGATGGCGTAGGTCAGCAGCTGGTAGCCGCCATCGATCCACAGCAGCGTCAGGGCGCCGCCGGCATAGATGTAGTTCAGCGCCGCCACCGTGATCGCGAAGCAGACGCAGGCGATGAGCGCCACCTTCGCGCCGCCGACGAAGCCGGACGCGCCGAGGCGGCGGATCAGCCAGTCCAGGCCCAGCAGGATGACGACCATGTTCACGACGCCCAGGCCCATCTTCCATTCCTGGCCTGCGGCTTTCGCCTCGGTCATGCCGGTGGCTTTCATCCAGGCTTCGGCGAAGACATTGCCGTACCAGACGATGCCGATCACCTGACCGGCGACGAGGCCGGCCACGAGGCCCAGCCAGTTCACATTCTTCATTCGCGTTTCCCCCGAAACGTCCGGACCATGATCGTCCGGCTCAGCTTTCGGTAGGCTGCATCCAAGAACGTCGTTCGGTCAATCCGGTGAAGCTTTCGTTTCGGGCGCGAGCCTTCTATATGCGGACGCTCTCTAGCGTTCCCCGACTTCCCCGAAAGGCCGCGCCCGCATGGCTCGCATCCTGATCACCTCGGCTCTGCCGTACATCAACGGCATCAAGCACCTGGGCAATCTGGCGGGATCGATGCTGCCGGCGGACGTCTATGCGCGGTTCCAGCGGGCTCGGGGCAACGAGACGCTCTACATCTGCGCCACCGACGAACACGGCACCCCGGCCGAGCTGGCCGCCGCCGCCGCGGGCCAAGACGTGGCGACCTACTGCGCCGAGCAGCACATCCTGCAGCGTGACGTGGCCGCCGCGTTCGGCCTGTCGTGGGACTGGTTCGGCCGCTCGTCCTCGCCGCAGAACCAGAAGCTGACCCAGCACTTCGCCGAGGTGCTGGAGGCCAACGGCCTGATCGAGGAACGCGTCGACCAGATGGTCTATTCCATCGACGACAAGCGCTTCCTGCCTGACCGCTATATCGAGGGCACCTGCCCGCACTGCGGCTTCGAGAAGGCGCGCGGCGACCAGTGCGACAACTGCGGCAACCTGCTGGACCCGACCGACCTGAAGAATGCCTATTCGGTGATCTCCGGCTCGCGGAACCTGGAAGTGCGCGACACGCGACACCTCTACCTCCTTCAGACAAAAATGGCTGACCGCATTCGGGCCTGGGTCGACGGCCACGGCGACTGGCCGGCGCTGGCGCGGTCGATCGCCTACAAGCACCTGGACGAAGGCCTGATCGATCGGGGCATCACCCGCGACCTGGCTTGGGGCGTGCCGGTGGTCAAGGACGGCGGTCCGCGTCCGGGCATGGAAGGCAAGGTCTTCTACGTCTGGTTCGACGCCCCCATCGAATACATCGCCGCCACCCAGGAATGGGCCGACGCGGAGGAGGGCCGCGACTGGCAACGCTGGTGGCGCACCGACGCGGGCGCGCAGGACGTCCGCTATGTCGAATTCATGGGCAAGGACAACGTCGCGTTCCACACCGTCAGCTTCCCGGCGACCATCCTCGGCTCGGAAGAGCCGTGGAAGAGCGTCGACATGCTCAAGGCCTTCAACTGGCTGAACTGGTACGGCGGAAAGTTCTCGACCTCGTCCAAGCGCGGCGTGTTCATGGACGCGGCTCTGGAGATCCTGCCGCCCGATCTGTGGCGCTGGTACCTGACGGCCAACTCGCCGGAGAGCAGCGACACTGCCTTCACCTGGGAGCAGTTCGCCAGCGCCGTGAACCGCGACTTGGCCGACGTGCTGGGCAACTTCGTCAACCGCATCCTGAAGTTCAACGAGAGCAAGTTCGAGGGCGTCGTGCCCGAGGGCGGCGAACCGGGCCCGCTGGAAGAGAAGCTGTTCGCCGACGTCTCGGCGCGCCTGGCGGATCTGGCCGAACAGATGGACGCCATCGAGATCCGCAAGAGCGCCCAGGCGCTGCGGGCCCTGTGGGTGGTCGGCAACGAGTACCTGCAGGAAGCCGCGCCGTGGACCGCGATCAAGACCGATCGCGACCGCGCCGCCGTCATCGTCCGCACGGCGCTGAACCTGGTGGCCCTCTACGCCAAGCTCTCGGCCCCGTTCATCCCGTTTGCGGCCGAGAAGATCGGCGGAGCGTTCGACCTGGCGTTCCCGGCGCAATGGCCGTCGAACGACGCCAAGGCCGAGCTCTCCAAGCTGGCCGTCGGTACGGCGGTGACCGTGCCGGACGTCCTGTTCAAGAAGATCGAGGAAGACCAGATCGCCGAATGGACGGCCCGCTTCGGCGGCGCGGAGTAAGGTGCCGGATACGGCGTACAGGACCGACGGCAAGGGTCTTCCGACCCTCGTCCGCCTCTGCCTGTTCTACGCCGCGATCTATCTGAGCTCGGGCGTCAGCCTGCCGTACATCGGTACCTATCTGCGCTCGCGCGGCATGACCGGTGGCGAGATCGGCCTGATCCTGGCCGTGCCGCTGCTGCTGAAGCCCTTCACCGGCGCTTCGTTGGCCGTCTGGGCCGACGGCTTCACCCTGCGGCGCACGCCGATGGTGTTGCTGCTGGTCGGGGCGGGTCTGGGCTATGCGGGCCTCTTGGCCAGTTCGAACCTGCTTTGGCTGATCCTGGCCTGGTTCATCGGCCAGACCCTGCTGTCGACCGTCTCGCCGCTGATCGACGTCATCACCCTGCGCCGGGCGCGGACCGAGAGCTTCAACTACGGCATCCCGCGTGGCACGGGCTCTTCCGCCTTCATCGCCGCCAACCTGGCGATGGGTGCGATCCTGACCTTCGCCGCTCCGACCATCATCGCCATCTGGATCGCCGCCGCCTGCTTCATCGGCGCCCTGGCCGCCGCGATCTGGGTGCCGCCGGAGCGTGTCCACGCCGAGGGCGCGAAGCCGCCGCGCGCCGAGCGCTGGAAGGGCCTCTCCGAACTGCTGCGCAACCGCACCTTTGTGCTGGCGGTGGTCACGGCGGGCCTGATCCAGGGCGCGCACGCCTTCTACTACGGCTTCTCGGCCATCCTCTGGCGCAAGCAGGGCATCTCCGAGCCGATGATCGGGATCCTGTGGGGCGTCGGCGTCGCGGCCGAAGTCGGCTTCATGTGGTTCCTGGAGCCGTTGCGCCGCCGCTGGGGGCCGGAGCGGTTCCTGATCCTGGGGGCGAGCGCGGCGGTGATCCGTTGGTCCTGCTACGCCTTCGAACCGCCGCTGTGGGCGCTGTTCCCGCTGCAGGCCCTGCACGCCATGACCTTCGCGGCCTCGTTCCTGGCCTCGCTGCGCCTGATCGAGAAGCTGGCGCCGGCCGCCAGCGCTTCGCCGGCCCAGGCAATCAATTCTGCCCTGTCGTCGGGCTTCACCCTGGGCATCGCGACCCTGGCCTCGGGACCACTGTTCGACGCCCTGGGCGCGAAGGGCTACCTCGCCGTCGCCTTCATGGCCCTGCTGGGCCTGGGCGGCGCGATCCTGCTTAGTCGGAACGCACGGCCTCAACAAACTTAGGATCCCAAAACACCGCTCATCCCCGCGAAAGCGGAGACCCAAGCGGGCTCTCGGGAGGTGGCGCGGCCGTGGATAATCCGCTGACTCGGCTTGGGTCCCCGCTTTCGCGGGGATGAGCGGAGAGGGGGTTAGATCGTGTAGTCGATCTCCTGGCCTTCCAGCCAGGCGACGATCTGCTCGGCCGCTTCCACCGGATCGATCGAGGTCGTGTCGATCCGCAGTTCGGGCTTCTCCGGGGCCTCATAGGGGCTGTCGACGCCGGTGAAGTTCTTCAACTGGCCCGAGCGGGCCTTCTTGTAGAGGCCCTTCACGTCGCGGGCCTCGGCCACGGCCAGGGGCGTGTCGACGAAGACCTCGATGAACTCGCCGGGCTCCAGGATGTCGCGCGCCAGCTGGCGTTCGGCCTGGAACGGCGAGATGAAGGCGGTCAGCACGATCAGGCCGGCGTCGACCATCAGCTTGGCGACCTCGGCCACCCGGCGGATGTTCTCGACGCGGTCCTCCTCGGTGAAGCCGAGGTCCTTGTTGAGGCCGTGACGGACGTTGTCGCCGTCCAGCAGATAGGTGTGACGGCCAAGCGCGTGCAGGCGCTTCTCGACCAGGTTGGCGATGGTCGACTTGCCCGCGCCCGACAGGCCTGTCAGCCAGACGACCTGGCCTCGCTGGCTCTTCAGCGCTGACCGCGAGGCCTTGCTGACGTCGGTGTGCTGCCAGTGGATGTTGTCGGCCCGGCGCAGGGCGAAGTTGATCATCCCGGCGCCGACGGTGCGGTTGCTGAGGCGATCGACCAGGATGAAGCCGCCCATCTGGCGATTGTCGGCATAGGCCTCGAACGGGATGGCCTGGTCGAGCGAGAGGTTGCAGACCCCGATCTCGTTCAACTCCAAGCGCTTGGCCGCCGTCTTCTCCAGCGTGTTGACGTTCACGCGGTGCTTGATGTCGGTGACGCTGGCGCTGACCGTGCGGGCGCCCAGCTTCAAGAGATAGGTGCGGCCCGGGGGCAGGGGCTCGTCGTCCATCCAGACGAGCGTGGCCTCGAACTGGTTGGCGACCGGGGCCGGGGCCTCGGCGGTGGCGATGACGTCGCCGCGCGAGATGTCGATCTCGTCTTCCAGGGTCAGGGTCACCGACTGGCCGGCGACGGCCTGGTCGAGATCGCCCGGCAGGGTGACGATGCGGGCCACGCGGCTTTCGCGGCCCGAGGGCAGGGCGCGGATGCGGTCGCCCGGCTTGATCGAGCCCGAGGCGATCAGGCCCGAGAAACCCCGGAAGTCGAGGTTCGGACGGTTGACCCACTGCACCGGCATGCGGAACGGCTTGGCCTGCAGGTCGTCCTCGACCTCGACGCCTTCCAGCCAGTCCATCAGGATCGGCCCCTTGAACCACGGCGTATGCTCGCTGCGGCTGGCCATGTTGTCGCCGCCCAGGCCCGAGATCGGGATGGGCGTGAACACCGTCAGGCCGATCTGCTCGGCGAAGGCGCGGTAGTCGGCGACGATCCGGTCGAACACGGCCGGGTCCCAGCCGACCAGGTCCATCTTGTTAACCGCCAGCACCACATTGCGGATGCCGAGCAAGGACACGAGATAGCTGTGGCGGCGCGTCTGGGTCAGCACGCCCTTGCGCGCGTCGATCAGGATCACGGCCGCGTCGGCGGTCGAGGCGCCGGTGACCATGTTGCGGGTGTACTGCTCGTGGCCGGGAGTGTCGGCGACGATGAACTTGCGCTTCTCGGTCGAGAAGAAGCGATAGGCGACGTCGATAGTGATGCCTTGCTCGCGCTCGGCGGCCAGGCCGTCGACCAGCAGGGCGAAGTCGATCGCGCCGCCCTGCGTGCCGACCTTCTTGGAGTCGGCCTCGAGGGCCGCCATCTGGTCCTCGAAGATCATCTTGCTGTCGTACAGCAGGCGACCGATCAGGGTGGACTTGCCGTCATCGACGCTGCCGCAGGTGATGAAGCGCAGCAGCGACTTGTGCTGGTGCTGGTGCAGGTAGGCGCCGATGTCCTCGGCGATCAGGGCGGACTGGTGCGCCATCAGAAATAGCCCTCCTGCTTCTTCTTCTCCATCGAGGCAGACTGGTCGTGGTCGATGACCCGGCCCTGACGCTCCGACGTCGTGGTCAGCAGCATTTCCTGGATAACCTGGGGGAGGGTGGAGGCGGTGCTCTCGACGGCGCCCGTCAGCGGGTAGCAGCCCAGGGTACGGAAGCGGACGCTCTTCATCTGCGGGACTTCGCCGTCACGCAGGCGGAAGCGATCGTCGTCGACCATGATCAGCGCGCCGTCGCGCTCGACCACCGGCCGCTCGGCCGCGAAGTACAACGGCACGATCGGGATGTTCTCCAGGTGGATGTACTGCCAGACGTCCAGCTCGGTCCAATTGGAGATCGGGAAGACGCGCAGGCTTTCGCCCGGGTGCTTGCGGGTATTGTAGAGATTCCAAAGCTCGGGGCGCTGGTTCTTCGGGTCCCAGCGATGCTCGGACGAGCGGAACGAGAAGACCCGCTCCTTGGCCCGGCTCTTCTCCTCGTCGCGGCGGGCGCCGCCGAAGGCCGCGTCGAAACCGTACTTGGAGAGAGCCTGCTTCAGGCCTTCGGTCTTCCAGAGATCGGTGTGCAGGGCGCTGCCGTGATCGAACGGATTGACGCCACGCGCCTCGGCGTCGGGGTTCTTGTAGACGATCAGGTCGAAGCCCAGCTCGGACGCGACCTTGTCGCGCAGGGCGTACATGTCCCGGAACTTCCAGGTCGTGTCGACGTGCAGCAGCGGGAAGGGCGGCTTGCTGGGATAGAACGCCTTGGCGGCCAGGTGCAGCATCACCGCGCTGTCCTTGCCGATCGAATACAGCATGACCGGCCGTTCGCACTCGGCCGCCACCTCGCGCAGGATGTGGATGCTCTCGGCCTCCAGGCGCTGGAGGTGCGTCAGGCGCGCCGGCGATATTTCGGTCATCAGCGAGTCCGGCGGGTACGCGGCGGGTGCGAATTGGGTAAGGGCCAAGGCGAGGGTCCGCAAAGGAAAAATGTCCGGGCCCGTCCCGTCGAAACAGGCCGCGCCGGTGCAGGCTGGGACCTAGGCCCGGCCGTCTTCCGGGACAACCGCCGGAATTCTGGGGGCGCTGTCAGTTGACGTGGCGCCACGGTCCGCAAGCTTTGGCGTTCATGACCAAAAGTTCACTCGCCCGTCGCGCGTGAGTCTCGCATAACGGCGCTATCGGTTTCGAAGGTGGGCCATGGGCGTCCTGACCGAAATGCTGGCTGTGGCGGTCCTCTGGCTGTCCTCGTTCGCGCTGTGTCAATTCGGCGTGACGGTGGATCACCACGTCTGCCCGCACGCCAAGTCCCAGGCCCCGGCCAAGATCGTCGCTCGCTCGCCGCGCGCCGCCAAGGCGATGCCCGTCGCCGTCATCGCGCCCGCCAAGTCCGCCAAGGCGACCCCGCGCGAGGCCTAGGCCTGCGTCTTCCAGCCGCGCTTTGACGCCGCAACCCCTGTCGGCGCAACCAAAGTCCCTTTGCGCCAAGGCTTTTCGCCGTTAGGTTCATGTGACACGCGAAGGAGGGGTCCGGCGCGCGAAGGTTGTCTCTGCGCCCCCTCTCCGACGCCCTGGGACCTTGGCTGTGTATGAAGCCTAAGAAGCGACAACCGCTCGATTTTTCCGCGACGCCGACGGACACCCCTCCCGAGGAAGCCAAGACCACGCCCGAGCTCACGCCAGAGTTGCCGGAGGCGACGTCGTTCGTCGAGCCGGAAGCCGAGATTCCCACCGCCGAGCCGCTGACGCTGGACGAGCTGGCCAATGAGGTGTCGAGCGAGGACCTTTCCCTGCCGCCCCCCATGACGGTGCGCTCGCGCCGTCGCCGTGGGGGCGAGCCTGAACCGGCGATCAGTTTCGCCGAACCGGACCTGAAGCCGGCGACCTCGCTGGCCATGGGCGTTCAGTCGTCCGCGCCGGTCGTCGAGTCCGAGCGCGCCGCGCCGGCCAAGACCGAGGCGCGTGAAGCCCCCTTGAACCTGCGCGGTCCCGTGTCGGACGCGCCGGTTTCGCTGAAGACCGAGGACGCGCCTCGCCGTATGTCGGGCGTGCTGTTCTGGACCCTGGCCGTCGCCATAGCCGCGCTCTGGGCCCTGGCGCCGCTCGCCTTCGCGCTGGGCTATGCGCGCGGCGTGCCGGCTTTCAAGGTCGAGGGCTTTGCGCTGATGGTGTTCGCGGGCCTGGCCATCGGGCCGGCGCTGATGACCCTGCTGGGCGCCTATCTGCTGCGCCAGGCGACGGCCGTCGCCGACGAGCTGCGCCGCAACCGCACCATGACCGACCGCCTGGTCACACCCGCCGCCCTGGCCGCCGCCGGCGCGTCGAGCGCGGTCGACGCCATGCGCGAAGGCGTGGAGGGCGCCGCCGCCGCTGCCGAGCGGGCCCGCGAGCATATCATCTCGCTGCGCCAGGCCCTGGCCGACGAGACCGCGCGCCTGGCCGAGGCCGCCGCCGAATCTGCGAGGATGGCCAATCAGCTGGCTCAAGGCCTGGGCCACGAGCGCACGGCGATGGAGACTCTGTCGCAGTCGCTGGACGCCCGCTCGACCGCGGTGGTCGACGCCATCGGCAGTCAGGCCCGCATGGTGGCCGAGGCCTCCGACCTGGCCGAGACCCAGCTCCGCGAAGCCGAAGCGGCTCTCGCGGCCCGCGCCGCCGACCTGGCCGCCGCCGCCGCCGAGGCCTCGGACGCCGCTCGCGTCGGGGCAGAGGACCTGTCGCGCCAGATTGCCCGCCTGGAAACCGCCGGCGTCGGGGTCGGCGACCAGGTCGCTTCCGTCGAGAAGACCCTGGCCGCCCAGCGCGCCGCCCTGGTCGAGATCAGCCAGGCCCTGCGGTCCGAGCAGGAGGACTTCGCCTCCGAGGCCGAGACCCGCACCGCTCAGCTCACCGAGTTCGTGGCCTATACCCGCGTCGGCGCCACCGAGCTGTCGGACACCGCCTCCATGGGGGCGGAGATCCTGCGCGGCCTGATCAGCGCCGCCGCCGACCAGTTCCGCGAGATGGGCGACAACGCCACGGTCCAGCGCGAGGCGTTCGCCGACAACGCCAAGAAGACGCTGGAGACCATCGGCGACGCCGCCGAGCAGCAACGCACGCTGCTGGAGGAAGAACTGAAGGCCGCCATGGAAGCCATGGCCGAGGCGGCGCTGAAGGCCGCCGAGAGCGTCGAGGCCCGCGTCGAGGCCGCCCGCAGCCGCGTGGACCAGCTGAACGAGATCGCCTTCGCCGCCGGCCAGAAGGCCGATGCGGTCTTCGAATCCCGCATGGAAGAGGCGCGCGACATCATCGAGCACTCGGCCCAGATGGTTGAACAGGCCGGCGCCCGCACCACCCAGAAGCTGTCGGACTCGCTGCAGGCCGCGCGCGGCACGCTGGACGAGATGGAGACCATGCTGGCCGAGATCAGCCGGCGCACCGCCGACCTGCCGGCCGAAGCGCTGCAGAAGGCCGGCGAGGTCCGCATCTCGATCGAGCAGGGCGTCGAGCACCTGATGAACGCCGTCCGTCGCACCGCCGAGGAGACGGCCGCGATCGACCAGGCCTTCCAGGAGCGCGTCCGTCGCAACTACGAGATGCTCAGCGAGGCGGCCGGCGCCGTCACCGCCTCGAGCGCTTCGACCGTGGCCGCCCGCGCGGCCAGCCCGGTCGCGCCCCCTGTGGTCCGCAACCGCTCGTCTGCTCCGCCGCCTCCGCCGGTGGCCCCGCCGCCGCAGGCCCTGCCGATGGCGGAGTTCGACGACGAGGACGAACCGCCGACCGATCGCCGCCGTCTACGCCTGACGCCCACGGCCACGGACGAGGAGTTCCGCTCGGTGTTCGAGCAGGCCTCGTCGCGCAAGCAGCAACCGCAGGCTCCCGCGTCCGAGTCGGACGGCGACGGCGGCTGGAGCTGGCGCAACCTTCTGGCCGGCATCGAGAACAGCTCGCCTGGCGACACCGCGCTCGGCGAGAAGCTGGCGTCCGAGATCGTGGCCATGGGCATCGATCCTCACGCCCTGCTGCCGCGCGGCCGCATCGACGAGATCGCCGCCGCCTTGCAGACGGGTGACGACGTCGGCGCGCGCGAAGTGGTCAAGCGCCTGGCGCCCGCCGCCATCCGCCGCCTGGTCCGCCGCCTGTTCTCCGACGCCACGTTGAAGGGTAACACCGAGCGCTTCCTGAAGCGCTACGCTGGCATGATCGATGAAGCTGCCGGCCAGGACCGCGAGGGCTTCCTGCTGGCGGCGCTGCTGTCGTCGGACGCGGGGCGGGCCTATCTGCTGCTCGACGCGGCCAGCGGCGACCTGCGCTGAGCGCCTAGGTGAAGCGGGCTTTCGACTTCCTGGCGGCCGCGGCCGGCCTCTTCGTGCTGGCCGTTCCGCTGGGCGTGCTGTGGCTGCTGGTGCGCCTGACCTCGCCGGGGCCGGGCCTCTACTGGTCGCAGCGGGTGGGCAAGGGCTCGGCGCTGTTTCCGATGCCCAAGTTCCGCACCATGCGGATCGACACGCCCGAGGTCGCCACGCATCTGCTGGAAGACCCGGATCAGTGGCTGACGCCCGCCGGACCCTTGATGCGCAAGCTCAGCCTCGACGAACTGCCACAGCTGTGGAGCGTGCTGGTCGGCCATATGAGCCTGGTCGGTCCGCGTCCGGCGCTGTTCAATCAGGACGACCTGATCGCCGCGCGCCGGGAAGCCGGCGTCGATGCGCTGCGCCCCGGCCTGACCGGCTGGGCGCAGATCAACGGCCGCGACGAGCTGGCCGTCGCGGACAAGGTGGCGCTGGACGCGGAATATCTGCGCCGACGCTCGTTCCTGTTCGACCTGGGGATCATGGTCAGCACCGTGCCTCGGGTGCTGACGGCGCGTGGAGTCACGCGGTAGGCGCCGTGGGCTCATCCTCGCCCTTCGACAGGCTGAGGGTGAGGACTATTTTCGACGCCCTATCAGTAGAAACCTCACCCTGCGCTTGTCGAAGGGCGAGGTTTCGGTTCGCTAGCCGAGTTCGACGTAGGCCTTCTCGATCGCTTCCACGAAGGTCGCGTTGCCGGTCAGAGTCGCCGGGAACACGCTGTCCAGCGCCAGGAAGGCCGCGACGTCGGTCTTGGCGTCGCCCGTGACGCCCACGCCGATCTCGGTCAGCTTGTCGTGCAGCGGATCGGTGATGGCCTCGCCGGTCTTGGCGCGCAGGGCGATGAAGCGCATCCAGGCCGCCAGCGGGATCGCCAAGCGCTCGATCGAACGACCGGCTGCCAGCGTTTCGGTGAGCGTGCTCAGCACCCGGAAGGGCAGTTTCTGCGAACCGTCCCAGGCGATCTGCGCCAGGAAGTGACGGATTTCCGGGTTGCGGAAGCGGGCCAGGATCGCTTCGGCGTACTCAGCCAGGTCCAGGCCGCGCGGCGCGGTGAGGGTCGGGATGATGTCCTTGGCCATCAGGTCGCGGGCCAGGGCTTCCAGCACCGGATCGCTGACCGCCTCGAACACCGTCTCATGGCCGCGCAGGATGCCGGCATAGGCCAGGGTGGAGTGCACCCCGTTCAGCAGGCGCAGCTTGGCGCGCTCGAAGCCGCGTACGTCGTCGGTCAGGATGACGCCGACGCTGGCCAGGTCCGGGGCATCGGCGGGCAGCACGTCCTCGACCACCCACTGGGTGAAGGCCTCGCGCTGGATCGGCCAGGCGTCCTCCAGGCCGGTGGCGGTCTGGACACGGGCGCGCAGGGCGTCGTCGGTGGCCGGCGTGATGCTGTCGACCATGGTGCGCGGGAAGCTGCCGTTGGCCTCGATCCACGCGGCGAGCTCGGCGTCGACCTTGCTGGCGAAGGCGACGACCGCCGCCTTCAGGCGCCAGCCGTTGTCGGCGAGGTTGTCGCAAGCCACGACGGCATAGGGCGCGTGGCCGGCCATGAAGCGGCGGCGCAGGCCCTCGACGATGTAGCCGACGGCGCTCTTGGGCTCGCGCGGGTTGGCCAGGTCGTGGACGATGTCGGGGTGGCTCTCGTCCAGGCCGCCCTCGGCTGACAGGGTGTAGCCCTTCTCGGTGACGGTCAGGGTGACGATGCGGGTGGTCGGGGCGGCGAGGCGGGCGAAGACCGACGGCGGGTCCTCGGGCGCGACCAGGACTTCCTGGATCGAACCGACGACGCGGAAGGTGGTTTCGGCGTCCAGCTGGGCCAGGGTGTAGAGGCCGTCCTGCGGCTCCAGGGCGTCGCGGACGCCCGGGCTCTTCAGGGAGACGGCGCAGATGCCCCAGCGGGGGTCATTGGCCAGCAACTGGTCGAAATAGAAGGCTTGGTGGGCGCGGTGGAAGGCGCCGGGGCCGAAGTGAACGACGCCGACCTGGACCTTGTCGCGGTCATAGGTCGGCAGGGCGGTGCCGGGCACGGCCCCCGGAAAGCTGGTCGCGCTCAGACGCAGGGCGGGGGAGGTCGCGGAGGAAGCCGTCAAGGGAGCACGCCTGGTTTCGTTCGGATCCAAGCGGGGAAACTCCACCGGAGATTCCCCGCGCGGAACCCTACATGACCTGCGCGGACACCGGTGGCAACTGGATTGGCCTGACCTCTTCGTTTCGTCCCCAGACGCCCGTCGCGACGGTGCGGGCGACATAGGCTTCGAAGCTTCCCGGCGCGCGGCCGAGGGCTCGCTCCACCCCATGCGCGACGGGCGTGTTGCGGCCATCCAGCACGGTGGTGAAGAGGTAGACGATCAACTGCACCAGATCGGGCGGCAGCACTTCCAGCAGGCCTTGGCGGTAGGCCTCAAGCGGCACGGTGATCAGGGTGATCTCGCGGCCGGTGACGCTGCCGATCACGTCGACAGCGTCGCCGAAGGTGAGGGCGCGCGGGCCGGTGACTTCGTAGAGCTTGCGGCTGTGGCGCGGATCGACCAGGGCCTGGGCCGCGATGTCGGCGATGTCCTCGACATCGACGAAGGGCTCGGGCGCGAGACCTTCGGGCAGGACCAGCGTGCCGTTCAGGACGGCGTCGAGGAAAAAGCTTTCGCTGAAGTTTTGGTGGAACCAGCTGGCGCGGACGATGGTCCAGTCCAGGCGGGTGGCTTGCAAAGCCTCTTCGGCCTCGATGGCCTCGGGCTCGCCGCGACCTGACAACAGCACGACCTTTCGCACGCCGTGATTGGCGGCCTCGGCGAAGAAGCGCTTCACGACGGGCAGGGCGCCGGGCGCGGCGAGGTCGGGCTGGTAGGTCACGTAAACCGCCTCCACGCCCGTCAGGACGGCCGGCCAGCCGGCGGGGTCTTCCCAGTCGAAAGCAGGGCTGGCCTGCCGCGAACCGGCGCGGACGGTGTGACCCATGTCCCAAAGGCGTTGGCTGACGCGCGCGCCGGTCTTGCCGGTGGCGCCGAGGACGAGGATTGGAGCGGTGGTTGCCATGGTCGTCTTTCCCAATTAATGTGAGGAAGTCTCGTATTTATGAAAGTGATAAATGCTCACATTTGTGCCGTCAACCCTCTTGGGAATGCGATGACCGACGCCGATCCCACCGCCGCGCGCCGTACGCCCAGCCAGGCGCGCAGCCGCGAACGGCTGGAGCGCATCCAGACGGTCGCCTGCGAGCTGATCGCGAAGACGGGCAGTGATCAGGTGAAGATGAGCGAGGTCGCGGCCCTGGCCAGCATCTCGATCGGGTCGCTGTACCAGTACTTCCCGGACAAGAGCGCGTTGGTTCGTAGCCTGTTCGAGCGCTATGCAACTCAGTGCCGGGGCTACATCGCCGAGACCCTGGCCGGGGTGACGGACCTACCGAGCCTGCTGGCGGCGTTCGACGGACTGGTCGACGTCTATCTGGAGGTCGTGATGGCCGAGCCGGTGATGCGCGACATCTGGTCGGGCACCCAGGCCGACAAGCAGCTGGCGGCGCTGCAGCTGGTCGAGAGCCGGGTGCAGGGCGCCTTGCTGGCCGACGCCATGCGCAAGGTCCACGCCGGCGTTGCGCCCGAGATCATCGAGCGCCGCGCCTTCCTCGTCTGGGAGCTGGGCGAGGCGGCCGTGCGCCTGGCCATCGCCGTCGGCCCCGAGGAGGGCAAGGCTCTGGTCGATATCTACAAGCGCATGAGCCTGCGGGAGATCGCCGAGCCGAAGTGACCTAGAGCGTCACCGCCCGACTTCCAGCGCAAGTGACGCCCTAGAGCGTCACGCCCGACTTCCAGATCGCGATCTCGCGCTCGCCGTTCAGCTCGGACTTGGTGGCCTTGCCCGAGGCGGTGTCGACGACGAGGTCCATCAGGCGGTCGGCGGCGTCGTCCATCGAGACGCCCTCCAGCACCTGGCCGGCGTCGAAGTCGATCCAGCCCGGCTTGCGCTGGGCCAGGCCCGAGTTGGAGGCGATCTTCAGGGTCGGGGCGGGGAAGCCCAGCGGCGTGCCACGGCCGGTGGTGAACAGGATCACCGTGGCGCCAGCGGCAGTCAGGGCCGTGGACGACACCGCGTCATTGCCCGGCGCTTCCAGGAAGGTCAGGCCGTGCGGGCCGACCCGCTGGCCGTAGCGCAGCACCTCGACCAACTGGGCCCGGCCGCCCTTCTGCACCGCGCCCAGGGATTTCTCCTCCAGGGTCGTGATGCCGCCGGCGATGTTGCCGGGCGAGGGGTTCTCGTAGATCGGCTGGTTGTTGTCGATGAAGTAGCGCTTGAAGTCGTCGATCACCGCGACGGCCTGGTCGAAGATCTCGCGGTTGGCGGCCCGTTGCAGCAGCACGTTCTCGGCGCCGAAGACCTCCGGGATCTCGGTCAGGACGGGCGTGCCGCCGGCGTCGGCGACCTTGTCGGCGATGCGGCCGACCAGCGGGTTGGCCGTGACGCCCGAGAAGCCGTCCGAACCGCCGCACTTGAGGCCCACGACCAGTTCCGAGACTGGGATCGGCTCGCGCTTGTCCTGCTCGGCGATGGCGACCAGGGTTTCGACGGCGGCCAGACCGTCTTCCAGTTCGTCCTCGACCATCTGGGTGGTGAAGCTGCGCAGGCGCTCGCCGTCGATGTCGGGCGCGCTCTCCAGCAGGGCCTTCAGCTGGTTGTTCTCACAGCCCAGGCCCAGGATCAGGACGCCGCCGGCGTTGGGGTGGGCGGCCAGGCCGGCGATCAGGCTGCGGGTGTGGACGAGGTCGTCGCCCAGCTGCGAGCAGCCGAACGGGTGGGGGAAGGCGTAGATGCCGTCGACGCGGCCGGCGAAGCGGGCATTGGCCTTCTCGGCGATGCGGCGGGCGGTGTTGGCCACGCAGCCGACGGTGCACAGCACCCAGATCTCGTTGCGCGTGCCGGCCCGGCCATTCTTGCGGCGATAGCCGTCGAAGGTGCGCGCCGCTGGTTCGACATGGGGTTCCGGCGCGGTCGGGGCGAAGCTGTAGCCCTCGACGCCTTCCAGGCGGGTCTCGACATTGTGGACGTGGACGTGGTCACCGACGGCGATGTCGGCCGTGGCCCGCCCAATCGGCCAGCCGTACTTCAGCACGTCCTCGCCGGCTTTGGCCGCCTGGATCGCGATTTTGTGGCCCTTGGGGACGTCGGCGCGAGCCGTGATCGCCTGGCCGTGCAGGTCCAGGACCTCGCCGGCGACGAGGTCGCGAAGGGCCGTCGCGACGTGGTCGCGAGGGTCGACGGGGTGGATCGATTCGCGGGGGGCTTGGGTCGTTTCAGTCATGGAGTATGGTCGCCGCCGCGTTTCGTGTCGCCAATCTGGGTGCTCGATGGCATGGTAACCGGTGTCAGCGTCCTCGCAAGCGGACGTTTCGTCCTAGGTTGGCGACGCTGACGCGGCTAGAGTATGACAAAAGAAAACGCCTAAAGCTGCTGGAAACGCCGTGAACTCTTCAAAGCCGCCTTCCTCGACCCCGGAAGCCTCGAGTCAGGAAGAGGGGGAGGCCGGCATCGAGGGCGGCCGCCGCAGGGCCACCATCAACGACATCGCCCGTCTGGCCGGCGTCTCGAAGAAGACGGTGTCCCGCGTCATCAACCAGTCGCCGTTCGTGCGCGACGAGACCCGCGAGCGGATCGAGGCGGTGATCGCCGAGTGGGGCTATGCCCCCGACCCGCAGGCCCGGGGCCTGGCGTTCCGCCGCTCGTTCCTGATCGGCATGATCTACGACAACCCGAACCCGCAGTATGTCGTGAACATGCAACTGGGCCTGCTGGACGGTATGCGCGGCTCGGGCTTCGAGCTGGTCGTCCACCCCTGTAACCGCGCCAGCCCAACCTTCCTGGCCGACGTCCGCTCGTTCGTGGAGCGCCAGAAGCTGTATGGCGTGGTCCTGCCGCCTTCGGTCTCTGAGGACGAGCGGGTCGCCAAGCTGCTGAACGAGATCGGCTGCTCGTACATTCGCATCGCCTCGGTCGAGCTGGATAAGCCCGAGCACATGATCGTCGGCCACGACCGCATGGGCGGCTCGCAGGCCGCGCGCCACATTATCGAGCTGGGCCACAAGAACATCGCCTTCATCTCGGGCCCCGACACCTTCCGCTCGTCGCACGAGCGGCGAGGGGGCTTCGAGGATGGCTTGGCCGAGGCCGGCTTGAAGCTGGCTCCGGGCGACATCGTCCAGGGCGCCTATACTTTCGAATCCGGCGTGGCTTGCGGCGACGCCCTGCTGGCGCGCACGCCGCGCCCGACCGCGATCTTCTGCGGCAACGACGAAATGGCCGCCGGCGTTCTGCAGTCGGCGCGCAAGGCTGGCCTGTCGGTGCCGAAAGACCTGAGCGTCGTCGGCTTCGACGACTTCCAGATCGCCCAGGCCGTCTGGCCGCCGCTGACCACCATCCACACGCCGACCCGCGAGATCGGCAAGATGGCGGCCGAAAAGCTGATCGGCGTCGAACGGCGCGAACCGCGCGACGCGACCAAGACCGAACCGAACCTGGTGGTGCGAGAGTCCTCGGGTCCGGTCCCCGCCTGACAACTTGCGGCCGCCTTCGGCTTGCATCGTATCATGACACCGGTTACCAAGCGGGCCGCAACGGCTGCCCGCGAAGCCGCCGGCCAAGACTAAGGGAGCAGACGCACCGCCATGGCTAGGCCTCTGAATTTCCACGACGATCGCCTGTTCCCGGCGGATGCGACGACGCGGTCCTATGCGCGCGGCCTGTACGCGCTGGTCAAGGACCTGCCGATCATCAGCCCGCATGGGCACACCGATCCCAGCTGGTTCGCGACCAACGAGCCGTTCCAGGACGCCACGGACCTGCTGCTGGCGCCGGACCACTATCTGTACCGGATGCTCTACAGCCAGGGCATCAGCCTGGACGCCCTGAAGGTGCGTTCGAAGGCCGGCGTCCCGGCGACCGACCCACGCGCGGCCTGGAAGCTGTTCGCGTCGAACTTCCATCTCTTCCGCGGCACGCCGTCGTGGATCTGGCTGAACCACGTGTTCTCCAAGGTGTTCGGTTTTACCGAGTTCCTCGAGACCTCGAACGCCGACGACTATTTCGACCGGATCAACGAGGCGCTGGCGACCGACGCCTTCCGCCCGCGTGCGCTGTTCGATCGCTTCAACATCGAGACCTTGGCCACCACCGAAGGGCCGCACGAGACGCTGAAGCACCACCACGCCATCCGCGAGAGCGGGTGGGGCGGTCATGTCATCACCGCCTATCGTCCCGACGCCGTCATCGACTTCGAGGACGAGCGCAGCCCACGCGCCTTCGAACGCTTCGCCGACGTGTCGGGCCAGGACGTTTACAGCTGGCAGGGCTATCTCGAAGCCCACCGTCAGCGCCGCGCGGCCTTCATCGACGCCGGCGCGACCTCGTCCGACCACGGCCACCCGACGGCGGCCACCGCCGACCTCTCGGACGTCGAGGCCGAGGCGCTGTTCGACAGCCTGGTGAAGGGCGACGTCACGCCCGAAAAGGCCGAGCTGTTCCGCGCTCAGATGCTGACCGAGATGGCCAAGATGAGCCTGGACGATGGGCTGGTCATGCAGATCCACCCGGGCTCGCACCGTAACCACAATGCCGGCCTGCTGGCCTCGCACGGTCGCGACAAGGGCGCCGACATCCCGATGCGCACCGAGTACGTCTCGGCGCTGAAGCCGCTGCTGGGCAAGCTGGGTAACGACCCGCGCCTGTCGGTGATCCTGTTCACCCTGGACGAGACCGTCTACAGCCGCGAACTGGCCCCGCTGGCCGGCCACTATCCGGTGCTGAAGCTGGGTCCGTCCTGGTGGTTCCACGACAGCCCGGAAGGCATGATGCGCTTCCGCGAGCAGGTCACGGAAACCGCCGGCTTCTACAACACCGTCGGCTTCAACGACGACACCCGCGCCTTCCTGTCGATCCCGGCCCGTCACGACGTGGCGCGCCGCGTCGACTCCTCGTTCCTGGCCCGCATGGTCGCCGAGCACCGGATGGACCTGGTCGAGGCCGAGGAACTGATCGTCGATCTGACGTACAACCTGCCTAAGAAGGCCTACAAGTTGGACCAGCGTCCGGACTGGGCTCGCCCCACGACGCTGCGCGCCGCCGCCGAATAAGAACACCCTTCCGGAGACTTCCCGATGTTCGCCAAGACCTACCACGCCACCCATCCGGACATGATGTTCGCGGCCGGCAACGACGACCTGCGTGATCGTTACCTGATGCAGGGCCTGTTCCAGGACGGCCAGATCGTCCTGACCTACAACCACGCCGAACGCTTCGTCGTCGGCGGCGTCGTCGCCACCTCGGCCGTGAAGCTGCCCGACCAGACCGAGCCCGCCTCGGCCGCCGGCCACCCGTTCCTGGAGCGCCGCGAGCTGGGCGTGATCAATGTCGGCGACACCACCGGCAAGATCACCGTCGACGGCGTCGTCTACGAGATCGTTCCGCGTGACGGCCTGTACGTCACCATGGGCGCCAAGGACGTGACCTTCGAAGGCGCCGACGGCCAAGCCGCCCGCTTCTACCTGGTCAGCCTGCCGGCTCACGCCGCGTTCGAGACCAAGAAGCTGGCCTTCGCCGACGCCGTCGCCCTGGAGCGCGGCGCGCTGGAGACCAGCAACGAGCGCACGATCTACCAGTACATCGTCCCGACGACCTGCAAGTCGGCCCAGCTGCTGCTGGGCATGACCGTCCTGAAGACGGGCAGCGTCTGGAACACCATGCCGCCCCACCTGCACGACCGTCGTTCGGAAGCCTATTTCTACTTCGGCCTGGGCGAGAACGACCGCGTCTTCCACTACATGGGCGAGCCGGACGAGATGCGTCACATCGTGATCGCCAACGAGGAAGCCGTGATGAGCCCGCCGTGGTCGATCCACATGGGTTCGGGCACCGCCAACTACACGTTCATCTGGGCGATGGGCGGCGAGAACCTCGACTACACCGACATGAACGTGCTGGACATCTGCCAGCTGAAGTAGGGGCGAAAGCCCACGCGCTCCCGTGTCATCCCGGCCGGAGCCGCAGCGTAGAGCCGGGACCGTCGCAAGCGAATGTGGCGGTCCCGGATCGACCTTTCAGGTCGTCCGGGATGACAGCAATTCTAGACAGGAACTCGTCATGGCCAATCCGTTCAGCCTCGAAGGCAAGGTCGCGCTCGTCACCGGCGCCAACACCGGGATCGGGCAGGGGATCGCGATCGCCCTGGCCGCCGCCGGCGCGGACATCGCCGCCGCGGGCCGCAGCGAGCCGACCGAAACCCAAGCCGCCGTCGAGGCGCTGGGCCGCAAGTTCCTGTCGATCAAGGCCGACTTCGGCTCGACCGAACCCGTCCAGCGCGTGGTCGACGAGACCGTCGCCGCCTTCGGTCGGGCCGACATCCTGGTCAACAACGCCGGCATCATCCGTCGCGCCGACTCCATCGAGTTCTCGGAAGCCGACTGGGACGCGGTGATGGACACCAACCTGAAGGTCGTCTTCTTCCTGACCCAGGCTTTCGCCAAGCAGGCCATCAAGCAGGGCGGCGGCAAGGTGATCAACATCGCCAGCCTGCTGTCGTTCCAGGGCGGCATCCGCGTGCCGTCGTACACGGCCGCCAAGTCGGGCCTGGCCGGTCTGACCAAGATCCTGGCCAACGAGTGGGCGACCAAGGGCATCAACGTCAACGCCATCGCCCCCGGCTATTTCGACACCAACAATACCGAGGCCCTGCGCGCCGACGCCGACCGCAACGCTTCGATCCTGGCCCGCATTCCGGCCGGTCGCTGGGGCCGTCCTGAGGACATCGGCGGCGCCGCCGTGTTCCTGGCGTCTTCGGCCGCTGACTACGTTCAGGGCATTACTCTGCCCGTGGATGGCGGCTGGCTGGCCCGCTAGCGAAAAGAAAACGCGCAAAAATACGATGGTAGCGCAACCATCGTGCCGGGCGGCTTTCCCCGCCCGGTGAAGCGCGCTAGAGGGCGCCGCAGCGTTAGAGCCCTGGAAGGATACTGGGGCGGCGACGCTTTCTCGTGATCCATTCCAGTACGAGGTGACAGGTTTTGTCGCCTCGGGAGCTCGCGCATGCGCAATCCGGCCCTGTCGATCGATGTCGACCGTCCGACCAGCCGCCACGTCCGCCAGAACGCCAACCTGCTGAGCGACCTGCTGGCCGAGGCCATCGCCTATCTGGAGGGCGACGAGGCCGCCGCCCTGGTGGCCAAGGCGCGCAAGGCTGCTTCCCGCGAGGACGAGGCGACGGGCGAGGCGCCTGTTCTCGACTACTTGTTCGCCGACCTGTCGACCGACCAGGCCGTGTTCCTGGCCCGCGCCTTCGCCAGCCATTCGCTGCTGGCCAATATCGGCGAGGACGTCGCCGGTCGCCGTCGCCACGCCGAGGCCGACGCCCAGCCGGGCGACGAGCGTCCCCGCACCCTGATCGACGCCGTCGAGATCCTGAAGGCTCGCGGCAAGACCGAGGCCGAGCTGGCCAAGGTCTTCGCGGCCATGAACGTCGTGCCGGTGCTGACGGCTCACCCGACCGAAGTCCGTCGTCGGAGCATGGTCGATCGCGAGACCGAGATCTCGCGCCTGATGGCCTTGCGCCGTCACCATCTGCCGCCGGACCTGGACGCCGAGATCCGCGAGGGCCTGTTCCGCGAGATCGCCCTGATGTGGCGGACGCGCCTCTACCGTCCCGAGCGGATCACGGTGAAGGACGAGATACGCAACGCCCTGTCGATCGTCCGCACCTCGATCCTGCCGGCGATTATCGACCTCTATGGCGACTGGACCGGCAAGATCGGGCAGCACGGACACCTGGCGCCGTTGCTGAAGATGGGTTCTTGGCTGGGCGGCGACCGCGACGGTCACCCCGGCGTCAACGGCCAGACCCTGAAGCTGGCCCTGTCCTCGCAGTCCCGCGTCATCCTCGACTGGTACGCCGGCGAGGTCCGCAAGCTGTGGTCCAACCTGGCCGTCTCGACGGCCTATACGCCGGTTTCGCAAGAGCTTCTGGCCCTGGCCGCGCAGACCAATGACCCGTCGGTCCACCGCCTGGACGAGCCCTATCGCCTGGCGCTGGAGCTGATCTTCGACCGCCTGACCGCCGTCTCGCAGAAGCTGACCGGCCAGCCCGTCGCCTATGCCAACGGCGCGACCGACGTCGAGCCCTATGGCCATCCGGACGCCTTCGTCGCCGACCTGTCGGTGATTATCGACAGCCTGGAGCGCAACGGCGGCGAGCGCCTGGTCGGTTCGGCCCTGCGCACCCTGGTCGAGGTGGCCAAGGCCTGCGGCTTCCACCTGATGAGCCTGGACCTGCGCCAGAACGCCGACGTCCACGAGCGCACCGTCGACGAGCTGTTCCAGCGCGCCGGCTCCGGCGTCCAGTACCTGAAGCTGGACGAGGACGCCCGCTGCAAGGTCCTGATCGAGGAGCTGTCGCACCAGCGTCCCCTGGTCTCGCCGTTCACCGCCTATGGCGAGGAGACGACGAAGGAGCTGGCCACGATGGAGGCCGCCGCCCAGGCGGTTCGCGACTACGGCCACGGCTGCATCGGCGCCTACATCATTTCGAAGTCGGCGACCCTGTCCGACATCCTGGAGCCGCTCGTCTTGCTCAAGCAGGTCGGCATGGTCTGGGGCGGGGCCGCGCCGCGCGCCTCGGTCAAGGTCGCGCCGCTGTTCGAGACCATCGGCGACCTGGAGAACGGCCCCGCCGTCCTGCGCCAGTGGCTGGAGCTGCCGCTGGCCCGCACCATCCTGGGCGACCGGCCGGTGCAGGAAATCATGCTCGGCTATTCCGACTCCAATAAGGACGGCGGCTATGTCGCGTCCCGTCGCGGGGTGGCGAAGGGGGCTTCGGCCCTGGCCTACGAGGCCGACCGGATGGGCGTGGGCCTGCAGCTGTTCCACGGCCGGGGCGGCAGCGTCGGCCGGGGCGGTGGTCCCGCCGCCGAGGCCGTGCTGGCCCAGCCCGCCGGCACCGTCCAGGGCCGCATCCGCATGACCGAGCAGGGCGAGATGATCGCCCGCCGCTTCGGCGACCAGCCCACCGCTCGCCGCAACCTGGATGGCCTGGCCGCCGCCGTGCTGATGTCCAGCGAACGTCCGCTGCACCAGCCCGATCCGAAGGTCGAGGCGGCGATGACCGCCCTGGCCGAGGCGTCGTTCCACGGCTTCCGGGCGCTCGTCTATGACGACCCGGCGTTCGAGGACTTCTTCTGGTCGGTGACCCCGATCAGCGAGATCGTCGGCCTGAACATCGGCAGCCGCCCCGCCAGCCGGACCGCCAGCCGCAAGATCGAGGACCTGCGGGCCATCCCGTGGGTGTTCAGCTGGTCGCAGAGCCGCTTCATGCTGCCGGGCTGGTACGGTTTCGCCTCGGGCGTCGAGCGGGCCGGCCTGTCGGTCGAGCAGCTGCGCGACCTCGCCGGAAACTTCGATTTCTTCGCGTCCCTGCTGTCGAACATGGAGCTGGCCCTGGCCCAGAGCCACATGGGCATCGCGGCCCGCTACATGGCCCTGTCGCCGGACAAGGCCAATGCCGAGCGGATCTTCGCGACGATCCAGCGCGAGCATGAGGCGGCCACGAACCTAGCCCTGGCGATCCGAGGCGGCTCGGCCCTGCTGGACAACCAGCAGGATCTGGCCGAGTCCGTGACCCTGGCCAGTCGCTCGGTGGATCCGTTGAACCACCTGCAGCTGGAATTGCTCTCGCGCCGCCGAGCAGGGGACGCCGACGAGGAGCTGCGGCTGGCCATCCAGTTGACCGTGGCGGGCATCGCGGCGGGCCTGCGGAATACGGGGTGATCCTCATTTCCTAGTCCGATCTCCCCGGCGAATGCCGGGGCCCAGATCGAATCCACCCGACGTGGAGGGGAGGGCGCTGCCGCTTGGCGCGTCATCCCAAACCGCTCCGGATGAATCTGGGCCCCGGCATTCGCCGGGGAAATCGGTTGTGGGGAGGGCGTGGCGAAACGCCGGATTCCCAAGCCTGCAAAGGCTTTCCTTTTCAACGCCTTGCCCACTTTGAAATCCGAACTCGACGCCGCTTGCGCGAACCTTCGGTTTCTGATTATCTGCGCATGACACCGGTGGCGAAGTGGCCTGGCCACTTTGAGGTAACCGGTGTCACAACGTTTCGGTTCGGCGTCGTGGTCGGTCCGTCTCGTTTGCGGCTCTTTGAGCTCGCTCCTGCGCAAACTTTTGGGGCGTCGGGTCATACCGGCGCCCTCACTTTTGCGCTCCGGGAGCGGGGCAGGGCGCTGAAGGAAAAGGTTCGGGGAAGGAAACGAGACCAGAGATTCGAGGCCGCGAACGCGCCGGAATTCGGCCGCGAAACGCGCTTCCAAAGCCCTTAGTTTGACGTGGCGGCAAGCCCGGTATGGCGCCGGCGCGCAACGCGGTCTAAGGGAACCCCCTGAGCCAATTCCGGCGAAATATTGCACGCGCGGCGGCCCAAACGGCCATTCGCGCAAGATCGATCCTTCGGGAAGGAGTCTACGATGGTAAAAGACCGTATGGCGGTTCTGACCGCCCTGATGAACCAGGGTGTCATCCCGGTTTTCTATCACCCGGACGTCGAGGTCTGTAAGAAGGTGATCCAGGCCTGCGCCGACGGTGGCGCGCCCTGCATCGAGTTCACCAACCGCGGCGACTTCGCCAGCCACGTCTTCTACGAAGTGACCCGTCACTTCGCCTCGGCCGATCCGAGCGTGATCATGGGCGTGGGCTCGATCGTCGACGCCCCCACCGCCGGCATCTACATCGCCAACGGCGCCAAGTTCGTGGTCGGTCCGATCCTGAACGCCGACGTCGCCAAGGTCTGCAACCGTCGCAAGATCCCGTACTCGCCGGGCTGCGGTTCGGCCTCGGAAATCTCGTATGCCGAAGAGCTGGGCTGCGAGATCGTCAAGGTGTTCCCGGGTTCGTCGGTCGGCGGCCCCGACTTCATCAAGGCGGTGCTGGGCCCGATGCCCTGGACCCGCATCATGCCGACCGGCGGCGTCGATCCCGACGAAGCCTCGGTCACCAAGTGGTTCGGCGCGGGCATCGTCGCCGCCGGCATGGGCTCCAAGCTCATCACGCAAGAGCTGCTGGATGCGGGCGACTACGCCGGCATCACCAAGAAGGTCCGCGAGACGGTGGACCTGATCAAGAAGGTTCGTGGGAAGGCCTAAGACCAAATGACCGACAACATCCTCAACATCCGCCCGGCTTCGGAAACGAAGTGGGACTGCGCGTCCTTCGGTGAAGTGATGCTGCGCTTCGACCCGGGCTTCGGCCGGGTCCGCAACGCTCGCCAGTTCAACGTCTGGGAAGGCGGCGGCGAATACAACGTCGCCCGCGCCTTCAAGAAGTGCTGGGGCAAGCGCTCGACGGCCGTGACGGCTCTGCCGGTCAACGACCTGGGCTGGCTGGTCGAGGACCTGATGATGCAGGGTGGCGTCGACACCTCGCACATCATCTGGCGCGACTTCGACGGCCTGGGCCGCAACACCCGCGTCGGCCTGAACTTCACGGAAAAGGGCTTCGGCGTGCGCCCCGCTTTGGGCTGTAGTGACCGTGGTCACTCGGCCGCCTCGCAGATCCGTCCCGGTGAAGTGAACTGGGAAAAGCTGTTCGGCGAAGAAGGCGTGCGCTGGTTCCACACCGGCGGCATCTTCGCGGCACTGGCCTCGAACACGGCCGAAGCCGTGATCGAAGCCGTCGAAGTGGCCCGTAAGTACGGCACCGTGATCTCCTACGACCTGAACTACCGCGCCTCGCTGTGGAAGTCGCAGGGCGGCAAGGAAGGCGCGCAAAAGGTCAACCGTCACATCGCCCAGTACGTCGACGTGATGATCGGCAACGAAGAAGACTTCACCGCCTGCCTGGGCTTTGAAGTCGAAGGCCTGGACGAGCACATCAGCGCGATCGATCCGGCCAACTTCAAGAAGATGATCGAGACTGCCGTGAAGCAGTTCCCGAACTTCAAGGTCGCCGCGACCACGCTGCGCAACGCCAAGACCGCCTCGGTCAACGACTGGTCGGCGATCCTGTACGCCGGCGGCGAGTTCTACTCGTCGATGATGCGCGAGAACCTCGAGATCTATGACCGCGTCGGCGGCGGCGACGGCTTCGCCTCGGGCCTGGCCTTCGGCTTCATGGAAGGCAAGGGTCCGCAAGCCGCCGTCGAGTACGGCGCGGCTCACGGCGCCCTGGCCATGACCACCCCGGGCGACACCTCGATGGTGCGCCAGGCGGAAGTCGAGGCCGTGATGAAGGGCAAAGGCGCGCGGGTCATCCGCTAAGCGTTCTGGTCTTCGGACGATGATGAGCCCCCGGCCGCGAGGCCGGGGGCTTTTTCTTTGGCCTCCTTGGCCAGCATCCGGGCGTACTCCGCCGAATTGCGGAACTTCCGCACCTTCTTCCAGACCCTACGCCGCAGGTGGGCCTTGCGGGCCGGCGGCCAGGCGGGATCGGGCGGAAGTGGGCAGTGTTGGCGGGGCATGGATGGCTCCTTCCGAACAGGTAAAGGCGCTCCGACGCGGCGCGTCGGAGGGGCGGGGAGGGAGCGGGGCGCCGGGACTTCGCCCGGACTATTGAAAGAATTACCGTTTCGACGAAGCAGAGCGCCCCGCGCGATCGTTATCCGGAAGCGTGGCGCTCCGACGCTGTTCGCGCCTGACCGCCCTTGAAGCCTCCGACGGGCGGGCCGGGCCGCGAAGCCTAGTCCCGAGCGCGGACCTTTCGATCCGCTCGTCGCGCTGCCGACCCACATCCCACGTCGTTTCTGTGTTCCAGGGCCGACCGCCGCCAGAGGGATGCAGTTGCGAAGTCGCCTTCGCGCCGACGAGCGCGCCCGCTCGACCGCACCCCGAAGCCGCGAAGGTCGCTGGCCGCGCGCCCTCCCCAGTGCTTCGAGGTGGGTAGAGGATACGACGGGTTTTGGGGTGGGGGATGGGAGGTGGTGAATGCTCGACGCCTACATCACTCTCTCCCTTGGGAGAGGGCGGGGCCCATGCGCAGCATGGGAGGGTGAGGGGATAAATCGCTTTCCGACAAAATCATGAAAAGTCAAAGGTTTGCGCGGACTCAGGGTCGGCTTCGCCTGATCCCTCACCCTCCCATCGCCTGCGGCGACGGGCCCCGCCCTCTCCCGGTGGGAGAGGGTTTTCACTCGTGCTTCGATGGGTGTTTTCAAGTCATTCAACAAATCGGTTGAATATTTTTCGCGACCCTCTACATTCAACCACATGGTTGAACTTCACGCCGCCCAGCTCGACACCATCTTCCACGCCCTCGGCGACGCCACCCGTCGCCGGATGCTGCGCGAGCTGGCCGAGGGCGAGCGGACGGTGAGCCAGCTGGCCCAGCCGTTCGCGATCTCGCTGGCGGCTGCTTCCAAGCACATCAAGGCGCTGGAGACCGCCGGGCTGATCCGCCGCGAAGTGAAGGGGAGGACCCACATGTGCCGCCTCGATCCCGGCCCCCTGGCTAGCGCCCAGGAATGGCTGAGCTTCTACGAGCGCTTCTGGACCAGCCGCCTCGACGTGCTCGAGGGCCTGCTCCGGGCCGACGACGCCAGAAAAGCAAACACCTCAGAAGGAGATGACCGATGACCGACGCCCAAGTCCTGGAAAGCGGGACGAGCGACGCCTATGCGACCCTGGTCGAGCCCACCACCTTGAAGATCCTGCGCCGGCTGCCCGGTCCGATCGACCGCGTCTGGTCCTATCTGGCGCAGAGCGAGCTGCGGAAGCAGTGGCTGGCGGCGGGCGCGATGGAGATGAAGCAGGACTCGACCTTCACCTTCACCTGGCGCAACGACGAGCTGACCGATCCGCCGGGTAAGAAGCCGGACGGCTTCGGCGCCGAACACAGCATGGAAAGCCGCATCGTCGAGCTGGATCCGCCGCGCAAGCTGGTCGTCACCTGGCAGAACACCGGCGACGTCTCGTTCGAGCTGGAGACGATCGGCGACGAGGTGCTGCTGACCGTGATCCACCGCCGGTTCGCCAACCGCGACCAGCTGCTCAAGCACGCCGCCGGCTGGCACATGCACCTGGACGTCCTGGTCGCCCGCGCGTCGGGCAAGACGCCGGCGACGCCGTTCTGGGACGGTTGGACGCGGCTGCTGGGGGAGTATGAGGGGCGGCTGGCCTAGTGGCGTCGTCCTCGCCCTTCGACAAGCTCCGGGTGAGGACGATTGCAGCGGCGGAACTCTGAAAACCTCACCCTGAGCCTGTCGAAGGGTGAGGTTTTCATCCGCTATCGTTGCCCGCGCAGCCTGGCGTTCAGGGCGACGCTCTCATCCATCTTGGCCAGCTGCTCGGCCGACGCCGGCTGCTGGTGCCTGGCTTTCCACTCGGACTGGGGCATGCCGTAGATCGCCTCGCGGGCCTGGTCCTTGGTGAGGGCGCCTTCAGAGGCTTCCTCGACCCAGTCGGCCAGGCAGTTGCGGCAGAAGCCGGCCAAGCCCATCAGGTCGACGTTCTGGGCGTCGGTGCGCATCCGCAGGTGCTCGACCAGGCGGCGGAAGGCGGCGGCGGCGTGGCGGTCTTCGATCTCGAGGGTCATGATGCTTGGCCTGGGCGTCCGCTCGGAATGGGGGCGTATTTCCTCTAGAGGCTAAGGCCGGACGGCGCGAGAGTGCGCGGCCTCACCTCGACAGGATTCGACCATGGATTTCTCGCGGCTCCGGAAAACCAGCAAGGTCACGGACGAGTGGACCTATCCGCAGGGCGCGCCGCTGCGCACCGGTTGGCTGCGGGTGGATACGGCGCCGGATCACGAGCTCTACTGGGAGGAATATGGCCGCGCCGACGGCGAGCCGGTGATGTTCCTGCACGGTGGTCCGGGCGGGGCTTGCGCGCCGGTGATGTCGCGGTTCTTCGATCCCGACCGCTATCGCGTCATCCTGTTCGACCAGCGCGGCTGCGGCCAGAGCCGGCCCACCGTGGCGGCTGACGGCCCGGAGAAGGCCCTGGCGAACAACACCACCGACCACCTGGTCGCCGACATCAACGCCCTGCGGGACGCGCTGGGGATCAGCGGCAGGATGCACGTCTTCGGCGGCAGCTGGGGCAGCACCCTGGCGCTGGTCTATGCGATCCGCAATCCGGACAAGGTGGCCTCGATGATCCTGCGGGGCATCTTCCTGGGGCGGACCGAGGACCTGCTCTACATGTACCAGGGCAATGCCGCGACCTTCGCCGAGCAGCCCTACGCCCTGACCGAGCCGGGGGCCTACATCGCCTATCCGGACGAGTGGCGGGCCTTCGTCGAGGTGATTGCGCCGGAGCGGCGGGGCGACATGATGGGCGCCTACAAGGCCATCTTCGACATGGTCCCCGCGACCGACGCCGAGCGCGAGCTGCAGCTGAAGGCGGCCCTGGCCTGGTCGGTGTGGGAGGGGACGATCTCGAACATGATCCCGGCCGACGAGGACGCGGGCAAGTTCGGCGAGGCCGAGTTCGCGCTGTGCTTCGCCCAGATCGAGGCCCACTTCTTCGCCAACGACCTGTTCCTGAAGCGGGACGAGATCACGGACGGCGTCGCGGCGCTGAAAGGCGTGCCGGTGCACATCGTCCATGGCCGCTTCGACCAGGTCTGTCCGCTGACCCAGGGTTCGCGGCTGGTCGAGGCGCTGGAGGCGGCGGGCCTGCCGCCGGCGACCTATGTCCGCACCGACGCGGGGCACAGCGCCATGGAGGGCCAGACGGTGCTGGCGCTGACGGCGATCATGGACGGGCTGCCCCGGATCTAGGGGCTCATCACGATCGCGCGCCCTGGCGGAACGGCCGGGGCTGTCCCGGGTTGAACTGGCGTGGATCAATCACGCGAGTTCAGGACCATGGTATCGCCAGCTGACAAGACCCCCCACGGCGCGGCGCGCCGGTGCGTGGCGGCCGTGCTGGCGCTCAGCCTCGGGTTGGGGGCGGCCGATGCGGCGCTGGCGGGTAAGCAGGACAAGAGCTCCCAGAAGCCTCCGCAGACCTCCGGGGAAGCCAACACCCAGAACCTCGGCTCGGCCATGGCCGCGCCGCTGCGCGACATCAATGTGGTGCGCTCGGAGATCCCGGACCTGCTGACCAAGGCGGTGGCCGATCCCTATGCTCCGCCCGCGACGGGCTGCGAGCCGCTGAAGGCCGAGATCGACAGCCTGGATGCGGTGCTGGGCGACGACTACGACGACCCCAAGGACGACAAGAAGGGCAATGTGAACGTCTCCAAGCCGGTGCTGGGCGCGATGGCCAGCGCGGTGACAGACGTCATCCCGATGCGTGGCTGGGTCCGCCGGCTGACCGGGGCCGAGCGCCACGACCAGGCCGTCCGCGACGCCATCAAGGCCGGCTTCGTGCGGCGCGGCTATCTGAAGGGCCTCTACAACGCCGGCACCTGCAAGAGTAACCGCATCGTGTTCGTGGCCGCCAAGGCCGCGCCCAAGCCGGTGTTCGTGGCCGCCGAGCCGGCCGCGCCGCCGGCGCCGATCCAGGTCGCGGCCGAACCCCAGCCGATCCCCGTGAAGGCCCCGCTGGCGCCGTTCACCACCACGATCAAAGTCGCCACGGCCTCGGACGTCTCGGGCATCCAGTAGGGGCGTTGTGTCGCTCGACAACCCGTGATGGAGTCGCCGCCTGAGGTCTGTCGGGCGGCGTCATGAAACTTCTCGTTCTCGTCATGCTGTTGCTTGTCGGCGCACCGGCGGCCCATGCGGCCGAGGTGGTCAGCGTGACCGCAGCCGACGGCTGGTCGGTCTATGGCGGCAAGATCCGCTTCGGTCGCGACGCCGGCGCGCCGGGCGGGGCGGCGGCGATCGTCGAGGCGACGGAGACGACCGATCCCTGGAGCGGCGGCGCGGTGGCGACCATTGGGGCCCCGATCAAGGCGGGCGAGACCTATACGGCGGTGTTCTGGCTGCGGGCGCCGGCAGACGCCAAGCTGGCCGCCCTGCTGCTGACCAACAACCCGCCTTATCCGACCTTCGCCCATGTCGAGATCGCTGGGACGGGCGCGTGGAAGCGCCTGACGGTGACGGGCGTGGCCAAGGCCGACGCCGAACCAATCCGGGACGCCCTGGCCCTGCACCTGGGGCGCGCCGGAGGGCCGGTCAGCCTGGGCCCGGCGGTCGTTCTGCGTGGCACGCCCAGCGACGCGGAACTGGACGTCGTCGCCAAGGCCTACAAGCCTGACCGCATCGCCGAGGATGTGACAGTCACCGCCTCGGACGGCCTGAAGCTGGCCGCCACCTTGCGGATCCCGGCGGGGAAGGGGCCGTTCCCGGCTGTCGTGATGGTCGGCGGATCGGGGCCGCAGGTGCGCGGCGCGTTCAGGGTGTTGCATGATCGGCTGCTGCCGGACGGCGTCGCGACGCTGGAGTACGACAAGCGCGGCTCCGGCAAGTCCGGCGGGCCGGCCAACGAGCGCGTGCCGGTGCTGGCCGACGACGTCCGCGCCGTGGTGCGGTTCCTGCGGAGTCGACCCGAGATCGACCCCGCGCGCATCGTCGTCGTCGGCCACAGCCAGGGCGGCATGGTCGTGGCCCAGGTCGCGGGCGGACCCGAGCCGCCACGGGGCGTGGTCCTGTTGCTGTCGCCCGCCATGCCCGGCGCCGAGCTCATCGGCGACCAGGTCGCCCGCCAGCTCGTGAAGGGTTGGCCGCAAGGCGGGTCCTATGAGGTCCAGAGACGGTTCGTGGATGCGCTGATCGCCGCGCGGGCCGGCGATCCGGCGGGGTTGCAGGCGCGGGTCGAGGCGGTGGTGATGAGCGGCGTCAAGGAAGGCCGGATCCCGCCGGAAGCAATCCTGCAGATGACGATCGCCTTCAGTGACACCACGCAGATGAGCTCGGTGCTGGAGCAGCGGCCGGCCGACGATCTGCGGCGCATCCGAGGTCCGGTGCTGGCGGTCTATGGCGGCAAGGACATCGCCGTCCCGGCCGACGTCAACGCGCCCGCCGCCCGCGCGGCCCTGGCGCGTGATCCGCGCGCCGAGGTCGTCGTGCTGCCGATGCTGAACCACGCCTTGCAGGTTCCCTGGACCGACGATCCCGAGGAATGGCGCACGCGCCCGGCCATGGACGGGGCCGAGGTGCGGGAGCTGGTCGCCGCCTGGGTCGAGAAGGCCCTGGACGTGCGGCCGCGCTAGCCCCGCACGAAGATGTTGCGCAGCCACTGGCTGCTGGTCTTGGCGACCTGGCCCCAATCTTCCTCGTCGTCCAGGGCTTCGGGCTTGTAGCCCCAGGGATTGAACAGCTTCAGGCGCGGGACCTTGGCGAAGGCGGCCGGATCGCGCGTGGTCAGGGTCAGGCCGTGCTCCAGCGCCGTGGCGGCCAGCAGGGCGTCGCGCGAGTCGGCCAGCGGCACGTGCGAGCGGCGGCGGACCACGGCGGCGTCGACGGGCAGGATGCGGCCCTCGAAGGCCGGGGCGACCCGGTTGTCCAGCCAGTCGCGGAGCAGGGCGCCTTCCTTTCCGCCTTTGAGCGCCTTGTCCTTGCGCTCGGCGCGGGTGGTGGCGGTCTCCAGCTCCAGCAGGGTCAGGGCCGAGATGAACAGGCTGGAGCGCGACGCGGCGGCGGCCCAGGCGGCCAGGCCAGGATCGGTGGCGCCGGTCTTGGCGTTGCGCAGCTCGAAGACGATGTCGGTGTCGAGCAGATGCATCAGGATTTGCCCCACTTATCCCAGGTTTCGGTCGAGCGCGGGAGGTCCGCGACGGGTAGCGCGGGCATGGCCAGGAGGTCGACGATGGTCTCGGTCTGGCCCGTCAGGCGGCGATAGGTCTCGACGCTCATCAGCACGTGGGTAGGGCGGCCGCGATCGGTGACGAAGACCGGCTCGATTCTGGCCGCGCGCTTGGCCTGGCTGACATCCTGGTTGAACTCTCGGCTGGTTACGACCTTCATGACGTGCCTAGCTGCCTACAATGACAAGGTTGTCTTGTAGGCACGTTACTACAATGTGTCGTTACGGCAACAGAAATTCGCCAGCAAAAACAATCTCCTGACAAGGTTGTCAAAAATCGCTGCTGCCCGTTGCGCATTGGTCAGATCTCTGCGCGGCATGAGGCCAAGGCGCAAAGCCAAGACGATCCATTTCGGGGGCAAACTCAGTGTCAGACATCATCGCGCAGACGATCGCGACAGCCGTGGACGTGTTCAACGCGCACGGACCGGTCACGAAGGCCGGAACCAAGGGCTTCTCGCCCACGGACTTCAGCGTCCATTTCTTTCTTCAACTGGCCGTCATCGTGCTGGCCTGCCGCGTGGTCGGCTGGTTGGGCAAGAAGCTGCTGGCCCAGCCGCAGGTGGTCGGCGAGATGATCGCCGGCGTGATCCTAGGCCCGTCGCTGCTGGGCCTGCTGTTCCCTGACTTCCAGCTGACGCTGTTCCCCAAGGAAACCAAGAACGTCCTCTATGTCGGCGCCCAGCTGGGCGTGGGCCTCTACATGTTCATGGTCGGCACGAGCTTCGAGGCCGGGCACTTCAAGGCCAAGGCCAGGAGCGCGATGAGCGTCTCGTTCGCCGGCATCGCCGCGCCGTTCCTGCTGGCGGCGCTCATCACGCCCTTCCTTCTGAAGGTGCCTGGCCTGTTCGCGCCGAACATCACGCAAGGCAACGCCACGCTGTTCATGGGCGCCTGCATCGCCCTGACCGCCTTCCCGATGCTGGCCCGGATTATCAACGAGCGCGGCCTGGCCAAGACCTCGCTGGGCACGCTGTCCCTAACCGCCGGCGCCTTCGACGACGCGGTGTCGTGGTGCGTGCTGGCCGTGGTGCTGGCGACATTCGGCGGCGGCGTTGGCGTGGCCACGCTGGCGATCGGCGGCGGCCTGGCCTGGGTGGCCTTCGTCACGATCCTGGGTCCGAAGATCCTGGCGCCGCTGGGCCGCATGGTCGAGCGGGAGGGTCAGATGAGCACCCATGTCCTGGCGCTGGTCATCCTGGCGTTCTGTATCTCGGCCTTCCTGATGGACGCCGTGGGCATCCACGCCATCTTCGGCGGCTTCATCCTGGGCGTGGTCATGCCGCGCGGCCTGCTGGTCGAGGAGCTGAAGAAGAAGGTCGAGCCGATCGCCGTCGTGCTGCTGCTGCCGATGTTCTTCACCTATTCGGGCCTCAACACGCGGATGGACATGGTCAACTCGCCGAGCCTGCTGCTGGTCGCGCTAGGGATCCTGGCCGCCTCGATCGTGGCCAAGTGGGGCGCCTGCTACGTCGCCGCCCGCCTGACCGGCGAGGACCATGCGACCTCGATGGGCATCGGCGCGCTGATGAACTCGCGCGGCCTGATGGAACTGATCATCATCAATATCGGCCTGCAGAAGGGCATCATCGGCCCAACCCTGTTCTCGATGCTGGTGCTGATGGCGATCATCACGACCGTGATGGCCAGCCCGCTGTTCGAGGTGGTCTACGGCAAGAAGGCCCGCGAAAGCGGCGAGCTGGGCGCCGTGCCCGACGCCGCCAAGGCCTAGGTTCTTTCAAAAGTCGCTTTCTTGAACCCCCGCTCCCACCGAGCGGGGGTTTTCTTTGCGCCGAAGCCCCAGCGCGCGGCCTCTTGACAAGGTCGGTGTGATCTAATCACTTTCCTATATGGTGAACTATCAGCAACGAAGCCTGGATCGCGTCTTCGCCGCCCTGGTCGACCCCACCCGGCGGGCGATCCTGGCGCGGCTGGAGGAGGCGGAAGCGCTGTCGGTCACGACCTTGGCCGAGCCGTTCCCGATCAAGCTGCCGGCGGTGATGAAGCACCTGGACATGCTGTCGGACGCGGGCCTGATCTCGCGCACCAAGCAAGGCCGCACCGTCACCGTCCGCCTCGTGCCCGACCCCCTCCGCGAGGCGCGCGACTGGCTGAGCCGGTACGAGCGGTTCTGGTCGCCGGCCCTGGACCGCCTGGCGGCCTATGCCGAGGCCCAGGAGATCGCGACCAAGGGGCAGGAGCCGTGACCACCACCAGCCTGACCCTGATCCGGCGTATCCGCGCCCGGCCCGCCATCGTCTTCGACGCCCTGACCACGGCCCAGGGCATCCGCGCCTGGTGGGGTCCCGACGACCTGCCCGTGCTGCTGGCCGAGATCGACGCACGCCTGGGCGGCTCGTACCGCGTCCGCTTTCAGACGCTGGACGGGCAGGAGCACGAGGTCGCCGGAGACTATGTCGAGTTCGATCCGCCCAGGCGGGTCGCCATGACCTGGCGCTATGTGTTCGGCGGCGAACCCGAGGAACTGGGCCGTGTCTCGCGGATCGAGTGCGACCTGACGCCCATCGCCGAGGGCACCGAACTGACCTTCACCCACGGCGAGCTCAAGAACGAGATCGCGCTGGCCAGCCACGAACGGGGTTGGACCGGCTCCATGATCAAGCTGGTCGACTGGCTTGGCGCCGTCGACGGCTAACCCCTTCAATCCTCAGAAAACTCAGGAAAGCTTGCAGGTCATGCAGAAAGCAGATTTTCAACGCGCCAAGGTCGCCGGCGCCCTCGTGGCGCTGGCCGGCATGGCCTTTGCCGGCGGCTTCGCCCAAGCCCAGCCGAAGCCGGCGCCGTCGCTGGACGCCTATCGCATGGCGGATCGCGCCGAGGAGATCGCCCTGGCGCGGACCGCCGCGCCGGCCTCGGTCTCGGACAAGGCCGAGGTCCTGGTGATGGGGGACAAGGGCTACGAGCGTGCCGTCGCGGGCTCGAACGGCTTCACCTGCATTGTTTCGCGTTCGTGGGGCAACGAGTTCGATGACGCCGAGTTCTGGAACCCGCGCATTCGGGCGCCGATCTGCTTCAACGCCGCGTCCGTGCGCACGGTGCTGCCCACCTATCTGGAGCGCACCAAGTGGGTGCTGGCCGGGACCAGTGTTCCGGAGATGCAGTCGCGGACCAAGGCGGCGCTGGCCGCCGGCGTCATCCGGCCGCCCGAGACGGGGGCCATGTGCTACATGATGTCGAAGAAGGGCTACGCCAGCGACAAGGCGGCCGGCCCCTGGCGCTCGCACCTGATGTTCTTCGTCCCCCTGGTCCAGCCCGAGGCCTGGGGCGCCAACCTGCCCGGCGTTCCGGTGCTGGGCGGGGCCGGCAAGGTCGAGCCGCTGACGGTGTTCTTCATCCCCGTGGCGCAGTGGTCGGACGGCTCGCCGGACCAAGGCGCGCACGAGGGGCATGGGTGAGGGGGCGGTTGCGTCTCTGACCGATCCATTCCCGTGTCATCCCAGACAACGCCTACGGCGTTTCCGGGATGACACGGTTTGAGGATATTGAATTGGCAGAGAGTCCCAGAGCAGAGCCTGCTCAGGCGTGTTCTAGCGTCTTGTCGAAGCCGAACCGGTTGATCTGGGCGATCAGGTCGCGGTGGCTCGGCAGGTCTAGCGTCGCGCGGTCGGCGAAGCCGCGGATCTTGGCGAAGAGCTTCGCCGCGCCCGCCACGTCGGCATACTCGCCCGCGCCGTCCGTCAGGTCGGTCTGAAAGCCCATGCCGTACAGAATGTACTGGTAGTTGAAGAAGGCGAAGGTCTCGAGGTCGAGGATGAAGTCGAACCGCGCCGGCGGGCGATAGCGCCACTGCTCCAGCAGCTCGGCCAGCCGTTCCGGGATCGAGGCCGGGTCGGCGTTGTCGCGCCAGAACTTCTCCGGCCGCTGGCTGAGGCAGTAGTGCAGCTTCAGGAAGACGATGATGTTGTCGTAGCGCGCCGCCATCAGCTCGTTGAACCGCCGCGCGGGCGCGCTGACCGGGCCGGAGTGCGGGAAGAGCTCGGCGATCATGGCCACGGCGGCCTCGATCAGCACCACGCCGGTCGACTCCAGCGGCTCCAGGAAGCCGGCCGAGAGGCCGACCGAGACGCAGTTCTTGATCCACTGCTTCTCGCGATAGCCGGCGTCGAAGCTGATCCTGCGGGTCTGGACGTCTGCTCCGCCCAGATAGTCGCGCAGCACCGCCTCGGCGCGGTCGTCGTCCATGTGGTCGCTGGAATAGACGCAGCCGACGCCGCGCGCGCCAGAGAGGCCGATGTCCCAGATCCAACCGGCCTCGTGGGCGGTGGCGATGGTGTAGCTCTGGATCGGCGCGTCGGGCCGGTCGTAGGGCGTGTGGCAGGCGACGGCGCGGTCGGCGAACAGCACGTCGCGCACCGACTTGAACGGCGACTTCAGCGCCTTGCCGATCATCTCGGCGCGGAAGCCGGTGCAGTCGATATAGAGGTCGGCGGTCAGGTCGCCGTGCTCGGGGCTGACGATCTTGGCGATGGCGCCGGTCTCGTCCAGCACCGTCTCGACGAGGTTGCCCTGCAGGTGTCGCACGCCCAACTCGACGGCGCGCTCGGCCAGCACCTGGGCCAGCTTGGCGGCGTCGAAGTGGTAGGCGTAGTTCAGCGGCCCCGAGAAGTCGCTCTCGTGCGGGCGCTTGGGCGCGCGCTGGGCGTCGGCGACACGGGCCTGGATGGTCACGGCCTCGGCGAAGGGCGCGCGGGTGGTCTCGCTCTGCAGCAGCCAGTAGGGCGCCAGGCTGGTGCCATCGGTCGAGAACGGCGCCTCGAACGGGTGGAAATAGCTGTGGCGCCTGCCGTCTTGAGGCGCGCGGGCCCAGTCGACGAAGCGGATGCCTTGCTTGAAGGTCGCCGAGGTCTCGCGGATGAACCGCGCCTCGTCGATGCCTAGGAACCGCAAGGTGTTGCGGATGGTCGGGAAGGTGGCCTCGCCGACGCCGACGATGCCGATGTCGGGCGACTCCAGGACGGTGATGTCCAGGTGCGCCTGGTCGGTGACACGCAACGCCTTGGCCAGATAGGCGGCCGTCAGCCACCCGGCCGTCCCGCCGCCCACGATGAGGATGCTTCGCCTGCGTTGCATGGGGAGATTGATAGCAGAGTTCGGGGAGGGGGAGCGACTTTCGAGGGAGGCTTGAAATGGATCAGGGGGTGCAGAACGCCGCCATGGTCGAGCAGGCCATGGCGGCGCCCCGTTCCTGAAGTCAGGGACCCTGGAGCCGGGCAGTCTGGTCGGTCGCTTCAGGACCGGCCGGAGCGGCGGCGTCTAGCGGTCGGCGTTGAATCGGGCGATCATCACCTTGCCGACCTCGTCCATGGCGGCCGAGACGTCCTTGGCCCAGGCCACGGGATCGACCGACACTTGGTAGGTGCGGGTCTTCTGGCCGCCGAAGCCGCCCAGGACGCCGATGGCGCTGGCCACGCCGTCGCCGAGCTTGCTGGCGCCCGTCGTGGTGTCGGCGGCCGAGACGATGGAGTCCGGCATGACGATCGGACTGGTCAGGGCGTAACGCTGGCGGTGGCCCAGGTCCGAGTAGGTCGACTTGGCCTGTGGCGTGATCACCCACAGCTGCGTGTCAACCGGCAGCAGGGCCACATTGGCCTTGCTCTTCACGCGGGCGGTGGGCGGACGCATGCCCAGCACGCCGCGACCGCGGGCTTCGATCTCGGCGAAGTCGACGACCATGCGAACGCCCAGAACGCCGGCGTCCAGTTCCTTCATGGCCATCTCCTCGGGCACCTGCGAGCCCGTGGTGGTCATGGTGTCGGCAAGGCCCTTGGCCCGGCCGTCCAGCGGGAAGAAGTAGAACTTGTAGCCGGGCGGCGAATAGAAGCCGCTGCGGTTGGCTCCGCCCCGGATATAGGGCGCGGGCTTGGCCATGTTCATCAACCGCACCATGCCGGGGCTGCGGGCAATGGCGTCCTGCAGCGGAATGATGGTCACGCCGGTGGCGGCCAGTTCCTGGACGAACTTGGCGTAGTAGGCGTTGGTGATCGCCTGCATGTCCTGTTCGCTGGGGCCGGCCAGGGTGTAGCTGACCTTGGACTGCTGCAGGCTGGAGCCGGTAGAGGCCGCCGAGGAGTTCATCACGAACTCGACCTGGAACGAGGCGATGACCACCTGTTTCAGGCCTTTGACGCCGTTCTTCTCGTTCTGCCAGATCAGGTCGGGACCGGCCTTGGACAGATCATCGCCGGCCGCGAACTCTATCGGGTCGGCCGCCTTGGCCGTCTTGGGGCCGAGATTGATCAGCGGCTTGCCGGCCTGGGCGGCCGGCGCGGCGGCCAAGCCCAGCACGCCGATCACGGCTCCGATCAGCAGGGAATGGGTGAGCTTGCCGGCGTTCGACGACGTCATGATGGTCTGATCCCTCTCCAGCGCGACAGGCGCGGTTCGGGCGGGATATCGGCGGCCTTCGAGTCCCCATTGGAAAAATCGGACATCGCGTCGCGGCGCGAACCCTTATCGGAGTTTGGCGTGCAAACCCTGGTAGGCCGCGCCCAGCGCCGCCAGTCTTTCGCGCGCCGCCGGACCCAGCATGGCGTGGGGCAGGGCGAAGTAGCGCGACGGCGACATGCCCATGAACAGCTTGAAGTCGCGGACGAAATGCGACTGGTCGAAATAGCCCTCGTCGATCAGTTCACCGACCGGAGTGTCCGGTCGCTCGCGCAGCGTCTGCAGCGTGCGCAGGAACCGTTGGCGGCGGATCAGCAGCTTGGGCGTGAAGCCGAACATCCGCTGGGACAGGCGCGTCAGGTGCCGCGTCGAGATCTCGAGGGCGCTGGCCATGCCCTCGACCGTGTCCAGCGTCAGAAGCCGCTCATGCGCTTTCAGCAGCAGCGGCTCCAGCGCGGGGCCGCTGTCGTCCAGGCTGGTGAACAGGGCGTCCAGCACATCGGCCTGAACGCGGTCGTCGCTTGCAAGGCGCAGGGCGTCCAGGGTCACGCTGGCGCGCGCGCCGAGCACGGTGTCCAGCGGCGCGACCTTGTCGGCGAGGTCGCTGGCGTCCACGCCCACGAAGCGCGCCCAGCCCAGCGGCAACAGGCCTACGCCCAGCACCGTCCCGGCCTGGCCGCGTACGATCCCGGCCTTGCTGGTCGGGCCAAAGAGGGCGGCGGCGGGGGCGGGGTCGTACTCGACGCCGCCGATGCGCGTCGACCAGCGCCCCGCCAGGGTGAAGCGGATATTGGCCCATTCCGGATGCAGCAGGTCCTCGACCGGTCCGCAGGCCTCGGGGATGTCGACCCAGTAGTAGGCGGTGATGAACCGACGAAGGGGCGTCGCGGGCAGCAGGAAGCGAACTGAGGGAAGCTGCATGTCGAGGTACGCCGGGGGACTGGCTACAAACGCGGAGGAGAAGGTGCGTTCGGACCCTATCCCTTCGGCGTGATCTTGATCAGCTTGCCGTCGTCCTCGTCGGTCAGGACGTAGAGGGCGCCGTCCGGGCCGACCGTGACGTCGCGCACGCGGCCGCCGATGTCGGTGAACAGGCGCTCTTCGCCCGCGACCTTGCCGTCCTTCAGGACCAGGCGGTCGACGTGCTGTTCCTTCATCGAGCCGATCAGCAGGCTGCCCTTCAAGGCCGGAAAGAGATCGGCCTCGTAGAAGGTCATGCCCGAGGGGGCGATGACGGGATCCCAGTAGTAGACCGGCTGCTCCAGCCCGTCCTTCTGGGTGATGCCTTCGCCGATCGGTTTGCCGGAATATTCCTCGCCATAGGTGATGGTCGCCCAGCCGTAGTTCTTGCCGGCTTCCGGGTGGTTCAGCTCGTCGCCGCCCTTGGCGCCGTGCTCGACGGTCCACAGCTTGCCGCTGGGATCGAGGGTGGCGGCCTGGATGTTGCGGTGGCCCAGTGACCAGATCTCGGGCTTGGCGCCCTCGGTCTTCACGAACGGATTGTCGGTCGGGATCGAGCCGTCGGCGTTGATGCGGATCACCTTGCCCTGGGTGGCGTCCAGCTTCTGGGCCAGGGCGCGGCCTTCCAGGATCGAGCGCTCGCCGGTGGTGATGAAGAGCTTGCCGTCCTTGGCGAAGACCAGGCGGCCGCCGAAGTGCAGGGCGCTGGCCATCTTGGGGGCCTGGCGCCAGATGACCTGGACGTTCTCCAGCTTGGGCGCGGCGCCGAGCACGAGCTTGCCGCGCGCGACCGACGTGCCGTTCACGCCGCCATCGGCCTCGGCGTAGGACCAGTAGACCAGGCCGTTCTTGGCGTAGTCGGGGTCGAGGGTGACGTCGAGCAGGCCGCCTTGACCCTCGGCATAGACGGCGGGCAGGTCGGTGACGGCGGGTGAGAGCTTGCCGTCCTTGCCGTAGACGCGCAGGCGGCCGGCGCGCTCGGTCAGCAGGATCTCGCCCGTCGGCAGGAAGGTCATGCCCCACGGGTGGTCCAGGCCGCTGGCCAGGGTCGTGTACTGGCCGACGGTGTTGGAGCTCAGGCCCGGCGCGCGGGTCTGGTTGGCGAAGGCGGGCTTCTGCTCGGGCGCGTTGGCGACGCGGCTCTCGACGGGGGCTCCGGCGGTCTGGGCAGGAGCGGGACCACAGGCGGCCAGGGCGGCGGCGAGGGCGGCGGAGGCGGAGAGCAGGGCGGTGCGCATGGGCGCGACCTTAGGATGATTTCCGGCGCGCGGGCTACCGGGATTTAGGGCGCTAAATCGCTAGGATTCAGGACCTCATTTCCCCGCCTTCCTAGGCCTTGTGCCTAGGACCCATCGCGTGGCTGGGTTCCGAGCGACCGGCGCTCTCCGCCAGCGTGGTCGCCCCAACGATCCAGGCCGGGAAAGCGGAACAATGGGTCCTAGGCACAAGGCCTAGGAAGGCGAGGTTTGTGGGTTTAGCGCGGGGGTAATTCCCGCCGCTCGTCGCTCGCCCTCTGCGCCAGCTCCAGCAGCTCCATCACCCGCAGCGCCTGCTCGACCGGCACGGGGGAGGGCGCGCCGTGCAGGATGGCTTCGCGGACGCCGGCGTAGAACTGGCGATAGCCGGTGACCTCGCGGCGGACGTCGGCGTGGACCTGGACGTCGTCCTCGACCGTGGTCAGCACGCCGTGGCGGCTGTCGCGGCCCCAGCCGGAGGCGCCGGGCGTCATGCCGGCCTTCAACTGGGCCTCCTGCGGATCGAGGCCGTGCTTGACGAAGCTGGCCTTGGTCCCGTGCACGGCCATCCGCAGGTCCGAGGCGGCGGACAGCAGGCTGCCGTGCAGGATCACCCGCAGGACAGGGTAGCGCAGGACGACATGGAAGTAGTCGTCGCTGTCGGCTCCGGACCGCTGGACTCCGATGTCGGCCGAGACGGCCAGAGGCTCGCCGAAGAGGACGAGGGCCTGGTCCAACAGGTGGGGGCCGAGGTCCATCCAGGCGCCGGCGCCCGGTCCGGCCCGTTCGCGCCAGCGGTCGCGGACCTGCGGGCGGAAGCGGTCGAAATGGCTCTCGTACTGAACGACTTCGCCCAGGACCCCCTCGGCGATCAGGCGCTGGAGCGTCTGAAAGTCGCTGTCCCAGCGGCGGTTGTGGAATACAGCCAGCAGCTTGCCGGCGGCTTTCGCTGCATCGGCCATCTCGTGCGCCAGCGCGGCGCTGACGGCGAAAGGCTTGTCGACGACGACGTGCTTGCCGGCTTCGAGCGCGGCGATGGCCTGGGGCGCATGCAGGGCGTTGGGCGTGGCGACGACGACGAGGTCGATGGCGGGATCGGCCAGAGCTTCGCTCAGGTCGGCGACGACGCGGACCTGTGGGTGATCAGCCGCGACCCTGGCCGGATCGCTGGACACCACCGTGTGCAGCGTGAACCCCGGCGTCGCGACGACCAGCGGAGCGTGAAAGGTCTTGCCGACATAGCCATAGCCGACGAGAGCGACGTTCAGATCTTGGGCGTTGGTCATGGTCGCGTTCTAACGAAAAGGGCCGGGGATTGCTCCCCGGCCCTGATCGCGTTCGCGTGAAGCGGGACCTTAGATGGCCACCGGCTCCATCTTGGGCGTCAGCAGGTGGATCACCAGCAGAGCGACCAGGTAGGCCGAACCGGCGACGATGAAGATCGGGGTGTAGGTGCCGATCTGCTCCAGCACGTTGCCGATGTACTTCGAGAACGCCATGCCCCCGAAGGCGCCCAGCATGCCGCCGATGCCGACGACCGAACCGACCGCGCCGCGCGGGAAGACGTCCGACGGCAGGGTGTAGAGGTTGGCCGAGAAGCCTTGGTGAGCCGCGGTGGCGACGCCGATGATCAGCACGGCCAGCCAGACGCTGTCGGCCTTGGCGGCGAACATCACCGGCACGGCCAGCAGGGCGCAGACCAGCATGGTCAACTTGCGGGCCTTGTTGATGGTCGCGCCGTTCTTCATCAGGGTCGACGACATCCAGCCGCCGGCGACGGAACCAACGTCCGACAGCAGGTAGATGGCGATCAGCGGCGGGCCGAAGGTCTTCAGGTCAAGGCCGTAGCGCTTGCCCAGGAAGTCCGGCAGCCAGAACAGGAACATCCACCAGATCGGGTCGATCAGGAACTTGCCCAGGGCGAAGGCCCAGGTCTCGCGCTTGGTCAGCAGCTTGGCCCAGCCGATCTTCTCGACGGGGTCGGCGGGATCCTGCTCGATATAGGCCAGTTCGGTGGCCGACAGGTTCTTCTGCTCGCGCGGACGACGGTAGACCAGCAGCCAGATCGGCAGCCAGACCAGGCCGGCGACGCCGGTGACGATGAAGGCCATCTGCCAGCCGAAGGCCAGCACGATGCCCGGAACGACCAGCGGGGTGACGATGGCGCCGATGTTGGTGCCGGCGTTGAACAAGCCCGTGGCGAAGGCGCGTTCCTTCTTGGGGAACCACTCGGCCACGGCCTTGATGCCGCCCGGGAAGCCGCCGGCTTCACCGATGCCCAGACCCATGCGGGCCGCCACGAAGCCGCCGAAGCCGGCTGCTGCGGCGTGGGCGATGTGGGCGATCTGCCAGATGGCGAAGGCGATGCCGAAGCCCCAGCGGGCGCCGATCTTGTCCATGATCTTGCCCCAGGCCAGGTAGGCCACGGCGTAGGCAAGTTGGAAGTAGAACACGAGGTCAGCGTAGTGCTTCTCGTTCCAGCCGAACTGTAGCGACAGATCGTGCTTCAGCAGACCGATCGTCTGCCGGTCGACGTAGTTGATCACCATCGCAAAGAACAGCAGCGAGACGATCACCCACCGATACCGTCCGATCTTCTCGGACGGGGCGGGCGCTTTGGAAAAGTCCATGGACACGCCTTCCTTCCCCGAAGAGCCGTCGCGTTCTCCGGATTTGCTATCCAGATGAGGCCGCGAGGCTCCAACCACCAATGTTTAGAACACGGCGTTCCGCGAAATCGACATGCGATTTCCGGCGCCGCGCTCGCGCTTTGTTATTTCGCCGCCACGGCGACGCAGTCCACCGTTCCGTAAGGGCCGAAATCGATGTGAGCGACATCGCCGGCGACCACGTCGTGAATGCCCGTGGTGGCGCCGGTGGTGACGATCTGACCCTTCTTCAGCGGCTTGCCGCGCGCGGCGACGGTTCCGAGCAGGAAGGCCAGGGCGGCCAGCGGAGAGCCCGGGATCGTCGCGGCGGTCGCCTTACCGACCGACTTGCCGTTGATGAAGGTCTCGACCGGCATATCCTCCCAGGCGACGTCGCGCCAGTTGGAAATGGCCTGACCAATGATCTGACCATCGTTGTTGCCGAAGTCAGAGCACACCACGGTGGGGCCCAGGGCGTTGATGGTGGCCAGCGGGCTGCCGGCGATCTCGACGCCGACCAGCAGTTCGCCGACATATTCGGCGGCTTCCTCGGCGGTCCATTCAGTCTTGTCGGCCGGAGCGTCCTTGCCCAGGCGGATGATGAACTCGGCCTCGACGGCGCAGAAGCCGCCCGAGATGGCGCGATATTGGTTAGGTTCGCCGTTGGTCGAGGCGTCCTGGACCTTGGACTTGAAGATGCAGCCGGCCAGGCGCTCGGCGCCCAGGCGTTCGCGATGCTGCGGGGGCACCAGGCCGACCTTCCAGCCGACCAGTTCGTCGGGCCACAGATCGATGGCGATGTCCTGGACGGAGTAGCCTTCAGCCATGCTCGAGGGAATCACGCCGCCCGGATAGCCGGGGACTGAAACGCCCTCTTGGCGAGCCTTGACGAATTGGGGGGCGATGGCCGCGGGGGTGAAAACCTCGCTCTCGGCCTCAGAAACGGTCACGCCGCGGATCCTCCCTCGAATTTCGGCACCATTCCCCACTTGGGGGTCCCGCTTGGCGGGTGTTGCCACGTCTCTAGTGGAAACCGGTGTCATTGACAATGAGGCCTTGGCCCTCCGGAGGACAGTGCTGTCATGGCCAAGGTTCCCGTCAGGGTCGTGCCGGGCCGCGTATTTCAATTGCGAGGCGCAAGACCTTCCTTGAAACCATGGTAAACGTAACAGTAGAACAGCGTTCTTAGCAGACTACTTCGCCGTAAGTCGTGTTCCGCAGGGTGCAACCGTTGGTGTATCGTAAAGATCGACTTCTAGATTACCTGGAGCGGCGGAACCGCCACCTGCTTGAAATCTGCCGTGCGCAATCGAGGCTGGTGGCGGCGGATTTCGACCTCGACGAATTCATGCAGATGTCGGTCGATCTGCTGCGCTCGATTTTCGGCGCGGGCGGGGTGGTCGTGGAATTGGTCGATGGCGAAGAGATGGTCTACGTCGCCATCAACGCCGACCACGCCCAATACCTGGGCCTGCGGCTGTCCAAGCACACCTCGCTGTCGGGCATGGCGGCGCGCGAGGGACAGCTGCTGCATTGCGCCGACGCGCACGACGACCCGCGTGTCGACAAGGAGAAGTGCGCGGCGGTCGGCATTCGCTCGATGGTCTGCGCGCCGCTGTTCCAGGACGGCGTGGCCGTCGGCGTGCTGAAGGCCTTCGACGCCGCGCCCAACGCCTTCGACCGCGACGACATCGAGACCGTGACCCTGGTCGCCGAGACCTTGGGCGCTGCCCTGGCCAAGCAGCTGGAATACCGCGAGCGCGAGGGGCTGCTGCTCGAACTGGCCATGGCCCGCGACGAAGCCGAGGCCGAGACCCGGCGCGCGCGGATGGCTGAATCCATGGGCGGGCTGGGTCACTGGCGCTACGACTACGCCACCGCCCAGGTCGACTGGTCGGACGAGATGTACGACCTGCACGACCTGCCGCGCGGGGCGGCGCTGGATGCAGATTCGGTGCTGGGCCTTGTCCACCCGGACGACCGTCCGCGCGTGGAGGAGCTGCTCCGCGACGCGCGCCCGTTCGAGGAGGGGCGGCCGTTCACGAACTTCCGTCTTCGCCACGCCAACGGTGTCGAGCGGCGTCTGGAGGCCCTGACGGCGGTCGAGCTGGACGAGCGCGGCGAGCGGGTCGCGATCATGGGCGTCGTGCGCGACGTCACCGAGCGCCACGAGCGCGAGCAGGAACTGGCCGAGGCCCGCCGGGTGGCCGAGGCCGCCGCGCGCACCAAGTCGGCCTTCCTGGCCAACATGACCCACGAGCTGCGGACCCCGCTGACGGCGGTGCTGGGGTTCTCGCGCCTGATGGACCGGCGCGGCGACCTGCCCGAGGACAGCCGGGCCATGGTCCGCCGGATCATGAACGCCGGTGAGGCGCTGCTGCACACGATCAACGACCTCTTGGACTTCTCCAAGCTGGAGGACGGCCATGTCGAGATCCGGCCGCGCCCGATCTCGATCGGGGCCTGCGTCCGCGAGGCCGTGGCGCTGCTCGAACCCCAGGCCGACGCCAAGCGGCTGGAACTGGAGCTGGATGTCGATCCCGCGACGCCGGCGTGGGTGCTGGCCGATCCCGAGCGGGTGCGGCAGCTGGTTTTGAACCTGACTGGCAACGCGGTGAAGTTCACGCGGTCTGGCGCGGTCCGGGTCAGCCTGGGGCCTTCGGACGACGGTCAGTCGATGATCTGCGTGGTCACCGATAGCGGGCCGGGCATCACGGCCGAGGGCGTCGAGCGGTTGTTCGTGCGGTTCTCGCAGGTCAAGGGCGGCGGCCTGGACGGCAGTGGCGGCACGGGGCTGGGCCTGGCCATCTGCAGGGGCCTGATCGACGCCATGGGCGGCAAGATCGGCGTAGAGAGCACGCCGGGCGAGGGCTCGCGCTTCTGGTTCTCGATCCCGTTGCGCATGGTCGAGATCGAGGGAACGGCCGAGGCCGACGAGCAGGCCGCGGGCGTCAGCGGCCGCAGCGTGCTGGTCGCTGACGACAATCCGGCCAACCGCCTCCTGCTGCGCACCATCCTGCAGGCCTTCGGGGCCGAGGTGGCGGAGGCATGCGACGGCGGCGAGGCGGTCGACATGGCCAGTCGCCAAGTCTTCGACCTGATCCTGATGGACCTGCGAATGCCCGGCTTGGACGGGATCAGCGCCGCGCGCCGGATCCGCGATGCGGCAGGCGCGCGGGCCGTGCCGATCCTGGCCTTCTCTGCGGATCGCGAGCCGGAGGTGGACGAAGCGCTGTTCTGCGGCGCGGTGCCCAAGCCGGTGGAGCCGGGGACGTTGCTGGCGGCGATGGTCCGGGCGATCGCGCGGGGCGGGCTGGCGCCGGCCAGGACCTAGGGCGAGACCCTAGGCCGCTACGTCGTCCGGCCGCCAGCCGTTCTCCAGCAGGTCCAGCGCCAGCAGGTGCGCGACCTCCAGGGTCAGCTCCTCCAGGGCGTCCACCAGTTCCAGCCGCCGATCCTGCGCCGGGGTGTGGGCGTAGAGCGCGCAGATGGCGTGCAGCCGCCCCCGGATGTTGGGCGCCTCGAAGCTCGAGCCCAGCAGGCTGAACTCCGAAGGCGGCGCGCCGTGGAGGGGGCGCAGGTGGTGGCGGGAGAGGGGCATCGCGGGGGCTTCCTTTCTGGAAACGAGGTCGTTCTGGGAGAAGAGAAGTCAGGCGACGAGGGCGGCGTCGCGGCAGCGCAGGCCGTTCATCCGGACATCCGCCTGGCCCAGGCGCACGCCGACGAGGTCGGTCAGGCTGTTCAGCACGTCGTCCAGCGGCGAGGCGAGGGGCGTGAGGATGGCGGCGACGGCGCTCGTCAGGGCGGATTCGCCGAGACCCAGCCCGAGGCCCAGGATGTTGGCCTTCAGGGTCAGGCCGCTCAGGAGGCTGGACACCGTCGCCTGGGCTAGGTCGCGGGTGGAGACGGTCTTGACCGCGCCGCTGCGCACCTCGCTCTGGCTGAACTTCACCGCCTGCCAGGCCTGGCCGCCCAGCGATACCGACGACTTGCCGGTCACGCTGAACAGCGGAGCCTTGGCCAGGGTGGCGGTGCTGGGCGTGAGGGCCGTTCCGAAGTCGTTCAGCGACCCGGTGTCGATCTCGCCGATCGCCAGCTTGCCGAGGCCCGGGCGGACATCGAGGGTGGCCTCGCCGGTGGCGCAGGTCATGTCCTTGAGCTTGGCCTCGCCGGAGGCGGCCTCGACCAGCACCGGCAGCTTCACCTGGGCGGCCGACAGCAGGCCCGAGCCGCCGACCTTGGCCTCCAGGTAGAGACGGGTCTGGGCGGTGCGGACGATGACCTCGCGGCTGTCGGTGATGGTCATCCAGGGCGAGTGGTTCGGCGGCTCGCCGATCGCCAGCCAGGCGGTCAGGCTGGAGACGCCGGGCACGGTCGCGCCGAGGTCCAGCTGCACCTGCCGGGCGCCGTTGGAGAGTTCCAGGACGGCCTTGGAGAGGTTCATGGCGTCCAGCTGCACCTTGGCCCCGCTGCCGCCGACGACGCGGCTCTGCTGGCTGTAGGGGCCGACGTCGAACAGTTTGCTCAGCTTGGTCGGCGTGCGATCGGCGGCGGCCAGGGCCAGGCTGTTGGCGGCGCTGGCCGCGCGGGTCTGGCCCTTGCTCGACAGGACGCGGGAGAGGCCCTTCAGCGCCTTGCCCGTGGTGATGTCGGTGTTGAGGACATCGTCGTACGAGGCGGCGGTCAGGTGGGCCTCGGTCTTCACCGCGTCGAGGTAGCTGAAGAGCTCGACGTCGGCGTCGGCCAGGGCCTGGTAGTCCATCACCGACAGGTTGACGTTCGAGCCGGTCAGGGCGGCCAGCAGGGCGTTGGCGACGCCGCCGTCCAGGGCGGCCAGGCGCGTGCCGATCGAGAAGCTGGCGAGGTCGGCGCGGGCGGCCGTGGCCTGGCGGTTGATCTTCAGGCCGGTCTTGCCGGTCAGGACCTGGCCGAAATAGAGCGGGGCCTCGCTGGACAGTCGCACGCGCACGGCGTTGGAATCGGTCGCGCCCGGCGTGAAGCGCGCGGCGGCGGCGACGGCCGAGTCGCCGGCGTAGGCGCCTTTCTCAACGGTGACAGTCAGTGGGCCGGTCCAGCCGTTGGCCAGGGCGGTGGCCCGCGCGGCGGCCTCGGCGTGGTCCAGGTCGCGGGCGGCGGCCATGGCGGCCAGGTCGGTCGCGCCCTGCAGGCGGCGGGTCTGGACGAACACCGAGCCGAGGTCGACGGCCAGGGCGGAGAAGGCGATCAGGACGAACATCCCGACCGCGCCCATCACCGCCACGCCGCCGTCCCGGTTGCGGGCGAAATCGCGGGTGAGGCGAGGGGCCATGTCAATAGCCCCCCAGGCGCACCGTGGCTTGGCGCTTGACCATCGTGGGGGGCGCGGGGATCAGGTCCGAGAACATCCGGAAGCTGGCGCCCGAGGTGTCGTAGCTGACCGAGACGGTGAGGCGGTCGGTGCGGTCGTCGACCGAGACCGTGGCCGCAGCGGGCCGGAGGTTGGCGTAGTCGGTCACTTCGTTGGCCAGGGTCGTGCGGGCCAGGGCTTCCCGCTCGGCGACGTCCAGGCCGGCCAGGGCGGCTCTGGCCGAGTCGTTGGCCAGCTGCTGCACGGCGTGGGCGGTCCAAAGGTATTGTCCCCAGACCATCGTCCCGATCATCAGGATCAGGAAGACCGGGCCCAGGATCGCGAATTCCACCGCCACCGCGCCGCTCTCGGCTCCGCGGGCCGGGTTGCGCTTTTTGCGTTCCGACATGCGACTGCTCCTCTTTGGGAAGAGAAGTGTGCGCCTGCACGACTTTGGATTGGTAACAGCCCCATTCTCAGGATTTCACGGGATTCATGCGACATCCTGCCACACTGGTTGCGCGCGCTACGGGTGTTGTGGCAACCTAGATACAACGATAGCGTTATTAACCTAAGATCGAGGGAGGACAGAGTTTCGGTCGGTTAGTCGGCCCTTTTACGCGTTTTACGGACAGCGAGGAGGTCGTCTTGAAATCACATGCACCGGAGCCTCTGTCGGTCACGGCCGGCGAGATCAGCCGCAATTTCGGACATTGGCAGGATCGGGCGCTGGAGGCGCCGGTCATCGTCACCCACCACGGCAGGCCGCGCGTGGCGGTGGTGTCGGCCGCCCACTTCTTCAGTACATCGGGTGAAGCGGCGGGGCGCGAGACAGGTCCGCGCTCGGAAACGGCGCTCTCGGCCCTGCTCGGGGCCATGACCGAGGCGTTCGTGGCCTTCGACGAGAACCTGAAGGTCGTGCAGGTCAACCATCCGTTCGAGGCCCTGGCCGGGCTAAGCGGCGGGCAACTGGATGGTCTCGGCTGGGCCGAACTGTTTCCCGCGCCCGGGCAGGCCCTGGTCGGCGAGCACCTGCTGCGGTCGCTGAAGGCCGGGGAGATCACCGAATTCGAGGCCGGCGCCTCGCCCAGCGGCGACCGTCGCTGCAGCATGAGGACCTTCCCCTATCCGGGCGGCGTCGCGCTGCTGCTGCTGAATCGCAGCGAGGAGCGCGACCTGCGGCGGCGCTACCAGACGGCGGACGCCTTCCGGACGGCGACCTCGAACCTGCACGACGTGGGGGCGGCGCGACTCAACATCCGGGGCGTGTTCGCCGAACTGGACGAGCGTTTCGCGGCCATGACCGGCTTCAAGGTCGAGGAGTTGATCGACTATCGCCTGACCGACGTGATCCGGCCGGCCGAGCGCCACGCCCTGGCCGCGCGGATCGAGAGCGTGCTGCGGACCAACGAGCCCGCGGTGACCGCCGCGACCCTGCTGGTCAAGAACGGCGGCGAGCGCGAGATCGAACTCAGCCTGGCTCCGGTGCTGGAGGATTGTTCGCCGATGGGCCTGATCGTGGCGGCGCGGGCGGCGTAGAGCGCGACGGTCGAAAGTGTGATCGCCTTCCGCTTGACACACGTAATAGCGGGTATAGCGTCCCCCGTTGAATTACGGATGTAAGCGTCATGCACATCACAGCCGCCGAAGCCCACGTCATGGAAGCGCTCTGGCGCCGCCACCCGCTGTCGGCCGACGATCTGGTCGCCGAGGTTGGCGCGTCGCAGCAATGGGGCGAGGCCACCGTCAAGACGCTGATCAATCGCCTGCTGAAGAAGAAGGCGATCAAGTCCGAGCGCGCCGAGGGCAAGCACGGTTATCGCCCGCTGATCGACCGCAGCGCCTATGTGCACTCCGAGAGCCAGGGCCTGCTGGATCGCCTGTTCGAGGGCCAGCTGGCCCCGCTGATCAGCCACTTCGCCCAGCACCGGCCGCTGAAGGCCGACGAGGTCGAGAAGCTGAAGAGGCTGATCGACGAGATGGGCGAGCGCTGAAGGCGCGCTTCTCCTTCTCCCCTTGCGGGAGAGGGTGGCCCACGAAGTGGGTCGGGTGAGGGGTCTCGCTCCGCTATCCGGTGAGGTCTTTCAACCCCTCATCCGTCAGCTTCGCTGACACCTTCTCCCGCAAGGGGAGAAGGAAGGGGACTAAGCCCGCATCGCCTTGGCCTCAGGACCCGCGCGCAGCGCCTTGGCCGCCACGTCCAGGCTCCGCACCGGCGCCGGTTTCTTCGCCTCGCCGTCCCGACCGCCCACCGGCCGCGTCCGCAGCGCCGCCACGAAGTCGTCGCGCCAGGCGGTGACGTCCTCGCGGGTGACGTTGTCGAACAGGGCTTCCCAGCGGCGCTTGCGCTCGGAGAGGTCCATCGACAGGGCGCGTTCCAGGGCGTCGGAGATTTCCTCCGGGCTGTTGGGATTGATGATCAGGGCGTCCTTCATCTGCCGCGCCGCGCCGGCGAAACGGGAAAGGATCAGCACGCCGGGATCGTCGGGGTCCTGGGCGGCGACATATTCCTTGGCCACCAGGTTCATGCCGTCGCGCAGCGGCGTCACCAGCGCCGCCTTGGACGCGCGGTACACCCCGGCCAGTTCGTCGCGGCGGTACGAGCGGTTCACATAGCGGATGGGCGTGAAGTCCATCTCGGCATAGGCGCCGTTGATCCGGCCGATCAGGCCATCCAGCCGCCCGCGCAGGTCCTGATAGGCCTCGACCTCGTCGCGCGACAGCGGCGCGATCTGCAGCAGCATGGTCTCGCGCACCTGGTCGGGGTGGTCGTGCAGGAACCGCTCGAAGCCGATCAGCCGCTCTTCCAGGCCCTTGGAGTAGTCGAGGCGGTCCACGCCCACGATCATCTTGCGGAAGACGCTGTGGGCCATCATCCGGTCATAGACCTTCTGGGCGGTCTCGCCCTTCAGGATCTCGGCGAAGTCCTTGGCGTCGACGCCGATCGGGAAGGCCGAGGCGTGCAGTGTCTGGCCGAACGCCTGCAGCTCGCCCAGCCGGTTCTTGGAGCCGTGCACCTCGGAGAAGACGTAGCCCTCGAAGGCGTGCAGCGACTCCTCGGTCTGGAAGCCCAGCAGGTCGTAGTGGAACAGCGCCTCTACCAGCTCGCGGTGGCGGGGCAGGGTGGTGACCAGCTGGTGGGCCGGCCAGGGGATGTGCAGGAAGAAGCCGATCCGGTTGGTCACGCCCATCCGCCGCAGCTCCCGGGCCATCGGGATCAGGTGGTAGTCGTGCACCCAGATGATGTCGTCCGGCTCGATCAGCGGCAGCAGGGTGTCGGCGAAGCGCTTGTTGACCCGGTCGTAGCCCTCGCCGAACGAGCGGTCATAGGCGGTCAGGTCGACGCGATAGTGGAACAGCGGCCACAGCGTCTTGTTGGCGTAGCCGTTGTAATACTCCTGGTAGTCGGTCTCATCGAGATCGACCGTGGCGACCGTCACGCCCTCGATCCGCTGCATGTTCAGCTGGCCGGTGAACTCCGGGATGGTCTTGCCGCTCCAGCCGAACCAGATGCCGGAATATTCGCGTAGGGCCGCGGCCAGGGCCATGGCCAGGCCGCCGACCGAGCCTTCGCCGCCCTCCGCCGGGTTCGGCGGATTGACGCGGTTGGAGACGATGATCAGCCGGCTCATGCGTGAGCCCTCTGGGGCGCGCTCAGCCCTTCCAGCCAGCGATAGACGGCGTTGGTGTCGGCGAGGTGATAGCGCGCCTCGGTCGGGCGCGGCTCGCCGACCAGGACGCCGAAACCGCCCAGGCGGCGGGCGGCCTTGAAGCCGTCCTCGTCCGTGAGGTCGTCGCCGATGAAGATCGGCGTGGCGCCGACGAACGGGGCCTCGCGGATGAAGGCGCCGACGGCCGAGCCCTTGTCGGCGCCGGGCGTGCGCAGCTCGGCCACCTTGTCGCCGAGCTGCAGGACCAAGCCCGTGGCTTGCGACAGGCGCTCGGCCGCTTCGATCACGGCCTCGCCGCAGGCTGGGGCGGCGCGGTAGTGCAGGGCGACGCTCAGGCCCTTGTCCTCGAACAGCAGGCCGCGCTCGCAGTGGGCCAGCTCGCCCAGGATGCGACGGGCGTCGTCCAGGCCGTGGTGCGGCTCGCGCGTGGCCACGGTTCCGTCGGCGCTGCGGCGCACCAGGCCGTGGACGGCGGCGATGGCCATGACGCCGCCGCTCAGGATGTGATCCAGGTCGGGCAGGGATCTGCCGCTGACCACGGCGACGCGATCCTCGAACGCCGAGCGCAGACGCGCCACCAGGCGCGCGCGGTACGGGTCGGGGCCCACGTCGTCAGGCCTGGGCATGATCGGCGCCAGGGTGCCGTCGAGGTCCAGGAACAGCGCCGAGCGGCGCGGAAGGTCGAAAGGCGGAGGCGGGAGATCGACAGACTCCGCCCGCGAGACCGGCTGAGCCGCGGTCATGGCGAGAACCCCCTCATTGGTAAGCAACATGCGCCAAGAACGCCGTACGGCGGCGTTCGATCCCGTCATGTGCTCAAGCTGACGCGATCGTGTGCGGCTGCTTACCGAGTGGGCGCCGCTAGAACAGCAGCTTGCGGATGTTGAACTGGATCACCCGGCCGCGCGGGTCCAGGTAGTCCGGCTGGTAGGTCACCGGCGTCACGCCGTTGGCGTCGCGCACCGTCTGCTGCTGGTCGAACAGGTTGTTGACCGACAGGGTCAGGCGTGTGCCGCGCAGGATCGGGTGCTTCTGGACCAGTTCGCGCCGAACCCCGAGGTCGGCGAAGAGGCGCAGGTTCAGCGTCGCCAGGCTGGAGAAGTCCAGATCGGTGGATGCGCCGCCGACGCCGGCGTTGACGTGGGTGCCGCTCTTCCAGTTGGCCGACAGGCGCGCGCCCAGGCCGTAGTGGGTGAGGCCCGCCTGGGCCTCAACCTCGTGCCGGGCCTGGCCGCCGCCCGAGCCCAGGACGTCGCCGTCCAGCAGGTCGAGGGTCGGGATGTTGCCGGCGATCGTCACCTGCTCGCGCAGATGGATGGTGTGGAAGACGGCCAGTTGCAGACGCGTGGCGCGCGGATTGCCGCCACCGCCGCCGCCCCGACCGCCGAAGCCACCACCACCGCCGCCACCGAAGCCGCGATTGCCGCCGCCCTGGCCGCCGCCGCCTTGCGCGCGCTGGCCGCCGGTGTCGGCGCCGGTCGCGGTGCGCGGATCCTCGCCGGTCGATTGGGGCTGGGCTTGAGGCGTGGCCGTATCGCCGTCGCTGCGGGGCGTCGGACGCTCGGTTTCGCCCTCGCCGGGCGCGCGGCGCAGGAGGTCCATGCCGGGCGGCTGGGCGCTCTGGCCGGCCGCGTTCGCCTGGGTGTTGGCCTGAGCGCCAGTTTGGCCGGCGCCCTGACGGCCACCTTGTCCTTGTCCACCTTGGCCCTGCCCGCCTTGGCCGTCCGGACCGCGGCGCTGGAAGCTGCCGGGCGGCGGCGGGGGCGGCGTGCCGATCTGGCGGGAGAAGTTCAGGCCCCAGCGGACCTGCTCGCTCTCGCGCTTGGCGAAGTTGACCGGGCGGCTGTCGATACGGGTCAGGTTGCCGCCCGCGTCGCGCGTGAAGCGGTCGGGGAACGCGGTCTCGACCGCCGCCGTGACGGCCGGGAAGCCGGCGACCGGATTGTCGGTGCGAATGCGGCTGTAGTTGGCGGTCAGCGACAGGCCCTGGATCTTCTCGGGCTTGTAGGTGGCGCCCAGGCGCAGGACGTTGCGCTCCTCGGCCTTCAGGTTCGGATTGCCGCCGCTGATGCGGGTGACGTCGACGCTGACGCCGCGCACATAGTCGAAGACCTGGGCGTTGGGCGTGGTGACCAGCGGATTGCCCAGCTGCTGGATGCTGGGGGCGTTCTCCTGGCGGGTGACCGAGAGCTGGAAGCTCAGCGGCTTGACCGGCGACCAGTTCATGCCGGTTCCGATGGTGGTCAGGGTCCCGAAGTCCGACACCTGGCGAGCGGCCAGGTTCAGGTTGACCGACAGGTCGCCGACCTCGGCGCGCACGCCTTTGCGGCGGCTGGCCAGGGGCAGGTCGAAACTGACCTGGGCGCTGGCGTCGCTGCGGGAGAGGTCGCTGTCGCTCTGGACGCCGGACCGCAGCGAGGTGGCGCTGAGCTTGGTTCCGCTGGCGCCCAGTTTCAGGGTCGAGGAGAGGTCGCCGGCCTTGAACTTGAGCAGGGCCTTGTTGGCCACGAACTGCAGGTCGGCGGTGTCGGTGGTCGACTTGGCGCGGTCGGTGTTGAGGGGCAGCGTTCCGGTGAGCGGTGCGAACGGGTTGAGCGTTGGATCGCGGGCGGTCAGGCGGGCCTGGATGCTGGTGATGTCGACGCCGCGATCGGTCTCGGTCTTGGTGACCGCGTGATCGTAGTTGCCGGTCAGCGACAGGCGCAGGTCTTCCGTGTCGCGGTTCAAGGTGAAGCCGGCATGGCCCGACAGGTTGCGCGAAGTCTGGCCCAGCGGGTCCAGCTCGCCGAGATAGCGGTAGAGGGCGACATCGCGGCCGAACGGCGAGAAGGCGTCGCCCGTCGGGATGATGAAGCGCGCGCGGGCGGGCCCCTGCAGGGAGTCGCTCTGCGACGCCTTGGCCGTTAGGTTCAGCGTCGCCGATACGTTGTCCCAGATGTACCGGTTGGTGACGCTGTTGATCTCGATCTGGCGGTTCTTGGGCTGCAGCGTCCGGGTGTCGCCGATGTCGCTGAGATTGGCCTTGCCCGCCGTCGGCAGGAAGGCCGCGAGGCTGGGCGCGGCGGTCGCCGCCGAGCCGGGGACGCCGGCCACGGTGATCGGGGAGCCGGCGAGGGCGCTGAAGGCGGGGTCGATCTCGCCAGATCCGACGGCCGTGACATTGCCGGTGAAGTCGTAGAAGCCGCTGTTGGCCCGGCTGACCAGGTCGCGGTCGCTTTCGAGCAGGGCGTCGGTGTTCTGCACGCGCACGCCGAGGTTGGTGCGGCCCCGGCGGTTCAGGCGCAGCTGGCTGTAGTTGACCTGCTCGCTCATCTGGCCGCCGGCCACGGAGCCGCCGACCGTGCCGTCGAAGGTGTGGGCCCGGAAGCGCTGGCGCAGGACGATGTTCACGACCTTCTGGTCGGCCGAGTAGCCGTATTTCAACGCCACTTCCTCGGGGAGGACCTCGACGCGTTGGATGGCTTCGGTCGGGATGTCGCGGATTTCGCCCTGGTTCGAGATGCGGCGGCCGTTCAGCAGGGTGACCGGATCGCCGCCCGAGGCGCTGGTGGTCTGGGGCGCGAGCTCGGTCAGCAGGTCGGTGATCGAGCTGACGCCGAACGAGCGGACGTCGGCGGCGCTGAGGGTCGTCTCCGGCGGGATGTCGCCCAGCACCGCGCCGAACGGCTTGCCGCTGGCGGTGATGGTGACGGCCTCGACCTCGGTGTCCAGATCCTCGGGCGTGACGGCTTTCTTCGCGGGCGTCGCGGCGGGTGCGGCGGCGCGCTGGGCCGGACGCACGGCGGGCGTGGGGGTCTGGGCGGGAGCCTGAGCGACGAGAGCGGAAGAGGGAGCGGCGGCGTCCTGCGCATGCGCCGCGCCGGACGCGACACATCCCAAGACACCTACCAGGACCAGTTTACGGCTCACCGTCGCGTTCCTCCGCCTGACGATTCCAAATGTCGGAGTTTTGCACGTGCCAGCCGCGTGTGACGTCCAGATTTCAAAGTTTTCCGAGATCGCAACATCGACATATGCCGCCGCCCCGGCGCGAACGGTCCGCGCCGGGCAACGATTGGCCGAGCCATTGGTTCCAGCGCGCCCTGTCAGGCGCCGCTGTAGATATACTCCGGGCGCCAGTAGTCGTAGGCCACCGCCAGCACATTGATGCCGAAGAAGTAGGTGTCGTCGTCGTCCGCCCTGTCGGCGAGCCAGCTGTTGATCGACCGCGCCATGACGCCCAGGTCGGCCTTCTGCGCCTCGGCCAGAAGCCAGCCCACCATGGCCGCCTTGGTCCCGATACCGGCCGGACCATCGCCGCCGTAGCCGGCGAAATAGTCGACGCGGGAATCGATCAGGGCATGGACCTTCTCGTCGGTCGGCGTCCCTCCGAAGATGGCCTTGTAAGCGACCTTGGTCGCCTCGAAGAGCGAGTAGGCGCCGTACTTGGCCAGGAAGGAAGCCTTGCCTTCCCCGAGCTTGCCGAGGTTGACGGCGAAGTTGATGTAGCGGTTCTCCAGATTGAAGCTCTGGTAGTAGGCGCTGTTGAGGTTGTTGGTGTTGGGTCCTTCCGGCGAGACCAGATAGTCCATGCCGGCCTGGCTCGGGACCTTGCTGGTGAAGAACTGGTAGGCCATGGCCGCCACCGAGGTCGTGGCGTCGGCCGCGCCGACCAATGCCGAGACCGCCTGGGCTCGGGACACCGTTCCGGCGGCGAACTTGGACCAGAGGTCGGTGACCAGGGCGCCGGTCGCCCCCTGCAGGGGATCGCTCCGCAGGATCGTGGCCGCGGCGAAGGTGATCGCCTGATCACCCAGGGTCACCGTGCGGTCGGTGAAGACCAGCTTCTCGACGTTGATCAGCAGATCCTGGGAGTCGCGAACCGCACGCTTGTCAGAAATGTAGAGACCGCGAAGGCCGGTGGAGAAGGTGTAGTCCGCGAACGCGCCGCTGTAGTGCGCGGTGTCGACGCCATCGCCGCCGTCGATCGTATCGTCGCCCAGGCCGCCGGTGATGGTGTCGTCGCCGGCGCCGCCCGAGATCTGGTTCGACGTCGAGCTGCCGATGAACGTATCGCCGTACTGCGAGCCGGAGATGTGGCGTAGGAAGCCCGTGACCGTCACTGCGGCGTCGGCCGGGAGGGCCTGGCGTCCGGCCTTGGACAGGTCGTAGGTCACCGCCCCGGTCTGGTCGGCGAAGCTCAGCGTGTCGTCGAAGTCCGCGAACACCAGGTTCTCGCCCGAGCCAACCAGGAACGTATCCGGGCCAAGCTCGCCGTAGAGCGTGTCATTGCCCGCGCCGCCTTCCAGGGTGTCGGCGCCCTGGCCGCCCAAGACGTAGTCGTCACCGGCGCCGCCGATGAAACGATCGGAGTCGAACGACAACTGGAAGCGCTCGATGGAGTCGTAGACGTCGTTGGCCGTGGAAGCGGAGCCGCGACCGCTGCCCGAAAGATCGATGACCACCCTGTCCATAAAAGCGGCCGTATCGACGCCTGCGCCGCCTCGGAGGATGTCGGCGCCGTCCGGCGGGCCCTCGAGGCCGATGTCGTTGCCGCCGTACAGCGTGTCGTCGCCCGCGCCGCCCTCGAGCGTGTCGTCGCCGAGACCGCCGAACAGCATATCGCCGCCGTCACCGCCCAACAGCGTGTCAGCGCCCGCAAAGCCGTTGAGGCGGTCATTGCCGGTTCCGCCTTCGAGCAGGTCGTTGACGGGCGAACCGGCGAGGTAGTCGTCGACCTCGCTGCCGAACGTGTGCATGCCCTCGCGAGGGCCGCCCGTGGGCGACCAGCCCATGAAGTTGACGGCCTGGATGCTCGCGGCGTTGACCGACTGGAAGATGACCAGATCGCGAAAGCCGCCGCTCGCCTTGTATTGCAAGACGGCGTCGGCTCCGTTCTGCGTGAGGCGAAGGATGCCATCGGCGAACGGGTTGGTCTCATAGGCCCACTCGATGCCCAAGCGGGTGTTGCCCGCGATGGCCCCGATATCGAAGCGATCGCCGCCGTCGCCGACAGCGAAGTCCTTGATCGTCGCGACGCCCTGGCCAGCGCTCGGCGGCGCCTGGAAATACAGGATGATCGTGTCGGAGCCTGCGCCGCCGGTGACAGTGGCCTCGGCGAGGATGTTGACCTGGATCCTGTCGTTGCCGGCGCCGCCATCGATGACGGTTTCCTTGGCGTTCGAGATGTCGATCCAGTCGTCGCCGTCGCCGCCCAGGACGGTCACCTTCTCGTTGCGAGGCGAGAAGCCTGTGAAGCTTATCCGATCGGCGCCCGCGCCGCCGTCCATTAGGATGGAATCCACTACCGAGGTCGCATTTTCGCGGACCACGTAGAGTTGGTCGGCGCCGGCCCCGCCATAGAGCCGATCGCCGCCGCCCACCGTGTCTACAAGGCTGTCGTCGCCATCGCCGCCGTCCAGGATATCCGAGCCCTGGTCGCCGTAGATCACATCGGCGCCGCCGAGGCCGAGGAGGGTGTCGCCGCCGCCGCCGCCGCGGATTTCATCTCCCTCGGGCGTCCCACTCAGGGTTTCGCTTGCGGCCGTACCTGTGATGATCGTCATGCCCACCCCTATTCCACCGATTGTTTAGTCGGCGTCGGGCGACAATTTCAAGATGAATGGTCAAGCTTATCGGACGGACGTCCAGGGGCGGCTCAGCAGGACCGCGCAATTGATGAGGCCGACCAGGGAATAGGTCTGTGGATAGTTGCCCCACAGCTCACCGTCCGCGAAGCCGATGTCCTCCGACAACAGTCCCGCGCCGGTGCGGCGTGACAGCATGTCCTCGAAGAGCTCGCGGGCCTCCTCGGTGCGACCCGACAGGTGCAGGGCCTCGATCAGCCAGAAGGTGCAGATGTTGAACGCCGTCTGTGGCGAGCCGAAGTCGTCGGGGATGGCGTAGCGCAGCAGGTAGGCCCCGCGACGCAGGCCGTCCTCGATCGCCTTCAGGGTGGCGACGTTGCGCGGGTCGTCGGGCCTGTGGAAGCGCAGGTCGACCAGCTGCAGCAGCGAGGCGTCCAGGACGTCGCCCTCGAATGTGGACGAGAAGCGGCCCAGTTCCTCGTTCCAGGCGCGATCCTCAATGGTCTTGCGCATCCGTGCGGCGCGGTCGTTCCAGAAGGCGGCCTTCTCCTTCAGGCCCAGCTTCTCGGCGGCGTTGCCCAGGCGGTCGCAGGCGGCCCAGCACATGGCCGAGGAATAGGTGTGGACATTGGCCCGGCCCCGGAACTCCCAGAGGCTGGCGTCGGGGTGGTCGTGCATCTGGTAGGCGCGCTCGCCGACGGGCTCCAGGGCCTCGAAGTCTTCGACCGTGGCCGGTCGCAGCAGGCGCTCGTCGAAGAAGGCCTGGACCGTGGAGAGGATGATCTGGCCGTAGACGTCGTTCTGGATGTGCTCGAAGGCCTGGTTGCCGACCCGCACCGGTCCCATGCCGCGATAGCCGGGCAGGTCGGGGGCGAAGCGTTCGGTCAGCTGCTCCTCGAACCCGACGCCGAACAGGGGCTGGATGTGGCCACCGGCGGCCCGGTCGACGATGTTGCGCAGATAGCCGAGATAGTTCTCCAGGATATCGACCGCGCCCAGCCGGTTCAGGGCCTGGACCACGTAGTAGGCGTCGCGCAGCCAGCAGTAGCGGTAGTCCCAGTTGCGGCCGCTGTCGGCGTGTTCGGGGATCGAGGTGGTCAGGGCCGCGACGATGGCGCCGGTTTCCTCGTGCATGCAGAGCTTCAGGGTGATGGCGGCGCGGATGACGGCGGTCTGCCATTCCAGCGGCACGGCCAGGCCCCGGACCCAGTCCTTCCAGTAGCTCTCGGTTTCGCGCAGCATCCGCTCGCAGGTCGGGCCGACGGGCGCGTCGAAGCCCTCGTCGGGACCCAGGAACATGGCGATCGGCTGCTCCAGCCGGAACGTGCGCTCCTCCAGGATGTGCGAGACCGGCGCATCGGTGGTCAGGCGCAGGGTCATGTCCGAGCACAGGTAGCGGATGTGGTGCGAGCCCCGGGTGTGCTCGGCGACCTTCGCGCCCCAGCCGGCCGTGGGCCGCAGGCGCAGGGTGACGCGCGCCACTCCGACGATCGGCCGGATCAGGCGGATGAAGGCGGTCGGGCGGAAGGTGCGGCCGTGCTGGATGTAGCGCGGCGCAAAGTCGAGGATCTCGATCCGAGCGCCGTCCTCGTCGGCGATCTCGGTGCGCAGGATCGGCGTGTTGCGCAGATAGCCTTGGCGGACCTCCGCGCGGCGATCGACCTGGATGTCCCACAGGCCCTTGGCCTCGCCGCCGTCGGGGTCGGCGTTGTCCAGCAGGGCGCTGAACACCGGATCGGAGTCCACGCGCGGCGCGCAGCCCCAGACGAAGCGGCCGGCGTTGTCGATCAGCGCGCTGACCGCGCAATTGCCGATCGGATAGAGGTCGAGCGTCTTGTTCAAGTGCTTGTCCATCGCGTTCGCCCCGCAAATTCGCCCCGATCCCCAATCCGGGTGAAACCAACGGTGTGGCTTGCGGGTTCCTGTGTTTGGAAAAGGAACGCCGGGCGGGGCGGGCGGTTCGTCTTTCGCGATGACTCGCGTTGACGGCGAGCGGCTCCGTCGGCATCTGGAAACCTTAACGCGGCATGGCCGCGAGCGTTCGGTGGGCTGTTCGAAGGTGATGCGAGTTCAAAGATCCTGCGTCGTCCTGGCGACGGCGTTGAGCGTTCTGTCCCTCGCGTCGGCCGACGCCCAGTCGCAGCGTCCGCCCCTGGCCGGCGGGCGTCCGGTGCAGATGGCGCCGCAAGCCGTGCCGACCGTTCCGGCCAGACCGGCGCCGCCGCAAGTCGACCTTTCCGCTGTCCAGTTGCGCGCCGATCAGGTCGAGGTGCTGCGCCGCGTGCTCGGCGACGCCTATACCCATGGCTTCGAGCTCTCGGCCTTCGCGCCGGAGCAAGCGTTCGACCTCTATCAATCGCGCGATCCGGCCGCCCGGGCCGCCGGCCAGTCGCAACTGGTCGCCCAGACCCTGGCCTATGCTCGCGCCGTGCGCACCGGTCGCTTGCCGACCAGCGGCTTCATGGAAGCGTGGGGCCTGCGTCCCGCGCCCTACGAGCCCGCCGCCGATTTCGTCGCCGCCCTGGAGCAGGACCGCCTGGCCGAGTGGATGGACGGCCTGCCGCCGCCCTATACCGGCTACCAGACCTTGCGCGTGGGCCTGGCGACCTATCGTGACATCGCGGCCAAGGGCGGCTGGCAGCCGCTGGCCGCCGGTCCGGACATGAAGCAGGGCGCGACCGGCCCCCGCGTCGTGGCGCTGGAAGCGCGCCTGGCCGCCGAGGATCCGACCATCGCCGTCGACGCCGCGCCGATCTTCGACGCCGCCCTGACCCTGGCGGTGCAGCGAGCCCAGAAGCGCTTCGGCCTCAATCCGACCGGCGTCGTCGGCAAGTCGACGCTGGACGCCCTGAACATCCCCGTCGAGCAGCGCATCGACCAGATCACGGCCAATATGGAGCGCTGGCGCTGGCTGCCCCAGACCCTGCCGGCCGAGCGGATCCAGGTGAACGTGGCCGCCGCCATCCTGTCGGTGTTCAGCCGCGACGTCCCGACCCTTACCATGCGCGCGGTCACTGGCCGTCCGGGCGACGAGACGCCGATGCTGTCGTCGAACATCCACAGCATCGTCCTGAACCCGCCGTGGAACGTGCCGTCCTCGATCGCGAGCAAAGAGCTGTGGCCTAAGGAACGGGCTAGCCCTGGCTATCTGCGCCGCAACGACTTCATCGTCATCCCGACCGGCGACGGCGGCTCGCGCCTGCAGCAGAGGGCCGGGCCGAAAGCGGCGCTGGGCCAGGTGAAGTTCGACTTCGCCAATCCCTACGGCGTCTATCTGCACGATACGCCCAGCCGCTCGAAGTTCGACAGCTTCAGCCGCCTGGCCAGCCACGGCTGCGTGCGCCTGCAGAAACCGATCGAACTGGCCAAGGCGCTGATGGGCGATGACGCCACCTGGACGCCCGAGAAGATCGACACGACCCTGGCCTCGGGCGACACCGTGCGGGCCAAGCTGCCGCAACAGATCGCGGTCTTCCTGCTGTACTGGACGGCCTATGTGACGCCAGACGGACAGGTCAATTTCCGCAACGATCCGTATGGCTGGGATCGCGAACTCGTGCAGCGGATTGCCGCACTCCGCCCCGGCTCAGCTTGATTTCTTAACGTCGATGGGTTGTCCTTCGCGCCTTCGAGTGGGGCGTATAAGGCGTACACATGCATCGACGTAAGCTGCTCCAGTGGGGGCTGGGCGCTTTTGCGACTGGACTTCTGCCGCTCGCGGCGAGGGCCGACGACGACATCATCGGCATGATCCTGGAAGGCAAACCCGTTCCGCAGGTTCCGGTTCCCGCGCCCGCGCAGCCCATCGCGCCGGCCGTAACCGCGCTTGTCGGCAAGGCCGTCGAGCCGCGCTGGGTGAAGCTGCGCAACATCCACACCGACGAGAAGCTGGAAGCCGTCTATTGGGAAAAGGGCGAGTACGTGCCCGACGCCGTGGTGGCCCTGAACAAGGTGCTGCGCGACTATCGCAACGACGAAGTCCACCCGATGGACACCAAGCTTTACGACATCCTCGACCAGATCCAGACCCGCACGGGCAGCAAGAGCCACTTCCAGGTGATCTCCGGCTACCGCTCGGCGGCGACCAACAGGATGCTGGCCGAGCGCAGCGGCGAAGTGGCCAAGCGCAGCTTGCACATGGACGGCAAGGCCATGGATATCTATCTGGAAGACGTCGATCTCCGATACGTCCGGGCCGCGGCTCTGGACATCGGACGCGGCGGCGTGGGCTACTACCCCACGAGCAACTTCGTGCACGTCGACGTCGGTCCGGTCCGGCGGTGGTCGGGTACCTAAAGGGGACTAGATGAGCGAGCGTCGCGGCAATCCGTTCGGTTGGATCCTCCTGGGGTTCGTGATCGGGGTCCTGGCGACGTTCGGGACCGTCCTGTTCTTCAGCGCCGGTGGCGATGGCGGCTACGAGGATGGCCCGGCCGAGGTGCGCACGGCGGCCGATGACGCGCTCGCCGACGCGATGGGTTCAGGCTCCGGCAAAGCCAAGCCGCCCAAGGTGGAGGCCTCCGCGCCTGTTGCCGAGACTCCGGCTCAAACGCCTGCCCATGAGCGCCCGCCCGCCCAGCCTCTGCCGCCGCTGGACCCGCAGGTCGCCGACGACGCGGCGGCGGCCGGCATGACCTCGCGCACGCGCTAGAGACCGCGACAACCCACCGCACATCGTTCCATCGCCTGCTGACACCAAGCTGGCGGCAGGGGAGGCGCAGGTTCCTTGGGCATTCCAAGGAGATGCGTTTGACGATCAAGGGAAGTTGCTGCTGCGGCGGCGTCCGTTTCGAGCTGTTCGAGCCACCCGCGATGATGGGGACGTGCCATTGCTCGCGGTGCCGCAAGGCCGGCTCCAGCACCTATGTCTATGTTCGGGCCGAGGCGTTTCACTGGCTGGCGGGCAGGGACCTGCTGGTCCGCTACCAGCCCAAGCCGCCGATGAAGTTCAACCGGACCTTCTGCAAGCGCTGCGGCACGTCGCTGGGCGATCCGGACGCCGGGCGCATCCTGGCCATCGCCGCCAATTGCCTGGACGACGATCCGGGGCTGAAGACGGACTTCCATGAATATGCGCCGGGCAAGCCGTCCTGGTACGAGATCCCTGAAGACGAGAAGCCGTACGGGCAGACGCTCGACGCCGAAGCCAAGGGGTCGGAATAAGAGAAAGGGCGGTCGTCGCCGACCGCCCCCTTGTCCTTGTCCGGCGAAGCGCCCTTAGGCGGCTTCTTCCTCGGGCTTGCGCAGCTGGGCGACGGCCGCTCGATGCGAGAGGCGGCCCAGCGCCTGGACCATGTCTTCCAGCGCCTCGATCCGCTCGGCTTGCCTGACCACGAGCGCTTCCAGATCGCGCAGTCGTTCCTCGACCTTGTCGGCCATCGTCGCCTCCAATTCCAGTCGGCGCCATGGAGCGCCGACTGGAGAAGAAGGTCAAGCGTGCGACCGCACCCTTAGTCTTTCGGCGCCGGCATCGCCGGCATAGCGGTGGCTTTCTGCTTCATCTGGCCGTGCACGGCCGGCGGCAGCGGGATCAGGCCACGGCCTTGCAGGTAGCCGCCGCGACCGGTGGCCGAGTCCGAGACGAACTCGGCGATGAACTCCTTCAGGCCCGGCGTGACGCCGACCTGGGACTTCTTCACGTAGATGTAGAGCGAGCGCGACAGCGGGTACTGGCCGCTGGCGATGGCCGTCGGGGTCGGCTTCACGCCGTTGACCGCCGCGCCCTTGATGCGGGCGGCGTTCTCTTCGAGGAACGAGAAGCCGAACACGCCGACGGCGTTCGGGGTCTTCTCGATGGTGCCGACGATGGCGTTGTCGTTTTCGCCGGCGTCGACCCAGCCGCCGTCGGTGCGCATCGGCGAGACGGTGGCCTTGAACTTCTTCTCGTCGTCGGCCTTCAGCTTGGCCAGGCTCGGGAGCTTGGCGGCGCCGCCTTCCATGGCCAGTTCGATGAAGGCGTCACGGGTGCCCGAGGTGGGCGGCGGGCCGTAGGCCAGGATGCGGGCCTTCGGCAGGCCTTGGCCGACCTCGTTCCAGTTCTTGTAGGGCTGCTTGACCAGCTGGCCGCCGCGCAGGCTCTGGTCGGCCAGGCCCAGGTACAGCTGCTCGAGCTTGAAGTTGAAGTCCGGGCCCTTCTTGTCGACCGCGACGACGATGCCGTCGAAGCCGATCTTGATCTCGACGATGTCCTTCACGCCGGCCTTCTGGCAGGCCTGGAACTCGGACTTCTTCATCGGGCGCGAGGCGTTGGCGATGTCGGGGAACTTCTCGCCCGTGCCGCCGCAGAACATCTTGATGCCGCCACCCGTGCCCAGGCTTTCGACCTTGGGCGACTTCTTGCCGGACTTCTTCGAGAAGTTCTCGGCGACGCGGGTCGAGAAGGGGAACACGGTCGAGGAGCCGGCGGCCCAGACGTAGTCGCGGGCGGCGTGCGCTTGGTCGGCGACGGCGAGCAGGGCGATCGTCGCGACCGCGCCAATGAGCTTGTTCATGTCGTCAAATCCTGTGTCGTCCGGTGACTTGGGGGAGCATGCCGGACCGATGACCGGGCTTTTGTCACAGTTCGACGACAGTTTTGCGACACTGCGTCCGTATGCGGACGAAGCTAGGGTTTGACGACCTCGCCGTCTTCCTTGGTGAAGCTGTCCGGGCGGCGTTCTAGCAGGTCGAAGACCTTCTCCGAGGGGCGCGCCAGTGCCGCGCCCTTAAGGGTCACCACGATCGGGCGGTGGACCAGGATCGGGTGCTCGACCATGGCGGCCAGGATGGTCTCGTCCGAGACGCCGTCGGCCAGCAGGCCCAGTTCCTCGGCCGGCGTGCCCCGCTCCCGCATCATCTCGCGCACGGACAGGCCGGAGCGGGCCGAGAGGTCCAGCAGCTGCTCGCGGGTCCAGCCGGCTTTCAGATACTCGACGATCTCGGGCGCGTAGCCGGCGGCCTCGACCATGGCCACGACGTTGCGCGACGTCCCGCACTTGGGATTGTGGAAGATCGTGACGGGGAAGGCGGTCATGCGGGCTCCTGCTTGAGCATCCAGTCGAAGACGGCGACCGCCAGGACGGCGCCGATGATCTGCCCCAGGACGAAGCCCGGGATCGAGGCGGGGGCGATCCCCGAGAAGGTGTCGGTCAGGCCACGCGCCAAGGTCACGGCCGGATTCGCGAACGAGGTCGAGGCGGTGAACCAGTAGGCGGCGGTGATGTAAAGCCCGACGCAGGCGGCGGTGGCGCTGGGACGGAACCGCGAGACGCCCAGGATCGTCGCCATCAGGCCGAAGGTGGCGACGGCTTCGGAGAGCACCTGGGCGGCGCCATCGCGGGTGTGTGTCGAGACCTGCAGCATGGCCTGGCCGAACATGGCGTGGGCGATCCAGACGCCGGCCAACGCGCCGCCGACCTGGGCGAGGACGTAGAGCGCCGCGTGGCCGGGCGCGATCTCGCGTCGGGCGACCATGGCCAGGGTCACGACAGGATTGAAATGCGCCCCGCTGATCGGGCCGAAGACGGTGATCAGCACCACCAGCGCCGCGCCCGTGGCCAAGGTGTTGCCGAGCAAGGCGAGGGCGTCGTCGTATGGCGCTATGGTCTGGCCCATCACGCCCGAGCCGACAACCACGGCCAGCAGCATGGCCGTACCCAGGGCTTCAGCGGCGAGGCGGCGGGGCAGGGAGGCGCTCACGCCGGCGCCTTGCACGACGAGAAGGCGGTGGTCGGCAGGCAGGCCTCCGGGGCGCCCTCGCAGCAGTCCTCGGCCAGGTAGGTGACCAGCGCGCCCATGGCGTCGTAGTCGGCCGCATGCAGGATCGAGCGGCCGTCGCGGCGCGAGCGGGTCAGTCCCGAGCGCTCGAGGATCGCCAGCTGGCTGGACAGGGTGCTGGGCGGGGCGCCGGTCAGGCGGGCGATCTCGCCGGCGGGCAGACCGTCGGGGCCGGCCTTGATCAGCAGCCGGAACGCGGCCAGCCGCGCGGGGTGGGAGAGCGCGGATAGCCGCTCGATGGCCGAGTTCATTTCCATATTTCGCGAATATTCGAAATATGGAGTCGTCGCAAGCCTCAGTTCGCGACCAGCGACAGCAGCCGCCGCGCCGCCGTCTGGTCGGCGACGATCTGGTCCAGGGTCTGGCGGTCCAGCACGGCCAGGAAGGCGGCGGTGGCTTCGTTGAGCGTGCGGGGCAGGCCGCAGACGGGCGCGACCTTGCAGTTGGCGCAGTCGACCAACTGGAAGCCGTCCTCGGTCTCGCGGACGACGCCGCCGATGCTGATCTCCGTGGCAGGTCGGCCTAGCCGCAAGCCGCCGCCGCGCCCGCGCTGGGCGGCCACGAAGCCGGCCTTGGACAGCTGCTGCACCACCTTCATCAGGTGGTCCTTGGAGATGCCGTAGGCGTCGGCGATCTCCTGGATCGAGACCAGTCGGTCGTCATGCGCGGCCAGGTGCAGCAGCACGCGGATCGCATAGTCGGTGTAGCGGGTCAGGCGCATTGCGGGTTCGCTTACAGGTCCGTTCCGGCCGCGTCGAGCGGGTGGGCTAAAAGAGGTACTTAAGGAGCATCTTTTCTTGTTCCGACTCTGGCATGAGTATAGATGCATTTTGTTTGCATCTTTTAACCCAAGAGTCCTTCGATGACGAGCCCGCTGAGCGACAAGACGATCACCCTGGTGAAGGCGACGGTTCCCGCCCTGGCCGAACACGGCACGGCGATCACCACGGCGATGTACGCCCGCCTGTTCAAAGACGACCACATTCGGGCCCTGTTCAACCAGGCCAACCAGGAGTCGGGCGCCCAGGTGAAGGCCCTGGCGGGCGGTGTCCTGGCCTACGCCAAGAACATCGACAACCTGGGCGTGCTGGGCGGCGCCGTGGAGCGCATGGCCCAGAAGCACGTCGGCTATCACATCCTGCCCGAGCACTACCCCTACGTCGCGACCGCGCTGCTGGGCGCGATCAAGGAAGTGCTGGGCGAGGCCGCCACCGACGAGATCCTGGAGGCCTGGGGCGAGGCCTATTGGGCGCTTGCCAACATCCTGATGGGCCGCGAGGCGGGCATCCGACAGGCGATCGAGGCGGAGGAGGGCGGCTGGCGCGGCTGGCGCGCCTTCGTCGTCGAGAAGAAGGTCCGCGAGAGCGCGGTGATCACCTCGTTCGTGCTGCGCCCGCAGGACGGCGGCAAGGTCGTGGCCCACAAGCCGGGCCAGTACCTGACCTTCACCTTCGACACGCCGACGGAGAAGGGTGTGAAGCGCAACTACTCGATCAGCCAGGCCGCCAACGGCGAGACCTATCGCATTTCGGTCAAGCGCGAGGCGCACGGGCTGGCCTCGGGCCACCTGCATGACGCCATCCAGGTTGGCGACGTCCTGATGGCCACGCCGCCGGCCGGCGATTTCCACCTGAAGCCGGCCGAGCGGCCGGTGGTGCTGCTGAGCGGCGGCGTCGGCCTCACCCCGATGGTCGCCATGCTGGAGGCCATCGCCGCTGACCATCCGCAACTGGAGGCCCACTTCGTCCACGGGGCGCTGAACGGCGACGTCCACGCCCTGCGCGGGGAAGTCGCCAGCCTCGCCGCCGCCCACGGCCGGACCAAGGTCGCCACCTTCTACAGCGAGCCCCAGGCCGCCGACGTGCTGGGCCAGACCCACGATGTCGAAGGCTTCGTCTCGATCGACTGGCTGAAGGATGCGACGCCGTTCGACAGCGCGGACTTCTACCTGTGCGGGCCCAAGCCCTTCCTGCGGAACCTCGTCAGCGGCCTCGTCCAGGCTGGGGTGCCCGCCGCCCGCATCCACTACGAGTTCTTCGGCCCCGCCGACGAATTGCTGGCAGCCTAGATTCAGAGCGCAAAAAGGAGCGCAAGCCATGGAACACGCGCCGTATTCCGTCTTCGTCACGAACGTCGAGCCCTATCAGGGACCGTCGCCGATCGCTGAAGCCGCGCAGCCCCGCCTGGGCGAGGCTGCCGCCGAGGACCTGCCCAAGGCCGTCGGCTGGCTGATCGTCGGCAGTTACGGCGCGATCCTGGCCGCCTTCGCCTGGGCCTTCCTGGGCGCCGGCGACGTGCTGTTCAACCTGGGTGTCTGCGCCGTCTACCTGGCCATGTACCTGGGCGTGCCATGGGTGTTCCTGAAGGCCGAGCCGCATCGGAACGGCTTCCGCCGCCCGGACTTCGCCGACTTCATGGAGCGGGGTCTCTCCACCTGGACCGGTGACGTCACCGGCGGCGCGGCCCTGGCCCAGATCCTGACCATCCCCGTCGCCCTGACCTTCGCGGCCCTGGGCATCGGGGTGATCGTCCGGCTGACGACTTAGGCGCTGCTCGCATCACGAGCCCCTCTCTCTCTCACAGAGAGAGGGGTTTAGTTCCTTAGAAGTCGATGCTGATCGTGCCGAACACCTGACGCGGCGCCGACGAGTGGAACACCAGGATGCTACCGGGGGCGTCATCCGGCGCGAACACGCTGCTGTCGAAGTTCGACGCGTGGCGCTCGTTGGTCAGGTTGGTGATGTTCAGCGAGGCCTTGGCGCCCTTCAGGAAGCCGACCTCCTGGAACTTGTAGGCCAGGCCCAGGTCGAAGGTGGCGTAGCCGCCGAAGCTCTGGTCGTTGGTGTAGGTGTAGAAGCGGCGGCCGGTGTACTTGCCCATCAGCGAAGCCGAGAAGCCGCCCTGCTTCAGGGTCAGCACGCTCGAGAACATCTCCTTGGGCGTGTCGACCTGCTGCTTGCCCTTGGTCTGCTTGATCACGCAGGTGGTCGTGCACCAGTTGAGGTCTTCGTCGTAGGTCGACTTGTTGTACGAGGCGGCGTTGTACCAGTTCAGCCACGACAGCGGCCGCCACAGCACGCCGATTTCGGCGCCCTGGCTGGTGACGCTGCCGGCGTTGTGGAAGGAGTTGCCGCAGCCGGGGTTCTGCTGCTGGTTGGTCGGGCAGGGGTTGTACTGCAGCAGGCGGTTGTTGAAATCGACCTCGTAGGCCGAGACCGACAGCTGCAGCGGACCGCTGACATAGCGGTAGCCGGCCTCGAAGCTCTTCGAGGTCTCGGGCTTCAGGTACTGGCCCTGGGCGTCCCAGACGGCCTGCGAGACCGACTGCGGACCGAGCTTGAAGCCGCCCTGGAACATGGCCATGTTCTCGGCGTAGCTGGCGAAGACTTCGTGGCCTTCGGCGATCCGCCAGCGGACGCCGGCTTCCGGCAGGAAGCTGTCCTTGGCCTTCAGCACGCCCGAGGCGAACTGGCTGGAGGCCGTCACCGCCGCCTTGGCGGCGCCGCGCAGGGCCTGGGCGTCGGACTTGGCGCTGGTGCTCTTGAAGCCGAAATCGATGCTCAGGGCGTCGTCCAGCAGGCTCACCGTGTCCTGGACGTAGAACTGCTGCGTGGTCCAGTCGGTCTGCTGCACCCACTGGGCGGTGTCCGGCTGGCCCTTCAGGAACTTGGCCAGGCTGAAGGGGCCGGTGACGTTGGTCCAGATGTAGCGGGCGGCGCTGCTGGTGTTGTCCTCCAGCCAGAGGCCGGCCTGGACGTGGTTGAAGCCGAAGGTCCAACCGATGCTGGCCACCACGCCGGTGCGGTCGATGGTGTAGCGCGTGTCGCGGATCTGGACCGGCACGTCGTCGGCGGTCGAGGTCGTGCCCTGGTTGGACAGGCCGGCGATGAAGTTGTTGCCGGCGCCTTCGTCGGTGTGGCGATAGACTAGGGTGTGGGCGGTGATGTTCTCGCGGACCTGGAAGTCGCCCTTCAGATAGTAGAGCTCGTCGTTGCGCAGGATCTGACCGTTGGTGAAGGTGACGTCCGAGGTCTTCTCGGGGGCCGTCGAGTTCACGCACTTGGACGCCAGCGAGGCCACCGAACAGGCCGCGCGCGAGACGTAGGCGTCCCAGTTCGGCGCGTAGCCGGCCCAGTCCCAGCCCAGGCGCGTGACCATGTCCTTCGACAGGTAGGTGTCGTCGGCCTGGTTGGTCCGCGAGACGTCGGCGAAGGCGGTGATGACGTTGTCGCCGAAGCGGTACTGGGCCTTGGCGTTCAGCTGCTTGCCGGTCGACTTCTTGTAGGCGCCCTGGTTCACGAACAGGTCTTGCTGGACGTACTGGCCCGAGATGTAGGCCGACAGGCCGCCGTGCTCGCCAGTGTCGAAGCGCACGAAGCTGCGGGCGCTCTTCTCGCTGCCGAAGCCCTGGTTGGCCGAGACGGCCATGTCCTTCTTCGGGTTGCTGGACTCATAGGCCAGGGCGCCGCCGAGGTTGCTGGTCGAGGGGATGCCCAGGCCCGCGATGCCGGTGGCGAGCTCTGCCTTGCCCAGGTTCTCGGAGATCAGGGCGCGGCTGATGGTCAGGCCATTGTAGTTGTTGTAGGCGCCGTCGCCCAGCGGGGCGCCGTCCAGGGTGTAGCCCAGGTGGGTGGTGTTGAAGCCGCGCACCTGCAGCGACAGCGACTGCTCGTTGACGCCCAGGGCGTCGATCGACTGGGCCATCACGCCGGGCAGGAAGTTCAGCGCCTTCTGGACGCTCGTGCCCGGGGGCAGGGTTTCGAGGTTCGCCGGGGTCAGGGTCGAGACCGAACGGGTCTGGCCGCTGCCGACGACGACGACCGCGTCCAGCTCGTTGCTGTCGGCGGGCGCGGGGGCCGCGTCGGCCATCTTCATCGCCGGTTCGTCGGCGGCTTGCGCCTGGGTGGCGAGCATGAGGCAGGCGGCGATGGCCACCAGGCTGGCGGAACGAAGAAGCATTCGGATATCCCCCGATATCGAACGCCGCGCGGATTCTCGTCTACGGCGTCGATTGTTTACAAGCGCCGCGTCTATTCCACATGTTGATGACAGTTCTGCTGCGACTGCATGACGTTCACCGTCACAAAACCTACGCAGTCGCTCCCTATGAGCGCGCCAAGCTTACAAAGCACTTGAGGAGTCCTCGATGACGCGCCGCCGCCTCGCCGGAACCATTGTGGGTTTCGCCGCCATGGTCTTAGCTGCCGGCGCTTCGGCCCAGAGCGCGACCTACACCACGCCGCACTGGGACAAGAGCGCGGGGGATGTGACGGTGAGCTTCGGCGGCAAGACCTATGTCAATCACGGCCTGGTGGCGGTGGGCTGGCTGCCGGCGGCGACGCGCGACTTCAACGGCGAGAGCCTGGGCTCGTTCTCCAGCATGGCGTTGTCGGGCTGGAAGAAGAACGCGGATGGGTCCTACAGCGGGACCTTGCGCACTCTGCCGGACCGGGGCCCCAACAGCGTTGGCCCGTTCGCCGGCACGACCGACTACGCCAATCGCGTCCATGAGCACGCGATCACGCTGGTCCCGGGCAAGGGTCTGACCATCACCCCGACCGGCGGCTTCCTGCTGAAGGACCAGACCGGCGCGCCGTTCACCGGCAAGGATCCGGGCTCGAACATCCTGGAGCGCGGCGGCGCCCGCTATCCGTCGCCGGCCAGCGGCGAGGGGGCAGGGCGGATCAGCCTGGACAGCGAGGCCATCGCCTACCTCCCGGACGGGAGCTTCTACGTCTCGGACGAGTATGCGGCGGGCATCTATCTGTTCGACAAGACCGGCAAGCTGACCGGCGTCATCGAGACCGTCCCGGCCATCAAGCCGATCAAGAAGGGCGTGCTGGACTTCGGGGCCGAGAGGGCGCCGACCACGGGCCGCCGCAACAACCAGGGCCTGGAAGCCTTGGCGATCACGCCGGATGGCCAGCGCCTGATCGCCGTGCTGCAGAGCGCGACGATGCAGGACTCCACGTCCAACAACGCCACGCGCAACAACACCCGCGTGCTGGTCTATGACATCAGCAAGACCCGTACGCCCCTGGCTCCGATCGGCCATTACGCGCTGCAACTGCCGACCGTGCGCGAAGCCGGTGACGGCCAGGCGGCGGACGCCACGGCCGCTCAGTCCGAGGCCCTGGCGCTGAGCGACAGCCGCTTTCTGCTGCTGGCCCGCGACGGCAACGGGCGGGGCAAGGGCACGGCCAATGCGCCGGTCTACAAGAGCATCCTGCTGGTCGACCTGGCCGGCGCGACCAACCTGGCCGGCACGCCCTACGAGCAGGACGTGACGCCGATCGCCAAGGACGGCTTGCTGAATGCCGACATCAGGCCGGCCGCCCAGGCCGAGCTGATCAACATCCTGAACCCGGTCCAGCTGGGCGCTCGGGGCTTGAACCTGTCGGTCTCGCCCTCGACCCCGACCAGCCTGCCCGAGAAGATCGAGGCCATGGCCATGGGGTCGGCCTTCGACAGGGCCGCGCCGCACGACGTCTTCCTGCTGGTCGGCTCGGACAACGACTTCGCCAGCGCCAAGGGCCACGTGAACGGCCAGGACTTCGACGCCTCGCTGAAGGGCGAGACGGGGACGGGCGACAACGACAACCTGATCCTGGTGTACCGGCTAACCCTGCCCAACTGAGCTTGACCCCTCGGCCGGGCGCGCCTACCCCGGACGGCGAAGGCATGGAGGTCGCAAGGCCTCCGGGAACGCGGTGACCAATCCGCGGCTGCCCCCGCAACTGTGATCGTCCGTCGATCGTCACGGCACTCAGCCACTGGAGCTTCGGCTCTGGGAAGGCGCCGCGACGGGAGGGCGTAAGCCAGGAGACCGGCCTTCATCGTATCAACGCGGCCGGCGGGGTGTCCGGCGAGGGCAGGGTGATGAACAAAAAAGCCGACGCGGCGGAGGCCGCCCAAGAGGCCGCGAAGAACGCGCGCCATAACGCCAAGATGAAGGTCATCCAGGCCGCGCGCGCCAAGATGATGGCCGAGCGCCAGATCGAGAAGGGCCTGCTGATCGTCCATACGGGCGCGGGCAAGGGCAAGACGACGGCCGCGCTCGGCATGGTCTGCCGCGCCATCGGCCACGGCCAACGGGTCAGCGTCATCCAGTTCATCAAGGGCGCGATGGAGACCGGCGAGAAGGTCGTGTTCGACGCCTTCCCCGATCAGGTCGAGTTCCGGCCGATGGGCGAGGGCTTCACTTGGGACACCCAGGACCGCGCCCGCGACATCGCGGTGGCCCGCCAGGCCTGGGACGCGATCAAGGCCCGCATCGCCGATCCCGACTGGGACATGGTGGTCGCCGACGAGCTGAACATCATCCTGCGCTACGACTACCTGCCGCTGGCCGAGGTGCTGGAGGTGCTGGTCAGCCGGCCCGAGGGCAAGCACGTGGTGGTCACCGGCCGCAACGCGCCGGATGCCCTGATCGCGGCCGCCGACCTCGTCACCGAGATGGCCCAGGTCAAGCACCCGTTCCGCTCCGGCGTGAAGGCCCAGGCGGGGATCGAGTTTTGACCCTCCTGCGCGAGGCCGAAGACGGCCCGGCGGTGGTGGTCTGCAGCACCTGCCGCGTCTCGACGGAAGAGCGGGAAACGCCCGAGGGCGTGCGCGGTGGGGCGCTGCTGGCTGCGGCCTTGCGCGGGATTGCCGACGGAACGGGCGTGGCGATCCAGGAGATGCCGTGCCTGTTCAACTGCACGCAGCACTGCTCGATCCACCTGCGGGCTCCGGGCAAGATCGGCTACGTCCTGGGGCGGTTCGAACCGACAGCGGAAGCCGCGCGGGCGATCCTCGACTACGCTGTGGCCTACGCCGCCAGCGACGAGGGCGTGGTGCCCTACCGCCAATGGCCCGAGGGCGTGAAGGGCCACTTCATCGTGCGGGTTCCGCCGGCGGGGAGGCTGGTGGGAGACTAGCCCCGCGGCTCAGGCGGCGGAGGCGCGGCCGGGGCAGCGGGAACGGGAGCGACCGGCGCGGGCTCGGTCGGGACCGTCAGCGGCGCCACCGGCAAACCGTCGGGGCCGATCTCGCCTTCGAACGGCAGGCCGAGGTCCTCCAGCGGATCCTCTTCGACCGCCGGGCCGACGTTGCGACCCAGGGCGGATAGCATGAAGGCCTTCCAGATCTTGGCGGGCTCGCCGCCGCCGACCACGCCGTTCATCGAGCTGTTGTCGTCGTTGCCGACCCAGACCCCGACCACCAGGTCGTCGACATAACCAACGAACAGGGCGTCGTGATAATCCTGGGTCGTGCCGGTCTTGCCGAACGCGCCGGGGATGGCCGCTTCCAGGCCCGTGCCGCGATGGGTGGCCGAGCGCAGCAGGTCGCGCATGCCCAGCAGCACCTTCGGGTCATAGGCGGTGGTCTTGGGCTTCTTGAAGTCGTTCAGGGCGTGCGGGACGATCGGATATTCGCCGGCCGCCACCGAGGCGTAGGCGGCCGTCAGGCGGGTCAGGCTCATCGAGCCGGTGCCGAGCGCCATGGTCAGGTCGTCGGGGATCTTCTCGGTGATGCCCAGCTCGCGGGCGACCTTGATCACCTTCTTGGGGCCAAGGTCATGCGCCAGGCGCACGGCCGCCACGTTCGACGAGGCGGCGAAGGCGCTGATCAGGGGGATCTCGCGGTCGCGATACTTGCCCTCGTGGTTCTGCGGCGTGTAGCCGCTGACCTGCACCGGGGTGTCGAGGATCGGCGAGGTCGTGGTCATGCCCGACTGTAGGGCGGCCAGGTAGACGAACAGCTTGAATGACGAGCCCGGCTGGCGCTCACCGTCGGCGCGGTTGAACTGGCTGGTCCCGTAGTCGCGGCCGCCGACCATGGCGACGACGCGGCCGTCCTTGCGCATGGCCACCAGGGCGCCCTGGGTGATGTTCAGGACCTTGCCGTCGCGCTCGATATAGTCGTTGAGGATCCGCTCGGCCTTCTCCTGCATCTCGGGATCCAAGGTGGTCTGAACGACCGTCTCGCCATAGCGCGCGCCGATCGAGGCGCGGGCCTGGGGCAGGGCCCAGTCGGCGAAGTAGGAGCCAGTCGGCAGCTTGTCCTCGGACTCTACCGCCGAGACCTCGCCGACCGCGTCGGCCTGGGCCTGGGTGATGGTCTTGGTCTCGACCATGGCGCCCAGCACCACGCGCATCCGCTCGCGGGCGCCTTCGATGTTGTTGGTCGGCGCCAGGCGGGAAGGGGCCTTGACCAGGCCGGCCAGCATGGCGGCCTCGCCGACGGAGAGCTGCTCGGGCTGCTTGCCGAAATAGTGCCGGGCCGCGGCGCGCAGGCCAAAGGCGCCGTCGCCGAAATAGACTGACGACAGGTAGCGCGACAGGATCTCGGACTTGGAGAGGCGGGCTTCCAGATAGACGGCGATCAGCGCTTCCTGGGCCTTGCGACGCAGGTTGCGATCGCTCGAGAGGAAGGCGTTCTTGGCCAGCTGCTGGGTGATGGTCGAGCCGCCTTCGGAGACGCCGCCGGCCTTGGCGTTCTTGCCGAGCGCGCGGGCGATGGCCTTCGGGTCGACGCCCATGTGGCTGTAGAAGCGGCGGTCCTCGATGGCGATGAAAGCGCCGGGCACATAGGCCGGCAGCTTGGCCACGTCGATCGGGGCTTCCTTGTACGACCCGCGACGCGCGATCGGCGAGCCGTCCTCGGCGACCAGCACGATGGCGGAGTTGTTCAGCGGCTCCAGGGCGCGGCTCAGCGGCAGCGACCAGAACAGCGACCCGATCAGCACGATCACCAGCACCACGGCGGCGGCCGCGCCGATCAACCAGGCGGGACGCTTCCAGATCGGCGGCTTCTTGATCTTGACCGGCTCGGCCGGGGATAGGGCGGCTTCAAGAACGGCCTCGACGGCTTCGGGCAGTTCGGTTTCAGCGGCCTCGGGCGGCGCCTCTTCCGGGAGAGCTTCGGGCTCGACGGCCTCGACGGCGACAGGCTTGGCGGCGCGCGGCTTGCGCGGACGGGCCGGCTTCGGCGCGGTGAGCTCCGGCGCGCCTTCACCCAGTCCGGCCGCCTCTGTCATCGCGACCGAAGCGCGCGGCTTGCGAGGCTTGCGCTGCTTGGCAGCCGATGGGGGCGTCGCCGGAGTCTCCGGGGCGTCGTCGTTGGGATCGGTGGGATCGGACATGGGGCTCGGCGCTCGCTTCGGGCCTAGCCCTCAATCGTCGAGGGCGGTCATTACCACACGGCCCCGGCAAGCCAAGCGCGCAGGAATAGAAGTTTTTTCAGGCGCGCCCTTGAATGGCCGTTCGGTGATCATAGATCACTCTCGTGAGGCCAGCGGCCTCTGCCCTTCCTGGGGCGTTTCCTCCCTAACTTCTTAGCCCGGACGATCTTCGCCCGGGCTTTTCTTTTGCCTGAATGGCGGCCGGTCTTGTGACCGGCCGCACATGTGGCGCCTAGAGTTTCAGCTTGGCCGCGATCACCGACCAGGGCACCAGCTTGAAGTTCTGGGCCTCGGGAGGGGAGATGTTGCGCCCGTCCTGGGCGACGAAGGCGCCGCCTTCCAGGCCCGCGCCGAGCGAGGCGCTGGAGACGTCCAGGCCGTCGGTCTCGGAGATCCCGTCGACGCCGTTGTCGCCATTGGCCGTGACCGCGAAGCTGCCGACATAGGCGTTGTCGCCCTCGCGGCGGAACACGGCGTAGGTGTTGTTGCCCTGGCTGGAGACGACCAGATAGCCCTTACCCTTGGGCTGGGCGTAGAGGCCGACGCCTTCCAGGTCGTCCTTCAGGGCGGGGTTGTCGGCGACGCGGGCGATGGCCTTGCGGGTCTGGCCCGCGCTGGCGTCCGCGCCCAGCTTCCACAGCGCCACGTCTTCCTCGGCGATGTAGAGCGCGCCGGTCTCGTCGTCGGCGACGCAGCCTTCGGTCTGGGTGTCGAACTTCAGATCGCGCACGGCCTTGGCGGCGACCTTGCCATTGGCGGTGGCGGTCAGGCTGTACTGGCGGACCAGGCCGTCGGGATCGCTGACGAACACCGACATGCCGCCCTTGCGGTCGCGGTACATGCACAGGCCGTAGGGGTCCGGCAGGCCGCTGGCCTGGACGCCGTCGGCGACGCTGGTCAGCAGGCGGGTCTCGGGATCGATCGTGTACAGAGCGATGGCCTTGTGGGTCCGGTCGCTGGCCGCGACCAGGGTCACGGCCTTGCCGCCCAGTTGGAAGCCGCCGCGCAGGTCGACATTGTTCATCTTGCCGTCGGGCAGGTACTGCAGGCGCTTGCCGGACAGATCGTAGACCAGCATGCCGCCCTTCTTGTCGGTGGCGATGATGGCGCTCTTGGCCGGGTCGGTCGGGTGGACCCAGATGGCCGGATCGTCGGCGGCGTCGCCGTCGTGGCCGACCGGCTCGGTCTCCATGGTGGCCTGGACCAGGGCGACCTTGCTGGGCTCGGCCTGTGGCGCGTCCTGGCCGGGCGCCAGCTTCATCGCCGAGGCGATGTCCTTCCACGAGACGATCTTGCTGTTGGCGCCGTTGTTGCGGTCGTCGGCGATCAGCAGAGCGCCGGCGGGCAGGCCCGGGCCTACCGGCGCACGGACGCCGAACAGGCCCGAGGGACCCTCGATGGCCGGCGCGCCGTTCGTCTGCACCTTGAAGGCCCCGAGGAAGCGGTCGTCGGCGCCACGGTCATAGACATTGTAGTCGCCGGTGTCGGCGTTGGCGGCAACCAGGTGGTCCGCGCCCTTGCCGCCATTGATCACGGCCAGGCCGCCGACCTCGCCGGCGATGTGACCCAGGCGATTGATGTCGACGATGGTCGGGACCGGTTCGGCCTCGGGATCAACGTCATAGCGCCAGATGCCCACGGCCTTCTGGCCGACATAGAGCGCGCCGCTGGCGTCGTCGGCGACGCAGTACTTGGCCTCGGACGACAGGTGCAGGCGGCGGACGACGCGGCCATCCACCTTGCCGTCGGCGTTGGCGTAGAGCAGCCACTGGTCCAGCTGGCCCTCACGACCCATAGCGAAGGCGTAAAGCGCGGCGTCGCGGGCGCTGCGGTGCAGGCAGATGCCTTCGCCGGAATAGCCGAGCATGAGCGGTTTGGCGTCGACAGCGGTGGTAACGCCGCTGGCGTAATCGCGGGCGAAGACGCGCAGGCGGCCGATCTGGCGGTCCAGGGCGACGATCAGGGCGTGCTTGCCGTCCTCGCGGGTGTCGACGGCATAGACCTCGCCGCCCGGGATGGCGGCGATACGCTGGCCGTCCAGGCTGTAGAGCTCCAGCCCGCCCAGCTTGCCGTTGGCGGCGATCACGCTCTTGGCCGGATCGGTCGGGTCACGCACCAGGACCACGGTATTGGCGCCGCCCTGGGCGGTCGGGACGGTGGCGCCGACGACACCCACCGCGGGCGAGGCCGTCTGGGCCAGGGCCGGCGCGGCGGTCAGCAGGGCCAGCAGGCTGGCGGCGAGTTTCAAGCGGTTCATCGTGTTGCCCCTCGTGTCATGGTCACGTCTTGCATCTGGCCTAGACGCCGAGCGCTGACGCCTCGCTGACGGATCGCGTCAATCTGAAGAAAAATTCCATCGATATTGTAAAATAGAAAATTTATTCGTATTCTGATGTCAATGAAACAGCCGCGCTTTGAACCAAGCGGCTTGAGGGAGGCGTTATGGCGAGGCTTCGAAACGCGTTGATGACGGCGGCGATGGCCGTGGTTCCGCTGCTGGCGGGGACGGCGAACGCCGCCTCTACGGGAGGTCCGACCGAGGGCCTGAAGCTGGAACGGGTGGTCATGATGATGCGCCACAGCGTCCGCCCGCCGACCAAGGCGCCGGCCACGCCCGAGGGCACGACCGCCCAGGCCTGGTCGAGCTGGACCACGCCCTTCGGTGAACTGACCCCGCACGGCGCCGAGGGCGCGCGGCTGATGGGCGTCTACTACCGCACCTTCCTGGGCGCGCGGGGCCTGTTGCCGCGCGACGGCTGCGCCCAGGCCGGCGACATCGTCGCCTGGGCCAGCGGCAAGCAGCGGGCGATCAAGACCGCCGAGATGTTCGTCGAGGGTCTGCAGCCTGGCTGCGGCCTGAAGGTCACCCACCCGGACGACGAGGCCAACGACCCGATCTTCCACCCGGCCGAAGGCATCGACGGCGACATCGCCCTGAAGGCCGCCCAGAGCCAGAAGCCAGGCATCGCGGCCGAGGCCCGCGTCCACGCCGCAGACTTCGCGGTGCTGCAACGCGTGCTGGGCTGCGACCCGGCGACCAAGGCCGGCTGCGGGATCGCCAAGAAACCCTCCAGCCTGAAGGGTAACAAGGGCGACAACCCGGACGTGGAAGGCGCGCTGTCGATCGCCTCGACGGCCGGCCAGACGGTCCTGCTGGAATATGTCGAGGGCAAGCCGATGGACCAGGTCGGCTGGGGCCGCGCCTCCAAGGCCGACATCCAGGCCATGCTGCGCTTCCACCCGGTGAAGTTCCACTACGAGGTCGGTTCGCCCTACATCGCCGAGCGCTACGCCGCCCCGGTTGCCAAGGAGATCCTGGGCGCGCTGACCGGCGCCGAGGGCACGGGCGGCAAGCTGACCATGCTGGTCGGCCACGACACCAATATCGCGGCCCTGCGCGGCTTCTTCGGCGCGCACTTCACCGCCACCGACTATCCGCAGGACGATCCGCCTCCGGGCGGGGCGATGGGCTTCGAGCTGCTGAAGGACGCTGGCGGTAAGGCCTATGTGCGGGCCTTCTACACGGCCCAGACCATGGACCAGCTACGCGAGCTGCAACCGCTCTCGGCCAGCAACCCGCCGTCCTATTCGTACTTCAAGATCCCCGGCTGCGGCGTCCCGGGCGAGGCGACCCTGTGCCCGCTCGAGACCTTCCAGAAGATCGTTGGCGGCAAGCTGAAGAGCCCCGCCAAGAACTGACCTCTGTCCCCCCGATAGGGCAAACTGCAACGGCGGCTCTCCTGCGGAGCCGCCGTTTTTCTTTGGCTTGAGAGCGGACACGAAAAAGGGGCCGCCGGAGCGACCCCTCATCCGCCAGCCTGCGGCTGCCACCTTCTCCCGCAAGGGGAGAAGAGGTCTTCAGAGTTTCACGACCTGACCCGTCTTCGCCGACTGGCCCGCGGCCTCGGCGAGCGCCAAAGCCTCGACGCCATCGACATAGCCGACCGAGGGCAGGGCCTCGCCGCGGATGATCTCGGCGAAGTGCGCCATCTCGCGGCGATAGGCTTCGGCGTAGCGGTCGAGGAAGAAGTTCTGGAAGGCGTCGCTGGCCGCGCCGTTCTCGCCCCAGACGCTGACCGTGCTCTCCATGACATTGTCGGCGCGGACCAGGCCCTTGGCGCCGAACGCCTCGATGCGCTGGTCGTAGCCGTAGCCGCTGCGGCGGCTGTTGCTGATCACGCAGATCTTGCCCGAAGCGGTGCGCAGCAGAATCTTGGCGGTGTCGACGTCGCCGGCCTCGCCGATGGCCGGATCGACCAGGCAGCTGGCGGCGGCGAACACCTCGGTCACCGGCTCGCCCAGCAGCCAGCGGGCCATGTCGAAGTCGTGGATAGCCATGTCCTTGAAGAGGCCGCCCGAGACCTTGACGTACGAGACCGGCGGCGGGGCCGGGTCGTGGCTGGTGATGTGCACCGTCTCCAGCGCGCCGACGACGCCGGCCGAGAGGCGGGCTTTCAGCCCTTGGAAGTTCGGGTCGAAGCGGCGGTTGAAGCCCAGGAACAGCTTCACGCCCTTGCCGCCCAGCTCGCCGGACGCCGAGCGGGCGCGGGCCAGGTCCTGGTCGATCGGCTTCTCGCAGAACACCGCCTTGCCGGCCGCGATGGCCTTGAGGCTGTAGTCGAGGTGGGTGTCGGTCGAGCTGGCGACGATGACGCCGCCCACGCTCGGGTCGTTCAGGGCGGTGTCGAGGTCGGCCACGGTCGCGCCGGTCTCGGCGGCCAGGCTTTCGGCGGCCGAGGCGACCGGATCGACGACGTACTTCAGGCGCAAGCCCGGCTGGCCGGCGACGTTCTTGGCGTGGATGCGGCCGATGCGGCCGGCGCCCAGGATGGCGATGTCGTGCATGAGGATACCTGTACGCTTAGAGTCTGACGGGCGCGCCGGTCGCCACCGAGCGGGCGGCGGCTTCGGCGAGTTCGAGCGAGGCGATGCTGGCGGTGAGGCCCGCCTCGGGCTTGGCCTTGCCTTCCAGGATGTCGGCGAAGTGGTCCATCTCGGCGGCATAGGCCCCGACGTAGCGGTCGATGAAGGCGTAGGGGAACTTGTCGGCCTTGGCGCCGCTCTCGCCCCACACCGACACGGCCGTGTTGGTGACGTTGTCGACCCGGGCCGCGCCCTTGGAGCCGAACGCCTCGATGCGCTGGTCATAGCCATAGCCGGTGCGACGGCTGTTGCTGATCATGCAGAGACGACCCGTGGCGGTGGTCAGCAGCACCTTGGCGGTGTCGACATCGCCCAGCTCGCCGATCTCCGGATCGATCAGGCACGAGGCCCAGGCGAAGATCTCGACCGGACGCTCGCCCAGCAGCCAGGGCGCCAGGTCGAAGTCGTGGATGGTGAAGTCCTTGAACAGACCGCCGCTGGTCGGGATAAAGGCCGGGGGCGGGGTGGCCGGGTCGTGGTTGACGATGTGCAGGCTTTCCAGCGCGCCGATGTCGCCGCCGTCGATGCGGGCCTTCAGGGCGCGGTAGTGCGGGTCGAAGCGGCGGTTGAAGGCGACGAACAGGCTGTCCTCGGCCTTCTCCAGCTCGCCCTTGGCGGCCAGCAGGGTGGCCAGGTGCAGGTCGAGCGGCTTTTCGCAGAACACTTTCTTGCCGGCCCGGAGGGCCGACAGCGTGTTGTCGAGGTGCGCGTCGGTCGAGCTGGCGACGATGATCCCCTTGATCTCTGGATCGGCCAGCGCGTCGTCGAAGCTCTTGAGCTCAGCGCCCAGTTCCTTGGCCAGCGGGCCGGCGACCTCGGGGCGGGGATCGACCAGGGCCACGAGGTCCAGCCTCGGATTGGAGGCGGCGTTGCGGGCGTGCACCGCCCCCATGCGTCCCGCGCCCAGCTGCGCCACCTTGATCATCGTCCGCTCCCAAATCTTCGAGTCGTCTGTCTGCGGCTCATGCGACGGCCGCGTTCCATTCTCGTGTAATATGGAACAAAAATTCCTTCCAGATGGAAAGTGGAACGGTTCGTCAATTTCCCTGCGTTTGTGTTCGTGGGCGGAATGGATATTCTAAAACTGAAGCGATCGTACCGGGGCGGAAATGACCGAAGACATTGTGGCTGTGAACGCGCCGGCCAGCGCCGAGGAACTGCGGGCGGCGATCCTTGAACGCTACGATTCGCTCAGCAAGCGGCTGCAGCAGATCGCTCGCTACGTCCTGGACGAGCCGAACGAGTTGGCGCTGGAGACCCTGGCGGTGATCTCCGAGCGATGCGGGGTGCAGCCCTCGGCCATCGTTCGCTTCGCCAAGACCTTTGGCTATCCCGGCGCCAGCCAGATGCAGCGGCTGTTCCGCGACGGCCTGCTGTCGGGCCATGCGGGCCTCGGCTACGGCGAGCGCGTGCGCCACTTCAACGAGGCCGTGGCCAAGAAGCCCGAGGGCGGGGCGGACGTGCTGGCCGAGTTCGTCGAGGGCAACACCCTGGCGCTGCAGAACCTGGGTCAGACGGTCAGCGAGAGCGACATGGCCAAGGCTGTCTCGCTGATCGATCAGGCCGAGACCGTCTATGTCGCCGGTTTCCGCCGCTCGTTCCCAGTGGCCTCGTACCTGGCCTATTCGCTGCAACAGGCCAACAAGCGGACCCTGTTCATCGACGGCGTCGCGGGCCTGACCAAGCAACAGGTCCAGACCATCGGGCCCAAGGACCTGCTGATCGCCGTCAGCTACCACCCCTATGCCGAAGAGACGGTGATGGCGGCCGAGATGGCCACCCAGCGTGGGGCCAAGATCCTGTCGATCAGCGACAGCCTGGTCAGCCCGATCGCCAAGCCCGCCGAACTGGTCCTGCACGTGCGCGAATCGGAAGTCCGCACCTTCCGTTCGCTGGCCGCTTCGATCTGCCTGGCCCAGGCCCTGGTCATCGGCTTCGCCTTCGAGGCCGGCAAGGAAAAGGGCAAGGCCAAGAAGGGCGCTTGAACGGGCGGTTGAACTGTTCATTCCATTTCAAACTGAAAATGAAATGGATGTTGCAAGCATTCTAGGTTTGGAATATGCGTTACATATCGCCGGTGGGGAGCCGGCCCGAGAGTGACGTGGAACCGGTATGGCCCAGGACGCAAAGACCCTTGATCTGATCGCGGTGGGCCGTTCCAGCGTCGACCTCTACGGCCAGCAGGTCGGTGGTCGCCTGGAGGACATGGGGTCCTTCGCCAAGTACCTGGGCGGCAGCCCGACCAACACTGCTTCGGGCGGCGCGCGCCTGGGCCTGAAGACCGGTCTGCTGACCCGCGTCGGCGCCGACCACATGGGCCGTTTCATCCGCGAGCAATTGGAGCGCGAGGGCGTCGATGTCGCCGGCGTGCTGTCCGACCCGGACCGCCTGACGGCCCTGGTGATCCTGGGCATCCGCGACCGGGTGAACTTCCCGCTGATCTTCTATCGCGAGAACTGCGCCGACATGGCGCTGGAGCCGGCGGACGTCGACGAGGCCTGGTTCGCCAGCGCCGGGGCGGTGCTGATCAACGGCACGCACCTGTCGCAACCCAATGTCTACGACGCCAGCCTGAAGGCCGTCCGCGCCGTGAAGGCCGCCGGCGGCCGCGTGGCCTTCGACATCGACTATCGCCCGGTGCTGTGGGGCCTGACAGGCAAGGACGCTGGCGAGAACCGCTTCGTCGAGAACCGAGAGGTCACCGCCAAGCTGCAGGAAGTGGTGGCGCTGTGCGACCTGATCGTCGGCACGGAAGAAGAGATCCACATTCTGGGCGGCTCGACCGACACCATCGCCGCCCTGCGCGCCATCCGCGCCGGCGCGCCGGACGCTTTGCTGGTCTGCAAGCGCGGTCCCGAGGGCTGTGTCGCCTTCCCGGGCGCGATCCCCGACAGCCTGGACGAGGGCGTCAGCGCCCGGGGCTTCAAGGTCGAGGTGTTCAACGTGCTGGGAGCAGGGGACGCCTTCATGGCCGGTTTCCTGCGCGGCTGGCTGCGCCACGAGAGCGTCGAGACCTGCTGCGAGTGGGGCAATGCCTGCGGGGCCATCGTCGTCTCGCGCCACGGCTGCGCGCCGGCCATGCCGACCTGGGTCGAGCTGGAGGCCTTCCTGTCGGAGCGTGAACGTCCGTTCCGCCTGCGCGAGGACGTCGAGCTGGAGCACATCCACTGGGCCACCACGCGCGAGCACGTCTATGACGAGCTGACCGTCCTGGCGATCGATCACCGCAGCCAGTTCGAGGACCTGATCGAGGAGACCGGCGGCGACGTCGCGCGCATCCCCGACTTCAAGCGCCTGGCCCTGCGCGCCGTCCAGGCCGTGGCCGGCGAGGACGAGACGCGGTTCGGCATGCTGCTGGACGGCCGCTTCGGCTTCGAGGCCCTGGCCGAGTCCGCCGAGCACGACTACTGGATCGCCCGCCCGATCGAGCTGCCCAAGTCGCGACCGCTGGAGTTCGAGAGCTCGGCCGACGTGGCCACGGAACTGGCCGAATGGCCGCTGAACCAGGTCGTGAAGTGCCTGGTGTTCTACCATCCGGACGACGAGGTCGAGCTGCGCGATCGCCAGGAGCGCCAGCTGCTGCGCCTGGCCGACGCCTGTCGCAAGACCCGCCACGAGTTGCTGCTGGAACTGATCCTGCCGCGCGGCATGGACAGCGACAGCAAGACCGTGGCGCGCGGTATCCGCCGGCTCTACGCCCTGGGCATCCGGCCCGACTGGTGGAAGCTGGAGCCGCTGACCGATCCCGCCGCCTGGCGCGAGATCGAGATCGCCATCGCCGAGAACGACCCCCTGTGTCGCGGCGTGGTGCTGCTGGGCCTGTCGGCGCCGGAGGCCGAGCTGATGGCTTCGTTCGAGGTGGTCGCGCCGTTCCCGATCGTGAAGGGCTTCGCCGTCGGCCGGACCATCTTCTACGACGTCGCCCGCGAATGGCTGGCCAACCGCATCGACGACGACGCGGCCGTGACGGCTCTGGTCGGCAAGTTCAAGGTGCTGGTCGACGCCTGGCGTCGCCTCCGAGGTTCAGTGGAAAAGGCCGCGTAGCATGGCTTCCGTTCGTCTCACCGCCGCTCAGGCGACCGTTCGCTGGCTGAGCCAGCAGTACGTCGAGACTGCCGATGGCGTGGTCCCGTACTTCGCCGGGGTCTGGGCGATCTTCGGTCACGGCAATGTCGCCGGCCTGGGTGAGGCCCTGCACGGCGCCCGCGACGTGCTGCCGACCTACCGCGCCCATAACGAACAGGGCATGGCCCACGCCGCCATCGCCTTCGCCAAGCAGTCGCGACGCGAGCGGGCCATGGTCTGCACGACCTCGATCGGCCCCGGCGCAACCAACATGGTCACCGCCGCCGCCCTGGCGCATGTGAACCGCCTGCCGGTGCTGTTTCTGCCCGGCGACGTCTATGCCAGCCGCCGGCCCGATCCGGTGCTGCAGCAGATCGAGGATTTCGGCGACGGCACGATCAGCGCCAACGACTGCTTCAAGCCCGTCTCGCGCTATTTCGACCGCATCACGCGGCCCGAGCAGATCCTCGACGCCCTGCCACGCGCCTTGGCCACCATGCTGGATCCGGCCACTTGCGGCCCCGCGACCCTGGGCTTCTGCCAGGACGTCCAGGCCGAAGCGTTCGACTATCCGGAAGCCTTTTTCGAGAAGCGCGTCTGGCGCATCCGGGCGCCGCAGCCCGATCCGCGCGAGCTGGTTGATCTCGTGGCCCTGATCAAGGCGGCCAAGCGTCCTCTGGTCGTCGCCGGTGGCGGAGTGCTCTACGCCCGCGCCGAGGCCTCGCTGGCGGCCCTGGCCTATGACGCCGGCCTGCCGGTCGCCGAGACCCAAGGCGGGAAGGGGAGCCTGGCCTGGGATCACCCGATGAACCTGGGCGCCGTCGGCGTCACGGGCACGACTGCCTCGGTGGCCGCGTCGGAAGAGGCCGACCTGATCATCGGCGTCGGCACGCGCCTCCAGGACTTCACCACCGGCTCGCGCGCCCTGTTCGGCGCCGCAGACCGCAAGCTGGTCCAGATCAATGTCGCCCCGCACGACGCCCACAAGCACGGCGCGGTCAGCGTCGTCGGCGACGCCCTGGCGGTGGTCGAGGCCCTGGGCGCGGCCCTGAAAGGCTGGCGCGCGCCAGCGGCCTGGACCGCTAAGGCCACGGGCGGTGTCGAGGGCTGGAACACGATCTTCGACGAGGCCACCAAGGCCGATGCGCGACCGCTGCCGACCGACGCCCAGGTGCTGGGCGCGGTGTGGCGCGCCTCGTCCGACGACAGCGTGGTGGTCTGCGCCGCAGGCGGCCTGCCGGGCGAGCTGCACAAGCTGTGGCGCACCCGCGCGCCGGGCGGCTATCACGTCGAGTACGGCTTCTCGTGCATGGGCTACGAGATCGCCGGCGCCGTGGGCGTGAAAATGGCCGACCCGGACCGCGAGGTTCACGTGATGGTCGGCGACGGCAGCTACCTGATGCTGAACTCCGAGCTCGCCACCTCGGTGATGCTGGGGACCAAGCTGATCGTCACCGTCCTCGACAACCGGGGCTATGGCTGCATCAACCGTCTGCAGGCGGCGACCGGCGGGGCGGCGTTCAACAACCTGCTGGCCGACACCTGCCACGAGACCCTTCCCGACATCGACTTCGCCGCCCATGCCAAGAGCCTCGGTGCGCGGTCGGAGAAGGTCGCCAATCTCGCCGAGCTGGAGGCCGCCCTGGAGCGCGCCAAGGCCAGCGACCGGACCTATGTCGTCGTCATCGACACCGACCCGATGCCGACCACCGAAGGCGGCGCCTGGTGGGACGTGGCGGTGCCGGAAGTCTCGGTGCGCCCGGCCGTCAATGCGGCCCGCGCCGACTACGAAACCAAGATCAAGCAACAGCGTACGGGGAACTGACCCATGACCATCCGTTTCGGCGTGAGCCCCATCGCCTGGATCAATGACGACATGCCCGAGCTGGGCGGCGACACGCCTCTGGAGAGCGTGCTGGCCGACTGCCAGGCGATCGGCTTCACGGGCGTCGAGCTGGGCGGCGTCTTCCCGCGCGACCCGGCGGTGCTGAAGCCGCTGCTGGACCGCTACGACCTCACCCTGGTCGGCGGCTGGTACAGCGGCAACTTGCTGGTCCAGTCGGCCGACGACGAGATCGCGGCGCTGCAGAAGCACCTTGCCCTGCTAAAGGCCATGGGCTGCACCGTCTTCGTCCACGCCGAGACCAGCAACGCCATCCACGGCGACAAGACCAAGGCGCTGTCGGCGACCCCGCGTCTCGACGCCGAGGGCTGGAAGGAATTCGGCGCGCGCCTGACAAAGGTGGCTGACTACGTCCAGGCCCAGGGCCTGAAGTTCGCCTATCACCATCACCTGGGCACCGTGGTCGAGCGGCCCGAGGATCTGGAAGCTTTCCTGGCCAATACGGGGCCTTCGGTCGGCCTGACCGTCGACACCGGCCACGCGGCCTTGGGCGGCCTGGACCCGGTCCAGGTGATCCGCAGCTATCCGCACCGCGTCGCTCACGTGCACTGCAAGGACATCCGCAGCGAGGTCTTCCACAAGGTGGTCTCGCGCGGCGGCGGCAGCTTCCTGGACGGGGTGCTGGCCGGGATGTTCACCGTGCCCGGTGACGGCTACCTGGACTACGCGGCGGTGATGCAGGCCCTCGCGGAGATCAATTATTCGGGCTGGATCATCGTTGAGGCCGAACAGGACCCGGCCGTCGCTAATCCGCGTGAATACGGCGAGATTGGTTTGGCGACGCTGAAACGTGAGGCTGCTGCTGCTGGCCTGAAGGCGGCCTAGTGATCGATTGCCTCTCAACCGCTCATCCCCGCGAAAGCGGGGAGCCATGCGACCTTGAGAATGTCCCTGCCTCAGCTTGGGTCCCCGCTTTCGCGGGGATGAGCGGAGAATAAAGATGCCAAACCTTTTGGTTCGTTCGCACGCTCCCGATCCGTCGGGGTCCGTTCTGGAAGTCACCCCAGCCTCTGCCGGCTGGACCCATGTCGGCTTCCAGGTCGTCAAGCTGGCGGCCGGTGAGACCTATGACGGTTCCGAGCCCAGCCGCGAGACCTGCGTTGTGGTGATGAGCGGGACCGCCGAGGTTTCGGCCGAGGGCGTGTCCTTCGGCAAGATCGGCGGTCGCGCCAATGTGTTCGAGGACCGGGCTCCGGGCGCGGTCTATGTCCCGGCCGCCGCGCCGTTCGCCGTGACCGCCGTCACCGATGTCGAGCTGGCGCTCTGCACCGCGCCCGGCAAGCCGGGCGGGAGCGCGCGCCTGATCGCCGAGGGCGACATGCCGCGCGAGGTTCGCGGCAAGGGGACCAATGTCCGCCACGTCCGCAACATCCTGCCCGAGACCGCGCCCGCCGACGGCCTGCTGGTGGTCGAAGTGATCACCCCTGGCGGCCACTGGTCCAGCTATCCGCCGCACAAGCACGACACGGCAACGGAGGGCGAGGAGACGGCGCTCGAGGAGACTTACTACCACCGCCTGAACCCGCCGCAGGGCTTCGCCTTCCAGCGCGTCTATACCGACGACCGCAGCCTGGATGAGACGGTCTGCGTGCAGGACGGCGACGTGGTGATGGTGCCGCGCGGCTACCATCCGGTCGGGGCCCCGCATGGCTACGACCTCTACTACCTCAACGTCATGGCCGGACCGCACCGGAAGTGGATCTTCCGCAACGACCCGGCCCACGACTGGATCATGCGGCAAAGCCTTCCCGCATCGGATCGATGATCCGATGCGGATGAGAAGGCTTTGAAACTTTAAACTAGGACGCGATCTCGCGCCGAACCGGCCTCCACTTCGGCGGATCGCGTCCGGCCCTGATCCTGATGTTTCTGTAAGCGAAGGAGCGCGTCATGCGCAGCATCCCCCACTTCGTCGGCGGTCGCGCCGTCGAGGCTACGTCCGGCCGTTTCGGCGACGTCTTCGATCCCAACACCGGCAAGGTGCAGGCGCGTGTCGCCCTGGCCTCGGCATCGGAACTGGACGCCGCCGTCGCCAACGCCAAGGCGGCTCAGCCGGCCTGGGCGGCGACCAATCCGCAGCGCCGGGCGCGGGTGATGTTCGACTTCGCGCGCCTGCTCAATGCCCACATGGACGAGCTGGCCGAACTGCTGTCGTCCGAGCACGGCAAGGTCATCGCCGACTCCAAGGGCGACATCATGCGCGGCCTGGAAGTCATCGAGTTCTCGTGCGGCATCCCGCACCTGCTGAAAGGCGAATACACCCAAGGCGCCGGCCCGGGCATCGACGTCTATTCGATGCGCCAGGCCCTGGGCGTCGTGGCCGGCATCACCCCGTTCAACTTCCCGGCCATGATCCCGATGTGGATGATGGGGCCGGCGATCGCCTGCGGGAACGCCTTCATCCTGAAGCCGTCGGAGCGCGATCCGTCGGTGCCGGTGCGCCTGGCCGAGCTGATGATGGAAGCCGGCCTGCCGCCAGGCATCCTCAATGTCGTCCACGGCGACAAGGACTGCGTCGAGGGCATCCTCGACCATCCGGACATCAAGGCCGTCAGCTTCGTCGGCAGCTCGGACATCGCCCAGTCGGTGTTCCAGCGCGCCGGGGCCAACGGCAAGCGCGTCCAGGCCATGGGCGGCGCCAAGAACCACGGCCTCGTCCTGCCCGACGCTGACCTCGACCAGGCGACCGCCGACATCATCGGCGCGGCCTACGGCTCGGCCGGCGAGCGCTGCATGGCCCTGCCGGTCGTCGTGCCGGTCGGCGAGAAGACCGCCATCGCCCTGCGCGAGAAGCTGGTCACCGCCATCGGCGCCCTTCGCGTCGGCGTCAGCACCGACAAGGGCGCCCACTATGGCCCGGTGGTCAGCGCCGCCCACAAGGCGCGGATCGAGAGCTACATCCAGATGGGCGTCGACGAGGGCGCCGAGCTGGTCGTCGACGGTCGCGGCTTTGCCCTGCAAGGCCACGAGGACGGCTTCTTCGTCGGCCCGACCCTGTTCGACCACGTCAAGCCGACGAGCCGCTCATACCAGGACGAGATCTTCGGTCCGGTGCTGCAGATGGTCCGCGCCGAGAGCTTGGCCGAGGGCATCGGCCTGGCCTCGCGCCACCAGTACGGCAATGGCGTGGCGATCTTCACCCGCAACGGCGACGCCGCCCGCGAGTTCGCCGACCAGGTCGAGGTCGGCATGGTCGGGATCAACGTGCCGATCCCGGTGCCGGTCGCCTATCACAGCTTCGGCGGCTGGAAGCGCTCGGGCTTCGGTGACCTGAACCAGTACGGCATGGACGGCGTGCGCTTCTACACGCGGACCAAGACTGTCACCCAGCGCTGGCCCAAGGGCGGGGCGGTGCTGGACCAGAGCTTTGTCATCCCCACCATGCGGTGACGATTTCGGGACCTCCCCCGAACGATAGCGCCTCCTGCGTGCGCGACCTCAAGGCCTCGGACGAACCTGTCCGGGGCCTTTCTTTTTCCACGTTCCAACTGTTTCGAACGTAGAAAAAATCTTCCATTAATTCTGAAAATGAAATAGCGTGTTCCATATCGGCCGATCGCGATGACTCGATGCGTCGCGAGGTCCGGGGGAGAGAACCAAGGGATGCTGAAGTTCTTCGCGCCAGGCGCCGATGCGCCGCCACTGAGCGATCCGTCGACCATCGACACGCTCTACAAGCGCCATCGCTTCCGGATCATGGTGGCGATCACCATCGGCTACGGCCTGTCCTACACCTGCCGCCTGGCGCTGGGGGTGGTGAAGAAGCCGCTGATCGACGCGGGCGTCTTCACGCCGACGGAGCTTGGCCTGATCGGCTCGGCCCTTTTCTACACCTACGCCTTCGGCAAGCTGACCAACGGCTTCCTGGCCGACCACGCCAACATGAAGCGGTTCTTCGCCTTCAGCGTGCTGATCTCGGCCATCGCAAATATCGGCATGGGCTTCTCGACCACGGTGGCGCTATCGGCGCTGCTGTGGGGGCTGAACGGCTGGTTCCAGAGCTTCGGCGCCCCGGCGGGCGTCGTGTCGATGAGCCAGTGGTTCTCCAACCGCGAGCGCGGCCGCTACTACGGCATCTGGAGCACCGCCCACTCGATCGGCGAGGGCCTGACGTTCGTCGGGGTCGGCGGCATCGTCGCGGCCCTGGGCTGGCGCTACGGCTTCTGGGGTCCCTCGGTGGTCGGGGTCCTGGTGGCGATCGGCGCCTATCTGTGGATCCAGGACCGCCCGCAGACCATGGGCCTGCCTCCCGTCGCCGACTGGCGCAACGACCACTGGCAGGGCGACAAGCCCAAACAGGAAGCCTCCAGCGTCTTCAAGACCCAACTGCAGATCCTCAAGATCCCCGCCGTCTGGGCGCTAGCCCTGTCGTCGGCCCTGATCTACGTGACCCGCTACGCCATCAACAGCTGGGGCGTGCTCTATCTGCAGGAGGCGCGGGGCTACAGCCTGACCGCCGCCGGCACTATGCTGATGATCTCGACCCTGGCCGGCATCGTCGGCGCCATCGGCTACGGCTTCATCTCCGACAAGCTGTTCAACGCTCGCCGTCCGCCGGCCAACCTGCTGTTCGGCCTGATGGAGCTGGCGGGCCTGGGCCTGATCTTCTACGGCCCCAACACCGGACCCGTGCTGGTGACCGGCATGATCCTGTTCGGCCTGGGCATGACGGCGCTGGTCACTTCGCTGGGCGGCCTGTTCGCCACCGACATCTGTCCCAAGCGCGTGGCCGGGGCGGCCATGGGTCTGGTCGGGGTGTTCAGCTATCTGGGCGCGGCCATCCAGGAACAGATCAGCGGCGCCCTGATCGACAAGGGCCTGCGCGTCGTCGACGGCGTCCGCCACTACGACTTCGGGCCGGCCATCATCTTCTGGATCGGCGCCTCCGTCGCCTCCCTGACCCTCGCCACCTGCCTGTGGCGCACCAAGCTGAGAGACTAGACCGTGACCGAGCCCTCCTCCCTGGTCCAGACGATGATCCGCGCGGCGCGGGCCGCTGGCGACCGCCTGAAACAGGACTTCGCCGAGATCGCCACCCTGGAGATCAAACACAAGAACGGGCCGGCCGACCCCTTCACCATCGCCGACGTGCGCGCCGAACAGACCGTGAAGTCGATCCTGTCGGAGGCCTATCCTGACTACGGCTTCCTCGGCGAAGAGGGCGGTCTGGTCGAAGGGGCGGACGCCTCCAACACCTGGATCTGCGATCCGCTGGACGGCACCGCCAACTTCCTGATCGGCCTGCCGATCTGGGCCGTGAACATCGCCCTGCAGCGTGACGGCGAGATCGTCGCCGGCGTCACCTACATCCCGATGCTGGGCGAGCTGTTCCGGGCCGAGAAGGGGCAGGGCGCCTATCTCAACGACGTGGCCATCAGCGTCTCCAAACGCCAGGGCCTGGAGCAGGCCGTGCTGGCCGTCGGCGTGCCGTTCATGGGTAAGCCACGCCAGGAGCAGTTCCATGCCGAGATGCAGCGTCTGACCAACAAGATCTCTGGCATCCGCCGTCTGGGCGCGGGGGCTGTGGACATGGCCTATGTCGCCTGCGGGCGCATGGACGCCTACTGGGAACAGAGCGTCAGCGCCTGGGACATGGCCGCCGGGGCGGTGATCGTCCGCGAGGCCGGCGGGGTGGTCACCGACACGCTTGGCCGCGCGCTCGACGTCATGAACGGCACGGTCCTGGCGACCACGCCGCAGATCCACGACGTGCTGCTGCACGAACTGCGTCCAGTCGACGCGATTTAACGCCGTAATCTTGCTATATAATTCAAGGACGGTGCGTTCTAGAAGGGCGCGCCGCTGATCTCGCGCGCGCCGAAGGACGCCACGCCCATGCTCGATCTCGTCACCGTCACGCCCGAGGAGTTCGCCGACCTGCGCATGAGCCTGCCGGCGATCACCGACCGCTACCTGTTCGACGTGTTCGGCATCAGCGAGACCACCTGGGTCAAGTTGCGCAAGGGTTTGCCGATCAAACGCATCACCTTGGAGCGAGCCCTGGCCAAGCGCGAACGCTGGCGCGCCATGGGCGGCGCCAGCCGGATCGCGGCCTAGGGGCATCAGGCTCAGGGTGAGGTTTTCTACTGGATCGGCGTCGAAAGTCGTCCTCACCCTGAGCTTGTCGAAGGGCGGGGGCGGCTCCGCTGACTCCCTTCAGCCTCCAAAACTCCGGCGCAAGGTCAGGCCCGCGAACGCCCCGTGCGTCATCTCACGCGTCTCGATCCGCTTCAGGCCCGAAGTTCCACGCGGCCCCGCATACTGCTCGCGACGCCGGACGACCTTGCCGTCGGTCAGGTTGTCGGCGTGCAGGCGCAGGCTCCAGGCCGGGGCCGGATGCAGCTCGGCGAACACCGCATAGCGCGCCGCCGTCCTGTCGTGGCGCACCTCGTCGAAGCGGTATTCCGGCTTGTTTTCGGCGATCGTGGCGTCGATCCCCCAGCGTAGGCGATGGGCCGGCAGGTCCTGGGTGAAGTGGATCGCGCCCTCCAGCGGCGGCTCGTCCGAGATCGGGCGGGACGCGCCGGTGGCCGGATCCGTCACCCGGCTGCGGCGGGCGATCACCGTGGCCTTCAGCAGGCCGCCGCGCACCTGCAAGGCGTCCAGCGGCAGGGTGGCGTTCAGCTCGATCTCGGTCCGGCGGCCGTCGCCGATATTGCCCGGCGCGTCGAAGGCGTAGCCGGGGCCGACCACGGGCACGCGATCCACGGCGTCGGAAATGGCGTCATGGCGCGCCGTCAGCACGATCGCGCCGTCGCCGGGCAGTCGCCGTTCCCAAGTCGCCGTCAGCCTCCAAGCCTTGTCCGGTTCCAGGTCCGGATTGCCCGCCGTCACCGTGTTCGAGGTCAGGGAGGTCGAGCTGACGAAATCGGCGAAGTCCAGCTGGCCGACGCGGCGCTCCAGCGACAGTCGCAACTGGTCGCGCGGATCGGCGGCCCAGGCGACCAGCAGGCGGGGCTTGGGATAGAGGAACGACTTTCTGAGCGCGCTGTCGCCGCTCTGGGTCAGGGTCGAGGTCTCCAGGCGCGCCCCGGCCTCCAGGGTCAGGCGATCGGTGGTCCGCCAGGTCAGTGTCGCGAAGCCCTCGGCGCGGCGCTCCTCGACCCGGACATTGGCGGCGGGCAGGGCGATTTCGGCGCCGTTCTCGGAAAGGCCGCTGTGGCTGTTGAGGCTGTTCAGCGCGGCTTCGCCGCCCAGTTCCAGGGTCGTCGATCCGCCCTGGCGGCGAACGAGGGCGCGGGCGATGGACTCGCGACCGTCGGACGCCAGGCGCGTGGCGCTTAGGTCCGCGCCCTCGACCGCCTGGTCCCCGGCGCGGATGCGCTCGGCGCGATGCAGGGCCAGGGTCTCCAGCGTCCATTGCGGGCCCAGCGCGTGGTCGTAGTGCCCGCCGACCTCGCGTTCCAGCACCCGCTCGCGCTCGACCACGACCTCGGTGGTGGGGGCGGGGAAACGAGCGACCTCCAGGATGTCGGCGCGGGTGCGCTCGGACTTCACAGAGGCGTCCAGGCGTAGGCGGCCGCCGGCCAGGTCACGCTCATGGCCGGCGGTGGCTTCGGCGACGCGGTGGGCCTGGTCCTCGCGATAGGTGGCGTCGCGGAGTAGGGCGCCGGTCGGCGAGACCCGGAGGCGCGGGCCGGCGCCCTTGTCGTCGTCGACCTCGCGGCCGAGCGAGGCCGAGAGTTCGGTGAGCTGGTCGCTCGAGCGGCGCGAAATCTCCGCCGACAGGCTAGGCGCGGTCGTGCGGCGATGGACGTCGAAGCCAGCTTCCAGGCGGCCCCGCGTCGTGGCCTCGCGCACCCGCACGACATTGGCCACCAGCGGCCGGCCTTGCAGGTCGACGCCGGGGGCGCCGGGGCGGAGCAGTTCGATCCGCTCCACCGACCGCGCCGGAATGCGTTTGAGGATGTCCTCCAGGCTCTCGGCCTTGCTGGCGGGCGGCTTGCCATCGATCAGCACATTGCCGCCCGCGCCCGAGAAGCCGCGCACGTCGCTGTCGCCGCCGTCGAAGGAAAAGCCCGGCAGCCGCGCGATCATGTCGAAGGCCGAATAGGGCTGGGCCGGCGCGAAGAAGGCCGCGGGGTAGGGCGTCACCGCCTCCTGGGCGGCCAGGGCGAAGCCGCCGGGCAGGACGGCGGCCAAGGCGGCCAAGGCCGGGACGATGCGGCGACGTGCGGTCATGGAAGGCTCCCCAATGGGCGCTCCGTCGGCGCCCGCGAGCTTTCTGGCCCAAGCTTGCTGACGTCCGGGCGTTGCGGCCCGTCAGGGGCGTGTCAGGATGGCCGTGGAATCGTCAGGCCCATGACCCAGTCTCATTTCAACTTCCGCACCGCTCTGATCGCCGTGGCGGCCACCGCCGCGCTGTCGGCCGGCGTCGCCTCGGCCAGCGACCACAAGAGCGACCACAAGAAGCAGAGCCACGAGGCCGCGCGTCAGGCGCTGCTGCGCCACGAGGTCCTGCCGCTGACCCGCATCCTGGCCATCGCCGCAGAACGCGCGCCCGGCGAGGTGATCGAGGTCGAGCTCGAGCAGGGCGATAAGGGCCGCCTGAAGTACGACCTGAAGATCCTGGGCAAGAATGGCCGCGTCCGCGAACTGGAGCTCGACGCCAAGACCGGTGCGACCCTGAAGCTCGAGGACGACTGAGTGCGGGCCCTGGTCGTCGAGGATGATCCGGTTGTCGGTCCGGACCTGGCCAAGGCGCTGAGCGCCTCGGGCTTCGTGGTCGATCTCGCCCGCGATGGCGAGGACGCCTCGTTCAAGGGCGAGGTCGAGGACTATGCCGTGGTGATCCTGGATCTTGGCCTGCCGCGCCTGGATGGCCTGTCGGTGCTGCGCCGCTGGCGGGCCAATGATCGCGCCTTCCCGGTGCTGATCCTTTCGGCGCGCGGCGACTGGACGGAAAAGGTCGAGGGCATCGAGGCCGGCGCCGACGACTATCTGGCCAAGCCCTTCGAGATGGGTGAGCTCCTGGCGCGGGCGAGGGGGCTGGTCCGCCGCGCCGCCGGCCGTGTCTCGCCGGTGATCGAGGCGGGTCGCCTGGCGCTGGACACCCGCCGGATGTCGGCCACCTTGGACGGGGTTCCGGTCAAGCTGTCGCCGTTGGAATTCCGCCTACTGGACTGCCTGGCGCACAATCCCGGCCGCGCGGTCTCGGCCGGCGAGTTGGCCGAGCAGCTGTACGGCGTCGCCGACACCGCCGACGCCAACGCCATCGAGGCCCTGGTCACCCGCCTGCGCCGCAAGGTCGGTTCGGACGTGATCGAGACGCGGCGGGGCTTCGGCTACCTGCTCGCTGGCGGGGTCATGTGAAGGGCGGCTCGCTGCGATGGCGATTGATCGCGGGCGGCATGCTGGCGATCCTGGCGGCCTTGGCTGTCGCGTGGCTGGCCATGACCTGGCTGTTCGAGCGCCATATCGTCCGCCGCGAGACAGCTGAACTGACCCGGGCGGGCCAGGTGCTGATCGCCGGCCTGCGGCTGGAGCCGAGCGGCGTCCCGGTCGTCGAGGCGACCCTGCCTGATCCGCGCCTGTCCAAGGCCGCCGGCGGCCTCTACTGGCAGGTCTCGACCCACGGAGGCAGCGAGCGGTCGGTGTCGCTGTGGGACCAGGCGCTGAAGCCGCCCCTGGACGCGCCGGCCGACGACTGGGCCTCGCGCATCGCCGCCGGGCCGTTCGACGACCGGGTCCTGCTGGTCGAGCGCTCCGTTCGCCCGGATCGCGGCGGGCCCGCCGTGCTGATCCAGGTGGCCAGCGACGAGAAGGGCTTGCGGGCCGCGCGGCGGGAGTTCGGCCGCGACCTGGCGCTGTTCCTGGCCGGCCTGTGGGTCGTGCTGTCGGCCGCCGCCGCCTTGCAGGTGACCCTGGGTCTGTCGCCCCTGGCCCGCGTCCGCGACGACCTCGCCCGCCTGCGCAAGAGCCCCTCGGTCCGGATGTCCGAGGATCATCCGCGCGAGATCGCGCCGCTGGCCGAGGCGATCAACGCCCTGGCCGAGGCGCGGGAAGGGGACCTAGCCCGCGCCCGACGCCGGGCCGGCGACCTAGCCCATAGCCTGAAGACTCCGCTGGCCGCCCTGTCGGCCCAGAGCCGCCGGGCGCGCGAAGCCGGCGCGACCGAGGCCGCCGACGGCCTGGACGCCGCCATCGCCGCCGTCGGAGCGGCCCTGGAGGCCGAACTGGCCCGCGCCCGCGCCGCCGCCGCTCGCGAAGCCGCCTTCGCCACCGAGACCGCGCCCCTGGCCGTCGCCGAGCGCCTGGTCGCCGTGCTGGAACGCACCGCCGAGGGCGAGCGGCTGATGTTCGATGTCGAGATCCCAGACGACCTCAAGGTCCCGGCCTCCGAGGACGCCGTCACCGAGATGCTGGGCGCCCTGATCGAGAACGCCGCCCGCTACGGCCGCCGGCAGGTGCGAATCTCCGGCGCTCCGATGGCGGAGGGTCCGGCCCTGTTCGTCGAGGATGACGGGCCCGGCATGGACGAGGGGCGGGCCGAAGCCGCCCTGGCGCGGGGCGCGCGGCTCGACGAAGCCGGACCCGGCCACGGCTTGGGCCTGGCCATCGTCCGGGACCTGGCCGAGGCCTCCGGGGCCTTGCTGCGTATGGATCGTTCGGACCTCGGGGGACTGCGCGCGGCCATTGTCTGGAGGTCGACCGTGGCCTGAAATCCCGTTCCAATCACAATTTGCACGAAATTTTCTATTCTATTTGCAAAATAGAAAATTCGTTCGTATTGTCCTGTTCAGCGACCCAGAGCGCCCAATGGCGCCGTGGCGGAGTCGCGAAGAGGAAGGGGAGGGATGATGAACGCATCCGGCAAACTCGTTGGCGCTCTGCTGCTGACGTCCTGCATCGTGGCGCCCGGCGTGGCCGCCGCTCAGTCCGGCCAAGCGGTCACCGTCGAGGAAGTGGTCGTCACCGGCCAGCGCGCCTCCGACCGTGACTCGCTGCTCAAGAAGCGCGACGCCGTCAGCGCCGTCGAAGTGGTCTCGGCCAACGACGTGGGCAAGCTGCCCGACCAGAACGTCGCCGAATCCGTCCGTCGTCTGACGGGTGTTTCGGTCGCCACCGACAAGGGCGAAGGCCGCTATCTGATCATCCGTGGCATCGAGCCGAACCTGGCCAACGTCACGATCAACAACCAGACCGCCTCGGCCCCGGAGCCGACCGATCGTAACGTCAAGCTCGACGATATTCCCTCGGCCCTGATCGGTTCGGTCACTGTCGTGAAGTCGCTGACGGCCGATCTGGACGCCAACGCCATCGCCGGTCAGGTCGACATCAACACCCTGACGGCCTTCGACCGTAAGAAGAACATCCTCAGCGCCCGCTATGTGCGCGGCGTCTATGAGAACACCAACCGCAAGGCCAACGAAGGCGACATCTCGGTCGGCGGCAAGTTCGGCCCCGAGAACCAGTTCGGCCTGGTCCTGGCCCTGAACTATTCCAAGCGTCCGTCCTATTCGGAAGACATCCTGGCCACCAGCCGCCAGGTCGTGAACGGTATCGACCTGCCGGCCGAAATGGACCAGCGCATCTATGATCCGGCCTGGCGCACCCGCAAGGGCGCGGTCGCCAACTTCGACTGGCGTCCAAACGACGACGTCAAGCTCTACGCACGGGTCATGTATTCGGAGTTCTCGGACAACGAGAGCCGTAACCGTTTCCGCTTCTTCTTCCCGGCCACGGCGGCCAGCTACACCAACCTGACGGCCAGCGGCGGCGACATCAATGTCGGCTCGACCACGGCCCGTCGCCTGTTCCGCCAGCGCAGCGAGACCACCGACACGACCACCTTCTCGGTCGGCGGCGACTTCAATGTCGGTCCGGGCACGCTGACGCTGCAAGCCACCCACGCGGAGTCCAACAAGAAGGACCCGGTCCGCGACGAGGTCGAGTTCCGCGCCGCCGCCTCCACCGGCCTGGGCGGCAGCTTCAAGCTCGGCGACGAGATGCCCGAGAGCTTCACGGCCAACGCCGCGGCGCTGAACGCGGCCAACTACCGCCTGAACAACTACAAGCGCGTCTCGCGTCTGGCCGGCGAAAAGCTCAACCAGGCGCGCGTCGACTACAAGCTGCCGATGTCCGACTGGGGCGAGGGCAGCTACGTGAAGTTCGGCGCCAAGTACCTGAAGCGGGACCGCTTCCAGGATCAGACTGGCCGGACCTTCGTCGCCACCGGCGCCGCCGCGGCCATGACCGTCGCCAACTTCCAGGCCGACAACTTCCCGCTTATCAACGACGGCAAGTACAGCTTCGGCCCGACGATCAACTTCAAGAGCGCCAAGGACTACGTCGACAGCAACCAGAGCCTGTTCACGGTCAGCGGCAGCGACCAGATCAGCCAGTCGGTGACCTCGGACTACAAGGTCGTCGAAAAGGTCACGGCCGCCTATGCGATGGCCGCTATTCAGAAGGGCGACCTGACGGTCCTGCCGGGCGTGCGTGTCGAACGCACCGAGGGCGACACCAAGGCCATCGCCTTCACGGCCGCCACGACGCTGAACAGCACCTACAACTCGTTCGGCAGCTACAGCTACACCAACTGGTTCCCGAGCCTGAACCTGAAGTACCAGTTCTCGTCGCACGTCCTGGCGCGCGCCGCGGTCACCAAGGCGCTCGGCCGCCCGCCCTTCGTGGACCTGGCGCCGACGGTCACGGTCGATACGGCCAGCAACACCGTCAGCATGGGCAATCCGATCCTGAAGCCGCAGAAGGCCACCAACTACGACTTCTCGCTGGAATACTACTTCCCCAGCGAAGGCGGCATCTCGATCGGCCTGTTCCACAAGGACATCGAGAACCCGATCTTCAACTCGACGGCCACCGGCCAGAACGGAACCTTCGGCGGCGTGACCCTGACCAACGCCATCGTCAACTCGTACGCCAACGGCACCAGCGCCAAGGTCACGGGCCTGGAGTTCAGCTTCCAGAAGCCGTTCACCTTCCTGCCGTCGCCGCTTGACGGCTTCGGGGTCAACTTCAACATGACCTTCACGGACGGCGAGCTGAAGGTGCCGGGCCGCACGGTGAAGACGCCGCTGATCGGGCAGGCCGACAAGATCGCCAGCGCCCAGATCTACTACGAGAAGTACGGGTTCTCGGGTCGCCTGGCCTATACCCACCACTCGTCGTACCTGGACACCGACGGCGGCCTGAACGTCAGCGACGCCACCGGTCGCTCGGACGGCTACTTCGGCAAGCTCAGCACCCTCGACGCCAAGGTCGCCTACAAGGTCACCAAGCAGTTCGAGATCTTCGCCGAGGCCAACAACCTCAATGACGCCGAGGACTACTACTTCTTCCGGACCAGCAACCGGTTCCGCGAAGGCGAGGCCTACGGTCGTTCGTACCGCTTTGGCATGTCCTTCACCTACTAGTCGAAGCTTCCAGGGCCGGTCGTGGCGACAGCCGCGGCCGGCCTTCGCATGTCTGAAATCCAAGACCCATGACCGTCTCGACCGCCCGGCTGATCGTCGGAAACTGGAAGATGAACGGCGACACGGCGCTGATCGACGCCCTGGCCGAGACCCTCGCGGGCGGCGGCTGGACGGATCGCGCCGTCGTCTGCCCGCCCGCCACCTTGCTCGCCGACGCTCATCGCCGGCTTGCGCCCCTGGGCGTCGAGATCGGCGGCCAGGACTGCCATACCGCCGGAGCGGGGGCCTATACGGGGGATCTCTCGGCCGGCCTGCTGGCGCGAAGCGGCGCTCGTCACGTGATCCTGGGCCACTCCGAACGTCGCCAGGCCCATGGCGAGACCGACCTGTCCGTGCGGGCGAAGGCCGGTGCGGCAGTGGACGCGGGGCTGCAGCCGATCATCTGCGTTGGCGACGCGGCCGAAGACCGCGCCGCCGGGCGGGCGATCGAGGTTGTCGTCGGCCAGGTCCGCGCTGTGCTGGACGAGCGCCTGCGCGGTCGATCCTGGGCCCTGGCCTACGAGCCCGTGTGGGCGATCGGCTCGGGGAAGGCGGCGACCGAGGACGACATCGCGGAGATGCACGGCGCCATTCGCGAGACCCTGGACGCGGCGTGTGGCGAGCGGCCGCTGATCCTGTACGGCGGCTCGGTCACGGCCGACAACGCCGCCGCGATCCTGGCGACGCCGGAAGTGGGTGGACTGCTGATCGGCGGCGCATCACTGAAGTCCGACCAGTTCGCCCGCATCCTGCGCGGCTAGACGCCGAGCTCGGCCATCACTTCGGCGGCCTCGGTGAAGGCGGTGTTGGCGGCCGGGACGCCGGCGTAGATCGCCAGCTGCATCAGGGTTTCCTTCAGCTCGTCCTGGGTGAAGCCGCCTTGCTCCAGCCCGGCGCGGACGTGCAGGCGGAACTCCTCCCAGCGCGCCAGGCTGGCGCAGATGGCCAGCACCAGCAGGCGGCGGGTGCGGTGATCCAGGCCCGGACGACCCCAGATCTCGTTCCAGGCGTAGCGGGTGATCATCGCTTGGTAGTCGGCGGTGAACGGCGTGCGTTTGGCCAGGGACTTGTCGACCCAGGCGTCGCCCAGGACCTTGCGGCGGGTCGTGAGGCCGGCTTCGAACAGGGTGTCCTTGGCGTCGCGCACGGTGGTCCCGCGCAGCACCTCGCCGACGAACTCGCGGATGGCGCCGGCCAGGGCGGTCGGGGCTTCCAAACTGGGCAAGTGGGCGCCGCCGATCTGGAGATGGCGCGAGTCCTGGACAGCGGCGACGATGCGCTCGGCGTGACCCTCGTAGGGTGTCGCGGCGTCCTGGGCGCCCGTGATCACCAGGGTCGGGGCGGTGATCGAGGGCAGGCCCTCCAGCAGCGCCATGTCGCGGATGGCCGCGCCGCAGCCGCAATAGCCATCAGGGTTCTGGGCCAGCATGCCGGCGCGGACGGTCTCGACGACCTCCGGGTGCTGGGCGCGGAAGTCGTCGGAGAAGAAGCGGCCCATCACCGCCTCGGTGATGGCGCCCAGGCCCTCGGCGCGGATCAGCGCCAGGCGGTCGTTCCAGACGGTCGGGTCCATGGCGGGCGAAGTGCAGGCCAGGATCAAGGCCTCGACCCGTTCGGGAGCCTTCGTGGCCAGGGCCATGGCGATCATCGCGCCTAGCGAGGTGCCGGCGATCGTGGCCTTGGCGACGCCCGCTGCGTCCAGCACCGCCAACACGTCGTCGGCCAAGAGATTGAGGCTGTAGTCGCCGGCCGGCGCGTCAGAGGCCCCGTGGCCGCGCGTGTCCATGCGCAACACCAGGAAGTCCGGCGTCAGCAGCGGCACGACCGGGTCGTACAGCGACAGGTCCGTGCCGATCGAGGTCAGTAGCAGCAGCGCCGGCTTGTCGGCCGCGCCATCCTGCCGCCAGTAGAGGCGGGCGCCGTGCGAGGTCGCGAAGGGCATCAGTGGTCCTTTTGGTAGGCGGCGAGGGCCCAGATCTTGAGAGCTTTGGTCGTCAGGGTTTCGGACTCGCCGATATCGGCGCCGACGCCTGCTGCGGCAAGGTTTTGGGCCATGCGGTCGGTGTCGACTTCCAGGCCTTCGATCACGGGCGCCATGGCGGCCAGGGCGCCATGGGTCAGCTGGAACAGATCGGCCAGGACCGGCGCCTCGGCCTGCCAGCCGCCCAGGCCGCGCTCGTGCTGCTGGGGCAGGGCGGCGACGATGGTCGCGGCCAGGTGCGGCGCGCGGGCGGCGGCGGTCAGGGCGACCTGGCAGTTGGTGGGGTTGCGCTTGTGGGCCATGGCCGAGGAGCCGCCGCGACCTTGCACGCGCGGTTCTTGCGCCTCGGCCACCTCGCCCTGCGCGAGGAGCGCGATGTCGCCGGCGATCTTGCCGACGGCGCCGGTCAGGATGGCCAGGCTGGACGCCAGGCCCGCCAGGCCCTCACGGCGGGAATGCCAGGGGGTGTCGGCGGCGGGCAGGTCCAGGAGCGCGGCCAGGCGTTCGGTGACTTCACGCGCCTGGCCGTCCAGCCCGGCCAGCGAGCCCGTCGCGCCGCCCAGTTGTAGCTGGATGGCGGCGGTCTCGCGCAGGAACCGGGCGCGGGCTCCGGCCAGGCCTTGCAGCCAGCCGGCGACCTTCAGCCCGAAGGTTATGGGCAGGGCGCCCTGCAGCAGGGTGCGGCCCAGCATCGGCGTGGCCTGGTGGGCTTCGGCCAGGGCGGCGAGGGCGGTCTCCAGGCGAAGGGCCTCCTCGACCACCAACGCCGCGCCGGCCTTGGCCTGCAGCATCAGGGCGGTGTCGGCGAGGTCCTGGCTGGTGGCGCCCTTGTGGACCAGCTTGGCGATGTCGGGATCGGCGATCCGTTCCCGGATGATCGCGACGAGAGGGATCGCCAGCGTGCCGGCGTGGGCGGCCTGCTCGGCGAGGTCGTCGATGTCCGGAAGCTCGGCGCAAGCGGCCGCGATGGCCTCCGCCGCTGAGGCGGGGATCAGCCCGACCTCGGCCTGCGCGCGGGCCAGCATGGCCTCGAAGGTCAGGGCCGCGCGCAGCAGGGCTTCATCGCCGAACACGGCCAGCATGGGCGGCGTGGAGGTCGCGCGGTCGCGGATCAGGGACGGCAAGCGGCGACTCCCGGGTTAAAATCAGACGTCGAAGAAGACTGTTTCGGCCTCGCCCTGCAAGACGATGTCGAAGCGCCAGGCCTCACCAGTCTTGCGGGCGACCAGGGTCTCGCGGCGGTCGGCGGGAACCAGGGCCAGCACCGGGTCGGCGGCATTGGCCGGATCGCCCTCGAAATAGACCCGCGTGGCCAAGCGCTTGAGCACGCCGCGCGCGAAGACGCTGACGGCGATGTGCGGGGCGTGGGTGTTGTCGATGCGGCCCGGACGCACGGTGCGGAAGCGGTAGACCCCGTCCTCGCCGGTGGGGGCGCGGCCGAAGCCGATGAAGCCGTCCGCATCGGCGCCGTCGGCGTAGCGGCCGTCGCCGTCGGCTTGCCAGATCTCGATCAGAGCGTCGTTGACCGGCTTGCCGTCGGCGTCGGTCACCGCGCCTTCCAGGGTGATGACGTCGCCGCGCACGCCGGCCTTCTGCGAGGGCGAGGCCAGCACGTAGTGCTCGGCCGGCATCAGCTCCAGGCGTGCGCCGATGTCGCTGTCGCCGACGAGGTCCGCGCCGCCGGTCCAGGGCAGGCCGTAGTGGAAGAACGGGCCGACCGTCTGCGACGGCGTTTGGCCGAACAAGGCCGGGTCCTGGTTGTCGAGGCGCGGCGCCGGGTTCACCTGCTTAGTGGTCATGATCATCCTCGAACGGCGTGGCGTCGCGGCCGCGCAGCACGACGTCGAACAGATAGCCCAGGGCCCAGTTCGGCCGGGTCGTCTCGATGTCGAAACGCGAGACCAGCCGCTGGCGCTGGGGCAGGGGAACGGCGTTGGCGATCGGATCGATCTCGATCAGCGGATCGTCCGGGAAATACATCTGGGTGATCAGGCGCGTGGCGAAGGCCGGGCCCAGCAAGGACAGGTGGATGTGGGCCGGTCGCCAGGCGTTGTGGTGGTTGCCCCACGGATAGGCGCCGGGCCGCACCGTGACGAACTGGTAGCGGCCCTCGGCGTCGGTAATCACTCGGCCCGCGCCCGTGAAGTTGGGGTCGTGCGGCGCGTCCCACTGGTCCTTCTTGTGGATGTAGCGGCCGGCGGCGTTGGCCTGCCAGATCTCCATCACGGTGTTGGGGACGGGGCGGCCGTCCTCGTCCAGCACGCGGCCGGAGACGACGATGCGCTGGCCGATGGGCGTGGCCTTGTGCTGGGCGGTGAGATCCAGCAGGGCGCCGCCCATCAGGCGATCCCAGGCGTTGGTCGGCCCGGTGGTCTCGGTCAGGCCGTGGGGCAGCTTCACCAGCGGCTGGCGCGGCGAGCGGGCGACGGTGGCGGCATAGGGCGGGTGCAGGGACGGCGGCTGGCCCGCGTCCTCCCGCTTGAAGGCGAGGATCTCGCTCATGGAAACTCCTAGACGCGCTCGAAGGCGAGGGCCGCGCCCTGGCCGACGCCGATGCAGAGGGTGGCCAGGCCGCGCTTGCCGCCGGTGGCTTCGAGCTGGCGCAGGGCCGTGAGGACGAGGCGCGCGCCCGAGGCGCCAAGCGGGTGGCCCAGGGCGATGGCGCCGCCGTTCGGGTTTACGTGCGCGCCGTCGTCGGGCAGGCCCAGCTGGCGCAGAACCGCCAGGCCCTGGGCCGCGAAGGCCTCGTTCAGTTCGACGGTGTCGAAGTCGCCGATGGCGAGGCCGGTCTTGGCCAGCAGCTTGCGGACCGCCGGGACCGGGCCGATGCCCATGACGCGCGGCGCGACGCCGGCGGTGGCGTAGCCGACGACGCGGGCGCGCGGTGTCAGGCCGTGACACTTGACGGCCTCTTCCGAGGCGATGATCAGGCCGACCGCGCCGTCATTGACGCCCGAGGCGTTGCCGGCCGTGACCGTGCCGCCCTCGCGGACGACGGGCTTCAGCTTGGCCAGGGCCTCGATGGTGGTCTCGCGCGGGTGCTCGTCGCGATCGACGATCGTGGGGCCGGCCTTGCCGGGGATCTCGACCGGGGTGATCTCGCCGGCCAGGAATCCCGAGGCTTGAGCGGCCGAAGCGCGGGCCTGGCTGCGCAGGGCGAAGGCGTCCTGGTCCTCGCGGTTGACGCCGTAGTCGGTGGCGACGTTCTCGGCCGTCTCGGGCATGGAATCGACGCCATACAGCTTCTTCATCGCCGGGTTGACGAAGCGCCAGCCGATGGTGGTGTCGAAGATCTCGGGGCCGCGCGCGAAGGCGCTGTCGGCCTTGGGCATCACGAACGGCGCGCGGCTCATGCTCTCGACGCCGCCGGCGATGACGAGGTCGTTGTGGCCCGAGGCGATGGCGCGGGCGGCGTAGCCGATCGCTTCCAGGCCCGAGGCGCAGAGGCGGTTCACGGTGACGCCCGGGACCTCGACCGGATAGCCGGCCAGCAGCAGGGCCATGCGGGCGACATTGCGGTTGTCCTCGCCGGCCTGGTTGGCGCTGCCGAGCACCACTTCGTCGATGGCCGAGAGGTCGAGGCCCGGATTGCGCGCGGCCAGGGCCTTCAGCGGCACGGCCGCCAGGTCGTCGGCGCGGACCTTCGACAGGGAGCCGCCATAGCGGCCGAAGGCGGTGCGAATTCCGTCACAGATATAGGCGGTGTGGGTCATGCGAAGGCTCCAGCGACGAAGTCAGCTTCGGTCTTGGCGCGCACCTCGTCCAGGGTGACGCCTGGGGCAAGCTCGATCAGCGTCAGGCCGTCCTTCTTGTCGACGTCGAAGACGCAGAGGTCGGTGATCACCATGTCCACGCAGCCGGCGCCGGTCAGGGGCAGGGCGCAGCGCTTGAGGACCTTGCTCTCGCCCTTCTTGTTGGCGTGATCCATGACCACGATCACCCGCTTGACGCCGGCGACCAGGTCCATGGCCCCGCCCATGCCCTTCACCATCTTGCCGGGGATGGTCCAGTTGGCGATGTCGCCGTTCTCGGCCACTTCCATGGCGCCCAGCACCGTCAGGTCGATGTGGCCGCCGCGGATCATCGCGAAGCTCTGGGCGCTGTCGAAGAAGCTGGACGTCGGCAGTTGGGTGATCGTCTGCTTGCCGGCGTTGATCAGGTCTGGATCGGCCTCGCCCTCATAGGGGAAGGGGCCCATGCCCAGCATGCCGTTCTCGCTCTGCAAGGTGACGTGGACACCTTCGGGAATATGGTTGGCCACCAGCGTCGGAATGCCGATGCCGAGGTTCACATAGAAGCCGTCCTGCAGTTCCTGGGCGGCGCGGGCCGCCATCTCTTCGCGGGTCCAGGCCATTATGCGGTCTCCACTTCACGCGGACGGGTCGTCAGCTTCTCGATGCGCTTTTCGTTGATCGTCGACTTGATGATGCGGTCGACATAGACGCCGGGCGTGTGGATCGCATTGGCGTCCAGTGCGCCAGCCTCGACGATCTCCTCGACCTCGACAATCGTGACCTTACCGGCCGTGGCCATCACCGGGTTGAAGTTGCGGGCGGTCATCCGGAACATCAGGTTGCCCTCCGGATCGGCCTTCCAGGCCTTGATGATGGCGAGGTCGGCGCGCAGCCAGGTCTCGCGGACATAGTCCTCGCCCTCGAAGGTCTCGACCGGCTTGCCCTCGGCCACGACCGTGCCGACGCCGGTCTTGGTGTAGAAGGCCGGAATGCCCGCGCCGCCCGAGCGAATGCGCTCGGCCAGGGTGCCCTGCGGGTTCAGCTCCAGCTCCAGTTCGCCGGACAGGTAGAGCTGCTCGAACAGCTTGTTCTCGCCCACATAGGACGAGATCATCTTCCGGATCTGGCCGTTGTTGAGCAGCATCCACAGGCCGAAGCCATCGGCGCCGCAGTTGTTGCTGATCACGGTCAGGTCCTTGACCCCCGTGTCTTTCAGGGCCGGGATCAGGGTCTCGGGGTTGCCCGACAAGCCGAAGCCGCCGGACATCAGCGTCATGCCGTCGAAGGCGACGCCTTCCAGGGCCGCGGCCGCGCTGTCGTAGATCTTGCTCTTCATCGAGACCTCCCGGGTCCACGCCGTCCTCTGGCGGGACCGTTCATGGCGGCGACCTAACGCCCGCTCGAATGAGGAGTCAACATATCGCACACTTGTGCGATAATCGCACATTTGCTAAGGCTGGATCTCGGGAGGATTCCGCCTTGAACGACGCCGCCAAGCCCTTGAACGAAAAGGACTACGCCCAGACCTTCGCTCGGGGACTGGACGTCATTCGCGCGTTCGACGCCGAGCATCCGCGCATGACCCTGAGCCAGGTCGCTGAGCGCACGGGACTGACCCGGGCGGCGGCGCGGCGATTCCTGCTAACCCTGGTGGCGGAAGGCTATGCGAGCACCGACGGCAAGGTGTTCGGCCTAGCGCCGCGCGTGCTGGACCTAGGTTTCGCCTACCTCTCGACCCTGGGCGTCTGGCAGGGCGCGCTGACGGTGCTGACCGACGTGACCCGTCAGGTCGGGGAGTCTTGCTCGGCCAGCGTCCTGGACGGGAGCGAGATCGTCTATGTCGCCCGCGTGGCGGCCAGCCGGATCATGACGGTGAACCTGCATGTCGGCAGCCGGCTGCCGGCCTTCAACACCTCGATGGGGCGGATGCTGCTGGCGCACCTGCCGCCGCTGGAGCTGGAGCGGGTGCTGTCGGCGACCAAGCTGGAGAAGATGACGCCACACACCGTCACCGATCCTGATCAGTTGCGAGCCATCCTGCGGCAGACCGCGATCCAAGGCTGGTCGCTGACGAGCGAGGAGCTGGAGCTGGGCCTGCTGTCCCTGGCCGCGCCGCTGCGCGATCGCACAGGCAAGGTGGTGGCGGCGATCAATGTTTCGACCCAGATCAACCGCATGAGCCCCGACCAGCTGAAGGAACGGGTGCTGCCGGTGCTGCTGGACGCGGCCCAGCGGATCGGCTCGGTCTCGCCGTAAAGGTCAAGGGTCTGACCGGATCGATCAAGGGCAGGCGAGGGGCTCGCCGTACCGTCGGCCTCACATAACAGGGGGATCCGACATGCCAGCCGTCCAGCCATCCAACGCCGCGTCCGTCGGCGCGGGAGAGAACGCCTGGGCCACGACGGCCAGCGCCGTGACCATGGGGGCGATCGCGCCGCTGGTGCTGGGCATGGCGCCGGTGCTGGTGGGGGCCATGGTCGGCAAGCTGGGGTTCAGCCCTTCGCAGGCGGGCCTGGTGATCTCGGCGCATCTGGGCGGCATCGGCCTGATCGGCCTGCCCATGACCCTGCTGGTCCAGAAGCCACTGTGGCGCAAGCTGCTGGTCGTGGCCATCCCGATCCTGGCGGCGCTGTTCGTCGTGGCCGCCTTCGTCACCGATCCGACAATGCTGGCCCTGACCCTGTTCGGCGCGGGCCTGGCGGGTGGCGTCGCCGTCTCGATCACCCTGCCGATCATGGCCCGCAGCAAGGCGCCGACCCAGGCCTTCGCCTGGTGGGTGGTGCTGCAATTGGCCATGGGCTCGGTGGGGGTGGCCCTGCTGCCGTTCGTGGTCGAGAGCCACGGTTTGCGGGGCGCCTTCCTGATCCTGGCGGTGGTGATGGGCGCGATGGCGTTGATGCTGCCGTTCATCCCCGCCGGACCGGGCGAGACCGCCAGTGTCGACGCCGCGCCGACCGCCAAGCTGTCCAAGGTCGACGGCGCGCTGGGCCTCGTTGGTCTCTACGCCTTCTACGTCGCGGTCGGGGCGGTCTGGACCTATTTCGAGCGGATCGGCGACGCGGCCGGGCTGGACGCCCACTGGATCGCCACGACCCTGTCGATCGCCACTCTGTTCGGCGTGGTCGGCGCGGGTCTGGCGGCGTTCACGCCGGTGAAGCTGGGCAATCTGGGACCGCTGGAGGCTGGAGTCATTGTGCTGCTGGTCGCCCTGGCTATCCCGTTCGGACCGTTGAGCGGCGGCATCTATTTCGGCTCGGCGGTGCTGTTCAAGGTGGCCTGGACCTTCACTCTGCCGTTCCTGCTGGGTTCGCTGTCCAAGGTCGACGCTTCGGGCCGCCTGCTGGTGCTGGCCAATATCATCATCGGCCTGGGTCTGGCCTCGGGGCCGGGGATCGCGGCGGGCCTGGTGCGGCCGGGCCTGTTCTCGGGCGTGCTGCTGCTGGGCGTGATCGGCGTGCTGCTGTGCGGCGGGGCGTTCCTGCTGCTGAGCCTGCGCCTGCGGAAGGTTTAGCCGCCCCGGTAGTCGCGCGGTGAGACACCGGTCCAGCGCTTGAAGGCGCGGGTGAAGGCGGCGTTCTCGGAAAAGCCCACGAAGGCGGCGATGTCGGCGATGGTCATCTGGCGGTCGTCCAGCAGGCGCTGCGCCAGGGCCAGGCGGCGCTGATCCAGCACGGCCTGGAACGAGGTCCCCTCGGCCTTCAATCGGCGATGCAGGGTCGATTCCGACAGGTTGAAGTCGGTCGCCACCGAGGCCGCGCTGGCGCCCCGCTGCAGAACCGCTGGGCTCAGCGCATCGGCTACCCGCTCGGCCACGCCGCTGATCGACTCCTTCTTGGAGATCAGCTCGCGGATCTGGCCCTCGAGGATCGGGAAGAGCTTGGCGTTGATGACGCTGGAGCTGAGCTTCAGGTCCTCTTCGGCCAGAACCAGGCCATTGGTCGGCTGCTGGAAATAGACCGGGCAGCGGAACACTGCCTCATAGGCCTTGGGCGACTGCAGCGGCGAGTGCTCGAAATGCGCCTCGGCCAGCTTCAGGCGCGGACCGACATATGAGCGGATCAGGCGGTAGGTGCAGCCGATCGAGAATTCGGCGTCCTGGGCGCGCGGGCCGATGGCGTCGTCGCGGATCTGGTAGGTGACGTGAGCCAGCCCTCCGCGCACGCTGACCCGCTGCTCGGTCGCGTCCTGCACGGCGGCGGTGTAGCGGACGAGATTGGCCAGGGCGTCGCCCAGGCTGGACGAGCTGAGGAACAGGAAGCCCAGGGCGCCCAGAGCCTCGGGGCCGACGGCGCTGGACAGCGACAGACCCAGGCCCGGCTGGCCAGTCTGGAGCGCGGCCTCCTCGAACAGCCGGACATAGGTCTTCAGCGGCGCGGTGGCGTTGAATTCGCCGAGCGGCGCGACGGCTAGGCCGTGGCGTGCCAGCAACGGCAGGGCGTCGAAGCCGCGCTCATGCAGCAGGTCGACCAGCGACAGCACCACCGGCGCGATGATCATCGGCTCGGCGCGTTGGCGGCTTTTGGCGGCGTTCTCCCTCATGAAGCTTATGATCAAATCGCTGACGCTTGAGGTCAAGCGGCGAGGCGCGCGTCACGCGGATCATGGTCCCGAGGAAATCCCAGGGAGATGGGCCGTGACCCAACCGGACGCCAATGCGCTGAAGAGCGCCAACGCTAAGCACCAGTGGCACCCGATGGTGCATCCCAAGCGCTCGGAAGCCCATCCGCCGCTGATCATTTCCAAGGGGCGCGGCTCGATCGTCGAGGACATCGACGGCCAGAGCTATGTCGATGGAATCGGCGGCCTGTGGTGCGTGAACGTCGGCCACGACCGCGCCGAGGTGAAGGCAGCGGTGCGCGAGCAGATGGACCAGATCGCCTACTATTCCAGCTTCGACGGCACGGTGACGCCGCCGTCGATCCGCCTGTCGCAGAAGCTGGTCGAGATCGCCGCGCCAGAAGATGCGGCCAAAGTGTTCTTCTGCTCGGGCGGTTCGGACGCGGTCGAGACGGCCATGAAGCTGGCTCGCCAGTACTGGCGTCTGGTCGGCGAACCGCACCGCACCAAGTTCATCTCGCTGAAGGGCGGTTATCACGGCGTGCATTTCGGCGGCGTGTCGCTGAACGGCAATCCGCCGTTCCGCTGGGCCTATGAGCCCTTGCTGCCGGGCTGTCTGCAGGTCGACACGCCCTGGCTTTATCGCAACCCGTGGACCAGTGATCCGGCCGAACTGGCCCGCATCTGCGCCGAGCAGCTGGAGCGCGAGATCCAGTTCCAGGGCCCGCACACGGTGGCGGCCTTCTTCGCCGAGCCGATCCAGGGCGCGGGCGGGGTGATCGTGCCGCCAGAACAGTACTGGCCGCTGGTCCGCGAGGTCTGCGACCGCTACGGCGTGCTGCTGGTCTCGGACGAGGTGGTGACCGGCTTTGGCCGTTCGGGCGCGATGTTCGGCGCGCGGGGCTGGGGCGTGAAGCCCGACATCATGTGCCTCGCGAAGGGCCTGTCGTGCGGCTACATCCCGCTGGGCGCGACGGTGGTCAACGCCCGCGTCGCCTCGGCCTGGAGCGGCGAGGAGAGCCCCGAGGGCGCGATCATGCACGGCTACACCTATGGCGGTCACGCCGTGGGCTGCGCCGCGGCCCTGGCCTGCCTCGACATCGTCGAGAAGGAAGACCTGCCGGGCAAGGCGGCCAAGATGGGCGACCGGCTGCTGGCCGGCCTCACACCGTTCGCCGAGCGCTTCCGCAGCGTGGGCGAGGTGCGCGGCAAGGGCCTGATGATCGCCATCGATCTGGTGTCCGACAAGAAGACCCGCGAGCCGATCGATCCTGGCCAGGGCCTGGCCTACGAACTGGCTGAGCACACCCGCCGCCACGGCGCCATCGTCCGCCCGGTCGGCCCCAAGATCATCCTGTCTCCGCCGCTGGTCATCACCGAGGACGAGGTCGACACGCTGGTGAACGCCCTGACCAAGGCCTTCGAAGCCGTGGATCGCTGAGCCGGACTCGGTTACAACGGCAAAAAGGTAGGAGATCAAACTAATGAGCGCTCAACGCGCCCCGACCGGCCTCGTCTGGCACGAGCGCTACATGTGGCACAGCACGGGGACGAACGCTGGCATCATGCCGTATGGCGGCTTCGTCCAGCCGGGCGAGCCGGCAGAGCATCCGGAGACCAAGCGCCGGTTCAAGAACCTGCTCGACGTCAGCGGCCTGACCCCGCACCTGAAGCTGATCGAGCCCAAGCCGGTCGATCTGCAGCTGCTGCATCGCGTGCACAGCGAGGCCTATGTCGCCTCGCTGGCCGAGCGCTCGCGGGCGTTCGGCGGCGAGGCGGGGCCGTCGACGCCGTTCGGCACCGACTCCTACGAGATCGCGTTGCTCTCCACGGGCGGTGTGGTCGAGGCCGTACGCCAGACCGTGGCGGGCGAGGTGGCCAACGCCTACGCCTTGGTGCGCCCACCGGGCCACCACGCCACGCGTTCGGGGGCGATGGGCTTCTGCCTGTTCGCCAACGCCGCCATCGCTGGGCGGTTCGCGCTCGACGATCTGGGCCTGAAGCGCGTGGCCTTCGTCGACTGGGACGTCCACCACGGCAACGGCACCCAGGACGTGTTTTGGGAAGACCCGCGCGCCCTGACGATCTCGATTCACCAGGACGGCTGCTTCCCGCCCGACAGCGGCCATGTCAGCGAGATCGGCGCCGGGGCCGGGGAGGGCTTCAACCTGAACCTGCCGCTGCCGCCGGGCTCGGGCCTGGGCGCCTATGCGGCCGCCTTCGACCGGGTGGTGATCCCGGCGCTGTACGCGTTCCAGCCGGACCTGATCATCGTGCCGTCTGGCTTCGATGCGGGTGGTCATGACCCGCTGGGCCGGATGATGCTGCACTCCGACGCCTATCGCGACATGACGCGCAAGCTGATGGACGCGGCCAACGACCTGTGCGGCGGCCGCCTGGTGATGAGCCACGAAGGCGGCTACAGCGCCTCGACCGTGCCGTTCTTCGGCCTGGCGGTCATGGAGACCCTGGCCGAGCGCCGCACCGAGGTGGTCGATCCGTTCGTCGAGGTGATTGGCGACATGGCCTATCAAGACCTGCAGCCCCACCAGGACGCCGCCATCGCGCGGACGGAAGCAGTGCTGGCGGAGAGCCGCAAGCGCTGGTAGCGGCGCAAAACCTCGCCCTTCGACAAGCTCAGGGTGAGGTTTTCTTCGGCGCTCAGGTATTCCTCATCCTGAGCTTGTCGAAGGACGAGCCGGTTCAGACCGGCTCGACCGCCTCGTCGTAGAAGGTGCGCGAGGCGCGGCGCAGGAAGGCCCCGGCCTTGCGGTTCTCGACCGCGCCGTCGCCGGTGATCCCGAGGAACTTACCGGTCGAGCGGCCGTCCTCGAAGTTGATGAAGAACACCGAGGCCACCGGGATCTTGAACTCCCGGAACGCGAACACGTACTGGTCCGGCGCGAAGCGGAAGACGGTGGAGAGGTCCACGTCGCCATGGCCACGCTGCTCGCCCTCCAGGCACTGCCAGCAATAGCGCTCCGAGCTCAGATAGGTGTGCTCGTAGAGATGGTTGGGGCTGTAGCGATAGAAGGCGCGCAGGCCGATCAGGTCCCGAGACGGGGCGGGGACTTCGCCAGTCCCCACGACGCCCGCGATGACGCCGGCCTCGAACACCTGGTCCACTTGTGGTTCGCCAAGCGTCGGCTCGGGGCGGACGCGGGAGAGGATGCTCAAGGTCCGGCCGGTGGCCAGGTTGAGGATCAGGGTCAGGGCGTCGGGCGGTCGAGCAGCGAAGACGATGTCGACGAAGTAGAGGTCGGTGGCGAGCTCGACGACCTCGCAAGCGTCGCGGCCGGACTCCTGGTCTTGACGCCACGACACCCAGTCGTCAGCGACGAAGGCCAAGTCGAGGCCGCCGCTGTCGCTCTCGATGCGCAACTCGTGACCGGCGAGGGCGGAGGAGGGCGGCAGACGGTTGGTGTCGATGCCGGCGGCGAAGTCCTCGTACGTCTTCCAATTCTTCGGCGTGGTCATGCTCGCGCTCACTTGGTGAAGGCCACGGTGGGCAGGTCCACCGTCGAAGCGCCGCCATCGACCGTCAGGGTCGCGCCGGTGATCATCGAAGCCTCGCTTGAGGCCAGGAAGCAGATGGCCGAGGCGACTTCCTCAGGGCTGGCGGGACGACCCAGCGGCACGTCCTCGGTGACCTTGGCGTAGGCCTCCGCGACCGTGGCCAGGCCGAAGCGCGCCTGGATCGGGGCCATCTGCTCGTCGGCCATGGCGGTGGCGACCCAGCCCGGACAGACGACATTGGCCCGCACGCCGACGCGGCCATAGTCGCGGGCGATCGAGCGGGTCAGGCCGATCAGGGCGTGCTTGGTCGTGGTGTAGCCGGCCACTGAGGGCCCGGCGAACAGGCCGGCGATCGACGAGACCACCACGACATTGCCCTTCCGCTCGATCAAGCGCGGCAAACTCTCGCGGGCGGCGACGAAGGCGGTGTTGAGATTGGCAGAGAGGCTGTCGGCCCAGGTCTGGTCGCTGGTGTCGGCGACGGCGCCCAGGCCGTGGCCGCCGGCGTTGGCGATCAGGATGTCGAGGGCGCCGAAGCGTTCGACCGCCAGGGCGACGGCGGCTTGGGCGTCCCGCGCGTTCGAAGCGTCGCCGACGCTGATCGCGGCGGCCTCACCAAGAGGGGCGGCGACGTCTTCCAGCGGTCCGGCGCGGCGGCCGGTCAGCACCACCTTGCCGCCCTCGGCGACGATCCGGCGAGCGACCGCCGCGCCGATGCCGGTGCCGCCGCCCGTGATCAGGGCGACCTTGCCTTGGAAACGCATTCTCGAACTCCTCGGGAAATCAGACCACACGGCGCGAGGGCGCGGTCTCGGTCAGGAACAGGGAGAAGACCGCCGCCAGGGCCGCGCCGGCGGCCGAGATCCAGAACGGGGCGGACGCGCCCAGGTGGTCGGCGGTGATGCCCGCCACGGTCGGCGCCACGAAGCCGCCGGCCAGCTCGCCGACGCCCATGACCAGGCCCAAGGCCGTGGCCAGGGAGCCGGCGGGTACGGTCTCGGCCGGGATGGTGGCCATGAACAGGACGAAGCAACCGAGGCCGGTATAGGTGAGCGCGATGGCGATCGCGGCCGTTAGGGGCGTCTGGGCGAAGATCAGCGCGAGCGGCGCGCAGACCGATAGGGCCGAGAACACCAGCATGGCCGGCTTGCGGCCGATGCGGTCGGAGATCGCCGGCACCGCTGTGCCCCAGAAGACGTGGGCGGCGCCCAGCACGGTCATGACAAAGCCCATCTGCCCCGGCGTGAAGCCGCGCGCCTGGACCAGATAGGTCGGGGCGAAGGTGGTCATGACGATGAACCAGGTCACGAACACCGCGCTGATCAGCACCGACAGCCAGATGTTCCGGTGGCGCAGCACGGCCAGTAGGCTGGGCTTGTCGCGTGGTGTGTAGGCGGTCTTCGGTTCAGGCTTGGGCTCGCGCACGAAGCGCCAGATTAGCGCCGCCAGGATCAGGCCGGGGATGCACGAGACGTAGAAGGCCGTCCGCCAGCCGTGCGCCTGGGCCAGGGCCAGGATGATCGGCGGTCCGGCCAGGGCGCCGAGAAGTCCCGCCGCCGAGCTTTGCAGCAGGCCCATGTTCAGGCCGCGCCGGCCGCTGGAGGACTCGGCCACCATCAGCGACTGGGCCAACGGCAGGACGGGACCCTCGGCCAGGCCCATCAGCAGGCGGCAGGTCAGCAGGGCGCCGAAGCCGGCGACGAGGCCCGAGCCCAGCGAGGCCAGGGAGAAGATGATCACGGCCGCGACCAGCAGCGGCTTGCGCTTGCCCAGGGCGTCGGAGACGAAGCCCATGACCAGGCCCGACAGCGCCCAGGTCAGCGCCAGGGCCGAGGCCAGCATCCCCAGATGCGTGGCGTCGAGGCCGAACTCCTTGGAGACGAACGGGAACAGGAAGTTCAGCGCCAGTCGGTCGAAGAAGACGAAGCCGAACGTCAGGAAGAGCAAAGCGAGCAGCGTGTTCTCGTACGCGGAGCCGGACTTGGCCGTCCCAGTCTTGGCCGTCATGGTGGTTTCCCCCGGAAAAGGCGCGGCCGCGCCTCTGCCGGGCGCTGGCTGCGAAGCCGCGCCGCTAGTCCAGCGACGAGAAGGTCTTGCTGCTGATCGCCCAGCCGTCGGCGTCGCGGATCAGGTGGAAGTAGTCCTGGAAGTCCAGCGCGCCGGCCAGCTTCTCCATGCGGACGCTGGCCTGGGCGATGGCGCCGTTGACGGCGAGGTTGGTGATCGAAGCGCTGAACGCCGAGTGGTCGACGCCGCCGGCCTTCATGCCCGCGATGTCCTGGAAGAACGGCTCGGGACCGCCCAGCAGCAGTTGGCCGCGCAGATAGCCGTTCATCACCGCGTCGGCTCGGAAGCAGGTGCGCAGCAGGTCGGCGTCCAGCGCGCGGCTGCCCTCGATATAGGCGTCGAGCACGGCGTCGGGCGTGGCGTAAGCGGTCATGCAAATCCCCTCGAACTTGAGACGGGGATGCTAGCCCAGGCCCCGACGTCGGATTTGACCGACGCCGCACGCCTGCCTGTTCGTGGCGGAACTAGGCGAGCGCGGCGCGGCGAGCTTCGCTGGGGCTGAGGCCGAAGCGGCCCCGGAAGGCGCGCGAGAAGTGGGCGCTGGAGGCGAAGCCGTGGCGGTAGGCGACCTCCGAGATCGAGCAGCCCGCCCAGGCCGGGTCAGCCAGCACCTCGCCGCAGCGGGAAAGGCGAGCGTCCCAGATGTAGCGGTCGGGGGTGACGTCCTGGGTTTCGAAGGCCTTATAGACATAGCGTTCCGAGCAGTTCATCGCCCGCGCCACAGCCTTCACGCTGAGGTCTGGGTCAGTCAGGTGAGCCTTGATGAAGAGCTGGGCGCGCTCGCGAAGCAGATCGGCGGGCAGGATGTCGGCGGCGTGGCGGCGGACCTCCGAGAGGGCCAGGGCGGCGATCAGGTCGGCCACCGTGTCGGCGAAGCGGGCCGAGCTGGCGTCGTCCAGGTCGTCGATCTCGTCGGCCAGGGTCGAGAGCAGAGTTCCCAGCACCCGCGCCGCCCCGTGCGGCTCGGCATGGACCAGGGGCGCGCTGAGCCGGCCGATGGCGCGGCGGGCGACGAGGTCCAGCGGCGCCTCGACCAGCACCTGGTCGACGGGCGTCTGGTTGATCACCGCATAGGCTTGGTCGCGCGGGCATAGCAGCCAGCCGCCGGGGGGCAGGGCGTAGGTCGCTTCACCCTGGGCGAAAGAGGTCTGGCCTTGGCGTTGAACCAGGATCTTCAGGCTGTCCGAGCCTCTGCGCCCGCCGGCCCAGGTGGCCACGTGCGACGGGGCCGACAGGAGGCTGAAGCGCAGTGCGCCGAGGGCGGCGGTCTTGAAGACGCAACTGGACGGCTCGCCGCCCCAGTTGCTCTGGCGCACGCCGGCGAAGGCGTCCTGGAAGGCTTCTTGATAAGCCTCGTTGTTCAGGTCTCGCGGCATGCGCCGTCTTCCCCTGTTTCCTCTAGAGAAAGGGGTATCACGCCCAGCGCACGCCGCAAGAATTTAGTTTGTATTCAAACTTATTGTGAGGTCAGTAAGCCATGCAGACCGACTTGGTCTCCAGATAGGCGTCCAAGGCGTTCGGTCCGAAGTCGCGACCCCAGCCCGACTGCTTGAAACCGCCGAACGGCATGTGCGGATCCAGCGGCACGTGACTGTTGACCCACAGGGTGCCGGCCTCGATGCGCGGCGTCAGGTCCAGGGTCTTGGACAGGCTGTCGGTCCACAGGCTGGCGGCCAGGCCGTAGGCGGTGTCGTTGGCCAGCTTCAGGGCCTCGGCCGCATCCTCGACGGTGACCAGGCTGAGCACCGGGCCGAACACCTCCTGGCGGTTCAGAGGGTGATCGTGGGCCGCGCCCAGGGCCAGGGTCGGGGAGACGTAGTAGCCGGCGTCCGGTGCGCTCGGGCCGCTGACCAGCTCGACGCCGCTGGCGCGCGCGGCCTCGACATGACCCAGCACCTTGGCGCGGTGGGCCGAGGAGACCAGCGGATTGACCTGGGCGGCCGGATCCAGACCCGCGCCCAGGCTCATGCCGCTAACCGCGTCGGCCAGGGCGTCGGCCAGCTTGTCGTGGATCGCGCGCTCGACATAGACGCGCGAGACGGCCGCGCAGACCTGGCCGCCGTTCATGAAGCCGCCGGCCAGCAGGCCCGGCACGACCTTGGCGAGGTCCGCGTCGGCCAGGACGATGGCGGGGTTCTTGCCGCCCAGCTCCAGCGAGACGCGGGCCAGGGTGTCTGCGGCCGTGCGGGCGATGGTCTTGCCGGCCGCGGTCGAGCCCGTGAAGGTGATCTTGCGCACGGCCGGATGGCGGGTCAGCGCCGCGCCGGTGGTCGCGCCTCGGCCGTGGACGACGTTAAACACGCCGGGCGGCACCCCGGCCTCCATGGCCAACTCGGCCAGGCGGAAGGTCGACAGCGGGGTGATCTCGGACGGCTTCAGCACGATCGAGCAGCCGGCGGCCAGGGCCGGGACCACCTTCCACAGGCCGATCATCAGCGGGAAGTTCCAGGGCGCGATGCCGGCGACCACGCCGATCGGTTCACGCCGGGTCTGGGCGGCGTAGCGGGCGCCGGGCGGCACGGCGATCGAGACGTCCATGGTGTGGCCGGTGATCTTGGTCGCCAGGCCCGCGAAGTAGCGCATGAACTCGACCGAGGCCCCGACATCGACGGCGCGGGCCAGGTTGATCGACTTGCCCTGGTTCCAGCTCTCCAGCTGGGCCAGTTCCTCGGCATGGGCTTCGACGACGCTGGCGAAGTTCAGCAGGATCCGCTCGCGGTCGGCTGGGCGCAGGCCCGACCAGCGGCCGTCGGCGAAGGCGCGCTGGGCCGAGCGCACGGCGTGGTCGACCAGGGCGTCGTCGGCTTCCGGGATCGCGACGATCAGCTGTTCGGTGGCCGGATCGCGCGCCTCCAGCGGCTGGCCGTCCTCGCTGTTGAGATAGAGCCCGTCGACGAAGGCGCTGGTCAGGCGGCCGGGCAGGGCGCGGACTTCGGGAAGCAGTTCGACCAGGGAAGTTTGGGACATGAGGACGCTCCGTTTGCGGCCCCATTCCCGTCGATCACGCCCGCCCGGCAAGGCGGGGAATGGCCAGGTGCGGGGACGGACAATCGACCCTTCCGGGACGGACAAAACGCTCGTTTCGAGACGCGCTAAGCACCTCTCCAGGCGCTCCGATCAGACGGGGCGTGAAGGAGTAGCGCGTGCCGCCCGAGGTCTTGGTCCAGGTCCGATCCGCCCCGACGCCCGTCTGGGCCAGTCCCGACGACGCCCGCGCCTGGGCCGAGGCGGGAATGCTGGAAGCGCCGATCGCGGGGACAGTCTACGGCGTCGCCCTGAACAGCCGCGCCGAGCGCGAGAGCCTGGCGCAGGCCTTTGAACAGGCGCCGTACAAGGCGCCGCCGAAAGCGCCGGTGCTGTTCCTCAAGCCGCCGAACTCCTTCGCGCGGCATGGGGCCGAGGTCGTGGTTCCGGAGGGCGTTGAAGCGCTTGAAGCGCGTGCGGCGCTGGCCGTCGTCATCGGCCGTCCCGCCTGCCGTGTCTCGGTCGCCGAGGCGCTGAGCTTCGTCGACGGCTACGCTCTGGCCTTGGATTTTCAGACGCCCGGCGCCGACTACTACCGGCCCGCCGTGCGCCAGTCGTGCCGGGACGGCTTCCTGCCGATCGGCCCGTGGATCACGCCGGCTTTGGCCGTCGATGACCCGAACACCCTGGAGATCGTCGCCGAGGTCGACGGCGTCATGCGCCAGCGCCTGTCGATGAGCGAGCTGCATCGTCCGCTGGCGGACCTGCTGGCCGAGATCACCGATTTCATGACGTTGAACCCCGGTGACGTGCTGCTGGCGGCCCTGACGCCCGCGCCGCTGGTCGCCGCGCCGGGTCGCCGCGTGACCGCTTCGGCCGAGGGGCTGGGGACGCTGTCCTGCCGGATCGTCGCCGAAGGAGCCCAGTCGTGAGGAGCGCCCGGGTCGCCTATGCCGGCGCTGTCCACCAGGCCGTGGTCGCCGCCGATGGCCTCACCCTGACCTTGGCCGATGGTCGCGTCGTGTCCGAGGACGCTGTGGTCTGGCTGCCGCCGGTGACGCCGCGCACCATCGTCGCGTTGGGCCTGAACTACGCCGACCACGCCGCCGAGCTGGCCTTCAAGCCGCCCGAGGAGCCGCTGATCTTCCTGAAGGGCGCGGGCAGCCTGGTCGGGCACAAGGCGCTGACCCGCCGGCCCGCCGACGCGACCCAGATGCACTACGAGTGCGAGCTGGCGGTGGTGATCGGCCGGACGGCGCGCAATGTGCCGTGGGACCGCGCCTATGACGTGGTCGGCGGCTACACGGTCGCCAACGACTACACGATCCGCGACTACCTTGAGAACTACTACCGCCCGAACCTGCGGGTGAAGAACCGCGACGGCGGCACGCCGCTGGGCCCCTGGATCGTCGACCGCGACGACGTTGCCGATCCGATGGATTTGCGCCTGACCACGCGGGTCAACGGCGCGGTCGTCCAGGAGGGGACCACGGCCGACATGGTGTTCGGCATCCCGTACCTGATCGAGCACCTGACCAGCTTCATGATCCTGCTGCCGGGTGACCTGATCCTGACCGGCACCCCGCACGGGGTCGTCTACCTGCAGCCCGGCGACGTGGTCGAAACCGAGGTCGAGGGCGTGGGCGCCCTGACCAACACGGTGGTCGACGACGCGACCTTCTACGGAGCTTCCCGATGATCCTGCAGCACCTGATCAACGGCGCCGCCGTCGACAGCGCCGAGCGCTTCGAGACCGTCAATCCGGCCACCCAGGAGGTGCTGGCCGAGGTCGCCAGCGGCGGCGAGCACGAGATCGCTCTGGCCGTCGAGGCCGCCAAGGAAGCCTTCCCTAAATGGGCCGGCACGCCCGCCAAGCAGCGCGCCAAGATCATGCGCCGGGTGGGCGAGCTGATCGAGAAGGCCGTGCCGGAGCTGGCGGCGCTGGAGACCGCCGACACGGCCCTGCCGATCCACCAGACCAGCCATCAGCTGATCCCGCGCGCGGCCGAGAACTTCTACTTCTTCTCGGAAGTGGCCACGCGGATGGACGGGCGCTGCTACCCGGTCGACGACCAGATGCTGAACTACACGCTGTACCAGCCGGTCGGCGTCTGCGGCCTGGTCTCGCCCTGGAACGTGCCGTTCATGACGGCGACCTGGAAGACCGCCCCGTGCCTGGCCTTGGGCAATACGGCGGTGATGAAGATGAGCGAGCTGTCGCCGCTCACCGCCGACCGCCTGGGCCAGATCCTGCTTGAGGCCGGGGTGCCCAAGGGCGTCTTCAACCTGGTCCACGGCTATGGCCGTACGGCGGGTGAGGCGCTGGTGCGGCACAAGGACGTCCGCACCGTCTCGTTCACCGGCGGCACGGCCACGGGCGAGCGCATCGCCCAGGTGGCCGGCATGAAGAAGCTGTCCCTGGAGTTGGGCGGCAAGTCGCCGGTGGTGATCTTCGAGGACGCCGACCTGGAGCGCGCGCTCGACGCGGCCCTCTTCACGATCTTCTCGCTGAACGGCGAGCGCTGCACGGCCGGGTCGCGGATCTTCATCCAGGAGAGCGTCTACGACGCCTTCGTCGCCGAGTTCGCGGCGCGGGCCGCCCGCATCCGGGTCGGCGATCCATTGGACGACAAGACCCAGGTCGGCGCGATGATCACCCGCCAGCACTGGGAGAAGGTCACTGGCTATATCGAGCTGGCCGAGACGGAAGGCGCCAAGATCGTCGCCGGCGGCCTGGGTCGCCCAGAAGGACTGCCCGAGCGCGTCAAGGCCGGCAACTTCGTCAAGCCGACGGTGTTCGCCAATGTCGACAACCGCATGCGCATTGCCCAGGAGGAGATCTTCGGGCCCGCCGTCTGCCTGATCCCGTTCAAGGACGAGGCCGAGGGTCTGCGCCTGGCCAATGACGTCCGCTACGGTCTGGCCAGCTATGTCTGGACCCAGGACATCGGCAAGGCCCACCGCGTCGCCGCCGGCATCGAGGCGGGCCTCGTCTTCATCAACAGCCAGAACGTCCGCGACCTGCGCCAGCCGTTCGGTGGGGTGAAGGACTCCGGCATCGGCCGCGAGGGGGGCGAGTTCAGCTTCGAGACCTTCTGCGAGGTCAAGAACGTCTGCGTCTCGATGGGCTCGCACCCGATCCCCAAGTGGGGCGTGTGACAGCATGAGCCTCTACTACGTCCAGAAGGTGCTCTACGCCCTGAACCGCGATCCGGTGGTCCAGCAGCGGTTCCGCGACGAGCGCGAGGCGCTGCTGGCCGAATACGACCTGGCGTCCGAAGAGCGCGTGGCGCTCAGCGACGGCGATATCGGCCTGCTGTTCGTGATGGGCGTGAACGGCCAGCTGCTGATGCACTTGGCCGCCTACCTGCAGATGCCCTGGGCCGACTACCTGGAAGCCATGCGCGAGGGCGTTCGCCGCCATGGCCCCGTGCGAGCCGGCGTCTACGCCATGACCCTGTCCGCGGAAGAGAAGGTGGCCGGACTATGAGCCTGGTCTTTGCTGGAATCTGCAGCCACGCCCCCGGGATCACAGGCCGCGCCGGCTTGGCCGACGCCGCCAAGCGCGACCGGTTCTATGCCGGCTTCGCCCGCCTGCGCGAGGCGCTGGAAGCGTCGGGCGCGGAGGTGCTGGTCATCGTCGCGGCCGAGCACTTCGCCAACTTCTTCATGAACAACATGCCCGCCTTCGCCGTGGGCATGGCCGACTACTACGAGGGGCCGATCGAGGACGAGGCCTGGCTGGCCATCCAGAAGTTCCGCCAGCCCGGCGACGCCGAGCTCTCCAAGCGGATCATCGAGGAGATGATGGCCACGGTGGACGTGGCCTTCGCCGAGGAGTGGAAATTCGACCACGGTGTGGCGGTGCCGCTCAGCTTCCTCGATCCGCGTCACCAGCTGCGGGTGATCCCGGTCAATATCAACTGCCAGGGGCCACCGCTGACGCCGCTGCACCGCGCCTGGGCGTTCGGCGAGGCGCTGCGGCGGGCTTGCGACGCGGTTCCCGAGAAGATCGCCGTGATCGGCACCGGCGGCCTCTCGCACTGGCCGTGTACGCCGGATAGCGGCCGCATCAACGAGGCCTGGGACGCCGAGTTCCTGGATCGCTGGGCGCGCAACGACAAGGCGGCGCTGCTGTCGTACTCCGACGCGGGCACCTATGCCGTGGCGGGGCAGGGCGGGTTCGAGATCCGCACCCTGATCAGCGTCGCCGCCGCCGCGCGCGGGCAGGGCGAGATCCTCTGCTACGAGCCGATCCCGATCTTCGCGGTCGGCTGCACGGCCGGCGTGATGACGGTGGCTGGCTGATGCCCAATGTCGTCGTCGAATACACCGACAACCTGGCCGCCGAGGGGCGCATCCCGACCCTGCTGCGGATTATCGCCACGCGGCTGGCCGATAGCGGCGGGGTCTTTCCGATCGGCGGCATCCGGGTGCGCGGCCATCGCCTGACCGAGTATGTGGTGGCCGACGGGGCGGACGATTACGCCTTCGTGGTGGTGACGGCCAAGATCGGTCCGGGGCGTTCAGCCGAGTTCAAGCGCGAGTTCTTCGGCGGTCTGTTCGAGGCGATCCAGGCCCACTTCAACGGGGCCTTCAAGCGCCGCTACCTGTCGCTGGCCCTCTATGTCGAGGAGGCCGACGAGGCCGGCTCGTTCAAGGCCAACAACATCCACGACAAGTTCCGGAGCGTCTTGTGAGGGGCGACGGCGGCGGTGATGCGCTGGCCCTGGCGCGACCCGACCTGCTGCGCGATGGGGCGTTCGTCTATGGCCTGTGGGTCGAGCCGCGCGAGGACGTTTTCGAGGTTCTGGACCCGGCCGATGGCCGCCTGATCGCGCGCGTGGTCGATGGCGACGCCGATCTCGCCTCGGCCGCCGCCGACGCCGCCTGCCGGGCGTTCGAGGCCTGGCGCGAGACCACCGGCCGCCGTCGCGCCGACCACCTGCGGGCCTGGTTCGAGGCCGTGATCCGCAACGCTGAGGACCTGGCGCGGCTGATCAGCCTGGAACAGGGCAAGCCGCTCTCCGAAGCGCGCGCCGAGGTCTCGTACGGCGCGGCCTATCTGGAGTGGTTCGCCGAGGAGGCCCGGCGCATCCATGGCGACGTCATTCCATCGCCGTTCACGGGCCGCCGGATGAAGGCGCTGGTCGAGCCGGTCGGGGTCTGCGCGGTGGTGACGCCGTGGAACTTCCCGCTGGCCATGATCGCCCGCAAGGTCGCTCCGGCCCTGGCCGCCGGCTGCACGGTGGTGGCCAAGCCCGCCGAGGACACGCCGCTGACCGCCCTGGCTCTGGCGTTCCTGGCCGAGGAGGCGGGTCTGCCGCCGGGCGTGTTCAACGTCGTGCCGGCCTCGCGTGTGCGGGCCGCTTCGGTGGTCGATGTCTGGCTGGACGATCCGCGCGTGCGCAAGCTGTCGTTCACGGGTTCGACGGCGGTCGGCAAGCACCTGGCCGCCCGCGCCGCCGCGACCCTGAAGCGGGTGTCGCTGGAGCTGGGCGGCGACGCGCCGGTGCTGGTGTTCGACGACGCCGATCTCGATCTGGCCGTCGAGGGCGTGATGAAGGCCAAGTTCCGCAATGCGGGCCAGGCCTGCATCGCCGCCAACCGGATCTACGTCCAGGACGGGATCTTCGAGGCCTTCGCCGACCGCCTGGCGGCGGCGAGCGCCGCCCTGCGTGTCGGTCCCGCTCGCGACGGCGCGGTCGATATCGGCCCGCTGATCAATGCTCGCGCCGCTGCAAAGGTGGTTGAGCTGGTCGCCGAGGCCGTACAGGGCGGAGCGCGGGTGCGGGTCGGAGGGGACCCGCATCCGCGTGGGGGCTGCTTCTACCCGCCGACCGTCCTGACCGACGCGCCGGCCGACGCGCGGCTGACCTGCGAGGAGATCTTCGGTCCGGTCGCCGCCTTGACCCGCTTCACGGGCGAGGACGAGGCCCTGACCCTGGCCAACGCCACGCCCTACGGCCTGGCCGCCTACGCCTTCACAACGGACGCGCGGCGGATCGCGCGGCTGGAGGCGCGGCTCGAGGCTGGGATGATCGGCATCAACGAGGGCGCCATCTCCACCGAGGTCGCGCCGTTCGGCGGGATCAAGGCCTCGGGCTACGGCCGCGAGGGCTCGCGCCATGGCCTGTCCGACTACCAGCATCTGAAATACATCTGCGAGGGCGGTCTCTAGCCATGCTCGAACCCCGGATCATCGACCAGTTGGCGGCGCGCCTGGACGTCGCCGAGAAGAGCGGCCAGCAGGTCGGGCAGTTCTCCCTGGCCCACCCCGACATGACGATCGAGGACGCCTATGCCGTCCAGCGCGCCTGGGTGAAGGCCAAGATCGCCGAGGGACGGCGGTTGAAGGGCCACAAGATCGGCCTGACTTCGCGCGCCATGCAGCGCTCGTCCAACATCAGCGAGCCGGACTACGGCGCCCTGCTGGACGACATGTTCTTCGCCGAGGGCGGCGACATCCCGATGAGCCGCTTCATCGTGCCCCGGGTCGAGGTCGAGCTGGCCTTCGTGCTGGGCAAGCCGCTGCGCGGTCCCGACTGCACGATCTTCGACGTGCTGGCGGCGACCGAATGGGTGGTCCCGGCCATCGAGATCATCGACGCGCGCATCCAGCAGGTCGATCCGGCGACGGGGACCACCCGCAAGGTGTTCGACACCATCTCCGACAACGCCGCCAATGCCGGCGTGGTGCTGGGGGGGCGGCCGGTGAAGCCCGACGCGGTGGACCTGCGCTGGGTCTCGGCGGTGCTCTATCGCAACGGTGTCGTCGAGGAGTCCGGCGTTGCCGCCGCGGTGCTGAACCATCCGGCCCACGGCCCGGCCTGGCTGGCCAACAAGCTGCATCCCTATGGCGAGCACCTGGAGGCCGGAGAGGTCATCCTGGGCGGCTCGTTCACAGCGCCCGTGCCGGCGCGAGCCGGGGACACCTTCCAGATCGACTACGGCCCGCTGGGCCAGGTCGCCATGAGGTTCGTCTAGTGGCCGTTCCGCTGAACTCGATGAAGGCGGCCCTGGCGGCCGGTCATGCCCAGATCGGCCTGTGGCAGGCCTTGGCCAATCCCTACACAGCGGAGATCTGCGCCGGGGCGGGCTTCGACTGGCTGCTGTTCGACGGCGAGCACGCGCCCAATGATCTGACGACCTTGCTGGCCCAGCTGCAGGCCGTCGCGCCTTATCCCGTGCATCCTGTGGCGCGGCCGCCAGTAGGGGCGACCCATCTGATCAAGCAGTACCTGGACATCGGCTTCACGACCTTGCTGGTCCCGATGGTCGACACCGCCGAGCAGGCCGCCGAGCTGGTGCGCGCCGTCCGCTATCCGCCCAACGGCGTGCGCGGCGTCGGCAGCGCCATCGGCCGCGCCTCGCGCTGGAACCGCATCGACGGCTATCTGGACGGCGCGGACGAGCAGGTCTGCCTGCTGGTCCAGGTCGAGACCCTGAAGGGTCTGTCGAACCTGGCCGAGATCGCCGCCGTGGATGGCATCGATGGCGTCTTCATCGGGCCTTCGGACCTCTCTGCCGCCATGGGGCATCGCGGCAAGCCAGGTCACCCCGAGGTGCAGGCCGCCATCGAGGGCGCGATCGCCGCGATCCTCGACGCCGGCAAGGCTGCGGGCATACTGATCGCCGACGAGACCCTGGCGCGACGTTATCTGAAGCTGGGCTGTTCGTTCGTCGCCGTCGGCACGGACGTCACCTTGCTGGCGCGGGGCGCGGAAGCCCTGGCGGCGCGGTTCGGCGGCAAGGTCGACCGGACCGGGCAGGGCGGCGGCGTCTACTAGGTCCGCACGAGGCGTCGCAATCCGTCTTCCATTTCAGCCAGCACCTGAGCGACGTGCTCGTCCTGGCCTATGGCGGCCGCATAGGCGGCCACCCGGGGCGCGGCCTCGATCAGATCGATCCCGAGACGGTCGCCGGTGACCCGCGCCGCGAACAGCGCGGGGGCGAGAGCGCAGTCGGCGAAGGACAGCATCTCGCCGACCGCGTAGGCGCCGCCATCGATCAGGTCGTCGAGGATCGTCAAGCCGTCGATCAGTTGATCGACCAGTCGTCTGTTCTCACGTTCCTGCTGCGCCTGGGCCAGGGCGACCATCGGCGGCATCAGGTAAAGGTCGGTGTGCCGCACGAGCAGCCGCGCCCGGGCGCGCTCCAGGATGCTCGACGGCAGTAACGGACGCGCATCCGGGAACAGCTCCTCCAGGACCTCGAGGATGACGGCCGACTCCCAGATGGCCTCGCCATCGTCGAGGACGAGAACTGGTAGCCGTCCGGTCGGGCTGACGTCGCGAAACTGCGGATTGTTGGGCCAGCCCGCGGGCGGCGGAACGATCTCGATGGCGAGGCCCTTGGCGTGGATCGCCACGCGAACCCGCGCCGCGAACGGCGAGACGGGAAGGCTGATCAGCTGCATTTGTCGGCCCTTCGCGCGCTCGAGCGTGGACCTTCCCTGACGAACGCGGGGAGGGCGCGCAAGGACTACTTCGTCGGCGCGGGATGCTGCGCCGGGTGGAAGTCGGCCACGTCGCCCAGCAGGGCGCGCAGTTTCGGGTCCTTCAGCTCCTCGGCCGTGAAGCGGGCCTCGTAGGCGACGCTCTCGTCGAAGCCGCCGGGTTCGGAGATCATCAGGGTGTGCATCGGCTCATTGCCCACCACGCGGGTGGAGTGCACCGCGCCGGGCGGGATGTGCACCGCGTCGCCGGCGCCCAGCACATGGGTTTCTCCGTTGACGGTCCACTCGACCTTGCCGGAGATCACGAAGAAGGTCTCGGCGTGCTTCTTGTGCAGGTGGGGCGGCACCTGGAACGGCGGCTCCCAGATCTCGTCGGTCAGGCTGAGGCGGCCGGCGGTCTGGACCGAGCCGAACACGACCTCCGGCTTGACGTACTGCTCCTTGAAGGTTGGCCGCTTGCCCGCGAACGAGAAGGGGCTGGTCGGTTCGGCGGCTTGGACCGCGCAGGCTAAGGCGCTGGCCGCCAGGGCCAGGATGAGCGTCGTCTTCATGGGATGGGGCTTCCAGAAAAAAGGACGCCGCGCGCGAGGTCGGAAGGACGGCGCGCGGCGCTTAAGGTGGGGGTCTACTTCGGGAAGGCGGCGAGGCCGGCTTGGGCGGTGCGGTCGTCCTCGTCGCCGAGGCCGCCGCTGACGCCGATCGCGCCGACGATCTGGCCGTTGGCCTCGATCGGATAGCCGCCGGTGATGGCGACGATGTCCTTGATGGTCAGCATGGCCGAGCCGCCCTTGCTGACGATCTCCTGCACGAAGCGGGTCGGCATCTTGAACTTGATGGCCGTGACGGCCTTGCCCTGGGCGACGTCGATCGTGCCCATCGGCGCGCCGTCGGTGCGGCGGAAGGCCAGCAGGCGGCCCGACTCGTCGACGATGGCGATCGACATGCCCCACTGGTTCTTCACGGCCTCGGCGACGGCGGCGTCGAGGATGGCGTCGGCGCCCTTGGCGCTGAGCGAGCCCTTGGTCAGCACAGGACCGGTCGCCTGAACGGCTTTGGGAACCTGCATCGGCGGCGGGGTCTGGGCGTGGGCGGCGCCGGCGGCCAGGGCCAGGGCGAGGGCCAGGCCAAGGCCCAGGGTCGAAGCTTTCATGGTGGGGTTCCTCCCGCACGCGCCCTCGTTGGACGCTAAACTGATTTGTATTCAAACCAAAAAGCGTGACCTTTCGTCAATCGATGGTTTTTGACTCAACGAAATCTCTTTGGTGTTTCGTGGAAGCGGGCTTGAACGATCCAGGCGTCAGATCTCACCGTATGGCGCTGAATTTGCCCGATTTTGGCAGTGAATGCGGCTGCTGACCGTCTGCTGCTGTCCAGCGCTGTCGCTTCGCATTGTGCGTTGCAGCGATATCAATGTTCTCCAAAATAGATTGATGGCAAACTATAATGGAGTCATGGTCCGGCTTGCGTCGCGGTTCGCGACGCCTCGCGGAGAGTCACCCACACGATCCAGTCCGCGCGTCCTGGGGAGGGCGCGCCAACACAACAAAAGGGGGGAGCCCATGCGTTCCGAAGTACGCGTCAGCCTGCTGACGTCCACGGCCATTGTTTCGCTGCTGTATGCCGGCGGGGCCTTCGCCCAGGACGAGTCCAAGCCCAAGTCCAAGAGCGACACCGTCACCGCGATCGAGGAGATCGTGGTCACCGCCCAGCGCCGCTCGGAGAACATCAAGGACATCCCGATCAGCGTCTCGGCCTTCTCGCAGGAGGCGATGGACAAGCAGGGCGTCCGCAATGTGAACGACATCGCGCGGCTGACCCCGGGCGTGACCTTCAACAAGTTTGGCAACCTGGGCTCGTCGATCTCGATCCGCGGCATCTCGTCGGGCGCCGGTGCGCCGACGGTCGGCGTCTATATCGACGACACCCCGATCCAGACCCGCGCCACGATCGCTTCGGGCAACTTCTCGTCCAACAGCTACCCGCAGATCTTCGACCTTGAGCGCGTGGAAGTGCTGCGCGGTCCGCAAGGCACGCTGTTCGGCGCGAGCTCGGAAGGCGGCACGGTGCGCTTCATCAACCGCACGCCCAGCCTCAACGACTATTCCGGCTATGGCCGGACCGAGATCTCGAGCACGCGCGGCGGGGCCGAGAGCTTCGAGCTGGGCGCGGCCGTCGGCGGTCCGGTGGTCCAGGACAAGGTCGGCTTCCGCGTCAGCGCCTGGTACCGCAAGGACGGCGGCTTCGTGGATCACGTGGACTCGGCGACGGGGCGCGTGACGAACAAGAACGCTGATGAACAGCGCACCTTCAACGCCCGCATCGCCCTGAAATTCCAGGCGACCGACAAGCTGGCGATCACCCCGTCGGTCTTCTACCAGCGCACCGCCCTGGACGACACGCACACGGCCTGGCTGCCGGTCAACGACGTCGGGCCGGGCAAGTCGGGTTTCGTTTTCCAGTACACCAATCCGGACAAGGACGTGTACGGCCACGCCCAGCCGCTGGCTCAGCCCTACTACCAGAACTTCGTCCTGCCGGCCCTGAAGGTCGAGTACGACCTGGGTCCGGTCAGCTTGGTGTCGAACACCTCGTACTTCCGCCGCAGCGAGCACGGCATCAACGACTTCACCGCGTTCGAAGTGCCGCTGTGGACCACGATCTTCACCGGCAAGACCACGGTCCTGCCGACCAACGCCAACGACGTGGCCACCGGCTTCGACCTGCAGCGGAACCAGTTCTTCACCCAGGAAGTGCGCCTGCAGTCGAACGACAGCGGCGCGGCCCTGAAGTGGACCGCCGGCGTCTTCTATTCGCACGACAAGGTCGAGACCTTCCGTTCGGTGCAGAACACCTTCCTGGGCGGGATCCTGAGCCAGGCCTTCGGCGGGACCTGCGCGCCGGCCGCCTGCATCACGGCCGCGTTCGGCGTGCCGCTGGACCAGGGGCGGTTCTTGTTCGTGGGCAACACCACGACCTATGACAAGCAGCTGGCGGGCTTCGGCCAGGCCGACTACGCCCTGACGCCGCACCTGAAGATCACGGCCGGCGTGCGCGTCTCGAAGACCAAGTTCAGCTTCACCAACTATGCCGCCGGTCCGGTCAGCGGCCCGCCCAGCCCGCGCATCGACGTCGGCGACAGCAGCGAAACGCCGGTGACCGGCAAGGTCGGCCTCTCGTACCAGAACGACAAGGGCGACCTCTATTACGCCTCGATCGCCGACGGCTTCAGGATCGGCGGCGCCAACGTGCCGGTCAACAACGCCGGCTGCCAGGCGGGCCTCGCGGCCCTGGGCCTGACCAAGGTGCCCGAGCGCTACACCTCCGACCGCGTGCGCAGCTACGAGGCCGGCAGCAAGATGTCGCTGGCCGAAGGTCGGCTGCGCCTGGACGGCAGCGTGTTCATGATCCAGTGGAAGAACCGGATCTCGAACATCGCCGTGCCGAATGGTTGCCCGCTGTCGTATACGGACAATCTGGGCGACTCGACCAGCTACGGCTTCAATCTGGGCGTCGACTTCGCGCCGGTCGATGGCCTGGTCCTGGGTTTGCAGATCGGCGACGCCAATTCGACCTACGACAGCAACTTCTCGCCGTCCAAGACCCAGACCAAGCCAACCGTCTCGAAGGGCGACGCCCTGGACGGCTCGCGCTTCACCGCCACCCTGTCGGCCCAGTACGAGTTCACCGTGGTCGGCGACAACAAGGCCTATGTGCGCGGCGACTGGACCTATACGGGCAAGAACGACCGCACGCCGGACCTGAACCCGGCCAACGCCAGCTACGACGTCGAGAACTCGGCCGTGCCAGGGCTCAGCACCGTCAATCTGCGGGCCGGTGTCTATATCGGTCCGGCCGAGGTCTCGCTGTTCGCCAACAACGTGTTCAACGAGAACTACATCGTCGATATCGGGGCCATCGGCCTGGGCAGCCCGATCCATCCGGGCTTCATCACCTATCGTCCGCGCACGATCGGGCTGACGGCCAGCTACCGCTACTAGCGGCAGGCAGAGTGTCGGCGGGCGGCGGGGCGTACGTCCGTCGCCCGCCCGTGCGGGCCGCACGAAGGGGGCGTGGTCCGCGCGCGGCGGAGAGGTCTCTAGCCCAGCCTCTCCGCCGCTTTTCTTTGCCCAGAAGGGCGTCGCGGGTCTCGAAGGCCATTGCGTCGCTCAAATAAAGTTTGATATAAAACTATTGTCGCGATCGACTCTCCAGAAGGGGAGCGGGGCGGCCAACAAGCGGGCGCGATGGCGGTGAGCTGGGACGTCCGTCAGTCGCAAACTGGGGAGTATCTTGAGATGAAGATCCGCCTGATCGCCTCCTGCGCCGTCGCGGCCTTGGCGCTATCCCTGGCTGGCGCGGCTAGCGCCGCCAATGTCACGCGCACGCCGTATCCGGCCGCCGAAAAGGGGCATGGCGCCGCCAAGGCGGTGAAGGTCGACAACTACGTCTTCCCCTCGGCCGCCGTCGGCACGACCGGTGACGCCATGGCCCAGGTCGACGAGGCCGTGCGCAAGATGGACGCCACCCTGAAGGCCCAGGGCCTCTCGGGAATCGGTGCGATGCTGCAGCACACCGTCTATCTGAAGGACGGGGCGGCCATGCCCATCGAGATCCTGACCCGCTTTCACGCCGAGGCCACCCGCCTGGCGCCCAGCCTGAAAACCCAGTCCAGCGTCGGCACCATCGTCCGCGTGCCACGCTTCGCCGACGACAAGACCCTGGTCATGCTGGACCTTGTGGCCGGCGGCCCGGCGGCGAAAGGAAAGGGCGACACGTTCGAGCGCGTGCCCTTCACCTTCGGCCCCAAGGAGATCTCCGAGACGATCGGCGACAACGAGATCGTCTTCACCTCGGGTCTCGAGGCCATGGACTTCGAGCACGGCGCGCTGGTCCCGACCATCGACGAGCAGATCGTCGTCATCGTCGGCAAGCTGCACGCGGCCCTGGCGAAAAAGGGCCTCGATGTCGGCAACATGATCTCGCACAACCTCTATGTGACCAAGGGGACCGATCCGATCCGGGTCATCACCAAGTTCCACGAGGAAGCGCGCAAGTACTCGCCGAGCCTGAAGGGCAGCCCCAGCGTCGGCACCCTGGTCGTCGTCGATGGCATGGCCGTGCCGGGCTTCCTGCTGGAGATGGACGCGGTGGCCGTGAAGGGCGATCCGACCAAGCTCAAGCGCGTGCCGTTCACCGAGATGCCGATGGATATCGCCAAGACGGTCAACACCAGCAAGCTGGTGTGGGTGGCCGGCATGGAAGGCGTCGATTTCGAGGCCGGAGGCAAGGTCGATGCGGACGTCAACGTCCAGGTCGATGCGGCGGTGAAAAAGATCGACGCGGCGCTGAAGGCGGCCGACAGCTCGGTCGATCAGATCGTCAAGGCCAAGCTCTACGTCACCGCTGATGCCGGCGATCCGGAGGCCGTGCGCGCCCACTTCAACGCGGCGCTCGCCAAGATTGCCCCGAGCCTGAAGACCAAGCCTCTGGCCGAGACTCTGGTGGTCGTCGAAGGCCTGGCCGGTCCGGGCATGAAGTTCGAGACCTCGGTCATCGCCGCGCGCAAGTAGCGGCGACGCGGGCTCCGGGCGCGTGCTCGGAGCCCGTCCATTTCAAGCTTTCAAGTCTAGTGGAGGGACCCATGGCGCGAGCGATCAAGACGGCGGCCGGGGCGATGATCTGTGCGGCTCTGCTGGCCGGTCCGGTGATGGCGGCTCCGAAAGCGGGCGACCTCGAAGCGCGCATCGCCGCGTTGGAGGCCCGCGTCCAGGTCCAGGAGGATATCGAGGCGATCAACAAGCTGACCCGCGCCTACGGCTACTATGTCGACAAGCAGTTGTGGCACGAGGTCGCCGATACCTTCTCCAACGACGCGGTCGTCGAGATCGCCGGTCGCGGCGTCTACAAGGGCCGCAAGGGCGTGCAGGACCTGTTCCTGTGCTCGATGGGCGGCGGCGAGATCGGGCTGAAGCCCGGCGGCCTGTTCAACCACATGATCCTGCAGGGCATCGTCGACGTCGACGCGGGCGGCAGGACCGCCAAGGCCCGTTGGCGCGCTTTCGTGCAAATCGCCGGCTACCAGAAGTTCGCCCTGTGGTCGGAAGGCACCTACGAGAACGCCTACGTCAAGGAGAACGGGGTCTGGAAGATCAGCGACATGCACTTCTTCTCGACCTACTACACGCCGTTCGACCAGGGCTGGGCCAAGTACAGCATGCCCAACAACGGTCCCAGCAAGACCTGCCCGCCCAGCGCGCCGCAGTCGGTGCAGTACGACGTCTTCCCGGGCCACTACGTGCCGCCGTTCCACTATCCCAACCCGGTCACCGGCCGTCCGTGGACGCTGGAGGACACGGCCAAGTACTCGACCACCGGCATGAACCCCGGTCCCGCCGGTCCGCCCGCCCAGCCCGGCTCGCCGCCGCCGGCCGCTCCGGCGCCGACGACGCGCTGAGGCGACGCCGCCGTCCGTTCGTGACAGCGTGATGGCGGCTCTTCGAGTTCGAGTGAAAGGGTGGGGAAACGATGAGGATCGCGGTCCTGGGCGCGGGCGCCATGGGCAGCCTGTTCGGCGGACGATTGGCCAAGGCGGGCAACGCCGTGCAGCTGATCGACGTCAATCAGGCCCATATCGACGCCGTGACCGCCGAGGGCCTGCGGCTGGAGGCCGACGATGGCGATCACCGCATCCCGGTGGCCATCGCCCGAGCCGAGAACGTGCGCGATCCCGTCGACCTGTTGATCGTCTTCACCAAGGGCCCACATACGGCCGCTGCCCTGGCTTCGGTCGGGCACCTGATCGGGCCGGAGACCTGGGGGCTGACCCTGCAGAACGGCCTGGGCAATGGCGAGCGCCTGGCCCACGTGATCCCGGCCAAGCGCGTGCTGGTCGGCATGACCAACTGGCCCGCCGACTTCCGAGGGCCGGGTCACGTCCACACCCATGGCGACGGCGAGGTTCGCGTCTGGTCACAGGATGGCGTCGATAGCGCGACCCTGCGCGCCGTCGCCGAGGTGCTGAGCGCGGCCGGCCTCAACGCCACGGCCGATCCCGAAACCCCGGCGGCCATCTGGGAGAAGGCGGCCTTCAACGCGGCCATGAACTCCATCGCCGCCATCACCGGCTTCACTGTCGGCCAGATGGCGGACGATCCCGACATCCCGCCGATCGCCGCCGCCGTGGTGGCCGAGACGGTGGCGGTCGCGATCGCGCTGAGGATCGCCGTCTCACACGAGCGGATCAGCGCTTCGGTCGCTCACGCCTATGTCGAGCACCGGCCGCACAAGCCGTCGATGCTGCAGGACGTCCTGGCCGGCCGGCCTACCGAGATCGAGGCGATCAATGGCGCGATTTTCGCCCATGCCCAACGGTCGGGCGTCGCCGTGCCGACCGTGGAAGCCTTGCTGCACTTGGTCCGCGCGAAAGAGCGACAAGGCCGCTTGTGACATAAAAGGTTTGATGTAAAACTAAACTGGCAATTCGAGACAGGGATTCCTGCGACCCATGGGGCGGCACCATTCGATAGAAGCGATGCGTACAGCGGCCAGGCGACGCCTGCCGAAGTTCGCGTTCGACTTCATCGACGGCGGCGCGCTGGGGGAGGCGGGTCTGGCTCGCAATAGCGCCGCGTTCGGCGAGGTGCGGTTGACGCCGCGCGTGCTGACCGGCTGCACGGTCCGTGATCCCAGCGTCGAGCTGTTCGGCCATCGCTTCAGCCTGCCGTTCGGCATCGCGCCCATCGGGCTGGCCGGTCTCGCTGGTCCCCGTATCGACGAGGGCCTGGCGCGGGCGGCGCTGGAGGCTGGAGCGCCCTATGCGTTGTCGACGGCTGGTACGACCGCGATCGAGACCATCGCCAAGGCAGCGCCCGGCAGTTGGTTCCAGCTCTATGTTGGCCGCGACCAGCCGATCACCGACGACCTGCTACTGCGCGCCGAGGGCGCGGGCGTCGGGGCGCTGATCGTCACGGTCGACGTGCCCGCGCCGGGCAAGCGGGTCCGTGACCTTGTCAACGGCTTCGGCCTGCCGCTGAAGCCGACACCGGCCATGGCCTGGGACCTTCTCACCCATCCGGCGTGGTCGCTGGACTTGGCCCTGAACGGCGCCCCGCGCTTCGCCAATCTAGAGCGCTACGCCGAACGTGGGGCAGGGGCTCAGTCCCTGGCCGCGCTGATGGCCGCCCAGAGCTCGGCGCGGCTGGACTGGCGACTGCTGGGTGAGATCCGCGAGGCCTGGAAAGGCCCGCTGATCGTCAAGGGCGTCATGCATCCGCTGGACGCCGCACGCCTGGCGCAGATGGGCGTCGATGGTCTGGTCGTCTCCAATCACGGCGGCCGCCAGCTGGACTGCGCGCCAGCCCCGATCGAGGCCCTGCCGGCTATTCGCGCGGCGGTCGGTCCGGATCTGCCGGTGTTGGTCGATGGCGGCATCCGGTCGGGCGAGGACATCGCCCGTGCCCTGGTCATGGGCGCCGACATGGCGCTGCTGGGCCGGCCATTCCTGTTCGCCGCGGCGGCGCGGGGCGCCCAGCGCGGCGGTCGCGAGCTGTTCGCCCTGCTGGCCGACGAGCTGGATCGGGCCATGACCCAACTGGGCTGCGCCGACATCGACGCGCTGAAGTCCATTGACGTTTTCAAGCCGGACCCAACCGGCAAGACCGCTCCGCCCGCGCGCGGAGCCTTGCGTACAGTGCAGGAGAGGAAGATCGCGCCATGAACGTGCAGATGCTTGTGAACGGCGAGCAGGTCGCCGCCCAGGACGGCGCGGTGTTCGAACGCCTGGATCCGATCTCGGGCGAGGTCGCCACGCGCGCGCCGGCCGGCAAGGCCGCCGACGCTAGGGCCGCCGCTGACGCCGCCGCCGCCGCTTTTCCGGCCTGGTCGAAGCTGGGCCCCACCGCCCGCCGCACCCTGCTGCTGAACGCCGCCGACAATCTGGACGCCAAGGCCGACGCCTTCGCCGAACGCATGGCGGGTGAGATCGGCGCGACCAAGGCCTGGGCCAATTTCAATGTCATGCTGGGCGCGCGGATGCTGCGCGAGGCCGCCGCCATGACCACCCAGATCTCGGGCGAGGTCATCCCGTCCGACAAGCCCAACTGCCTGGCCATGGGCCTGCGCGTTCCGGCCGGCGTGGTGCTGGGCATCGCGCCCTGGAACGCGCCGGTGATCCTGGGCGTCCGAGCCCTGGCCATGCCGCTGGCCTGCGGCAACGCCGTGATCCTGAAGGCCTCCGAGGTCTGCCCGGGCACCCACGCGTTGATCGCCGAGGCGCTGGTCGAGGCGGGCCTGCCGGCCGGCGTCGTCAATGTCGTCACCAACGCCCCGGCCGACGCCGCCGAGGTGGTCGGCGCCCTCATTGCCCATCCGGCCGTGCGCCGCATCAACTTCACCGGCTCGACCAAGGTCGGCCGCATCATCGCCGAGGCCGCCGCCCGCGAGCTGAAACCCGTTCTGCTGGAGTTGGGCGGCAAGGCGCCGTGCGTCGTGCTGGACGACGCTGACCTGGATGCCGCCGTCGCCGGAGCGGCCTTCGGCGCCTTCATGAACCAGGGGCAGATTTGCATGTCGACTGAACGGGTCGTGGTGGACGCCAGGATCGCCGACGCCTTCGTCGAGAAGTTCGCGGCTAAGGCCGCCACCCTGGTCGCCCGCGACCCGCGCACCGGCGGCAAGCTGGGCTCGGTGGTCGGCCGTCAGGCGGTCGAGCATGTCCAGGCCCTGATCGCTGACGCGGTCGAGAAGGGCGCCGTGCTCCGCGTGGGCGGCCGCGTTGAGGGCACCTTGATGGATGCCTGCGTCCTGGACGGCGTGACGCCGGAGATGCGCGTCTATGCCGAGGAATCCTTCGGTCCGATCGTCACCATCGTCCGCGTGTCGGGCGATGAGGAGGCGATCCGGGTGGCCAACGACACCGAGTACGGCCTGTCGGCGGCGGTGTTCGGCCGCGACATCGGCCGGACCATGAACGTCGCCAGCCAGATCCAGTCTGGCATCTGCCACATCAACGGTCCGACCGTGCACGACGAGGCCCAGATGCCGTTCGGCGGCACCAAGGCCAGCGGCTACGGACGGTTCGGGGGTAAGGCGGCGATCGCCGAATTCACCGATCTTCGTTGGATCACCATCGAAAATGGTGAGCAACACTACCCCATCTAGCGAATCCCGCCGCCGGTTCTCCGAGGCGGGGTCACCCGCCCGCGTCTTGAGGAACCAGCATGGCGAAGAAGAGCCCGAAGTCGGAAGTCACAGCGCAGGAAGAAGTGAACTTGGGACCGTTGAAGGGATACATCGGCTTTCAGCTGCGGCGCGCTCAGGACGTGTCGTTCCAGGCGTTCGCGCGCCGGGTGGGCGAGGCCGATCTCAGCCCTGGCCGGTTCGCCATCCTCTCGGTGATCAACGAGAACCCGGGGATGAACCAGACGGCGCTGAGTATCGCCACGGGCCGTGACAAGTCGACCCTGACCCCGGCGCTGAAGGATCTGGAGAAGCGCGGCTTTGTCTCGCGCGACCGCTCCGAGATCGATCGCCGGGCCTACACCCTCCACCTCACCGACCTGGGGCGCGAGCACCTGCGGGCGCTCACCGTCCATGCCGAGGCGCACGACCGCGCCTTGGACGCCATCGTCGGCGAATTCCACAAACCCCTTTTCATCCATCTGCTGGAACGGATCGTCGAAGGGCTAGGCCCCGACGCGCCGGACGACAGCGACAAGACCTAAGAAGAGACAGTCATGTACACCGCTAGCACGGCCTTGCTCGACGCGATGCAAGAGGCCGGGATTTCGTATGTCTTCGCAAATCTCGGCAGCGACCATCCGGCGTTCGTGGAGGCCGTGGCGAAAGCCAATGCCGAGGGCAGGGCGATCCCCAAGATCATCACCTGCCCCAACGAGATGGTCGGCCTGACGGCGGCCCAGGGCTTCGCCCAGGTCTCGGGTGTGGCCCAGGCGGTGGTGGTGCACGTCGAGTGCGGCACTCAGGCGATGGCGGGCGCGATCCACAACGTCGCCAAGGCTCGCGTGCCGGTGCTGATCTTCGCCGGCCTGTCGCCCTTCACGCAGGAAGACGAGCTGCGCGGCAGCCGCAACGAATTCATCCAGTGGATCCAGGACGTCTACGACCAGCGTGGCATCGTCCGGGAGTACATGAAGTACGACAACGAGTTCCGCACCGGGAAGAACGTCAAGCAGATCACCCATAGGGCTCTGCAGTTCGCCTATTCCGATCCGAAGGGGCCGGTCTATCTAGTCGGCGCCCGCGAGGTGATGGAGGAGGAGGTCGATCCGGTCGCCATCGAGCCCTCGCGCTGGAGCCGCGTGCAACCGTCGGCCCTGCCACCCGGCGCGGCCGAGACCATCGTCGACGCCCTGGCCGGCGCCAAGCGGCCGCTGGTCGTGACCTCGTACATCGGCAAGAACCCCAAGGCGGTCGATGAGCTGGTCGCCCTGTGCGGCAAGCTGGGGATCGGCGTCGTGGAGTCCGTGCCCAACTGCATGAACTTCCCGCACGACGACGTGCTGTACCAAGGCAACCAGTGGAACCACCCGTTCCAGAACCAGGCCCTGGCCGACGCGGACGTCGTCCTGGTTCTGGACAGCGATGTGCCGTGGATCCCGAAGGTGTCCAAGCCCTCGCCCGACGCCAAGATCTTCCACATCGACGTCGATCCGCTGAAGCAGTCGATGCCGCTGTGGTACATCCGCGCCCACGCCAGCTACCAGGCCGACGGCGCCACGGCGCTGGCCCAACTGAACGCCTATGCCGACACGCTGGGTGAGATCGAAGGGCTGGCGGAGCGCACGGCGCACTACGCCGCCGCTCACCAGCGCCGCGCGGACCGCATCGCCGCCGCCGAGGTCAAGCCCGAGGGCAAGATCACCTCGGAGTATCTGGTGGCCTGCGTGCGCAGGGCGATCAGCCCCGACGCCATCGTCCTGAACGAAGGCATCACCAACTACCCCGCCGTCTGCGACCACATCGCCCCGACCCGTCCGGGCAGCTTCTTCAACAGCGGCGGCGGTTCTCTGGGCTGGAACGGCGGCGCGGCCATCGGCGCCAAGCTGGCCGAGCCGGACCGCGAGGTCGTGGCCCTGACCGGCGACGGCTCGTACATGTTCACCGTGCCCTCGTCGGTGCACTGGATGGCCATGCGCTACGAGACGCCGTTCCTGCAGGTGGTGTTCAACAACCGCGGCTGGCGCGCCCCGCGCTACTCGGCCCTGGCCGTGCACCCCGACGGCTTCGCCAGTCGCAGCGACGACATCAATGTCGCCTTCGACCCGCCGCCCGCCTATGCCGAGATCGCCGCGGCCGCCGGCGGCGCCTATGCCCGCCAGGTCAAGGATCCGAACGAGCTGGAAGCCGTCATCGCCGAGGCCCTGCGCGTGGTCCGCGAGGAGAAACGCTCGGCCGTGCTGGACGTCTGGCTGGACCACCTGATGGAAGGCTAAGGCCTTTCGAAAACACCCAAAGTTCGCCCGAAGATCTCTGTTTAGGGCGGACTCTGACTTCAAATAGTTTGATCTAAAATCATGGGGAGTTGAGCATGCGGAAACTGACGATCCTCGCCGGCGGCGTGGCGCTGACCGCCGCCCTGGCGCTGGCCGGTGCGGCCGGCGCGGCGCAGAGCCAGGCCCAGCTGGAAAAGCGGCTGGCGGCCCTCGAGGCGCGGGTCCAGACCCAGGAAGACATCGAGGCCATCAGCAAGCTGACCCAGGCCTACGGCTACTACATCGACAAGCAGATCTGGTCGGAGGTGATGCCGCTGTTCTCGGACGACGCGGTTGTCGAGATCTCGGGCCGGGGCGTCTACAAGGGCCGCAAGGGCGTCGAGACGCTGTTCCAGAAGGTGATCGGCCGCAACCACGAAGGCCTGATGGACGGCTCGCTGTCCAACCACATGGTGCTGCAGGGCATCGTCAACGTGGCCCCGGACGGCAAGAATGCCTCGGGCCGTTGGCGCGCTTTCATCCAGATCGGCATCTACCAGAAGGCTGCCCTGTGGGCCGAAGGGCCGTACGAGATCACCTACGTCAAGGAGAACGGCGTCTGGAAATTCCAGACCATGCACTGGTACGGCACCTACTTCACGCCGTTCGACCAGGGCTGGGCCAAGGCCTCGTTCGGCAACAACGGGCCGAGCAAGGACTTCCCGCCGGACGCGCCGCCGTCGGTCAAGTACGACGCCTTCCCGGGCCACTACGTGCCGCCGTTCCACTATCCGAACCCGGTGACCGGCCGGACCTGGACGCTGGAAGACACCAAGAAATACTCGACCGAGGGCCAGGACCCCAGCAACGCCGCCAATGCGGCGGGTGCGGCCTCGCCCCTGGCGGCGCCGGCCGCTCCGGCCGCCGCGCCGGCGGAGAAGAAGCCGGGGTCTTGACCGACTCCGCTTCCTGCCTTCAGTCGGTCCAAACCGCGTAGAGAGTAACCCCGTGCCGCTAGACGCCCCGCCAGCCCCGGTCTCCGTCGTCGTCGTCGAGGCGCCCAGGCTGCCGCCGCTGGCGGGACAGGAAGCCTTCTCGACCGCGACCTACGACGCTCAGGCGCTCAGCGCCTCGGCCCGGCTGGACGATGTGCTGAAGACGACGCCGGGCGTGTCGCTGTTCCGGCGCACGGGCAGCGACGCGGCCAACCCGACCATCCAGGGGCTTTCGCTTCGCGGTGTCGCGCCCTCTGGGGCGGGGCGGGCGCTGGTCACCCTGGATGGCGCGCCGCAGAACGATCCGTTCGGTGGCTGGGTAATCTGGACCGCCTTGCCGGGCGAGGGCCTTTCCGGTGCGACCATTGTGCGTGGGGCAGGGGCGGGGCCGTACGGCGCCGGCGCCCTGACTGGCGTGGTGGCCCTGCGCGAGCGGGCGGCCGGCGGTGGTTTGTCCAGCTTCACGGCCCAGGTCGGCGAGCGCGACAGCTGGCGGGCGGCCGGGACCTTCGGGACCGATCACCTGCTGCTGACCGCCAGCGGCTCGCGCACTGACGGCTATTACCCCGTGCGTGGTTCGACGAGGGGCGCGGCCGATACGCCGACGACCTTGGAGGACGGCTCGATCGCGGCCCGTGTCCAGGGCGAGTTGGATGGCGTGGGCTGGGCGATCCGCGCTGGCGGCTTTCAGGAGAAGCGCGACGCCGGCCTGGTTGGCGCGCGCTCGAACGCCACCGGCGGTTCGCTGGCCGTGACCGTGGCCGGAGACGCCTGGCGCCTGCAGGCCTGGGCGCGTCGCAGCGACCTGGAGAACACCTCGGCCGCCGTGGCGGCTGGACGTATCTCGACCACCCCGGCCAACGATCAGTTCTCGACCCCCGCGACGGGCTACGGCCTCAACGCCGCCTGGCAGAGCAAGAGCGGCGACTGGTCCTGGGAGCTGGGCGGCGACGTTCGCGCGGCTGAAGGACGGGTAAACGAGCGCTTCCGCTACCAGGCCGGCGCGTTCACCCGCGTGCGCGAGGCCGGCGGTCGGACCCTGGTCGGCGGGCTCTATGCCGAGACCGCCTTGGCGCGGGAGGATTTCTCGTTCACCGCAGGCGCGCGCCTTGATGGCTGGCGCTCCTATGCCGGTGTGCGGCGCGAGCGGGACGCGATGACCGGGGCCTCGACCCTGGACGCGCCAGTGGCCGACGCCTCGGGCACGACGCCGACCGCGCGCGCCGGCGTGCGCCAGCGGCTGTCAGGCGACACCTGGGTTCGCGCGGCGGCCTATGCTGGTTTCCGGCCGCCGACCTTGAACGAGCTGCACCGCCCGTTCCGGGTGGGCAACGACGTCACTGAAGCCAATTCGGCGCTCAAGCCAGAGACCTTGTACGGTCTCGAAGCGGGCCTGGCGGCTGAGGGCGCGGTGCGCTGGAACCTCGGGGCCTTCTACAATCAGGTCCAGGATCCGATCAGCAACGTCACCATCGGCATCGGCCCGGGGACGTTCCCGATCGCGGGCTTCATCCCGGCCGGCGGCGTGCTGCGCCAGCGGCGCAATGTCGGCGAGATCAACGCCTACGGACTGGAAGGCGATGTCGCTGCCGACCTGACGCCGGCCTGGACGGTTCGCGGCGCCTTCTCGTGGACCCATGCTCGGGTCGACGGTGGGACCGCCGCCGCCCAGTTGACCGACAAGCGTCCAGCCCAGGCGCCGGCCTTGACCGTCACGGCTGGCGCGCGCTGGCGGCCAGTAGAGCGGCTGAGCCTCGACGCCGACGTACGCTACGAGAGCATGCGGTTCGAGGATGACCTGAACCTGCGCCGGTTGAAGGCGGGGGCGGGGCTGGACCTGCGCGCCGGGTGGAAGCTGACGCCGACGAGCGAGGTCTATCTGGCGGCCGACAATGTGCTGGATCGCGACCTGGCCGTCGGCCAGACGGCGGACGGGGTCACGAGCTATGCCGCGCCTCGCACGGTATATGTGGGCTTCGCGCTGCGGCGATAGTCTCCCTCTCCCCTTGCGGGAGAGGGTGGCCCGGAGGCCGGGTGAGGGGTTGAAGAGAGCATCCGCCGCGACTGGCCGTTCGGCTGTCGCGGCGTTTCTGTTTGTGCGACCCCTCATCCGTCAGCTTCGCTGACACCTTCTCCCGCAAAGGGAGAAGGGGGCTACTTTGCCGCCCCGGCCATCAGTTCCTCCACCGAATAGAGCTTCCCAGCCTTCATCACCTTCCGGACCTTGATCAGGTCGGCGATGCGCTTCGACGGCTCGCCCTCCACGAACACCAGGTCCGCCAGCTTGCCGACCTCGACGCTGCCGAGGTCGTGCTCGACACCTTGCGCGCGGGCCGGGACGCTCGTCGCCGCCTGCAGCACCTCCAACGGCGTGAAGCCGTAGGTCTGCAGCGACATCATGTTGACGAATAGGCTTAAGCCCGGGTGATCCAGCGGCGAGTCCGTGCCGATCATCACCTGGCCGCCAGCCCGCTTGATACGCAGCAGGTCGCGAACGGTCAGGCGCGAGCCTTGCTCGTCGGGCGGCAGGAAGAAGTCGCAGGGGCCGGATTTGTCGGCGCAGGCGATGGTGTGCTGCAGCGAGGCCCGCTCCCAAGGCGGATAGAAGGCCTTCACGCGCGGATCGTCGGCGACGCCGGGCAGGTCCAGGAGCGACAGCTTGCTGGAGAAGTTGGTGGTGGTCAGCTCCATGCCCGACTTGGCCAGCCCATCCAGCGTGTCGGCATAGACGTCTCCCCGGAACAGATGCGGGAAGACGAAGCCCCAGCGGGTAGGGCCGCCGAAGTGCTCGGCCCCATCGACGCCGTGCGCGACACCCGGGAATACGAAGTGCGAGGTGGTCGAGACGCCCAGGGTTTTGTGGCCCCAGTCGGCGACCTGGGCCTGCCAGTCCGAGCGGAAGCGCATGTAGGTCTTGATCAGGTCGTAGTCGAGCGCCTGGGCGCGGGACAATTCCAGCTTCAGCTGTGCTTCGTTTTCCACCGGGCGCGAGAAGGCCCACATCAGGCGCGAGCCTTCCAGCATCTCGCCGGTGGTGAACAGGCGCGGACCGATGCGGGCGCCGGCGGCCAGGGACTCGCGGTCTTCGATGGCGCGGTAGGCGGGATCGCCCGGCGAGCGGGTCGAGGTGACGCCGAACGCCAGCCACATGCGGCCCTGGCGATCGCCCAGATACTTCGAGCGCATCTGCTGGTGATTGTGCATCTCGAACAGGCCGGGCGTGACGGTCAGGTTCGATGCGTCGATCACGGGTGTGTTGGCCGGATGCTCGGCGTGTGGGGTGATGGCTGCGATGCGGTTGCCTTCCACCAGTATGTCGACGTCGCGCCGGATCGCTTCGTGGACGCCGTCCCACAGCGCGCCGGCGTGGATTAGCGTCCGGCCCTTGGCCACCTGCTGGGTCCAGGAAAGGCCAGTCTCGACCGTTCGCGGCGCTGCGCCGTCGATATCGGTCAAGCGTAGCTGGCCGTTGTGGACATAGAGCACCGTCCGTGAGTCACCGCCCCACGAGGGCGCGTCGCTGGCTTCACGGGTGATCTGGCGAGCGGGACCGGTCGGGGCGCCGTCGGGCGCGACCGGCAGAACCCACAGGGTGCTCTCCATGCTGAACAGCAGGTACTTGCCGTCCGGCGACCAGACCGGACCGTCGTCACCGCGGGTCGAGATCGAGCGGAATGGGGCGGGGTCGAACCAGGTCTGGCGGCCGGTTTCGACATCGACAGCCAGGAGGCGGTTGCGGCGCTGCGAGGCGGCGGTGACAACGATCGTCTTGCCATCCGCCGACCAGCTGGGACGGCCGGGCGTCTCGAGGACAGGGATCAGCGGCTTGGTCTCGCCGGTGGCCATGTCGAGCAGGCGCGTCTCGCCGGTCTCGGTCTGGTAGGCGAGGCGGTCGCCCTTGGGTGACCAGGCGGGGGAGGTCTGGGCGCCGTCGCCCGCGCTCACCTGACGCGTCGCGCCGCTGGAGACGTCCATGATGAAGAGGTGGGTCTGTCCAGCGCGATCCGAGGCGAAGGCTATCGACTTGCCGTCCGGCGACCAGACGGAATCGACCTCGTAGGCCGTGTCGTCGGTCAGCTTGAGGGCCGCGCCGCCGGAGGTCGGGACCAGCCAGAGATCGTTCAGCGCCTTGAACACCGCGCTTTTGCCGTCTGGAGACAGGGTCGGCCCGACGAGGCCCTTCACGGCGTGAGGCTTGGTCTCGTCGAAGTCGTAGACCTTCCGCGCATAGCCGGCGCGACGAAGATTCAGGTCGGCCTGGAACGGCAGGACGGTCTCGCCCCGACCGTCGAGGCCGATCGTGCGGATCTTGCCGTCGGCCGTGTAGAGCAATCGGTCGGCCGACAGCCAGGTCGGGGCGAATGAGAAGGCGTTGTCCAGATCGCCGATGCGACGTGCGTGGCCCTCGCGGTCGGTGACCATCAGCCGGCCTGTCTGGGCGCCAAAGCCGACATACGCCAGGGTCTTGCCGTCGGGCGACCAAGCAGGACCAGTCGGCCGGCGGGCGGGATCGGCGGGGAGGGGAATGGTCTTCGTCTCGCCGCTCGCGACCTCGACGATCCGCAGCTGGTTCCAGCGCGTGAAGGCGACCTCGTGGCCATCGGGCGACCAGGCCGGGTCAGTGACGCTACCGCCCTCGTGAGTCAGTTGGCGCAAGGCGCCGGTGGCCACCTCGATCGCCCAGATCTCGTCGGCGCCGGCGCGGTCGGAGACGAAGGCCACCGACTTGCCGTCCGGCGACCAGGTCGGGTGCATGGCGTCATAGGGACCATCGGTCAGCACCTTGCGGGTCTTGCCGTCGGGGCTGAGCAGCCAGATGCGCCACATGCCGTCGGCATAGGCCTGAACCGCGATCTGTCGGCCGTCCGGCGACCAGCGCGGCCGCAGGGCCTCGAAGAAGTCATCCGTCAGCCGCTTGGCGACACCGCCCTTGGCCGGCAGCGCCCAGAGCACGCCCTGCAGGTCCATGACCATGCCATCGCCACGCGGCGAAGGGACGGCCGAGAAGTCCGAGCCCTCGTCGACCTTGAGATCGACCACGTGCGCCTTGCGCAGGACGGGAGCGGGCGCGGCTTGAACCGGCGCGATCGACAGCAGCGCGATCGCGGCGCCGCAGAGGAGCAGGAGGCGGGAGGTCATGTTCGGAGCGTCTCGCGCAGGGACCAAAAAAGAGGCCCGGGATCACGTCATGCGCGGTCCCGGGCCCAGTCAGCTTCCACCTAGGAAAGCGTGGATCAGTAGCGGTAGGCCGCCGTCACCCCGACCGTGCGCGGACGGACCGTGACGCCGCGGTAGTTGAAGGTGGTCAGGCTGTCGCGGTAGCGGCCGTACTCCGGCAGCTCGTTCGTCACGTTGGTGGCGAAGGCCGACAGGTCGAAGCCGTTCAGCTTCACGCCGGCCCGCAGGTCGACGTTGCTGAACGACGGCGCGCGCGGGATGGTCGGATCGGTCGCGCCCGAGGCCAGGTCCAGGGCTTTGTCGTTGTGGCTCTGGTACTGGTAGTCCAGGCGCGCATAGGCGTTCTGGTTCAGCAGGCTGAAGTCGTACTGGGCCGAGAAGGCCAGCGACCACGGGGCGATCGGCAGCGGCTCGCCCTTCGAGCGGACCACGGTCGCCTTGCCCGTCGCCGGGTTCACAGCGCCCAGCGTGTCGGTGGTGTAGCGGGCGTTGGAGTAGCCGACCGACAGGCCCAGGGTCAGGCCATCGGCGACCACGGCGTTGGCCTGCAGGTCGAAGCCCTCGCTGCGCGCCTTGCCGAGGTTGGCCGTCGTCGGGATGTTGCAGTTGGGCAGGGTGAAGCCCGACTGGATCTTGTCCCAGTCGATCCGATAGACGCTGCCGTCCAGGGTGACGCGGCCGCCGGCCATGCGCTTCTTGCCGCCGCCTTCATAGCTCCAGACGGTGTCCGGGGCGATCTGGCGGGTGCCCGAGGCGATGCCCAGGGCCGTCATGTCGGCCGCGCAGCGCACGCCCGGATCCGAAGCGGTGCCGCCTTGGCGATAACCCTTGGCCGCCGAGACGTAGTACATGGTCGCTTCGTCGGCTTGGTAGCTGAGGCCGAACTTCGGCGTCACCGGCTTGTCGGACTGGTTGGTCCGGTCGGTGCGGCCGGTCGTCGACATGACTGGGCCCGCGCTGAAGCCGACGCTGTTGTACTTGTTGTCAGCGACGCGGACGCCGGCCGTGGCTTTCAGCTTGTCGGTGATCTTGAAGTCGACCTGGCCGAACGCCGACAGCTCCTTCTGGGTCAGCGAGCCGTTGCTGTAGAGCACGTACTGGCCGCCATAGAGCGGGATGTTGCCGAAGAAGGGCAGGTCCTCGATCTTGGTCCAGCCGCAGCAGGCCGAGAAGCCGTTGGCGATGATCGCGTTGATCTGCGGGTTCGAGACCAGATAGTATGCGCTCTGATAGGACTTTTGGTAGAACACCCCGACCGACCAGTTCAGGCGAGCGTCCGGGTTGTTGTTCTGCAGGCGGACTTCCTGGGTGAAGACGCGCTGCTTGTCGTTCACGAAGCCCGTCGAGGTGACGAAGCGCAGGTTGGCCGGCGGGGTGATCGTGGTCACGCCGCCCAGCGACACCATGTCCAGGGTCGTGGAGTCGAAGATGTTGTCATTCTTGCGGAAATAGAACGAGGTGTTGGTCAGCAGGCGGGCCGGACCCAGGTCCCAGTCGCCCTTGATCGCGCCCAGGGTGAAGCGGTCGTTGCTGGGCGTGCCGACCGGGTTGCCGTTGCGCAGCTTGTTGTCGTCGAGGTTCGAGAAGGCTTCCCAGAAGGCCGACGAGTCGTTGGTCTTGACCTTCTGCAGGAACAGCGACGGCGTGATCGTCAGGTTCTCGGTCGCGGCCCACTTCAGGGCGAGGCGGGCGGTGTACGAGTCCGACCAGTTGGAGTTCTTGTCCAGGTCCTTGCCGGTGTTCCAGTCGATGCGGTCGACATAGCCGCCGTCGCGGCGGGCCGAGACGCTGGCCCGGAAGCCCAGCTTGCCCTCGACGATGGGGCCGCCCACGGCGACGCCGGTTTCGTAGCTGGGATCACCGCCGTCCGTGAAGGCCATCTCGCTGCGGGCGTAGACCTTGTAGGTGCTCAGGCTGGGATCGGGGGTGATGAAGCGGATCGTGCCGCCTTCCGAGCCGACGCCGAACAGGGTGCCCTGCGGGCCGCGCAGCACTTCGACGCGCTCCAGGTCGAAGATTTTCGGATAGCCGTTGCTGGCCGAATAGGGATTGCCGGGGCGCTGCTGGATCGGGGTGTCGTCGATATAGACACCGACCGTGGCCGTGCCCGCGCCCGACGAGATGCCGCGGATCGAGACCGAGCTCATCGACGAGTTGCCGCGCGCGCCGCGCGAGAAGGTCAGGCCCGGCGTCAGCTTGGCGACGTCTGAGAAGCTGCGGACGCTCTGCTTGTCCAGCTTCTCCTGGGTATAGGCCACCACGCTGATCGGCACCTTGCTGAGCGACTGCTCCTGGCGGGTGGCGGTGACGACGATTTCCTCGATGGCCACGGGCGCGTCGTTGGCGCTCTGGGCCTGCTGGGCGTGGGCCGCGCCGGCCGTGACCAGCGACAGGGCCGACACCGAGGTCAGCAGCAATCCGGCGTTCGGATACTTCATCATTCTTCCCCTCTAAGCGGGCGGGCCAACGTCAAGGTCGGCCTGCTGTCATTGCACCGACGAGAAGCGGTCGCTCCTCTCCGGTGAGGTGGGTACACTGACGCCAAATTAGTTTGGGATCAATCTACATTGCGAGCGTCGATTTCGCATTTTTCGCCGAAACTGCGCATCCGGCGCGCATTCGGCGCCTCGGTTATCGTCCTTGTAATGAACGGGTGTTCACGCTGCATGTGCGAAGAATGGGCCGCTTTCGGCAAGGTGGAGTTGCGCTGGCGATAATCGTTGGACATAATACAAAAATGCGGGACAGCTTACACCGACCGGAGTCGGGGCGCGGCATCAACGCCGCCTGCTGTCTGGGGAGGTGAGCGTGGTGCGTATTGCGACGACTGTGGCCGCTCTGCTGGGCGCTTCCGTGTGCCTGGCTCCGCTCGCGACCGCCGCAGCGCCGAAGCCCTCGCCCGCCAAGCTCGCCGGGGCAAGCTCCAGCGTCCTCAATATCGTGACTCGCGAAGGCACCAACTTCGGCGCCTTCGTCTCGCCGGGCCGCGACCGCATGCTGATCAACCTGCAAGGCGCGCTGTGGGCGCTGCCGATGCAGGGCGGGGAAGCCAAGCGCCTCACCGACGACCTCTGGGAACCGGTCACCGCCGACTGGTCGCCGGACGGCCAGCGGCTGGTGGTCCAGGCCTATGTCGACGGCATGTTCCACCTGTGGACCGTCATGCCGGACGGCACGGGTCGCAAGCAACTGACCAAGGGCGACTTCGACGACCTGGAGCCGCGCTGGTCGCCGGACGGCAAGTCGATCGTCTTCGTGTCGGACCGGGCGGGGAACAAGGACCTCTGGACGCTGGACGTCGCCACGGGCGCGACCAAGCAACTGACCTTCGGCGCCGACGCCACCTCGGGCGCGGACGTCTCGGCCCTGGCCGGCTTCTTCGGCGTCGCCGCCTGGATCACCGATCCGGCCTGGTCGCCGGATGGCGGCAGCATCGCCTTCGTGCGTAACCGTGCGCTGGAGGTGCTGGACCTGAAGATCGGCCAGACGCGCGTACTACGCAAGGGCGGCGGCGGTCCGTCCAGTCCATCATGGGACCCATCGAGTCAGGCCATCGCCTTCCAGGAGGACGGCGGCCTTCATGTCATCGACGCCAAGGGCGGCGAGCCGCGCCGGGTGGGCGACAAGGCCGACGTCTTCCCGTTCCCGGCCACGTGGCTGAGCGCCGACGAACTGCTCTACACCGCCAACGGCCGCATCTGGCGCCAGAAGCTGGATGGAGCGGCCGTCGAGACGCCGTTCCAGGCGACCTTGAAGCTCCAGCGGCCGGTCTATCGTCGCAAGGTCTATGATTTCGACACCGTCGCGCCGCACGCCGCCAAGGGCGTCGTTGGTCCGCGCCTTTCGCCCAATGGCAAGCAGGCGGTCTTCAAGGCGCTGAACGACCTGTGGCTGCTGGACATCGGCGGCAAGGCCAGGCGCCTGACGAGCGACAACTACTATGAGATCGATCCGGCCTGGTCGTCGGACGGCAAGCGCATCGCCTATGCCTCCGACCGCGCCGGGACGCAGGACCTCTATGTCCGCGACGTCGCCGCGGGCGCCGAGACACGGGTGACGACTAGCGACGGCGCCGAGGTCGCACCGGGCTGGTCGCCGGACGGTGGTTCGCTGGTCTTCCAGACCGAGGGCGGCGACCTCAACATCGTCGAGCTGGCGACGGGCAAGGTGCGGAACCTGGCCAAGAAGCTGAACGCCCCCAGCCGCGCCTCATGGTCGCCGGACGGCAAGACGATCCTGGTCGCGGGTCTCGACAACGCCAAGAACCGCATCTTCGCCTTCGACGTCGCGACCGGCGCCAAGACCGTGCACGAGCCAGCGCCCGGCCGCTCGATCGCGGTGCGCGGCGACGATGGCCCGCTGTGGACGGCGGACGGCAAGCAGATCCTCTACAGCATGGCCTCGACCTTGTGGCTGCAGCCGGTCGATGCCGCCGGCAAGCCGACGGGCGCCGCGCGCCAGTTGACGACCGAGGCCAGCGACGCCGGCTCGATCTCGGACAAGGGCGACATCCTCTATCTGCACAACGGCCAACTGCGTCTGCTGAAGGCCGGGGCGGCCAAGCCGATCGATGTCGCCACGGGTCTGACCTGGACGACCGAAAAGCCCGCCCAGCGCCTGGTGATCCAGGCCGGCCGTCTGTGGGACGGCGTCCATGAACAGGCGAGCGAGGGCGTCGACATCCTGGTCGTCGACAACCGCATCCGGGGCGTCGGCAAGCGCGGCGCCTTCGCGGACCAGAAGGCCAAGATCATCGACGCCAGGGGGCTGACGGTGACGCCCGGCCTGTTCGACATGCACAACCACCAGCAGCTGCGCTCCAAATTCCTGGGCGACCGGCAGGGCAGGGCGTGGCTGGCCTATGGCGTGACCTCGACCCGTTCGACCGGCGACCAGGTCTATCGCGCGCTGGAGGACAAGGAGGCGCTGGCGAGCGGCGCCCGCGTCGGCCCGCGCTACTTCATGAGCGGCGAGATGTTCGAGGGCTCCCGCGTCGAGTGGGAGTTCGCCCGACCGGTCGACAGCGACAAGGCGCTGGACCTGGACCTCAGCCGCGCTCGCGATCTCGGCTTCGACGTCATCAAGACCTATGTCCGCTTCCCGTTCGACCGCCAGGCCAAGGTGATCGACCACGCCCATGCCGACATGGGCATTTCGGTCACCTCGCACTACCTCTATCCCGGCGTGGCGCACGGGATCGACGGCGAGGAGCACCTGGGCGGGCCGACCCGCTGGGGCTTCTCCGAGATCTCCTCGCGCGGGGGACTCTATCAGGACGTCTACGAGAGCCTGACCAAGACCCATTTCCAGATCACCACGACCAACTTCTCGTCCGCCGCCGGCCTCGCCGACGAGCCGGAGCTGGCCGACGACAAGCGCCTGGCGGCCCTCTATCCGCCGTGGGAGCTGGCCGACATCAAGGCCAAGCGCCTCTGCGCCCAGGGCAAGGGACCATGCGGGTTCCTGCCGCCCAACGACGCGTGGTCGAAGTCATCCGTCCAGACCATGACCAGGCTGTTGCGCGGCGGGGCCTCGGTGATGATCGGCACGGACGCGCCGCTGGACAGCTATGCGATCAGTCACTTGCTGAACATGCGTTCGATGGCCAAGCACGGCATGACGCCGTTCGAGACCCTGCGCATCGCCACCACTATCCCGGCCAAGGCTCAGGGTGTCGACAAGGACCTCGGCACGGTCGAGACCGGCATGCTGGCGGACCTCGTGTTTGTCGACGGCGATCCGTCGAAGGACATCCGCGATTTCGCCCGCGTGCGGATGGTCATGAAGAACGGCCGCCTTTTCACCATCGACGAGCTGACCGCGCCGTTCGCCGGCAAGCCGGCCCAGTAACGCCACATCGGGGGTATTCCAGTGATCCAAGCGTCCCAAACATCCCGCCGCCGCCTGGCGTTGCTGGCCGCCGCGGCGGGCCTCGCCCTGGCGCCGGTCGCCCACGCCGCGACCAAGGCCGCCACGCCGGCCTCAATCCCGGTGACCGTCAGCGAGGGCACTTCGCTGGCCTTCGCCCTGTCGCCGGACAAGAAGACCATCGTCTTCGACCTGCAGGGCACGCTGTTCGTGATGCCGGCGACCGGCGGCGCGGCCAAGGCGATTAGCGACCCGCTGTACGACGCCCGCCAGCCCACGTGGTCGCCCGACGGCAAGCGCATCGCCTTCCAGTCCAACTATGACGGCCTGTTCCGCGTCTGGACGATCAATGCTGACGGGACGAACCCGCGGCCCCTGACCACCGACGACTTCGAAGGTCGCGAGCCCAGCTGGGCGCCGACCGGCGACCGCATCGCCTTCACCTCCGAGCGCAGCGGCAAGTTCGACATCTGGGAGAAGGACCTCAAGACCGGGAGCCTGACCCGTCGCACGACCGCCGAAGGCGGCAACTCGCGCGCCAGCTATTCGGCGGACGGCCGGCAGATCGCTTACGTCTCGGATCGTCGCGGCGGCACGGGCGTCTATGTCGTCGATGCGCAAGGCCATGAGCGCCAGGCGGGCGCGGCTCAGGTGTTCAGCTTCGGCATGAACGTGCCACTGGGCACGCCGTCGATCAGCCCGAACGGCAAGGACGTCGCCTGGGTGGTGATCGCCGGCGGCAAGTCGCGGCTGATGCTCAACGACAAGGTCCTGACCGACAGCGAGGACGTCCAGCCGTTCCGCGTCCAGTGGCTCAGCGACACCGCCTTCCTCTATTCGGCCGACGGCAAGATCAAGAAGCGCGACCTGGCGACGGGGGCGGTCTCGACTGTCGAGTTCTCGGCGACCTTGCATGTCCGCAAGCCCGCCTATGCCAGGAAGGCCTACGACTTCAATTCGACCGCGCCGCGTCCGGTGAAGGGCGTGCAGCGGGCGGTGATCTCGCCCGACGGCAAGTCCATCGCCTTCACCGCCCTGGGCGAGTTGTGGGTCATGCCGATCGGCGGCAAGGCGCAGAAGCTGACCAGCGGCGGGACCTCGGTGACCGTCGATCCGGCGTGGTCGCCGGACGGCAAGTCGATCGTCTACGCCAACGACCGCGCCGGGACGCTGGACCTGTGGGTTCGCGACCTGGCCTCGGGCCAGGACAAGCGGGTCACCGACGCGCCGGGCGCCGAGATGCGGCCGTCCTGGTCGCGCGACGGCAAGTCCATCGTCTATGTCGACGCCTCGGGCGCCTATGCCGAGGCGGTGAAGGTGCTGGACCTGGCCTCGGGCAAGAGCAAGCCGCTGGAGAGCGCCGAGACCAGCCCCGGCTATCCTGAGTTCACCGCCGACAGCAAGGCGGTGCTGGTCTCGCGCCTGGTCAACGCCTCGGCGACCCAGTCCTACTATGTCGGCGGTGAGAACCAGGTCCGCGTCGCGCCGCTGGACGGCTCGGCGCCGCACGACATCACCGTCGTGGCCGGCCGCTCGATCGGCAACCGCTCGGGTGATGGCCCGGCCCTGTCGCCGGACGGCAAGGCCATCGCCTTCCAGATGGACAGCGCCCTGTGGGTAGCGCCGCTGTCCGAGAAAGGCGCCGGCGCGCCGCGAAAGATCGCCGACGACATCGTCAATGCGCTGAGCTGGACCGCCGATTCCAAGACCCTGCTGGGTCAGGCCGGCGGCCGGATGAAGCTGTATGACGCCGTCACTGGCAAGGCGACCGCCGTGCCGTTCGACCTGACCTGGGCCCAGGCCAAGCCGACCGGAACTGTCACCATCCACGCCGGCAAGGTCGTCACAGGAACCAGCGACAAGCCCCTGATCGACCAAGACATCGTGGTCGAGGGCAACCGCATCGTGGCGATCCGCCCGCATGGCTCGGCAAAGCCTGTGGGGCAGGCGATCGACGCCTCGAGCCTGACCGTCATGCCCGGCCTGATGGACATGCACGAGCACCTGATCAAGGAGTACGGCGCCAGCTTCGGCCGCCTACTGCTGGCCTGGGGCGTCACCACGGTGCGCAGCCCCGGCAACGTGCCCGGCGACATCCTGGAGGAGCGCGAGGCCATCGACGCCGGCCAGCGTCCCGGTCCGCGCATGTTCGTCACCGGCTACCTGATCGACGGCAAGCGCACGGTCTGGGAGATGGGCACGACGGTCGCCACGACCGCCGAGGCCGACCGCCAAGTCGCCCAGGCCGACGCCCTCGGCTACGACATGATCAAGACCTATGTGCACACCAGCGAGCCGATGCGCCGCTACATCACGCAGGCCGCCCACAAGCGCGGCATGTCGGTGTCCTCGCACGAGATCTATCCGGCCTCGACCTATGGCAGCGACAGCGTCGAACACCTGGACGGCAACGGCGCGGCGCGTGGCAACGGCGCCAAGGCGACCCAGCTGAACTTCACCTATGACGACGTCGCCCAGGTGCTGGCCAAGTCGGGCATGACCATCACGCCGACGACCTCGTTGTTCACGCCCTATGACGAACTGATCGCCGACAAGGCGGTGACGGCCACCGATCCGCGCTGGGCGTTGCAGCCGGTCTGGGTGCGTTCGGGGCCGAGCATGAGCTTTGCCGACCCGATCGCCATCGCCAACATCCGCACTTCGATCCTCAAGCTGCACAAGGCCGGCGTGAAGATCGTGGCTGGCACGGACTCGCCGTTCACGCCCATCGGGGTCAACACCCACAACGAGATCGAGCAGGCGGCCAAGGCGGGGCTGACCCCGCTGGAAGCCATCAAGACCGCCACCTCGGTCCCGGCCGAACTGCTGGGCGTCGCCAAGGACCTGGGCACGGTCGAGGTCGGCAAGCTGGCGGATCTGGTCTTCGTGGAAGGCGATCCGCTGACCGATGTCCGCAACGCCCGCAACGTCCGCAAGGTCATGAAGAACGGTCAGTTGCACGAGGTTTCCGACCTCGTCGACTTCCCGGCCAAGCGCTAGGCGGGGGCGGGGACATGGCTGAAGCCAAGAGCAAACAGAACGACGCCCTGGTCGTCGGCGCCTCGTCGGTAGGCACCATCTTCGAGTGGTACGACTTCTACCTCTACGGGGCCCTGGCCTCGGTGATCACCAAGCAGTTCTTCTCGGGCGTCAACGAGACGACCGGCTACATCCTGGCGCTCTTGGCCTTCGCGGCCGGGTTCGCGGTGCGGCCGTTCGGAGCGCTGGTGTTCGGGCGGCTGGGTGATCTGTGGGGGCGCAAGAACACCTTCCTGATCACCATGCTGCTGATGGGCCTGTCGACCTTCGCGGTCGGCCTGCTGCCCAGCTTCAAGACTATCGGCGTCGCCGCGCCGCTGATCCTGGTGGGCCTGCGCCTCGTCCAGGGCCTGGCCCTGGGCGGCGAGTACGGCGGGGCGGCGACCTATGTGGCCGAGCACGCGCCTGACCACCGTCGCGGCTTCTACACCAGCTGGATCCAGACCACGGCGACGGCGGGCCTGTTCTTCAGCCTGATCGTCATCCTGGGCGCGCGCACGGCGCTGGGCGAAGAGACCTTCCAGGCCTGGGGCTGGCGCATCCCGTTCCTGGTCTCGATGCTGTTGCTGCTGGTCTCGCTGTGGATCCGCCTGAAGCTGAACGAGAGCCCGACCTTCCAGAAGATGCAGGCCGAGGGCGCGGGCTCGAAGAAGCCGCTGGCCGACAGCTTCGCCAACTGGGCCAATCTGAAGATCGTCATCCTGGCGCTACTGGGCCTGACCGCCGGCCAGGCGGTGGTCTGGTACACTGGCCAGTTCTACGCGCTGTTCTTCCTGGAGAAGATGCTCAAGGTCGACGGCGCGGTGGCGAACACCCTGACGGCCATCGCCCTGCTGATCGCTACCCCGGCCTTCGTGTTCTTCGGTTGGCTGTCGGACAAGATCGGCCGTAAGCCGATCATCATGGCCGGCTGCATCATCGCGGCCCTGACCTATTTTCCGCTGTTCCACGCCCTGGGTGACGCGGCCAATCCGGCCCTGTCGCGAGCGCAGTCTTCAGCGCCCGTCGTCGTGGTCGCCGACCCCAAGGACTGCTCGTTCCAGTTCGACCCGGTCGGCAAGACGGTCTTTGACCGCTCGTGCGACCTAGCCAAGGCCTATCTGGCCCGGACCGGTACGCCCTACGAGAACGAGGCCGCGCCGGCGGGAACGATCGCCAGCGTCCGCATCGGCGGCCAGACTCTCGACAGCTTCCGGGGTGAGGCCATGGCGCCCGCCGGGTTCGCCAAGGCCAAGAAGGCCTGGGAGGCGGATCTGGGTGAAGCGCTCACCGACGTCGGCTATCCGGCCAAGGCCGATCCGGCGGCGATGAACCGCCCGCTGATCGTTGGCATCCTGGCGCTGCTGGTCGTCTATGTGGCGATGGTCTACGGCCCGATCGCGGCCTTCCTGGTCGAGCTGTTCCCGACGCGGATCCGCTACACCTCGATGTCGCTGCCCTATCACCTGGGCAATGGCTGGCTGGGCGGCTTCCTGCCCACGACCGCCTTCGCCATCGTCGCGACGACCGGCAACATCTATTCCGGCCTCTGGTACCCCGTGGGCATCGCCGCCTTCACGGCCGTGGTCGGACTTGTGTTTCTCAAGGACACCAAGGGCGTGCGCCTCGATGCGTAAGCCCCGTTCCGACACACCCATTTCTTCGGGAGGGAAGACCATGAGGTCACCATCACACTGGCGCGGTGTCGCCCTGGCCCTGCTGGGCGGGGCCGCGGCGCTGAGCCTGGCCGCCTGCAAGCCGGGCGACACGGCCGCGCAATCCGGCGCCGATCCGGCCGCCGGCGCGCCGACCGAGCAGCAGGCCCGCCTCAGCGGCGGCCGTCCGAAGTTCGGCCCGCCGCCCGGCATGATGGAGTTCCAGCAGACCTGCGCGAGCTGCCACACCAAGGAAGGCATGAAGATGGGCTCGCGCGCCGTGCCTAATCTCGCCTCGCTGGGCGCCATGCCGCCGGAGTCGATCCTGCAGGCCATGACCAGCGGCAAGATGCAGAGTCAGGCTTCGGGCCTCTCCGACGCCCAGAAGAAGTCGGTCGCCGAGTTCCTGGCCGGCCGCAAGATCATCGACGTCGAAGGCGCTTCGGTCGCCAAGATGGCGAATAAGTGCGCGACCAATCCGGCGCTGGGCGACATCACCCAGGCCAGTTGGAACGGCTGGGGCGCGGGGACCAACAACGCCCGCTTCCAGACCGCCGCCAATGCCAGCCTTGACGCTGGCAAGGCGCAGAAGCTGAAACTGAAGTGGGCCTTCGGCCTGCCCGGCGGCGGCTCCAGCATCTCGCAACCCACCGTGGCCGGCGGCCGTCTGTTCGTCGGCAGCGACAACACCGCCGTCTACTCGATCGACGCCAAGACCGGCTGCGCCTACTGGTCGTTCTTCGCCGACGCCCCGGGCCGCTTCGCGCCCATCGTCGCGCCGATCAGCGGTCACGGCGCCAGCAGGTACGCGGTGTTCTTCACCACCAGCCGCGGCACGTCCTACGCCGTCGACGCCCAGACCGGCCAGCAGCTGTGGAAGACCGAACTGCCCGGTCCGGCCAATGTCAGCAACACGGCCGCCTACTACAACGGCCGCCTCTACGTGCCGCTGACGGGCTCGGAGACGGTCGCCGGCTCGAACCCGCAATATGAGTGCTGCAAGTCGCGCGGCGCCATCGTCGCGGTCGACGCCAACACCGGCAAGGTCGCCTGGAAGGCCGAGAGCATTCCCGAGCCGCTGAAGAAGCTGGGCAAGAACCCGGCCGGCAAGCAGCTGTGGGGTCCGTCGGGCGCCAGCATCTGGAACACCCCGACCATCGATCCCAAGCGCGGCGTGCTCTATGTCGGCACCGGCAACAGCTTCGGCCCGGTCGCGGCGGACACCTCGGACTCGATTCTCGCGTTCCGTCTGACCGACGGCAAGCTCCTGTGGCACCACCAGGAGATCAAGGGCGACGCCTTCATGCTGGGCTGCGAGGACACCAACAAGCCGGGCGGCAACTGCCCCGAGAAGCTGGGTCCGGACTGGGATTTCGGCGGCTCGTCGGTGATCCTGCAGACCCTGCCGGGCGGGCGTGACATCCTGCTGGCGGCGGGCAAGGCGGGTATCGCCATCGCGCTCGATCCGGACCAGCAGGGCAAGCTCGTCTGGCGCACCCAGCTCTGGGAAAAGACAGCACCGACGGCCGATGGCCTGGTGATCTTCGGCGGCGCCGCTGACGGTCAGCGCGTCTACTATCCGATGCAGCAGGACGGCGGCGGCCTGACCGCCCTCGACATCGCCACGGGCAAGCGCGCCTGGCTCGCCTCGCTGAAGACCGATCCGCGCGGCCAGATCGGTCCGGCCAGCGCCATTCCGGGCCTGGTGTTCACCGGTGGCTGGGACGGCGTGCTGCGGGCGGTCGACGCTAAGGGCAAGGTCGTCTGGTCCTACGCCACGCGGAAGGACTTCACGACGATCAACGGCGTTCAGGCCAAGGGCGGCTCGCTGGGTTCGGCGGGTCCGACGGTGGCCGGCGGCATGGTCTATGTGGCTTCGGGCTATATCGGCATGCAGAACGGCTATCCGGGTAACGTCATCCTGGCCTTCGCGCCGGAATAGGGAAGGGCGGCCGGCGCCTCGAGCGCCGGCCTACCGATGTGGAAAGCGCCTCGCGAGCGATCGCGGGGCGCTTTTTCTTGGGATGGGAGATGGGCCGAAAGGCCGCGTTCGCCCGAAGCGGGGAACGCGGCAAGGTCGGGAGGGTGACGCCCCGGGATAGGATGTCGCGCCACAAGGTTTGATATAAAACTATATTGTCTTTGGGGCAAGGCATCACGCGACCGCGCATGGAGCGCCGTGGAGGTCAGGTGGTCGCGAAAATTGGGAATGGGCGCCGTGTGGGTTGGGCGGAGGTTGAATTTCAAAAATAGTATTGTGACAAACTAATTCTTGAAACCGCCTCGAACCCCGCTCATGGTGGGCGCAAGAGATAGCGGGGGAATCTGACGGGATGTCCAGAGCGGACAACCGATCGGAGCCTCGGGGAGGCAGTGATGAGTGAAGCGGCGAAATCCGAGGTCGTCGATGTCGGCGCCGTCATCGACGGCGGCCGCTGGTCGACCTATCAGAAGGTGGTCATGGGCCTGGTGGCCTCGACCATCGTGCTGGACGGTTTCGACAACCAGGTCCTGGGCTTCGCCATCCCCGCCATCATCAAGGAGTGGGGCGTCACGCGCGGCGACTTCACGCCGATCGTCGCCTGCGGCCTGGTCGGCATGGGCCTGGGCACGGCGTTCGCAGGGGTGATCGGCGACCGGATTGGCCGACGGCCGACCCTGCTGGCCAGCGTGCTGCTGTTCGCCCTGGCCACGCTGGGCATCGCCTTCGCCCATGACCTGACCCTGCTGGCGGGTTTGCGTTTCCTGGCCGGCTTCGGCGTCGGTGGGGCTCTGCCCAACGCCGCGGCCATGACCGCTGAGTTCACCCCGGCCCGCAATCGAGCGGTCGCCGTCACCTCGACTATCGTCTGCGTCCCGCTGGGCGGCATTTTCGGCGGCCTGCTGGCGGCTAAGCTGCTGCCGACCCTGGGCTGGCGATCACTGTTCATCGTCGGCGGCATCGCGCCGCTGGTGCTGCTGGCCGTGCTGCTGTTCCTGCTGCCGGAGTCGCCGCGCTTCCTGGCCCGTCACGCCAAGCGCGCGGGCGAGTTGGCCAAGCTCCTGGGCCGCTGCGGCCACCCGACCCCGGCCGACGCCCGCTTCGTCGACCTGGCCGAGCAGAAGGCCGAAGAGGGCAAGGGCGGCGTCGCCACCCTGTTCAACGGCTTCTATCGCCGCGACACCATCGCGTTGTGGGTGGCGTTCTTCTTCACCCAGATGGCCGTCTACACGGTGTTCAGCTGGATCCCGACCATGCTGTCTGGGCAGGGCTTGAGCCTCTCCGTCGCCAGCACCGGCCTGACCGCCTACAATTTCGGGGGCGTGATCGGCGCGCTGTCGGGCGCGGCCCTGATCAGCGTCTACGGCTCACGCAAGGCCATGCTGCCGCTCGCCCTGGGCGGCGCGGTAACGGCTGTGGCCTTGATCTTCACGCCGATCACGGTCGCCGGCCCGCACCTGGAGCTGGTCAGCCTGCTCACCGCGCACGGCTTCTTCGTCAACGCCGTCCAGACGACGATGTATGCCCTGGCGGCTCACGTCTATCTGACCAATGTCCGCACCACCGGCTCGGGCGCGGCCCTCGGCGTCGGGCGCCTGGGCGCGATCCTGTCGTCCTTCGTCGGGGCGGCGGTGCTGAGCATGGGTCCGGCGGCCTACTACCAGATGCTGGTGGTGGCGATGCTGGGCAGCTTCCTGGGCCTGGCAGTGGTGCGCCGGCATATCCCCAAGAGCGAACGCACGCCGCGCTGACGCCTGGCTTGGATTGTTCCTAGCGGCGGCCATATGTTGGCTCTCAGGCTGCAATCCTTGCGCGGAGCGAACGAATGGACCGGATCGAGGCGATGCGCGTGTTCGTCACCGCGCTGGACGAGGGAAGCCTGGCCGGGGCAGGGCGGAAGCTGAGACGCTCGCCCGCCGCTGTCAGCCGGGCCATCGCTTTCCTCGAAGGACACGTGGGCGCGGAGCTGTTGCACCGGACCACGCGCTCCATCCGGCTGAGCGAGGCGGGTGAACGATACGCCGCCGCCTGCCGCCGCATCCTGGTCGATCTGGAGGAGGCCGACCTCGTGGTGCTGGGCGAGCGCTCGGCCCCGCGCGGAACGCTGACGATCACGGCGCCGCCGATCAGCGGCGAGGAGGTGCTGCACCCGATCATCGACGCCTTCCTGGAAGCCTATCCGGCGGTGACGGTGAACCTGCTGCTGCTGGACCGGCACACCAACCTCGTCGACGAGGGCATCGACGTCGCCCTGCGGGTCGGGCAGTTGCCGGACTCGTCAATGGTCGCCGTACGGGTCGGCGGCGATGTCCGGCGCGTGGTGGTGGCCTCGCCGCGCTACCTGGACCAGCACCCGCGTATCGAAGAGCCGGCCGACCTGGCCAAGCACCAGATCGTCACCACCACCCACTTCGGTCACGACACCTGGGTCTTTCCGCCCGCGCCGGGCGGGGCCGTGGCGAGGTCGGTGCACTTCAAGCCGCGATTGGTGGTCAACAGCGTCCGCGCGGCCCTGGCGTCCGCCGTCGATGGGCGAGGGGTGACGCGGCTCTACACCTATCACGTGGCCGAGCGGGTGATGGACGGCTCGCTGCGCGTGCTGCTGCGCGACGCCGAGCCGCCGCCGTTGCCGGTGCACCTGATCACGCCCGCCGGTCGGACCTCGACCCCGAAGGTCCGCGCCTTCCTAGACTTCGCAGCGCCCCGGCTACGGGCGGTGTTTGCACGGCTGTCGTCCGACGCCGAGGCGCTGACCTCACCCCTGAACCCATTCCGCCGATCAGCGGAAGAGTGACTGCCTTCTGACGAATATTCAGCTGAACAGCGCAAGAGCCGACATTGACGTTCAACGGTCCTGAGGGACCTCCGGCCGCGCTCCTCGCGACTGGAAACGTTAATGAGGCAAGTCATGAGCAACGAACGAAAGGTCGCCATCGTCACCGGCGCGTCGCAAGGCATCGGCGCCGAACTGGTGAAGGCCTACCGCGACCGTAACTACCGCGTGGTGGCGACGTCGCGGTCGATCAAGCAGGGCTCCGATCCCGACATCCTGGCCGTTGCCGGCGACATCGGCGATCCAGCCACCGCTGAGCGCGTTGTCGCCGAGGCCCTGGCCCGGTTCGGCCGCGTCGACACCCTGGTCAACAACGCCGGGATCTTCATCGCCAGCCCGTTCACGGCCTACAGCGCCGAGGACTTCGCGACTAAGGTCTCGACCAACTTGGCCGGCTTCTTCCACATTACCCAACGCGCGGCCGCCGAGATGCTGAAGCAGGGCTCGGGCCACATCGTCAGTATCACCACGACCCTGACCGACCACGCCCTGGCCGATGTCCCGTCGGCCCTGGCCAGCCTGACCAAGGGCGGTATCAACTCGGCCACCAAGGCTCTGGCGATCGAGTTCGCCAACAAGGGCGTGCGGGTCAATGCCGTCTCGCCCGGGGTGATCAAGACGCCGATGCACGCTCCGGAAACCCACGCCTTCCTGGCCGGCCTGCACCCGGTGGGCCGTCTGGGCGAGATCCGCGATGTCGTTGACGCCGTGCTCTACCTGGAAGGCGCGGGCTTCGTGACCGGCGAGATCCTGCATGTCGACGGCGGCCAGAGCGCCGGCCACTAACCGAGAGGAGAACCGCTATGCCGATGGTCAACATCCAGGTCACGCGCGAAGGTTCGGCTCCGGGCCGTAGCGCCGTCACGGCCGAAGAGAAGGCCAGGCTGATCGCCGGGGTCAGCCAGCTGTTGCTCGACGTACTGGGCAAGCCGCTCGACTCTACCTTCGTGGTCATCCAGGAGGTGGAGCTGGAGAACTGGGGCTGGGGCGGCATGCCCGTGCCCGAGTACCGCAGGCGCGTCGCCGCCGGCGAACTGTGATCGTCTCGGAGGTCGTCGACACGTTCGGCGGCCGCCGGTTCGCGAAGTAGGGAGACACGTCATGACGTCCCGCAACCGACTGCTCGACCTGCTGGGCGTCGAGCTTCCGATTATCCAGGCCCCCATGGCGGGCTCGACCTCGCCGGAGATGGTGATCGCTGTCGCCAACGCCGGCGGCCTGGGCTCGCTGCCCAGCGCGCTCTATTCCGAGGAACAGCTGCGCACCGCGCTGGACACGGTCCGCGCCGGCACGAGCAAGCCGATCAACCTGAACTTCTTCAGCCACGAGAACCCGCCCGAGGACGAGGTCGCGCAGGCCGCCTGGCGGGCGCGGTTGCGGGGCTACTACCTCGAGCTCGGTCTCGATCCCGATCAGCCGATCCCCGCGGCCGGCCGTGCGCCGTTCAACGACGCCCTGGCGCGGGTGGTCGAGGACTATCGCCCCGAGATCGTCAGCTTCCACTTCGGCCTGCCGGCGCCCGACCTCGTGGAGCGGGTGAAGCGCACGGGCGCGAAGGTGCTGTCCTCGGCGACGACCGCAGCCGAGGCGGCGTGGCTGGAGGCGCGAGGCGTCGACGCCGTGATCGCCATGGGCGTCGAGGCCGGCGGTCACCGAGGCAACTTCCTTACGCACGACATGAGCACCCAGGTCGGGACCTTCTCGCTGGTTCCTCGGATCGTCGACGCGATCTCGGTCCCCGTGATCGCCGCCGGCGGCGTCGCCGACCGTCGTGGCGTCGAGGCCGCCTTCGCCCTGGGCGCCGAGGCGGTTCAGGTCGGCACCGCCTATCTGCTGACGCCGGAAGCGGCGATCTCGGACGTCTATCGAGAAGCCCTGGTCTCGGCCGACGAGGCGACGGCTATCACCAATCTCTTCACGGGCCGTCCGGCGCGCGGGATCGTCAACCGGCTAATCGCCGAGGTCGGGCCGTTGTCGGATGTCGCGCCGCCATTCCCGGCCGCCGGCGCTGCCATCGCGCCGCTGCGGAAGGCGGCGGAGGCGGCCGGGCGCGGCGACTTCAGCCCGCTGTGGGCGGGGCAGGGGTTCCGGCTGGCCAAGCCGATGTCGTCGGCCGACCTGACCCGGAGCCTCGCGGGCCTCAGCTGACGGCGCTGACCTCCGTATCCAGAACCGACCGCACCTTCGCCGCCAGGGACGGAGGGTCATAGGGCTTGTCGATCATGGGGTACTCGTCGGCCCAATCGATCGCTTCGGCGCCGATGAAGCCGGAGGTCAGCAGGACCTTGAGGTCCGGATTGCGGCTTCGCGCGCGGCGGGCCAGATCCAGGCCGCTGACGCCGCCGGGCATGACCACGTCCGAGAACAGAAGCTCGAAACTCTGGGATCCCTTGAGACGGCGTAGGGCGCTGGCGGCGTTGCGAGCGGTCGTGACGTTGTAGCCCAGCGATTCCAGCGTATCGACCGCCAGGGCCAACAGGGACGGATCGTCCTCGACCACCAGGATGCGCTCCGAGCCCGTGGCGTCTTCCGAGCGTGTCGTCGGGGCGCGTGTCGGCGTCGTCGGCGCGCCGATCATGGGCAGGGAAATCTCGAAGGCGGCGCCTTCGCCTGGAGCGGTGTTCACCGTCACCTGGCCGCCGGACTGGCTCACGAAGCCATAGACCTGCGACAGGCCGAGACCCGAGCCCTTGCCGACGTCCTTGGTGGTGAAGAAGGGCTCGAAGATCCGCGAGGCGACCTCGGGGGCCATGCCCGGACCGGTGTCTCGGACGATCAGGCCATTTCCCGACCCCGCACCCGTCCGGACGGTGATCGTCAGGCCGCCGGCCCCGTCCATGGCGTCGCGCGCATTGACCGCCAGGTTCAGCAGGGCGCTTTCCATCTGCGCCGGGTCGACGTGCACGAAGGCCGGCGACATCGCCGGCTGGAACTGGACCGATACGGCCTCTCCGACGGCTTGCTTGAGCAGCGGCAGGAACTCCTGAACCAGCTCGTTGAGATCGACCGCCGCCGGATCGAGGCGCTGACGGCGCGAGAACGCGAGGAGCTGGCGGGTGAGGGCCGCGCCGCGCTCGGTCGCCTGGCGTACGGCGGCGACTTGCCGGGCGTAAGCGAAGTCCTCGCCGGCGCGCCGCTGGACCATGTCGATATTGCCCAGGATCACGGTCAGCAGGTTGTTGAAGTCGTGGGCGACGCCGCCGGTCAACTGGCCGACGGCCTCCATCTTGCGGGCGTGACCCAGGGCTTCCTCGAGGGTTCGCCGTTCGGTGTTGTCGAGCAGGGTGCCGAAGACGACGGCTTCTCCGGTGTCCTGATCCTCGGCCAGGATGCCCTGGTCGATCAGGGACTTGTAGGTCCCGTCGGCGCACAGCCAGCGATACTCGCAGCTATACCCGCCGCTGCGGCGGGCCTCTTCCTGGGCGCGCTGGACGATGGGTTGATCGTCAGGATGGACGCGCCCGTAGCCGAAGTTCGGATTGCCCGTGAGGTCCTCGGCGTCAAACCCGGTCAGGCCCTTGATGCTGTCGCTGACCGACAGGGCGGCGTAGGGCGGGTCGGCCTGGCGGGAGTAGAAGACGATCGGCAAGGCGCGCTGGATCGCCTGCTGGCGGCGCAGGCTGACCTGCAGCGAGCGCTCAGCCTCCAGCTTCTCGGCGTGGACGCGGGCGTTCTCCTCCATCAGGCGCTGGCGATTCTCCAGTTCCTGGGCCAGCTCGACGCGCTTGAGGTGCAGGTCGACCAGCACCTGGACCTTGGAGCGCAGGATGAATGGATCGACCGGCTTGAACACCACGTCGACGGCGCCGGCCGAATAGGCCTTGAAGATATGACCCTCGTCGCGGAACACCGCCGTCAGGAAGACGATCGGCACGTCGCGTGTCCGGCGGCGCTCGCGGATTAGGGCGGCGGTCTCGTAGCCGTCCATGCCGGGCATGTGCAGGTCCAGCAGGATGACCGCGAAGTCGTCGGTCAGCAGCTTGCGCAGCGCCTCGGGACCGGAGCGAGCGGTGACCAGTTCTTGTCCGAGGGACTCCAGCGCCTGGGTGGCGGCGAAGGCGTTGCGCTCATCGTCGTCGACGATCAGGACCTTGGCCCGAGGTCGGTCGATCGGGATGGGTTCGGGCGGGAACTGGACCGCGGGCGTGGACATGATGTTCACTGGGCGACGCTGCTCAGGGCTACGATGTTGTCGCCGGCTAGCTTGCGGGCGTCGGCGCGTTGCACCGAGACCCGCAGCACCGAGATCAGTTGGTCGAGGTCGACGGGCTTGGACACGTAGTCCGAGGCGCCGGCCTGGATGCACTTCTGCCGGTCGCCCTTCATGGCCTTGGCCGTGACCGCCACCACCGGAAGGTCGGCGAAGCGGGCGCGGGAGCGGATCTCACGCATCGTCTCGTAACCATCCATGTCGGGCATCATGATGTCGACCAGGACCATGTCGACCGACGGCAGGCTATCCAGCAGCTCCAGCCCCGCGCGGCCGCTTTCGGCGTAGCGCAGCTCGATGCCGTACTCCTCCAGGGCGCTGGCCAGGGAGAAGATGTTGCGGATGTCGTCGTCGATAACCACGGCGGTGCGGCCGGTCAGGACCGTGTCGGCGTGCTTCGTCCGGGTCAGCATGGCCCGCGCCGTGTCGGGCAGACGCTCGACCGGGGCATGCTGGATCAGGGCGACGTGGTCGATCAGCTGCTCTGGCGTGCGGGCCAGGCGGGCGGCACCGGTGAAGACGGCCAGGCGCAGGCGGCGCTCGTCCTCGGCTTCCAGCTCGCCTGGCGCGTAGAGCACCGTCGAACCGGACACCGCGCCGCGCTGCTTGAGCACGTCCAGCGTCGGGCCCGCCGACCCGCCGCCGGTCGCCACCACCAGGCACCCCGTCTCGCCGGTGAAGGCTTCGGGGGGGAGGGCGGTGAGGTTCTTTTCGACCCGCGCGCCGCCGAACATCGACGTCAGCAGTTCCGCCGTCTCGCGGTCACCGCCGACCAGGATCGGCGTGCGTTCGGCTTGCTCGGCCAGACGACGGACGCGGTCGAAGGTCGAGACCACGGCTTCCTGCTCGACGGGCTTGCTGGTGAAGCCCAGGGCGCCCATCGACAGTGACAGGCCGCCCCGGTCGTCGGCCGAGATCACCTGGACGGGGATGTGCCGCGTCTCGGGTGTACGCTTCAGGAGGTCCAGCAGGGCCAGGCCGTCCATGTCGGGCAAGCCGACGTCCAGCAGGATGGCCTCGGGCGCGAAGCGACGGGCCAGGGCCGGAACGCTGGAGCCTTCGGCGGTCAGTACGCCCTTGAAGCCGCTGTCGCGCGCCAGGGCCAGCAGGATCGAGGCGAAGCGCGGGTCGTCCTCGACGATCAGCACGGTGGAGTCGTCGGGGCGGATGGAGTCCCGGTCATCGGCGACGGTCTCGATGCGCTCGTACGACGGCGCGTCGGCCGTGGAGAAGGTGAAGGTCGGCGACGGCGCGCTGGGCGCGCGAGGCGCCGACATGGCGGCCGGCTGGGCGGCGGGGCTGAAGTTCAGCGGCAGGTAGAGGGTGAAGGTGCTGCCGACGCCGGGCGTCGAAACGACCTTCAGCTCCCCGCCCAGCAGGCGGGTGATCTCGCGGCTGATCGAGAGGCCCAGGCCCGTGCCGCCATACTTGCGGCTGGTCGTGCCGTCGGCCTGCTGGAAGGCCTCGAAGATGATGCGTTGCTTGTCTTCCGGGATGCCGATGCCGGAGTCTGCGACCTCGAAGGCCAGGACTTGGCCGGCCTTGTTCAGGTGGTCGTTGCCCATCGCCCAACCGGACTCGGCGCGGCGCACGGAGAGCTTCACCGAGCCGACCTGGGTGAACTTGAAGGCGTTCGACAGCAGGTTCTTGATCACCTGCTGCAGGCGCTTGTCGTCGGTGTACATCGCGGCCGGAAGGGCCGGATCGAGGTCGATGCCGAAGTCCAGCTTCTTGTCCTGGGCCAGCTGGGCGAAGGTGCGCTGGGTCTGGTCGCGCAGGGACTCGAACGGCATCTGGCCGATGTCGAGGGTGACCGTGCCGCTTTCGATCTTCGACAGGTCGAGGATGTCGTTGATCAGGCCCAGCAGGTCGGCGCCGGCCGAGTGGATGTTCTTGGAGAACTCGACCTGCTTGTCGCTCAGATTGCCCTGGGCGTTCTCGCTGAGCATCTTCGAGAGGATCAGCAGCGAGTTCAGCGGCGTGCGCAACTCGTGGCTCATATTGGCCAGGAACTCCGACTTGTACTTCGAGGTCAGGGCCAGCTGCTCGGCCTTTTCCTCGAGCGCCGCCTTGGCCTGCTCGACCTCGGCGTTCTTGGCTTCCACCTGCTTGTTCTGGGCGGAGAGGAGGACGGCCTTGTCTTCCAGCTCGGCGTTGGTGGTCTGCAACTCGTCCTGCTTGGAGCGCAGCAGCTCTTCCGATTGACGCAAGCTGGCGGCCTGCAGTTCCAGACGGTCGTTGGTCTTCTTCAGCTCTTCTTGCTGGGCCTGGAGTTCGGCGGTCAGCAGTTGCGACTGCTCCAGCAGACCCTCGGTCCGCATGTTGGCGCCGATGGTCGAGAGCACGATGCCGATGGATTCCATCAGCTGGTCGAGGAACGCCTGCTGGGTCTCGTTGAACTCGCCGAAGCTGGCCAGCTCGATCACCGCCTTCAGCTCGCCTTCGAACAGGGCGGGCAGGACGATGATGCTGCGCGGAGCGCTTTCACCCAGGCCCGAGCTGACCTTGACGTAGTCCTTGGGGACGTTGGTCAGCAGGATGCGTTCCTTCTCGGCCGCGCATTGCCCGATCAGGCCTTCGCGTGGACGCAGCTGGGCGGCCGGCGGCTTGCGGCGATTGCCGGCGTAGCTGGCCGCCAGGGTCAGGATCGGCTGGCCGTTCTCGTCGTTGTCCGAGACGTAGAACACCCCGTGCTGGGCGTTGATCAGCGGGGCCAGCTCGGACAAGACGAGGTTCGACACGGTCGACAGGTCGCGCTCGCCCTGCAGCATGCGGCTGAACCGGGCCAGGTTGGTCTTCAGCCAGTCCTGCTCGGTGTTCTTGAGGGTCTGATCCTTCAGATTGCGGATCATCTCGTTGATGTTGTCCTTCAGCGCCGCGACCTCGCCCGAGGCCTCGACGGTGATGGAGCGGGTCAGGTCGCCCTTGGTCACGGCCGTCGACACCTCGGCGATGGCGCGGACCTGGGTGGTCAGGTTGGCGGCCAACTCGTTGACGTTGTCGGTCAGGTCGCGCCAAAGGCCGGCGGCGCCGGGCACCCGGGCCTGGCCGCCCAGCTTGCCTTCCGAACCCACTTCGCGGGCCACATTGGTCACCTGGTCGGCGAAGGTGGCCAGGGTCTCGATCATGCCGTTGATGGTGTCGGCCAGCGAGGCGATCTCGCCCTTGGCGTCCAGGGTCAGCTTGCGCTTGAGGTTGCCCTGGGCCACGGCGGTGACGACGTCGGCGATGTTCCGCACCTGGCCGGTCAGGTTGGCGGCCATCATGTTGACGTTGTCGGTGAGGTCCTTCCACGTGCCGGCTACGCCGGGCACCTGGGCCTGGCCGCCGAGCTTGCCCTCGGTGCCGACTTCACGGGCCACGCGGGTCACTTCGGAGGCGAAGCCGTTCAGCTGATCGACCATGACGTTGATGGTCGACTTCAGTTCGAGGATCTCGCCCTTCACGTCGACGGTGATCTTCTTGGAGAGGTCGCCCTTGGCGACGGCGGTCGTCACATCGGCGATGTTGCGGACCTGGCCGGTCAGGTTGGCGGCCATGAAGTTGACGTTGTCGGTCAGGTCCTTCCAGGTCCCGGCGACACCCTTCACCTGGGCCTGACCGCCGAGCTTGCCTTCGGTCCCGACTTCCCGCGCCACGCGGGTCACTTCCGAGGAGAACGAGTTCAGCTGGTCCACCATGACGTTGATGGTGTTCTTCAGCTCCAGGATCTCGCCCTTCACGTCGACGGTAATCTTCTTGGACAGATCGCCCATGGCGACGGCGGTGGTGACCTCGGCGATGTTGCGGACCTGGCCGGTCAGATTGCCGGCCATGAGATTGACGTTGTCGGTCAGCTCCTTCCACGTCCCGGCGACGCCCTTCACCTGGGCCTGACCGCCGAGCTTGCCTTCCGTGCCGACTTCCCGCGCCACGCGGGTCACTTCCGAGGCGAAGGCGTTCAGCTGATCGACCATCGTGTTGATGGTGTTCTTCAGCTCCAGGATCTCGCCCTTCACGTCGACGGTGATCTTCTTGGAGAGGTCGCCATTAGCCACGGCGGTGGTGACGTCGGCGATGTTGCGGACCTGACCGGTCAGGTTGGCGGCCATGAAGTTGACGTTGTCGGTGAGGTCCTTCCAGGCGCCGGTGACGCCCTTCACCTGGGCCTGGCCGCCTAGCTTGCCTTCCGTACCCACTTCGCGCGCCACGCGGGTCACTTCCGAGGAGAACGAGTTCAGCTGGTCCACCATGACGTTGATGGTGTTCTTCAGCTCCAGGATCTCACCCTTCACATCGACGGTGATCTTCTTGGACAAGTCGCCCATGGCGACGGCGGTGGTCACCTCGGCGATGTTACGGACCTGGCCGGTCAGGTTGCCGGCCATGAGGTTCACGTTGTCGGTCAGCTCCTTCCAGGTGCCGCCGACCCCGGTGACGTTGGCCTGGCCGCCGAGCTTTCCTTCGGTGCCGACTTCCCGCGCCACGCGGGTCACTTCCGAGGCGAAGGCGTTCAACTGATCGACCATGACGTTGATGGTCGACTTCAGCTCCAGGATCTCGCCCTTCACGTCGACGGTGATCTTCTTGGAGAGATCGCCGTTGGCGACGGCGGTGGTCACTTCGGCGATGTTCCGCACCTGACCCGTCAGGTTGGCGGCCATGAAGTTGACGTTGTCGGTGAGGTCCTTCCACGTGCCGGCCACGCCTTCCACGCGGGCCTGGCCGCCCAGCTTGCCTTCGGTGCCGACCTCGCGGGCCACGCGGGTCACTTCCGAGGCGAAGGCGTTGAGCTGGTCCACCATGACGTTGATGGTGTCCTTCAGCTCCAGGATTTCGCCGCGCACGTCGACGGTGATCTTCTTGGAAAGGTCACCGCGCGCCACGGCGGTGGTGACCTCGGCGATGTTGCGGACCTGGCCAGTCAGGTTGCCGGCCATCAGGTTGACGTTGTCGGTCAGCTCCTTCCAGGCGCCGGTGACGCCCTTCACCTGGGCCTGGCCGCCGAGCTTGCCCTCCGTACCCACTTCACGGGCCACGCGGGTCACTTCCGAGGCGAAGCTGTTGAGCTGATCCACCATGACGTTGATGGTGTTCTTCAGCTCCAGGATCTCGCCCTTCACGTCGACGGTGATCTTGCGCGACAGGTCGCCGTTGGCCACGGCGGTGGTCACCTCGGCGATGTTCCGCACCTGGCCGGTCAGGTTGGCGGCCATCAGGTTGACGTTGTCGGTGAGATCCTTCCAGGCGCCGGTGACGCCCTTCACCTGGGCCTGGCCACCGAGCTTGCCTTCGGTGCCGACTTCGCGCGCCACGCGGGTCACTTCCGAGGCGAAGGAGCCGAGCTGGCCCACCATGGTGTTGACGACCTTGCCGATGCGCAGGAACTCGCCGCGCAGGGGGCGGTCCTCGTTCTCGAGGTCCATGGTCTGGGAGAGGTCGCCGTTGGCGACGGCGCCGATCACGCGGGCCATTTCGGCGGTCGGGTGGACCATGTCGGTGATCAGGCTGTTGACAGCCTCGACGCTGTCGGCCCACGAGCCCACAGCCCCCGGGAGCTGAGCCCGCTGGGTGATCTTGCCCTGGCGGCCGACGACGTCGCGCAGGCGTTCGAATTCCTTGGAGATGCGGTCGTTGAACTCGACCGCGTCGTTGAACGCCTCGGCCAGTTCGCCGTCCAGACCGCTGAGGTCCGTGGGCAGGCGCACCGAGAAATCGCCTCGCCGGAACGCGCGTAGAGCCCCGAGGAGCTGGTGACCATCGAGGCCGCGACCAGTGGCCGCGCGTTCCAGAACTTCTTGCATGCGAGCTCCCCACGCTTCGCGCATTTCAGTGCGGTCTGGAGGGATCGCTTTCGCGCCTGCGAAGCTTTGCCGTGAGCAGTCGGCGCAGCCTCTCCCCAAACCAAGTTTTCAACGCCGGGGTTGGCCGAGAGTTCCGTGGCTCATCGCAGCAACTTTTAGTGGGGCCCGCCGTTCCGCGTTCCCAGTGACGAGGATGGGGATGAAGCCGATGCCGCGGGACATGGCCGACGCCGCGCCGGGCCTGACCTATGTGAACGACGACGACCCCGGGATCCGGCGTTCGCTCGGCCCGAACGGGTTCGCCTTCTACGATCCGAACGGAAAGCGGATCGGGGAGGGCGGCGAGCTGGATCGGATCCATGCCCTGGCCATTCCGCCGGCCTGGACGGACGTCTGGATCTGCCCCTCGGCACGCGGGCACATCCAGGCGACCGGTCGCGACCAGAAGGGGCGCAAGCAGTATCGCTATCACGACGGCTGGCGGCGGGACCGTGACGGCCTGAAGTTCGAGCGCATGATCGCCTTCGGCCGTGCGCTGCCAAGATTGCGAACGCGGATCGAGAAGGACCTGTCCCGTCGAGGCCTGTCACGCGACAAGGTCATCGCGGCGGTGGTGCGCCTGATGGAGCTGACCCTGATCCGGGTCGGCAACGAGGAGTACGCCAAGGAGAACAAGAGCTTCGGCCTGACGACCCTGCGCGATCGCCATGCCAGGCTGTCGGGCGTGGGCGGGACGTTCCAGTTCAAGGGCAAGAGCGGCAAGGTCCACACGACCGGCTTTCGCGATCGGCGGCTGGCCCGCATCGTCAAGGCCTGCCAGGATGTGCCAGGCCAGCGATTGTTCCAGTATCTCGATGAAGACGGCCAGCGACGCTCGGTCGAGAGCGCCGACGTCAACGCCTACATCCGCGAGACGATCGGCGAGGATTTCTCGGCCAAGGATTTCCGGACCTGGGCCGGCACCCTGGCGGCGGCGCGCGCTCTCTGCCTGACCCCCAAGGCGACCGGCGCCACCGAGGCCAAGCGCAACGTCAACACGTGCGTGAAGGCGGTCGCGGGACTGCTCGGCAACACGGCCGCCGTCTGCCGGGGCTCGTACATCCATCCCCTGGTGCTGGAGGCCTATCAGCAGGGCGTGCTGCCACTGAAGCCCGGACGTTCGGAGCGCGCCTTCGAGCTGGCGGTGATGCGCTTTCTGGAGGCGGCCAAGGCCTCGTGCGCGGCCTGACGGTCCATCGGGCGGAACACAGCCTTGCCGCCTGTCGTTGACTCGGCTCGAACGGAGAAACGCCCATGGCCGCCGGCCGACCCACCTGGCAGGGCCACCTGCGCCTGTCGCTCGTGACCTGTCCCGTCGCGATGTACACCGCCACGGATTCGCGCGGCGACGTGCACTTCAACATGCTGCACAAGAAGACCCACAACCGGATCCGGATGATCCCGACGGATCCCGATCTCGGCCCCATCGAGCGCGCCGACATCGTCAAGGGCTACGAGTACGAGAAGGGCGAGTACATCGTCGTCACCCAGGACGAGATCGACAGCGTCCGCCTGGAAAGCACCCGCACGATCGACATCGAGCGCTTCGTGCCCGCCAGCGACATCGACCGGCTCTATTGGGACAATCCCTACTTCCTGGTCCCCGACGGCAAGCTGGCCGCCGAGGCCTATGGCGTGATCCGCGAGGCCATGACCAAGGAAGGGCAGGTGGCGCTCGGCCGCGTGGTCATGCACCAGCGCGAGCGCCTGCTGGCGATCGAACCGCGCGAGAACGGCATGGTCGCCTGGTCCCTGCGCAACCGCCGCGAGGTCCGCGACGCGGCGACCTATTTCGACGCCATCCCCGACAAGAAGCCCGACGCGGCGATGATCCAGATCGCCCAGAAGATCATCGAGCAGAAGGAAGGGCCGTTCGATCCCGAGCAGTTCAACGACCGCTACGAGGACGCGCTGCGCGCGCTGATCAAGGAGAAGCAGAAGGGCAAGGGCCGGAAGGTCTCCGCGCCGGAGGAGCCCGAGGACACCAACGTGGTGGACCTGATGGCGGCGTTGCGGAATAGCCTGGGCAAGGCGCCGGCGAAGACCGCTGCCAAGAAGGCCGCGCCAGCGAAGACCACGCACAAGGCTCCGGCGCGGAAGAAGGCCAGCTAGGCTGGATTGCCCAGTAGTTCCTTCAGGCGCGGCCCGGCCTTGGCGGCCATCGCTTCGCCCACGGCCACGGCGGCGTTGGCCGGGCGGATCATCACTTCGAATTCCCGGATCTTGCCGGCGTCGTCGAAGGAGATGATGTCGATGCCCTTGAGCTTCTTGTCGCCGACGCGGGCGCTGAACTCCAGCACCACGGCCTTGTGGCCCTCGGACCAGAATTCCCGGTGATAGGCGAAGTCCTCGAAGATGGTGTTGACGGTGGCGATGATATGCACCAGCGGCTCCACGCCCGGGTACGGCGTGAAGAAGGCCGGCGAGCGGAACACCACGGATTCGGCCGCGATGGACCGCAGACGGTCGAACTCGCGCTTCTCCAGCAGGTCGTGCCAAGTCTCGAGCGCTTGCAGCGCCTGCTCGCGGGCCATGCCGCTCTCCCTATCGCTTGTCTTTGAGCCCGGCGTTCGAACGCGCCGGATGGCGACACTGTAAAATCGGCGAGGCCACCGTCAACGCTACGGGCTGCGCTCCCTAACTCTTCCCCAGCTTTCTGATCGCTGGCGCCAGGTCCCGTTCGCCATCCGCATAGGCGTCCCAGGCGTCGAGATCCTTCACCAGCTTCGGCCCCATCCGAAGGTTGAACCGCGACGGATCCAGCCCCTTGCGCACCTGGGTCCATGCGACCGGCCACGACACCGGAGCGCCTGGGCGCGCGCGCGGCGACAGCGGCGCCACCGCCGTGCTCATGCGGTCGTTGCGCAGGTAATCCAGGAAGATCCGCCCGCCGCGATTCTTCTTGGCCATGCTGATCAGGTACTGGTCGGGACTGTCGGTCGCCATGCGGGCGCAGACCTCGCGGGCGAAGGCCTTGGCGGCCGGCCAGTCGACCTTGTTCCCCTTGAGCGGCGTGACCACGTGCAGGCCCTTGCCGCCGGTCGTCTTGCAGAACGGCACGAGGCCCAGGGCCTCCAGGCGATCACGGATCTCCCGCGCGCCCTCGACCACGACGTCGAATGGCACATCAGGCGCGGGGTCAAGGTCGAAGACCAATCGGCCAGGGACCTCGGGTTTGTTCGATCGGCAGTTCCAGGGATGCAGCTCGGTGGCGCCCCACTGGGCGGCGGCGACCAGGCTCTCGACGGTGTTGAACACCAGATAGGGCTTGCGGTCGCCGCTGACGGTGACGTCGTCGATCAGGGCCGAGACGCCCTTGCCCGAGTGGCGCTGGAAGAAGGTCTCGTGGTCGATGCCGTCCGGCGTACGGATCACCGAGCACGGTCGGCCTTTCACGTGTTCCAGCATCCACGGGCCGACGGCCTCGAAATATTCGGCGAGCTCCAGTTTCGTCCCAGCTCTCCCGTCGCCGCCGTCCGGCCAGAGCGGCTTGTCGGGATTGGAGATCGCAACGCCCAGCACGGTGGCCTTGCCGCCGGCGCGCTTTGTCGGCGCGGCTTTCGGTTCGGCCAGTTCGACCTCCTCGGCCGGCACGGGCGCTTCGGCCTCGACGGCCTTGGCGGGCTTGTCCTCGCGCAGGCCCTTGAAAGAGGCCTGTCGCACCGAGCCATCGCCCGTGAAGCCGGCGAACTCGATTTCGGCGACCAGTTCGGGCTCCACCCAGTGGATGTCAGCGCCGCCGCGTGGGGCGTCCTTGCCGGTGAAGGGCGAGGTCTTGCGCTCCAGACGCTTCAGGGCCGGCAGCAGCTTGGCGACCTTGTCGCGGCCATAGCCCGTGCCGACCCGGCCGACATGGACGAGGTGGCCGTCCTTGTAGATGCCGACGATCAGCGAGCGGAACGCATCGCCCGTCGTGGTCCAGCCGCCGATCACCACCTCGTGGCCCGCCCGACACTTGGCCTTGGTCCAGGTCGCGCCCTTGCCCGAGCGATAGGGCGCGTCGAGCTTCTTGGAGACCACGCCTTCCAGCGACATCCGGCAGGCCGACTGCAGCACCGCCTCGCCACCGCTCTGGAAGTGCTCGACATAGCGGATGCGGTCGACATCAGGCGGCAACAAGGTCCTGAGCCGGTTCTTGCGGTCAGACAGCGGCTGGGCGGTCAGGTCCTGACCATCGGCGTGCAGCAGGTCGAAGGCGAAGAAGATCAGGTCGTCGGTGTTATCCTCGGAGAGCGCCGCCAGCAGTCCCGCGAAACTGGGCGAGCCGGCCTCGTCCAGGGCCACGACCTCGCCGTCGATCAGGGTGTTGGGGAGGCGACCCGCGTCCTTGATCAGGCGCGGGAAGCGGGCGGACCAGTCGAGGCCGGTGCGGGTGCGCAGCGCCGCCTTGCCGTCCTCGACGCGTAACTGCATGCGGTAGCCGTCGAACTTGATCTCGTGGACCCAGTCGGCGCCGCCTGGCGGCCGGTCGACCAGCTTGCACAGCTGGGGCGGCACGAACTTTGGCAGGGCGGCCTTCCTCGCCGGCTTGGCTTTCAAGGCCTTGGGAGCGGCCTTGGCTCCGCTGCCTTTCGGCGCGCCGGTTTCTTCGGCGACCTTCTCGGCGCTGGCCTCGGGCGATTTGGTGCTGCTCCAGACGGCATCGGGCGTTGGACCGGTCTGCGTCATGAACGGCGTTGGCGCTTTGCCCTTGCCGGCCTCGATCTGCTCCATCTTGCGGCCCGAGGCGATCGAGAAGGACGTGTCGTCCAGGAAGTCGAGATCGCCCTCGATGGCGAACTCGTCGCGGTGCTTGATCAGCAGCCAGTTTTCCCGTTTGCCGCCCATCTTGTCGTTGTTGATGCGGACCAGGACCCAGCCGCCCTTCATCCGCTCACCGGCGAAGACCAGCTTGATCTCGCCCTTCTTGAGGCCCTTCTCCAGGTCGAAGCCCGGCTCGGGCGCCCACCAGCCGCGATCCCACAGCATCACCGTGCCGCCGCCATACTGGCCCTTTGGGATCGTGCCCTCGAAGTCGCCATAGGCGAGGGGATGGTCCTCGACATGGACGGCCAGGCGCTTGTCGTGCGGATCGCGCGACGGGCCTTTGGTCACCGCCCACGACAGGAACACGCCCTCGTGCTCCAGCCGCAGGTCGTAGTGCAGGCGCGTAGCGTCGTGTTTCTGGATCACGAACCGCGCGCGCTCGGACGCGGCGACACCGACCTCACCGGAGGGCTCGGCCGTGACCTTGAAGTCCCGCTTGGCCGTGTAGGCCGTGAGCTTCCGAGCGCCCATGACGGTTTATTCGCCGTCGAAGACTTGCGGACGCTCGTCGTCGATGTCGCGGCCCTCGCCGGGATCGGCGTCCTGTTCCAGTTCGACGATCTCCTCGTCGGTGAGGTCCTCGGCGATCAGGGCGTCGTCATCGTCGGCGTCGCCCTCGGCCTGGGTGACGTCCAGGACGTCCGGCAGTTCCTCGAAGGTGCGCAGTTCGCCGTCCTTGCCGACGACGTCCTCGTCCAGCGCCTCGGCGCCATCCTGCTCGTCCCAGCCCTCGTCTCGTCCAGTGTCCACGTCGGTCATTGGGATCTCCTCTCGTCTCCAGAGAGGAATGGCGGTCGCGGGGGAGCGTTCCGCCTAGCCGGGCGGATCGCTGAAATAGCCCCTGGCCTCCTCGAGGAAGGCGGCGGCCAGGCGGTTCATCGGCGCCAGGGCAGAAGTCATGAAGGCGTATTCGTGCAGGATCTGGGGGCGGAACGTCCGGATCGCGATCCCTGGACGGGCGAAGTTGCTCGCCAGCAAGGCGTTGACGATCGCCACGCCGAGGCCGCCCGCAGCGATCGCGCAGGCCGATCCGACCGTGTGGGTCTCGACCCGGACCTCGGGCCGCACGCCGCGTTCGCGGAAGGCGTCGTCGATCTGGCGCCGGGTCCAGGTGCCCGCGCCCAGCAGGACCAGCGGCTCGTTCCGGAGCAGCTCTGGCGTCAGGTATTCATGAGCGGCCAAGGGATGGTTGTCGGGCAGGACGCAGACGGTCTCGCTGGCCGACAGGGTGACAGTCGAAATGTCGCTGCGGTCCAGCGGGAGCTTCACGAAGCCGCAGTCGACCGTGCGGTTGGCCACCATGGCGCGGGCGGTTTCGGTGCTGCGGCTCTCGATGGCGATCCGCACCTTCGGGAAACGGGCCAGGAAGCGCGGAAGGATCGTCGACAGCACGCCTTCCGACAGGCTGGGCGGCGCCACGATCTTCAGAAGGCCGGTGTTGAACTTGGCGATGTCGCGGGCCAGGGCGTCGACGCGTTCGAGCCCCCCGAAGGCCAGGTCGATCTCGTCGAAGATGATCAGCGCCTCGGGCGTGGGGCTGAGGCGGCCGCGTTCGCGGTAGAAGAGCTCGAAGCCGACATCCTGCTCCATCTGGGCGATCAGGCGACTGACGGCCGGCTGGGTCAGGCCCATGCGCCCCGCCGCGGCGGTGGCCGAACCGCTCAGCATGGTCTCCCGAAAGGCTTCCAGGCTTCGCAGGTTCAGCTTCATTCAGGCTCTCGGCTCAGCGCGTCAGGATCGGCAGCAGCAGGCGCGAGGCCCGCGTGGCGTCCATATAGACGCGATTTCGCGCCAGGCGGGGAGTATGGCCGTATCCTTCCGGTTCTCCGGAGTTCGGATTGACGTCGAAATGCGGGAAGTTGCTGGATGCGACGTCCAGCCGGATCCGATGCCCCTTCACGAAGCGATTGGCGGTGGGGAAGGCTTCGATCTCGACGACGTGGACCTCGCCCGGCGTCAGCCAGACCTCGCGATCGAACCCTTCGCGATAGCGGGCGCGCAGGATGCCGTGCGTCAGGTTCATGGCGAAGCCGTCGGGATAGTCCTCGGACGGCGGATGGACATCGATCAGCTTGATGGTGAAGTCGGTATCGACGCAGTCGGAACTGATGAACAGCTGGGCGCGGATCGGCCCGACCACTTCGACATCCTCTTCCAGGGGCGGTGTCTGGAAAACCAAGACGTCGTCACGTTCGCTCAAGGGGCGGTAGGGCGCCTCGCAGCCGAAGATATGCGCGGCTTCCCGCTGGTCGAAGGCCCCTGGCTCCATGACGGGCGCGCCGGAGGCGATGGCGCCGCCGATCGTCGGCACCGGGTTCAGCGGATCGTGGACGTACTCCAGGAAGGCTTCGTCGCCGTTCGGGCGCGAGGGCGCCAGGTCGCCGGCGGACGAAAGGAAGTAGTCGGTGACCTTCGCATCCGCAGGCGGCCAGGTGGTTTCGTCGCGCCAGTGTCCGCCGTGGTCGAGGCGGCCTTCGGGCGTCTTGCGACCGGAGCCGCCGCCCATGACGAAGAGCTTGACCGGAGGCAGCGGGTCGCGACCGCCGTCCGGCTTCAGCCAAGCGTCGAACCAGGCCAGGCGCAGGGCGACGTAGTTGTCGGCCAGGGCGCCGTCCAGCGGGGCTTCGGCGCCGAAGTCGACATCGCCAGCATGGGTCACCGACCTCTGGCCGTGGGTCCAGGGGCCGAGAATGAGCTTCACCGGCGACGTCTTGCGGGATGACAGGCCCAGATAGTTTTCGGTCGCGGTCACCGAATAGGGATCGAACCAACTGCTCACATGCGCCATCGGCACGTCGGCATAGGTATCGTAGGCGCCGCGCGCGTAGATGCCGTTCTGGGTCCAGTAGGGACCGAGCAGGCCGTTGCGCCACTGTTCCAGCAGGTACTTCTCGTATTCCGGCGCGGCGCTGAGCGGCGATCGGCCCTCCGACCAGGGCATGGCCTTGAACCAGGCCTTCAGGTCCTGCGACTTCAGGGCGGCCAGCCGGGCCGGGTCGCGCTGGCTTTCGGGGCTGAGGAGGGCGTGCTTGTAGGCCCAGGTCGCCTGCTTCAACTCGAACGCGCCACCCTGACGGATGCCCGAGTGGTAGGCGCTGGAGAAACCGCCGGAATCCAGGAACATCGCCGCCAGGGCCGGCGGCGCCAGGCAGGCGGCCGCGCTCTGGACGTGCGCGCCGTAGGAGAGGCCAAGCGTGGCGACGCGACCGTCGCACCACGGCTGGGCGGCCAGCCACGCGATGGTGTCGTAGCCGTCGGGGCCTTCGCTGAGATACTTCTCGAACATGCCCTCCGAGCCGTAGCGTCCCCGGCAATCCTGGATCGCCACGACGTAGCCGCCGCGAACGAACTCCACGGCCAATTCGGGCTTGGAACGCGGTGTCGGGTCGGCCCGCGTCCGGTCGCCGTGGTTCGTGCCCAGCTTGTCGTAAGGCGTGCGCTCCAGCAGCACCGGCAGCGGGGTGTCGATCGGGCTGCCGTTCTTGGCCGGGCGATAGATGTCGGTGGCCAGGCGCACGCCGTCGCGCACGGTCACCATGACGTCGCGTGTCACATGGACGTCGTCGGGCGGGTCGAAGGCCGCCGGTTCGTCGCTGATGTCGGGGGAGAAGGCGTCGCTCACGGCCGATCCTCGAAAGATCGGGCGACGACCCGGAGGCCGTCGCCCTCAGGGGCCTAGAACTTGGCCGAAACCCGCACGTAGGCGTAACGGCCGCGCGCGTCGTAGGTGTAGATGTCGTAGTTGATCGGGGCGTTGGCGTAGGAAGTCGGCGGCGCCTTGTCGAAGATGTTGCTGATGCCGACGCTGATCGCCGTGTCGTGCTTGTCGAACTGATAGCCGCCTTCCAGGTCGTTGTAGAAGATGGCCTTGGTCTTGGCGTCCTTGACCGTGTTCACGACGTCGGTGCTCGAGCCAATATAGCGACCGCGCCACAGGGCGTTCCACGAGCCGTTGTTCCAGCTGAACGAGGTCTGGCCCTTCCAGTGGGGATAGGTGGAGCGAGGCTGGTCGCCCTTGCCCGCGCGCTCGTCGACGATGGCCGCGCCGCCGGCCGGGTTCGGGCTCGTGGTCTTGAAGCTCTCCAGGTACGAGGCGTCGATCACCGCGGCGAACTTGCCGATATCGGTGCTGAAGTCGTAGCGCAGGGTGGTGTCCACGCCCGAGGTCTTGATCTCGGCCAGGTTCTGCACGCCCTGCAGCAGGTTGGTGATGGCGCCGGTCGAGGCGTCGCGGGTGACCAGGTCGCAGAACACGCCGCCGCGCTGGGCGCAGAGGCTCAGGATCTGGGTCGCCGACTGGCTGGCGATCGCGTCGTGCACGGTGATCTCGTACCAGTCGACCGTCAGGCTGAGGCCCGGGGCGAAGCGCGGCTTGATGGCGACGCCGGCGCTGTAGGTGTCGGCGGTTTCGGCCTTCAGCTTGGTGTTGCCGGCGATCGTGCCGGGGATCAGGCCGTTGAGGTTGTAGTTGACCTGGTTGTAGCCGGCCGGCACGCCGACGCAGCCGGGCAGGCCCGAATTCACGGCCGCGCCGCCATTGCAGGGGTCCGTACCCTGGAAGCTGGTCTGGCGACCGCCCTGGAACAGCTCCAGGATCGACGGCGCCCGGAAGCCTTGGGCATAGGTGCCGCGCACCAGGATGTCCTCGATCGGACGCCAGCCGACCCCGACCTTCAGCGTGCTGTCGCCGCCGACGGTGTCGTAATCCGAGTAGCGGGCGGCCAGGCTGACATCCAGGCTCTTGGCCAGGGCCACGTCCTTCAGCAGGGGGATGGCGGCCTCGGCATAGACCTCGTTCAGGCTGTACTTGCCGACCGTCGGGCTGCGGGTCTGGGCCGTGGTCGTCGTGTTGCTGGCGAAGGCCGAGCCTGAAGCCGGCGTCGGGATGTTGGTCGGCAGGGCGTTGACGAACGGATCCGGGCGGTCGGACGCCTTGTTCTCGCGGTGCTCGACGCCGGCGGCGATCGATAGCGGGCCAGCGGGCAACTGGAAGAGCTCGCCGGTGATGTTGGCTGAGACGTCGAAGATCTCGGTCTGGTTCGACTCCTGCGCCGTATAGCGGATGTAGTCGGCCTGGGCGGCGGTCATCGGGCCAAACAGGTTGACGGCCACGCAGCCTGAGGTGGTGGCGCAGTTGGCGCCCAGGCCCAGCGCCAGCTTGTCGTAGTTGACGCCGTTGAGCGCCTTGGTGTCGATCTTGTTCTTCGAATAGAGACCGTAGACGTCCCACTTCCATTCGCGACCGAATAGGGTCGTCTCGCCGTCGAACCCGCCGGCGATGCGCCAGGTCTTCACGTCCTGGATGTTGTCGCGGTTGCCGACCTCGGTCATCACCTTGCGGATGCGCCAGGCCGAGTTGGCCGCGAAGGCCAGGGCGTTGGCGGTGGGGACGCCGTTGGCCGTGCCGAACGGGTTGTAGGCCTGGTTGTTGGGAATGGCGAAGCCGCGGATCGTGCCGGCCGAACCACCGACGTCCAGCAGCACGGGCGAGAACAGCTGGTCGGACTTGCGCTCGTTGAACAGGCCTTCGGCCTTGAACCGGACGGTGTCGCTGAGATCGGCCGTCCAGCGCGCATAGACGCCGTAGCGCTCGCTTGGACCCGCCGAATAGATACCCTGGGCCTGGGTGTTGTAGTAGTCCCCGGGCAGGGCAGCGGTGTGATAGGCGTTGTCGGCCAGGGCGCCGGCGCCGATCGTCGAGCCGGGCGTGAAGGCCACCGGGCTGGTCGACGAAGCGAAGCCGGCGGCCGTGCCGAAGTAGGTATTGTTGGCCAGGCCGGGCAGGATGTAGAGGCCGTTCGGGCTGGTGCCCGGCGCGGTCACGGGGACCAGGGTCGTGCGCGTCAGGTCGCGCGACGTGGTCAGGATCGGCTTGTCCTTCACATAGCTCAGCGAGACCAGGATCGCGCTCTTGTCGAAGCGCTTGCCGAAGTTGGCGATGGCCGAATAGGACTGGCCGTCGCCGTGGGTCGTGCCGCCGTACTTGGCGGAGAGTTTCAGGCCGTCGAAGTCGCGGGCGGTCTTGATGTTGACGACGCCAGCGATGGCGTCCGAGCCGTAGATGGCCGAGGCGCCGTCCTTGAGGACCTCGACGCCCTCGATCATGCCCAGCGGCATGGTGTTGAGGTCGACGAAGTCGCGGAAGCCGCGTTGGCCGACGCCGTCGACCCAGCGGTGGCCGTCGACCAGCACCAGCACGCGGTTGCCGCTGCCCTCGGCGCCGCCGAGGTAGCGCAGGTTGATCGAGCTGGCGCCGTACGAGGTGCCCTGGGTGCCGTTGCTGCTGAGGCTGACGCCGGCCGACGGCAACTTCTGCAGCAGTTCGCCGACCGAGCCGGCGCCGGAGTTCTTGAGGTCCTGCTCGGTGATAGTGGTGACGACGCCCACGGCGTCGGCGTCCTTACGCTGGATACGCGAGCCGACGACGATGATCTCCTCGACGGCGTCGGCGGCCTGGGCGGTCGGTGTGGTCTGGGCCAGAGCCGGCGTGGCCAGGGCTCCGGTCAGCAGGGCGGCGTAGGCGGTTCCGGCGCAAAGCGCGCGCAGGTTCAACACGGACATACGATGAAATCCCCTCGTCATGGTTCTGTTCGGCGCGGCTCTGACGGCGCGCTCCCCCTTGGATGTTCGAAGCCTAGGGGCGGGCTCATTTGGCGCGCAACGCTATTGGCCCGGCTGATCACCCCATGCGCTGACAGCATGGCCGTGACGATTTTAGCGCCCGGAATCATGACGCCGCCGCCCACGAGGTGAGCGGCGGCGGGGCTTGGTGCGAAGAGGATGGAGCTAGCGCGCCATCGTGGCGTGGGTGACGGCAGGGGGCTGGTAGGTCCCGGGCGCGCCGGGGCCGACGGGCAGGTGGAATCCCACCCAGGTCAGCACCAGCGCCATGCCGGCGATCGCGAAGCCGATCGTGTAGGGCAGCATCAGCGCGATCATCGAACCCACGCCGAAGCGCGGTCGCCACTTCTGGCTGATGATCAGCACCAGCGGGAAGTTCGAGGCCAGGGGCGTGACGATGTTGAAGATCGAGTCGCCCATCCGGTAGGCGGCGGTGGTCATCTCGGGGGAGATCCCGAGCAGCATCAGCATCGGGACGACGATCGGCGCCATGGCGCTCCACTTGGCCGAGGCCGAGCCGATCAGCAGGTCCAGGAACGACGACATGACCAGGAGCGACAACAGTAGGAGCGGCTTGGGCAGTCCGAGGTTGCGCAAGACTTCGGCGCCTTGCACCGCCATGACGGGTCCCAGTTTCGACCAGGCGAACATCGCCACGAAGTGGGCGGCGAAGAAGGCCAGGACCAGATAGGGGGCCATGCCGCGCATGCCCTCGGACATCATCGCCACGATGTCGCGATGTGACTTCACCGAACCGGTGGCCGACCCGTAGGCCCAGCCGGTGGCTAGGAACAGCAGCATGAAGGCGGCGATCAGCGACTGGTAGAAGGGTGTCATGCGTTGCGGGCCGACGGCCTCGTGGTCGACCAGCGGCGTGAAGCCCGGCCACAGCGTCAGGGCCGCGAACAGGCCGATCACCGCCAGGGCGGCGATCCCGGCCCGGCGCAGGCCGCGCTTCTGGGCCTCGCCGATCCCTTCCATGGCCAGGTCCGGGGCGACGGCGGCGGTGTCCTCGCGGGTCCAGGTTCCCAGGCGCGGCTCGACCACGCGGTCGGTGACCCACCAGGCGATGGGCGTGAACAGGGTCCCGATGGCCAGGGTGAACCACCAGTTGCCCAGCGGGTTCATGACGAAGTTCGGATCGATCAGCTGGGCGGCCGGCGCGGTGATGCCCAGGATCAGCACGTCGAACTGGCCGGGGATCATATTGCCCGCGAACGCGCCCGAGATGCCGGCATAGGCGATGGCGATCCCGGCCAGCGGATGGCGTCCGGCCTCGGCATAGATCAGGGCGGCCATGGGGATCAGCACGACATAAGCAGCATCGGCGGCATGGTGAGACATCACCCCGATCACGAAGATCGCCGGGCTGAGGATCGCCTTGGGCAGCTTGCGGATCGCATCGCCCAGCAGGGCGCCGAACAGTCCCGACCGCTCGGCCACGGCCGCGCCCAGCATGACCACCAGCACCAGCCCCAGGGGTGGGAACTTGGTCATGGTTTCGGGCATGTCGACCAGCAGCTTGGCCAGGTTTTCCTGGGACAGCAGGCTTTCGGTGTGCAGGTGCTTGCCGGTGACCGGGTTGACCGCGCTCCAGCCCAGGCCCGAGGCGATCACCGATCCCAAGATCAACAGCGCGATACAACCGATGAAGATGAACACGGGGTCGGGGAGGGTGTCGCCCACCCGCTCGATCCGGTCCAGCAGCCGACGCCAGCGCTGTTCCCCCGCGCTTCGCGGCTCGATCGTCTCGTTCATGCAGGCCCCCTCTAGCCGTCGGACCGTGACAGTCGCCCTCGGGGTCGACAATGGTATAGCGGCGGAACATCAGGCCATGCGCGGCGGTCATGACATGGCCGGTTTTCGTTGGGTCGGCTTATGGTCTCCGGGCGAACAGGTTGGGGGCGGGAATGGATCGGCGACAGCTATTGATCGCGGGATTGGCGTCGATGGCGACGCCGGCCGCCGCGAAGCCGCGTGGCCTGCGCCTGGCGTTGCTGGGGCAGGCCCTGATCGAGCACGCCCCGCCGGACGCTCAATGGCCGGGACGAGCAGGTCTGGCTCGGGCGCTGGCCGGAGCGGATGTCTGCTTCACGAACCTGGAAACCGTGATCAAGGGGCCGCGCGCGGGCGCGCCGACACGCGAGACCCTGACCCTGCATTCCGCCGAGCCTGCCGTGCTGAGAGCCTTGAAGAGCGTGCGCGTCAACCTGCTGGCGACCTCCAACAACCACGCGTTCGATCTCGGCTCCGGCGGCATCCTCGACACGGTCGAGGCGGTCGAGCGCGCTGGCCTGGTTTCGGCGGGCTCCGGCCGCGATCTCGCCCGCGCCGCCGCGCCCGCCTACCGCGCGTCGGCGGCGGGGAAGGTCGCGCTCGTGGCCTTCGCGACCGGGAAGGTGCGCGAGGGCGGCGCGGCCTCCGCGTCGCGACCTGGCGTGAACGAACTTCGTCGGGACGCTTCGGGGCAAACGCTCGAGGAAGACGCCGCGCGGGTGCTCTCCGCGATCGCCACGGCTCGCCGCCAGGCCGACGCGGTGATCGCCTACCAGCACAATCACGATTGGGAGCCCAACCTCGCCGATGTCCCGGCCTGGCAAAGAGCCTTCGCGCGCCGATGCGTCGCGGCCGGCGCTTCGGTGTTCGTCGGCCATGGCGCGCCGCTACTGCAGGGTGTCGAGATCCACGACGGCGCGCCGCTGTTCTACGGCCTGGGCAATTTCGTCTTCCAGACCGAAAAGCCGCCCGGCGCCTACCCGCCCGAGGCCTGGGAGGGCGTCATCGTCCAAGCTGTGTTCGAGGCCGGTCGTTGCCGATCCTTCGAGCTGACGCCGATCGTTCTGAACGAGACAGGTCTGGGAGGCGCCCAAGACATGGCGACCCGAGGCATGCCCGCCCTGGCGCCGCCCGATCGCGCCCGCGTCATCCTTGATCGCGTGCTTGAGCGCTCCAAGCCGTTCGGCGCGCCGCCATTCCGGTTGGAAGGGCAGGGCGCATTCTGGCGGCCAGGCGCTTGACCATCGAAGGCCGCATGGGCTGGACGCCTGGCCGTTGGCGAGCCTCCGCAGAGGATGCTAAAGGCCCGCGCAACTGGCTCAGGCATTCGAGAAAACTGGCGATGATTCAACCCAGCACGACGTTCAAGGACAACCTTCAGAACCTGCCGGCCGTCGATGGCGTGCAACGCATCGACCTCGTCGACTCTGAAGGTGCGGTGGTCGCCAGCATCGAAAATCAGCCGGGCAAGCAAGGCTCGCTAGCGGTGTATCAGTATCTGAAGCAGAGCTTCGGCGCGCTGGACGCGAAGGCGGCCGAACATGGCTTGGCCGTGTTTGCCGAGCACACCACCGATGCCCGCAATCGCCCGGGCGCGCATCCCAATGTGGACCGCCTGCTGGCGATCGCGGCTGGTGGAGCGCCCTTGAGCATCGAGGTCGTCGCCGACGAACGCTGAGCCTCGGCGCTACTGTCCCAGCCCAAGGTCGGCGATCGATCCGGGGCGTCCGGAGGCCGGGGCGGGCCCGCCCGGCCTCGGCGTATGCGGCGAGAGCCGATTTATGGCATGTTTTTGCGCATGGAAATCGGATAACTCACTGAAATCCCTTCGGTTGACTCCCTGTCGGTCCAATTCTCCAGTGGAGCGATTGGTGTGGAAGTTATTGAATAAAATCGAACGCTTATGACGAAATTTTCCGTAGCCCCCATGATGGACTGGACGGACCGGCACTGCCGGTCGCTGCACCGTGTCCTGTCGACGCAGGCGCTGCTCTATACCGAGATGGTGACGAGCGGCGCTGTGGTGCACGGCGATCGCCAGAAGCTGCTGGGCTTCGACCCTGCTCAGCATCCCGTGGCGCTGCAACTGGGCGGGTCCGATCCGGCCGAGTTGGCGCAGGCCGCCCGGATCGCCGAGGACTGGGGCTATGACGAGGTCAATCTGAACGTCGGCTGCCCGTCCGACCGCGTACAGAGCGGCCGCTTCGGGGCCTGCCTGATGCGCGAGCCCGATCTGGTGGCCGAGTGCATGGCGGCCATGAAGGACGCGGTGAAGATCCCGGCGACCGTGAAGTGCCGGATCGGGGTGGATGACCAGGATCCGGAAGAGGCCCTGTTCACCCTGGTCGACCGTTCCGCGGCGGCGGGGATCGGGGGGTTCGTGGTCCATGCCCGCAAGGCTTGGCTGAAGGGCCTGTCGCCCAAGGAGAACCGGGACATCCCGCCGCTGGACTACGAGCTGGTCTATCGGCTCAAGCGCGAGCGGCCGAACCTGACCATCGCCATCAACGGCGGCGTGCCCGATGTCGATGCGGCGCTCGAGCACCTGGCCCATGGCGTCGACGGGGTGATGCTGGGCCGCGCGGCCTATCACGAGGCCGGTCTGCTGGGCGAGGTCGATCGGCGGGTGTTCGGCCTGGACGTCGCCGACGTCGACAGCTTCGAGGCGGTCGAGCGCTATCGCCCGTATCTGGCGCGCGAGCTTGCGGCGGGCACGCATCTGGCGGCCATGAGCCGGCACATGCTGGGTCTGTTCCACGGCCTGCCGGGCGCGCGAGCGTGGCGGCGCATCCTGACGGTCGAGGGCGTCAAGTCGGGCGCGGGTCTGGATGTGGTGGATCGGGCGCTGGACGCCGTGCGCGCGGCGCTGGCGGCGCGCGAAGAGAAGGCGGTTGCGGCCTCGGCCTGACCGCTACGGGTGCAGGATCAGCGAGTTCGGGGTGGCCTCGAACCGCGACAGGCGGCCCAGATAGCTCATGCCCAGCAGCGAGTTCTCGAGGCCCTTCTCGATGACCAGGGCGTCGACATCGCGCACCTTGGCGCCGGCGATCGAGACGCTGGCCAGGTGCACTGAGGCGGCGCGGGTGCGGCCGTCGGCGGTGATGACGTTGTAGTCGTAGGTCAGCTTGCTGGTGTCGATGCCCAGGCGCTGGGCGTCGGCCATGCTGAGCGAGACGGCGGTGGCGCCGGTGTCGACCAGGAAGCGCACGGCGTGGCCGTCGACGGAGGCCTGAGCCCAGAAGTGCCCGTCGCTGTCCTTGGTGATCTGGGCCGCATTGCCCTCGCCGCCCAAGGTGGCGGAGGCCGCGGTCGGAGCGCGAAGCTCGGGGTGACGCAGGTCGTCCAGCGAGACGACGGCCTTGGCCGCGCCTACCGCCGACAGGGCGCCCACGAAAGCGATCGCCGCGAACCTCAACATCTAGACACCCCGCCATACCGGCTTTTGAGACCGCTTCTGCGGTCGTTGTCTAAATCATTAGCAGGCAGGCGTTTTCAAGGCGTGAATCGGGCGATCGATTTTCACACCATGGTTACCAATATCATAACAAGTATCTGCGTGTACTGAACGGTGTTCATATTACATCGATTTAATGTCGAGTATTACATTCGCGTAATGCTTTTCATGTCTTGGAATTAACTTCGGAAATCTTCGCCTCGGCGTTATCTCTGCGGCCAACAATAAAGTGGCTTATCGAGGGAATATCGCCATGAAAGCGCTGATCATCGCTACCGTCGCCGTTGCGTCGTTCGCTGGGGTCGCCAATGCCGGCGTGTCCAACTTCCAGTATCTTGAAGCCGCGCGATGCCGCGGTCTGGCCAGCTCGGAAAGCCTGGGCAAGCTGGACACCGCCGCGATCGACGAATTCCTCCGCAATGAAGGCTCGACCCGCACCCTGGCGGTGAAGACCTCGGCCCAGAACAAGATGGCCGACGCCGTGAAGGCCGCGGCCGGCGCCGACGGCGAGAAGAAGGCGAAGCTGCTGGCGGAACGCGAAGCCAGCTGCGCCACCTATCTTGGCGGCGCCAAGTAGACCCTAGCCGCGCCCGGCGGCCGCTATCAGGGCGATCATCGGGTCGGGACGATCGGGGAGGGCGGCCATGATGGCTTCCCGCTCCGCATCGCTCAGTCGGGCCCAGCCGGCGATCTCCGGCAGGGTCCGCCGGCAACCCAGGCAGTAACCCGTCGCGCCATCGACCGCGCAGACCTTCACGCAAGGCGTGGCGATCGGGCGGGGCGGTTTGGTTTCGGAAGTCATCGTTTCAAGCATCTCCGTTCCGCCGTCGGCGCGCAAGCGTCGGGGGAATGAGCGGTCGCGCCTTGAAGATCAGGAGAGATCCCATGCGCAAATTCGTCCTTTCGACCCTCGCCGTCGGCGTTCTGGCCTCGGCCGCCGCCCCGGCGCTCGCGGCCGGCGCCAGCGATCGCTGGACCGACGGCCAGTACCTGCAGGCCAATCGTTGCCTGGCCCTGGCCCAATCGGCCTCGCTGGGCGAAGCGCCCGCCGGCGACCTCGCGGCCCAAATCAAGTCGCAGGCCTTCGGCCGAGGCAGCAACGTCACCGACCGCGGTGACACGCTGAAGGCCGAGGCCGCTCGGCAGAGCAAGACCAAGGACGACGAGCGCAAGGCGAAGCTGATCGCCGAGCGCGATGGCGTCTGCCAGAGCTTCTTCGGCACGTCGCTCGCCAAGTCGGGCCTGTCGTCCTAAGTCGTTCTGGATCTTAAGTCGTTCTGGGGTTGCTTTGGGCGCGGAGCGGTTTAAGTCCGCGCCCCATGACCGCTTCCCCGTTCGCCGACATCCGCCAGCTCGCCGTCTCGCCGCCCGCGCCGGGGCCTTCCCCGACGCTGGAGCAGGGCGGCCGGCTGGCCGAGATCTCCGCCTGGCTGACAGCCTGGAGCGGCAAGAGTCCGCCCGTCGTGAACCGGCCGGTGGTGGCCCTCTATGCGGGCGCGCGCCAGGGCGTGGGGCCGAGGGGCTATGCCCGTGACCGCCTGGAGGCCATCGCCTCGGGCGGCGCGACCGTCTCGCGCATCGCTGGCGTGCAGGGCGCGGGCCTGGAAGCCTTCGACCTCGCCATCGACCGTCCGTCGCCAGACGCCGTCGACAAGCCGTCGATGAGCGAGAAGGAGGCGGCCGCCACCATCGCCTTCGGCATGGAGGCCCTGGCCAAGCAGCCGGATCTGCTGATCGCCGGCGTCATCGCCGCCGAGCCTGCCCGCACGGCCGCCGCCGTGTGCCTGGCGCTGTTCGGTGGCGAGGCCTCGGATTGGTCGGACGATCCGGAACCGGTCGCCGCCGCCGTCGCGCGCGGCAAGGCCGAGGACATGGGCGACGATCCCCTGGAACTCCTGCGCCAGCTGGGCGGCCGCGAAACCGCCGCCGTCGTCGGCGCGATCCTGGCCGCGCGCGTCCAGAAGATCCCCGTCCTCCTGGACGGCTACGCCGCCTGCGCCGCCGCCGCCATCGTCCGGGCCGTCGAGCCCGGCGCGATCGACCACTGCCTGGCGGCCCATGTCAGCCCCGCCAAGGGCCACGCCCGCCTGCTCGAAATCCTCGACAAGCGGCCGCTTCTGGCGCTCGATACGCTGGACGAGGAAGGGGTCGGCGGCGCCTCGGCCCTGGCCCTCGTCAAGCTGGCCTGTGAAGTCCGCTGACGCGTCTTATCCGACCGTTTTTCGTGGCGTAGGTGAACGCGGATAACTTTCACTTCCGTTGACGCTAACGTCATCTTTCCAAACGTTCGTTCGACATCTATCGTGGCGCCCGAAACGCATTGTACGGCTCCCTCAAGAGGGGCCGGCTGAACGGGAGCTCGCCATGAATCTCGACTTCTCGCCCGAGGACCTCGCCTTCCGCGACGAGGTCCGCGCCTTCATCGCCGAGAACTATCCGGCGGGCCTGCGGGAGAAGCAGGAGGAGGGCGAGGAGATGGCCAAGGAGGACTTCCTCTCCTGGCACCGCACCCTCGCCAAGAAGGGCTGGGTCGCTCCGGCCTGGCCGGAAAAGTTCGGCGGTCCGGGCTGGACCTCGGTGCAGCGCTACATCTGGTCGGAAGAGACCGCTCGCGCCGACTGCGTGCCGATCCTGCCGTTCGGCATCAACATGGTCGGCCCGGTGATCTACACGTTCGGCACGCCGGAGCAAAAGGAACGCTTCCTGCCGCCGACGCTGTCGGGCGACATCTGGTGGTCGCAGGGTTACAGCGAGCCGGGCGCCGGTTCGGACCTGGCCAGTCTGAAGACCAAGGCCGAGCGCTTCACCGGCGACGACGGCAAGGAATACTACCTGGTCAACGGCCAGAAGACCTGGACCACCCTGGCCCAGCACGGCGACTGGATCTTCTGCCTGGTCCGCACCGACCCGACCGCCAAGATCCAGGAAGGCATCTCGTTTCTGCTGATCGACATGAAATCGCCGGGCGTGACCGTGCGTCCGATCATCACCCTGGGCGGCGAGCACGAGGTCAACGAGGTCTGGCTCGAGAACGTCAAGGTGCCGGTCGAGAACCGCATCTTCGACGAGAACAAGGGCTGGACCTGCGCCAAGTTCCTGCTGGCCCACGAGCGTAGCGGCATCGCCGGCGTGGCGCGCTCCAAGCGCGGCATCGAGCGTATCCGCCAGATTGCTTCGGCCGAGCTGTCGGACGACGGCGACGCGCTGATCAAGGATCCGATGTTCAAGCGCAAGATCGCCGAGCTGGAGATCGACCTGACGGCGCTGGAATATACCGAGTTGCGCACCCTGGCCGGCGAAGCGGCCGGTCGCGGCCCCGGTCCGGAGTCCAGCGTCCTGAAGATCAAGGGCACCGAGATCCAGCAGCGGATCACCGAGCTCGTCCTGGAAGCGGCCGGCCACTACGGCGCGCCGTACTTCCGCGGCTTCCCGAAGGACGGCGACAACGCCCATCCGATCGGCCCCGACTTCGCCCATCGCGCCGCGCCGACCTATTTCAATGTCCGCAAGACGTCGATCTACGGCGGCTCCAACGAGATCCAGCGCAACATCATCGCCAAGATGGTGCTGGGGCTCTAGCGCTCGCGACCCAACCGGGCCGCCGAGCGGCCCGGACTTCGCTCTCTCATGATTTCAACGACCCGGCGTGAAGGCCGGGCGATAGAAGAACGGAAACCCAGGGATGGATTTCAACTTCACCGAAGAGCAGTCGATGGTCCGCGACACGGTCGCGAGCTTCCTGCAGGACAAGTACGACTTCGAGACCCGCCGCAAGATCGTCAGCTCTGACGCCGGCTGGCGCGCCGACTACTGGAAAGCTTTCGCCGAGGAGCTGGGCATCCTGGGCGCTTCGTTCAGCGAGGAACTGGGCGGCCTGGGCGGCGGCGCGATCGACAACATGATCATCATGGAGGAGTTCGGTAAGGCGCTCGTGATCGAGCCCTATCTGGGCACCGTCGTCATCGGCGGCGGCTTCATGAAGCATTCGGGCTATGCCGGCGCGGCCTCGGTGATCGAGGGCATTGTCGGCGGGACCACGACCGTGGCCTTCGCCTACGCCGAGCCGCAGGCCCGCTACACCTGGCAGGACCTGAAGACGACGGCCAAGAAGGACGGTTCCGGCTGGGTCCTGAACGGCCACAAGGCCGTGGTCGTCGGCGCGCCGTTCGCCTCGCACCTGATCGTCACCGCCCGCACCGGCGGCGCCCAGCGCGACGCCGGCGGCGTCGGCGTGTTCCTGATCGACAAGACCCTGCCGGGCGTCGTCACCCGCGACTACCCGACCGTCGACGGCAACCGCGCCTCTGAAATCTATTTCGAGAACGTCTCGGTCCCGGCCGACGCCCTGATCTCGGAAGACGGCCTGGCCCTGGTCAACCAGGTGCTGGACGAGGCCACCGCCGCCGTCGGCGCCGAGGCCGTGGGCGTGCTGCGCAAGCTGCACGAAGGCACCCTGGACTACGCCAAGCAGCGCAAGCAGTTCGGCACCTCGATCGCCAACTTCCAGGTGCTGCAACACCGGATGGTCGACATGTTCATCGAGGTCGAGCAGTCGGTGTCGATGACCTACATGGCCACGATCAAGGTCGACGACAGCGCCGCCGAGCGCGCCAAGGCCGTCTCGGCCATGAAGGTCCGCATCGGTCGCGCCTGCAAGTTCGTGGGCCAGAACGCCATCCAGATCCATGGCGGCATGGGCATGACCGACGAGCTGGCCATCGGCCACTACTTCAAGCGCGCCAGCCTGATCGAGGGCCTGTTTGGCTCGGTCGATCACCATCTGAAGCGCTACGAGTCGCTGTCGTTCGACGCTGCGGCCTAAACCGCCTACGGACCAACGGACCCGAACCTGACAAGCCGCCTGCGTCACGCCGACGCGGGCGGCTTTTTCGTGCGTGGTCGCTGGAAATCGGCGTCTCGGATAGAGAGGGGCGTTTTTCGCCAATCCCAAAGGGCGCAAGGCCTTGCACCGCCTCGAATGACTCGAAATTCGCAATGTGTACGGACTAAATAATCGCGTGAAATCAGCGAGCTGAGCGCGGATCGTCCGCACGCTGATATAGTCCCTATACGGATTAATTTTACTTGCGCGACCTGGCGATGGACGCATGCTTGGCCATGACGCGCTGACGACTAGGAGGGTGGAAGCCCCTGTAAGCCGCGCGCGTCTCCTGGTCCTAACGGCTTATCTGGGAGACGCCGCCAATGAACGTATCGAAGATGAACCACGCCATGTTCTCGTTCGCCCTGATGGGCGGCATGCTGGTGGGGGCGCGGTCGAGCACGAAGTCGACCCCCTGGTTGTCCAAGCTGCTTGGGCGCAAGTAGCCCTCGAAGGGTCCCACACCCCGAAAGAAAGAGGCCTCCGCCGGTTCGCCGGCGGAGGCCTTTATTTTTGCCGAGATCGAGGGGCTTAGCCCTTGGGCTTGGCGGCCGTGTTGCACTCGGTGATCGCCGCATCTTCCAGCGGTTCGCCGCGGTAGTTGAAGGCGGTCAGTTCGCCCAGCTGGCCGGCCAGCTTGCGGCAGGCGCGCGCCACGGGCAGAGCCCGGACCTTGGTGGCGGTGCAGACGTCGGCCTTGCAGCGCCAGACCGAGCCGTCCTGGATGAAGTGGTCCGTCGAGACGGGGGTCTTCAGCTTCAGCCAGGCGCCTTCGGTGTCGGCGGCGGAGGCGGGGCCGGCCAGCAGGCCAGCCATCAGGGCGCAGGCCGTCAGGCCCGCGAAAGTAGCGGTACGCATTTCCTTGGTCTCCTATCCCCGCGCTGGATGGGAGATCCAGCGCATGAGCGCGCGCGGCCTTGCATGCCGAGCGAGCTCACGCGGATAGTGCGTCTTTTTTGAAAACTAAGTCAATGGCCGAAGCGTGGCCGGCGCGCCGGCCTGGTAGATTTCTTCGTCCCAGGCGAGCAGGGCCGGGGTGACGTCCTCGGCCCGTTCGACCGCGCGCCAGGCGTCGGCCAAGGTGGGCGGGGTCAGGCGCGCGTCGATCGTGTGGTGGATCAGCGCGAAGAACGGGTCCCAGAAGCCGCCGGGGTTATGGAACACAATCGGCTTCTGGTGAAGATCTAAACGGCGCCAAGATAGAAGTTCGACGATCTCTTCCAAGGTGCCGATTCCGCCGGGCAGCACGACGAAGGCGTCGGCGCGCTCGAACATCATCATTTTCCGCTCGTGCATGTTGTCGACGACGACGGTCTCGACGTCGTCGAACGGCTGCTCGCGGCCGCGAAGGAAGGTCGGGATGATTCCCAGCACCGCGCCCCCGCCGGAATGGGCTCCGCGCGCCGTGGCGCCCATCAGGCCGACACCGCCGCCGCCGTAGATCAGCTTCAGCCCGGCCTGGGCGAAGCTCTCTCCGATCCGATAAGCGTCCGTGATGTAGGTGGGCTCGGCGTCGTTGGACGATCCGCAATAGACGCAGACGGATCCCAGGCGGCTAGACACGTCGGGCATCGTCGTCCACTCCAAACAAGACGAAGGCGCGCGGGCTCGCGCGCCTTCGATCTATCCCTATCTGAGGCCGCATGATCAGGATTCGTTTCCGGGCTTTCAAGTCGTCGATGCTCGCGACCGGTTTTGCCGCCGGTCTGCTGACGGCTTGCGGGCCCAGCACGCCGGGTGCGCCAGCGGCGGCCGACAGGGCGGACAGCGCCGAGGCTGGCTATGTCGGTCCGCCGACCTTGGAGAGCGGCCAGCGCGTCGGGAACGGCGTCGCCTTGTCCGGCCAGGGCGTGGCCAATGCCGACGTACGGCTGGGCTCGCCCACCGGCGAGGTGGTGATGGGCAAGACCGACGCCCAGGGCAAATGGGGTCTGACTGTCCCGAACGAGCCCGGCGTCCGACTGTTCGGCCTCTCGACGACCCACGAAGGTCGAACCGTCCAGGCGGAAGGCTATGTGATGATCGCCGAGGGCGGGGAAGTCGCCCTGCTGCGGGCCGGGACCGGCGCTCGCCGGGTGGCGCGGGAATCGTCCTCGCCCCGCATCCTGAGCGTGGATGTCGACCGCGCGGGCGGCGCCGTGGTGTCGGGCGTCGCCACGCCGGGCGCCGGGCTGAACGTGCGTGTCGACCGCATTACGCGCGGCGGCGGCCGCACCGACGACACCGGTCATTTCTACATCGCGCTCACCGATCCGTTGTCGTCCGGCGCTCACGACATCCAGGTGGCGGGCGACGGCGGTGAGAACGCGGTGTCCGTGGTCACGACGCCGCCCGCGCCGCTGGTCTACGGTCCGGTTCGCGCCGAGCGGGTCGCCACCGGCTGGCGGATCGACTGGATGACGCCCGGCGGCGGCATCCAGACCACGCTGCTGATCGGCGCCGCGCGATGAGGGGGATGGGCGGTCCGCCCTCGGCCGGCCGCGACGCGTCGCCCGGCGGCATCGCCAAGGCCGACCAGCCTGTGCGGTTCTGGCGGGCCATGGGCGATCTCTTCCAGCTCGTGCTGCGGTCAAAGGCGCCGGGCTTGCGCTGGCGGGTGACCGTGGCCCTGCTGCTGACCCTGGCCGGCAAGGCCCTGGGCGTGCTGGCCCCGCTGATGCTGGGCAAGGCGGTCAACCAGCTTTCGGCCGGGCAGAGCGCGGCGACGGCCGTCACCTGGGCCTTCGCCGGCTTGGCCATCGGCTGGGCGTTGATCCGCTTCGTCTCAGCCGCGGCGCCCCAGGCGCGCGACACCATCTTCACGCCGGTGGCCCAGGCGGCCCAGAACCGGGCGGCGGTCGAGACCTTCTCCCACGCTCTGTCGCTGTCGATCGATTTCCACCAATCCAAGCGCACTGGCACGCTATCGCGGACGATCGACCGCGGTTCGCGGTCGATGGACTTCCTGCTGCGCAGCCTGGCCTTCAACCTGGCCCCCACGGGCGTCGAACTCGTCATGGCCGCCATCGTCCTGGCCAAGGCCTATGACTGGCGGTTCGCGGCCGTGGCCTTGGCGACCGTGGCCGTCTACGGCTACCTGACCTTCGCCATCTCGGACTGGCGGATCGGCCACCGTCGGGCCTTGAACGAGGCTGACGCCGAGGCGGCGGGCAGGGCGGTCGACGCCCTTCTGAACTACGAGACCGTTAAGTCGTTCGGCGGCGAGGATCGCGCGGTGGCGGGCTACGACCAGGCGCTGGACCGCTACGGCGAGGCCAACATCAAGGCGACTCAGTCGCTGAACCTGCTGAACCTGATCCAGTCGGCCGTGATGAGCCTGGGATTGGGCGGCATGGCCGTGCTGGCGGGCGCGGAGGCCGCGTCCGGCAAGATCGGTCCCGGCGACGTCACCGCCGCGGTCCTCATCCTGATCAACCTTTATGCGCCGCTGAACATCCTGGGCTTTGCCTATCGCGAAATCCGCCAGTCGCTGATCGACATGGAGTCGATGCTGGAGCTGCGCCGCCAGACGGCTGACGTGGCCGACGCGCCGGGCGCTCGGGACCTGCCGCCGTGCCCAGACCAGCGCGGCGGGGCCGTGGCCTTCGAGGCCGTTTGGTTCCGCCACGGCGCGCGCTCGGAGGGCCTGTCGGATGTCTCGCTGACGGTCGCCCCGGGAACGACGGTGGCCATCGTCGGACCCTCGGGAGCGGGCAAGACCACGCTGGTGCGCCTGGCGCTGCGGATGATCGATCCCCAGGCCGGCCGGGTGACCCTGGATGGTCACGACCTGCGCGACCTGAAGCAGGCTTCGCTGCGCCGCGCCGTGGCTCTGGTCCCGCAGGACGTGGCCCTGTTCAACGACACCCTGGCCGCCAATATCGCCTTCGCGCGGCCCGAGGCCTCCGAGGCCGAGGTCTGGGCGGCGGCCGAGGCGGCGGAGCTGGGCGAGTTCATCCGCAACCTACCCGAAGGTATGGGCACCAAGGTCGGCGAGCGCGGTCTGAAGCTCTCCGGCGGCGAGCGTCAGCGGGTCGGCATCGCCCGGGCCCTGCTGGCCGAGCCGCGAGTCCTGATCCTGGACGAGGCCACCAGCGCCCTCGACAGCCGCACCGAAGCGGCGATCCAGGCGACCTTGCGCAAGGCGAGGGCAGGGCGGACGACCCTGGTCGTGGCGCACCGCCTCTCGACCATCGCCGACGCCGACGAGATCGTCGTGCTGCGCCGGGGCAAGATCGTCGAACGCGGACGGCACGAGGTCCTGCTCGACGCCGGCGGCGAGTACGCGGCCCTGTGGCGTCGCCAGACGCGGGAGCGCGAGCCCGTCTAGCGGCCCGATTAGTGGATTGCCGGTCGCGAGCCGGGGTCTATACCCGTCGGGACTTTAGGTGAGGGAGCTTCGTCTTGCGCTATCAGCACAGCATGGTCCGCGTCCGTGATCTGGACGCCTCGCTGCGGTTCTATTGCGAGGGCCTGGGCCTGCGCGAAATGTACCGCATGGAGAACGAGAAGGGCCGCTTCACCCTGGTGTTCCTGGCCGCGCCGGACGATGTCGACCTGGCCAAGGACCGCAAGGGGCCGATGGTCGAGCTGACCTACAACTGGGACGTCGAGGACTACGGCGGCGCGCGCAACTTCGGTCACCTGGCCTATCGCGTCGACGACATCTACGCGACGTGCCAGCGCCTGATGGACATGGGCGTGACGATCAACCGTCCGCCGCGCGACGGCCACATGGCCTTCGTCCGCTCGCCCGACGACATCTCGATCGAGCTGCTGCAGGAAGGCGATCTGCCCCCCGCCGAGCCGTGGGCCTCGATGCCGAACGTCGGGGCCTGGTAGGCGCCGTCTAGGCGGCGGGAGGGCGCGGCTTGGCCAGCTCTTCCAGCCGTCGGCGCGGGGCGTCGGCGATGCCGACCCACAGGATGCGCGCGAGTTCCAGCCGGTAGGCGGTGGTGTAGCCGGTGATGAACATGGCGCTCCGGCCTTCGTCCATGGCGCGGACCATGTCCTTGCGGGCCAGGATGCACTTGCGATCAACCGGCGCCTCGGTGTCGGAAACCGCGACCCGCTTGTCGACCTGGAGCGCGGCCTGGACGGCCAGACTCACCAGGGCAGGCAACTGGCTGATGTCGCCACGGGTCTTGGCGCGGACCTCGGACTTGGTCTTGTCGATGGGGGCAAGCTCGAAATCGAGCACGCCCATCACCCGTTCCAGGGTTGTCGGCCAATGGTCGTCGGCGGTCGTCATGGTGAAGTCTTAGCCCCCCCGGGCGTCTTGTCATCCTTCGGATAGCGATGTTCGCGCGCCGGTCAAACGCCGTGGCGTTGTATTCGTCGTTTTGAGGGGGATGACGCCCTGGAAAACCACCGGTCGGCTCTCCAAATGCGGTCCAGTCTAGACCGCTCCAGAACAAGGTTCCCGTATGTCGGATCTGTCCGCTTTCCCGATCACCCAACGCTGGCCGGCCAAGGATCCCGACAAGATCCAGCTCTATTCGCTGCCGACGCCCAACGGGGTGAAGGTCTCGATCATGCTGGAAGAGACCGGCCTGCCATACGAGCCGCACACGATCGACATCGGCAAGAACGAGACCTGGGGGCCTGAGTTTCTGTCGTTGAACCCGAACGGCAAGATCCCGGCGATCATCGATCCCAACGGGCCGGGCGGAAAGCCACTGGGCCTGTTCGAGTCCGGCGCGATCCTGGTCTATCTGGCCGAGAAGACCGGCCAGTTCATCCCGGCCGATCCGGCCGCGCGCTACGAGACCCTGCAGTGGGTGTTCTTCCAGATGGCCGCCATCGGTCCGATGTTCGGCCAGGTGGGCTTCTTCCATAAGTTCGCGGGCCGGGAGTACGAGGACAAGCGTCCGCTCCAGCGCTACGCCACCGAGTCCAAGCGCCTGCTGGGCGTGCTGGAAAGCCGCCTGGCCGATCGGACCTGGATCATGGGCGACGACTACACCATCGCCGACATCGCCAGCCTGGGCTGGGTGCGCAACATCGTCGGCTTCTACGAGGCGGGCGAGCTGGTCGACTTCGGCGCGCTGAAGCACGTTCCGCGCTGGCTGGAAGCGGGGCTGGCGCGTCCGGCGGTGCAGCGCGGCCTGACCATTCCCGCGCGGCCGTAGAGCTGCGACCTTTTGGCTGAAGCGTCTGAAATTAAGGTCTGGTTAACCATAAATCACTGATTTTGAGGGTGTCTTCTTTGAAGGCACCCCACCATCACTGACTTTCAACAGCCCGGCCCCAAGCCGGGCTGATTTTTTGAAATTCGGTGCTTGCATCGTTGCGGTGAGGCGTTTATCACCCAGCCTCTTCCTGAGAGGCCACCTGTTCCGCGGTAGCTCAGTGGTAGAGCAGCCGGCTGTTAACCGGCTGGTCGTAGGTTCGAGTCCTACCCGCGGAGCCACTCTCTTGGACTTGCAGTCGCCGCTTCGGCGCGAGCAGGTCCACTGGGTCGAAGACCTGATTTTCCCGAATTTCAACGTCCCAAGCGCAGCCGGCGCAGACCGTCGCATGTCTGCTTTGGGCCAGGAAAAGATTTCCGTCGGCGCCGCTTGCATCGACTCGAGTCGGTCGCTATCACCCGGCTTCTTCTTGAGAGCGACCTGTTCCGCGGTAGCTCAGTGGTAGAGCAGCCGGCTGTTAACCGGCTGGTCGTAGGTTCGAGTCCTACCCGCGGAGCCATCGCCCTCTCGAGGGTTTTCCAGACATCCTTGACTAGTCCCAGGACGGTTTCGACCGGATCGTCAGCGGCACGCCGCCGTCCGCGTGGACCGACACACGATCACCTTGGCGCTCGAAGGTGAGGTCGACGGTTTCGGCGCCGACGCGCAGCTTCTCGACCTTCAGGCGATCGATGCCGATCGGCAGGCGCGGATCCACCAGCTCGATTTCGCCCTTGTTGGCGTCGATGCTGATGCCGAGACAGGCCTGCAGCATCATGAACACCGACCCGGCCGCCCAGGCCTGGGGCAGGCAGGCCACGGGATAGGCCACCGGCGGCTCGCCCGGCGAGCGGGGGAAGCCGCAGAACAGCTCGGGCAGGCGCATGCCCATGCGGCTGGCGGTCTCGAACAGGTCGGCGGTCAGGTTCACCACCCCGTCGCGCTCGCCGTAGCGGGAAAGGCCCATGACGCACAGCGCCGTGTCGTGCGGCCAGACCGAGCCGTTGTGATAGCTGATCGGATTGAACCGCGCCTCGCCGGTGGCCAGCGTCCGCAGACCCCAGCCCGAGTTGAAGTTGGCCGCCAGCAACTGGTCGACGACCTTCTTGGCGCGCTCGGGCGCGGGGAGGCCGCAGAACAGCAGGTGGCCGGGATTGGATGACAGCACCCGGCACAGCTCACCTTGGCCATCGACCGCGATGCCGTAGAAGTTCCGCTCCTCCATCCAGAAGAGCTTTTCGACCTTCTCGCGCAGGGTGTCGGCCTTGCCCCGCCAGATCGTGGCCTGGGCGGTCTCGCCCCGGCGCTCGGCCAGGCGGGCCATGCCGCGATAGGCGGCGAAGGCGTAGCCCTGCACCTCGACCAGGGCGACCGGACCGGACGGATAGCGGCCGTCGGTGTGGAAGACCGAGTCCTCGCTGTCTTTCCAGCCTTGGTTCGACAGGCCGCTGTCCTGGCCTCGGGCGTAGTCGATCAGGCCGTCGCCGTCGCTGTCGCCGTCGTGCTCGATCCAGTGCATGGCCCCTGTGAGCGCCGGCCACAGCTCGTCGATCAGCTTGTCGTCGCCGGTGCGGGCCTGGTAGGCGCCGGCCAGGGCCACGAACAGTGGCGTGGTGTCGACCCCACCGTAGTAGCGGCCGAACGGCACCTCGCCCAAGGCCGGCATCTCGCCCTTGCGGGTCTCGTGCATGATCTTGCCCGGGGCGCTGTCACGGAAGGCCGAGCGTTCCTGGGCCTGGTGGGCGGCGAGGTAGCGCAGCACGCCCTTGGCCAGCGAGGGCTCGAACCACAGGATCTGCCAGGCGGTGATGATCGCGTCGCGCCCGAAGGCGGTCGAGAACCAGGGGATGCCGGCATAGGGGTAGGGGCCGGTCTCCATCTTGGTCGTGAGGAGGGCCAAGTCCGAGCGCGACTTGCCCAGCCATTCGTTGAACAGGCGCCCGGAACTGTTCAGTCGCGCGCCATGCCGGCGGCGAGAACGCATGTCCCATCGCGCCCGGGCCGCGGCGTCGCGGAAGCGCTCGCGGCTGGGGGCGTGGCCGTCGGTGACGCCGATCTCGATATAGAGCTCGGTCTCGCCCTCGGCCTGCAGCGAGAACATGAACTCGGCCTTGTGCGCGCCCAGGCGGAACGGCGCGTGCGAGAACGAGATGAAGGAGGCCCGCTCCACGCCGTCCAAGCCGATATAGCTGTAGGCCACGCGGCGGCCGTCCACGTGCGGCGGGCCCTTGATCCCGCGCTTGGCGCGATGGGTGCCGCGCACCTCGAACATGTCGTGGAAGTCGGCGTCGAACTCGATCGCCATCGGCAGCAGGACGGTGTCGCGGCTATAGTTGACGCACTTGATGCGCTCGTAGAGCCGCTCTTCCCACAGGAAGCGCTTGCGCTCGATGTGCAGCACGCCCGGCGGCCCCATCCGTTCGCCCGGATAGGGCAGGGCCTGGTTGGTGCTGTTGCAGGTGAAGAAGACGTTGTCGTGGGCGACCGCCGCCGAAAGCAGCGACGTCAGGTGGCCGCCCAGTGTCATGCGATAGAACGACAGGATGCGGGTGTCGTTGTGGAACAGCCCGTCGCCCTGGCCGGCGATGTCGCCGAACGCATCGGCGACGATGAAGGTGTCCTTGTCCTTGAGGGCGTAGAGATTCTGCGGCGCACGGACCTCGGCCGTCACGCCGTAGTCGACCGGTGCGTCCAGCGCCGGTGCGAGATTCTCCATGGCCCCTCCTTATTGCGTCATGCGCTTGCCGCGAGATCGACCAAGGACGGGTAGACGGCCACGCCGCCGCACAGCCGCTCGTAGAGCGTGACGTAGCGCCGGGCCATCGCCTCGGACGAGAACCGTTCTTCGAAACGCCGACGGACCCGGTTTCGATCCAGGTCCTTGGCGCGAATGATCGCCTCGGCCGCCTGGTCGTCGTTCTCGACGATGAAGCCGGTCAGGCCGTGATCAATCACCTCGGGCACCGAGCCGCAGGCATAGGCCACGACCGGCGTCCCGCAGGCCATCGCCTCGATCATCACCAGGCCGAAGGGCTCGGGCCAGTCGATCGGGAAGAGCAGGGCCTCGGCGCCGCCCAGGAAGGCCGACTTCTGATGGTCGCCGATCTCGCCGATGAACTCGATCAGCGGTTCGCCCTTCATCATCGGCTCGATGACGTCCTCGAAATAGGTTTGGTCGGCGGGATCGACCTTGGCGGCGATCTTCAGGCGCTTGCCCAGCCGCTTGGCCAGGTTGATGGCGCGATCGGGCCGTTTCTCCGGCGAGATGCGACCCAGAAAGGCCAGATAGCCGTCGCTCTTCTCGGAGAAGGCATAGAGGTCGGCGTTCATGCCGTGATGGACGGTGCCGGCCCAGTTGGCGAAGGGTAGGGGGCGGCGCTGGTCGTCGCTGATCGAGACCAGAGGGAACTGCGGCCAGCGCTTGTAGACGGCGGGCAGGTCCTTCAGATCCAGGCGGCCGTGCAAGGTGGTGATCGTGCGGTTGGCCCGGTCCGCGAAGAACGGGAACTGCACCATGTCGGTGTGGAAGTGGACGATGTCGAATTCGTCGGCCAGAGCCCGGACCTCGGCGATCTGGGCGAGGTGGGCCGCGAGGTCCGACTTCAGGGGCGCGGGGTCGAGGCGGATGGCCTGGTCGCGGGTGGCTATCAACTTGGCCTTGGTCTGGGCGTCGGCGCTGGCGAACAGGGTGACCTCGTGGCCGAGGTCGACGAGGGCGTCGGTCAGATGCGCGACGACGCGCTCCGTGCCGCCGTATAAGCGCGGCGGGACGGCCTCGTAGAGAGGGGTGACCTGAGCGATCTTCATGGGCACGGACCTTGAACTCTGAGGGAACTGGAACGCGGCGCGGGTCCGCTCACCATCAGTACGGTTGCGGTCGATTTGTTCCGCTGATCGCCACCTTGCGGCCGCTTTTGCCGGGCGAGAGTCGACTACCCGGCAGACGCGGTCGCGGGCGCGCGGCTCAAAACGCTGGCGCGCGACGGGGGATCGCATTGCCTTCCCATGAGCGGCGGACCTATAAGCCTGCTCGAAAGTCCAAGTCCTTCGAGGGATTCCATGAGCACCGACTTCGCCGCCGCGCGGCTGAACATGGTCGAGAGCCAGATTCGCACCGCCGACGTCACCGACCTGCCGCTGCAGGACGCCCTGCGAGTGGTGGCGCGCGAGAGCGTCGTTCCGGCCTCGAAGGCCTATCTGGCCTATGCCGACGCCGACGTCGAATACGCGCCCGGCCGCTGGCTGCTGCGTCCGCGCGAAGTGGGCAAGCTGCTCCAGACCCTGAAGCCGCGCGAGGGCGAGAAGGCCCTGGCCATCGCCGCGCCGTACGCGGCGGCCGTGCTGGAGAAGATGGGCCTGGCCGTCACCCGCCTGGAAGGCGACGACCTGACCGCCGTTCCGGCCGGCGCCTATGACGTGATCATCTGCGAAGGCGCCGTCGCCGTCGCCCCGAAGGCCTGGCAGGACGCCCTGGTCGCCGGCGGCCGTCTGGGTGTGGTGGAGCGCACCGGCCCGGTCGGTCGCGCCGCGATCTACCTCCGCGCCGACGATGGCGTGGGCCGTCGCCAGGCCTTCGACGCCTCGCCGCCGGTCCTGGCCGGCTTCGAGGTCGAGACGGGTTTCAGCTTCTAGACCGCAAGCAGGCTTGGCGCTTGCCGCAACGTCTGCGTGAAAAAAGCTTAACTGGCGACGCCTAGCGGACCGACTTACACGCGATCATATTGTGGCAGGCGCGAGCTTCGCGTGATTGGGGATAAGATCTTGATGTCGAACCGTCGACGGGCCGGATTGCTGGCCGCCGCTTGCAGCGTCAGCCTGATGGTCGGGGCGTTTTCCGCCGCCCACGCCGAGACTCTCGCAGACGCGATCGCCCTGGCCTACCAGACCAATCCGACGCTGCAGCAGCAGCGCGCCAGCGCTCGCATCACCGACGAAGGCGTGGTTCAGGCCCGCACGGGCTTCCGCCCGACGGTGAACGGCACGGCCGACATCACGGGCTCGAACACCAATCCGTCCGGCGCGGGGGCGGACATCAAGGTTTCCGGCAGCAGCGCCGGAATTTCGCTGAGCCAGCCGCTCTACACCGGCGGTCGCGCCAGCGCCAATCTGAGCGCGGCTGAAGCCGACGTGCTGTCGGCCCGCGAAGGCCTGCGCTCGGTCGAGCAGAGCGTGCTGGTCAATGTCGTCCAGTCGTATGTCGACGTCCGTCGCGACCAGGAACGCCTGCGCATCGCCAAGGAGAACGTCGCGGTCCTGCAGCGCCAGCTCGACGAGTCCAATGCCCGCTTCGACGTGGGCGAGATCACCCGCACCGATGTCGCCCAGTCGCAGGCGCGCCTCGCCGCCGCCAAGGCCGGCCTGTCGTCCACCCAGGCCCAGCTGGAAGTCAGCCGCGCCGGCTACGCCGCCGTCGTCGGCCAGACGCCGGGCGAACTGGCGCCGGAGCCGACCCTGGCCGGTCTGCTGCCTGCCTCGGTCGACCAGGCCTTCTCGGCCGCCCAGACGACCAACCCGGGCGTGACCTCGGCCAAGTACAACGAAGAGGCCGCCGCTGCCCGTGTCGCCGTGGCCAAGGCCGGCTATCGTCCGACCGTCTCGGCCCGCGCCTCGCTGGGCTATGCTGCGGACCGTCGTTCGGGCGCGGGCAGCCAGTTCGGCGACTACGACCGCAGCCTCTCGGGCGCGATCACCGCCTCGGTGCCGATCTTCACCGGCGGCCTGACGACCTCGCAGGTCCGCGCGGCCAGCGAGCGTGAGAACGCCGCCCGCAGCGCCACCGAGACCGCCAAGCGCTCGGCGGTCCAGCAGGTCTCGAACGCCTGGAGCAACCTCTTGGCCTCGCGCGCCGGTCTCGTCTCGAACGAGGAACAGGTCCGCGCGACCCGCATCGCCTTCGAAGGCGTGCGCCAGGAGCAGCAGGTCGGCCTGCGCACTACGTTGGACGTGCTGAACGCCCAGCTGGAACTGTCGAACGCCGAACTGGCCCTGGTCTCGGCTCGCCGCGACGAATACCTGGCCAGCGCCGTCGTGCTGCAGGCCATGGGCCAGCTGGACGTGAACAAGCTGTCGTCGACCACGACCGCCTACGACCCGAAGGCGTCCTACGACCGCGTGACGCACAGCGTGGGCTGGGTGCCGTGGGAGCCGGCGATCGAGGCGATCGACAAGCTCGGCTCCTCCTCGACCAAGCCGCAAGGCGGTTCGAAGTAGGCATTCGCCGCGTCGATTCCGCTCAGGCAGCAGACTTGCGCTTGCTTAAGCCGCTCAAGTCTGCACCATCGCGGCTAAGCGCGTCCTAGGGCGCGCAAGGATTCGTACCTCTTTCCGACGGCCCGCACATGTCCGATTCTCAAGAACCTACGATGGAGGAAATCCTTGCCTCCATCCGACGCATCATCTCGGAGGATGACGCGCCGGCGGAGCCTGCGGCCGAAGCTGCGCCCGAGCCCGAACCGGAGCCCGAGGCGTTCGAGGACGACATCCTCGAGCTGACCGATCCGATCGCGCCCGAGCCGGAGCCGGAACCCGAGTTCCCGCCGCTGGAAAGCGTGGGCGACATCGACGTCTATTCGCCGGAACCCGCGCCGGAGCCCGTCTATACGCCTCCGCCGGCCGCCCCGGTCTTCGATCGCGACGAAGTGGCCGAGACCCTGGTCGGCGCCACCGCCTCGTCGGCGGCCGCTTCGGCCTTCGGCAGCCTGAGCTCGGCCCTGCTGATGCCCAAGGACGCCCGGACCCTGGAAGACGTCGTACGCGAGCTGCTGCGCCCGCTGCTCAAGGAGTGGCTGGACCAGAACCTGCCGCGCATCGTCGAGACCAAGGTCGAGGAAGAAGTGCAACGGATCGCCCGCGGTCGCGGCGTCTAAGCGCTCCACCTCTTTCGAAAAATCGAGGCGGTCGCTCCGGCGGCCGCCTTTTTTCGTTTCCAACCGTCAGAAAACCAAGGCCCGCCGGTTTCGCGCCGGGGCCGCAGATGGCATATCCGCACCGCCATGCTCGAAAAAACCTTCGATCCCAAATCCGTCGAACCCCGCCTGTACGCCGCCTGGGAGGCCTCCGGGGCCTTCAAGCCCAGCGAGGATCCGAACGCAGAGTCGTTCGTCATCGTGATCCCGCCGCCGAACGTCACGGGTTCGCTGCACATCGGCCACGCGCTGAACAACACGCTGCAGGACGTGCTGACGCGCTTCCACCGCATGCGCGGCAAGGCCGCCCTGTGGCTGCCGGGCACCGACCACGCGGGCATCGCCACCCAGATGGTCGTCGAGCGCCAGCTGGCCGCCGCCGGCAATATCGGCCGTCGCGACATGGGCCGCGAGGCTTTCGTCGACAAGGTCTGGGAATGGAAGGCCGAGAGCGGCGGGGCCATCACCAACCAACTGCGTCGCCTGGGCGCGTCGTGCGACTGGTCGCGTGAGCGCTTCACCCTGGACGAAGGCCTCTCGGCCGCCGTCCGCAAGGTGTTCGTCCAGCTCTACAAGCAGAACCTGCTCTATCGCGACAAGCGCCTGGTCAACTGGGACCCGCAGTTCCAGACCGCCATCTCCGACCTCGAGGTCGAGCAGAAGGAAGTCGACGGCGCCTATTGGCACTTCGCCTATCCGCTGGCCGACGGCGTCACCTACCAGCACCCGATCGCCTTCGATAACGACGGCAAGGCTGTCGAGTTCGAGACCCGCGACTACATCGTTGTCGCGACGACGCGACCGGAGACCATGCTCGGCGACACCGGCGTCGCGGTTCACCCCGACGACGAGCGCTACAAGGGCCTGGTTGGCAAGTTCGTGACCTTGCCGATCGTCGGCCGCCGCATCCCGATCGTCGCCGACGACTACGCCGACCCGACCAAGGGCTCGGGCGCGGTGAAGATCACCCCGGCCCACGACTTCAACGACTTCGGCGTCGGCAAGCGCGCGGGCCTGGAAGCGATCAACATCCTGACGCCGGAAGCCAAGCTGAACGACAGCGTTCCGGCTGACTATGTCGGTCTGGACCGTTTCGTCGCGCGCAAGGCCATCGTCGCCCGCGCCGAGGAAGAGGGCTGGCTGAAGGAGATCGAGAAGACCAAGCATATGGTCCCGCACGGCGATCGTTCGGGCGTGGTCATCGAGCCGTTCCTGACGGACCAGTGGTACGTCGACGCCAAGACCCTGGCCCAGCCGGCCCTGAAGGCCGTCGAGGGCGGCGACACCGTCTTCGAGCCCAAGCACTGGGAGAAGACCTACTTCGAATGGCTGCGCAACATCGAGCCGTGGTGCGTCTCGCGCCAGCTCTGGTGGGGGCATCGCATCCCGGCGTGGTTCGGTCCGGACGGCTCGATCTTCGTCGAGGAGACCGCGGAGGCGGCCTATGCCGCCGCCAAGGCCCAGTTCGGCGCTGACGTCGTCCTGACCCAGGACGAGGACGTTCTGGACACTTGGTTCAGCTCGGCCCTGTGGCCGTTCTCGACCCTGGGCTGGCCGGAAAAGACCGCCGATCTGGCCAAGTTCTACCCGACCAGCACCCTGGTGACGGGCTTCGACATCATCTTCTTCTGGGTGGCCCGGATGATGATGATGGGCATCCACTTCATGGGCGAAGTCCCGTTCAAGCAGGTGTTCATCAACGCCCTCGTCCGTGACGAGAAGGGCGCCAAGATGAGCAAGTCCAAGGGCAACGTGATGGATCCGCTGATCCTGATCGACGAGCTGGGCTGCGACGCGGTGCGCTTCACCATGACGGCGATGTCGGGCCAGGCGCGCGACATCAAGCTGTCGAAGCAGCGCATCGAAGGTTATCGCAACTTCGGCACCAAGCTGTGGAACGCCTCGCGCTTCGCCCAGATGAACGAGTGCGTCCGCGTTGAGGGCTTCGATCCCGCAAGCGTTGCGCAACCGATCAACAAGTGGATCCGCGGCGAAACGGTCAAGACCGTCGCCGAGGTCACCAAGGCCCTGGAAGGCCCGGCGTTCGATGAAGCGGCCAACGCTCTCTATCGCTTCGTCTGGAACGTGTTCTGCGACTGGTACCTGGAGCTGGCCAAGCCGATCCTGAACGGCGATGACGCCGCCGCCAAGGCCGAGACCCGCGCCACCGCCGCCTGGGCGCTGGACGTGATCCTGAAGCTGCTGCACCCGGTGATGCCGTTCATCACCGAGGAGCTGTGGGAGAAGACCGCCGAGTTCGGCCCGGCCCGCGACAGCATGCTGATCTCGGCGCAGTGGCCGCAGCTGCCGGAAAGCTGGATCGACGCCGAAGCCGAGGCCGAGATCGGCTGGCTGGTCGAGACGGTCGGCGAAATCCGCTCGATCCGCGCCGAGATGAACGTGCCGCCGTCGGCCAAGCCGGCGCTCAGCGTCGTCGGCGCCGGCGCGGAGACCAAGGCTCGCCTGGCCCGTCACCGCGACCTGCTGCTGACCCTGGCCCGCCTGGACAGCGTCCGTGAGGCCGAGGCCTCGCCGGCGGGTTCGGTGCCCATCGTGATGGGCGAGGCGACCGGCGCCCTGGCCATCGCCGACTTCATCGACCTGACCGCTGAGAAGGCCCGCCTGACCAAGGAAATCGCCGGTCACGCCGGCGAGATCGAGAAGGTCAACAAGAAGCTCGGCAATCCCGACTTCCTGGCCCGCGCCAAGGAGGAGGTCATCGAGGAAAACCGCGAACGCCTCGCCGACGCCGAAGCGGCGAAGGCCAAGCTCGAGGCGGCGCTGAGCCGACTGGAGTCGGTGGGCTAACCTAACCCTGCCTTCCTCGCCCTTGTGGCGAGGGCCCAGGCTTCGGCTAGGCATCTGAAATGCAGAAGGGGCGCGTTCGTCGTGGGCGCGCCCCTTTTTCCGATCTGAGTAGCTGAACGCTGGGTCCCAGGCACAAGGCCTGGGAAGGCAATCAGTGAGAGCCGTAGACCGCGTCGCGCAGCTGCTGGGTCACCGGGCCGTTCATGCCCTCGAAGGCCGTGTTGGACATCAGGACGACCGTGAGGCCGCTCTTCCTGTCGACGAACCAGTTGTGGCCGTAGACGCCGCCCCAGGCCAGCGTACCGGCTGCCTGCGGGGTCTTGGCGACCGCCGGATCGTCCAGCACCGCCCAGCCATAGCCGAAGCCCCAGCCGGGTCCTTGCGTGGCCGCTTGCTGACCGACTTGGTCCTTGGTCATCTCGGCGACCGTGGCGACGTTCAGGATCGGCGCGCCGCCCTTGCGGATGGTCTCCAGGAACGCGAGCACGTCGCCGGCCGTGCCGACCATGCCGGCGCCGCCCGACGGAAACTCGTCCGGCCTGGTCGCGCGGCTGGGGGCGAAGTGGACCGAGCCTACCCATAGCGGGACATCCTGGTTGTCGGCGATCCTCACCGGCGCGGGTTGGGCGTTGGCGTAGGGCGTGGCCAGGCGGGCAGGGGTCTTGGCCAGGAAGCCGGTGTCGTTGAGGCCGAGGGGCAAGGTCACGGTCTCGGCCACGACCTCGGGCAGGGGCTTGCCGGCGGCCTTCTCGATCACGTCGCCCAGGACGTCGATGGCGACCGAATAGCGCCACTGCGATCCTGGCTGGAACGCCAGCGGCGCCTGACCGATGCGGCGGACGTTCTCGTCCAGGCTGACGCCGGAGAGGTCGATGCCGTCCGAGACCTTGAGCGCGTGGTACGGGTGTGAGGGCCCTTCGGCGAGGCCGTAGGTCAGACCAGCGGTGTGGCTCAGCAACTGGCGGATCGTGATGACCGGCGTCGTCCCGTCGACCAGCTTCGGCTTGAAGACCGGCAGGTAGGCGGTGACGGGATCGTCCAGCTTGATCTTGCCCTGCTCGACCAGTCGCATCAGGGCGGCGCTGACGAACGGCTTGGTCACCGACGAGAAGCGGAAGACGGCGTCTTCGGTCATCGGCCTTGCGGCTTCGCGATCGGCGAGGCCGGCAGCGCGGTGGTAGACGAGCTTGCCGTCGCGGGCGACCAGCACGACCACGCCGACCAGCCGCTGCTCGGCGATGGCGGCGTCCAGCACCTTGTCGATCCGGATGGCGAGGGCGCTGTCCGGCGCGGCGGCGATCACCGGGCGCTGAGGCGCGGCAAGGGCCTCGGGAACCGCCACGGACAGGCTGGCGACGGCCAGCAGACTGGTGATCAGGACGCGCATCAGGACTCTTCCCTCGAACCGGCGATCCCACGCCTTGGCAGGGGATGTGAGGTTTCGGGGCGTCCGTGCAAGGCGCAAAACGCGGAAAAGTGGCGGTGGCGACAGCTTCCCGTGACGTTGGGTTATCCGCCAATTCAATCTGCTAACTTATCAATGTTCTCTTTGGATCAAACGGACGTTTGCATCCGCCTTTCGGCTGTGCTTTTTGGTCGTCGAACGCGCTCGCTCAAACAAGGCGCGACACCAAACCGGGAGAGTAAGCATGACCCAGGCCGCCGCCCCCGAGGCTGCTCCGAAGACCGCGCCGTGGCCGGCGATGTCCGTCCAGCAGGCCTATGCCCTGATCACCCAGCCCGGCACGCCTGGCGAGATGGAAGAGGTCGAGATCCGGGGCGTGAAGACGCGGACCTGGAAAAACGCCCCGCCGTCCCTGCGCGACACCCTGCTGGTCGGCCGCGCCCATGGCGAGAAGATCTTCCTGGTGCATGAGGACGAGCGGGTCAGCTTCGAGGCCTTCTACCGCGCCGTGACCCACATGGCGGCCGAACTGGAAGCGTTCGGCGTCCAGAAGGGCGACCGCGTCGCGATCGTCATGCGCAACCTTCCCGAATGGCCGGTGGCCTTCTATGGCGCGCTGTCGCTGGGCGCGATCGTCACGCCCCTGAACGCCTGGTGGACCGGCGCGGAGCTGGAGTACGGCCTCGCCGATTCCGGGGCGAAGGTCGCCATCGTCGACGTCGAGCGTTTCGAGCGCATGACCGAGCACTTCGACCGCTGTCCCGATCTGCAGCGCGTCTATGTCAGCCGCGCCAAGGAGGAGATCGCGCATCCCTACGTGCGCCGGCTGGAGAACGTGATCGGCTGTCCGAACGATTGGATCAAGCTGGACGAGAAGCCGCTGCCGGCTGTCGCCATCGCCGCGGACGACGACGCCACGATCTTCTATACCTCGGGCACCACGGGGAAGCCGAAGGGGGCCATCGGCACTCATCGCAACGTCAACAGCAACATCTTCGCCGCCGCCGCCGCCTCCGCACGGTCGTTCCTGCGTCGCGGCGAGGCGCCGCCCCAGCCCGATCCCAGCCTGCCGCAGAAGGGCTCGCTGATTTCGGTGCCGTTCTTCCACGCCACGGGCTGTTTCGCGGTGCTGAACCCCTCGCTGTTCGGCGGCGCCAAGCTGGCCATGATGCGCAAGTGGGACCCGGAAAAGGCGATGCAGCTGATCCAGGACGAGCGCCTGACCCAGATGGGCGGCGTGCCGACCATCGCCTGGCAGATCATCGAGCATCCCAGCCGCGAGAACTACGACCTGTCGTCGATCGAGAACGTCGCCTACGGCGGCGCGCCGTCGGCGCCGGAACTGGTGCGCAAGATCAAGGAAATCTGGCCCAAGGCCTCGCCCGGCAACGGCTGGGGCATGACCGAGACCTCGGCCACGGCCACTAGCAACTCGGCCGAGGACTACGAGAACCGTCCGGACAGCTGCGGCCCCGCCGTGCCGGTGACGGACCTGAAGATCATGACCGTCGAGCAGCCCTATCGCGAGCTGCCGATCGGAGACGTCGGCGAGCTGTGGTGCAAAGGGCCGCAGGTCGTGCGCGGCTACTGGAACAAGCCCGAGGCCAGCGCCGACACCTTCGTCGATGGCTGGGTGCGCACCGGCGACCTGGCTCGCCTCGACGCCGAGGGCTTCTGCTTCATCATCGACCGCGCCAAGGACATGCTGATCCGCGGCGGCGAGAACATCTACTGCATCGAGGTCGAGAACTGCCTCTACGACCACCCGGCGGTGATGGACGCGGCCCTGGTCGGCATCGAGCACAAGACCCTGGGCGAGGAGCCGGCGGCCGTGGTGACCCTGAAGCCGGGCGCCGAAGCCACCGAGGCCGAACTGCGCGCCTTCGTCGCCGATCGCCTGGCGGCCTTCAAGGTGCCGGTGAAGATCGTCTTCTGGCACGAGACCTTGCCGCGCAACGCCAATGGCAAGATCATGAAGAACGAGCTCAAGAAGGTATTTGTCGAGGGTTAGGCGGAAGGGTTTGGGCTCATCCCAACCTGCCTTCCTAGGCCTCGTGCCTAGGACCCATGGTTCCGCTACTCGAAAATTGAAAGGAGCGCTCCACAATCTGCGGAGCGCTCCTTTTGCGTCTGTATCAAGCCCGCCCCTGGGTCCTAGGCACAAGGCCTAGGAAGGCAGGGAGAGTCATGCGCTGACCGGCGGCTTCCGGTGCGCCCAAGGGGCGGCTTCCTCAAGCTGGTAGGCCAGGCCGAACAACTGGGCCTCGCCGCCCGCGCGGCCGGCGAACTGTACACCAACCGGCAGACCATCGGCGGTCCAGTGCAGCGGCACGCTCATCGCTGGGGAGCCGGCCACGTTCATCAGCGGGGTGTAGCCGACATAGGTCAGCAGGCGGGCCTGCAGTTCCTCGAACGGCACCCAACCCGCCACGAAGCCCAGCTCGACCGGCGGGCTGCCTAGGACGGGCGAGACGATGACGTCGTACTTGGTCAGCCAGGCGTCATAGGTGGCGATGTTGGCGTTCAGCCGTTGCAGGGCGGCGGCCAGGGCGCCGGGCGGCAGTTTGCCGACCAGTTCGGCCATGCCCAGGCTGAACGGCTCCAGGATGCTGGCGTCCGGCTTGCGGCCGATGGCCTTGCCGATGCCGGCGACCAGCTCGGCCGCGCCGCTGGCCCAGAGCGCGGTGAAGTCGGCGCCGAACTGGGCGCCGTCCATCGGCCAGGCGGTCGGCTCGACCTTGTGGCCCAGGTCCTTGAGCAGCGTCACGGCGTTGTTGACCGCCGCCTGGACTTCCGGATGCGGCGCCACGCCCGTGCCGGTGTTCATCACCAGGCCGATCTTCAGCTTCTTCTTCAGCGGGGCGGCGACCACGCCGATCGGCTTGAACGGCGCGCTGCCGTCGTTGCGCTCGGTCGCGGCGAACAGGGCGGCCGAGTCGCGGACGCTGTGGGCCACGCAGTGCGAGACCGACAGGTCGATGCCCCGCGCGCTGGGCCGGTTCTGGATCAGCCGCCCGCGCGAGGGCTTCAGGCCGAACAGGCCGCAGTTGGACGAGGGGATGCGGATCGAGCCGCCGCCGTCGCTGGCGTGGGCGATGGGCACGATGCCCGAGGCCACGGCGGCCGCAGCCCCGCCGGACGAGCCGCCCGATGAGTGCTTGGTGTTCCAGGGATTGCGGGTGGGCAGGAAGCCCATCGGCTCGGTTGTCGGCAGGAAGCCGTATTCCGGCGTCGACGACTTGCCGATCGTCACGAAGCCGGCGGCGTCGAACGAGTCGATATAGGGCGTCTGCTCGGTCTCGGGCTGGGCGCGCAGCGAGGCGCGGGTGCCGTAGCGGGTGGGTACGCCCTTGTAGGCGTCCAGGTCCTTGACCAGGAACGGCACGCCGGCGAACGGGCCGGAGAGCTGGCCGGCCTTGGCCTTGGCGAGCGCGCGATCGAAGTCGGAATCGACCAGGGCCTGGACCTGGGGCTGCAGGGCCTCGGCTCGGCGGATGGCTTCCTCGACGACCTCGACGGCGCTGACCTCCTTGCGGCGCAGGCGGCCGGCGATCTCGGTCGCGTCCGGCGTCCAGGGCGGCGGCGCGGCGGCCGTCTTGGGCTTGGCGAAGGCCGAAGGCGCGGCCGCGATCGCGGCGGAGGCGGCCATCAGGCCGCGGCGGCTGAAACGCATTGTGTCTGCTCCCCACAAGACCGACGTCTCACGCGCCGGTGATCACTGTTAAGTTGAACCCGAAGAGACCTTGACCGCAAGCCCGTGCTAGAGGGCTGTCCCAGGTTTCGAGGAGGCCGCGTGGCCAGGAAGCGTATCGATCAGTTGCTCGTCGAGCGCGGCGTCGTCGACAGCCGCGCCAAGGCGCGCTCGGCCGTCGAGGCTGGCCTCGTCACGGTCGCGGGCAAGGTGATCTCCAAGCCGTCGGAAGCGGTCGAGGCCGACGCCGAGATCATCGCCGAGGCCGCCCATCCTTGGGTCGGACGCGGTGCGTTGAAACTGGTCCATGCGCTGGACCTGTGGCCGGTCGTCGTGGAGGGACGCGTCGCGCTGGACGTCGGGGCGTCCACCGGCGGGTTCACCGAGGTGATGCTGTCGCGCGGGGCCGAGCGGGTGTTCGCTGTCGATGTGGGGCGCGACCAGCTGCACGCCAAGCTGAGGGGCGACCCGCGCGTGACCGACCTGTCCGGCGTCGACGCCCGGGCGTTGGACGAGGCGGTGATCTCGACCGCGCCGACCCTGGTGGTCAGCGACGTCAGCTTCATCGCCTTGACGAAGGCCTTGCCGGCGGCTTTGGGCCTGGCGGCGCCGGGGGCGGACCTGATCGCTCTGATCAAGCCGCAGTTCGAGGCCGGCCGCGAGTTCGTGGGCAAGGGCGGCCTGGTGAAGGACCCCGAGGTCATCGCCCGCGTCGAGCGCGAGGTCGTCGAATTCCTTGAGGGCGCGGGATGGGTGGTGAAAGGCTTGACCGAAAGCCCCATCACCGGCGGTGACGGTCAGGTCGAGCGCCTGGTCTGGGCCACGAAGGCCTAACGGAAATCGGCCGCCCGCGAGGCGGACGGCCGATCATCTTCCACACAAGAAACTTGGCGTCGGACTTAGTCGACGACCTGATACTTGCCGTTGGCGTCAGGGCAGACGCGCACGAAGCGCTTCTGGACGCGGCCGTCTGGCATGTTGATCGGGCTTTCAGCCAGGGTGCAGCCGTTGACGTCGGCCTGACCGACGCGGTTGTCGACGCGATAGCCCTCGCGGCGTTCGTAGGAGCGCTCGTAGTAGCTGTCGCGCTCGGCGTCGCGGCGGGCGTCCTCGTAGCCGCCCGAGGGCGGGGCCGAGCGGTAGGACGGATCGTCGTACGAACCGTTATAGGCCGACGGCGGGGGAGGCGGCAGGGCTTGACCCTGACGGCAGGCCGCCGAGTTCTTGCCGATGTTCGAACCGATCACCGCGCCCAGCAGGCCGCCCAGGACAGCGCCTTCGGTCTTGGCGCCGCGCGCGGCGACGCCGCCGCCGATGCCCGCGCCGATGGCGGCGCCGGCCAGACCGCCGCCCGTGCCGCGCTGCGTCGTCGAGCGCTGGCAGGGGTCGTAGTAGTAACCCTGGCGGTCATAGGCGCCGCTTTGCGTGTTGTAGGCCTGAGCCGAGGCCAGGGTCGGCGTCAGCACGCCGCAGACGAGGGCGGCGGTCACGGCCAGAACGGTCTTCATCGGGGAGGTCCTGCTCTTGGAGGCGGTGTAGGTCATGAGAGAAGCTTGTCTTTTTTGAGGACCGTCGTCGCGTCGCGCCGACCGTCCGTGCCCATCCGTTGCCTAAGCTAATGGCGCAGCCAACATGAACAGCGCCTGACCGAGGTATTCAGCTTCGTTCACACGGACAGAAAAACGTTCCGTGTTCGCGCTCAAGCCCCATTTTTGGGGTATGGACGGCCAATGCAAGAACTGATGATCAACGGCGTCGGCGCCCAGGGCGACGGTCTGGCCCGCACCGAGGGCGGCAAGTCGGCCTTCGTGCCACTGACCCTGCCGGGCGAAACCGTGCTGGCCAACATGGACGGCGCGCGCGGCGAGGTCGCCGAAATCCTCAAGGCCAGCGCCGATCGGATCGCGCCGGTGTGCAAGCACTACGGCGCCTGCGGCGGCTGCGCCCTGCAACACTGGGCGGCCGAGCCCTACCGCGCCTGGAAGGCCGAGCAGATCCGCGTCCAGCTGTCGATGGAGGGTCTGGAGACAGAGATCCTGCCGACCTTCGCCGCCCCGGCGGCCTCGCGCCGCCGCGTGGCGCTGCACGCCCGCAAGGTGAAGGGGGGCGCCAAGCTCGGCTTCAAGGAGCGGCGCTCGTGGAACCTCGTGCCGATCGAGGAGTGCCCGGTCACCGACCCGCGCATCGTCGCGGCCCTGCCGGCGCTGGCGCGCCTGGCCGAGCCGTTCCTGGAGCATCCGAAGTCCGCGCCGACGCTGCACGTCACCTTGACGGCCACAGGCCTGGACATCGACGTCACCGGTGTCGAGCGCAAGAGCGGAGGCCTGTCGGCCGACGCCCGCATGCGCGCGGCGATGGCGGCGAGCGAGGGCGACTTCGCGCGGGTCACCATGGCCGGCGAGACCGTCTACGGCGCGCGCCAGCCGCTGGTGAAGCTGGGGCCGGCCGTGGTCGCGCTGCCGCCGGGCAGCTTCCTGCAGGCCGTGCCGGCCGCCGAGCGCGCCATGGTCGAGTTCGCGGTTGCGCAGGCGCAGGGCGTGGCGCGCATCGCCGATCTCTATAGCGGCGTGGGCACCTTCACCTTCCGCCTGGCCGAGGTCGGAGCGGTCTATGCGGCCGAGATGAGCGCGCCGGCGATCACGGCCCTGAAGGCCGCGCTGGGCGCGACGCCGGGGCTCAAGCCGATCACCGCCGAGGCCCGTGACCTCGTCAAGCGCCCGGTGCTGACCACCGAGCTGGCCAAGATCGACGTGGTGGTCATCGACCCGCCGCGCGCCGGGGCCGCCGAGCAGACGGTCGAGATCGCCAAGTCCAAGGTCGCCAAGGTCGTCAGCGTCTCGTGCAATCCGGGCACCTTCGCCAAGGACGCCCGGGTCCTGGTCGACGCCGGCTTCCGGCTGGAGAAGGTGCTGCCGGTGGACCAGTTCGTCTGGTCGCCCCATATTGAACTCGTCGGGGTCTTCACGCGGTGACGACGGAATGGACGAGCCCAGGAGCGATAGGCGGCGGAGCAGGGCGGCCTTCGCGGGTGACGCCCTAGGCCAGCGCGCCAAGGCCACCGTAAAAGCGGCCTGGTGGGCGGCGACGGGAAGCCTCGCGCGCTCGCTGACCCGGCCGACCGAGGGCGAGCAGCGGCGGCGCTTTACGCCGAGCACCTCGCCGACCGCTCGCACGAGCGTCCGCCGAGCCTATCTGGAGGCCTTCGAGAAGGACGCCCGCGACGTCGCGGAGGGGCTTTATCCAGCCGTCGAGGATGGCTTTGCTCGCCCTTCGGCCGCCCTGCGCGAGGCCGCCGATTTCATCGCCGACGCCTTCGAGGTCGATCAGCGCCGTCGCCGAGGCGATGGCGTCGAGGTGCGCGACGAGGTCGATAGCCAAGCTTATCCAAACTACTATCGCCAGAACTTCCACTACCAGTCGGGCGGCTGGTTCACCGAGGAGAGCGCCCGGCGCTACGACGCCCAGGTAGAGGCGCTGTTCTCGGGGACGGCTGGGGCGATGCGGCGGCGAGGGCTGTCGCTGCTGGCCCGGCATTGGCGTGGGCGCGATCATCGCGACGCCAGGATCGTCGATGTCGCATGTGGTTCGGGGGCCTTCCTCAAGGACCTGAAGGCCGCGTTCCCCCGCGCCGCGCTCGCGGGCCTGGACCTGTCCGAGACCTATCTGGCGAAGGCGCGGAGACGGGCCGGAGCGGGCGGCGTGAAGGCCAATGCCGAAGCCTTGCCCTTCGCGGATTCCTCTTTGGACGCGGTGAGTTGCGTCTATCTCTTCCACGAACTGCCGCCGGGCGTGCGACCGGTCGTGGCGGCCAGCCTGGCGCGAGTGCTGAAGCCCGGCGGGGTGCTGGTGTTCGTCGACTCTGTCCAGCCGACCGACACGCCGGACCTAGCGCGGCTGCTGGAGGCCTTCCCGGTCTATTTCCATGAGCCCTATTACGGCAGCTACGCCGAGACCGACCTGGCGGCGCTGTTCGGGGCGGCGGGTTTGCGAGTGATCGGTGAGGACCGCGCCTTCCTGACCAAGGCCTTGCTGCTGGAGAAGCCTGTCGGCTAAGCAAGGACGGGGCGTGGGGAAGCGGCTTGACGGCTTACGAGGCGGGACGACGGTTCGAGGCGCTGGACGGCCTGCGCGGCGTCGCGGCCGTGGGGGTCATGCTCTACCACATCGGCGGTTGGACCGGCCGGTCCTGGCTGGTCCCGCACGGCTATCTGGCCGTCGACTTCTTCTTCTGCCTGTCGGGCTTCGTCCTGGCCCATGCCTATGGCCGGCGCGAGATCGGCTGGCTGGGCTTCATGCGCCAGCGGCTGATCCGTCTGTGGCCGCTGATCGCGCTCACCATGCTGGCGGGCGCGACGGTGATCATCCAGCACCGCGAGCGCGTGCCGGAATGGCTGGGACTGGGCCTGCTGATGGTCCCCCGCCTGTGGGCGGAGGAGCCAGGCTTCGCGCCGATTTTCCCTTTGAATCCGCCAGCCTGGTCGCTGTTCTTCGAGCTGGCGGTAGGGGCTCTGTGGTTCCCGTTACGACGGCTGGGCGTCATGGGCCACGTGCTGATGATCGTGCTGCTGATCCCCGTCATGGCCTATATCGCCCACGGCATGGGCGGGGTGCTGACCGGCTGGGATCGCGCGACGTTCGTGATCAGCGGCCTGCGCACGATCTTCGCCTTCCTGCTGGGCTGGGGCTGCTATCGCATCCAGTCGTTCACCGCCGTGACGGTCCCTGCCTGGGCGTTGGCGATCGTCCTGGCGGTGGTGATGAGCGCGCCGTGGACGCCGCTGAACTGGATCTACGACTTCGCCTGCGTGAGCCTGGTGTTCCCGCTGATGGTGCTGGCCGGGCGGCGTGACCCCGACGGCTTCCAGGGCGTCCTCTGCCGTGTCTCGGGCGCGATCTCGTATCCGCTCTACGCCCTGCACTGGCTGGGCTGGGAGCTGATGCTGCGGGGCTTCCGGGCGATCGGAGGCAAGGGCTATCCGCTGACCTTCGCGGTGGTGGCGATCCCGGTGATCGTGCTGGGCGCCTGGGCCGTGCTGAAGCTCTATGACGAGCCCGTCCGACGCCGGCTGCAAGCGCTCGCGCGCTGATCCTCAAAAAAATCTCGGAGCCTTGTCGGAAGTGGGCATAGTCCGCCGTCCTTGAGACACGGAGACGAGGATCGCCCATGCTCTACGCCCTACTTTGCTACAATCAAGAAGACGTCGTCTGCGCCTGGTCGAAGGAGCAGGAGGACGATGTCATGGGCAAGCTCGGCGCGATCCAGGAGCGGCTGACCCGCGAAGGCCGCCTGGGTCCCGTCGCGCGCCTGATGCCGACCACGGCCGCCACGACCCTGCGCAAGGACCGGGAGCCGCCGCTGGTGCTGGACGGCCCCTTCGCCGAGACCAAGGAGCAGCTACTGGGCTTCTACATCGTCGACTGTGACTCGCTGGATGGCGCGCTCGACGTGGCGCGGGAGCTCGGCAAGGCCAATCCCGGCGGCTCCTACGAGATCCGTCCGATCATGATGTTCGACCCGGGGACCGCTACGGCGTGAACGAGTTCGGCTGGATAGAGGGCGCGATCGGCGCCGCGCGGCCTCAGGCGATGGCGGCCCTGTTGCGATACTTCCGTGACATGGACGCGGCCGAGGAGGCCTTTCAGGACGCCTGCCTCCGCGCCCTGAAGAGCTGGCCCAAGAACGGGCCGCCGCGCGACGCGACCGCCTGGCTGATCATGGTCGGCCGCAACGCCGCCATCGACGCCGTCCGCAAGACCAGCCGAAACACCGTCCTGCCGCCCGAGGAACTACTGTCCGACCTGGAAGACGCCGAGGCCGAGGCCGCCGAGCGCCTGGACGGTTCGCACTATCGCGACGACGTCCTGCGGCTGCTGTTCATCTGCTGCCATCCGGACCTGCCGGCCACCCAGCAGATCGCCCTGGCCCTGCGCATCGTCTCGGGCCTTTCCGTCCGCGAGATCGCTCGCGCCTTCGTGGTCGGCGAGGCGGCGATGGAGCAGCGGATCACCCGCGCCAAGGCCCGTATCGGGGCGGGCGACGCGCCGTTCGAGGCGCCGGGGCCGGTCGAGCGGGCCGAGCGCTTCGCGGCGGTGGCGGCGATGATCTATCTCGTCTTCAACGAGGGCTATTCGGCCAGCGGCAAGGCGCTCGAGGCCAAGGGCGGCCTGTGCGACGAGGCCATCCGCCTCGCGCGCCTGCTGCTGCGCCTGTTCCCGGCCGAGCCGGAGATGATGGGGCTGACCGCGCTGCTGTTGCTCCAGCACGCCCGTTCGGACGCGCGCTTCGATGCCGAGGGCGCGGCGATCCTGCTCGAGGATCAGGACCGAACCCTCTGGAATCGCAAGATGATCGGGGAGGGGCTGGCCCTGATCGACAAGGCGATGCTGAAGCGCAGCCCAGGACCGTACCAGGTGCAGTCGGCGATCGCCGCGCTGCATGCCCGAGCCACAACGCCCGAGGACACCGACTGGGCGGGGATCGACGCGCTCTACGCGACCCTCGAGATCATGCAGCCCTCGCCGGTGATCACCCTGAACCGCGCGGTGGCCACCGCCAAGGTGCGGGGGCCGGAGGCGGCGCTGGCGATGATCGAACCGCTGGGCGCGCGGCTGGACGGCTATTTCCAGTTCCACGGCGCGCGGGGCGCTTTCCTGCTGCAGGCAGGGTGCAAGGCCGAGGCGCGCCAGGCGTTCGACCGCGCGATTTCGCTGGCCAACACCGCTGCCGAGGCCGCCAATATCCGCCAGTACCTGGACCGTGTGTCCGCCGAGGCGGAAAAATCGTCGACCTAGCGTCGGATGCCGGACCCGTCGCCCGTCCTTGGACGAGGCCGCGGAGCAATCCGGACAATCACAAGGGAGAGGGCTCATGTTGAATACCATTCTGATCGTCATCGCCGTGGCGATCGTGGCGCTGCTGGCCTTCGCGGCCACGCGGCCGAGCCGCTTCGTGGTTACGCGCACGGCGGTGATCGATGCGCCGCCGGAGACGCTGTTCGCCATGGTCGCCGACTTCCGTCAGTGGGGCGCCTGGTCGCCCTGGGAGAAGATGGACCCCGGCATGCAGCGCACCTTCGGCGGGGCCGAGAGCGGCGTCGGCGCGACCTATTCCTGGATCGGCAACGGCAAGGTCGGGTCGGGCGGCATGGAGATCGAGAAGGTCACGCCGGGCCGCGAGGTCGTGTTCGGCCTGCATTTCGTCAAGCCGTTCAAGGCCGACAACCTGGGCCGCTTCACCTTCGAGCCGCAGGGCGCGGCGACCAAGGTCGTCTGGTCGATGGAAGGCAAGAATCCCTACATCGCCAAGCTGATGGGGATCTTCTTCAACATGGACCAGATGATCGGCAAGGACTTCGAAGCCGGCCTGGCCAACATGAAGGCCGAGGCTGAAAAGCAAGCTTGACCAAGGGTATGCCTGGATCGCGTGGGGTTCAGCGCGCCGCTGAACCTCAGTCCAGCAGCAGCTGATCCGACGGGGCTTCGGGCGGCTTGCGTGGGGCCGCGGGCCGGACGATGGCGTCCACGCGCTTGAGCAGGTCCTGGGGCTGGAACGGCTTGACCAGATAGCCGGCGGCGCCTTGCTCGATCGCCTTCATGATCGTGCCGGGATCGCGCTCGCCGGTCATCATCAGGATCTTCGGTTTGTTCTGCCGCGTCTTCATCACGCGCAGGATGTCGAGACCGGTCATGCCGGGCATGCGGATGTCGAGCAGGACCAGGTTGAAGGTCTCGCGACCCAGCAACTGCATGGCGCTCTCCGAGCCGGCGGCCGTCGAGACCTTGTAGCCGTGCTGGGTCAGGACGAGATCCACGAACTGGCGGATCATCGCGTCATCGTCGACGACGAGGATTCTGTGCCCCATCAGGCCGCCGCCTCGCGCGCCACCTTCTGCTCCAGACGCGCGATCCAGCTTGCCAGCGCCCGCTCGGCCGCGTCGGCGGCAGCGCGCGCGGCGGCGAACGCGGTCTTGGACGGCTCGCCGGCGCGGCAGCAGTCCTCGAGAGTGCGTGCGGCGCCGGTCAAGCGATGGAAGCCCAGCAAGCCCGCCGAACCGGCCACGGCGTGGGCTTCGTCCAGCAGGCTGCGGGCGGCGGGGTCGCGCAGCGCGCGGTTCAGCTGTTCCCGCAGCAGGCGGGCCATCTTCAGGCTGGCCTCGGCGCCCATCAGGGTCTCCAGGGCGTCGCGGGCCTGCCGCTCGTCCTCGACCTCGTCATTGGCCGCCACGGGCGCGATCGTCGCCCGGTCCAGCAGGTGGTCCGCCAGGGCCTGCTCCAGCTCCTGCTCGGTGAGCGGCTTGAGCAGATGGCCGGTCATGCCGGCGGCCTTGCACGCGGCGATCTGGTCGGGCGAGCCTCCGGCCGTCAGGGCCAGGATCGGCGCGTCGGACAGGGCGCGGCGGCGGATTTCCCGGGTGGCGGCGCGGCCGTCCATCACCGGCATGTGCACGTCCATCAGGACGAGGTCGTAGGTGGCGCGCTCCAGGGCCACGACGGCTTCCGCGCCGTCGGAGGCGAGGTCGACGACGCAGCCACGACGCTCCAGCAGCGCCTTGAAGAGTTCGCGGTTCAGCTCGGTGTCGTCGACCAGCAGCACGCGACGACCCTCGAAGCGGCGCAGCGTGCTGGCGGCCGTCACGGCGACGACTGGCGCGGCGATGGGCAGGTCGATCTCGAACCAGAAGGTCGACCCTTCGTCCAACTTGCTCTGGACCCCGATCATGCCGCCCATCAGCTCGACCAGTTCGCGCGAGATCGCCAGGCCAAGACCCGTGCCGCCGAACTTGCGGCTGATGGAGTCGTCGGCCTGGGCGAAACGGTTGAAGAGGCGGCCCAGCGCGTCGGGTGCGATGCCGACACCCTCGTCGATCACCGACACGCGCAGGCGGCGACGGCCGGCTGGCGCGGTCAGCGGGGCGATGTCGACGGTGACCGAGGCGTCCTTGGTGAACTTCACGGCGTTGGACAGCAGGTTCAGCAGCACCTGGCGCAGGCGGAAGGCGTCGCCCTCGACCCAGCCGGCGGTGCGGCCCGAACGGCGCAGCGTCACGCCGTGATTGGCGGCCTGGGGCTCGAGCATGGCCAGGGTGTCGGCGACCAGGTCGTCCAGGCTGAACGGCTTGACCTCCAGCGTCACGGCGCCGGCGTCGAGCTTGGAATAGTCGAGGATGTCGTCGATCAGGATGTTGAGGCCCTGGCCGGCCGAACGCACCCGATCGGCGTAGCGGCGATCCGCCGGCGACAGGTCGCGGCTCTCGGTCAGGAGATGCGAGAAGCCGATGATGCTGTTCAGCGGCGTGCGCAGCTCATGGCTCATGGTGGCCAGGAACTCGGACTTGGCGCGGGCGGCGTCCTCGGCGGTGTCCTTGGCCGAGGCCAGCTGTTCGGCCATGGCCGCGAGGCTGAGGGTCTGGCGCTCCAGGGCGTCCTGGGCCTCGACACGTGCGGTCTGGTCCTGAACCTGGGCGATGAAGTGCAATGGGGTTCCGTCCGGCGCGCGCGCCAGCGAGACCGACAGGGTCACCCAGACAAGATGGCCATCCTTGTGGATGTAGCGCTTGTCCATCGCGTAGCTGGGGATCTCGTCGGCCAGCAACTGACCCAAGAGATTGAGATCCTTCTCCAGGTCGTCGACATGGGTGATGGTGCGGAAATTGATCGTCGCCATCTCTTCGTGCGTGTAGCCGAGGATGTCGCAATAGGCGTCGTTAAGCTTGTTGAAGACCCCGTCGAGGCTGACCAGGGCCATGCCGACGGCGGCGTGGTCGAACGAGGTCTCGAAGATCTCCAGCTGCGCCTTGCGCTCGGAGATATCGTGCATCAGGGCGGTGAAGCTCCAGCCGTCGGGACCTTCGGCGCCGCTGATGGCCAGTTCGATCGGGAAGGTCTCGCCGGACTTGCGCTGGGCCGGAACCTCAATGCGCTGATCGATGACCGCGCTTTGCCCGGTGCGCAGGAAGCGCGCCATGCCCTTGTTGTGCGCGGCGCGATGCTCCTCGGGAATGATGAAGTCACTGAGGCGCTTGCCCAGGGTCTCTTCGGCCGTCCAGCCGAAGGTCTTCTCGGCGAAGCGGTTCCAGCCCGTGACCTGGCCGGCCTCGTCGATCGTGACGATGGCCTGGTAGGCGTTCGCCACCACCTTCTGGGCGCGCGCCTCGCTGGCCCGCAACTGGTCCTCGCTCCGGCGCAGCGCTTCGATAGCGCGGTTGCGGGCGGTGATATCCTCAAGCACGCCGAAGACAGCCACGACCTTGCCGTTGTCGTCGTACTCGCAGGTCGCCCGGCCCTGGCCCTGGCGGACCTGACCGTCGGCGCGCAGCAGGCGCACCTCGTGCTCGACCAGCCGTTCGCCCCTGACCGTGCGGGCGAAAGCGTCGCGGGCCGCCTCGCGGTCTTCGGGATGATAGAGATCGAGCCAGTTGTCCGAGGTCGGCGTGAAGGCTTCCGGCGTCAGGCCGTAGATCTTGTAGACCTCGTCCGACCAGTGGATGTGGCCAGTCTGTAGGTTGGCGCGCCAGTGGCCGACGCCCGAGATCGCCTCCGTCATCTCCAGAAGGCGGCTTTCCTCCTGCAGTCGGCGTTCGGCGCGGGCCTTTTCCAGTTGGGCGATCACGGCGGTCGCCAGGACCCGGAGCTGGGCCTTCTGGGCGTCTGTGATGGCCGGGCGCGGCTTGTCGTCGATCACGCAGAGCGTGCCGAGGTTATAGCCCTCGGCGTTGGTCAGCACCGCGCCGGCGTAGAACCGGACCTTGGGATCGCCGACGACCAGCGGATTGTCGGCGAAGCGGGGATCGAGGGTGGCGTTCTCCACGACCATGATCTCGCCGGCCGGCAGCCGGATCGCGTGGTCGCAGAAGGCCTGGTCGCGCGGGGTCGAGCAGCCGTCCAGGCCGTACTTCGACTTGAACCACTGCCGCTCGCGGTCGATCAGCGACACCACGGCCATCGGGGTGTCGAACAGTTGGGCGGCCAGACGCGTGATGTCGTCGAATACAGGCTCGGGGGCGGTGTCCAGCACACGATAGGAGCCGAGCGCGGCGAGGCGTTCGTTTTCCGACATTCAACGCATTCCGTTGGCGCTGCAAACCTTTGCAACGCGGGCTGACAGGATGCGTGATCGGGGTTTCCAAGTGTTGACCTGAGGCGCGTCGCCTGTGCGACGGATTGGCGCAGCTTGAGTGTAACGATGAAGTTCTTGTTATGTTCTCATTGGGCGCGCATAGTGCGGCCATGGTCGAGGCTGCGAAATTGAAGCCGGCTCCCAGGGGGCGCGGCGCGAAATCCAATCGAACCGGGCGCTTCGAGGCCCTGGAGCGCGAGGCGTTCGACGACGGCTGGGGCGACGAGGAAGAGCCCAGGCAGCTGAAGACCGAACTGCAGCCGATGAAGTCGCGGACGATCATCGCCCGCAACCAGAGCCCGGATGTCGGTTTCGATCGCTCGATCAACCCGTATCGGGGGTGCAGCCATGGCTGCATTTACTGCTACGCCCGGCCGGCTCACGCGTATCTCGGCCTGTCCCCAGGGCTGGATTTCGAGAGCAAGATCTTCTTCAAGCCGCACGCAGGCGAGCTCTTGGAGAAGGAACTGGCCAAGGCCAGCTACAAGCCGGCGACGATCCACATCGGCGGCGACACCGATCCCTATCAGCCCGACGAGAAGCAGCTGCGCGTGACGCGGCAAGTGATCGAGGTGCTGGAGCGGTGCAGCCACCCCTTCACGATCATCACCAAGTCGGCGCTGATCCTGCGCGATCTGGACATCTATGCCCGGCTGGCGGAGCGGAAGCTGACGCGGGTGGCGATCTCGATCACGACGCTGGACCGCCGTCTGGCCCGCAGCATGGAGCCGCGCGCGGCGACGCCCGGCAAACGGATCGAGGCGGTGCGGCGGCTGACCGAGGCCGGCGTGCCGGTGACGGTGATGTTCGCGCCGGCCATTCCTGGCCTGAACGATCACGAGGTCGAGGCGGTGCTTGAGGCCTCGGCCAAGGCCGGTGCGCGGGGAGCGGGTTACGTGGCGCTACGGTTGCCGCGCGAGATCGCCCAGCTGTTCGAGGAATGGCTGCAGACCGACCACCCGGACCGGGCTCGCAAGGTGATGTCGCTGGTGCGGCAGATCCGAAGGGGCGAGGTGAACAACTCCAGCTGGGGCGAGCGCATGCTCGGCGACGGACCCGTGGCCGAGGTGCTGCGCCAGCGCTTCCACCTGGCGGTCAAGAAGTTCGGGCTCGACCAGCCCTGGACACCGCTGGACGCCAGCCAGTTCACACCGCCGAGGAAGGCCAGCGCGCAGATGGACTTGTTTGGCTGAGGGACGAGCTTTCGTCCTTGACCGGGACCCGCTCACTCGCGAAGCAAAGCCATGATTTCCGTCGTCCTCATCGCCTCCGAAGACCTCCCGGGTCTGGCCGCCCAGATGGCCATGCTGGTGCCCGCCGCCGTGGACGGTCTGGTCAAGGAGGTGGTCCTGGTCGGTGACGGCGAACCCGGCCTGGAGGCCTTGGCCGAGGACAGCGGCGCGCGGTTGGTGGAGGCCTCGGGCGGGGCCGGGGCGCGGTTCTCGGCGGGCGCGGCTGTCGCCAGGGGCGACTGGATCCTGACGCTGCGATCCGAACCGGTGCTGCGCGAGGGCTGGCGCGAGCCGCTTGAGCGTCATCTCGCGGGCGGGGCGGGGGCTCCGGCTATACTGACGGCGCCGGGCGGCCTGCTGAGCAGGCTCTCGCCGCGCCTGCACGGTGTGTTTGTGCGCCGGCTGGACTGGCCGGCGGGCGGTGGTGACGAAAAGGCCGTGGCGAAGGCGCTGAAGGCCAAGGTCCTCAAATACTGAAGCGCTATTCCGGCTGTGACAGCTGGGTCATCAGCTGGTCGATCGAGGTCGGCTGCACGACCTGAGGATCCAGGCGGAAATCGACGGTGCGCGCGCCGCTGGCCACGGCGTCCAGGGTCTTGTTCTCCGCGCCCATCAGCCGGCGATAGGTCCAGTAGCTGGCCATCACCTTCTCGACGTAGTTGCGGGTTTCCTTGAACGGCAGGCTCTCGATCAGCAGCAGGGTGTCGCAGTCGGCGCCCAGCTGGGCTGCCGTCTTGTTCAGCGTCGCCGGACCGCCGTTGTAGGCGGCGACGGCGCGCAGGAGGTCGGGGCTCTTCACGCCCCGGTCCATCAACCAGGTGAAGTAGTCCTGGCCGGCGCGCAGGTTGTAGGCCGGGTCGAACAGCGGCGACTTGTCGGCCAGCAGCTTGTCGTCGCCCACAACGTCGGCGGCGGAGGACGGACGCACCTGCATCAGGCCGACGGCGCCGGCGCCCGAGACGGCCATCGGATCGAAGCGGCTCTCCTGGCGCACCAGGGCGTAGACCATGGCCTTGTCGATGGTGAAGCCGCCGACCGGATCCAGTGGGGGCAGGGGATAGTCCTGGCCGCCGACCCGGCGCACCGGGCGGCCGGCGTTCAACGGGGCGTTGGCGTTGAGCGCCAGAGCCAGGGCGGTCCAGTCGTCGCGAAGTTCCGGCGTTTCGGCCAGGGAGAGACCGGCGCGGAGCTCCAGGCCCGCCTCGCGCCAGCGGCCGACCTGGGCGAGGGCGGCGGCGCGACGGGCGCGCGGATCGGTCTTCATCAGCCCGTCCAGCGAGGCGGTGTCCGGGCCGGCATAGCTGGCGCGGGTCAGCAGGCTGCCGATCGGGTCGTAGCCTTCCTCGGTGATGGTCACGCCAGCCATGGCCAGCTGGCGGGCGGCGATCATGCCATAGAAGGTGTGCGGCGCGTGGGCGGCCTCGGTCAGCATGGCCTGGGCTTGGCGTTCCTGGCCGGCCTGGCTGGCGACCCGGGCGGCCCAGAAGGCGCCGGCGGCCCGCAGCCACTCGTCTTCGCCCTGGTCGTGGGCGACCTGTTCGAAATAGGACTGGGCCGTGCGGGTGTCGCCCAGGCGATAGGCCGAGAGGCCGGCGATCCAACGCTCGCCGCCGGCGATCGCCAGGCTCAGGGCCTTCTGGACGTCGCCGGAATAGTAGGCTTCGCGAGCGGCGCGGCCCTTGTCGGCGGGCGGCGGGGCGGTGTCGTCGCCCATGAACAGCTCGGGGATCGGCGGGGCCGCGCCGCGCTTGGGCTTGCGCTTGACGGCCAGGGCGTAGACGCGATCGGCGCCGGCCTCTTCGGAATAGGTCTCAAGCCAGCGCGTCAGGTCGGCGTAACTGGCCGAATAGCGGGTCGGATGCATGACCTTGGCGAAGGCCAGGCGGCCGGCCAGGCTGCGATCTCGGGTATTGGCGAAGGCGGCCTCGGCGGCGTCGAAGTCACCGCGATCCACCGCCGCGAAAGCGGCGCGGTAGTAGCGAAGGTCGTCCTGGGACAGAGGGTCAAGGGCGCCGGCGTGCGCGACCATCGCGGTCACGCACAGGAAAAGGGCCGAAACAACGGCCAGAGGGCGAGCCCAAAGCTGCAATAGTGATCCGCGCTCCCCCGCAGGCGCGCGTCCCCCGTTCCGACTGGTCGGCGAGATTTCTAGTTCGGACGGTCCGGACGATCAAGTCGCTCGGTCAGCGTCAGAAGGTCCTGCCAGGCCTTCTTCTTCTGCGCGGGGGTGCGCAGCAGGAACGCCGGGTGCAGCGTGGGCATGGCGGGCAGCTCCATCGCCTTGTCGTCCGAGGTCCATTCGAACCAGCGGCCGCGCATGGAGAGGATGCCTTCCTCGCGCTTCAGCATGGCCTTGGCCGAGGCTCCGCCGGCCAGCAGCAGCATCTTGGGCTTCACCAGGGCGATGGCCCGCTCGACGAACGGGGCGCAGGCGGCCTGCTCCTGGGGCGTCGGCGTGCGGTTGCCCGGCGGGCGCCAGAAGACGGTGTTGGTGATGAAGACGCGGCCTTCCAGGCCGGCGGCCTTGATCATTCGGTCCAGAAGCTTGCCGGCGCGCCCGACGAACGGCTGGCCTTGAGCGTCCTCGTCGGCGCCGGGGCCTTCGCCGATGATCATCAGCGGCGCGTCGCCGACGCCACGCGAGAACACGGCCTGTTTGGCACCCTGGGTCTTCAGCGGGCAGCCGTCGAAGGCGGTGATGGCGGCGGCCAGGCTCTCCAGGTCGTTGCAGGCGGCCGCCGCGGCCTTGGCCGTGGCGACGGCCGTACCGACATCGGGTCCGCGCGCCAGGGCCAGGCCTGGACGGGCGACCGGCGGCGGGGGAGGCGGCGGCTGGCTGCGGGCGCGCAGCATCGCCGCGCCCTCGGCGAGTCGGTCGATCGGCGCGTCCGCATAGGACGTGTCGACGCCCGCATCGGCCCAGAAGGCCAGCAGGCTTTCGACGGCGCGTTGATCGACGGCGAGGCTCATGAGACGGTCTTAGCGCGGATCATCGCCAGTCTCCACGCTGCGGCGCAGCAAAAAAGCAAGATCAGGTGCTTGACCACCGCCGCGTCACGTTCGGATAAGCTGTGATTCAAACAGTCATAAGACGGGCGGCCGAGCCCGATCGGGAGATCCCATGAGCGAAGACCTTGAACGCGAGTCGATGGAATACGACGTCGTCATCGTCGGCGGTGGTCCCGCGGGCCTCTCGGCGGCGATCCGCCTGAAGCAACTGGCCGCCAAGCACGGGAACGACATCTCGGTCGCGCTGCTGGAAAAGGGCTCGGAAGTCGGCGCTCACATCCTGTCGGGCGCTGTGATCGACCCCAAGGGCCTGGCCGAACTGTTCCCGAACTGGAAGGCGGAAGGCGCGCCGCTGGAGACGCCGGTCACCAAGGACCGCTTCAAGCTGCTGGGCCCGCAAGGCGAGCTCAGCCTGCCGATGTTCGCCATGCCGCCGTTCATGCACAACCACGGCTGCTACATCGCCTCGCTGGGCAACCTGACCCGCTGGCTGGCGACCAAGGCCGAGGAACTGGGCGTCGAGATCTATCCGGGCTTCGCCGCGTCGGACCTCGTCTGGAATGAGGACGGCTCGGTGAAAGGCGTCGTGGTCGGCGTCGTCGGCATCGGCAAGGACGGCCACCACAAGCCCGACTTCCAGGCCGGCATGGAGCTGCACGGCAAGTACGTCTTCATCGCCGAGGGCGTGCGCGGCTCGCTGGCCAAGCAGCTGATCGAGAAGTTCGACCTCTCGGCCGGCAAGTCGCCGCAGAAGTACGGCATCGGCATCAAGGAGCTGTGGCAGGTTCCGCCCGAGCAGCACCAGCCCGGCCTGGCCGAGCACACCACGGGCTGGCCACTCAGCAACGACACTGGCGGCGGCAGCTTCATGTACCACTTCGGGGACAACTACGTGGCCATCGGCTACGTCGTGCACCTGAACTACAAGAACCCCTGGATCTCGCCCTTCGACGAGTTCCAGCGCTTCAAACAGCATCCTGGCGTGAAGCCCTACCTCGAAGGCGGCAAGCGCATCGCCTACGGCGCGCGGGCCATCACCGAGGGCGGCTACCAGTCGGTGCCGAAGCTGACGTTCCCGGGCGGCGTGCTGATCGGTTGCTCGGCCGGCTTCGTCAATGTTCCCCGCATCAAGGGCAGCCACAACGCCGTGAAGACCGGCATGCTGGCCGCCGAGGCCGCCTATGAGGCCGTCCAGGCCGGCCGGACCAGCGATGAGCTGACCGCCTACCAGACGTCTTACGAGAAGTCGTGGGTGGCCAAGGAGCTCAAGGTCGTCCGCAACGCCAAGCCGATCCTCGGCAAGTTCGGCACCGCCCTGGGCGGTGCGCTCAGCATGTTCGACATGTGGTGCACGCACCTCTTCGGCGGTTTCTCGTTCTTCGGCACGATGAAGCACGAGAAGACCGACGCGGCCTCGACGGGCCTGGCCAAGGACTATCAGCCGATCGTCTACCCCAAGCCCGACGGCGTGATCAGCTTCGACAAGCTGAGCTCGGTGTTCCTGTCGGCCACCAACCACGAGGAAGACCAGCCGGCCCACCTGAAGCTGAAGGATCCGTCGATCCCGATCTTGGTCAACCTGCCCAAGTACGGCGAGCCGGCGCGTCTCTATTGCCCGGCGGGCGTCTACGAGGTGCTCTACAACGAGCAAGGGCAGGACCCGCGTTTCCAGATCAACGCCCAGAACTGCGTCCACTGCAAAACCTGCGACATCAAGGATCCGTCGCAGAACATCGTCTGGACCACGCCGGAAGGCGGCGGCGGACCCAACTACCCGAACATGTAGGGCTTTTCGTCCTGCGACAGAGCAGCCTCCCAGCTCAAGCTGGGAGGCTTTTTGTTGCGGACCGCGTCGAAACCTCGGAGGGTGCGGGGATGACGCGTATCAAAGTCCTCCTCGCCTGTGTTTCCGTCTCGGTCCTGGCCGCGTGCGCTTCCGAGCCTGGCCAGATCACGATGCGAGGGCCGGTCAACGCCCGCGCGATGATGTTCGACACCCGCACCTCGTACGGCCAGTTCCTGGCCGGCCAGGCGGCGCTGCGCGATGGCAAGTCCAAGGAAGCGGCCACCTATTTCGGCACGGCGGCGGTGCTGGGCGAAGATCCCGGCGTGATCGGCGAGCGCTCGTTCACCGCACTGCTGATGGCCGGCGACATCACGCGCGCGGCGGCCATGGCCCCGACGGACGCGGACTCGACCGAGGCGATCAAGCGCCTGGGCGTGGTGACCCGGGTGGTCGAGGCCATCGCGATGGGCAAGGGCAAGGATGCCCAGGCCTTGCTGAAGACCGATCCGCCGGGCTTCCCGCACCAGCAGGCCGCGGCCTTGCTGGCGCCGTGGGCCGCCGCCACCGCCAACGACGCTGAAGGCGCGATCGTCCAGCCGACCCTGCGCAGCGACAAGCTGGTCCAGTACTTCGGCCAGCAGGGCCAGGCGCGCCTGTTCGAGCGGGCCAAGCGCTATGACGAGGCCGAGACCGACTACAAGGCGCTGACCGCCAGCAGCGCCACCGCCAACATCTTCACCCTGGACTACGGATCCTTCCTGGAGCGCCGCAAGCGTCACGACGACGCCGTGGCCCTTTACGACACCGCCTTGCGGTCCGCGCCGAACGACCTGGGCCTGCAGCGCGCCCGCGCTCGCGCCGCCGCCAAGGGCGCGCCGCCGCCGCTGACGACGATCCGCCAGGGCGCGGCCGAGGGCCTGGTCGCCTGCGCCGCCACCTTCGCCGGTGAACGCCAGGCCCAGTTCGCCCTGGCCTATCTGCGCCTGGCCCTGCGCCTGGATCCGGCCCGCGACGAGGCGTGGGTGCTGGTCGGGGACCTTCTGAACCAGAACGAGGACCCGCAGGGCGCCATCGAGGCCTATGGCCACGTCCTGCCCGGCTCGCCGCACTACGCCTCGGCCCAGAGCAAGAGCGCCTGGGCCTGGAACGATCTCGGCGACAAGGCCAAGGCGCTGGAAGTGGCTAAGGCCGCCGCGACGGCCTCGCCGAACAACCGCGACGCCCAGGTGGCCCTGGCCGACCTGCTGCGCGCCGGCAGCCAGTGGAACGAATCCGTGGCCGTGCTGGACCCGATCATCGCGCGCGAGACCGCCGATCCCGACTGGCGGCTGCTCTACCTCCGCGCCGTCGCCCTCGAGCAGGCCAAGCGCTGGCCGGAAGCCGAGCGCGACCTGCAGGCGGCCTTGAAGGCCAATCCTGACGAGCCGGAGCTGCTGAACTTCCTCGGCTACTACTGGATCGATCGCAACGAGCACCTCGCCGAGGCCCTGGGCATGGTCCAGAAGGCTGTCGCCGCGCGGCCGCAGTCGGGCGCCATGCTCGACTCGCTGGGCTGGGCCTACTACCGCCTGGGCGACTACAAGGCCGCCGTGGAGAAGCTTGAAGCGGCCGTCGAGATGGAGCCGGGCGATCCGGACGTGAACGGCCACCTGGGCGACGCCTATTGGAAGGTCGGCCGCAAGACCGAGGCCGAGTTCCAGTGGCGCCGCGTCCTGACGCTCGAGCCCGACGAGAAGCAGAAGGCCGAGGCCGAAGCCAAGCTGCAGAACGGCCTGGGCCTCACCGGGCCCGCCACTAAGTCGACGATCGCCCACAACTGAGCTATCGGCGGTGGTCGATCACCGTTGAGCGTCGAGAGATCATGAGGCTGTCCGCCTTCGCCCCGGCCAAGGTCAATCTGTTCCTGCACGTGGGCGGGCCGGATCACGAGGGCTATCACCCGATCTCCAGCCTGATGGTTTTCGCCGATGTCGGCGACCAGGTGATGATCCAGGCCAGCGATGCGCCGGCCTTCGAGACCTCGGGTCCGTTCGGCGGCGCGATCCCGGCCGATGGCGACAACCTGGTGGTCCGCGCGGCGAGAGCCTTCCACGCCAGGCTGGGCGGACCGGTTCCGCCCTATCGCTTGATCCTGGAGAAGCGCCTGCCGATCGCGGCGGGCCTGGGCGGCGGTTCGAGCGATGCGGGCGCGGCGCTGAAGCTGCTGCGCGATGCGCTGGCGCCCGACCTGACCGACGACGCGCTCGAACCGCTGGCCGCCAGCCTTGGCGCGGACGGCGCGGCCTGCCTGCGGGCCACGGCGCTGATGGCCGAGGGGCGAGGGGAGGTGCTGTCGCCCGCGCCGATCTTGCCGGAACTCCACGCCGTGCTGGTCAATCCGGGCGCGCCGTCGCCGACCGGGGCGGTCTATCGCGCCTACGACGCCGCCGTGCATTCGGACGGCGCCGAGCGGCCGTTCATGCCGTCCGACTTCGAGAGCGCCGAGGAGGTCGCCGCCTGGCTGGCTGTCGCGACCCGCAACGATCTGGAGGCGCCGGCCGTCGCGCTGGAGCCCCTGATCGGCGAAGTGCTGGACGTCCTGCGCGACGAGCCCGAAAGTCTGCTGGCACGGATGTCCGGCTCGGGGGCGACCTGCTTCGCCCTCTGCGCCGGCGATATCGAGGCCGAGGGGCTGGTCGAGCGCCTGGAAGCGATGCGGCCCGATTGGTGGGTGCGGCGTTGCCGCCTCGCCTAGGAAGAAGAGCTAGGAGTTGGACATGAAGCGTCGTGACGTCCTGACCGGATTGGGCGGCCTGGCCGCGGCGCCGAGCCTGGCTTCCGCCCAGATCCTGAACCTGGGCCCGTCGCCAATCGTGCCCGGACCGGGCGATATCGTGATCGGGCTGGAGACCAGCCTGGGCCTCATCGTCATCGCCCTGAAGGCCAAGCAGGCGCCGCTGACCGTCGCCAATTTCCTGAAGTATCTCGACGACAAGCGCTATGACGGCGCTAGCTTCTGGCGGGCGGCCAAGGCGCCGAGTTCGGTCGACTACGGCCTGATCGAGGGCGGTCTGCAGGGCGATCCCCGCAAGCTGTTCCCGCCCGTCGCCCACGAGTCGACGACCCAGACGGGCCTACGCCACGTCGACGGCACGCTGTCCCTGGCCCGCATGGCGCCGGGCACGGGCGACTCCGACTTCTTCATCTGTGTGGGCGAGGCGCCGTATCTGGACGCCAATCCGGCCGCCGAGGGCGACAACCAGGGCTTCGCCGCCTTCGGCCAGGTGCTCAAGGGCATGGAGATCGTCCGCAAGATCCTGAACCTGCCCACGCCCGGCAAGTCGGTGAACCCGGTGATGGCGGGCCAGATCCTGGACCCGGTCGTTCCGATCGTCAGCGCGCGCCGCCTTTAGATCAGTCGCGCCAGCATCACGACGCCGCTGGCCGCCGGGACCAGCAGCAACTGGGCCAGCACCGTGCCGGCCACGCGGCTGGCGGCGAACCAGACGACCGCGCGGCGGAACGCCGCCTCGCTGACGCGGCCGTCCATCACGTCGTCGGTCATGATCGACAGCGCCGGATCGATCAGCACGAACAGCAGGATCGTCGCGACGCCGTTGATCACCGACGACAGGCTGACGGCGGTGACGCGGAACTGCGGGTCCAGATAGCCGGCGTAGAGCGAGGCGAACACGCCCACCGTCAGCAGCGCCTGGGCCAGGACGTTCAGAACGATCACCCGCACCGGCACGTCGATCTTCTGTTTCAGCCCCTGCAGGTGGTTGGGCGAGGGCAGGGCGACTGAGTCGCGCACATAGGACAGCCCGCCCTTGGCGAAGGCGTGCATCAGCAGCTTGGGCACCGAGCGGTGGACCTGGAAGTGCGCGACGGCTCGCGTGAACAGGCGCTGGGCGGTGGGGACGGCGAGGGCGCCGATCAGCGCCGCCAGGCTGGCGCTGGCCATCAGCCACTGGAAGTCCGCCAGCAGATGCTGGCCCGAGCCGGCCAGCAGGCTGTTCTCGATCCGCTTGGACAGGAACGGACCCTGGAAGGCGTTCGAGGCGCGCGACAACAGGACCAGCACGTTGAACAGGGCGAACGACAGGGCGATCCGCCGCGTGCGGACGCCGGCGATCCGCACGGCGTAGGCCAGGGCCCCGATCAGGTGGATCACGAAGGTCAGGACGCAGAGCAGGAAGAGTTGGGCGTCCACGATGATCTCCGGGCGGGCCGCGCGAGCTTGGTCGATCGCCAACGAGTCGCAAGGGCAAAGGGAGTCGCAAAGGAAAAGGGCGCGGAGGTTGCCCTCCGCGCCCTTCGCCTTTCGGGGGTGAACCCCTACCGCCAGCTTAGCTGTGGTAGGCGCGTTCGCCGTGTTCCGAGATATCCAGGCCTTCTTCCTCGGCTTCCGGCGAAGCCTTCAGGCCGATGACCAGCTTGATCAGGTAGAAGACGATCAGCGAGGCGACCAGCGACCAGACCACCGTGACGCAGACGCCCTTCAGCTGAGCCATGACCTGGGTGCCCAGGCTGTAGACGGCGTTGTCGCAGGTCGACAGGTCGCCGTCCTTGCCGCAGCTCATGTAGTCGACGATGCCGGCGCCGCCCCAAGCGGGGTTGACCAGCAGGCCGGTGCCGATGGCGCCGACGATGCCGCCCACGCCGTGGATGCCGAAGGCGTCCAGGCTGTCGTCATACTTGAAGGCGTTCTTCACGACCGAGCAGAAGAAGATGCAGATCGGCGAGACGACCAGGCCCAGGATCACCGAGCCCATCGGGCCGGCGAAACCGGCGGCCGGGGTGACGGCGACGAGACCGGCGACGACGCCCGAGGCCAGGCCCAGGGCCGACGGCTTCTTGCGGGTGATCCACTCGACGACGATCCACGACAGGCCGGCGGCGGCGGTGGCGACGAAGGTGTTGATCATGGCCAGCGAGGCGTAGCCGTTGGCTTCCAGGTTCGAACCGGCGTTGAAGCCGAACCAGCCCACCCACAGCAGGCCGGCGCCCACCAGGGTCAGGGTCAGCGAGTGCGGGGGCATCGGCTCCTTGCCGAAGCCTTGGCGCTTGCCGAGGACCAGGGCGCCGACGAGCGCGGCGATACCGGCGTTGATGTGGACGACGGTGCCGCCGGCGAAGTCCAGGGCGCCGAAGCCCCAGATCAGGCCCGACTTGATCGGCGCGGTCGGAGCCGTGGCGATCGCGTCAGGACCCGGCCACCACCAGACCATGTGGGCCATCGGATAGTACGACAGCAGCGGCCACAGGACGGCGAAGGCGACGATGGCGGCGAACTTCATGCGCTCGACCAGCGAACCGACCACCAGGGCGGCGGTGATGGCCGCGAAGGTCGACTGGAACGAGATGAAGGTGAACTCGGGGATCACCACGCCGGTCGAGAACGTCGCGACGTTGCTGGCCGGGGTGACGTCCTTCAGGAACAGGCGACCCATGCCGCCCACGAAGGTGTCCCAGCTGCCGCCGTCGGTGAAGGCGAAGCTGTAGCCCCACAGCACCCAGGCGACGAAGCCGATCAGGGCGACGGTCGAGACCTGCATCATGACCGACAGCATGTTCTTGGCGCGCACCAGGCCGCCGTAGAACAGGGCCAGGCCCGGCAGGATCATCAGCAGGACGAGCAGCGAGGAGGTGAGCATCCACGCGTTGTCGCCCTTGTCGTTCTTGTCGACGATGGCGGGCGCGGCGGCCTCGGCGGGAGCCGGCGTGGCGGCGACCGGAGCCGGCACGGCCTCGGCGGGCGCGGCGGTGGTTGCGGCGGCGGCGGCCGGCGCGGGCGCGGCCTCCTGAGCGAAGGCGGTCGCCCCCAGCGGAGCCCCCGCCAGGGTCGCGGCGAGCATGAGCCCGGCCAGCGGTTTGAAGGTAAGTTTCATCGTCGGTATCCCCTTTCCCGATGCGTTACAGAGCGGCCGAGCCGGTTTCACCGGTGCGGATGCGGACGGCTTCTTCGACGTTGAGGACGAAGACCTTGCCGTCGCCGATCTTCCCGGTCGCCGCGGCGGCCTTGATGGCTTCCACGGCCTTGGCGGCGGACGCGTCATCGACGACCGCTTCGAGCTTCACCTTGGGCACGAAGTTCACTTGGTATTCGGCGCCCCGGTAGATTTCGGTCTGGCCCTTCTGGCGGCCGTAGCCCTTCACTTCCGAAACCGTCAGGCCTTCAACGCCGGCGGCGACGAGCGCTTCGCGCACCTCGTCCAGCTTGAAGGGTTTGACGACCGCTATGATCAGTTTCATCCGCCTTGCTCCGACCCGCCGCGTTGCGGGCTTGTTTGCTTGGTTGTCGGAAGCGAACCCGCCCCCGTTGATCACCGCCGACGCCGCCCTCACGCGCTGCATCGTTTTCCCCGGCGTGGCCACGCTATCGGCGACGGTTCGGTGACGGGCCTCGCGGACAAGGTTTCGGAAAGGAAATAGGCAAGGCGCCCAAAAACTGGGCGGTGAGCGCCTAGGATGCGTCAGAAAATGGCGTTTCTGCCCGACGGGAGGGCGGTGGCGGTCACCCGGCCTCTTGTCCTAGGTTGCGGGAATCCCCACCGCCCAGCTTCGGAGCTCCGGACATGCCGCCCCTCGTCATGAAGATCGCGCCCTGGGTGTTGCTGGTGATGTCCAACGTCTTCATGACCTACGCCTGGTATGGGCACCTGAAGGGCAAGCCGATGGCGCTGCCGGTGGCGATCCTGTCCAGCTGGCTGATTGCTCTTCCCGAATACATGCTGGCCGTGCCCGCCAACCGGATCGGGTACAATGTGTATTCGACAGCTCAGTTGAAGGTCGGGCAGGAGGTCATCACCTTGCTGGTCTTCGTCCTGTTCTCGTATTTCTATCTAGGCGAAGCGATCAAATTATCGACGCTTGCCGGTTTCGCCCTGATCGTCGCGGGCGTGGCCGTCGTGTTCTTCTTCAGGTGAAGCTTTTCCATGATCACGACGCCGTGATCGCGGAACCGAGAGCCTCGTCCGGGCGTACTCCGCTCGAACCGAGAGGAACTCAACCATGTCTTCCAAGCGTCTTCTGACCGCCGCCGCGGCTATCGCCCTGCTGGCCGGCGCCGCCCATGTCCAAGCCGCAAGCGCGGCGCCTGTCGCGCAGGCGCCCGTCGCCCCCGCCCAAGTGGCGCCCAATGGCGATCTGATCGAGACCGCCAAGGCCTCGGGTCAGTTCAACACCTTCCTGAAGGCGGTCTCGGCGGTGAACCTGACCAGCGTCCTGAAGAGCAATCAGAACCTGACCCTGTTCGCCCCGACCGACGCGGCCTTCGCGGCCCTGCCGGCCGGCGAACTGGACAAGCTGATGCTGCCCGAGAACGGGCCGCTGCTGCAGAAGGTGCTGACCTATCACCTGATCAACGCCAAGGTGGACTCCACCAAGATCAAGGGCGCCAAGGGCGAGGTGAAGAGCGTCGAGGGCTCGGCCCTGCTGCTGGACGGCAGCGGCGCGACCCCGATGGTCGACAACGCCAACATCACCCAGACCGACGTGATCGCGACCAACGGCGTGCTGCACGTGGTGGACAAGGTTCTGCTGCCCAAGGACGTCCCGGGCCTGCAGGCGGCGGCCACCGGCTCGACCATGGACGTAGCGGCCAATGAGCAGGTCGCTCCGGCGGCGCCCGCCGACCAGACGGCCCCGGCCACGACCGATGCGCTGAACATGCCGGCTGCGGCTCCGGCTTCGACGACCGACATGGCCGCTGATCCCGCCGCCGCACCCTCGGCGCCGGCCGCCGGCGTCAACACCTCGGGCGTCGTGGCGGTGTCGTCGCAATCGCCGGACGCCCAGGCCACTCTGAAGGCCGGCGACACCAACGTCGTCTCCAACCCGCCCGTCGCCGACACCCGCGCGAACCGCGTCAAGTACGGCGGCCCGCAATCGAACGCCGGCAAGCGCACCGTGCCCAAGGGCAACTAAAGCCCTTACCGTTCCGGACTTCGCTTGAAGCAGCAGTCGGCGGGCCCTATGGTCCGCCGACTTTTTTCTAGGCCTGCTTCGATTGATGTCGCGCGAAAAACCCAAGTCCTTCCAAAGCCTGATCCTGACGCTCCATGACTATTGGAGCCGGCAGGGCTGTATCATCCTGCAGCCGCATGACGTGGAGGTGGGGGCAGGGACCCTGCACCCGGCCACAGTGCTGCGCGCGCTGGGTCCCAAGCCCTGGAACGCGGCCTATGTGCAGCCCTCGCGTCGTCCGGGGGACGGCCGCTATGGCGAGAACCCCAACCGCCTGCAGCACTACTACCAGTACCAGGTGATCCTGAAGCCGAACCCCGAGAACATGCAGGATCTGTATCTGGGTTCGCTGGAAGCGATCGGCCTGGACCTGCGCACCCACGACATCCGCTTCGTCGAGGACGACTGGGAAAACCCGACCGTCGGCGCCTGGGGCCTGGGCTGGGAAGTCTGGTGCGACGGCATGGAAGTGTCGCAGTACACCTACTTCCAGCAGGTGGGCGGCCTGGACGTCTCGCCGGTGGCCGGCGAGCTGACCTACGGCCTGGAACGCCTGGCCATGTACGTGTTCGGCGTCGACAACGTTTACGACCTGCCGTTCAACGACCCTGACTCGCCGCTGGGCGCGACGACCTATGGCGATGTGTTCCTGGAGAACGAGCGCCAGCAGTCGGAAGCCAACTTCCACGGCTTCGACGTCGCCGTGCTGAAGCAGCAGTTCGAGCAGATGGAAGAGCAGGTCCCGCTGATGCTGGCTCGCTCGTACCAGGACAAGGCCCTGGTGCTGCCCGCTTACGACATGGTCCTCAAGGCCAGCCACCTCTTCAACCTGATGAACGCCCGAGGCGCGATCGCCGTCGCCGAGCGCGCCAGCTACATCGGCCGCATCCGCGACCTTTGTAAGATGTGCGCCAGCGCCTGGGTCGATCAGCAGGAAGCCGCGTAAGTTAAGATGCCCCAACTTCTCCTCGAACTGTTCTCGGAAGAGATCCCCGCCCGCATGCAGGCCCAGGCCGCCAAGGACTTGGAGCGCATGGCGCGCGAGCACTTGGCCGCCGCCGGCTTCCTGCCCGAGGCCCTGAAGACCTTCGCCGGCCCGCGCCGCCTGACCCTGGTGGTCGAGGGCCTGCCGCTGGCCCAGGCCGACCGCAAGGAAGAGCTGAAGGGCCCGCGCGTCGGCGCCCCGCCGCAAGCCATGGAAGGCTTCCTGCGCAAGGCCGGCCTGACGCAGGACCAACTGGTCGAGCGCGACGGCGTCTACATGGCCTTCATCGAGAAGAAGGGCTGCCCGACGCCGGAGATCGTCGCCGAGATGGTCGAGGCCATTGTCCGCGGCTTCCCGTGGCCCAAGTCGATGATCTGGGGGACCAAGAAGCTGCGCTGGGTGCGTCCGCTGAAGCGGATCCTCTGCGTGCTGGACCGCGAGGTCGTGCCGTTCTCGATCGAGGGCATCCCGAGCGGCGACGTCACCGAAGGTCACCGCTTCATGGGCGACGCCCAGCCGTTCGTGGCCAAGGACTTCGACGAGTACGCGGCGGGCCTGGAAGCCCACTACGTCGTGCTCGACGTCGAGGAGCGCAAGGAACGCATCCTCGAAGGCTGCAAGACCCTGTGCTTCGCGCGTCATCTCGAATTGGTCGAAGACCAGGGCCTGCTGGAAGAAGTCGCCGGCCTGGCCGAATGGCCGACCCCGGTGCTGGGCGACATGGACCCGGTGTTCCTCAGCCTGCCGCCCGAGGTGATCCGCACCTCGATGCGCACGCACCAGAAGTACTTCGCCGTCCGCAAGGCCGGTGAGACGGGCCTGGCCCCGCACTTCATCACCATCGCCAACATCCAGGCGGCCGACGGCGGCGCGGTGATCGCGGCCGGCAACGCCAAGGTGCTGTCCTCGCGCCTGTCCGACGCCCGCTTCTTCTGGGACGAGGACGTCAAGGTCGGCTTCGAGCCGTGGCTGGAGAAGCTGAACGGCGTCACCTTCCATGCCAAGCTGGGCACCATGGCCCAGCGCGTCGAGCGCATCGTCGCTCTGGCCGGCGAGATCGCCCCGCTGGTCGGCGCCGATGTCGCCAAGACCAAGGAAGCCGCGCGTCTGGCCAAGGCCGATCTGGCCTCGCAGATGGTCGGCGAGTTCCCTGAGCTGCAGGGCGTGATGGGCGGCTACTATGCCCGCCAGTTCGGCCTGGACGCCGAGGTCGCGGCCGCGATCGAAGGCCACTACAAGCCGCAAGGCCCCTCGGACGCCGTGCCGACCGCGCCGGTCAGCATCGCCGTAGCGTTGGCCGACAAGCTCGACACGCTGGTCGGCTTCTTCGCGATCGACGAGAAGCCGACGGGTTCCAAGGACCCCTATGCGCTGCGTCGCGCGGCGCTGGGCGTGATCCGGATCATCCTTGAGAATAACCTGCGCCTGTCGCTGGCCAAGTTCGGCAAGGACGACCTGATCGCCTTCTTCGCCGACCGCCTGAAGGTCACCCTCCGCGATCAAGGCAAGCGTCACGATCTCGTCGACGCCGTCTTCGCCCTGGGTGATGACGACTTGGCGCGCATTGTCGCCCGCGTCGAAGCGCTGGACGGGTTCCTGAAAACCGACGACGGCAAGAACCTGCTGGCTGGCTACAAGCGCGCCTCCAACATCCTCAAGGCCGAGGAGAAGAAGGGCGCTCTGCCGACCGGCGCGCCGGAAGCGCCGACCGCCGACAGCGACGCAGAGGTGGGGCTCTATAACGCCTTGCGCCTGCTGGCCAAGCCGCTGAAGGACGCCCTGGACGCTGAGAACTTCACCGGCGCCATGACCCAGCTGGCCGAGCTGCGCGGCCCGGTCGACGCCTATCTCGACGGCGTCTTCGTCAATGAGCCCGAGCACCGCGACAACCGCCTCAAGACCTTGGCCGCCGTCCGCGACGCCATGGGGCAGGTGGCGGACTTCGGTTTGATCGCCGGCTAGCTGGCGCGCCCTGCTGGATTCGAACTAATCCTCGCCCTCCCAGGCTCGGCTTGGGAGGGCGAAGTGTTTTTCAAGGCTTCAGTGACGCCAGATAGACCGCGATATCGCGGATCTGCCCGTCATCCAGTCCTTGGGCCGGAGCCTGCATCTGGGTCACGGCTGGGCCGCTGCGGGCGCCGGTCTTGATGTCCAGCAACTGCCTAGCGAGGTAGGCGGCCGAGCGGCCGGCCAGGGGCGGGGCGACCGCCGAGCCCTTTAGGCCGACGCCGTGGCAGCTGGAGCAGGCCTGGCCGCCGGGACCGCCGGAGCGGACCAGGGTCTCGCCGGCCGCCCTCGATCCGGTCGGAGCGTAGATGATCACGCCCGAGTTCGGGTCTGCGATATTCATCCGAGCCTCGTCCTCGGCCACTTCTACCACCCGGCCGTTTAGCGGTTGGGCGGGTTGACCAGGAACGATGTCGGTCCAGCCGTAGTGGCTGGGTTTCACGGCCGGAGCCTTGTCGCCCTCGATGACGCGGTAGCGCGGCCTATAGGGCAGGGCGGCGTAGTAGGCGGCGGCGCTGGTCAGGTCCTCGTCGGTGATCTTTTTGGCCACCGCGATCATCTCCTTGGTCGCGGGACGATCAGTCTCCCACGACGTGCGACGGCCTTCGCGGAATTCATGGACCTGCTGGATGATGTAGGTCGCGGGCAGGCCCGCGAGGTTGGGCGTGCCCAGATAGCCGCCACCGCCGATCTGGTGGCACTCCGCGCAGGCCAGGGCGCCGTCGTGACTCTTGGCGACGACGGGCGGAGCAGGCGGATGGTCCTGCGGAAACCAGTCCGGCGGGCCAACGGCGCCCTTGTTCAGGGCCTCGCCGCTGTAGACGACGTCGCTGCCCGCGACGCGGACTTCACCGGTGGGATAGGACGGTAGCGGCGCCTCCGGCGCCTTGGGATAGGCCCAGGCCAACTGCGCGCCGGGCGGCGGCTTGGGCTGGCCGCACGCCATGAGGACGGCCAATCCGCCGCCGAGCATCATCAGGGACGAAAGCGCGCGCAGCCGCATGGTCGAAGCCCCCCGGCCACACCGGGCTGGCGTGTCGACAAGCCGACGCTATGCGGCTTTTGGCGTCGCGCCAAGCGAGGTTCAGGCCACCGCCGCGTCGAACTCCGCCTTCCAACCGGCGAACTCGGCGCGGTCGTCCTGGTCCCACGGGTGGAAGCCGGGACGGTACCAGGCGAAATAGGTCTTCCAGCCCCGGCGGAACAGGCCCGGCTTGCCCCACACGAACGCATTGACCGCCTTCAGCGCCGCCTTCGGCGAGTAACCGTCGGCCTCCAGCAGGCGGGCGGCGTAGCGGCAGATGTTGCGGGTGAACATGATGGTCACGAAGAACATCGCCCGGCAGCGCATGAAGTAGCGACGGCGCGCCGACCAGTCCTTGGTCGCGACCATGAAGACGTCGTAGGCGACCGCCTTGTGCTCGGTCTCCTCCATGGCGTGCCAGCGCCACAGCTTCTCGACCTCGGGATGGGCTTTGTCGAACAGGTCCTGATGGCGCACGTGCATCTCGGCCATCATCGCCGTGAAGTGCTCCAGGGCGATGGTCGACAGCAGCATGGCCATCTTGCCGCGCTCGCGGGCCATCTTCACGCGACCCTTCACCGTCTCCTCGATCTCGGCGACCGGATAGCGCGCGCGGTCGATCAGGCTGTTCAGCTGATGGTGCTCTCGCGAGTGAATGGCTTCCTGGGCGATGAAGTTCTTGGCGTCGTCCAGCAGCTTGCCGGTCAGCAGGTGACGGTAATTGCGCACCGCGTCCATGAACAGGCGCTCGCCGTCCGGGAAAGTCAGGGACAGGGCGTTGAACACCGCCGTGCCGACCGGGTCGCCGCCCAGCCAATGACCCTTCTGCGCCTCGGCCAGATCGAAGCGGATGTCGCGCGGGGTGACGTCCAGGTCGGCGGGCGTGGTCTTGCTCGGAGCTTGGGCGACGGTCATGGGCGTTGTGTCCTGGGCCGATATGGGGCTTGGTCAGCCTGTCTTATGATTAGAATTGGTTATACTGACAAAAATGTCAATAGAGGCCGCAGCTCCGAAAACCCGTGTCCGTCGCACGCCCGAGGCGGCGCGCGAGAACATCCTGGCCGCCGCCGAGGCGATCCTGGTCGAGCAGGGGCCGCAGGCGATCAAGCTGGCCGATGTCGCCAAGGCCTCTGGCGTGGTCCATGCCAATGTCATCCACCACTTCGGCTCGATCGGCGGGGTCGAGACGGCGCTGATGGAGCGGATGATCCGCCGGCTGGCCGACCAGGTCATCGCTGGCTTCGAAGTCGAGGGCGCCGATCCGGGCTCGGGCGCGCTGGCGGTGTTCGACGCCTTCGAGACCAAGGGCGCGGCGCGCCTGGCGGCGTGGCTGGAAATGACAGGCGAGGGCAAGCGCCTGACCCTGGTGCGCCAGGTGGTCGACGAGGTCATCGCCACCCGCGTCAATCGCGATGCGGGCGTGACGGCCGAGACGATCGAGGACCTGATCCTGCTGAACGTGATCCTGGCCGTCGGGGTCGGCCTGTTCGGTCCGACGCTGAGCGAGCTGCTGGGCAAGCCGGCCGGTCACGCCCGCGCCCTGGCCCTGGCCCTGGTCCAGAGCCGGATCGACGCGGCCTCGGCCGGCTGAGCCCAATCCCACGAGGGCTTGTCAAAGCCACCGCACCGGCAGACCGTCCCGCCACATCCTTGGGAGGGGATCATGAGGGCTCTGCTCGCTTGCGTCGCGGCCGCCTTGGCCATGCTCGTCACGCCGGCCTTGGCGCGCCAGGTTCCGCCGGCCAGCTACTATGACAACACCGGCCACCCCGACGCCTGGGCGGGCGGCGTGAAGATGGTCGACATCGACACGCCCAAGGGCAAGTTCCGGGTCTGGACCAAGCGCGTCGGCAACACTCCGAAGCTGAAGCTCCTGCTGCTGCACGGCGGTCCGGGCGCGACGCACGAATATTTCGAGGCGTTCGACAGCTTCCTGCCGCGCGAGGGCGTCGAGTACATCTATTACGACCAGTTGGGCTCGGGAAACAGCGACAAGCCCACCGACACCGACCTGTGGACCACCGAGCGGTTCGTCGAGGAGGTGGAGCAGGTCCGCAAAAGCCTCGGTGCGAGCAAGGACAACTTCTGCCTGCTGGGCCACAGCTGGGGCGGCATCCTGGCGATCGAGTACGCGCTGAAATACCAGGCCAACCTCAAGTGCCTGGTCATCTCGAACATGATGGCCTCGATCCCGGCCTACAATGTCTATGCCGAGAAGGTGCTGATGCCGGCCATGGACCAGAAGCTGCTGGCCGAGGTGAAGGCCCTGGAGGCGGCCGGCAAGACCAGCGATCCCCGCTACATGGAGATCCTGATGCCCATGCACTACGAGAAGCACCTGCTGCGGCGTCCGCAGGCCGAATGGCCCGAGCCCGTGGTCCGCGCCTTCGCCCACCTGAACGGCGAGCTTTACACCCTGATGCAGGGGCCCAGCGAGCTGGGCGCCAGCGGCCGGCTGGAGAAGTGGGACCGGTTCGAGGACCTGTCGAAGATCACCGTCCCAACCCTGGTGGTCGGCGCGACCTACGACACGATGGATCCCGCCTATATGGCGGCCATGGCCAAGAAGCTGCCCAAGGGCCAGTACGCCCTGATGCCCAACGGCACGCACATGGCCCTGTACGACGACCAGGCCAACTACTTCACGGCGCTGATCAAGTTCCTCAAGCCGTTCGACTGAGCAGAGCCGGCAGGACGGCCTCCGTCAGCAGGGGCGCCAGGCGCAGGTCGCCCGGCGCCGCGGGATCGATCCAGGCCAGTTCCTCGATCTCGGCCTGGGCGGCGATCTCGCCCTCGACGGCGGCCAGGTAGGTCGCCGACTGCACCGTGAACCCGGCCTCGTTGGCGGCGGGGGCCGAGAAGCGGCCCAGCAACTCGGCGCTGACCAACCGGCAGCCCAGCTCCTCCTCAAGCTCGCGGGCGAGGGTGGCCAGGTCGTCCTCGCCGCCGTCGCGCTTGCCGCCGGGCTTCATGAAGGTGGTGGTGCCCCGCTTGCGGACCAGCAGCAAGCGGCCGTCTGCGTCGCGGATCACGGCGGTGACGATGTCGAGGACACGGCTCATGACCGGAGCCTAGCCGAGTCGCTCAAGGCATTCTCAGGCGAACGAACTTCCCCGCCCATCCCCGCTTTCGCGGGGATGGGCGGGTTGGGGGAGTTCAAAGCTGAATGTCGATCCGACCTAGCGCTCCACCGCCGCCAGAATGTGCTCGGCCAGCAACTTCTCGGAGATGGCGTGCGGCTGGCGGACACCGAAGTTGGTCGTGGTAATCACCGCCACCAGGTCGAGATCCGGCACGATGGCGACTTTCTGGCCTCCCGAGCCGTTCATCACCCAGGCCTTGTGGCCGGTGAAAGTCTGCAGCCAGATCAGGTAGCCATAGTCGGTGTCCTCGCGCGCATTCGCGTGGGGGGCGACGGCGGCCTTCACGAAATCGGCAGGCAGGACCTGCTTGCCCTCCCACTGGCCGCCATTGGCGTAAAGCTGGCCCAGCTTCAGCAGGTCGCGGCTGCGCAAGCCCAGGCCGCCGCCGCCCATGGCCAGGCCCTTGGGCGACATCTGCCACTTGGGCCCCTTGATGCCGAGCGGCTTGAACAGGGCCTCGTCGGCGAAGGCGGGCAGCGGTTTCCTGACCGCGTTCTGGACCACCTGGCCGAGGACGACGACCCCGGCCGTGCAGTAGCTGAAGCTGCGGCCGTAGGGCGAGGCCTCGGGCTTTGGGACCCACTCGGGGAAGCCACGCACCGGCAGGTCCAGGTAGAAGCCGACCCAGTCCTCGATCAGGTACATTCGCTCCTCGTTGCCGCGCGAGTACTGGTTCTCGTCGTCGCACTCGGCGATGGAGCTCATGGTCAGCAGGTCCTCGACCGTGACCTTGTCCTTGCGCGGGTCGGGATTGGCGACCGGCGGGCGATCCTTGAGATAGGCCTTGATGGGCGCCTGAACGCCGGGCAGGGCGCCACGGGCGATCGCGGCCCCGGCCAGCATTCCGGTGACGGTCTTGGTGGCCGAGCGGGTGTTGCGGCGAGCCTCTGGCCCGCCGTCCGGCTTGCCCTCGTCATAATAGACCTCGAACACCAGCTTGCCGTGGCGGGCGATCAGCACGCTGGTAATCTGCTGGAACTGGCCGGCCTTGATGGCCGCCGACATGGCGTCGAGCTTGGCGACCGAGAGGCCCTCGGCCTGGGGCGCCGCGACGGGCAGGTCGGACGCGGCGGCGGGGGAGACTGGAAGCGCCAGCAGGGCGGCGGCGAACGCGAGGGCTTTCAAGGACGGGAACTCCACTGTGGCGCCCGTGCTCTAGGCCGCGTCGGGGCTCTCGTCTTGGACGCTTGCAACCTCGGGCCGGCGGCCGCAGAGCCGCGCGAATTCGCCGGGCGTGACGCCATAGGCGCGGATGAACTGCCGGTTCAGGTGGCTCTGGTCGCAGAAGCCGGCGGCCAGGGCGATCTCGCCGATCGGATCACGACCGCGCATCAGGAGATCGGCGGCGCGCTCCAGCCGGCGGGTGCGCAACCGATCGCCCGGCGCCGCGCCCAGCCAGCGGCGATAGCCGCGCGCCAGGTGGACGGGGTGCACCCCCGCCACGCGGGCGAGGTCGGCGACGCCGATGGGCTGGTCGAAGCAGTCGGCGAGATAGGTCTCGGCGAGCGCCAGCCAGGAAGGCGGCCGCTCGCCATCGCGCGCCGGGTTCAGGGTCTGGGCCGCCAGCTCCAGGCTGAGCGCCTCCAGCGACAGCGGTTCGGCGTCGCGGGCCAGCAGCGATCGGGTCAGGCGCAGCGCGGCCCGGCGGGCGTCGGCGCCCGAGAGGCGCAGGGCGTCAATGGCGGCCCCGCGCCCCGCGTCGGCCAGGCCTCGCCAATCGCCGGCCTCGAAGCTGACCGCGAGGAAATAGCCCCCGACCTCGACGAAGCGGTCGCGGTGGACGACGCCCGGCGGGTTGAAGACCAGCACCGGACCTTCGGTCTCCGGTCCCGCGGCGGTGGTGATGTAGCGGCCGTGGGTGGCCAGCACGAAGTGGGCGTCGTCGTGGCTGTGCTCATCGACGTGCTCGGCGCGCTTGGTCGCCTCCAGGTGCGCCAGCCGTACGCCGGGAAGCCGACGCTCGACGGTCGGCGCGCCGTAGAACCGGCCTTGGCGGAAGGCGGTCCTCGGTGCGGACATGTCAGCCCAGCTTCTCGGCGGCCCAGGGCGCGAAGTAGGTGATGATCCCCGCCGCGCCGGCCCGCTTGAAGGCCGTCAGGCTTTCGAGGATGGCGCGGTCCTGGTCGATCCAGCCGTTCTGGGCGGCGGCCATGATCATCGCGTACTCGCCCGACACCTGGAAGGCGTAGGTCGGCATGCGGAACTCGTCGACCAGGCGGCGCAGGATGTCGAGATAGGGCATGCCCGGCTTGACCATGACCATGTCGGCGCCCTCGGCGATGTCGAGCGCGACCTCGCGGATGGCTTCCTCGGTGTTGGCCGGGTCCATCTGGTAGGTCTTCTTGTCGCCCGGTCCCTTGCTATTGGGCCCGCCGGCCAACTTGGCCGAGCCGATGGCGTCGCGATAAGGGCCGTAGAACGCCGAGGCGTACTTGGCGGCGTAGGACATGATCATCACGTCCTGGAAGTTCGCGCCTTCCAGCGCCGCGCGAAGCTTGCCGATGCGGCCGTCCATCATGTCGGACGGCGCCAGGATGTCGGCGCCGGCTTCCGCCTGCATCAGGCCCTGTTCGATCAGGCGTTCGATGGTCGGGTCGTTGAGGATCTTGCCGCCTTCGATCACGCCGTCGTGGCCGTGGTCGGTGAAGGGGTCCAGGGCCACGTCGCACATGATGCCGACCTCGGGGGCGGCGTCCTTCATCGCCTTCACGGCGCGCGGGATCACGCCGTCCGGATCGGCGGCGATCGAGCCGGTCGCGTCTTTGCGCGAGCCGTCGATGTGCGGGAAGATGGCGATGGCCGGGATGCCGAGGTCACGGGCGCGGACGGCGGCCTTGGCGGCTTCCTTGACCGACAGGCGCTCGACACCCGGCATGGAAGCCACCGGGATCGTCCCTTCGCCCTCGTGCACCACCATCGACCAGATCAGGTCGGACGGCCGGACCTCGGTCTCGCGGACGAGGCGACGGGTCCAGTCGGCCTGGCGCACGCGGCGCAGGCGGGTGGCGGGATAGGGGGCGAGCGGCGGCGTGGTCATGCGTCCGGTTTCGCGCGGGCGGCCGCGCGAGGCAAGACTTCAACGCCCTTTGGCATGCCCTTAAGGTCGAAGTTTAGGGAGCGGCCCGCGAGGCCAGGACCGACGGACCTTCGAGGCGGGTCCACATCTGCGACTTGCACAGCAGGTTGCCGATCACGCAGCCCTTGGCGCGCATGGTCTTGGAGTCGACGATGTCGGCCGAGCCCACCAGGGTGATCTTCAGGGTCGGGACCCAGACGCGGCCCTTCAGGGTGCCGTTGTCCTGGGCTTCGAAGTCACGCAGCAGCTGCTTGCCGACCAGGGTGTCCGTGCCCGACTTGCGCGCATCGGCCTCGGCCTTGGCGCTGGCCCACACGACGACGCCGCAGGTGCTGGGGCCGCAGTCCTTGATTTCCAGGTGGACGGAGTTCTTCGGATTGCGCCAGACGCCATAGGAGCGCGAGATGTCGCCAGCATATGCCGGAGCGGACACCGCAGCCATTCCAAGGGCCACCGTGAGCGCGGCCAGAGCAAGTTTCACGAAACGCATAATCTTCTGAGCAGTCGTTAGGTTAGAGGACGCCATCCCCGAGTTCGCGATTTGGAGCGAAAGACCATGGTTATCAAGAGGGTGTGACCCTTTTGCCGATTCACACCGTGTAACGGAGGATTTCAGGCCACACTCCGGAAGACGTGATCGAATGCTCCCGAGCCCAGGCGCGATAGGCGTTCCGCGTGATTGACACGGGCCTTCTGGCGCGGCACGTCAGCGGCAAGAAGGCGAGGGCGGTTCTGCCCCGAACGGGAGGAAGTGCGCATGGATTTCGCGCTGAACGAAGATCAAGTCGCAATCCAGGATGCTGCTCGCGCTTTCGCTGAAGGACAGCTTGCCCCTCATTCGGCCGAGTGGGACGAGAAGAAACACTTCCCCGTCGATGTTCTGCGCCAGGCGGCCGAGCTCGGCTTTGCCGGCATCTATGTGAACGAGGACGTCGGCGGCAGCGGCCTGTCGCGCCTCGACGCCTCGATCATCTTCGAAGCGCTCAGCTACGGCGACGTTCCGACGGCGGCGTATCTGACGATCCACAACATGGCCTCGTGGATGATCGACCGCTTCGGCTCCGATGAGCTGCGCCAGCGCTACCTGCCGCGCCTGACGACCATGGAGCTGATCGCTAGCTACTGCCTGACCGAGCCGGGCTCGGGCTCGGACGCGGCCAACATGCGCACGACGGCGCGGCTGGACGGCGACCACTACGTCCTGAACGGCGGCAAGGCCTTCATCTCGGGCGGCGGGGTGTCGGACGTCTATGTCGTCATGGCCCGCACCGGCGCCGACGGGGCCAAGGGCGTCTCGGCCTTCGTGGTCGAGAAGTGGACGGCGGGCCTCAGCTTCGGCGCCAACGAGCGCAAGATGGGCTGGAACGCCCAGCCGACCGCCCAGGTGAACTTCGACGAGTGCCGGGTGCCAGTCGAGAACCGTATCGGCCAGGAAGGCGAGGGCTTCCGCTTCGCCATGATGGGCCTGGACGGCGGTCGCCTGAACATCGCCTCGTGCTCGCTGGGCGGCGCCCAATTCGCCCTCGACACGGCCAAGGCTTACATGGAAACCCGCAACCAGTTCGGGCGCCCGCTGAAGGACTTCCAGGCGCTGCAGTTCAAGCTGGCCGACATGGCCACCGAGCTGGAAGCCGCCCGCCTGATGGTGCGCCGCGCCGCCCATGCGCTGGACAACAAGCATCCCGAGGCGACCAAGCTGTGCGCCATGGCCAAGCGCTTCGCCACCGACGCCGGCTTCCAGGTGGCCAATGACGCCTTGCAGCTGCACGGCGGCTACGGCTACCTCCAGGACTATCCGCTGGAACGCATCGTGCGCGACCTGCGGGTGCACCAGATCCTGGAAGGGACCAACGAGATCATGCGCGTCATCATCGCCCGCGAGATGTTCCGCCAGTGAACGACGCGGTACGGGTTCCGCTGGCCGATGGCGTCGCTTGCGAGCGAAACTATTGGATCGTCGGTGACGGCAAGCCCGAACCGCTTCTGATCCGGTGGCTGCAGCCTCGGTTGGTGGATGGATACTGGCAGTGTCCGATAGAGACCGTCTGGTCGGATGGCCGTGTGCAACGGCGATGGGCTGGGGGCGAGGATTCGGCTCAGGCCCTGTTCCTCGCGCTGTCCATGGTTGGCTCCGAGCTTCTCGTCTCCGAAAGGTCTGTCTATTGGTTCGAGCCCGATGACGATTTGGGTTTGCCGGTGATGCCGGCGGTGGCGGATCTCGCCGCCGAGCGGAAAGCGCGTTTCGAGGCCAAATGATCTATCTCTGTCGCCACGGTGAGACCTTCCACAATCGCGAAGGGCGTCTGCAGGGGCGCCTGGAGTCGGACCTGACGCCGTTGGGGCGTCAGCAGGCGGCGGCCATGGGCGACTTGCTGTTCGATCTGGTCCGCCGCGATCCGCCGGCCGATTGGCGCATCGTCGCCAGTCCGCTGCGCCGGGCTCGGGACACGGCCGAGACGATCGGCGCGCGCCTGGGCCTGCCGGTGGCGTTCGACGAGCGCCTGGTCGAGATCGACGTCGGTGAATGGTCGAACCGCCTGCGCGAAGAGGTGCGCGGCGAGAACCCCCACCTGATCGGCGACGACGCCTGGGGCTTCTACGCGCCTGGTGGTGAGACCTATGAGGCCATGACGGCCCGGCTCGCCGACTGGCTGGCCGAGCAGGCCGCCGAGCCCGAGCGCCGGCTGATCGTAGTCAGCCACGGCGTCGCCGGCCGCCTGCTGCGCGGCGCCTATGCGGGGCTCTCCAAGGACGACACCCTGCGCCAGGACATCCCGCAAGACGCCGTTTTCCGCCTGATGGCCGGCCAGATCGATCGCTTCGACTGCGCGCCCGTCGAAGAGGCCGCCTAGGATCCCCATGACCGACGAACCCGAAGTCCTGATCAGCGTCGAGAAGAATGTCGGCCGGATCACGCTGAACCGGCCCAAGGCCCTGCACGCCCTGACCCAGGGCATGTGCGAGATCATGATCGGCGCGCTGCTGGACTGGCAGGAGGACCCCGAGATCTATATGGTCATGATCGACCACTCGGGCGAGCGTGGCTTCTGCGCGGGCGGCGACATCCGCATGCTGGCCGAGAGCGGCGCCAAGGACGGCGTCGAGGCGCGGGCCTTCTTCCACACCGAGTACCAGCTGAACCACCTGCTGTTCACCTACGACACCCCGGTGGTGGCGGTGATGGATGGCATTGTCATGGGCGGTGGCGTGGGCATTTCGATGCCGGCGCACGTGCGCATCGCCACCGAGCGGACGACCTTCGCCATGCCCGAGACCGGCATCGGCTTGTTCCCGGACGTCGGCGGCGGCTGGTACCTGCCGCGCCTGCCGGGCAAGGCGGGCCTGTGGCTGGCCCTGACCGGCGCGCGGATCAAGGGCGCGGACTGCATGCGGCTGGGCATCGCCACCCACTTCGTCGAGTTCGGCGCGATCGCCGGCCTGAAGAAGGCGATCATCGCCGATCCCCGCCGCATCGAAGAAATCCTGCGCAAGTACCGCGCCGACGCCGGCAAGGCCGCGCTGGTCGGCTTCGAGCAGGACCTGAACCGCCTCTTCGTCGGCGAAACCGTCGAGGAGATCGTCGAGTTCCTGACCCTGGACTCCAGCGACTGGGGCAAGGCTCAGCTGGCGGTGATGCAGACCAAGTCGCCCCAGACGATGAAGGTCGCCTTCGAGCAGCTAAAGCGCGGCGAGGCCATGACCGACTTCGCCGAGAACATGGCCATGGAGTACCGCATCGGCTCGCGGGTGGTGCGCAAGCACGACTTCATCGAGGGCGTCCGGGCGGTGATCGTCGACAAGGACAACGCCCCGAAGTGGAACCCGGCGACCCTGGAAGGGGTCACCGACGCCATGCTGGAAGAGATTTTCGCGCCTCTACCGCCCGGCGAGGAATGGACACCGCTGACGTAGCCTGTGGGGTGCGCTAACGTCGCCGCAACAAGAACACGTCGGTTCGGAAGGAATGCCATGCGTAAGCCGCTTCTAAGTCTCGTCGCCGTGCTGGGCCTCGCGGCCTGCGCCACCGAGCCGATGGGGCCGCCGCCGCCTCCGCCTTCCGGTCCCGTCGCCGTCGCGATCCCGTCGAACATCGCCGCCGCCCTGACCGACCCGTCGCGTCCGGCCGCCGACATGGTTCGCGACAAGGACCGCCTTCCGGGCGAGATCCTGACCTTCGCCGGCGTGCGTCCGGGCGCCAAGGTCGCCGACCTGATCCCGGGCGGTGGCTACTTCACGCGCATCTTCTCGAAGTCGGTCGGTCCCAAGGGCATGGTCTACGCCTATGTCCCCGACGAACTGACCAAGCTGGCCAAGCGCGAACCGGCGGTGAACGCCATCGCCCGTGACCCGGCTTTCTCGAACGTGAGGGTGATCCTGAACACGCTCCCGAACTTCTCCGCGCCCGAGAAACTGGACCTGGTGTTCACAGCCCAGAACTACCACGACATGCACGACAAGTTCATGGGCCCGGCGGACCTGGCGGTCGTGAACAAGCAGGTCTTCAAGGCCCTGAAGCCGGGCGGCGTCTTCCTGGTCATCGACCACTCGGCCGAGGCGGGTTCTGGCCTGCGCAACACCGAGGACCTGCACCGCATCGACTCGGCGGTGGTGAAGGCCGAGGTCACGGCGGCGGGCTTCATCTTCGAGGGCGAGAGCAAGGTGCTGCGTGACCCCGCCGACAACCGGAAGACCAACGTCTTCGACCCGGCGATCCGGGGCAAGACCGACCAGTTCGTCTTCAAGTTCCGCAAACCGGCCAACGCCCGTTAAGCCGATGGCGCGCCCAGCATGATGCGTCGCCTCCTTCTCGCCTCCGTGACGGGGGCGACGCTCGTGCTCTTCGCCGGCGCCTTCGCCGCGCCCGATCCCTACGCCATGGCCCTGGCCGATCCGGCGCGTCCGGCGGCGGACGTGGCGCGGGACGTTGACCGGAAGCCGGCCGCGCTTCTCGCCTGGGCGGGCGTGCGGTCCGGCGACAAGGTCGGCGAGTACATGCCGGGGGGCGGCTACTTCACCCGCGTCCTGGCCAAGGTCGTCGGCCCCACGGGCCGGGTCTACGCCTATGTGCCGACCGAGATCGTCAAGCTGGCCCCGCGCTACCTGACGGACGCACGCGCCCTGGCGGCCGAGCCAGCCTTTTCCAATGTGGTGGTGGGCACGGGGACGAACGGCGAGTTCGGCGCGGCCGAGCCGCTGGACGTGGTCTGGACCACCCAGAACTATCACGACCTGCATGGCAAGTTCGCGCCGGCGGGTTCGGCGGCGGCGTTCAACGCCGCGGTGATGAAATCCCTGAAGCCGGGCGGCCTCTATGTCGTGGTGGACCACGCCGCGCCGGCCGGCTCGGGCCTGACGGGCTCGGCGGGGCAGCATCGCATCGACCGTGCGGCGGTGATCGAGGAGCTGACCGCCGCCGGCTTCAAGCTGGTGGGTGAGAGCGACCTCCTGGCCAGGCCGGATGATCCCCGGACAGCCTCCATCTTCGACCCGGCGATCCGGGGGCGAACGGCCCAGTTCGCGCTGAAATTCCGAAAGCCGAACTAGGCTCCAAGAACAAGAGCCGAGAACAAGAACAAAGACATATCGCGGGAGTGAGACATGCGTATCGCCTTCATCGGCCTGGGCAACATGGGCGGCGGCATGGCCGCCAACCAGGCCAAGGCCCAGCATCACGTCCGCGCTTTCGACCTGTCGGCGGCGGCGGTCGAGCGGGCCGTGGCGGCGGGCTGTCATGCGGCGGCGTCGGTGGCCGAGGCCGTGGCGGACGCCGAGGTGGTGATCACCATGCTGCCAGCCGGCCCGCATGTGCGCTCGGTCTATGGCGAGCAGATCCTGACGAACGCGTCGAAGTCGGCCCTGCTGATCGATTGCTCGACCATCGACGTCGAAAGCGCCCGCGCCGTGGCCAGGCAGGCGGCCGAGGCCGGCTTCCGCTTCGCCGACGCGCCGGTGTCGGGCGGCATCATGGCCGCCGAGGCCGGGAGCCTGGCCTTCATGGTCGGTTGCGACACGCCTGACTTCGCCGCCGTCGAGGCCGCGCTGGAGCCGATGTCCCGGGTGACGATCCACGCGGGCGACCACGGAGCAGGGCAGGCGGCCAAGATCTGCAACAACATGCTGCTGGGCGTCTCGATGCTGGGGACCTGCGAGGCCTTCGCCCTGGCCGAGAAGCTGGGCCTGGCCGCCGACCGATTCTTCGAGATCGCCAGCAAGTCGTCGGGCCAGTGCTGGTCGATCACGAGCTACTGCCCGGTTCCCGGCGTGGGCCCCCAGACGCCGGCCGATCGCCACTACGAGGGCGGTTTCGCCACGGCCATGATGCTGAAGGACCTCAAGCTGGCCCAGGAAGCGGCCGCCAAGGCCGGCGCGTCGACGCCCATGGGCGCGCAGGCCGAGGCGATGTACGCCCTGCTCGATGGGAATGGCTTCGGGGGGAAGGACTTCTCCGCGATGATCCAGTTACTGCGCGGAAGGCTGGCCGAGCTGGCCTGAATCGTCCAAGACCGCGCGTCCGTGCGGGGTGTCCATTGACGAAATCAATGCGTCCAAACGCGTAATTCAATTTGCTAGGTAAACGCCCTTAGATGGACAGTAAGGGCGCTTGGTGCGAAAAGCCGAGCCTGGAATTAGGGGACCGTCGGCCCGATCGGCCGCTGGTTTAGAGATGCCATGGACTACAAATCCGCGTTCCGTAGCGCCGTCGACCAGATCCGCGAAGAGGGCCGTTACCGGGTCTTCGCCGACCTGAAGCGTCAGCGCGGCCAGTTCCCGCGCGCCACCTGGACGCGCCAGGACGGCTCGGAACGCGAAGTCGTGGTCTGGTGCAGCAACGACTATCTCGGCCAGGGCCAGAACCCGGTCGTGCTGGACGCCATGAAGACCGCCGTCGACGCCCACGGCTCGGGCTCGGGTGGCACCCGCAACATTTCGGGCACCAATCACGATCACGTCCTGCTGGAACAGGAACTGGCTGACCTGCACGGCAAGGAAGCCGGCCTGCTGTTCACCTCGGGCTATGTCTCGAACGAGGCGACCCTGTCGGTCGTGCAGAAGATCCTGCCCGGCCTAATCATCTTCTCGGACGAGCTGAACCACGCCTCGATGATCGCCGGCATCCGCAACGGCGGTGGCCAGCGCAAGGTCTTCAAGCACAACGACCTGGCGCACCTTGAGGAACTGCTGGCGGCGGCTCCGGCCGATGCGCCCAAGCTGGTGGCGTTCGAGAGCGTCTATTCGATGGATGGCGACATCGCCGACATCGGCGCCACGGCGGCCCTCGCCAAGAAGTACGGCGCCATGACCTATCTGGACGAGGTCCACGCGGTCGGCATGTACGGCCCGCGTGGCGGCGGCGTCGCCGAGCGCGATGGCCTGATGGACCAGATCGACATCATCGAGGGCACGCTGGGCAAGGCGTTCGGTGTCATGGGCGGCTACATCACCGGCGACGCCGACGTGATCGACGCCATCCGCCTGATGGCCTCGGGCTTCATCTTCACGACCTCGCTGCCGCCAGCCCTGACGGCGGGCGCGCTGGCCAGCGTCCGCTGGCTGAAGCAGCATCCGGAAGTGCGCGAGATCCACCAGGAGCGCGCCGCGACCCTGAAGGCGATGTTCAAGGCGGCCGGCCTGCCGGTCATGGACAACGACAGCCATATCGTCCCGGTGCTGGTCGGCGATCCGATCCATACCAAGCTGATCAGCGACATGCTGCTGGCCGATCACGGCGTCTATGTGCAGCCGATCAACTACCCGACCGTGCCGCGCGGCACCGAGCGCCTGCGCTTCACCCCCACGCCGTTCCACACCGACGACATGATGCGCAAGCTGGTCACGGCGATGGAAAAGCTGTGGGCCCACTGCAACGTCGCCCGCATGGGCGGCCACGCGGCCTAAAGGAACGATCAGACCTTCAACTTCGACCGAACCACACATCGTCGAAACGAGAAACGCCGCCGGAGTCCGGCGGCGTTCGCATGTCCCGAGAATTCTTGCCGGGAAAAGGGGACGCGGTCAGCTGCCGCGTCGCACGCCCTTGCCCAGGCCGATCTTCTTGGCGAAGTCCGAGCGACGGGCCGCATAGGCCGGGGCCACCATCGGATAGTCCGGCGGCAGGCCCCATTTGCGGCGGTACTCCTCGGGGCTCATGTCGTAGTGCGAGCGCAGGTAGCGCTTCAGCATCTTCAGCTTCTTCCCGTCCTCAAGGCAGACGATGAAGTCGTGCTGCACCGAGCGGCCGACCGGCACGGCCGGCTTGGCCTTTTCGAGCGGGCGCGGGGCCTCGCCACCGTTATTGAGCGCGTTGAGCGCGTCGTGAACCGTGCGGATCAGTTCCGGAATGGCGGACTGGGACACCGTGTTCTGGCCGACATAGGCCGCGACGATCTCGGCGCTGAGTCCAAGGATGTCGACCTCGTTCGCGCCGGTCGCTTCCGCACCGCCGCCGCCCTGAAACGCCATGAGTTACCCCATTCCCGTTGCTGCCAATGTTACGCCGCGGGGGTTGAACGCCGCCCTGCGGGACTGCAACGCACAGCTGTGGATGTGGTTCCGAGATTGATCGCCGCGCCTATCTCGCTAAAGAGGGCGCCTCTGCTGACTCCCCGTAACGCCTGGAGAGCGTCATGACCCAATCCAACACGAGCGCCTTTTTCGGCGCGGACCTCGCGACCGCGGACGCAGACATCTTCGACCGCATCGGTCGTGAGCTGGACCGTCAGCAGAACCAGATCGAGCTGATCGCCTCGGAGAACATCGTCTCCAAGGCCGTCCTGCAGGCCCAGGGCTCGATCCTGACCAACAAGTACGCCGAGGGTTATCCCGGCAAGCGCTATTACGGCGGCTGCGAATATGTCGACGAGATCGAGACGATCGCGATCGAGCGCGCCAAGCAGCTGTTCGGCGCCGGTTTCGCCAACGTCCAGCCGCACTCGGGCTCGCAGGCCAACCAGTCGGTGTTCATGGCGCTGCTGCAGCCGGGCGACACCTTCCTGGGCATGGACCTGGCCGCCGGCGGTCACCTGACCCACGGCTCGCCCGCCAACCAGTCGGGCAAGTGGTTCAAGCCGATCTCGTACACGGTGCGCCAGCAGGACCAGCTGATCGACTACGACAACGTCGCCGAGGTCGCCCAGCGCGAGAAGCCCAAGCTGATCATCGCCGGCGGCAGCGCCTATAGCCGCGAGATCGACTTCGCCAAGTTCCGCGAGATCGCCGACTCGATCGGCGCCTATCTGATGGTCGACATGGCCCACTTCGCGGGCCTGGTGGCCGGCGGTGTGTTCCCGAGCCCCATCCCGCACGCCCACGTCGTCACCACCACGACCCACAAGACCCTGCGCGGCCCGCGGGGCGGCATGGTGCTGACCAACGACGAAGCGATCATCAAGAAGGTCAATTCGGCGGTCTTCCCGGGCCTGCAAGGCGGTCCGCTGGAGCACGTCATCGCCGCCAAGGCCGTGGCCTTCGGCGAGGCGCTGCAGCCGTCCTTCAAGGAGTACGCCCAGCAGATCATCGCCAACGCCAAGGCGCTGTCGGAAGCCCTGCTGAAGTCGGGCGTCAACATCGTCTCGGGCGGCACCGACAGCCACCTGATGCTGGTTGACCTGCGTCCCAAGGGCGTAACCGGCCGCGACGCCGAGCACAGCCTCGAGCGCGCCCACATGACGTGCAACAAGAACGGCGTGCCGTTCGACACCGCGCCGTTCACGATCACCTCGGGCATTCGCCTGGGCACGCCGGCCGGCACCACGCGCGGCTTCAAGGAAGCCGAGTTCACCCGCGTGGGCGAGCTGATCGGCGAGGTCGTCAACGGCCTGGCCGCCAACGGCCCGGAAGGCAACGCCGAGGTCGAGGGCAAGGTGCGCGAGGAAGTGCTGGCCTTGACGGCTCGCTTCCCGATCTACAACTAATTGCTTCGATAGCGCCGGGGAGGGGCTAGATCATGCGCTGCCCATTCTGCGGCCACGCCGAAAGCCAGGTTAAGGATAGCCGCCCGTCGGAAGACGGCGCGGCTATTCGTCGCCGCCGCATGTGCCCGGAATGCGGTGGCCGGTTCACCACGTTCGAACGGGTCCAGCTACGCGAGCTGATCATCCTGAAGCGCTCGGGCCGGCGGTCGCCGTTCGATCGCGACAAGCTGGTCCGCTCGATCGCCCTGGCGACTCAGAAGCGGCCCGTCGAGGCCGAGCGGGTCGAACGCATGATCAACGGCATCGTCCGGCAGCTGGAAAGCATGGGCGAGACCGAGCTTCCGTCGTCGACGGTGGGCGAAATGGTCATGAAGGCGTTGAAATCGCTCGATGACGTGGCCTATGTCCGCTACGCCTCGGTCTATCGGGACTTCAAGGAGACGAGCGACTTCGCGAAGTTCCTCGGCGAAGAAGGCCTGAGCGACGGCGGCGAAGACGAGCTATAGTTCGTTAATCCCTGATGTGTGCTTTTGGTCGCGCGGCGAGCGTGGCCGTGGAGATTCGAGCTAAATGGTAGAAGACAACATCCGCCTGCTGATCGTGGAGAGCCGAAGCCATTCGGGTATCTCCGACGAGCTGCTGCGCGGAGCCGCCCAGGCGATCGAGGCCCAGGGCGCCGAGTACGACGTGATCACGGTCTCCAGCACGCTGCAGATTCCGACGGCCATCGCCATGGCCGAGGAAGCCGGTCACCGCCCCGTGGGCGTGCGCTATGACGGCTTCATCGCGCTGGGCTGCATCATCCGCGGCGAGACCTACCATTTCGAGCTGGCTGCCAACGAGACCGCGCGCGGCCTGCAGGACCTGGGCGTCGGCAAGCGCCTGCCGATCGGCTTCGGCGTGCTGGCCGTCGACGAGGAAAGCCAGGCCTTGAGCCGGGCCCGGGTCAGCGAAGGCGACCGGGGCGGCGCGGCCGCCAAGGCGTGCCTGGAAACCATCGCTCTGAAGCGTCAACTGCTAGGACAAGCCCGATGAGCGGCGCCCGCATCCAACCGCGCTCGGTGGCGCGTCTCGCGGCCGTGCAGGCCCTGTATCAGATGGAAGTCTCGGGCGCGGGCGTCGATTCGGTGATCCGCGAGTTCAGCGAGCACCGCTTCGACCGCGACGTCGAAGGCGAGCGACTGGCCGCCGCCGACGAGAAGTTCTTCGCCGAACTGGCCAAGGGCGTGGTGTCGAACCAGGCCAAGGTCGATCAGGGCATCGTCAAGCGCCTGGCCTCGGGCTGGCGTCTCGAGCGTCTCGACGCCACGGCCCGGGCCGTGCTGCGCGCCGGGGCCTTCGAGCTGATGTACCGACCGGATGTTCCGACCGAGGTCGTCATCAATGAATATGTCGAAATCGCGAAATCCTTTTTCGAGGGACCCGAGTCAGGCTTCATCAATGGCGCCCTCGACGCGATAGCCCGTGATGCACGAGACTGACGAAGACGATTGGTTCGCTGAAGACGACGCCCCGCCCACGGCGGTGGCGCCCGCGACCGAATTCGATCATATCGCGCGCCTTCTGCGGCCGCTGACGCGGGGCGATCCCGCCGCCTTGGACCTCCTGGACGATGCGGCGGTGCTGCCGTCGCGTCCCGGCCATGACCTGGTGATCACCAAGGACGCCATGGTCGCCGGCGTCCACTTCCTGCCGGACGAGGCGCTTGACGTCATCGCCCGCAAGCTGCTGCGGACCAATCTCTCGGACCTGGCCGCCAAGGGCGCCGAGCCCTACGGCTATTTCCTGGCCGTCGGCTGGCCCTCGGGCTCCGACGTCGCCTCCCGCGAGGCCTTCGCCCGGGGGCTGGCCGAGGACGGCGCGCTCTACGACATCTCGCTGCTGGGCGGCGACACCGTGACCACCTCGGGTCCGCTGGTGATTTCGGCGACCCTGCTGGGCTGGGTTCCGGAAGGCGGGGCGATCCTGCGCCGCAACGCCAGGCCGGGCGACCGTCTGATGGTCTCCGGCACGATCGGCGACGGTTGGCTGGGCTTGCTGGCCCACTGGGGCGAGATCCAGGACGCTGACGGGGCGCTGCTGCGTCGCTATCGCCAGCCCGATCCCCGCGTGACCCTGCGCGACGCCATGCGCCAGCACGCCCGGGCCGCCGCCGATGTCTCCGACGGCCTGCTGGCCGACAGCAGCCACATCGCCAAGGCCAGCGGCTGCCAGGTCCGGGTCGACCTGGAACGCCTGCCGCTCTCGCCTGGCGCTCAGGCCTGGCTGGATCAGCAACCCGAGCAGGTCGAGGGCCGTATCTCGCTGGCTTCGGGCGGCGACGACTACGAGATCATCTGCGCCGTCGATCCGAACGAGGCCTGGGCTTTCCGGGTCGCGGCCGCGGCCGCTGGCGTGAAGGTCAGCGAGATCGGCGAGTTCGTGGAAGGCGAGGGGGTCTCGGCCTACTTCAAGGGCCGCGACGTCACGCCCTCGCGCCTGGGCTGGCTGCACGGCTAAGCGCGGCCCCTGGGCGGTTAGGTTAATCTCAAGGCCTGTCGGTTATGGGAAAGTCCCATGACCGCTCTTCGCACGCCTTCGCGCCGCCTGCTTCTTGCCGCCGTCTTCGCCACGGCCGCCGCGCCCGCCTTCGCCAGCGACAAGAAAGAGAAGAAGGAAGGCGAGGGCCAGGCGCTCGATCCCACCTACAAGCTGGGCTCGATGACCATCCCGATCATCGCCAACGGCCGGATCGTCAACTACGTCTTCGTCGCCATGAACCTGAAGCTCACCTCCGGAACCGAGGTCGAGTCGTTCAAGGACAAGGAGCCGGCGCTGCGCGACGCCATCGTGAAGGCGGCCTACAAGACGCCCTTCACGCGCGCCGACACCTGGAAGGAAGTCGATGGCCCGCGCCTGACCAGTTTCGTCCTGGGCCAGTGCGCCGTGCTGCTGGGCAAGGGCAAGGTCGCCTCGGTCGAGATCGTCAAGCAGATCCCCCGGCAGCAGTTGATGCCGCCCAAGGCAGGCGCCGCCAAGCCGGCCAGTCCAGGCGGCTTGAACCCCTGATTCCGGCCCGAAGGCCAAGCTTTGGGCCTTCAAACGCTTGTACCGACGCGGGTTGCGCGCCTTCCAGCCATCTGACAGTCTCATTTGGATGACGCCGTTCGGCGGTCATTCAGGGAGCATCGAGGGGGCACGAGGCCAAAGGCCCGCCCGTCGATCCGGGCGGCGGTGTGGCGTTCGTCACTTTTCCAGCTGCCAGGACCGGCGTCCCCCTCGTTATTTGGAAGCGCGAAGGGGCGAAGAACCTAATGAGTCTTTGGCTTAATCTGGCCATCGGGGCCGGGCTGTTGGCGGTGCTTTACGGCGCCGTACAATCGGCCAGTCTGATGCGGGCCTCGGCCGGCAATGCACGTATGCAGGAGATCGCCGCGGCGATCCAGGAAGGGGCCCAGGCCTATCTGAACCGCCAGTACACGACGATCGGTATCGTCGGCGTGGTGGTGATCGCCGTTCTGGCGTTCTTCTTCAAATCCTGGGAGCAGCCGGTCGGCTTCGCCCTGGGCGCCATTCTGTCGGGCGCCGCCGGTTTCGCCGGCATGCTGATCTCGGTCCGCGCCAACGTCCGCACGGCCCAGGCCTCGTCCGAGAGCCTGGCCAAGGGCCTGTCGATGGCCTTCACCTCCGGCGCCGTCACCGGCATGCTGGTGGCCGGCTTCGCCCTGATCGGCGTGGCGGGCTACTACGCCCTGCTGCTGTCGACCGGCCATGCCGGCACCGACCGCGTGGTGGTGGACTCGCTGGTGGCGCTGGGCTTCGGCGCTTCGCTGATCTCGATCTTCGCCCGTCTGGGCGGCGGCATCTTCACCAAGGGGGCCGACGTGGGCGGCGACCTGGTGGGCAAGGTGGAAGCCGGCATCCCGGAAGATGACCCCCGCAACGCCGCGACCATCGCCGACAACGTCGGCGACAATGTCGGCGACTGCGCCGGCATGGCCGCCGACCTGTTCGAGACCTATGCGGTGACCACGGTCGCCACCATGGTCCTGGCGGCGATCTTCTTCCGTGGCACCGAAGCGGTGTCTTCGATGATGCTGCTGCCGCTGGCCATCTGCGCGGTCTGCATCGTCACCTCGATCGTCGGCTCGTTCGCCGTGCGCCTGGGCAAGAAGCAGAACATCATGGGGGCCCTCTATCAGGGCCTGATCGTCACCGGCGTGCTATCGATCCCGGCCGTCTGGTACGTGATCCACCAACTGGTGCCGACCGCCGTCACGGTGGGAACCCGCACCTTCGACGCCGACAGCCTGTTCTACTGCGGCATCGCCGGTCTGGTCGTCACGGCCCTGATCGTGGTGATCACCGAGTACTACACCGGCACCAACTTCCGTCCGGTGAAGTCGGTGGCGCAAGCCTCGGTCTCGGGTCACGGCACCAACGTGATTCAGGGTCTGGCCATGTCGCTGGAGTCCACGGCCCTGCCGGCCCTGACCATCATTGTCGGCATCGTCGTCACCTATAACCTGGCGGGCCTCTTCGGCATCGCCATCGCCACCACGACCATGCTGTCTCTGGCCGGCTTCATCGTCGCCCTGGACGCCTTTGGTCCGGTCACCGACAACGCCGGCGGCATCGCCGAGATGGCGGGCCTGCCGCCGGAAGTCCGCGTCACCACCGACGCCCTGGACGCCGTGGGCAACACCACCAAGGCCGTCACCAAGGGCTACGCCATCGGTTCGGCTGGTCTGGGCGCCCTGGTGCTGTTCGCCGCCTATACCGAAGACCTGAAGTTCTTCTCGGCCAATGCGACGCCGGGCAGCTTCTTCGACGGCATGGGCGCGGTGACCTTCGACCTGTCGAACCCGTACGTCGTGGTCGGCCTGCTGTTCGGCGGCCTGCTGCCGTTCCTGTTCGGCGGCCTGTCGATGACCGCCGTCGGTCGCGCGGCCGAGTCGGTCGTGGCCGAGGTCCGTCGTCAGTTCCGTGAGAACCCGGGCATCATGACCGGCGAGGTCAAGCCCGAGTATGGCAAGGCCGTCGACATCCTGACCAAGGCCGCCATCCGCGAGATGATCGTGCCCAGCCTGCTGCCGGTCGTTTCGCCGGTGGTGCTGTTCTTCGTGATCCAGGCCATCGCCGGCAAGGTCGACGCCTTTGCTGCCCTAGGGGCGATGCTGATGGGCGTGATCGTCACCGGCCTGTTCGTCGCCATCTCGATGACGAGCGGCGGCGGCGCCTGGGACAACGCCAAGAAGGTCATCGAGGAAGGCTTCACCGACAAGAACGGCGTCCTGCACACCAAGGGCGGCGACACCCACAAGGCCGCCGTCACGGGCGACACCGTCGGCGACCCCTACAAGGACACCTCGGGTCCGGCCGTGAACCCGATGATCAAGATCACCAACATCGTGGCCCTGCTGCTGCTGGCGGTCCTGGCCCACGGCTGATCCTCCAGACCAGCCTGAAACTGGAACGCCCCGGAGTTTCCTCCGGGGCGTTTTGTTTTCCAGGGCCTTCCTGGGGCGGCGTAGGCGTCAGTAGACGTCTTCGTGGTCCATCTCAGCCAAGGCGTCCTGGATCTCGGCCGGACCCACGCCGCGCCGTTCTTCGCCGGCGAACTCGTGGTCGATCCGGCGTCGGCGGCAGGGGCCGAAATATTCCGTGGCCCGCACGAAGGGGCGCGGGTTGTTCACGATCTCATTGATCCGGTGCATGACCCCACGCGCGGTCAGCGGCTTGGCCAGGAACTCGGTCACCCCGGCCATGCGCGCCTCGTTCAATGTGCGCTGGGTGGCGTGACCCGTCATCATGATGATCGGCACGAAGGGGTTCGGGCTGGCGCTCGACGTGCGAATCCAGCGGATGAACGCCAAGCCATCGACCGGATGCATCATCAGGTCGGTGAAGATGATGTCGATGTCCTGCGCCTGAAACAGCTTCAAGGCCTCGAGGCCATCGCTGGCCTCGCGAATCTTGCGCACGCCCGCAGCTTTCAGCATCGCCCCGACGACCTTGCGCATATTTGCGTTGTCGTCGACGAGCAGTACCGCCACGTCTCTAAAATCCATGCCCTCCACAGTGCGCCTCCCACCGCCGCCGTGAATTCGTCTCGCCAATGCTATGGCGATTGAGTCAGCAAGTGACCCGTTTCGGGTTTAGGAAGTGTTGAAGATGCGGTCCGCTGGCTGAAGGAAGAAGGTCAATTTCGAATTCACAGTAAACTTGACCGGTTTACTTACTGGCGCGGGTGGTGCTCTCGCGTCGCGTGTGTTTGACGCACGAAAAAGCCGCCCACCTTGCGGCGGACGGCTTTTCGAATTTAGTCGTCTTGTCGACGAAGCAGATTAGCGGCGATCGCCCGGACGCTGGCCCGGAGCCTCGTCGTCCTGCGGGAGCATGCCGCCACGGCCGACGTTGCCCAGCAGCTGCTCGAGGATGGTCATCTCGCGACCGCGGGTCGGGGTCTCACGGCCGTTGTAGGCGATGACCTTGCCGTCCTTCAGCGTGTAGGTGTTCACCGAGGCGACCTTTTCGTCGGCCGCGTTGAACTTGATGGCCACGACATCGCGCTTGATCACGCGCGGCATGTAGAAGGCCACCCGGTCGGTCGTCTGCGAGATGTAGTACCAGGTGTTCTGGTCGAAGGTCGAAACCGCCGAGGGCGAGCCCAGCTTTTCCATCAGCGTCGACTTGCTGTCCTCGCCGATCTTCATGTCGGCGGGCTTGGCCTCGATGGCCTGGAAGCCCGAATAGCTCGTCAGCGGCGTACAGGCCGAAGTAGACAGCGCCAGGGCCAGAACAGCAGCGGCGAAAACGGCGGGGCGAGACATCAAGGCTCCGAACCGGAAAAATGCAGACTTTGACCTATCGCCCGCGGGGGCTTAGTTCAATGCCCGCGTGAAAGCGGACCCCGCGCATAGCGGGATGTCGCGGCGAAATCGAGGCGTTTCATGTTTTTGGACAGGTGGCTCAAGCCCAGGCCGGCCAAGGCGGCGGGGGCCAAGCTGTATGCATCGGCCGTGGCGCAGGCCCGGACGGCGGTCTTCTACCGCGATTTCGGCGTCCGCGACTCGATGGAAGGGCGCTTCGAGCTCTTCAGCCTGCATGTCATCTTCCTGGTCGAGCGCCTGAAGGGGCAGGGCGAGGCCGCGGCCGAGACGTCGCAAGCGGTGTTCGACTCGTATGTGAAGGGCCTGGACGACGCTTTCCGCGAGATCGGGGTGTCCGATACCTCGGTCGGCAAGAAGATGAAGAAGCTGGCCGGCGCCTTCTACGGCCGCCTCAAGGCCTATGACGACGCCGTGGCGACCCTGCCGGACTCGGCGGCGACGAGCGAATTCCTGGCCCGCAACGCGCTCGAGGAGCGCGGCGAGGGCGACGTGGCGGCCCTGACCGCCTATGTGATCAAGACGCGCGAGACGCTGGCGGGGCAGTCGCTGGACGCCTTGCTGCAAGGAGATGTGACGTGGCCGAACCCGTGACCGCCCCGTGGCCCTGTGAAATCCCGCTGGCCCAGGTCGACCGTGGCTCCGTCAAGCTGCGCCTGGAGCCGTCGGCCGAACAGCGCAAGGCGATCGCCAAGCAACTGGATCTCGTCAGCCTGGAAGACCTCAGCGCCGAGGTGTTCCTGAGCTCGTGGCTGGACGGGGCGCAGATCTCGGGCGTGTTGCGCGCCCGCGTGGTCCAGACCTGCAGCGCGACGGCCGACGATTTCGAGACGCCGATCGACGCGCGCTTCGACCTGCGTGTGTTGCCGGCCAACAGCAAGAACGCGCCGCAGGACGAGGAAAGCGGTGACCTTGGCGTCGATCCGGACGCCGATGATCCGCCGGACGTGCTGGAAGGCGAGAAGATCGACGTCTCGGGCTATGTCATCGAGCATCTGGCGCTGGAGCTGGATCCGTTCCCCCGCAAGCCGGGCGCGGTGTTCGTCCAGCCGCCCGAACCGGTCGAACTTTCCCCGTTCGCGGCGCTCAAGGGCCTAAAATCCAAGGACGAAGAGGGCTAGGGCCTTCGACTCGACCGCTTGCGTGATATTCACGCGGATGTATCGTCCGCCGCCTTGAGGGCGGCGGAGCCGCCTGCCGGAGCTCACAGCGCCACGTGTCCCAATCCGTAGTCATCTCCGTCGACGCCATGGGCGGCGACCACGGCCCCTCCATCGTCGTGCCGGGCATCGCCCAGGCGACCAAGGGTCTACCCGGAGTGCGGTTCCTGCTGCATGGCGACGGCGCGGCGATCGAGGCGGAGCTGGCCAAATACCCGGCGGCCAAGGCCGTCAGCGACGTCCGCCACTGCGACAAGGCCATCGGCATGGACGAGAAGCCCGCCCAGGCCATGCGCCGGGGCAAGGGCTCGTCGATGTGGAACGCCGTCGAGGCGCTGCGCAACAACGAGGCCCAGGCGTGCGTCTCGGCCGGCAACACCGGCGCCCTGATGGCGATCTCCAAGCTGATCCTGCGCATGGGCGCGGACCTGGAGCGCCCGGCCATCGTCGCCAACTGGCCCAACATGAAGGGCGTGACCACGGTCCTGGACGTCGGCGCCAATGTCGAAAGCGACGCCGAGCAGCTGGTCGAGTTCGCGATCATGGGCGCGGCCTACCACCACGCTGTCCATGGTTCGAAGCGTCCGACCGTGGGCCTGCTGAACGTCGGCTCCGAAGACCAGAAAGGCCACGAGGAAGTGCGTGAAGCCCACGCCATCCTGCGCGAGACCAAGCTCGACTTCGACTATCACGGCTTCGTCGAGGGCAACGACATCGCCTACGGCACGGTCGATGTGGTCGTCACCGATGGCTTCACCGGCAATGTGGCCCTGAAGACGGCCGAGGGCCTGGCGCGGTTCTTCACCAACGAGATCAAGTCGACCCTGACCTCGGGCCCGCTGGCCATGCTGGGCGCGGTGATCGCGTCGGGCGCGCTCTCCAAGATGCGCAAGCGCTTGGACCCTAGCCGGGTGAACGGGGCCCCGCTGCTGGGCCTGAACGGCATCGTGGTCAAAAGCCACGGCGGCGCGGACGCCAACGGCTTCGACTCGGCCATCCGGGTCGCCACCAACCTCGCGCGCAGCGACTTCCGCGCCGAGATCGACAGAAATCTGAAGCGCCTGACCGCTGTCGCGGCCAAGGATGCGCCTGCCGAGGGTCAAGGTCCCGGCGTGGATGCCCAGGGAGCGGCCGAGTGAGCGTGGTTCGAAGTGTTGTGACGGGCGTCGGCGCGTACCTGCCGCCCCGCATCGTGACCAATGACGAGCTGGCCAAGTTCGTCGACACCAGCGACGAGTGGATCGTCGAGCGTACGGGTATCAAGCAACGCCACCAGGCGGCCGACGACCAGCCGGTCTCGGAACTGGCGGCCGAAGCCGCCAAGGACGCCCTGGCCGCCGCCGGCAAGACGGCCGCCGACGTCGACCTGATCATCGTGGCCACCACCACGGCCGACCTGACCTTCCCGGCCGTCGCCACCATGGTCCAGCGCAAGATCGGCGCGCCGGTGGGCATCGCCTTCGACGTCCAGGCCGTCTGCTCGGGCTTCGTCTACGCCATGAGCGTCGCCGACGGCTTCGTGGCGCGCGGCCACGCCAAGTGCGCCCTGGTCATCGGCGCCGAGACCATGACCCGCCTGATGGACTGGAGCGATCGCGGCACCTGCGTGCTGTTCGGCGACGGCGCCGGCGCTGTCGTGCTGGAGCCCAAGGCGGGCGAGGGGACCATCGCCGACGAGGGCATGCTGGGCTTCGCCCTACGCGCCGACGGGACCAAGCAGGACCTGCTCTATGTCGACGGCGGCCCGTCGACCACCGGCACGGTGGGCAAGCTGCGGATGCTGGGCAACCAGGTCTTCAAGCACGCCGTGGTCAACATCTCCGAAGCCATCCACGCGGCCGCCGCCAATGCAGGCGTCCAGGTGGCGGACGTCGACTGGTTCATCCCGCACCAAGCCAACCAGCGCATCCTCGCGGGCGTGGCCCATCGCTGTGGCATCGACGAGGAGAAGGTGATCTCGACGGTCGCCATCCACGCCAACACCTCGGCGGCCTCGATTCCGCTGGCCTTCGCGCATGGCGTCAAGGACGGCCGGATCAAGAAGGGCGACCTCTTGCTACTGGAAGCCATGGGCGGTGGCCTGACCTGGGGCGCCTGCGTTCTGCGGCTCTAATCTGGACGCGCGATGGCCGCCGAAACCGGCATCCACTTTCGGCCATCGCGCTTTCAAGGCGCAGCTTGCGCGATCCTGCCGATTGGCATGAACTCCTGACGTTGAGCCTTTGACTTCATGCGATAATCGCGGCATGAGGTCGTCGGTGAAATTCGGCGCGGCCAGTTGAGGGCGGTCGCACAAAACCGAAGTTTGCCGCGAGTGCTCCATCAGAGGTGGTCCATCGGACCGCCACGATACGCGTGAAGGGGGTTGCATGAAGGGCGCTACTTTGACCCGAGCCGACCTGTGCGAGGCGGTTCATGAAGAGGTCGGACTGACCCGTCAGGACTGCGCCGGACTGGTCGAGCGCACGCTGGATCTCGTGGCCGAGGCGCTCGAAGAGGGCGAAACGGTCAAGTTGTCCGGCTTTGGCGTCTTCCAGGTCCGCGCCAAGCGGGCCCGCATGGGCCGTAATCCCAAGACCGGCGAGCCGGCGGAGATCGAACCCCGTCGGGTGATCGGCTTCCGCGCTTCCCAGGTCATGAAGGCGCGAATCGACCGCGCCTTGGGCGACTAGGGATTCATGCGGTGGCGAAGGGGCCGAACGCCTTCCGCACGATATCCGAGGCCGCTGAAGAGCTGGGCGTGCCGCAGCACGTCCTGCGCTTCTGGGAAACCAAGTTCTCCTTCATCCGCCCGATGAAACGGGCCGGCGGGCGGCGCTTCTATCGCCCGCAGGACGTGGCCGTGCTGAACGGCGTCCGTACGCTGCTGCACAGCGAAGGCCTGACCATCAAGGGCGTGCAGAAGCTGCACCGCGACCAGGGCCTGGCCCAGGTGATCGCCGCGGGCATCGGCTCGAACGGTTCGGCGAGCCTTGATCCTGACTTCGACTACGAGGCGCCCGCCGTGCAGGCCAAGCGTCTGGAGGGCCGTGCGCGCGACCGGCTGGCCTTCGCGCTGGACGATCTGACGGCCATCAAATCGCGTCTGGACGGTCTTCTGACGCGCTGAAGCGGGCTCGATAATTTCGTCCGAAATCGCTGTTGCCCAACCTCGGAGCGGCGCCTATAAGGGCGCTCCTTCCGCGTCGGAGCGTGGCGCAGCCTGGTAGCGCACTTGACTGGGGGTCAAGGGGTCGCAGGTTCGAATCCTGTCGCTCCGACCATTTCCTTCGGGAAGTAGCGGAAGAAGAGAGGCCGCCCTTCGGGGCGGCCTTTTTCATTTCTAGCGTTGGCCGACGTCCAGCGGCTTGTCGGCCTTGCCCATCCACGAGATCAGCGGAATCACCGGCAGGACCCAGCCCATGCCTAGCGCCACGAAATAGACGAGGTGCACGAAACGATTGTCCGGCAGTCGGTCGTAGAGGCTGGTGAAGATCCAGATCCAGGCGAACAGGATCACCATGACGCCGATCGAGCCGATCAGCTTGCGCAGGCGGGCCGGGATGAGAGGAGCGCTCACGCGGGTCTCCGGATAAGGCCGAGCACGGCCAGGAACAGGACGGCCCCGACGCTGGAGACGATCAGCTCGCCGACGAAGCCGACGAGATGCAGGTCGATGCGCGAAGCGATGAACGCTCCGATGAACGAGCCGATCACGCCGATCAAGAGCTTGATGAACAGCGAGTGCCGGCGCGCCAGCACCAGATCGGCGATCCAGCCGGCCAGGATGCCGATCACCGCCGCCGCGAACACGCCCATGCCACTCATCGTCTTCTCCGCCCCCGCGTAAGGCTTGTTCTGGCACGAAGCCGATACGCAGTCATGCTGAGCCAGAGAAACATTGATGCGTGTGATTGGCGGGCGTAGGGAAGTCTCGCCGCATTTCGGCCCATAAGTGACGCTTTTCCGATCCTATGACGTCTTTCCTGCGTTCCGACCGTTCGCGCGCCGTCGCGATCTGGCTCTTCATCGTCGCCGCCATGGTGTTCGCCATGGTCGTCGTGGGCGGCGCGACCCGCCTGACCGACTCGGGCCTCTCGATCACCCAGTGGAAGCCGATCATGGGCGCGTTGCCGCCCATGTCCGAGCAGGCCTGGCGCGAGAGCTTCGAGCTCTACAAGAAGATCCCCCAGTTCCAGCTGGTGAACCCCGACATGACCCTGGAGGGGTACAAGGGCATCTTCTGGTGGGAGTGGGCACACCGCCTGCTGGGCCGCACGGTCGGGGTGGTGTTCGCCATTCCGTTCGCCGTGTTCCTGATCCGCCGCGCCATTCCGCGCCGCCTGATCTGGCGCTGCGCGGTCATGCTGGGCCTGGGCGGCCTGCAGGGGCTGGTCGGCTGGTGGATGGTCTCCAGCGGGCTCTCGGAGCGCGTCTCGGTCGCGCCTGAGCGCCTGATGATGCACCTGGGCCTGGCGCTGGCGCTGTTCGTGGTCCTGATCTGGACGGCCCTGGACGCCTGGAGCGGTTCGCCGCGTGTCGAGGAACGCTCGGCCTGGCGTGGTTGGGCCTTGGCGTTCCTGGGCGCGGTGTTCTTCCAGAGCCTGCTGGGCGCGCTGGTGGCTGGCAACGACGCCGGCCTCGTCTACAACGACTGGCCGCTGATGAACGGCGGCCTGTTCCCGGCGGAGTACGCCGGCAAGGGGCTCTGGGGCACCCTGGCGCACAGCCAGGGCGCCGTGCAGCTGCATCACCGCCTGGTGGCCTACCTGCTGTTCGTCGCGGGCATCGCCCTGGCCGTCGTGGCGCGCCGTGACCGTCCGCTCGCGGAGGGCAGCAAGCTCGCGGCCCTGGCCGTCGCCGCCGTGGTGGTGCTGCAGGCGGGCCTGGGGATCTGGACCCTGATGGCCAGCGTGCCGATCGTGCTCGGTGTCCTGCACCAGGCCGGAGCGGCATTGCTGCTAGGCGCGGCGACGGTCTTCGCCTGGCGAGTACGCCGCCCCTGATTTTCCCAAAGATCTGATTTTCCGAGGCCTGAAACAGAGCCCCGGAACAACTGTCACAAGCCGAGCGCAAATCGGGCCGATTCCTCATGGAGCTTGGCCTTGATCCGCTCGCTTGTTCTCGCCCTCGTCGCGTCCGCCGCCGTTCCCGCGCTCGCCCTGGCCCAAAGTCCGGCCTCGGCCAGCACGTCCGACCCCTACTACAAGGCCGGCGAGGCGGCCCTGGCGCGGCAGCTGGCCGTGGTCCCCAACACGGGCAAGGCCAAGAACGTCATCCTGTTCCTGGGTGACGGCATGGGGATTTCGACGGTCACGGCCGGCCGCATCTATGACGGCCAGTTGAAGGGCGTCGACGGCGAGTCGAACGCGCTGGCTTTCGAGAAGCTGTCCTATTCGGCGCTTTCCAAGACCTACAGCCACGACACTCAGGTCACCGACAGCGCCGCCGGCATCACGGCGATCATGACCGGCGTGAAGACCCGCAACAAGATCATCGGCCTGACCGGCGCGGCGATCGGCGAGAAGTGCGAGACCGAGAAGGGGAATAGCGTCGAGACCCTGGCCGAACTGGCCAAGGCGCGCGGCAGGTCCGCCGGCGTCGTCACCACCACCCGCGTCACCCACGCCACCCCGGCCGGCGCCTACGCCCACACCGCCTATCGCGACTGGGAAGGCGACAGCGACATGCCGGTCGAGGCCCGCGAGGCCGGCTGCAAGGACATCGCCCGCCAGCTGATCGAAGCACCGGACGCGCTGCGCCTGGACGTCGTCATGGGCGGCGGTCGTTCGCGCTTCCTGCCCGAGGAGAAGGACGGCAAGCGTACGGACGGTCGCGACCTGACCGCCGAGTGGCTGAAGGCCGAGGGCGCGGGCGCGGCCTATATCACCACGGCCGATCAGCTGAAGGCCCTGCCGGCGGACACCCGCCACGTCATGGGCCTCTTCGCCGCCGAGCACCTGCCTTACGAGCTCGAGCGGCCGGTGCTGGGGCAGGGCGTCCCGACCCTGGCCGAGATGGCGACCTCGGCCATCGACGTGCTGTCCAAGAACCCCGACGGCTACTTCCTGCTGGTCGAGGGCGGCAAGATCGACATGGGCAGCCACCTGGGCAACGCCAAGCGCACGCTCAGCGAGACCGTCGAGTTCTCCAAGGCCATCGCCGCCGTGCTGGCCAGGATCGACCTGAAGGACACCCTGGTCGTCGTCACCGCCGACCACAGCCATGGCCTGGTGCTGTCGGGCTATGCCGCCCGCAACGCGCCGATCCTGGGCCTGGCGGGCAACGAGGGCGATCCGGCCATCGCCGCCGACGGCAAGCCCTATACGACCCTGATGTTCGCGACGGGTCCAGGTGGCCCGCAGGGCAACGACACGCGCAACGACCCCCTGAAGGAAGACCTGGACGACATCGACTACCACCAGCAGGCGGCCGTCGGCCTGGGTAGCGCGGCCCACGCCGGCGAGGACGTCGGTGTCTTCGCCGACGGCCCGCAGGCCTTCCTGCTGCGCGGCGTGGTCGAGGAGAGCTACATCTTCCAGGTCATGCGCCACGCCTTCGGGTTTGATGCGAAGGCGGATACGCCGGTCGCCGCCGCGCCGGTGGAAGCCGTCAAGAAGAAACGCCGGCTGTTCTAGGTAAGCCCCCCACCTAAAACCCTCTCCCGTAGGGAGAGGGAGGGACCCGCGCCGCAGGCGCGGGAGGGTGAGGGGATGGGCGAAGCCGGGTTTTGAGTCCGCGCAAGCGCCTGACTTTTCGTGACTTCAAACGGTGAGCGGTGTTGTCCCTCACCCTCCCATGCTGCGCATGGGCCCCGCCCTCTCCCCAGGGGAGAGGGTGGCGTTATGGGGATCGGGCGTCGCCTATTCTCGGAGTTCGCGATCTCGAACCCAACGAAATCAATGGCTTCTCACTTTTACACGCCCCTGAATCATCCGCGCCCAGAACCACTGCACAATCATAGCCATCCCTGTCGCGGGGGAGGGCGTTTGGATCCGGCCCAAAACGGCGGCGGGGGTAGGTTGAGCGGGGCCGCTGGCGGCTCCCGGAGGCTCGAAGGTCGTCGCATCCTCGATGAGGATCGGCTGGCGATCGGGCAGCGCCGGGACGAAGCCGACAGCGGAGCGACAGGGCGGTGATCGTACAAGCCGCCTATCGTGGACCGTCGGGCTGGAGACGGATGTAGCCGATCCAGTTGGTCCGCGCCCGTCCGGGGGCAAGTGGGGTCCCGAGCTGAAAGACGCTCACGCCCCCCATCCTCACGGGCAAGAACAGCCTGGCGGAGCGGTCTGCGAGCCGAAACACAACAAACCAATACGGTCTCCGGGTTCGCCCGGCCGCTCCGTCACCTCCCCATCACCTTCAGCGGCAAGCCGCGTGAAGCGGCGGACGTGCGTCCAGTCCAGCATAGGCGCGGTTCAAGAAATGAGATAAGGTATCATAATACCGTAATACTTATCTCGTTGTATTCTATAAACTTTGTAAGTTTTTCGAACTGCCGTTGTTGACAGCTCGCGAACCCTCCCGTACATGCCGCCGCTCACACGGACGGAACCGGCTTTCTCGGGTTCGGACGCCCAGAAATTACGGATCAATCCCATGCAAAAGACCACGGCTTCCCTGAAGCCCGCCGAGGTCGAGAAGAAGTGGATCGTGGTCGACGCCCAGGACGCCGTTGTCGGCCGTCTGGCTTCGTTCATCGCCATGCGTCTTCGCGGCAAGCATCGTGCTGACTACACCCCGAACGTCGACTGCGGCGACTTCGTCGTCGTGATCAACGCCGACAAGGTGAAGTTCACCGGCAAGAAGCTGGACGACAAGGTTTACTACCGTCACACCGGTCACCCGGGCGGCGTCAAGGAAACCACCCCGCGCAAGGTGCTGGGCGGCAAGTTCCCGGAACGCGTTCTGGAGAAGGCCGTCGAGCGTATGCTGCCGAAGGAGAGCCCGCTGGCTCGCAAGCAGCTGACCCACCTGCTCATCTACAACAACGGCGAGCACCCGCACCAAGCGCAAAGCCCGGAAGTCGTCGACTTCGCGGCGCGCAACGCCAAGAACACCCGGAGCCTCTAAGCCATGACCGACGCACAAGGCTTTGAAGCGCTGGCTAGCCTGTCCAGCAACCCGGAAACGGCCGCTCCGGCCGAGCCCAAGATCGACGCCCAAGGCCGCGCCTACGCGACCGGCAAGCGCAAGAACGCGATCGCTCGCGTCTGGATCAAGCCGGGCAAGGGCCAGATCACGATCAACGGCCGCGACCAGCAAGTTTACTTCGCTCGTCCGGTGCTGCGCATGATGATCGCCCAGCCGCTGGAAGTGACCGACCGTCTGGGTCAATTCGACGTCGTCGTGACGGTCGAAGGCTCGGGTCTGTCGGGTCAAGCCGGCGCCATCCGCCACGGCCTGTCCAAGGCCCTGACGTACTACGAACCCGGCCTGCGCCCGGTCCTGAAGCCGCACGGCTTCCTGACCCGCGACAGCCGCGTCGTCGAGCGTAAGAAGTACGGTAAGGCCAAGGCCCGCCGCAGCTTCCAGTTCTCGAAGCGCTAATCGCGACGATTACGTTTTTGGGAAAGGGCGCTTCGGTCAGGCCGAAGCGCCCTTTTTCTTGTCTTGTCTCTTGTCAGGATTGGAGTCCGCCATGGCGAACGCTCCCAAGGTCTTTATCGACGGCGAAGCAGGCACCACCGGCCTGCAGATCCGCGAGCGCCTCGTTGCCCGCACCGACCTGCAACTGATCTCGATCGATCCCGACAAGCGCAAGGACGCGGACGCCCGCGCCGAGATGCTGAACAGCGCCGACGCCGTGGTCCTCTGCCTGCCCGACGAGGCGGCCAAGGAGGCCGTGTCGCTGGTGGCCAATCCCGACACCGTGATCATCGACGCCTCGACCGCCTATCGCACGGCCGAGGACTGGGCCTATGGCTTCGCCGAGCTCGACAAGGACCAGCGGGGCAGGATCGCCGCCTCCAAGCGTATCTCCAATCCGGGCTGCTATCCGACCGGCGCCATCGCCATGACGCGGCCGCTGGTCACGGCGGGCATCCTGCCGGCCGAGTTGCCGGTCTCGTACAACGCCGTCTCGGGCTATAGCGGCGGCGGCAAGGCCATGATCGCCGAGTTCGAGGACGAGAGCGCCCCGAACCACACCAAGGTCCCGTTCCGGATCTATGGCCTGTCCCAGAACCACAAGCACGTGGCGGAGATGCAGAAGCACGGCGGCCTGCTGAACCGGCCGTTCTTCGCGCCGGCCGTCGGCCGCTATCTGCAGGGCATGCTCGTGGAGCTGCCGCTGCACTTCTCGACCCTGAACGGCGCGCCGTCGCTGGTCGATATCCACGCGGCCCTGGCTGACCACTACAAGGGCGAACAGTTCGTCGAGGTCGCCTCGCTGGCCGAGGCCAAAAGCCTGACGACCCTGGATCCGGAAGGCCTGAACGGCACCAACCGCCTGAAGCTCTTCGTGTTCGGCTCGGACACCAGCGGCCAGGCCCGCCTGGTGGCCCTGCTCGACAACCTGGGCAAGGGCGCTTCGGGGGCGGCCGTTCAGAACATGAACATCGCCCTGGGCCTCAAGGAAGACGCGGGCCTCTAGACCCGCGCGCTCACACCCGCCAGCGGTAGTGGCCGGCGGGCTTGTGCAGCTTGAACATCCACAGGGGCTCCTCGCGGACGCCCTGGCCGATGTTGTGCGCCACCCGAGCTCGCTGAGGCCCGTCGACAACGACGCCCAGGTGAGGACGTCCGCCAACGAGTCGCCAGGTCAGGATGTCGCCCGCCTGAGGCTCCTCGAACGCGTCGCCGCCCAGGGGATGCGCCGCCGGCAACGGCAGGGCGGCGCGCTGACGGTTCAGGAAGGCCTCGAGGTTCAGCACGCGCCGGTGGTCGATATTGGCGTCCGGCTTGGTCAGACCCCATTCCTTGCGCGACGGATAGGCGGCGAAGGCCTGCAACATGTCCTCGTGGACCCGCTGCTGTAGATCGATGTCCCAGGCGTCACGAGCGGCGCGGATGAGGACGTCCGAGCAGACGCCGCTGGTGCGTAGGACATCCCCGTTCGGATAACCGATCGCGCGGTAGCCGGGATCGTAATCGACCGTGACGCCGATCTGCTCACGGGCCGCGACGGCCAGCTTGCGGCCCGCGTCCGGAATCAGCGCATGGCTCGGCCCTCCGCGCGCCAAGAGAGGCGTTGCGGCCAACATCCCCAAGGCTGTCCGGCGGCTGAGCGTGAGCATGGCGGGGAAGCTTCGCCACGATCACGGCGGCTTTTGGGCGAACGCGGTTCACTTGGCCGAAAAGGACGCCCTAGGTCTGCGACTTCACCAGCACGAAGCTGCCGGGCGCGTCGCCCAGGGGCTTCAGCGGACCCTTGATCGGGTTGCGCGCCGGAATCAGCTCGCCCGAACGACCCCTGAGCCATTCGGCCCAGTGCGGCCACCATGAGCCCGGATGCTCCTCAGCGCCAGCGATCCACTGGCCGACGTCGCCGGGCAGCTTATCGTTGGTCCAGTGCTGGTACTTCTTGGCGTCCGGGTGGTTGATCACCCCGGCGATGTGGCCCGAGCCGGCCATGGTGAAGGTCACCGGACCGCCGAACGCCTTCGCGCCGCGATAGACGCTGCGATAGGGCGCGATGTGGTCGTCCTTGGACGACTGGACGTAGATCGGAGTCTTCACCTTGGAGAGGTCCAGGTGCTCGCCGCCCAGGCTGAGCTGCCCCGTGGTCAGGGCGTTGTCCTTGTAGAAATTGCGCAGATAGAACAGGTGCAGCGACTTGGGCATCCGCGTCTGGTCCGAGTTCCAGAACAGCAGGTCGAACGGGCGCGGCTCCTTGCCCATCAGGTAGTTGCTGACGAAGAACGACCAGATCAGGTCGTTACCGCGCAGGGCGTTGAAGGTGTCGGCCATCGACTGGCTGGGCAGGAAGCCGCCGGCGGCGTCCATCTGCTGCTCGATAGACTGCAGCCATTCCTCGTTGGTGAACAGCAAGAGGTCGCCGGCCTCGGCGAAATCCTGCTGAGCCGCGAAGAAGGTGGCCGAATTGATCCGCTTGTCGCCGCGCGCGGCCATGTGGGCCAGGGCGACCGACAGCAGGGTGCCGCCGATGCAGTAGCCGACCGTGTTGACCTTATCGACGCCGCACTGGGTCATGACCTGCTGGGTGGCGTCGTAGATCCCTTCGAGCATGTAGTCCTCGAAGGTCTTGGCGGCGAGCTTCTCGTCCGGATTGACCCACGAGGCGACGAAGACCGTGAAGCCCTGGCTGGATAGCCAGCGGATCATCGAATTCTCGGGCCGCAGGTCCATGATGTAGAACTTGTTGATCCACGGCGGGAAGATCAGCAGCGGGATCTCGCTGACCTTGTCGGTGCTGGGATCGAACTGCAGCAGCTGCAGGATGTCGTTCTGATAGACGACCTTGCCGGGGGCGGTGGCGACGTTCTCGCCGACCTTGAACTTGGCCAGGTCCGTCTGGCTGATCGCCAGTTGACCGCCGCCGCGCTCGAGATCGGCGGCGAAGTTGGCCATGCCGCGCACCAGGCTCTCGCCCTGGGTCTGGACCACCTCGCGCAGGGCGGCCGGGTTCGACATCAGGAAATTCGACGGCGAGAAGGCGTCGGTCAGCATCTTGGTGAAGAACTCGACCCGGCGCTTAGTCGCGGGCTCGACGCCGTCGACCTCGGCGATCAGGCCGTTCAGCCAGTTCGATGACAGCAGGTACGACTGCTTCATCAGGTCGAACATCGGGTTCGACGCCCAGTCCGGGTCGTTGAAGCGCTTGTCGCCGGCGGCGGGGGCGACGACCGGGGCGACCTCTTCGCCGGCGGCGCGACGAGCGGCCGATTGCCAGAGCTCCATGTACTGGCTGAAGAGATCAGCCTGGGCGCGCATCAGCCGGTCGGGCTGGGCGGCCAGACGGCTCATCACCTCGTTCAGCGCAGGGGCGACGTGGAACGGATCGGGCGAGAGCGCGGCGGGACGGTCGGCCTGGCGCAGCGCCGCCTCGGCGATCGCGCCCTGGGCGGTGACGGCCGCGCGGGCCAGGTTCGCCGACAGGGTCTCGACCATCTTCAGCTGATCAGGCGAGAGCACCTTCTCGAACGGCGGGAAGGGCGGGGCGCTCGGTCCGGGGCGCGGACCCGCGTCGCCGGCCGGCTTGGTCGCCGATTCGGTCTTCGGCGGCGGCTCGACCGCTTCCGGCTTGGCCTTGGTCTTTGTGGTTTTTGGGGAAGCCTTGGGCTTGGTTTCAGTCGTCTCCGCCTTGGAAGCAGCTTTTTTCCGAGGCTTGGGGGCGGCCTTCGCCGTAGCCATGAGGTTTCTCCGCTTGTCCAAAGGCAGTTAGCGAAAAGCCGTTCGGAACGCCTTTCGCTCGCCGCGATCATCGCATAAGACCAGAACCAATGAACGGCGAAACCCGCAAAATCGTACGTGTTGCCATGATCGTCGGCCTGAGCGCCGGCGCGGCGGCGTGCGTGGCCAGCCCGTTCAAGACCGCTCAGGTCGATCCGAGCTCGTCGGTCGCCGCAGAAGTGGCCGCCGCGGCCAAGGAAAAGGGCGAGCGCCGCAAGTTCTCGGAAATCCCGGCGATCCCGACCGACGTGCCGACCGCCGACCAGGTTCGCTCGGCCGTCGTGCAGCAGCAGCGCGCCGGCGACGCCCTGGCCAAGGCCGTCGCGCCGAGCACCTGGGAGCTCAAGGATACCGAGGCCTACGTCGGCAAGGCCCAGCGCGACGTGAAGGCGCCGGCGCTCGCCGCGCCGACCGACGCCGATCGCGCGAACACCGAAGCCTTCGCCGCCGCGGCACGCGGCCGAGCTAGCGCGCCTCCGTCCCAGCCCAAGTAGGGCGACGGAGGCATAATCTTCCTTGAACCGGCTTGGCTTGACCCCGCGCGGGGTCTATCCATGCCCGACTTTTCGCTCCCAGAGCGCCGAAGCGGCGCACAGAGCCCTCATGAGCACCGATTTCCACCGTATCCGCCGTCTCCCGCCTTACGTCTTCGAAGAGGTCAACAAGATCAAGGCGCGCCTCCGCGCCGAGGGGACCGACATCATCGACTTCGGGATGGGCAATCCCGACATGCCGACGCCGCAGCACATCGTCGACAAGCTGATCGAGACGGCCCGCGACCCGAAGGCCGGCCGTTACTCGGCCTCGAAAGGTATTCCCGGCCTGCGCAAGGCCATGGCCAACTACTACGGCCGCCGTTTCGGCGTGAAGCTGAACCCCGACACCGAAGTGATCGCGACCCTGGGCTCCAAGGAAGGCTTCGCCAACCTGGCCCAGGCCCTGACCGGTCCCGGCGACGTCATCATCTGCCCGAACCCGGCCTATCCGATCCACGCCTTCGGCTTCATCATGGCCGGCGGCATCATCCGCCATGTGCCGGCCCTGTCGCCGGAAGAGTACCTGTCCAACATCAGCCGCGCGGTGAAGCACTCGGTGCCGCCGCCCTCGGTGCTGATCCTGTCCTATCCGTCGAATCCGACCGCCCAATGGGTGGACCTGGACTTCTACAAGGACGCGGTGGCGCTGGCGAAGAAGCACGACCTGCTGGTCATCAGCGACGTGGCCTACGGCGAGATCTATTTCGACAACAACCCGCCGCCGTCGATCCTGCAGGTCGATGGCGCCAAGGACATCGCCGTCGAGGTCAACTCGCTGTCGAAGACCTATGCCATGGCTGGCTGGCGCGTGGGCATGGTCGTCGGCAACAGCCGCATCTGCGCGGCCCTGGCCCGCGTGAAGTCGTATCTAGACTACGGCGCCTATACGCCGGTGCAGGTCGCCGCCGCCGCAGCGCTGAACGGCCCGCAGGACTGCGTCGACGAGATCCGCGGCATCTACAAGAGCCGCCGCGACACCCTGATCAAGTCGATGAAGGGCGCGGGCTGGGACATCCCCAATCCGCCGGCCTCGATGTTCGCCTGGGCCAAGATCCCCGAGCAGTATCGTGAAGCCGGCTCGATGCTGTTCTCGCGCCTGCTGATCGAAGAGGCCGGCGTCGCCGTCGCCCCGGGCATCGGCTTCGGCGAGTACGGCGAGGGCTATGTGCGGATCGGTCTGGTCGAGAACGAGCACCGCATCCGCCAGGCCGCGCGCAACGTGAAGAAATTTATCGCCAACGCCGACTCCATCCTGGCCAAGGCCCACAACAAGATGGAACAGGCCTAAAAGGCCCCGTCGGACGGCGTAACGAGGATTCGAAGATGACGAACAAGACCTGGCGCGTCGGCGTCGCGGGCCTGGGCACCGTTGGCGGCGGCCTCCTGCAGTTCCTGGCCGATCGCCCGAACTTCGCGCCGGCCGGCGACGCCGCCGTGGTCACGGCCGTGTCGGCGCGCTCCAAGTCGCGTCCGCGCACGGTCGATATCTCGAACCTGGCTTGGTTCGATGATCCGGTGGCCCTGGCGGCCTCGCCGGACATCGACATCTTCGTCGAGCTGGTCGGCGGCTCGGACGGTCCGGCCAAGGCCGCCGTCGAGACGGCCCTGAAGGCCGGCAAGCCGGTGGTCACGGCCAACAAGGCCCTGATCGCCGAGCACGGTTCGGAACTGGCCGCCCTGGCCGAGGCCAACAACGTCCCGCTGCTGTTCGAAGCGGCCGTCATGGGCGGCGTGCCGGCCGTGAAGATGATGCGCGAAGCCCTCGTGGGCGACGACATCGTCTCGGTGGCCGGCATCCTCAACGGCACCTGCAACTTCATCCTTTCGGAGATGGAGAAGACGGGCCGCTCGTTCGCCGACGTGCTGCGCGAGGCCCAAGGCCTGGGCTATGCCGAGGCCGATCCGACCATGGACGTCGGCGGCTTCGACGCCGGTCACAAGGTCAGCATCCTGGCCGCCCTGGCCTTCGGCTGCGCCCCGAACTTCGCGGCTGCTGAAATCGAAGGCATCAGCGAGGTCGACCTGCTCGACATCAAGCTGGCCAAGGACCTGGGCTATCGCATCAAGCTCATCGCCGGCGCCGCCAAGTCCGACGACGGCGTGGCCGTGAAGGTTCATCCGTCGCTGGTCCCGCTGGACCATCCGCTGGCCCAGGCCGGCGGGGCGCTGAACGCGCTCTTCATCGAGGGCAAGCGCATCGGCCGGATCTTCGTGCAAGGTCCGGGCGCCGGCGCCGGCCCGACCGCCGCCGCCGTGGCCGCCGACATCGCCGACGTCATGACCAAGGCCGTGCGCCCGGTGTTCCAGGCTCCGGCGGGCGAACTGACCTCATTCACCGCCATTGATCCGGCCCGCGCCGTGGGCAAGGCCTATTTGCGCGTGATGGTGAAGGACGAGCCCGGTGTGATCGCCGCCATCTCGGAAACCCTGGCCGAATGCGGCGTCTCGATCGACAGCTTCCTGCAGAAGCCCGTGGATGGAGCGGGCGGCGTGCCGATCGTGCTCGTTACGCATGCGACGCCGGAATCCAAGCTGCTGGATGCGATTACCCGCATCGAAAAGCTTGAGACCGTGCTAGAGCGTCCCCGCCTTCTGCGCGTCGCGCGCATCTAAACGACCCAGAAAACTGGGCGTTGAAGGCGACATTGGGAACAAGGCCGTCTTCTTGCGGGCGGCTGGGAGAAACGGATGAGTTCGAACACCCTGGACCGCTCACTGGTCCTGGACGCCGTTCGCGTGACCGAAGCCGCCGCCATCGCCTCGTGGACGATGCTGGGCCGCGGTGACGAAATGGCCGCCGATCAGGCCGCCGTCGACGCGATGCGCAACGCCCTGAATGAGCTGGAGATCGATGGCGAGATCGTCATCGGCGAAGGCGAGCGCGACGAGGCGCCAATGCTCTACATCGGCGAGAAGGTCGGCACGGGCAAGGGCCCCAAGATCGACATCGCCCTCGACCCGCTGGAAGGCACGACCCTGGCGGCCAAGTCCCAGCCCAACGCTCTGACGGTGATGGCCTGGGCCCCGAAGGGCACGCTGCTGAACGCGCCCGACACCTATATGGACAAGATCGCCTGCGGTCCGGGCCTGCCGGCCGGGGTGATCGACCTCGACAAGTCACCCGCCGACAACATCAAGGCCATCGCCGCCGCCAAGGGCGTCGCGCCGACCGAGATCACGGTCTGCGTGCTGGATCGTCCGCGTCACGCCGAGATCATCGCCAATGTCCGCGCCGCCGGCGCGCGCATCCATCTGATCACGGATGGTGACGTCGCCGGGGTGATCAACACCACCGATCCCTCGACGGGCATCGACCTCTATCTCGGCTCGGGCGGCGCGCCGGAAGGCGTCCTGGCCTGCGCCGCGCTGAAGTGTGTTGGCGGTCAGTTCCAGGGCCGCCTGCTGTTCCGAAACAACGACGAGCGCAACCGCGCCACCAAGTGGGGCATCACCGAACTCGACAAGAAGTACGACCTGCACGAGATCGTCCGTGATGAGGCGATCTTCGCCGCCACGGGCGTGACGCGCGGCGGCCTGGTGGATGGCGTCACCTATCGCGACGGCTGCGTCCACACCCATACCCTGGTGATGAACTCCTCGACGGGCACGGTCCGCGAGGTTCGCATGAAGCGGAAGGTCTAGACCTTCCTGTCACGGCCGCCCTGTAGAGGCGGCCGTTCTGCTTTCTGGTTTGAGGTTACAGATGACCACCTTTGTCGACTTGGCCGCATGGCTCGCGGCGGAGCCGGCGGACGCCGCTCTCAAGGACGTCGTCCAGACGATTGCGGACACCTGCGCGGGCATCAGCCGAGTCGTCGCCTCCGGCGCCTTGTCGGGCAGCCTGGGCGCGGCCGGCAGCACCAACGTGCAGGACGAGGAGCAGAAGAAGCTCGACGTCATCACCAACGACATGCTCAGCGACGCCCTGAAAGCCTGTGGACCGGTCGCTGGCCTAGCGTCGGAAGAGCTTGAAGAGATCGAACCGACCGGGCGTGTCGGCGGTTACCTCGTGACCTTCGACCCGCTGGACGGCTCCAGCAACATCGACGTCAACGTCTCGGTCGGGACGATCTTCTCGGTGCTGCCCGCGCCCGCCGGCCATGCGCCGACCGAAGCCGACTTCCTGCAGCCGGGCCGCAACCAGGTCGCCGCCGGTTACGCCGTCTATGGCCCGCAGACCATGCTGGTCCTGACCCTGTCGCAAGGCGTGCGCGCCTTCACGCTCAGCGCGGACGGCCAATGGCTGCTGACGCACGAGACGCTGAGTATCCCGGGCGATACCGCCGAGTTCGCGATCAACATGTCGAACCAGCGCCACTGGGCGCCGCCCATGCGCCGGTACATCGACGGTTGCCTGCAGGGCAAGGACGGCCCGCGCGCCAAGAACTTCAACATGCGCTGGATCGCCTCGATGGTGGCCGACGTCCACCGCATCCTGATCCGTGGCGGCGTCTTCATGTACCCCTGGGACGCCCGCGAGCCCGGCAAGCCCGGCAAGCTGCGCCTGATGTACGAGGCCAATCCGATGGGCTTGGTCGTCGAACGGGCCGGCGGCAAGGTCACCGACGGTGTCAACGACGTCCTCGACATCCAGCCGACCAAGCTGCACCAGCGCGTGCCGGTGGTGCTGGGCTCGGCCAACGAGGTCGAGGTGGTGCGGAGCGAAATGGCGGCGGGCTAAGCAGGGGCTCGCCACGTCCGGAACTGTCGCTCCGGCGCCGCATGGTCCGAATCCACGTGACCAGCTACTCTCCCCCGATGCCTGCCGACGGTGTCTCCAACATTCCTTCCGACGCCTTCCTGGGCGTCGAGCGCTCGCTGAGCGGCCGCGCGTGGCGCGAGCGGCCCGCCGACATGGCGGTCGTGCGCGAGATCCAGCAGCGCTACGGTCTGACCGAGCCCCTGGCGCGAGCCCTGGCCTCGCGGGGCGTTTGTCAGGACAGCGCCGAGCACTATCTGCGCCCGACGCTGAAGGCGTTGTTCCCCGACCCGTCGACCTTCACCGACATGGACCGGGCCGCCGAGATCCTGATCGACGCGCTGGTCGCCGGTCGGCCGACCATGGTGTTCGCCGACTACGACGTCGACGGCGCGACCAGCGCCGCGCAGCTGGTCCGCTGGTTCCGCTACATGGGCGTCGAACTACCCATCTACATTCCCGACCGCCTGACCGAGGGCTACGGCCCCAGCCCGGCAGCCTTCAAGACCATCCGCGATGGCGGGGCCGAGCTGGTCGTGACCCTGGACTGCGGCGCGGCGGCCTATGACGCCATCGCCAGCGCCGGCGAGATCGGGCTGGAGGTCGTGGTTATCGACCACCACCTGATGCGCGAGGACCCGCCGGCCGCCGCCGCCGTGGTCAATCCCAACCGTCCGGGCTGCCAGAGCGGGCAGGGGGTCCTGGCCGCCGCGGGCGTCACCTTCGTGCTGCTGGCCGCCCTGAACCGCGAGGCCCGCAAGCGCGGCCTCTTCACCGAGGAGCGCCCGCAGCCTGATCCGCGCCAATGGCTCGACCTCGTCGCCCTGGGCGAGGTCTGCGACGTCACTCAACTGGTCGGTTTCAATCGCGCCCTGACAGCCCTGGGCCTGCGGACCATGGGCGCGTGGGCCAATCCGGGCTTGAAGGCGCTGTTCGAGGTGGGCAAGGGCTCGGGCGATCCGTCCGTGTTCCATGCCGGCTTCATCCTGGGTCCGCGCATCAACGCCGGCGGCCGGATCGGTCGCTCTGACCTCGGCGCCAAGCTGCTGTCTACGGACGATCCGCTTGAGGCCGCCGCCTTGGCCGAGGAGCTCGACAGTCTCAACACCGAGCGCAAGGCCGTCGAGGCCGCCGTGGTCGAGGAAGCCGCCGCCGTGCTGGAGCGCGGCAGCAACTTCAATCCTGATGCGCCGGTCATCGTGGTGGCCGGCGATGACTGGCATCCGGGCGTCATCGGCATCGTGGCGGGGCGCCTGCGCGAACGCTATCGCAAGCCGGTGGTGGTGATCGGCGTCGACCGCGCCGCCAATGTCGGCAAGGGCTCGGGCCGCTCGCAGCCGGGCGTGAACCTGGGCAAGGCGATCCAGGCCGCCTACGAGGCGGGCCTGCTGATGGCCGGCGGCGGCCACGCCATGGCGGCGGGCCTGTCGATCCGCCCCGAGATGATTCCCGAATTCCGCGCCTTCCTGGAAGAGCGCCTGGCCGGCGAGATGGAGGCGGTGGGAATCGAGTCGGTCGATATCGACGCCCTGGTCCAGCCGCGTGCGGCGACTCGCGCGTTGCTCGACGACTTCCAGCGCCTGGCGCCATTCGGTCCCGGCAATCCCGAGCCGATGTTCGCCCTCACCCAGGTCCGGGCCGAGCGCGTCTCCGCCCTGAAGGGGGGGCATGTGCGCATGGACCTCGTGGGGCCGACGGGCGACCGTATCAAGGCGATCAGCTGGCGCAGCGCCGAGACGCCGTTGGGCCAGCGCCTGCTGGCCGGAGGCGGCGCGCTGGATGTCGTGGGCAAGCTGAAGCCCGACGACTACATGGGCCGCAACGGCGTTCAGCTGGAGATCGAGGACGCCCACGATCCCAGAGCGCGTTGCGCTGACTAGGCCCGTTGTCGCAGGGGATGTGGACGGACCGAAAAAATGACTTTCGGCGGCTTGCGCACCCCAAAGGTCGCGGCTATACACCCGCTTCCTCGCGGGGCC